>JAUSNB010000069.1 GCA_030645615.1 Actinomycetota bacterium | reverse complement strand
TGTAACTGGTATTGGTTTCCGTCGCACCGGAGATGCGCCGCGTCGTATCGACGTCATTCCATGTCGTGTTGGCGGACAGGCCGACCGTGGGCAGCAGGCCGGCGCGACCCTGCGGCAGTTTTTCACGTCCGGCGTCGAGCGCAGCCCGCGCGGATGCGAACTGGGCATCGTAGGCGACCGCATCGCGATACACCGCCATCAGGTCGGCGCCATGGGCCAGTTCGACAAACCCGCCCGCGGCCAGACAGCCGGCGATCATCAGAGGAAGTGCTTTGTTCATAAATACTCCACGACTCGATTCAATAGGTCGGCATCGCCGGATCGACATCCCGCGCCCAGGCGGCAACGCCGCCCTGCAGGTTGATGATGCTGCTGAAGCCCATCTGTTCCAGAAACATTCCGGCCTGAAAGCTGCGCGCGCCGTGATGACAGATCATGACGATTTCCTCGTCGCGCTTGAGCTCATGGTAGCGCGCGGGGACGCCACGCATCGGCATCGACAGGGAGCCTGCGATGCGGCAGGCTTCGAATTCCCAGGGTTCGCGGACATCGAGCAGCAGCGGCTTGGACCGCTGTGCATCGGCGAGCCATTCCTTGAGCTGGGAAGCGGAAAGCTGGCGCATCGGCTCAAAAGGCGAAGGCCGGCGCCGGTTCGGCGTCCAACAGGGAAGCCACCACGGTTTCGAATACGGCGACGCGGCGGAAGGCATCGCCGACCCGCGTGTACAGTGCTGCCTGCATCGCCGGCGCGGCGCCCTCGATGGCGAACAGGCGGCCGCCGGGCTTCAACTGGTCGAGCAGGACTTGCGGCACCCTGGCCACCGCGCCCGAAACCATGATGACATCGTAAGGCGCGTGGGCGGCCAGTCCGCACAGTCCGTTGCCGGTCTCCACCACCACGTTGGTCACGCCGGCGCGGCGCAGATTCTCGCGCGCCGTGTCGGCCAGTTCGGCATCGATCTCGATCGACCAGACATGATCGGCATGGGTTCCCAGCAGGGCCGCCATATAACCGGAGCCGGAGCCCACCTCCAGCACATTCTCATGCCTTTTCATCGCCAGGGCCTGCAGGGCGCGCGCTTCGACGATCGGCGAAAACATGCGGGCGGCAGCCCCGCCAAGCGGAATCTCGGTGTCGGCAAAAGCCAGCCGGCGATGCGCAGCAGGAACAAATTCTTCGCGCTTGACCAGAAACAACATGTCGAGCACATCCGGATCCAGCACCTTGGCGGGACGCAGTTGCTGCTCGACCATGTTGAAGCGGGCTTG
>JAUSNB010000067.1 GCA_030645615.1 Actinomycetota bacterium | reverse complement strand
TGTCGGCATGGGTGGCGAAGGAACTCGGGCCCGACGTACCGCTGCATTTCAGCGCCTTCCACCCCGACTGGAAAATGAGCGACATCCCCGCCACGCCGCCGGCGACGCTGGCCCGCGCGCGCCGCATCGCGATGGATGCCGGTCTGCACTACGTCTATACCGGCAACGTGCATGACAAGGCCGGCGACGAAACGCTCTGCCCCGGCTGCGGCAGGGCAGTGATCCAGCGCGACTGGTACCGCATCCTCGGCTACGCGCTCGACGACAGCGGGCATTGCCGGCATTGCGGCACCGCGATCGCCGGGCGCTACGGAAAATTCGGCAAGCCCTTCGGCCCACAGCGGATTCCGGTGCGGCTGCATGCCGGGGCATGATATCGATCAGAAAAATGCTGGCGCCGGATCTGGACGCGGCGTTGTCGATCATCAACCAAGCCGCCCAGGCGTATCGCGGCGTGATCCCCGCCGACAGGTGGCACGAACCCTATATGCCGCGCGATGAACTGGAAGGCGAAATTGCCGACGGCGTCATGTTCTGGGTCGCGGAGGAGGACGGACTGCTGTCAGGGGTGATGGGAATTCAGGACAAGGGCGCCGTCGCCCTGATCCGCCATGCCTACGTCGCGCCGACCGTGCAGAGGAAAGGGGTGGGGACAAGGCTCCTGCGTCATGTGGCAGCCCTCGCGGAGAAGCCTGTGTTGATCGGCACCTGGGCGGACGCCACCTGGGCCATCGATTTCTATCGCCGGAATGGTTTTGCGCTGGTCCCGAAAACGCACAAGGATTCCCTGCTCAGAAAATACTGGTCGATACCCGAGCGACAAGTTGAAACATCGGTCGTACTGGCCGATGAGCGATGGATGGACGCCCAGTAGCGAGGCACCGCGAAAGGCGAATCGTGCGCATGGGGCTGGGCTGCCGTATCCCCGCTCGATAGCCTTCCGCGTGCCCGGCTTCCAATGCAGGAATGGCGCCAGCGAGTCAAGACGTCGTGCTGGTCGCCGCTGGTCATAGGGATGGCATGGGCACGTTCATCGTGTTCAGGCCGCTGGCTTCGTACCAGTTCGCGACTGCCATCATAGTCTGCGAGCGCAGCAGCAAATTCTGAGCTTCGTCGGCACAGTGCATAGCCATTCAGCCTTTGCTTCCTTGGCTAAGCGCTCGAAGTCGGCCTGTTGTCGTGCGGGCCAGAAACGTCCGCAATCCCGCTGGTCGCGCCCGCCCAATCCGCGTTCATCACTCGATTGCGACC
>JAUSNB010000064.1 GCA_030645615.1 Actinomycetota bacterium | reverse complement strand
CCGCCGACCTGCTGGCGCTGCCCGGCACCGAGCCCGCGCGCTGGTCGCCGCTGGCCGCCACGCTCGCCCACGGGACCCCCGACTCGCTCGCCGAGGTACGCGACGGCCGGGCCGGCGTGCAGGATGAGGGCAGCCAACTGGTCGCGCTCGCCCTCGCGGCGGTTCCGGTCGTTGGCCCGGACCAGGCGTGGCTGGACATGTGCGCGGGGCCGGGTGGCAAGGCGGCGATCCTCGAGGGGCTGGCGGCCGATCGCGGGGCAACGCTGGTCGCGGTTGAACAGCACCCGCACCGGGCCGAGCTCGTCGAGTCCTCGCTGGCGCCCGCCAGCGGCACGACCGTGCTGATCGGTGACGCACGGCTGGCGCCGTGGGGGGACACCGTGTTCGACCGGGTGCTGCTGGACGCGCCGTGCACCGGGCTCGGCGCCTTGCGGCGGCGCCCCGAGTCCCGGTGGCGACGAACGCCCGCTGATCTCGCGACGCTCGGGTCGCTCCAGCGCGACCTGCTGCGCGCGGGTCTGGCAGCGACCAGGCCCGGCGGGGTGCTGGCGTATGTCACCTGCTCGCCGCACTTGGCCGAGACCGAGTTCGTCGTGTCCGACGTGCTGCGCGGGCGCACGGACGCCTGGTTGGAGGACGCCAGGGTGCTGCTGCCCGGCGTCGACGACCTCGGTGACGGACCGACGGTCCAGCTGTGGCCGCATCGGCACGGCACCGATGCCATGTTCCTGGCGGTCATCCGTCGCGAGGATGCACCGGCCGCCCAATAGTGTTCGGGCGTGGCCATGCAGATCTCGCCGAGCGTCCTGAACGCCGACCTAGCCGACCTCGCCGCCGAGGTCCGCCGCATCGAGGCGGCGGCCGACTGGATCCATCTCGACGTCATGGACAACCATTTCGTGCCGAACCTCACCTTCGGCCTGCCGGTCGTGGCGTCGCTGCTGTCTCAGGTGTCCATCCCGGCGGACTGCCATCTCATGATCGCCGACCCCGACCGGTGGGCACCGGGCTTCGCGGAGGCGGGGGCCGGCAGCGTCACCTTCCACGTCGAGGCTGCCCGCAAGCCGAGGATGGTGGCCAAGGACATCCGGGCGGCCGGCGCCCGCGCCGGTGTCGCACTGAAGCCCGGGACGCCCATCTCGCAGATCGAGGCCCTCATCCCATCGGTCGACATGATCCTCGTCATGACCGTGGAGCCCGGCTTCGGCGGTCAGACCTTCATGGCGGAGATGCTGCCGAAGGTCCAGCAGGCCCGCCGCCTCGCCGACGCGGCCGACGTCGACATCTGGATCCAGGTCGACGGAGGTGTCGATCTCGAGAGCATCGAGAGGTGCGCCGCGGCAGGAGCCGACGTCTTCGTGGCCGGGTCCGCCGTGTACCGCGCCGAGGACCCGGCCGTCATGGTCGAACTGCTGCGCGCGGCGGCGGAGAACGGCGCCCGCCCGTGAGCCACTCGCGACGGGGCTGAGGCGGGATGGACGATGCGGCAGGCGCGTGGGCCGCGTTCATGCGCGAGGCCATCGCGCTGGCCCAGTCGGCGGAGGCGCCCCGCGGCGTGAACCCCAGGGTCGGCTGCGTCATCGTCTCCGCAGACGGCACGGCGGTGGGCCGGGGATTTCATCGTGGTGCCGGCACGGCGCACGCAGAGGTCGCCGCGCTGGCCGATGCGGGCGATCGTGCCCGTGGGGCAACGGCGGTCGTGACCCTGGAACCGTGCCGCCACGTGGGCCGCACCGGACCGTGCACGAGTGCCCTGATCAAGGCGGGTATCTCGCGCGTGGTCTTCGCCCAGGCGGACCCGACGGCCGAGGCAGGCGGGGGAGCAGGAGTGCTGGCGGCCGCCGGAATCGAGGTGCTGGGCGGGGTGCTGTCCGCGGACGCCGCGGCGGTCAACCTGCCGTGGGCCTTCCATGCGGCCCACGGGCGCCCGCTCGTAACCTGGAAGTGCGCGGTATCGCTGGACGGGCGGGTCGCCGGCGCCGACGGCGGACCCACCGAGATCACGGGGGAGCCGGCCCGGGCGGCCGTTCACCTGCTTCGCGCCGAAGTCGACGCCATCATCGTCGGCACCGGCACCGTGCTCGCCGACGACCCGCTGCTGACGGTGCGCGGGGTGCCCATCGCTGCTGGCGCAGGCCCGTTGCGAGTCGTCGTGGGCGCGCGGGAGATCCCTCGTGAGGCCCGGGTGCGCGATGCGTCGGCCCCGACCCTGTTCGTGGCCGATCGCGATCCAGCCTCGGTCCTCGCCGTGCTCGGCGGGCAGGGCGTGCGGCATGCCCTGCTCGAGGGCGGCCCGACGCTGGCTGCTGCATTCCTTGCCGCGGCGATGATCGACCGGATCGACTGGTTCGTCGCGCCCGTCCTGCTCGGCGCCGGTCCGGTCGCACTGGCCGAGCCGCTCGGCCGCGGGCCGGCAGGCTCCCCGGCCGGCCGGCCGGGAGTCGCCGTCGAGTCGGTGTCCGTCGTCGGGGAGGATGTACGCGTGGTCGGCACGATCACGTACGCACCGCGGGAGGGCTAGGGCGTGTTCACGGGCATCGTCGAGGAGTGCGGCCAGGTCGCCTCGGTGACCGACCTCGGCGACGCGGCACGCCTCGCGATCCACGGCCCGCTCGTGGCATCCGATGCACGTCCCGGGGATTCGATCAGCGTGAACGGCGTGTGCCTCACGGTTGTCGACGTCGCCGACGGGGCCTTCACGGCCGACGTCATGCAGGAGACCATGAGCCGCAGCTCACTGGGGGCCGTCACGGTGGGCGCTTCGGTGAACCTCGAACGGGCGGCTCGGGTGGACTCCCGTCTCGGCGGACACATCGTGCAGGGACACGTCGACGGGACGGCGGCGGTGCGCTCGGTCGCGCCGGCCGAGCACTGGACCGTGATGGCATTCGACCTCGACCCCGGCCTGTCGCGGTACGTCGTCGAGAAGGGATCGATCACGGTCGACGGCGTATCGTTGACCGTCGTGTCCGTCGACGAGACCTCGTTCGCCGTGTCGCTCATCCCCACCACCCTGGCCGCGACCACGCTCGGCACCCGCCGTCCGGGTGACCGGGTGAACATCGAGGTGGACGTGCTGGCCAAGTACGTCGAGCGACTGCTCCAGGCCAGGCCCTCGTGATCCCCGCGGACGAGCTGTTCGAGGGCGAGGTCGACGAGGCCGCGCCTGGTGCGCAGGCCGTCGCGAGCGATTCGCCTGCAGCAGCAGGTGCCGCGGCCGATGGCGGCGTGCGGCTGGACTCGGTCGAGGCGGCGCTCGAAGCGATCAGGGCCGGCCGCGCGGTCGTCGTTGTCGACGACGAGGACCGCGAGAACGAGGGTGACCTCATCTTCGCCGGCAGCGCTGCTACCCCCGAGCTGACCGGCTTCATGATCCGCCACACGTCTGGGTACATCTGCGTCGCGATGACCGGAGCCGACCTCGACCGGCTCGGACTGCCACCCATGACCGCCGTCAACGAGGACCGTCGCGGCACCGCGTATGCGGTGTCGGTCGATGCCCGCGACGTCGCGACGACAGGCATCTCGGCCACCGACCGGGCCCGCACGATCAAGGTCCTGTCCGACTCCGCCACAGAGCCGTGGGAGCTCACCCGGCCTGGCCACGTGATGCCTCTGCGCGCGGTGCCCGGCGGGGTGCTGCGCCGGGCAGGGCACACGGAGGCCTCGGTGGACCTCGCCCGGATGGCGGGCCTGGCACCCTCGGGCGCACTGTGCGAACTCGTGAACGACGACGGCACGATGATGCGCGCACCGCAATGCCGCGCGTTCGCTGACGAGCACGGACTGGTCATGATCTCGATCGCCGACCTCATCCGCTATCGCCGGCGCACCGAGAGCCTGGTCACCCGGGTCGCGGAGACCCGGCTGCCGACGGCGTTCGGCGAGTTCACCGCGTACGGCTACCGCAGCGACACGGACGAATCCGAGCACATCGCACTGGTCGTCGGCGACATCGGCGACGGCATGGACGTGCTGGTGCGGGTCCACTCCGAGTGCCTCACGGGCGACGTGTTCGGGTCGCTGCGATGCGACTGCGGTCCCCAGCTCCACGCCGCGCTGCAGCGGGTGTCCGAGGAGGGACGCGGGGTCGTGCTGTACGTCAAGGGGCATGAAGGCCGTGGCATCGGCTTGCTGCACAAGCTCCGGGCATACACGCTGCAGGACGCCGGCCGCGACACCGTCGACGCCAACCTCGAGCTCGGGCTGCCTGCCGATGCGCGTGACTACGGCACCGGGGCGCAGATCCTGGCCGACATGGGAGTGCGCAGCATGCGATTGCTCACCAACAACCCGGCCAAGCGTGCGGGACTGGAGGGATACGGCTTGAGCATCGTCGAGCGGGTGCCCCTCGAGATCGTGCCGAACGAGCACAATCGCGCCTACCTGCAGGCCAAGGTCGACCGCATGGGGCACACCCTCGAGCCGGAGTCGCCCGCCTTGCCCGTGGACGAGCCAGGCGACGCGGGCGCGCACGCGTGAGCGGGAGCGGGTCCCCCCGGCTGGAGTTCAGCGCCGACGGCATCAGGGTCGCGGTGGTGGCCTCGTCCTGGCACGAGCGGATCATGGACGGGCTCGTGGCCGGCGCCATCGGTGCCTGCGAGCAGGCCGGGGCCGAGGCGACCGTCATCCGCGTGGCCGGCTCGTTCGAGCTGCCCATCGTGGTCCAGGCGTGCGCGGCATCGGGGGAGTACGACGTGACGGTGGCCCTGGGGGTCGTCATCCGCGGAGGCACCCCGCACTTCGATTTCGTGTGCCAAGGCGCCACAGACGGGCTCATGCGGGTTGCGCTCGACACGAGCGTTCCGGTGGGCTTCGGGCTGCTCACGTGCGACACGGAGGAGCAGGCGCTCGACCGTGCGGGCCTCGCCGGTTCGAGCGAGGACAAGGGAGCCGAGGCGACATGGGCCGCGCTGATGACAGCGGTCACCTTGCGCGGCATCCGGGGCGATGCAGGCTAGTGCCGCTTTCGCGACGGCGAGCCCGCGCCAATAGGCTTGCAGCGTGAAGACCTTCGACGAGCTCTACGCCGAACTGCTCCGCAAGACCACCTACCGAGATGACGAGTCCGGCACCGTCCGCCTCGTGGATGCCGGCGTTCATGCGATCGGCAAGAAGGTCGTCGAGGAGGCCGCCGAGGCCTGGATGGCTGCCGAGCACGAGTCGCCCGAGCGGACCGCCGAGGAGATCGCGCAGTTGCTCTACCACGTGCAGGTGCTCATGCTCGCCAGCAAGGTGAGCCTCGAAGACGTCTATCGAAGGCTCTGACCGATGCTGCGCGTCGCCGTCCCCAACAAGGGGCAGCTGGCCGAACCGGCGCGATCGATGCTGGTCGAAGCCGGGTACCTGCGGTCGGCTTCCTCTCGCGACCTGTTGTTCCACGATCCCGACAACGACGTCGAGTTCTTCTTCCTGCGCCCCCGCGACATCGCCATCTACGTCGGCGAGGGAACCCTCGACCTGGGCATCACTGGTCGCGACATGCTGCTCGATTCGGCGGCGAATGCCGACGAGATCCTCTCGCTCGGCTTCGCGCCGTCGAGTTTCCGGCTGGCCGCCCCGGCGGGCCTGGCCTCGACTGCCTCGGACCTCGACGGCAAGCGCATCGCGACCTCCTACGCCGGGGTCCTGGAGGCATGGCTGGCCGCTCAGGGGATCCAGGCAAGGGTGGTGAAGCTCGACGGTGCCGTCGAGAACGCGGTGGCGCTGGGTGTCGCCGACGCCGTGGCGGACGTCGTGGCCACCGGGACCACGCTCAGGCGGGCGGGGCTCGAGCTCGTCGGGGAGCCCATTCTTGTGTCGGAGGCCTTGCTCGTGCGCCGGTCAGGTGCGCCCGTGGTCCCCGCCGTGGACACTTTCGTGCGCCGGCTGCAGGGCGTCATGGTGGCCCGTTCGTACGTCCTGGTCGACTACGACATCCTGACCATCCGGCTCGACGAGGCCTGCGCGCTCACCCCCGGCATCGAGTCCCCGACGATCTCGTCGCTGCACGATCCGCAGTGGTCGGCCGTGCGGGCCATGGTGCCGGTCAGCGACGTGCATCGGATCATGGACGAGCTGTTTGACCTCGGCGCCCGCGGCATCATCGTCACCGACATCCACGCCTGCCGGCTCTGATATGTAGGGCTGTTCTGTCAAGTGGGCAGGGTGAGGCGGGCTCCTGCTGGGTGCGGGAGCCCGCCTCTTGTTCGCCGGCCAGGCGGGTGCGTGTCAGCGTGTCGTGGGCGACGCGCGGTCAGACTGATATGC
>JAUSNB010000063.1 GCA_030645615.1 Actinomycetota bacterium | reverse complement strand
TCGCCCCGGACCGCCCCTCACGCATTCCGGCCGCATTCCGCGGATCACGGCTTGGTCACGACGTGGGGATAACCCCTGCCAGTGCTTGACGTTTGCGGATTTGTCCCTCACCATCGTGCTGCGCGTGATCGTTGCGCGTGGCTAGTCCTAGGGCTTCGGCCCGCTCGACGAGGACCCGCCCGCGGTACCCGGCTCAGCTTCGCTGTCGCAGTCAGGGGTACCCGGCCCGGGACGAGGTCGGCGGCCCCGCACCCCCTAGGTGGACAGCGGTGTGCCCCCGTGGGTAGACTGCCTCTTTGCGCTGCCCTCCAACCCTCGCCAACCACGCCTGCTGTCCCGTCGCGGACTTGACAGGTGCGGGTTGTCGCGGCGTGGCCCGGAGCGGGCAGCGCGGTACTCGCCGCACTGTGGAAGGAACTGATCTTGGCCGCCACGCGTTCCGATGTAACCCCCCTCTCCCCGGGCCTGACCCGGGTCTCCTTCGCCAAGATCCGTGAGCCGCTAGCGGTTCCGGACCTGCTCGCGCTCCAGACGGCCAGCTTCGACTGGCTCCTCGGCGGACCGGACTGGCGGGCGCGCGTCGATGCGGAGATCGCGGTGGGCAACACCGAGATCCCCCAGTCCTCGGGCCTGACCGAGATCTTCGAGGAGATCAGCCCCATCGAGGACTTCGCCGGGTCCATGTCGCTGTCCTTCCGCGACCACCGGTTCGAGCCCCCGAAGTACACCGTGGACCAGTGCCGCGAGAAGGACTTCACGTACTCGGCCCCGCTGTTCGTGACCGCGGAGTTCATGAACAACGAGACGGGCGAGATCAAGTCCCAGACCGTGTTCATGGGCGACTTCCCGCTCATGACCGACAAGGGCACCTTCATCATCAACGGCACCGAGCGCGTCGTCGTATCGCAGCTGGTTCGCTCACCGGGCGTCTACTTCGAGCGCAGCGTCGACAAGACGACTGACAAGGACGTCTACGTCGCCAAGATCATCCCGAGCCGGGGCGCCTGGCTGGAGTTCGAGATCGACAAGAAGGACCTCGTCGCCGTCCGGGTCGACCGCAAGCGCAAGCAGCCGGTCACGGTGCTGCTCAAGGCCCTCGGCATGACCCGCGACCAGATCGTCGAGCGCTTCGGCCAGTACGAGACGTTCATGGCGACCCTGGAGAAGGACAACATCGGCTCCCAGGAGGACGCGCTCCTCGACATCTACCGCAAGCTGCGCCCGGGCGAGCCGCCCACGGTCGAGAACGCCCGCAACCTGCTCGACAACTTCTACTTCAACTCCAAGCGGTACGACCTCGCCAAGGTCGGCCGCTACAAGGTGAACAAGAAGCTGGGCCTCGATCTCGGCCTCGAGCGGAGCGTCCTGACCCTCGAGGACATCGTCGCCACCATCGAGTACCTAGTCCGCCTCCACAACGGCGACACCACGATGGACGGCCCCCGGGGCGTCGTGGCGTGCGAGACCGACGACATCGACCACTTCGGCAACCGGCGGCTGCGTACGGTCGGCGAGCTGATCCAGAACCAGATCCGCACGGGCCTGTCCCGCATGGAGCGCGTCGTCCGCGAGCGCATGACCACGCAGGACGTCGAGGCGATCACGCCGCAGACGCTCATCAACATCCGTCCGGTGGTTGCGTCGATCAAGGAGTTCTTCGGGACCTCCCAGCTCTCGCAGTTCATGGACCAGACCAATCCGCTGTCGGGCCTGACCCACAAGCGGCGCCTATCCGCGCTCGGCCCCGGTGGCCTGTCCCGCGAGCGGGCCGGCTTCGAGGTGCGCGACGTGCACCCGTCTCACTACGGCCGCATGTGCCCGATCGAGACGCCGGAAGGCCCGAACATCGGCCTGATCGGTTCGCTCGCGACGTACGGGCGCATCAATGCCTTCGGCTTCGTCGAGACGCCCTACCGCAAGGTCGTCAAGGGCAAGGTCACGGACAAGGTCGACTACCTGACGGCTGACGAGGAGGACCTGCACGTCATCGCGCAGGCCAACACCCCGCTCGGTTCCGACGGGACCATGACCGAGGATCGCGTTCTCTGCCGCCGCAAGGGCGGCGAGGTCGACTACGTGCTGCCGGTCGACGTCGACTACATGGATGTGTCACCCCGCCAGTTGTGGTCGGTGGCCACCGCGATGATCCCGTTCCTCGAGCATGACGACGCCAACCGCGCACTCATGGGCTCGAACATGCAGCGTCAGGCGGTGCCGCTGCTTCGTGCCGAGGCCCCGCTCGTCGGCACGGGCATGGAGTTCCGCGCCGCCTACGATGCCGGCGACGTCGTGAAGGCCGAGAAGGCAGGCGTCGTGTCCGAGGTCTCCGCTGACTCGGTCACCGTGGCCAATGACGAGGGCGGGTACGACTTCTACCGCCTGGAGAAGTTCCACCGCTCCAACCAGGGGACCTGCTTCAATCAACGGCCCATCGTGAGCGAGGGCGACCGGGTCGAGAAGGGCCAGGTCGTCGCGGACGGCCCGTCAACTGACCTCGGCGAGATGGCGCTCGGCCGCAACCTGCTGGTGGCGTTCATGTCGTGGGAGGGCCACAACTACGAGGACGCGATCATCCTCAACCAGCGACTGGTCCAGGACGATGTCCTGTCCTCGATCCACATCGAGGAGCACGAGGTCGACGCACGCGACACCAAGCTCGGGCCGGAGGAGATCACCCGCGACATCCCGAACGTGTCGGAGGAGGTGCTCGCCGACCTCGACGAGCGCGGCATCATCCGCATCGGCGCCGACGTCGTCCCTGGCGACGTCCTGGTCGGCAAGGTCACGCCCAAGGGCGAGACCGAGCTGACCCCGGAGGAGCGGCTGCTGCGCGCCATCTTCGGCGAGAAGGCCCGCGAAGTCCGCGACACGTCGCTCAAGGTGCCGCACGGTGAGTCCGGCAAGGTCATCGGCGTCCGGGTGTTCGACATCGACGAGGGCGACGAACTCCCACCGGGGGTCAACCGCCTGGTGCGCGTCTACATCGCGCAGAAGCGCAAGATCACCGAGGGCGACAAGCTCGCGGGGCGCCACGGCAACAAGGGCGTCATCGCCAAGATCCTGCCCGCCGAGGACATGCCGTTCCTGGAGGACGGCACCCCGGTCGACGTCGTTCTCAATCCGTTGGGCGTGCCCGGCCGCATGAACATCGGCCAGATCCTGGAGACGCACCTCGGCTGGGCCGCCAAGGCCGGCTGGGACGTCGATACTTCCGACGTGCGGGCTGCCCGGCTGCCCAAGGAGGCCCTGTCTGTCCCGCGGGACACCAAGGTCGCCACGCCGGTCTTCGATGGGGCGCGCGAGGAGGAGCTCGCGCTCGTCCTCGACTCGACCCGCGTCACGGACGACGGGCTGAAGCTCGTCGGCAACGACGGCAAGGCGTACCTGTTCGACGGCCGCAGCGGCGAGCCCATTCCTGGGCGCATCGCGGTGGGCTACATCTACATCCTCAAGCTGCTCCACCTGGTCGACGACAAGATCCATGCCCGGTCGACCGGTCCGTACTCGATGATCACCCAGCAGCCGCTGGGCGGCAAGGCGCAGTTCGGCGGTCAGCGGTTCGGCGAGATGGAGGTGTGGGCCCTCGAGGCCTACGGCGCTGCCTACGCACTGCAGGAGCTGCTCACCATCAAGTCAGACGACGTCCTCGGGCGCGTCAAGGTCTACGAGGCGATCGTCAAGGGCGAGAACATCCCCGAGCCGGGCATCCCGGAGTCGTTCAAGGTTCTCGTCAAGGAGATGCAGTCCCTGTGCCTCAACGTGGAGGTGCTGTCGAGCGACGGCATGTCCATCGAGATGCGCGACAGTGACGACGATGTCTTCCGCGCTGCCGAGGAACTGGGCATCGACCTGTCGCGGCGTGAGCCGAGCAGCGTCGACGAGCTCTAGTCCTCTCCTCACCCGAACGATCCGAAGACCGAACCGAACGAAGGACACACAAGGTGCTTGACGTCAACTTCTTCGACGAGCTGCGCATCGGCCTGGCCACTGCGGAGGACATCCGCACGTGGTCGTACGGCGAGGTGAAGAAGCCCGAGACCATCAACTACCGCACGCTCAAGCCGGAGAAGGATGGCTTGTTCTGCGAGAAGATCTTTGGGCCTACCCGCGACTGGGAGTGCTACTGCGGGAAGTACAAGCGCGTCCGCTTCAAGGGCATCATCTGCGAGCGCTGCGGCGTCGAGGTGACTCGCGCGAAGGTCCGTCGCGAGCGGATGGGCCACATCGAGCTCGCTGCGCCGGTCACCCACATCTGGTACTTCAAGGGCGTGCCCAGCCGGCTCGGCTACCTGCTCGACCTGGCTCCCAAGGACCTCGAGAAGGTCATCTACTTCGCCGCCTACATGATCACGTGGGTCGACGACGAGGGCCGGCATGAGGCCCTGCCCGGGCTGGAGAAGCAGCTCGGCGTCGAGAAGAAGCAGATCGCCGACCGTCGAGACAACGACATCGATTCGCGGGCCAAGAAGCTCGAGGCCGACCTGGCCGAGCTGGAGGCCGAGGGTGCCAAGTCCGACGTCCGCCGCAAGGTGCGCGAATCCGGCGAGCGCGAAATGGCCTCCATCCGCCGCAAGGCCGACACCGACATCGAGCGGCTCGACCGAATCTTCGACCGGTTCCGCACCCTCAAGGTCCAGGACCTCGAGGGCGACGAGATGCTGTACCGCGAGATGCGCGACCGCTACGGCCGCTGGTTCGACGGCGGCATGGGTGCGGCAGCGATCCAGAAGCGACTTGAGTCCTTCGACCTGGAGGCCGAGTCCGTCGTGCTCCGCGACGTGGTCGAGAACGGCAAGGGCCAGAAGAAGACCCGCGCCCTCAAGCGGCTCAAGGTGGTCCAGGCGTTCCTGAACACGTCCAACTCGCCCAAGGGCATGGTGCTCGACGCGGTGCCGGTCATCCCGCCGGACCTGCGCCCGATGGTGCAGCTCGACGGAGGGCGCTTCGCGACCTCGGACCTCAATGACCTGTACCGCCGGGTGATCAACCGCAACAACCGCCTCAAGCGGCTGCTCGACCTCGGCGCGCCGGAGATCATCGTCAACAACGAGAAGCGCATGCTCCAGGAGGCCGTCGACGCATTGTTCGACAACGGCCGCCGCGGCCGACCGGTCACCGGGCCCGGAAACCGTGCCCTGAAGTCGCTGTCCGACATGCTCAAGGGCAAGCAGGGACGCTTCCGCCAGAACCTCCTCGGCAAGCGCGTCGACTACTCCGGCCGCTCGGTCATCGTCGTCGGCCCGCAGCTCAAGCTGCACCAGTGCGGCCTGCCCAAGCAGATGGCACTCGAGCTGTTCAAGCCGTTCGTCATGAAGCGGCTGGTGGACCTCAACCACGCTCAGAACATCAAGAGCGCCAAGCGCATGGTCGAGCGTTCCCGGCCCGTCGTGTGGGATGTCCTCGAGGAGGTCATCCGCGAGCACCCCGTACTGCTGAACCGCGCGCCCACGCTGCACCGCCTCGGCATCCAGGCCTTCGAGCCTCAGCTGATCGAGGGCAAGGCCATCCAGATCCATCCGCTCGTCTGCACGGCATTCAATGCCGACTTCGACGGCGACCAGATGGCCGTGCACCTGCCGCTGTCGGCCGAGGCGCAGGCCGAGGCACGCATCCTGATGCTGTCGAGCAACAACATCTTGTCGCCGGCCAACGGCCGGCCGGTCACGACGCCGACCCAGGACATGGTCCTCGGCATCTACTTCCTCACCTCGGACCGTGCCGACACCAAGGGCGACGGCCGGGCCTTCGCGTCGGTCGCCGAGGCGTTGATGGCCTTCGATGCGGGCAGCATCTCCATCCAGTCGCCCGTTTCCATCCGCCTGGATTCGATCGTGCCTCCCGAGGGCTACGAGACCCCTGAGGGATGGGAGCCGGGCCAGCCACTGACCCTGCAGACCACGCTCGGCCGCGCCCTGTTCAACGAGGCGCTGCCGGACAACTTCCCCTTCCTGAATGCTCAGGTGGACAAGAAGGTGCTCGGCCAGAAGGTCAACGAACTGGCGGAGAAGTACCCGAAGGTCAAGGTCGCCAACACCCTCGACCAGCTCAAGGCGCTCGGCTTCTACTGGGCCACCCGCTCAGGCGTGACCATCTCGATCTCGGACGTCATCGCGCCGCCGGCCAAGGCGGCCCTCCTCGGCCAGGCCGAGGAGAAGGCGGACAAGGTCCAGAAGCAGTACGAGCGCGGCCTCATCACCGACTCGGAGCGTCGCCAGGAGCTCATCGAGATCTGGACCCGCGCTACCGACCAGGTGGCTAATGCCATGCAGGAGAACTTCCCGCCGACCAACCCGGTCCACATGATGGTGGACTCCGGGGCCCGCGGTAACTTCATGCAGGTCCGCCAGATCGCCGGCATGCGAGGCCTCGTGGCCAACCCCAAGGGCGAGATCATCCCTCGTCCGATCAAGTCCAACTTCCGCGAGGGCCTGTCGGTCCTGGAGTACTTCATCTCCACGCACGGTGCGCGCAAGGGCCTGGCCGACACCGCCCTGCGCACCGCCGACTCGGGTTACCTGACCCGTCGCTTGGTCGACGTGTCGCAGGACGTGATCATCCGTGAGGTCGACTGCGGCACCGATCGCGGCCACGAGATCACGATCGGGGAGCCCACGTCCGACGGGCTGCGCCCGGTCGACAACCTCGACATGTCCGTGTCGTCGCGCGTTCTGGCTCGCGATGTCGAGCTCGACGGCGTGGTGCTGGCACCGGCAGGCGAGGAGCTTGTCTACAAGCGGCTCGAGGAGCTCGTAGCCCAGGGCGTCGAGTCCATCCGGGTCCGTTCCGTCCTCACGTGCGAGAGCAACGTCGGCACCTGCGCGATGTGCTACGGCCGATCGATGGCGACCGGCAAGCTCGTCGACGTCGGTGAGGCCATCGGAATCGTCGCCGCGCAGTCCATCGGTGAGCCAGGCACGCAGCTGACGATGCGCACGTTCCACACCGGCGGTGTGGCGGGCGAGGACATCACCCACGGCCTTCCGCGCGTGGTCGAGCTGTTCGAGGCACGCACCCCCAAGGGCGTCGCTCCGATCAGCGAGGTCTCCGGCCGAGTGCGCATCGACGACACCGACAAGACCCGCAAGCTCGTCGTGGTGCCGGATGACGGCTCCGAGGAGATTGCCCAGCCGGTGTCCAAGCGCGCCAAGCTGCTCATCGAGGATGGCCAGCACGTGGCGGTCGGTCAGCAGCTCATCGCGGGTGCCGTGGATCCCAAGCAGGTGCTCCGGGTCCTGGGCCAGCGGCAGGTGCAGTTGCACCTCGTGGAGCAGGTGCAGCTGGTGTACCGGTCGCAGGGCGTGTCGATCCACGACAAGCACATCGAGGTCATCGTCCGGCAGATGCTCAAGCGCATCATCATCGTCGAAGCGGGCGATTCGGAGTTCCTCACCGGGGAGCTTGTCGAGCGGACGATCTTCGAGGCGGAGAACCGGCGCGTGGTGGCCGAGGGCGGCACCCCCGCCTCCGGGCGGCCCGACCTGCTCGGGATCACCAAGGCCTCGCTGGCGACGGAGTCGTGGCTGTCGGCTGCGTCCTTCCAGGAGACCACTCGCGTCCTCACGGATGCGGCCATCCATGCCAAGAGCGATCCGCTGCTCGGCCTGAAGGAGAACGTCATCCTGGGCAAGCTCATCCCTGCAGGCACGGGCATGCCCGTGTACCGCAACGTCCGGGTCGACCCGACTGAGGAGGCCAAGGCCGCCATGTACGCGAGCTTCGCGTCATACGACGACCTTGACTACGCCGCCTTCGGGGCTTCGTCCGGGCCGGCGGTGCCGCTGGAGGACTACGACTTCCGCGGGTACAACGGGTAGTACGCGTCACGTTGAAGCAAGGGCAGCCACCTCGTGGCTGCCCTTGCTTCGTTCCGGCGACCACAGGTCGCGGGTACAGTGATCGAATGAGCGAGCCCACCCAGCCGTCCGAACGCGCCGCCGACGGGGTCCCAGCGCCGGACCAGTCAGCGCCGGACCAGTCAGCGTCGGACCTGCCAGTCACGTCCGAGCCGGCCCCAGCCGCTCCTGCCCAGTGGCCGGCGGCGGAACCGGCTGCCACCAGCGCCTACCCGGCCGCCCCGTCGGCGTACCCGACCGCGTATCCGCCGGCTCCTGCGTACGCCAGCGGTCCCCGCACCTCGAGCAACGCCATCGTTGCCCTTGTCCTGGCTATTACCTCCTGGGCGATTTGCCCGATTGCTGCCGCTATCGTGGCATTGGTCTTTGCGTCCATGGCGACCAAGGAGCTCGACGCATCGGACGGCGCGCTTGAGGGGCGGGGTCTGGTGACCGCCGCGAAGATCGTGTCCTGGATCAACATCGGCCTCTGGGCAGCCATGATCGTGTTGGGTGCCTTCGGCCTGGTCCTGTGGGCCATTGTCGCCGGGGCGAGTCGCTAGTCGGCCACCGCCGTTTTGACTCCCCCCGCAGGGGGCGGGTAATCTCCGTCCTTGTGCCCGCCAAGGGCACACCCCGCCGTGCCTGTCTTCCCCGTTCGCGGTGACCTGCTGGTCGCCGGCCTGGTGAGAACCTGCACGGCCGCGGCCTGCGCCGCAGGGGCCAACCGACGATCTAGCCATCGTCGCGGTACGCAAGCGCCGCGACACACCCGACCGCGTGGGTCGGACGAGAACGACCGAATAACTCGAGAAGAAGGCAGGAAGGCAACAGTGCCAACGATCCAGCAGCTGGTCCGCAAGGGCCGGCAGGACAAGGTCAGCAAGAACAAGGCGCCCGCCCTCAAGGGCAGCCCGCAGCGCCGCGGCGTCTGCACGCGCGTGTACACGACGACCCCGAAGAAGCCGAACTCGGCGCTTCGCAAAGTGGCGCGCGTTCGCCTGACCTCCCAGATCGAGATCACCGCCTACATCCCGGGCGTCGGGCACAACCTGCAGGAGCACTCGATCGTGCTCGTACGCGGTGGCCGGGTCCGCGACCTTCCCGGTGTTCGGTACAAGGTCATCCGCGGCGCCCTCGACACCCAGGGCGTCAAGAACCGCAAGCAGGCTCGGTCCCGCTACGGCGCGAAGAAGGAGAAGGGCTAATGCCTCGCAAGGGCCCCGCTGCGAAGCGGCCAATCGTCATCGACCCGGTCTACGGCTCGCCCGTCGTCACCCAGTTGATCAACAAGGTGCTGCTGGACGGCAAGCGCTCCACGGCCGAGCGGATCGTCTACGGCGCCCTCGAGGGCTGCCGCGAGAAGTCCGGCACCGACCCGGTCCAGACCCTGAAGCGGGCCCTGGACAATGTCCGGCCCACCCTTGAGGTCCGGTCCCGCCGCGTCGGCGGCGCCACCTACCAGGTTCCGGTCGAGGTCAAGGCCAACCGCAGCACCACGCTGGCCCTGCGCTGGCTCATTGGCTACTCCAAGCAGCGCCGCGAGAAGACCATGACCGAGCGCCTCATGAACGAGATCCTCGATGCCTCCAACGGCCTCGGTGCGGCCGTCAAGAAGCGTGAGGACACCCACAAGATGGCCGAGTCCAACAAGGCCTTCGCGCACTACCGCTGGTAGTACCCGCACCTTCATCGCCCACACTCGAAAGCAAACGGAGAACGAACGTGTCGACCGAGACCGCACTCGATCTGGCCAGGACCCGGAACATCGGGATCATGGCCCATATCGACGCGGGCAAGACCACGACCACCGAGCGGATCCTGTTCTACACGGGCATCAACTACAAGATCGGCGAGGTGCACGAAGGCGCCGCGACGATGGACTGGATGGAGCAGGAGCAGGAGCGCGGCATCACGATCACGTCAGCCGCGACGACCTGTCACTGGAAAGACCACACCATCAACATCATCGATACGCCGGGCCACGTGGACTTCACCGTCGAGGTGGAGCGGTCGCTGCGCGTCCTTGACGGAGCGGTCACCGTGTTCGACGGCGTGGCGGGAGTCGAGCCCCAGTCCGAGACCGTCTGGCGGCAGGCCGACCGGTACAACGTTCCGCGCATCTGCTTCGTGAACAAGCTCGACCGCACGGGTGCGGACTTCTACCGCTGCGTCGACATGATCGTCAGCCACCTCGGCGCCACTCCGCTCGTCCTGCAGATCCCCATCGGCAACGAGGGCGACTTCCTCGGGGTCGTCGACCTGGTCGGCATGCGGGCCCTCACGTGGCGCGGGGAGACCCAGAAGGGCGAGGACTACGCCGTCGAGGAGATCCCGGCCGAGCTCGCCCAGCAGGCCGCCGAGTACCGCGAGAAGCTGCTCGAGACGCTGTCCGAGGCCGACGACGCCATCCTCGAGAAGTTCCTCGAAGGCGAGTCCTTCAGCGTCGACGAGATCAATGCGGCTATCCGGCGCGCTACCCTGGCCGACAAGCTCACGCCCGTCCTGACGGGGTCCGCCTTCAAGAACAAAGGCGTCCAGCCCATGCTCGACGCGGTCGTCGCCTATCTGCCGTCGCCGCTGGACATCACCGCCATCGAGGGCCACAAGCCTGGCCACGAGAACGTGATCGTCGAGCGCCAGCCCAACGACAGCGAGCCCTTCGCGGCGCTGGCATTCAAGATCATGACCGACCCGCACCTGGGCAAGCTCACCTACCTGCGTGTCTACTCCGGCCGTCTGCAGACCGGCACCGCCGTGCTCAACAGCGTCAAGGACCGCAAGGAGCGCATCGGCAAGATCTACCGGATGCACGCGAACAAGCGTGAGGAGATCGACTCGGTGGGCGCAGGCGACATCGTGGCGGTCATGGGCCTCAAGGACACCACCACGGGGGAGACCCTCTGCGACCAGGCCAACCCAGTCGTGCTTGAGTCCATGAACTTCCCAGCACCGGTCATCCACATCGCCATCGAGCCCAAGACGAAGGGCGACCAGGACAAGCTCGGCGTCGCCATCCAGCGCCTGGCCGAGGAGGACCCGACCTTCCACGTCCGCACGGACGAGGAGACCGGGCAGACCATCATCGGCGGCATGGGCGAGCTGCACCTCGAGGTGCTCGTCGACCGCATGAAGCGCGAGTTCAAGGTCGAGGCCAACGTCGGCAAGCCGCAGGTCGCCTATCGCGAGACGATCACCAAGCTGGTCCAGAAGGTCGACTACACCCACAAGAAGCAGACGGGTGGCTCCGGCCAGTTCGCCAAGGTCCAGATCGATATCGAGCCCACCGGCACCGAAGAGGGCGGCTACGAGTTCGTCAACAAGGTCACCGGTGGCCGCATCCCGCGCGAGTACATCCCCTCGGTCGATGCTGGCGCGCAGGAGGCCATGGAGAGCGGCGTCCTAGCCGGGTACCCCATGGTCGATATCCGGGTCACCCTCCAGGACGGCGCATTCCACGACGTCGACTCCTCAGAGCTCGCCTTCAAGATCGCCGGCTCGATGGCGTTCAAGGAGGCTGCCCGCAAGGCCGGTCCGGTCCTCCTCGAGCCGATGATGGCCGTCGAGGTAACCACGCCCGAGGACTTCATGGGCGACGTGATCGGCGACCTCAACTCCCGCCGTGGCCAGATCCAGGCCATGGAGGAGCGGTCCGGCGCACGGGTCGTGAAGGCCCTGGTGCCGCTGTCCGAGATGTTCGGCTACGTGGGTGACCTGCGCAGCCGGACTCAGGGCCGGGCCAGTTACAGCATGCAGTTCGACTCCTACGCGCAGGTTCCCACGAACGTGGCGACGGAGATCATCACGAAGGCTCGCGGCGAGTAGTCGCGGATCAGTACACCAATAACCAAGAGATCAGAACACCGATCCGCGACAACGCCGGACGGCAAGAGGACAAGGGAGAACTCAAGTGGCGAAGGCCAAGTTTGAGCGCACCAAGCCGCACGTCAACATCGGCACCATCGGTCACATCGACCATGGCAAGACGACGCTGACTGCCGCCATCACCAAGGTGCTGCACGACAAGTACCCGGACGTGAACCCGTTCACGCCGTTCGACATGATCGACAAGGCTCCCGAGGAGCGCCAGCGCGGCATCACCATCTCGATCGCGCACGTGGAGTACCAGACCGAGGCGCGTCACTATGCACACGTCGACTGCCCGGGTCACGCCGACTACATCAAGAACATGATCACCGGCGCGGCCCAGATGGACGGCGCGATCCTCGTGGTCGCGGCCACCGACGGCCCGATGCCGCAGACCAAGGAGCACGTCCTCCTGGCCCGCCAGGTCGGCGTCCCGTCGATCGTCGTCGCCCTGAACAAGTGCGACATGGTCGATGACGAGGAGCTCATCGAGCTCGTCGAGATGGAGGTCCGCGAGCTGCTGTCCATCTATGAGTTCCCGGGCGACGACCTTCCCGTGGTCCGCGTGGCGGCCTTCCCGGCGCTGCAGGGCGACGCCAAGTGGGGCGAGTCCATCCTCGAGCTCATGAACGCCGTCGACACCTACATCCCGACGCCCGAGCGCGAGGTCGACAAGCCGTTCCTCATGCCTGTCGAGGACGTCTTCACGATCACCGGCCGCGGCACCGTCGTGACCGGCCGGATCGAGCGCGGCATCGTGAAGGTCAACGAGGAGATCGAGATCGTCGGCATCCACACCGGCCCGGCCACCAAGACGGTCGTCACCGGCGTGGAGATGTTCCGCAAGCTGCTCGACGAGGGCCAGGCCGGCGAGAACGTGGGCCTGCTCCTTCGTGGCGTGAAGCGCGAGGACGTCGAGCGTGGCCAGGTGTGCTGCAAGCCCGGCTCGATCACTCCGCACACGGAGTTCGAGGCGCAGGTCTACATCCTGTCCAAGGACGAGGGCGGCCGTCACACGCCGTTCTTCAACAACTACCGGCCGCAGTTCTACTTCCGGACGACCGACGTCACCGGCGTCGTGACCCTGCCGGAGGGCAAGGACATGGTCATGCCGGGCGACAACACCGAGATGCTGGTCGACCTGATCCAGCCGATCGCCATGGAGGAAGGCCTGCGCTTCGCCATCCGCGAGGGCGGCCGCACCGTGGGCGCCGGCCGCGTCACCAAGATCCTCAAGTAGCCGACGGCTACCAGGATCACCTGACTTCGTGGTGGGCGGCGCGATCCGCCGCCCACCACGAAAGCCAAGGACCACCAGAACGACCAGCACGGACCACGTAGCGGCACTACACGAGTAAGGACACCAAGCCACCATGGCGGGACAGAAGATCCGCATCCGGCTCAAGGCCTATGACCACGAGGTCATCGACTCCTCGGCACGCAAGATCGTCGAGACGGTGACCCGGACCGGCGCGCAGGTCGCGGGCCCGGTGCCGCTGCCGACCGAGAAGAACATCTACTGCGTCATCCGATCGCCGCACAAGTACAAGGACAGCCGCGAGCACTTCGAGATGCGCACGCACAAGCGGCTCATCGACATCCTCGACCCGACGCCCAAGACCGTTGACTCGCTCATGCGTCTCGACCTTCCGGCCGGCGTCGACATCGAGATCAAGCTCTGACCGCGCTCCTCTAGACCACGAAGGCAAGGACACAGCAGATGGGCACCAACGTGAAGGGCGTTCTGGGCGAGAAGCTCGGCATGACCCAGGTCTGGGACGACAGCAACAAGGTCGTCCCCGTGACCGTGGTCAAGGCCGGGCCGTGCGTCGTCACCCAGGTCCGCTCGCAGGAGAACGACGGCTACTCGGCCGTCCAGATCGCCTTCGGCGCGATCGATCCCCGCAAGGTGAACAAGCCGCAGGGGGGCCACTTCGCCAAGGCGGGCGTGACCCCGCGCCGTCACCTCGTCGAGATCCGGACAGATGACGCCAGCGAGTACACCCTGGGGCAGGAGCTCGGCACCGACGCGTTCGAGGCCGGCCAGGTCGTCGACGTCGTCGGGACCACGAAGGGCAAGGGCTTCGCGGGCGTCATGAAGCGCCACGGCTTCCACGGGCTGAAGGCCTCCCACGGCGTGCAGCGCAAGCACCGCTCACCCGGCTCGATCGGCGGCTGCGCCACGCCGGGCCGCGTCTTCCGCGGCATGAAGATGGCCGGTCGCATGGGCGGGGTTCGCCAGACCACCCAGAACCTCGTCATCCAGGGCATCGACGCCGAGCGCGGCCTGCTCCTCATCAAGGGTGCCGTTCCCGGCCCCAAGGGCGGGCTCGTATTCGTCCGCACGGCCGTCAAGGAGGGCAAGGCATGACCGCCATCGACGTTCGCACGCCGGCAGGCAAGGCGTCCGGCAGCGTGGAGCTGCCCGCGGAGATCTTCGACGTCCAGGTCAACGTCCCGCTCATTCACCAGGTCGTCGTGGCCCAGCTCGCTGCGGCTCGCCAGGGCTCGGCCAGCACCAAGACCCGAGCCGAGGTGAGCGGCGGTGGCCGCAAGCCGTACAAGCAGAAGGGGACCGGCCGCGCCCGTCAGGGCTCGATCCGGGCACCCCAGTTCGTGGGCGGCGGCGTCGTCCACGGACCAACCCCGAGGGACTACTCCCAGCGCACCCCCAAGAAGATGAAGGCTGCCGCTCTGCGCGGCGCCCTGTCTGACCGGGCCCGCGACGGCCGGATCCATGTGGTCACGGAGCTGATCGCGGGGGAGACCCCCTCGACCAAGGCGGCCATCGCGGCCCTCGCGGCGCTTGGGCTCGAGGGCAACCTCCTCGTAGCCATCGACCGCGACGACGAGGTGTCGGCACTGAGTCTGCGCAACGTTCCAGCGGTCCACCTTCTCTTCGTCGACCAGCTCAACACCTACGACGTGCTGGTGAGCGACCAGGTCGTCTTCACCCGCGCTGCGCTCGATACCTTCCTTGCCGGCCCTGCCTCGGGCAAGTCGGTCAAGGCTGTCGCCACCGAAAGTGAGGCCGCGGAATGAGAATCGCAGATCCCCGCGACATCCTGATCTCGCCGGTCATCTCAGAGAAGAGCTACGGGCTCCTCGACGAGAACAAGTACACCTTCGTGGTGGCGCCCGACGCGAACAAGACGCAGATCAAGATCGCCGTCGAGCAGGTCTTCGGCGTCAAGGTCACGTCGGTGAACACCTTGAACCGCGAGGGCAAGCGACTGCGGACGCGCACCGGCTTCGGCCGTCGCCCGGCCACGAAGCGCGCCATCGTCACGGTGGCCGCCGGCGACCGCATCGACATCTTCGGAGGCCCGGTCTCCTGACCGGGTCCTGACTGGACTGAAACTCACGAGACGGAAAGAACGCCATGGGAATCCGCAAGTACAAGCCGACAACGCCGGGCCGTCGTGGCTCGAGCGTCGCCGACTTCGTTGAGATCACCCGGTCGGAACCGGAGAAGTCGCTGGTGCGACCGCTGTCGAAGAAGGGCGGCCGCAACAACTCGGGCAAGATCACGACCCGGCACCAGGGCGGCGGCCACAAGCGGGCGTACCGGGTCATCGACTTCCGCCGGGCGGACAAGGACGGCGTGCCGGCCAAGGTCGCCCACATCGAGTACGACCCCAACCGCACCGCGCGCATCGCGCTCCTGCACTACGCCGATGGCGAGAAGCGCTACATCATCGCGCCGAACAAGCTGAAGCAGGGCGACCCGATCGAGACGGGCCCGAGCGCCGACATCAAGCCGGGCAACAACCTGCCCCTGCGCAACATCCCCGTCGGCACCGTGATCCACGCCGTCGAGATCAAGCCAGGCGGTGGCGCGAAGATCGCTCGCTCGGCCGGGGCGTCGGTGCAGCTGGTTGCCAAGGACGGTCCCTACGCGCAGCTGCGCATGCCATCGGGTGAGATCCGCAACGTCGACCTGCGCTCGCGCGCGACGGTCGGCGAGGTGGGCAACGCCGAGCAGTCCAACATCAACTGGGGCAAGGCCGGGCGCATGCGCTGGAAGGGCAAGCGCCCGACCGTCCGAGGCGTCGCCATGAACCCGGTCGACCACCCGCACGGTGGCGGCGAGGGCAAGACCTCCGGTGGACGCCACCCCGTCAACCCCAATGGCAAGCCCGAGGGTCGCACCCGCTCGGCCAACAAGGCCAGCGACAAGTTCATCGTCCGCCGCCGCAAGTCCGGCAAGAAGCGTTAGGAACGACATGCCACGCAGCCTGAAGAAGGGCCCCTTCGTCGACACCCACCTGATCAAGAAGGTGGATGCGCAGAACGAGGCGGGCTCCAAGAACGTCATCAAGACGTGGTCGCGTCGCTCGATGATCGTGCCGGCGATGCTCGGCCACACCATCGCGGTGCACGACGGACGCAAGCACGTACCGGTCTTCGTCTCGGAGAACATGGTCGGCCACAAGCTGGGGGAGTTTGCCCCGACGCGGACCTTCCGTGGGCACGTCAAGGACGACCGCAAGGCCAAGCGCCGCTAGGCGCTGGCTCATCGACGGACAGCAACTACGAGCAAGGGGATAGACATGGAAGCCAGGGCCCAGGCGCGGTACGTCCGCGTCACGCCCATGAAGGCGCGCCGCGTCATCGACCTCATTCGAGGGATGAACGCGACGGACGCCCAGGCGGTGCTGCGGTTCGCACCCCAGGCGGCCAGCGAGCCGATTGGCAAGGTGCTCGACAGCGCCATCGCGAACGCGACGAACAACCACGCCATGGACGCCCGCGTCCTCGTGGTGAGCGAGGCCTATGTCGACGAGGGCCCGACCATGAAGCGGATTCGTCCGCGTGCCCAGGGTCGCGCGTACCGCATCCGGAAGCGCAGCAGCCACATCACGGTGATCGTGTCCGACGGCATCGCCCCCGTGGCCAAGGCCAAGCCGGTTGCGGCGCCGGCGGCCGCCAAGGCCCCGGCCCCCAAGGCCAAGCCGGTTGCTGAGGCAGCTGCGACGCCGGCGGCGGGCAAGGCTCCGGCCAAGAAGGCTCCTGCCAAGAAGGCTCCGGCCAGCAAGGCCACCGCCAAGAAGGCTCCGGCCAAGAAGGCCACCGCGAAGAAGGCGTCGGCTTCAGAAGCCGCCGCGACGAAGGAAGGGTGACCCGACAGTGGGCCAGAAAGTAAACCCGCACGGCTTCCGGCTGGGCATCACCACCGACTTCAACACTCGTTGGTTCGCCGACAGCTCCAAGCCGGGCCAGCGCTACCGCGACTACGTGTCCGAGGATGTCCAGATCCGCAAGCTGCTCTCGAAGGGCATGGAGCGGGCCGGCATCGCCCGGGTCGAGATCGAGCGCACCCGCGACCGGGTCCGCGTCGACATCCACACTGCGCGTCCCGGCATCGTCATCGGCCGCCGCGGCGCCGAGGCGGACCGGATCCGTGGCGACCTGGAGAAGCTCACCGGCAAGCAGGTGCAGCTGAACATCCTCGAGGTCAAGAACCCCGAGATCGAGGCCCAGCTGGTGGCCCAGGGGATCGCCGAGCAGCTGTCCAGCCGCGTGTCCTTCCGTCGTGCCATGCGCAAGGGCATGCAGAGCACCATGAAGAGCGGCGCCAAGGGAATCCGGGTGCAGGTTTCCGGGCGTCTCGGCGGCGCGGAGATGTCACGCACCGAGTTCTACCGTGAGGGTCGGGTGCCGCTGCATACGCTGCGGGCGGACATCGACTACGGCTTCTACGAGGCGCGTACGACGTTCGGGCGCATCGGCGTGAAGGTGTGGATCTACAAGGGCGACGCGCTGTCATCCCGCGCCGAGCGCGAGGCCGCGGCGGCAACGGCGCGCCTCAGTGGTCCTCGCACGCGTCCCGACCGCCCACGACTTGCTCCGGGTGCGGTGGAGACGTCGGTTGCCGAGGCCGTTGTCGAGGCTCCGGTCGAGGTCGCGGCCGCCGCAGAAGGCCAGGAGGGCTAGCAGCCATGTTGATTCCCCGCAGGGTCAAGCATCGCAAGCAGCACCACCCCACGCGGCGTGGCGTTGCCAAGGGCGGCACCGAGGTGACGTTCGGCACATACGGCCTCCAGGCCCTCGAGCCGGCGTACGTCACGAACCGGCAGATCGAGTCGGCCCGTATCGCCATCACGCGTCACATCCGCCGCGGTGGCAAGGTCTGGATCAACATCTACCCGGACCGGCCGCTGACCAAGAAGCCGGCCGAGACGCGCATGGGCTCGGGCAAGGGCTCGCCGGAGTGGTGGGTCGCCAACGTCAAGCCCGGGCGCGTGATGTTCGAGCTGTCGTTCCCGGACGAGAAGATCGCGAACGAGGCACTGACCCGTGCCATGCACAAGCTCCCGATGAAGTGCCGGATCGTTCGGCGCGACGAGGCAGGTGACAACTGATGGCCGCAGGCACCCAGGTTGGCGAACTCCGCAACCTCGACGACACTGAGCTGGCAACCAAGCTCCGGGAGGCCAAGGAGGAGCTCTTCAACCTCCGCTTCCAGGGGGCCACTGGCCAGCTGGAGAACCATGGCCGGCTGCGCGCCGTCCGCAAGGACATCGCGCGGATCTACACGATCCTTCGGGAGCGCGAGCTGGGCATCACCCCCTTCGAGGGAATTGACACCGATGGCACCGAAGGTGCCGCATGAGCGCGAATGAGGCTGGCGTGATCGAGACCCGCGGCTACCGCAAGACCCGCGAGGGGCTTGTCGTGAGCGACAAGATGGACAAGACGGTGGTCGTGGCGGTCGAGGACCGCTTCAAGCACCCGATGTACGGCAAGGTCGTGCGCCGTACGAGCAAGCTCAAGGCGCACGACGAGGCCAATGCCGCCGGCGTTGGCGATCGCGTCCTCCTGATGGAGACGCGTCCCACGTCCGCGACCAAGCGCTGGCGCGTGGTCGAGATCCTCGAGAAGGCCAAGTAGCCCACTAGTTCCGCCAGGCTCAGACGAGAACCGGCAGACGATCAGGAGAATGCAGTGATTCAGCAGGAGTCGCGACTTCGTGTCGCCGACAACACCGGTGCCAAGGAGATCTTGTGCATCCGGGTGCTCGGCGGCTCGAAGCGTCGCTACGCGGGCATCGGCGACGTCATCGTCGCTACGGTCAAGGACGCCATCCCTGGCGGCAACGTCAAGAAGGGCGAGGTCGTCAAGGCGGTCATCGTGCGCACCCGCAAGGAACGCCGCCGGCCCGACGGCTCGTACATCCGCTTCGACGAGAACGCCGCCGTCATCCTCAAGGGCGACGGTGAGCCGCGCGGCACCAGGATCTTCGGTCCGGTCGGCCGCGAGCTTCGCGAGAAGAAGTTCATGAAGATCATCTCGCTGGCCCCGGAGGTGCTGTAGCCATGTCGCTGAACATCCGCAAGGGCGACCTCGTCCAGATCATCTCCGGCAAGGACCGCGGGGTGAAGGGCAAGGTCATCGAGGTGTACCCCGAGTCCGACCGCATCATCGTTGAGGGCGTGAACCGCATCAAGAAGCACACCAAGGTGGGGCAGAACGCCCGCGGCGCCAAGACGGGCGGCATCATCACGACCGAGGCACCCATCCATGTCTCGAACGTGATGGTCATCGACCCCGAGGACGGTCGACCCACCCGGGTCGGCTTCCGCAAGGAGCAGGTCGAGAAGCGCCGCACCGACGGCTCGACGTATGCCGCCGAGCGCAGCGTCCGCATCTCCCGACGCACTGGCAAGGACATCTGAGGAAGCCATGACTGCCACTACCGAGACCACGATCCCGCGCCTGAAGGCGCGCTACCGGGCTGAGATCATTCCCGCGCTGCGGGAGGAATTCGCCTTCGCCAACATCATGCAGGTCCCGACGATCTCCAAGGTCGTCGTGAACATGGGCGTCGGCGACGCGGCCCGAGACTCCAAGCTCATCGAGGGCGCCATCCGCGACCTCGCTGACATCACTGGCCAGAAGCCGCAGGTCACCAAGGCCCGCAAGTCGATCGCGCAGTTCAAGCTGCGCGAGGGCCAGCCGATCGGGGCGCACGTCACCCTGCGCAACGACCGGATGTGGGAGTTCCTGGACCGGCTGCTGTCGATCGCGCTGCCCCGCATCCGCGACTTCCGGGGCCTGTCGCCTCGGCAGTTCGACGGCCGGGGCAACTACACCTTCGGCCTCAACGAGCAGTCGATGTTCCATGAGATCGACCAGGACAAGATCGATCGCGTCCGGGGCATGGACATCACGATCGTCACGACCGCTATGACCGACGACGAAGGCCGCGCCCTGCTTCGCCTTCTCGGTTTCCCCTTCAAGGAGGCATGAGCCGAATGGCTAAGAAGGCGCTCGTCCAGAAGCAGCAGAAGACCCCCAAGTTCAAGGTCCGGGCCTACACCCGGTGCACCAAGTGCGGCCGTCCGCACTCGGTCTACCGCAAGTTCGGCCTGTGCCGGATCTGCGTGCGGGAGATGGCCCACGCGGGCGAGCTCCCCGGCGTGACCAAGAGCAGCTGGTAAACCACGACGCTGCAGGTCCGAAGGGCACCCCGCCCCGATGGATACCACAGCGAGGAAGGCCAACAAGGCCATGACAATGACCGACCCGATCGCGGACATGCTTGCGCGACTGCGCAATGCCAACTCCGCATACCACGACGCCGTGGCGATGCCCCACTCGAAGATCAAAGCGAACATCGCCGAGATCCTCAAGGCCCAGGGCTACATCGCCGGCTGGCACGTCGAGGATGCCACCGTCGGCAAGACGTTGACCCTCGACCTCAAGTACGGCCCTTCGCGCGAGCGATCGATCGCGGGCCTGCGCCGGGTGTCCAAGCCCGGACTGCGCGTGTACGCCAAGAGCACGGCGTTGCCGCGCGTCCTGGGCGGCCTGGGCATCGCGATCCTCTCGACCTCGTCCGGACTCCTGACCGACCGTCAGGCCGCGCAGAAGGGCGTAGGCGGGGAAGTCCTCGCCTACGTCTGGTAGGGGAGGACGACATGTCGCGTATTGGACGCCAGCCCATCCCCGTGCCTGCCGGAGTGACCGCGAAGGTCGACGGCAGCCTCGTCACGGTGACCGGCCCCAAGGGCACGCTCAACCTGACGGTTGCCGACCCGATCATCGTGTCCGAGGAGGAGGGTGCACTCATCGTCACCCGCCCCGACGACGAGCGCGCCTCACGCTCCCTGCATGGACTTACCCGCACCCTGGTGGCCAACATGGTCACCGGCGTGACCCAGGGCTACGAGAAGGGCCTGGAGATCGTCGGCACGGGCTACCGCGTCGCCGCGAAGGGCTCCGATCTGGAGTTCCAGCTCGGCTTCAGCCACCCGGTCCACGTCAAGGCACCGGACGGCATCTCGTTCCAGGTCGACAGCCCCGTGAAGTTCAAGGTCATGGGCATCGACAAGCAGCAGGTCGGCGAGGTCGCCGCGAACATCCGCAAGATCCGCAAGCCTGAGCCGTACAAGGGCAAGGGCGTGCGGTACGAGGGTGAAGTCGTGCGACGCAAGGCCGGAAAGGCTGGTAAGTGATGAGTTCCTTCGCCCCCAAGCTGGGGACGGGCACCCGCTCGTCCGTTGGCCGCGCCCGGCGCCACCTGCGCGTGCGCAAGAAGGTGTCGGGGACGTCCGGGCGCCCGCGCCTCGTCGTCACCCGGTCCGCCCGCCACATGCTCGTCCAGGTCGTCGACGACACCCAGGGCGTGACCTTGGCGTCCGCTTCGACCATGGAGGCGGACCTGCGCGGTGCTGCCGACGACAAGACGGCCAAGGCCCGCAAGGTCGGCCAACTCGTCGCCGAACGTGCGAAGAAGGCTGGCATCGAGACCGTGGTCTTCGACCGCGGCGGGAACAACTACCACGGCCGGGTGGCTGCCGTCGCCGATGGCGCCCGCGAGGCCGGCCTTACCTTCTAGCGACCTGAACTTCGAAACGGAAGAGGTACCTCATGTCTGAAACGTCGCGCCGCGGTAGTGGCGCCGGCGATCGCCGGGAGCGCAAGGAGCGCGCTCCCCGCGAGGAGAAGTCCACGTACATCGAGCGGGTGGTAGCGATCAACCGCGTCGCGAAGGTCGTCAAGGGTGGCCGTCGCTTCAGCTTCACCGCACTCGTGGTCGTCGGCGACGGCGACGGCATGGTCGGCGTCGGCTATGGGAAGGCCAAGGAGGTGCCCGCGGCCATCGCCAAGGGCGTCGAGGAGGCAAAGAAGCACTTCTTCCGCGTCCCCAGGATCCAAGGCACCATCCCTCACCCCATCACCGGCGAGGCAGCGGCTGGCGTGGTCATGCTGCGGCCGGCCGCCCCGGGTACCGGCGTCATCGCCGGTGGCCCGGTCCGCGCCGTGCTGGAATGCGCGGGAATCCGCGACATCCTCAGCAAGTCCATGGGCTCCGACAACGCCATCAACATCGTCCATGCGACCGTGGCGGCACTGAAGATGCTCGAACTTCCTGAGGCGGTCGCCGCCCGTCGCGGCCTCCCGCTCGAGGACGTCGCGCCCGCCGCCATGCTGCGGGCGCGCGCTGCGGGGATGAGCGCGTGATGGCCAGGTTGAAGGTCACCCAGAAGAAGTCCGAGATCGGTGGCACGAGCAGCCAGCGCAACACCCTGCGCTCGCTCGGCCTCAAGCGCATTGGCGACACCGTCGTCAAGGAGGACCGCCCCGAGATCCGCGGCATGGTCAACACCGTGCGGCACTTGGTCGTTGTTGAGGAGGTCGACTGACGATGGCACTCAAGGTCCATCACCTGCGCCCGGCACCGGGCGCCAAGACACCTAAGACCCGCAAGGGCCGAGGTGAAGCTTCGAAGGGCAAGACGGCCGGTCGTGGCACCAAGGGCACGAAGGCCCGGTACCAGGTCCCGGCCCGGTTCGAGGGCGGGCAGATGCCCCTGCACATGCGGCTGCCCAAGCTCAAGGGCTTCAAGAACCCGGCCAAGGTCGAGTTCCAGGTCGTCAACCTCGCCATGCTCGCCAAGCTGTACCCCCAGGGTGGCGACGTCACGGTGGTCGACCTCATCGCCAAGGGCGCTGTCCGCAAGGGCTATCCGGTGAAGGTTCTCGGTCAGGGTGACATCAACGTGGCGGTGACGGTGAGTGCGAATGCGTTCTCCGTGACGGCCCGTGACAAGATCGTTGCCGCAGGCGGGTCCGCAACCGAAGTCTAAGCAGGAGGCACAGTGCACATCAGTGCGTTCGGGGCTGCCCTGCGTACACCGGATCTTCGCAAGAAGATCTTCTTCACGCTTGCCCTTCTGGCGCTCTACCGGCTCGGCTCGGTCGTGCCCACGCCCGGCGTCGACTACTCCGCGATCCAGCGGTGTATCGACGTCGTGCAGGACAACTCGGTGTACGCACTGATCAACCTGTTCAGCGGCGGGGCATTGCTGCAGCTGTCGGTGTTCGCGCTGGGCATCATGCCCTACATCACCGCGAGCATCATCCTGCAACTGCTCACCGTGGTCATCCCTCGGCTGGAGACGCTCAAGGCCGATGGCCAGGCCGGACAGGCCAAGATCACGCAATACACCCGCTACGTGACGATCGGGCTCGCGATCCTCCAGTCGACCGCGATCCTGTCCCTCGCCCGCACCCCTGGCGCGCTGTTCAGCGGCTGCAACGAGCAGATCATCCCCAACCAGTCGGTCTGGGTCATCCTCGTGATGATCACCGTCATGACGGCAGGCACGGCCGTGATCATGTGGTTCGGCGAGCTCATCACCGAGCGCGGGGTCGGCAACGGCATGTCGGTGCTGATCTTCACCTCGATCATCGCGACCATCCCGGCTCAGTTCGCGTCGATATGGGGCAGCCGCGGGCCGTTCACCTTCTCGCTGACCCTGCTCGTGGGCCTGGCGATCGTGGCCTTCGTCGTCTTCGTCGAGCAGGCCCAGCGCCGCATCCCGGTGCAGTACGCCAAGCGCATGGTGGGCAGGCGCATGTACGGCGGCACGTCGACGTACATTCCGCTGAAGGTCAACATGGCGGGCGTGATCCCGGTCATCTTCGCGTCGTCGCTGCTCTTCCTGCCGACCCTCATCGTGCAGTTGACCGGCAGCCAGTCGGAGTGGGCCGTCTGGGTGTCTACGAACCTCGGCACCGGATCAGGCATGTACTACAGCCTGTTCTACTTCGCCCTGATCGTCTTCTTCTGCTACTTCTACGTCTCGATCACGTTCAACCCGGTCGAGGTCGCGGACAACATGAAGAAGTACGGCGGCTTCATCCCCGGCATCCGGGCCGGGCGACCCACGGCTGAGTACCTCGACTACGTGCTGACCCGGCTGACGGCCCCCGGCTCGCTCTACCTCGGCGCGATCGCGGTCATGCCCTTGTTCGCCTTCGGTTTCCTAGGGGTCTCGAACCAGTTCGTGTTCGGCGGAACCAGCCTGCTGATCATGGTCGGCGTGGGGCTGGACACCGTCAAGCAGATCGAGGCGCAGTTGCAGCAGCGCAACTACGAGGGCTTCCTCCGCTGATGCGGCTGGTGCTCATGGGCCCCCCGGGAGCCGGGAAGGGGACGCAGGCCCTCGTCATCGCCGGCATCCTCGGGGTGCCGCACGTCTCCACAGGCGACATCTTCCGGGCCAACGTGAGCCAGGGCACGCCCTTGGGCATCGAGGCCAAGCGATACATGGATGCCGGGGACTACGTGCCGGACGGCGTCACGAATGCCATGGTCCGGGACCGTCTCTCTCAGGACGACTGCCGCCCCGGCTTCCTCCTCGACGGGTATCCGCGGACCGTCGAGCAGGTAAGCGAGCTGGACGCCATGCTGCGATCCGACGGGCTCGGGCTCGATGCCGTCGTCGAACTCGAGGTCGACATCGACGAGGTCGTGGGCCGGCTGGTCAAGCGGGCAGCCGACCAGGGCCGCAGCGACGACACCGAGGCCGTCATCCGCCGCCGCCTCGAGGTGTATGGCGAGCAGACGGCGCCACTGCTGGCCGTCTACCGGGACAAGGGCCTGCTCGTCGCCGTCGACGGACTGGGCAAGGTCGACGAGGTGACCGGTCGTATCCTCGCGGCCCTGAGCATCGAGCGCTAGCCCGTCGTGTTCCGCCGCAAGCCGGCCATTGAGATCAAGAGCCCGGACCAGCTCGCAGTGATGCGGCAGGCCGGCCTGGTGGTGGCGACGACGCTCGCTGCCATCAGCGAGGCCGCGACCCCAGGCACCACCACCGGCTCCCTCGATGAGCTTGCCCGCGACGTCCTGTCCGACCATGGCGCCACGTCCTCGTTCCTGCACTACCGGCCGCATGGTGCCATCCCCTACCCCGCCGTGATCTGCGCCTCGGTCAACGACGAGGTCGTTCACGGCATCCCGGGCGACCGGGTGCTGGCCGACGGCGACCTGCTGTCCGTCGACTTCGGCGCGGTCGTCGACGGGTGGCACGGGGACGCGGCTGTCTCGATCCTCGTGGGGCAGGCCAGCCCGGAGATCGCCGAGCTGTCCCGGACCACCGAGGCCTCGATGTGGGCGGGGCTGGCGGCGGCCCGTGCGGGGAACCGCCTCACCGACATCAGCCATGCCGTCGAGCTGGCGATCGGCGGGCGCTACGGAGTCGTCGAGGAATACGGCGGCCACGGCATCGGCTCCCGGATGCACATGGACCCGCACATCCTCAACTACGGCGCCCCGGGACGCGGCCCCGTCCTCGAGCCCGGGATGGCGCTGGCGATCGAGCCGATGGCCACCCTCGGCAGCGCCGAGGTGATGGTGCTGGCCGATGGCTGGACGGTTTCGACCGCGGACGGCTCCTGGGCGTCGCACTGGGAGCACACGGTGGCGGTCACCGAGGACGGGCCTTGGGTGCTGACCGCCCTGGCCGACGTTCGCCTGTGACCTTTGCCGCGGACCCCCGGTCTTGACCGGACCCTGTGGGTTAACCTAGAAGCAACAGCCGTCTTCTCTGGAGGAAATCATGCGCAGGGTGCTGGCTCTCGGGGTCATTGCTGGGCTCGGTCTGACCATGCTCACGGCCACGCCGTCCGTCGCCGCGGGCTCCCTCGTGTTCGCCTCCTTCAACGTCTGCGGCGCGAAGCCGGGGCCGACGCAGTGCACGAATGGTGCCACGCCTTGGGAATCCCGCAGGGAGAAGGTGGCGCGGGTCATCGCGGAGTCCGGTGCCGACGTCCTGGGCCTGCAGGAGGTCACGAACCACGGGACCGCCGGCGTCAAGACGCAGGTCGAGGACGTCACGCGACTGATCGCGCCCAGCGGGTACGTGCCGATCTCGGTCGCGGATGCGGACAACGAGTGCCGCCGGCCGCGCGACGCCGCCGGCCAGCTGGCGGGGCCGTCGCCGTGCGAGACGACAGCGCTGCTCGCCTACAAGACCTCGACCGTGTCCGTCTTCCCCACGCCACAGGGCTCAAGCACGGGGCGGGTCATGCTGCAGTCCATCGCCCCCGGGATCGATCCCGGCTCCGCCACCCGGTCGGTCGAGTGGGCCTACCTGCGGGGCAACAACGGGGCCGGCCCGTTCCTGGCCATCTCCCTGCACACCGACAGTGACAAGGGCCCCGGTGCCGAGGCAGCCCGGGTGGCGGTTGGGCTGGCACTGGCCGGCTGGGTGGGCATGGTCAACGCCACGAGGGGTATGACCGGAACGCCGGTGATCCTCATGGCCGACCTGAACTCATACGCGGCACGACAGCCCAACGGCGTGCAGAAGATGCTGACCAACACCGGCTGGGTCGACGCGTTCACGGCCAAGATCAAGAAGAACGTCCAGTATCCGACGATCAACTCCAACGCGGCCAACGGCAACAATGGCTTCCCGGTCAATCCCTACATGGCCCGGCCGAACAAGAAGAACCCCAAGGGCTACGCGACGCGGATCGACTACATCTTCGGATTCGGTCCGGGCATCACGATGGTCTCGTACGAGCACGTCATGTACCTCAACGGGCGGGCGCACAACCCCGACTACCAGGCCTCGGACCACCAGATGGTGCGCGCGACCATCGCCTTCGCCTAGCCGTCCGGATATCGGCAGGTCCCGTCCGGCTGACGGGCGGCCACCCCGATTTCTCTTTGCCGACCCGCTGGGCGTAGACTCCACGGGCCGACAAGGGGCTTCCCCGTTCGTCCATCACGCCATCCGGCTCGCCGGATGGCCGCGTGTGACCTGCGTGGTGAGCTGCTTGCCCCGTACGGGGCTCCCCAGGGGGCGGCACCACGACGGAAGCTGAGGGTATGGGCAAGAAGGACGGCGCGATCGAGCTCGAGGGCACGATCACGGAGTCGCTTCCCAATGCCATGTTCCGGGTGGAACTGGACAACGGGCACAAGGTGCTCGCGCACATCAGCGGCAAGATGCGGATGCACTACATCCGGATCCTGCCGGACGACCGGGTCGTCGTGGAGCTTTCGCCCTACGACCTGACCCGTGGCCGAATCGTCTACCGCTACAAGTAGTACTCGTTACACCGTCAAGGAAGAGAGCCATGAAGGTCCAGCCGAGCGTCAAGAAGATCTGCGACAAGTGCAAGGTCATCCGTCGCCACGGCCGCGTCATGGTCATCTGCGACAACGTGCGACACAAGCAGCGTCAGGGCTAATCCGGCACTGACGCGGTGCCAGGGGAGACAACCCGGGCACCGAACACAGCAGAGCCCGACCCCCGCACCCGTGCGGGACGACACCCCCGGTCACGAGGCCGGGGACCTGCCCCGAAAGACGCCATGTTGGGCGGGCAGGACTGGCTCCGCTCCGCAAACCTCGTGCACGACAGAAGAGAGAACGCCACCATGGCAAGACTCGTTGGTGTCGACCTGCCGCGCGACAAGCGCATGGCGGTCGCACTCACCTACATCTATGGCATCGGACGCTCGCAGGCCGCCAAGGCCCTCGAGTCGACCGGCATCAGCCCCGATCTGCGGTCCAAGGACCTCACGGACGACCAGGTCCTCGCCCTGCGCGACTGGATCGACACCAACGTCAAGGTCGAGGGCGACCTCCGCCGCGAGGTGACCGCAGACATCCGCCGCAAGGTCGAGATCGGCTGCTACCAGGGCCTTCGTCACCGCAAGGGCCTTCCGGTCCGCGGCCAGCGCACGCACACCAATGCGCGCACCCGCAAGGGTCCCCGCAAGACGGTCGCTGGCAAGAAGAAGGCAACGAAGTGACCTACCTCGAGACCCTGGAGAACTGACCGATGGCCCCCAAGACCGGCAAGGCACCTGCGGCGAAGAAGGTCCGCCGCAAGGAGAAGAAGAACGTGGCCCACGGCCACGCTCACATCAAGAGCACGTTCAACAACACGATCGTCTCGATCACCGACCCCACGGGCGCGGTCATCGCGTGGGCAAGCGCGGGGCAGGTCGGCTTCAAGGGAAGCCGCAAGTCCACGCCGTTCGCCGCTCAGCTCGCTGCCGAGGCCGCGGCCCGGCGCGCGATGGAGCACGGCATGCGCAAGGTCGACGTATTCGTGAAGGGTCCGGGCTCCGGCCGCGAGACCGCTATCCGTTCGCTGCAGGCCACGGGGCTGGAGGTCGGCTCGATCTCCGACGTCACCCCCGTGCCGTTCAACGGAACCCGCCCGTCCAAGCGTCGACGCGTCTGATCGCGCGTAACCGGAACTAGGAGAGATCACCCATGGCGCGTTATACAGACGCCGACTGCAAGCGGTGCCGCCGCGAGAAAATGAAGCTGTTCCTCAAGGGCGCCAAGTGCGAGTCGCCGAAATGCCCGTTCGAGAAGCGGCCCTACCCGCCCGGCCAGCACGGCCGCGGCCGGTCCAAGGACAGCGAGTACCTGCTGCAGCTGCGCGAGAAGCAGAAGGCGACCCGGATGTACGGGGTGCTGGAGAAGCAGTTCAGCAACTACTACCAGGAGGCGCAACGCCAGTCGGGCAAGACCGGCGAGAACCTGCTCCGCATCCTGGAGACCCGGCTCGACAACGTCGTGTTCCGCGCTGGCTTCGCCAAGTCGCGTGACATGGCCCGGCAGCTGGTGACCCACGGCCACATGATGGTCAACGGGCACAAGGTCAACATCCCGTCGTACCGAGTGTCGCCCAACGACATCGTCGAGGTGCGCCCGGGGTCTCGCGAGCTCACCCCGTTCATCGTCGCGCACGCAGAGGTCGGCGAGCGCACCGTCCCGGCGTGGCTCGAGGTCATCCCGTCCCAGATGCGGATCCTCGTCCATGCGCTTCCGGTCCGCGGAAACATCGACACGCAGGTCAACGAGCAGCTGATCGTCGAGCTGTACTCCAAGTAGCCAGTACCCGTTTCGGGCAGATACGCGACGTCAAATAGCGGTCGTCGCTGGAAGGAAGTTCATCGTGCTTATTAGCCAGCGTCCCGTGCTCACCGAGGAGCCGATCAGCGAGTTCCGCTCGCGCTTCGTCCTCGAGCCACTCGAGCCCGGTTTCGGCTACACCCTCGGCAACTCGCTTCGCCGCACGCTGCTCTCGTCGATCCCCGGCGCCGCAGTGACCAGCCTGCGCGTCGACGGCGTGCTGCATGAGTTCACCACCGTCCCCGGGGTCAAGGAGGACGTGACCGAGCTCATCTTGAACATCAAGCAGCTCGTGGTCTCGAGCGAGCACGACGAGCCGGTCGTCATGTACCTGCGCAAGCAGGGCCCGGGGCAGATCACCGCTGCCGACATCCAGCCGCCGGCCGGCGTCGAGGTGCACAACCCCGATCTGCACATCGCCACCCTCAACGCCAAGGGCAAGCTCGAGATCGAGCTCGTGGTCGAGCGTGGCCGTGGCTACGTGTCCGCCGTGCTGAACAAGGCGGCCGGCCAGGAGATCGGCCGTATCCCGGTCGACTCGATCTACAGCCCCGTCCTCAAGGTCACGTACAAGGTCGAGGCGACCCGCGTCGAGCAGCGCACCGACTTCGACAAGCTGGTGATCGACGTCGAGACCAAGACGTCGATGCTGCCTAGGGACGCTGTCGCGTCCGCCGGCAAGACCCTCGTCGAGCTGTTCGGCCTGGCCCGCGAGCTGAATGTCGATGCCGAGGGCATCGACATCGGACCCTCGCCGACCGACGCCTTCGTCGCCGAGCAGCTGTCCATGCCGATCGAGCAGCTCGACATGACGGTTCGTTCGTACAACTGCCTCAAGCGCGAGGGCATCCACACCGTCGGTGAGCTCATCACCCGCAGCGAGGCCGACCTCCTCGACATCCGCAACTTCGGTGCGAAGTCGATCGACGAGGTCAAGGTCAAGCTGGCCGGCCTTGGGCTGGCCCTCAAGGACAGCCCGCCCGGGTTCGATCCGGGTGCCGCCGTGTACTTCACCGACGAGGACGATGACCTCGCCTACGCCGAGGACGAGCAGCTCTAGCCCGTCCGCCCGCCCTAGAGCACTGAGGAGAAGCAATGCCTACGCCAACCAAGGGTCCCCGCCTCGGCGGCGGTCCGGCCCACGAGCGGCTGATGCTGGCCAACCTGGCCACCGCGCTGTTCGAGCACGGGCGCATCACCACGACCGAGGCCAAGGCCAAGCGACTGCGGCCGCTGGCCGAGCGGCTGATCACGTTCGCCAAGCGGGGCGACCTGCACGCTCGGCGCCGGGTGCTGACGGTCGTGCGGGACAAGTCGGTCGTGCACACGCTGTTCACCGAGATCGGACCGAGCTACGCCGGGCGTCCGGGCGGCTACACCCGCATCACCAAGATCGGCCCGCGCAAGGGCGACAACGCACCGATGGCGGTCATCGAGCTGGTCGAGCCCATGGCCGAGCAGGTCGTGGCCGAGGCTATGGGCGCGACCAAGCGGGCGGCCAAGGAAGCCCAGACCACGGCGCCCGCCGCCGTCGTTGAGACCGTCGTCGACGAGGTCGACACGGATAGCGACGTTATCGCGGAGGACATCGACGTCGCGGAGGTCGACGCTGTGGACGATGCGGCCAGCGAGGCTGACGAGAAGAAGGACGAGTCCTGACAGACGTACCGGTCATCGATCAGCCCGCCGCCCCTGAGGGTGGCGGGCTGATCCGTCTTCGCCTCGACATCGCCTACGACGGCCACGGCTTCTCGGGTTGGGCCCGGCAGGAGCGACTGCGGACGGTGCAAGGCGAGCTGGAACGGGTGCTGGCGTACGTCGTGGGTGCCGGGGTCGAGCTGACCTGCGCTGGCCGCACCGATGCCGGTGTGCACGCTCGCGGTCAGGTCGTCCACGTCGACGTTCCGTCCGCTCGGGGCGACGTGGACGTCGCCCGGGTGAATCGTGCCCTTCCGGGGGATATCCGCGTGACGCGCATCACGGTCGCCCCGGACGGGTTCGATGCGAGGTTCGCGGCCCTGTGGCGGCGCTATTCCTATCGCGTCTGTGACACCCCGGCCGGTCCCGATCCGCTCGGACGCCGGGTCACCTTGGCCTGGGGCAAGCCGCTCGACCTTCAGCGCATGAACGAGTCTGCGGCCTTGCTGCTCGGGGAGCACGACTTCGCCCCCTTTTGCCGAGCCCGCCCGCAGGCGTCCACGGTCCGCGAGCTCCAACGGCTCGGCTGGGAGAGGGATTCGGGTGGTGACGCGGTCATGACGGTGCAGGCTGATGCCTTCTGCCATTCGATGGTCCGCTCACTCGCGGGGGCGATGCTCCCGGTCGGGGACGGGCGCAGGCCAGTCCACTGGCCCGCCGACGTCCTCCTCGCCGGAATGCGGGATCCGGCCGTGACCGTCATGCCGGCGCACCCGCTCGTGCTCGAGGAGGTCGGGTACCCGGCGCCGGGGGAGTACCGCAACCGCCAGGCCCAGACCCGCAGCGTTCGGACGGAGGGCTGACGTGGGGCACATCGACGTCCAGCACGTCACCTTCTCGTTGCCGGACGGCAGGGTCCTGCTCGACGACGTCTCCTTCCGGGTGCCCGACGGAGCTACCGCGGCGCTCGTCGGAGCGAACGGGGCTGGCAAGACGACGCTGCTGCGCATGGTCGCGGGCGACATTCGGCCCGACGAAGGCTCGATCGTCTACAGCGATGCCATCGCGGTGATGCGGCAGTTCGTCGGCCAGATGTCCGAGGGGACGGTCCGGGACCTGCTCCTCGGGGTCAGCCCGGTCCCCCTGCGTGCCGCCGCGCAGCGCCTGGATTCGGCCGAGTTGGCGATGATGGAGAGCGACGACGAGGCGACCCAGATGTCGTACGCGCATGCCATAGCCGAGTACGGGGAGGCCGGTGGCTATGACGCCGAGGTGCTGTTCGATGTGGTGACCGTGGCCGCCATGGGCGTGCCCTTCGAGACCCTGCGATGGCGTGCGGTGTCGACGCTGTCCGGCGGCGAGCAGAAGCGGCTGGTCCTTGAGCTCCTGCTCCGCGGGCCGGCCGGGATCCTGCTGCTCGACGAGCCCGACAACTACCTCGACGTTCCGGGCAAGACGTGGCTGGAGGACCAGTTGCGGCAAACCCCCAAGACCGTCCTGCTCATCTCGCACGATCGCGAGCTGCTGCACCAGTGCGCCAGCCATGTCGTCTCAGTGGAGCTCGGGGCGGCCGGCAACACGGTCTGGGTGCACGGCGGCGGGTTCGGCTCGTTCCATGCGGCGCGGGCTGACCGGTTCTCCCGGCTAGAGGAACTGCGCCGGCGGTGGGACGAGGAGCACGTCAAGCTCAAGGAATTGGTCCAGTCCCTCAAGGTCAAGGCCACCTACAACGACGGGATGGCGTCGCGGTACCAGGCCGCGCAGACGCGACTGCGAAAGTTCGAGGAGGCCGGTCCACCGATCGCGGTGCCCCGGCAGCAGAACGTCCGGATGCGCCTGGCCGGCGGGCGCACCGCCAAGCGGGCGATCGTGTGCGAGTCACTTGCCCTGACCGGGCTGACCGCCCCGTTCGACGGCGAGGTCTGGTTCGGGGAGCGCCTCGCGGTGCTCGGCGCCAACGGATCGGGCAAGTCCCACCTGCTGCGGCTGCTGGCCCGGGGCGGCACCGACCCCGACGTCGAGCATCGGCCGGTCGGCGAGGTGGAGATCGCGCCGGTGGCGCATTCCGGCGTGGCCCGGCTCGGTGCCCGGGTGCGGCCCGGCTTCTTCGCCCAGACGCATGTGCGTCCCGACCTGTCCGGCCGAACCCTGCTTGACATCCTGCACCGCGGCGACGAGCACCGATCGGGGCTGCCACGCGAGCAGGCGGCCCGAGTGCTGGACAGGTATGAACTCGCCCAGGCCTCGGAGCAGGACTTCGACACCCTGTCCGGCGGCCAGCAGGCCCGGTTCCAGATCCTGCTGCTGGAGTTGGGCGGGGCCACCCTGCTGCTGCTGGACGAGCCGACCGACAACCTCGACCTGGCCAGTGCCGAGGCGCTGGAGGAGGGTCTGGCCGGTTTTGAGGGAACGGTGGTGGCGGTCACCCACGACCGATGGTTCACCCGCGGATTCGACCGGTTCTGGGTGTTCCGGGCGGATGCGAGCGTGGTGGAGACCCCCGAGCCGGTCTTCTCCGACTGGTAGCCCCGTTTCCGACTGGTCGGCAGGGCTGATTTGGCTGGCTCGGGGCGCCCCGGTAGTCTTGGCTGCTGCTGTGGACGGCCCTGGGCCGCATGCACAGCCTGGGCATCAGGGATGCTGCCCAGTACGGCGCACCGGCACCTGCCGGGGCGTGCAGAGTCCGGTCCCGACGAGAAACCAAAGGTGGCGTCCTGTGCGCACATATAGCCCCAAGGCCAGCGAGATCGATCGCACCTGGCATGTCATCGACGCCACCGACGTCGTCCTCGGACGACTGGCCACCCACGTCGCGACCCTCCTGCGCGGGAAGCACAAGCCCATCTTCGCCCCCCACGTCGACACTGGCGACTTCGTCATCGTGATCAATGCCGACAAGGTCGTCCTGACCGGGAACAAGAAGCAGCAGAAGAACGAGTATCGCCACTCCGGCTTCCCGGGCGGCCTCACCACGACCTCGTACAGCGAGCTCATGGAGTCCAACCCCCGCCGGGTCGTCGAGAAGGCGGTCAAGGGGATGCTCCCGCACAACAAGCTGGGCCGGCAGCAGATCAAGAAGCTCAAGGTCTATGCGGGTCCGCTGCACCCCCATGCGGCCCAGTCCCCGCAGCCCTTCCAGATCACCCAGATCGCGCAGTAGTCGCGGTTCCAGGCTCCACGAGAGGTATTGGCAGTGTCTGAGGCCACCATTGAGACCACCGAGCTCGACGAGTCCGTCGAGGAATCGGTAAGCGAGTACACCACCGAGACGCCCACGCGTGCCGTTGTCGCCCGCGACATCGTCACCGCGCCCGGCGCCGCCACCGGCCGCCGCAAGGAGGCCGTCGCCCGAGTCCGCCTCGTCCCCGGCACCGGTCGCTGGACCATCAACGGCCGCGACCTCGAGGGGTACTTCCCCAACAAGGTGCACCAGCAGCTGGTCAACGAGCCGTTCGTCAGCCTGGGCGCCGAGGGCCGGTTCGACGTCATCGCGCGCATCCATGGCGGCGGCGTCTCTGGCCAGGCCGGCGCGTTGCGCCTGGGCGTGGCCCGGGCCCTCAATGGGATCGACGAGGAAGGCAACCGGCCCATCCTGAAGAAGGCCGGCTTCCTCACCCGCGACCCGCGGGCCAAGGAGCGCAAGAAGTACGGCCTCAAGAAGGCCCGCAAGGCTCCGCAGTACAGCAAGCGCTAGCCGAGTGGGCCGGCTCTTCGGCACCGACGGGGTGCGCGGGCTCGCTAATCGCGAGGTGACCGCCGAGCTGGCCCTGGACCTCTCGGTGGCGGCCGCTCACGTCCTGGCGGATGCGGGTGCGTTCAGCGGCCACCGTCCCAGGGCAGTGGTGGCGCGGGACGGCCGAGCTAGCGGGGAGTTCCTCGAGGCGGCCGTCGTCGCCGGACTGGCAAGCGCGGGCGTCGACGTGTCGTTGGTGGGCGTCCTGCCGACCCCGGCCGCAGCCTTCCTCACCGAGAGCCTTGATGCCGACCTCGGGGTCATGCTGTCGGCCTCCCACAACCCCATGCCGGACAACGGCATCAAGTTCTTCTCCCGTGGCGGGCACAAGCTGGACGACGCCATCGAGGACGCGATCGAGCAGCGCCTGAACGATCCCTGGGACCGTCCGGTGGGCGCCGCCGTCGGGCGGGTGCGGCGCGAGGTCAAGGCCTTCCGTCACTACGCCGACCACGTGCTGACCACGACCGCCCAACGGCTCGACGGACTGACGGTGGTCGTGGACTGCGCGAACGGCGCGGCCTCACAGGTGGCCCCCGACGTACTCGAGCGTGCCGGTGCGACGGTCATCGCGATCCATGCCGAGCCCGACGGGCTGAACATCAACGAGGACTGCGGGAGCACGCACATGGGCAGCCTCATCGACGCCGTCAGGGCGCATGGCGCTGATGCCGGCATCGCCCACGACGGCGATGCCGATCGCTGCCTGGCGGTGGATGCCGACGGCAATGTGGTCGATGGCGACCACATCCTGGCCATCCTCGCCGTGGCCATGGCCCGCCAGGGCCGTCTGGCCGGCAACACGGTGGTCGCGACGGTCATGGCCAACCTCGGCTTCAGCATCGCGATGCGCGAGGCGGGCATCAACGTCGTCGAGACCGGGGTCGGTGACCGGTACGTGCTCGAGGCGATGCGCGACGGCGGCTTCGTCCTCGGCGGGGAGCAGAGCGGGCACGTCGTGATGTCGCAGTACGCCACCACGGGCGACGGGCTCCTCACCGCACTGCACCTGCTGGCCGAGGTGGCGGCCACCGGGCGACCCCTGTCCGCCCTTGCCTCGATGGTCATCAAGCTCCCGCAGGTCCTGGTCAACGTCCGCGGTGTCGACCGCGCGGGCGTCGACGGAGCCAGCGGCGTCGCGGCTGCCGTGGCGGCGGCAGAGGCAGAACTCGGCACCACGGGCCGCGTGTTGCTGCGCCCCTCCGGCACCGAGCCGGTCATCCGCGTGATGGTCGAGGCGCCTACCGAGGTCCAGGCCCGGCGGATCGCGGACGGGCTCGCGGCGGTCGTGGCCACTGACCTCGCCCTCGACTGAGGCGAGACCACACGGCCTGCTGCAGCGTCAGCGTCAGCCACCCGGCCAGCGCCATCCCGGTGATGTTGACCACGAGGGTGAGGGAACTGCCCCACACCTCGCTCCACTCGGCGAACACCGCTGCCACCGCGATGTTCCCGGCGGCGGGGATGGTCGTGACCGAGATGAACACCCCGACCAACCCGCCGGACTTGGCGGAGGTCAGTGCCAGCACGCCGGCCGCCCCCGCGATCACGGCGATGATGAGCGACCATGCGTTCGGCTGGTAGATGAAGCTAGTGCCGGGCCGGTGCTCGAGCAGGAGGTCCGAACCGTCGATGAGCCCCGTCCATCGGGCCACCAGCGCCAAGGCAGCCACGGCGGCGATGGCCACGGCGAAGCCGATGACGAGGGTGCGCAGGGACTGGCGCAGCAGGTGGTATCGCCTGCGGACCAGGCCCAGGCCCAGGGCCGCGATCGGCACGAACTCCGGACCGAGCACCATGGCGCCGATGACGAGGACCACCGAGTCGGTTACCACGGCGATAGCGGCGAGCAGGGTGGCCAGCATCATGAAGCTCAGGTACGTCCAGGTCAGGGCGGAGTCCTCGTAGGCGCGTTCCAAGACCTCGGCCCACACCACGGCATCCGTGCCCGCTCCGGGGGCATCCTGCTCAGCCCGCAGCCCAGGCCGTGACACGAAGGTCGGGACCGAAAAGACCTGGATGGTGCCCTCAACAGGGACGCCGAGGTCGACCAGGGCGTCGATGACGGCGTTGACCTCCTCACGCGGCAGGTCGGCCTCGATGATGCTGCCCTTGGGCAGAAGGCTGGCGTCCGGGTAGACGGCAAGCGCGCTGATCGCCGGGATCCCCTCAAGGAGTCGCACGACCTGCGAAGACAGGTCATCGGGGCAACGCACCCGGACCGTCATCACGGCGCCATTGTGCCGTCAGTGGCCGCGTAGGCTTGCCCCTATGTGCGGAATCGTGGGGTATGTAGGCAGCAAGCAGGCCCTCGACGTCATCGTGAACGGCCTGCGCAGGCTTGAGTACCGAGGCTACGACTCCGCCGGGGTTGCCGTCATCAGCGACGGCGCCCTCGTCGTCCGCAAGAAGGCCGGCAAGCTTGCCAACCTTGAGACCCTCATCGGCAGCGACCCGATGCCTGACTCGACCACAGGCATCGGCCACACCCGTTGGGCCACCCACGGCGGACCCACCGACCGGAATGCCCACCCGCATGTCAGCGACGACGGTCGCGTCGCCGTCATACACAACGGGATAATCGAGAACTTCGCAGGGCTGCGGGCCGAGCTCACTGCCGCGGGCGTGGTCCTTGCGTCCGAGACCGACACCGAGGTCGTTGCTCACCTGCTCGCGCACTCGCTGCCGGAGGCTGACGGGGACCTCGCCGAGGCGATGCGCCGCACCTGCCGGCGGCTTGAGGGTGCGTTCACCCTCGTGTGCATCGATCGCACCCAGCCGGATCTCGTGGTCGCGGCGCGTCGCAACTCCCCTCTCGTCGTCGGGCTCGGCGAGGGCGAGAACTTCGTGGCGTCTGACGTGGCGGCATTCGTCGACCACACGCGGTCGGCGCTCGAGCTGGGCCAGGACCAGGTCGTCGCAATCCGACCGGATTCCGTGGTGGTCACCGACTTCGCGGGCGAGCCGGTCGAGACCCGTCCCTTCCACGTGGACTGGGACACGTCGGCCGCGGAGAAGGGCGGATACGACCTCTACATGCTCAAGGAGATCGCCGAACAGCCCCGGGCGGTCGCCGATTCCCTCCGGGGGCGCATCAGCAAGGACCACCGGATCCAGCTGGATGTGTCGGCGGCGGAGGACGCGGCACTGCGAGCGGTCACCAAGGTGGTCGTGATCGCCTGCGGCACGGCCGCGCACGCGGGCATGGTCGCCAAGTACGCCATCGAGCACTGGACGCGGCTGCCGGTCGAGGTCGAGCTGGCCAGCGAGTTCCGCTACCGAGACCCGATCGTCGGGCCGGACACACTGGTCATCGCGATCTCCCAGTCGGGCGAGACGATGGACACGTTGATGGCGCTGCGGCATGCCAAGGCACAGGGAGCGAAGACGCTCGCCATCTGCAATACGGTCGGATCCACCATTCCGCGGGAGTCCGACGCCGTCCTGTACACCTATGCAGGGCCTGAGATCTCCGTCGCATCGACGAAGGCCTTCCTTACTCAGATCATTGCGGCCTACCTGGTCGGCCTGTACCTGGCACAGGTGCGCGGCTCGATGTTCGAGGACGAGATCCGGGGCATCCTCGAGGAGCTCGACAGCATGCCGAGCAAGGTCGACCTCGTGCTCGACACCACCGAACCGGTGCGCGCGCTGGCCCGCGAGCTCGCCTCCTCGACGTCGGTCCTGTTCCTCGGCCGGCATGTCGGCTACCCGGTTGCCCTCGAGGGCGCCCTCAAGCTCAAGGAACTCGCCTACATGCACGCCGAGGGGTTCGCCGCCGGCGAGTTGAAGCACGGGCCGATCGCGCTGATCGAGGAGGGCGTGCCGGTCATCGTCATCGTCCCGTCACCTCGAGGGCGATCCGTGCTGCACGACAAGATCGTGTCCAACATCCAGGAGGTCCGCGCCCGCGGGGCGCGCGTCATCGCGATCGCCGAGGAGGGCGACGAGGTCATCGCAGAGTTCGCCGACCACGTGATCCGGATCCCGGCGGTTCCGACGCTCATGCAGCCCTTGGTCGCCACGGTTCCGCTGCAGGTGTTCGCTTGCGAGATGGCCACGGCCCGTGGCCTCGACGTAGACCAGCCCCGCAATCTCGCCAAGTCCGTCACGGTTGAGTAGCGCCCTGATCCCCGAAGGACCCGTGGTCGGCATCGGAGTCGACCTCGTCGATGTCGCCCGATTCGGCGCGTCGATCGCGCGCACGCCCGGACTGGTTTCGCGCGTCTTCACCGATCGGGAGGTGGAGGCCTGTGGCACCGGACCTGGCCGAGTTGCGTCCCTGGCCGCACGGTGGGCCGCCAAGGAGGCCGTCGCCAAGGTCCTCGTCGACAGCACGGGCCTTTCCTGGCACCACTGCGAGGTGCTGTCCGGCCATCGCCGTCAGCCGGCACTCCACCTGAGTGGCTCGGTCGAGGCGGCCGCTGCCCGGCTCGGCATCGGGTCATGGCTGGTGTCCCTGAGCCATGATGGGGGAATGGCGATCGCGTTCGTGGTCGCCCGCGCAGCAAGGGGGTCGGGGTGATCGGCGTCCGGGATGTCGCGCAGGTGCGCGCAGCGGAGGCCGCCGCGTTCGCCGTGACGCCCGAGGGTGCCCTCATGGAGCGCGCCGCGTTCGCGCTGGCCGTGGCCTGCGCGGAGTTGCTTGACGGTGCCACGGGCGGCGTGGCCGGCCGACGGGTCGTCGTGATGGCCGGCGCCGGGAACAACGGTGGTGATGCCCTCTGGTCGGGGGCCATGCTGGCGCGGCGCGGCAGCCGCGTGGATGCGGTCATCGTCGCGGACAGCGTCCACGACGAGGGTGCCGCGGCACTGCGTGCGGCGGGCGGGCGCCTGCACCGGTGGTCCGCGACCGATGAGGCTCTACGGACCCTGGTCTCGCGGGCCGATCTCGTCATCGACGGGATCCTCGGCATCGGCGGGCACGGCGGGCTTCGTCCCGCTGCCGCGCAACTGGCGGAGGCGGCCAGCGGCAGTGGAGCGATCGTCGTTGCCGCCGACCTGCCGTCTGGAGTCGACGCTGACACGGGTGCCGTAGCGGGGCCAGCGGTCGACGCCGACGTCACGGTGACCTTCGGCGCCCTCAAGCCAGGACTCGTGGTCGCGCCGGGCGCGCAGCACTGCGGCAGCGTCCGCATCGTCGACATCGGCCTGGCGTTCACCGCCCCCCCGACGGCGCGCGTCATCGAGTCGATCGACGTCGCCCGCTGGGTCGGCGAGCCCGCGCCGGATGCCTACAAGTACCGACGCGGCGTGGTCGGCGTTGCGGCCGGCTCCGCGACCTACCCTGGGGCGGCGCTGCTGGCGGTGGGGTCGGCGCGGCGGGCGAACGCCGGGATGACCCGGTACCTCGATCGCGGCGATGGTGTCGCCACGGCGGTCGTCACGCGTTTTCCCGACGTTGTCGTTGACGGATCGCCGCCGTCCGCGCAGTCCCGTGTCGACGCCTGGGGATGCGGCCCTGGCTTCCCCGGGGATTCGGCCGACCACCCGGCGGTCATGGCGGTGCTGGCCGCGCCGGTGCCCGTGGTGCTGGACGCCGGAGCCCTGGGCGTGGCTGCGGATGACCGCGTGATCCGCGCGCTGATCGCCGAGCGCACGGCGGCGGGGCTGCTCACCGTGCTCACGCCGCATGACGGCGAGCTCGACCGGCTCAAGCCGGGGCTGCTCGCCCGCTCGCCCGGACGCCGCGAGGCGGCCTTGGCGGCTGCCGCCGAGTTGTCCTGCGTCGTCGTCCTGAAGGGACCCGGGACGATCGTGGCCGGGCCCGAGGGCGAGTGCTGGATCGATACCGAGGGGACCTCTGACCTCGGAACGGCCGGCTCCGGGGATGTCCTGACCGGCATCCTTGCTGGCCTCCTTGCCGGCGCCTGGGCCGACGGGCATCGATCGGCCGGCGACCTCATCGAGGCCGTGGCTGCGGGCGTGTGGCTGCACGGCGCGGCCGGTCGCATCGCGGCGCGGCACGCACCCGTCGTGGCACCTGACCTCGTTCGCTGCCTTCCGGCAGCGGTGGACAGGGCCCGTTTCGGCGATCTCGCCGGGGACCGGTCATGACCCGGGGAGTTGCCGAGGTCGACCTCTCCGCCATCGCGGCCAACCTCGACGTCGTCGCCGAGCGGGCCGGGGGCGCGCAAATCATGGCCGTCGTCAAGGCCGACGCATACGGCCACGGGATGCTCCCGGTGGCGCGCGCTGCTCGAGCCCACGGTGTCCCGTGGCTGGGCGTGGCCTTGCCCGCTGAAGCCCTTGCGCTGCGGGCCGACGGGGATGCCGGCCGCGTCCTCGCGTGGCTGTGGACTCCCGGGGACCCCGATGTCGACGCATGCGTGGCCCAGGGCATCGACCTATCGGTCTCGACCACCTGGGCGCTCGCGGAGGTCGCAGCAGCGGCGCGCCGTCACGGCACGTCAGCGCGTGTCCACCTCAAGGTCGACACCGGCCTGTCGCGCAACGGCGCGGGCCCGGCCGAGTGGCCAGGGGTCCTTGCAGCGGTCGCTCAGGCAGGCGCGGAAGGGGCCGTCGACGTGGTGGCCCTATGGACTCACTTCGCCGATGCCGACACCCCGGGTGCGGGCTCGGTCACGGCCCAACGCGCCCGCTTCGCCGACGCGGTCGCCGAGGCGGCCGCCGCCGGGCTCCGGCCGGACCTGCAACACCTCAGCAACAGCGGAGGACTGTGGGCGCACCCGGACTTGCGGGCCGGCCTGGTGCGCATCGGAATCGCGATGTACGGGCTGACCCCTGCCCGCGCACTGGGCCCCGCCGCCGACCTAGGGCTGGTCCCGGCCATGACCCTTCGATCGGCCCTTGCCAACACGAAGGCGGTCGAGCCAGGCACGGGTGTGTCCTACGGCCACACCTGGTCGACCCGCGCGGCGACGACGCTCGCGCTGGTCCCGCTCGGCTACGCCGACGGCATCCCGCGGGCCGGCAGCGACCGGGTCGAGGTGGCCATTGCCGGCCGGCGGCATCGGTGCGTCGGGCGGGTGGCGATGGACCAGTTCGTCGTCGACCTGGGCCGCGATGCAGCCGAGGCAGGCGCCCCGGTCGTCCTCTTCGGTCCGGGTCACTCGGGCGAGCCCACTGCTGACGACTGGGCGGACGCCATGGGCACGATCGGGTACGAGATCGTCACTCGCATCGGGCCGCGCGTACCGCGCGCGTATGTCGGCGGCGCCGCATGAGCCCGGATGCCGGGTTTGCGCGGCTGGCCGGCCGGGGCCTCGTCGCCGCGGGCGCCATCGCCGCCGGTGCCGCGATCGGGGCGCTCGCCGAACGCTCGCTGCTGCGCCGGGCCGCTCTCGTGCCGGGTGGGGACGGCGAGGAGTTCGGCATGCTCCGCGGGACGGTGCACGTCGTCGAGGCGAGCGATGGGTCCCTGCTCCACGCCGAGGTCGACGATCCGTCGCAGCCCGACCTGAGCGACCTGAGCGTGGTCTTCTGCCACGGCTACGCGCTCAACCAGGACTCCTGGCACTTCCAGCGCAGGGCCATGCGCGGCCAGGCCCGCCTGGTGTTCTACGACCAGCGCAGCCATGGCCGCTCGGACCGAGCGGAGTTCGACTCCCATCATGTGGACCAGCTCGGCAGCGACCTCGGGTCGGTGATCGACGCCCTTGCGCCGCACGGCCCGCTCATGCTGGTCGGCCACTCGATGGGTGGCATGACGGTCATGGCTCTGGCCCAGCAGCGCCCCGAGCTCTTCGCCGAGCGCGTGTTCGGCGTGGCCCTGATCGCGACCACGGCGACGGGGCTCAGCCTCGGTGTCCTGGGCCTGCCGCCCGCGCTCGGCAGGGCCGTCCTGCGGCTCGCACCGTCCGTGGCCGCCGTCGTGGCCCGGCAGAAGGACCTGGTCGAGCGGACTCGGTGGGCCGATACCGACCTGGGACTGCTGCTCACCAAGGTCTACTCGTTCGGCTCCAACGCGACCGACCAGGCCGGCCGGTTCGTGGCCGGCATGGTGTCGTCGACGGCGATCGACGTGCTCGCGGAGTTCCTGCCTGCGCTGCAGGACGACGACCGTCGCAACGCACTGCCGGCGTTGCAGTCGGCGGAGGTGCTGGTCATCGCTGGCGCGTCGGACCGGCTCACCCCCAAGGAGCAGAGCGACGAGATCGTCCGGTACATCCCGGGTGCGGAGTACGTCGTCATCCCGGACAGCGGGCACATGCTGACGATCGACCGGCACGAGCAGGTCGATGCCCTCCTGCTGGCACTCCTCGATCGGGTCCGCCGGGACATCGAGGGCATGCCCACCGACGGTGTGGCGTGAGCCCGGCCGACCGACGCAGCGCCTCGAGCGCCGACCAGATGCGGGGGCTCGGCGCCGCGATCGGGCGCGCATGCTCCGGCGGCGAGGTCGTCGTCCTCAACGGCGACCTGGGGGCCGGGAAGACCACTCTCGCCCAGGGTCTTGGACGTGGCCTGGGCATAGCCGAGCAGGTGACCAGCCCGACCTTCGTCATCGCCCGGTCGCACGCTCATCCGTCGGGTGGACCCGACCTCGTGCACGTGGACGCGTACCGGCTGGGCTCGCTGGGCGAGGTCGAGGACCTCGATCTGGAGTCGGACCTGGCCACGAGCGTCGTCGTGGTCGAGTGGGGTGCGGGCGTGGTGGACGGGTTGTCCGACCGATGGGCGCTGGTGACGATCGCCCGCTCACCGGACCCTGCCGTCGAGACGCGCGTCGTCGACCTCGCGTGGGCCGACGCCACCTGGGCGCGTTCGCCCTGGGCGGCACGGGCCGTCCCGGACGTGGCCGGTGGCGACTCGCCGTGATCCTGGCCTTCGATACGTCCACCGCCCTCACCTCGGTCGCCCTCGTCAACGGCGACGAGGTCGTCGCCGAGCGGTCCCATCTCGACCCGCGGCACCATGCCGAGGTCCTTGCCCCGATGCTGGCCGACGTGCTGAGGGCCGGCTCGGCAGGGCCAGGCACCATTGTCGCCATCGCCTGCGGGGTCGGTCCGGGGCCATATACGGGCCTGCGGGTCGGCCTCGCCTCGGCGATCGCGCTGGGCCTGGCCTGGGGCCGTCCCGTCCACGGACTGTGCTCCCTGGACGCCATCGCGGCGGCGTTCGTCGAGGGAGGCGAGGGGGTGCCGTTCGGAGTGGCCGGGGATGCCCGCCGTCGAGAGGTGTACTGGGCTGCCTACTCGGGCGATGGCCAGCGACTGCAGGGCCCTCTCGTCAGCCGTCCCGGCGACATCGACCCAGGCGTGCGCTCGGGGGCCTGGCTTGGATCCGGTGCGCGGGAGTACGCGGACTGGTTCGGCTCGGTACGCGCCGACGAGCGACCGGGGTGGGGCCACCCACAGGCCTCCTGGATCGCCCGTCGCGTGGGTGCGCTCCTCGCAACCGGCGTGGTGCCGCTGATCGGCGCGACACCACTGTCGAGCCATGGTGACGACGGCTCGCCCACCGCAGCGGCCCTGCGAGGTGCGCTGCTGCTGCCGCCGCAGCCCCTGTACCTGCGCCGGCCGGACGCCGTGGCGGTGCAGCCGGCATGAGCACCGATGCAGGGGCGAGCGCCGATTCCGCGATTATCGGGGAGACCGGACGCCTGGTCGAGCCGATGAGGTGGTGGCACGTAGACGACGTTGCCCGGATCGAGAGCGCGGTCTTCCCCGGGGATCCGTGGTCGGTCGAGCAGTTCTGGCAGGAACTGGCCCAGCCGACCCGTCGCTACGTCGTGTGCCGGGACGCCGGAGCCGTCATCGGCTACGGAGGCGCCTACCTGATGCCACCGGACAGCGACATCCAGACCCTCGCGGTGACGCCCAGCCATCAGGGGCACGGGATCGCCAGGGTGATGCTCGACCGCCTGCTCGGCGATGCCCGTGCGGCTGGCTGCACGCACACGATCCTCGAGGTGCGCAGTGACAACGCGGCCGCGATCGCGCTCTACGAAAGCCGTGGCTTCGCGCGCATCAGCGAGCGCCGCGCGTACTACCACGACGGCGGAGATGCCGTGATCATGCGATGCCGGCTGGACGGCCCTGACCGGGTTGCGCAGGCCCCGGCTTGAGCGCCGACGGCCCGCTGGTCCTGGGGATCGAGACGTCGTGCGACGAGACCGGCGTGGGCCTGGTCCGCGGCAGCGTCCTGCTCGCCAACGAGATCGCGTCCAGCGTGGACGAGCAGGCCCGGTTCGGCGGCGTTGTCCCCGAGGTTGCCAGCCGGGCGCACCTGGAGGCGATCGCTCCCGCCCTTGACCGCGCGTGCGCCGACGCGGGTATCCGCCTCGGCGAGGTCGACGCGATCGCGGTCACCGCGGGTCCCGGTCTCGTCGGCGCGCTGCTCGTCGGCGTCGCCGCTGCCAAGGCGCTGGCGGTCGGCCTGGGCATCCCGGTCTATGGAGTCAACCACCTGGCCGGGCACGTGATCGTGGACGAACTCGAGCATGGCCGGCTGCCGGACCCTGTCATCGGCCTGCTGGTGTCGGGGGGCCACTCGTCACTGCTGCTCGTCACGGATGACGCCACCACCATCGAGCCGCTCGGCCAGACGCTCGACGACGCGGCGGGAGAGGCGTTCGACAAGGTGGCCCGGCTGCTCGGCCTGCCGTTCCCGGGCGGGCCATGGATCGACCGGGCAGCCCTCGATGGCGATCCTGAGGCAATCGCGTTCCCGCGCGGCCTCAGCGCGCCGGGGGACCTGGCGCAGCACCCGTACGACTTCTCGTTCTCCGGCCTGAAGTCCGCGGTGGCCCGTTGGGTCCGGGCCCGGGAGGCGGCGGGTGAACCGGTTCCGGTCGCAGACGTCGCCGCGTCGTGCCAGGAGGCCATTGCGGATGTGCTCACGGCCAAGGCCGTGGCGGCCTGCCGCGACCGGGGCGTGCGCGACCTCGTCCTCGGAGGGGGCGTCGCCGCGAACTCTCGGCTGCGGGCCATGGCCCAGGAGCGGTGCGCAGCAGCCGGGTTGTCCCTGCGCGTGCCCAGTCCGGGACTGTGCACCGACAACGGGGCCATGATCGCCGCGCTCGGGGCCCGCCTCGCGGCTGCCGGCGTGCCACCGTCCGGACTGGACTTCGCGACGACATCGACCATGTCGGTTACCCGGTCGTCATGGTGACGGCGATCGACAGGTGGGCCGGGCTCTTCGGCGCTGGCCCTGTCGTGGTCGACGGCGGGCTCTCGACCCAGCTGACCAGTCACGGTGCGGACATGTCCGGCCGACTGTGGACCGCGCGTGCATTGCTGGATGACCCCGGGGCGGTCGCCCGGGCGCACGCGGCATTCGTCGACGCCGGTGCGACCGTCGTCATCACGGCCAGCTACCAGGTCTCCCGGCTGGGCTTTCGCGCCGAGGGCCTGGCCCAGTCGCAGGCCGATGCTGCTCTCGCGGCCAGCGTGACGGTGGCGCGGCACGCGGCGGATGGAGGTGCCGCCGGCCGCTCTGCCGTGCGGGTGGCTGCCAGCATCGGGCCGTACGGCGCCGTCCTGCACGACGGGTCGGAGTACCGCGGACGCTATGGCCTGTCCCACGAGGACTTGGTGGACTTCCACCGGCCACGACTGGAGATCCTGGCGGCATCCTCGCCCGACCTCTTCGCCGTCGAGACCATCCCCGACGTCGATGAGGCCCGGGCCGTCGTGGAGGCGCTCGAGGCGGTCCCGGAGGTGCCGGCGTGGATGACGTTCTCCGCGGCCGACGAGGCGCGCACCTGCGCCGGGCAGCCCATCGAGGAGGCCGTTCGCGTCGCTGCCGAATCGCCCTCCGTGGTCGCGGTGGGAATCAACTGCACCGATCCGCGCCACGTCCTGGCGCTGGTGACCCGGGTACGTGCCGCCACCGATCTGCCCATCGTTATCTACCCGAATGCGGGCGGCACGTGGGACGCGACCACGGGCGCGTGGTCCGGCGAGGTGGCCGAAGGTGGGGTGTTCGCCGACGATCTCGTCCGTCGGTGGCACGGCGCCGGCGCCACTGCCATTGGCGGCTGCTGTGGCACGGATGCCCGCTCGATCAGGCAGGTAGCCCGCGTGCTGGCCGGCACAGCACCCTGATCGACCGATCGCCCAGCCGGGTGAGCACGAGGACATGCCCGGCGCCTTCGCGCCTGCCCAGCCCGCGCAGGACCGTGGCGGGCGCGACCCCGGTGTCACGGGACTTGACCGTCAGGGCGGCGACGGCCAGCTCGTCCAGCCGGCGGCGCTGCTGGCGCTCGCTTCCGTCAAGCTGGCTGACCACCTCGAAGCCACGGACCGCCAGCCCGAGCCGCGCCTCGGGGCCGGTGAGCCAGGTGCTGTGCGGGCCGAGCGGCCGGACCTGCGGGTGATCCGCGAGCACGGTGGCGACCGCGCCGGCCTTCACCACGGCGGGGTCTGGTTCGTACAGCCAGTCGCCCAACGCATCGGCCGGTGCCGCCGGCCCGGGCGAGCCGGTCGGGACGACGACGGCCTCGCCACCGGCCCAGACGACGGCGCGCCGCTCCTCGGCGAAGACCGGCCACGAGTAGAGGGCGCACTCCACCACCACGCGGTGCACGCTTGACCACTCGGCGTGCCACCCGGCCGGGACGGCCAGCGACGGGGCGACCTTGGCGGCAACACGTGGGTGTGGCAGCGCGACCAGCCAGGGCCACGGCGGAGCCCAGCGGGCCGGGTCACGTTCGGGCATCGCCCGCAGGCGGGCGTCGCGGGGTCCGTCCGCGTCGCGCCGGGCCGGATCGGCGAACACCGCGTCGGTCGGGGCGAGCCGCTCGACCTCGGCAGCGAGCACCTGCGCCTCGGTCGCGTCCGCATCGACGACCTCGACCAGCGGCCAGTTGTGCCGGCAGAGCGCCGCCGTGACCGGGTCACGCTCAAGGGCCCGGACCGCCATGCCCGCGGCCGCGCACGCTGCTGCGTCAAAGCCCAGTCCGGCCGTCAGGTCCAGGACGCGGGCGACGCCGCTGGCGCGGAGCAGCGCGGCCCGGTGCGCGGCGATCCCGGGACGGGTGGCCTGCTCGAGTCCGGCCCGCGTGAGCAGGAGGCGCTGCGCGTCGATGCCGTACCGCTCGAGGGCCAACCGCCGCAGGTCGGCCTGCTCGAGGGCGGCACTGGCCTGGCCGGGGGAGAGGTGGGGGCGGTCCCGGCGCAGGGTCGCCGCCGCAGCAAGGGGCTCAGGGCCACGAGCCGCGGCCGCCTCGATTGCCGCCAGGCCATCGGGGGTCGCCAGCCAACGCGCCGTGGCAATGTCCACGCCGGACATTGTGGGCCATCGGCGCGGTCCCGCCCGTGCCCACGTTGCTGGCACTCAACTTGACGGAGTGCTAATGGGTGCGTACTGTCGGATCTGGCACTCCCCACCGGGGACTGCCAACTCATCAGCCGCCCGACCAGGGCGGCCCATCGACAGCACCGGAGGATGTAATCGTGTCGGTCTCCATCAAGCCGCTCGAGGACCGCATTCTGGTCCAGACCCTGGACGCCGAGCAGACGACCGCGTCCGGCCTCGTGATTCCCGACACCGCCAAGGAGAAGCCCCAGGAGGGCAAGGTCCTGGCGGTCGGCCCTGGCCGGTTCGACGACGATGGCGCCAAGCGGATCCCGCTCGACATCAAGGTCGGCGACGTCGTTATCTACAGCAAGTACGGCGGCACCGAGGTCAAGTACGACGGCGAGGAGTACCTGCTCCTCTCTGCTCGCGACGTCCTCGCCATCGTCGAGAAGTAGTGCAGTCCGGCCCGTCGCGCTCCAGCGCGGCGGGCCGCACCGTCACACCACACCTGTTTGGGGAGCACTGACTCATGTCCAAGATCCTGGAATTCAACGAGGATGCCCGGCGCAGCCTCGAGCGGGGCGTCAACGCCCTCGCCGACGCCGTCCGCGTGACCCTGGGGCCCAAGGGCCGCAACGTGGTCATCGACAAGAAGTGGGGTGCCCCCACGATCACCAATGACGGCGTGACCATCGCGCGTGAGATCGAGCTCGACGATCCGTACGAGAACCTCGGCGCCCAGCTGGCCAAGGAGGTCGCCACCAAGACCAACGACGTTGCCGGTGACGGCACCACCACGGCGACCGTTCTTGCCCAGGCGATGGTCCGCGAAGGCCTCAAGCAGGTCGCGGCCGGCGCCTCGCCCCTCGACATCAAGCGCGGCATCGACAAGGCCGTGGCCGCGGTCACCGAGCAGCTTCTCGCGAATGCCCGCGAGGTCGCGGACAAGGCCGAGATCGCCGACGTGGCCACTATCTCGTCGCAGGATCGCGAGATCGGCGACCTCATCGCCGACGCGTTCGACAAGGTCGGCAAGGACGGCGTGATCTCGGTCGAGGAGTCCAGCACGACGGGCCTTGAGCTGGAGTTCACCGAGGGCATGCAGTTCGACAAGGGCTTCATCTCGGCGTACTTCGTCACCGATCCCGACCGCATGGAGACGGTTCTCGAGGACGGCCGCATCCTGCTCGTGCAGGGCAAGGTCGCCTCGGTGCAGGAACTGCTGCCGCTGCTGGAGAAGGTCGTCCAGGCCGGCAAGCCCCTGCTCATCGTCGCCGAGGACGTCGAGGGCGAGGCGCTCTCCACCCTGGTCGTCAACCGGATCCGCGGCACGTTCTCTTCGTGCGCAGTCAAGGCCCCCGCCTTCGGCGACCGGCGCAAGGCCATCCTTCAGGACCTGGCCATCCTCACCGGTGCCCAGGTCGTGTCCCCAGAGGTCGGGCTCAAGCTCGACCAGGTCGGCCTTGAGGTGCTCGGCAGCGCTCGCCGCATTGTCGTCACCAAGGACAACACCACGATCATCGACGGCGGCGGCAACGAGGCCGACGTCGAGGCCCGCGTGGCCCAGATCCGAGCCGAGATCGAGCGCACCGACTCCGACTGGGACAAGGAGAAGCTGCAGGAGCGGCTCGCCAAGATCTCCGGTGGCGTCGTCGTCATCAAGGTCGGCGGCCACACCGAGGTGGAGCTCAAGGAGAAGAAGCATCGCATCGAGGACGCCGTCTCCGCGACGCGCGCCGCGATCGAGGAGGGCATCGTCTCCGGCGGAGGCACCGCGCTCGTCCAGGCCGTCAAGGTCCTCGACGGCGACCTGGGGCTCACCGGCGACCAGGCCACCGGCGTCGGCATCGTCCGCCGCTCGGCGGCCGAGCCATTGCGGTGGATCGCCGAGAACGCGGGCGAGCAGGGCTACGTCGTCGTCTCGAAGGTGGCCGAGCTGCCCGCCGGCCACGGCCTGAACGCGGCCACGGGCGAGTACGTCGACCTCATGGCCGCCGGCGTCATCGATCCGGTCAAGGTCACCCGTTCGGCACTGCAGAACGCTGCATCCATCGCGGCCATGCTGCTCACCACCGAGGCGCTCGTCGTGGAGAAGAAGGAAGACGAGCCCGAGGCCGGCAGCGGTCACGGGCACGGCCACCACGGCCACTCGCACTAGCACCCAGGCGACTTAGTTTCGCCCACAACATCGAGTGGGCAGTTGTTGGGCGCGGCCCTTGAGGCCGCGCCATCAACAACTGCCCACTCGATTCGTCTAGGACACCTGCGCGAGGCGGCGGCTGCGACGGTAGAAGGCCTCGCGGTCGTCCTCCGACATGCCGCCCCATACCCCGTACGGCTCACGGACGGCCAGGGCGTGGGCCGCGCACTCGGCCAGCACGGGGCACGTTGCGCACACCGCCTTGGCGGCCGCCTCGCGGTTGTCGCGCGCCGGTCCACGCTCGCCCTCGGGGTGGAAGAACAAGCTGGGGTCCTCCCCGCGGCACGCGCCTGCCATCTGCCAGTCCCACAGGTCTGCATTGGGGCCGGGAAGCCGCGAAACGTCCGCCATGGTGGTCCTCCGTCTGTGTCGTGTCCCCCCACCATACAATCGCGCCATAAGTTGGTCAACATCCAATCTTGACGAATGCGCGGCGCGCTCGCCATGCGCATCGGTCGACCGGGTCCCACAATGTGGCCGTGAGCATCGACGAGGCAGGGGTGGGCCTCACCGTGGCCGCGGTCGCCCGCCGGATGGGGGTGGCGCCAGCCACCTTGCGCACCTGGGACCGTCGCTACGGGATCGGACCGGGTGCCCATGCGGCCGGGACCCATCGTCGGTATTCCGCCGACGACATCGCCCGTCTCGAGCACATGCGTCGTCTGGTCATCGCCGGGGTTCCCCCCGCGGAAGCGGCGCGGGCTGCGCGCTCGGCCGAGGCCGAGCCTGCGCCCACGCAGCCGGCCAGGGCCGGTGGCGGCCGAGTTCTCGCCCAGCCAGGCGCCGGGCAGGCCGAGCGTGGCCTGGCCAGGGCGGCTCAGTCGCTCGACATCGCCTCGTGCGAGGTCATCGTGGCCGAATCGCTGCGTGCCCACGGCGTGGTCTGGACATGGGACCGGCTGCTCGTGCCGGTGCTGACGGCCATCGGCGATCAGTGGCAGGACACGGGTCGCGGCATCGAGATCGAGCACTCCTTGAGCACGGCGATCCATGCCGCCCTCGCCGGGGTTGTCGGTGCGCTCGCCCAGCCGGTCAACGTGCGGGCGGTCGTGCTCGCGGGGGCTCCCGGCGAGGCCCACACCCTGCCGCTGTGGGCGGTGGCCGCCGGGCTCGCTGAGCGCCGCATCGGCGCGCGGGTTCTGGGGCCGGGCCTGCCGGTGGAGTCCCTGGCCCACGCCGTCCGGGTGCTCGGCCCGGCGGCGGTCTTCGTGTGGTCCCAGGTGCCTGGTTCCGCCGAGGCCGACATGCTCGCCGGGCTACCGGCCCTCAGGCCACCGCCGTTGCTCATCGTCGGCGGGCCGGGCTGGACCGGATCGCTGCCGGCTCGTGCCACGAGAAGTGCGGGACTGGCCGATGCCGTGGCCCAAATAGCGCGTGCGGCAGGCGAGTAGCCTTAGGGCCTACCGCCCCGCGCCGACTCGGAGACCCCATGGATCCTCGTTCGTTGTCCGATTCCTTCGACGGAGTGCCGGGCAAGTTCGCCTACCAAGGGCTCACGTTCGACGACGTGCTGCTCGTGCCGGGGGAATCCGATGTCGTCCCGAGCGAGGTCGTGACGGCGTCGCGCGTCACCAGGAACATCACCGTGCAACTGCCGCTGGTCTCCAGCGCCATGGACACCGTCACCGAGGCCCGCATGGCGATCGCCATGGCGCGGCAGGGCGGCGTGGGCGTCCTGCACCGCAACCTGCCCATCGAGGAGCAGGCAGCGCAGGTCGACCTCGTGAAGCGGTCCGAGGCCGGCATGGTCAACAACCCGGTTACCTGCCTACCGGACGACACGCTTGCCGACGTTGACCGGCTGTGCGGGCGCTACCGGATCTCCGGTGTCCCGGTCGTCGACGAGGGCGGCGTGCTGCTGGGCATCGTCACCAACCGCGACATGCGCTTCGAGGACAACCTCGACCGTCCGGTTCGCGAGATCATGACGCCGATGCCGCTCATTACAGCGCCTGCCGGGATCGCCCCTGACGACGCCCTCGCGCTGCTGGCCGGGCACAAGGTCGAGAAACTCCCGCTCGTCGACCCAGCGGGCCGGCTCCGCGGACTGTTCACCGTCAAGGACTTCGTCAAGTCCGACAAGTACCCGCACGCCACCAAGGACGCCAACGGCCGCCTGGTCGTCGGCGCAGCCGTCGGTGTCGGTGAGGATGCCGAGAAGCGAGCCCGCGCCCTGATCGAGGCCGGCGTCGACTTCCTGATCGTCGATACCGCGCACGGCCACTCGCGAGCCGTGATCGACATGGTCCGCCTGCTCAAGCGACAGTCCGCGGTCGACATCGTGGGCGGCAACGTGGCCACCAGGGCGGGCGCTCAGGCATTGGTGGATGCAGGTGCCGACGGCATCAAGGTCGGCGTCGGCCCGGGCTCCATCTGCACCACGCGAGTGGTCGCCGGCGTGGGAGTCCCGCAGATCTCCGCGATCTACGAGGCATCGCTCGCGGCCCTGCCCGCCGGGGTCCCGCTCATCGGTGACGGTGGCGTGCAGTACTCGGGCGACATCGCCAAGGCGCTCGTGGCCGGGGCCGACACCGTGATGCTCGGTTCGCTGCTTGCCGGCTGCGAGGAGGCGCCGGGAGACGTGGTCTTCGTCAACGGCAAGCAGTTCAAGTCGTATCGGGGGATGGGCTCGCTCGGCGCGATGCAGTCCCGCGGCCAGGCCCGCTCCTACAGCAAGGACCGCTACTTCCAGGACGACGTGCTCAGCGACGACAAGCTCGTGCCGGAGGGCATCGAGGGGATGGTCGCCTATCGCGGGCCGCTCGGCGCCGTCGCGCATCAGCTCGTCGGTGGCCTGCGGGCCGCGATGGGGTACTCCGGGGCGTCGACCATGGAGGAACTGCACGCGAAGGGATCATTCGTGCGGATCACCGCGGCCGGCCTGCGGGAGAGCCATCCGCATGACATCCAGATGACCATCGAAGCCCCCAACTACTCAGGACGGTAGTCGCCTACCGAAAGGACGAAGTTCTTTGACCGACATGCAGATCGGTGGGGCCAAGCGCGCCCGCCGCGGCTATTCATTCGACGAGGTCGCGATCGCACCGAGCCGACGGACCAGGGATTCCGAGGCGGTGACGACCGCGTGGACGATCGACGCCTACCGCTTCGACACCCCGCTGCTGGCCGCCCCCATGGACTCCGTGGTCTCCCCGCAGAGCGCGGCGACCCTGGCCGGCCTCGGCGTCCTCGCCGTGCTCAACCTCGAGGGGCTGTGGGGCCGCTACGAGGACCCCGAGCCGCTTCTCGCCGAGATCGCCGGGCTGCCGACCGATGCGGTCACCCCCCGGATGCAGGAGGTCTACGCAGCCCGCCCCGTCGATGCGGGCCTCGTCGCGGCCCGGATCGCGGAGATGAAGGCGGCGGGGATCACGGTCGCTGTCGGGATCTCACCCCAGGCGACGGCCCGGCTCGCCCCGCTCGCCTCGCAGTCCGGCGCGGACATCGTCGTGATCCGCGGCACCACGGTGTCCGCCGAGCACGTGTCCACGGACGGCGTGCCGCTCAACCTCAAGAAGTTCATCCACGAGCTCGACGTCCCGGTCATCGTCGGCGGCTGTGCCACCTACCAGGCGGCCCTGCACCTCATGCGCACAGGCGCTGCAGGGGTGCTGGTCGGATTCGGCGGTGGGGCCTCGCACACGACGGCTGACGTGATCGGGGTGTGGGTGCCGATGGCCAGCGCTGTCGCCGACGTCGCTGCCGCGCGGCGCGACTACCTCGACGAATCGGGCGGGCGCTACGTGCATGTCATCGCAGACGGATCGATGGGCCGCAGTGGCGACGTGGTCAAGGCCTTCGCGTGCGGTGCCGATGCGGCCATGCTCGGCACTGCACTGTCACGAGCATCCGATGCCCCGGGGCGGGGGGCGCACTGGGGCGCCGAGGCGTGGCATCCTCGGCTGCCGCGCGGGGAGCGCCACCTCACGCCGACCGTGGGAACGTTCGGGCAGGTTCTGCACGGCCCGTCGACGAGCGCCGACGGGACGATGAACATCGTCGGTGCCCTGCGCAAGGCCATGGCCACGACGGGCTATAGCGATGTCAAGGAGTTCCAGCGCGTCGAGATGGTCATCACGGCATGACCGACGTCCAGGTGGGGTCGCGGCTGCCGGACGGACTCGTCGAGCGGCTCATGGCCCATGCCGCGGTCGCCCCAGGAGCGGCCCGGCTGACCATCGAGGCCCCCTTCGACGGGCGCCCGCTGTACGACCTGCCGCTGTCGGATGAGACCGACGTCGAGTCGTGCATCACGGGCCTGCGTGCTGGCCAGCGGGCATGGGCGCGCACGCCGCTGCGCGAGCGCAGCCGCATCATGCTCCGCTTCCACGACCTCGTCATGCGCCGGCGCAACGAGGTCCTTGACATCGTCCAGTGGGAGACCGGCAAGGCGCGACGCGATGCCATGGAGGAACTCCTCGATGTCTGCCTGAACGCACGGCACTACGCGCGCGATGCCGCCCGCCTGCTCAGTCCCAGGCGCCATCGCGGCGGACTTCCCCTGCTGGTCGGTGCCGTCCAGGTGCAGCACCCGAAGGGTGTCGTTGGCTTCCTGGCTCCCTGGAACTATCCGTTGACGCTAGCGGCGAGCGACGCCATACCGGCCCTCATCGCCGGCAATGCCGTCGTCATCAAGCCGGATGTCCAGACGACATTGACCGCGCTGTGGGTCGTTGACGTCATGGTCGAGGCCGGCGTCCCTGACGATGTCGTGCGGGTCGTGACCGGCGACGGTCCCGTGGTCGGCCCGATGGTGATCGATCGCGTCGACTACGTCATGTTCACCGGATCCACGCGGGTGGGCCGCGAGGTCGCTGCGCGGTGCGGTGAGCGGTTGATCGGCTGCTCTCTCGAGCTCGGCGGCAAGAACGCGATGATCATCAGGGCTGATGCAGATGTCTCCCGTGCGGCGGAGATCGCATCGCGGGCATCCTTCGCGAACTCGGGTCAGCTGTGCATCTCGATGGAGCGCATCTACGTCCATCAGGACGTGTACGAGGCGTTCGCCGAGGCATTCGCCGCACGGGCGACCGGGCTGCGCATGCGGCCTGGCGTCGGGTGGGGCGCCGATATCGGTTCATTGATCTCGCAACGGCAGCTCGATCGCGTGATGGCCCACGTCGACGACGCGGTGCGCCGTGGCGCCACGGTCCTGGCCGGCGGCCGGGCCAGGCCGGATGTCGGCCCCAACTACGTCGAGGCAACCATCCTGGCTGGCGTGACCGACGAGATGGCCCTATGCCAGGACGAGACGTTCGGACCCGTGGTGGCCCTGTACCCGGTCGCCTCGGACGACGAGGCCGTCGAGCGTGCCAACGACACCCGGTTCGGGTTGAACGCAGCGGTGGTCACCCGCGATCGGCGAGCGGGGCAAGCGATCGCGCTGCGCCTCAAGGCGGGCACGGTCAACGTCAACGAAGGCTATGGGCCGGCGTGGTCCACCACCCGCTCCCCGATGGGCGGCATGGGTGACTCGGGCCTGGGCCGGCGGCACGGCGATGAGGGCCTGCTGAAGTACACCGAATCGCAGACCGTCGGCACCCAGCGGCTACTCGGCTTCGGCGCGCCCTTCGGCCTCAGCGACGAGCAGTGGCTGGGCAGCCTTGGCGCGGTGATGGTGGCGATGAAGCGCCTCGGCCTGAAGTAGGTTCCTCCCGTGGCCCAATTCGACCTCGACGTCCTCATCGTCGGGTCGGGCTTCGGTGGGTCGGTCGCAGCGCTCCGGCTTGCCGAGAAGGGCTACCGCGTCGGAGTCGTCGAGGCGGGCCGGCGGTTCGCCGACGACGAGTTCCCGAAGACCTCGTGGCGGCTGCGCGACTTCCTATGGGCGCCGAGCCTGGGCCTGTTCGGCATCCAGCGGATCCACCTGCTCAAGGACGTCGTGGTTCTCGCCGGCGCGGGCGTCGGCGGTGGGTCGCTCGTGTACGCCAACACGTTGTACGTGCCCGGCAAGCGGTTCTTCGACGACCCGCAGTGGAGCGCCATCACCGACTGGGCGGACGAGCTCGCGCCGTACTACGACCAGGCCGCCCGCATGCTCGGGGTCACGCTCAACCCGCACATGACGCCCAGCGACGAGATCATCAAGGCCGTGGCCGACGAGATGGGCGTGGGCCACACGTTCCGGCTCACGCCGGTGGGCGTGTACTTCGGCGACGGCCCGGGCATCACTCGGCCCGACCCCTTCTTCGGCGGAGTCGGCCCGGAGCGCACCGGCTGCATCCAGTGCGGTGAGTGCATGACGGGCTGCCGGCACAACGCCAAGAACACGTTGCCCAAGAACTACCTCGCGCTGGCCGAGGCGGCCGGCGCGGCCATCTACCCGCTGACCACCGTCACCGGGATCAGCGAACGGGCCGGCGGGGGGTACACCGTCGACACCCGGCGAACCGGCGTGCGCACCCAGCGGCGCGTGCGCAGGCTCAGCGCCGAGCACGTCATCATGGCCGCAGGCACGTTCAACACCCAGAAGCTCCTGCACCGGATGAAGGACGAGGGCAGGCTGCCGCGCCTGTCCCGCGCGCTCGGCCGGCTGTCGCGGACGAACTCTGAGTCGATCCTCGGGGCGGTCGCCCGCACGACCACGTCGGCTGACTTCACCCAGGGCGTCGCCATCACGTCGAGCTTCTACCCCGATGCGGACACGCACGTCGAGCCGGTGCGCTACGGCAAGGGCTCGAACTCCATGGGACTGCTCCAGTCGATCCTCACCACCCCGCAGGCGGGCCGCAAGCGCTGGCAGTCATGGGCGGCGGAGCTGGTGCGCCAGCGGGCCGATGCCGTCCGGCTGCTCGACGTGCGTAGGTGGAGCGAGCGGGCCGTGATCGCCCTTGTCATGCAACCGGTGGACAACTCGTTGACGTTGACGGGTCGGCGCTCGCGCCTGCGGGGCTGGCACCTGACCACCCGCCAGGACGAGTCCACCCCGGCTCCGACCTACCTGCCGGTGGCCCACGACGTGGTCCAGCGCATCGCCCTCAGGATCGATGGGGTCGCCGGTGGCAACGTCTTCGAGAACTTCGACGCGGCCATGACGGCGCATTTCGTCGGGGGCTGCTCCATCGGCGTCGACGAATCCGCGGGCGTCATCGATGCCTACCACCGGGCCTTCGGGCACCCGGGGCTGCACGTCGTTGACGGAGCAGCCATCACGGCCAACCTCGGCGTCAACCCGTCGCTCACGATCACCGCCCAGGCCGAGCGGGCTATGGCGCTGTGGCCCAACAAGGGCGCGCCCGACCCGCGACCCGCCCTTGGCCAGCCTTACCAGCGGGTGCCGGCCGTCGCACCGATGAGTCCCGTCGTTCCGCAGGCGGCGCCCGGCGCGCTGCGGCTGCCGCTCGAGGTGCTCTAGCCGCCGACACCAGCAGCTGGCGTCGTTCTCGATCCCCGGGATTGACGCTGCTTGCTGGTGTGGGCGCGCTACGCCCTGCCCGAGGAGTCGACACGAGCCGACCTTCGTCCCTACTCTGGCAGTGGCTGCGCCAGCAGCCGGTGCTTCGCGGGCCCGGGCCCGGAGGTGGTGGCCATGTCACAGGCCGACGGCGACCGACGTCGCCAGTTCATCGCGCTCATCGTCGTCATCGTCGTGCTGGCCGGGCTCGCGGGCGCCATCGGGTACACCTACCTCACGCGAGGCGGCGGCAGCACGGCGTCAACCGCCGCGGGCGACGGATCGGGCAGCGACTCCAAGCCGGGCAGCGGCTCAAGTGCAGACCGGCCAGCCGAGGGGATCGGCCGGCCGGTGACCAGTGAGCCCGTGTCGGTCGTGCTGCTCGTCGCGCGCGGCACCGAGGGCGACGAGTTCACTCCCTCGGTCGGCAAGGACGTGAGTGACATCACCCCGGTATCCGCGCCGACGCCCACCGGGCTGGCCGAGGTGAGCGGCGATGCCGTGGGCCTGTACGGCGGGACCCTCGACGAGACCACATGCGACCGCACCCAGTTGGCCGACTACCTCGAAGGGCACCCGGACAAGGCTGAGGCATGGGCCGGCGTTCTGGGCATCGAGCCTTCGTCCATCCGGGATCACCTGGCCACCCTGACTCCGATGATCCTCCGCACGGACACCTTGGTCATGAACCACGGCTTCTACGAAGGGTCGGTGAGCGGCTTCGCCTCGATCCTGCAGGCTGGCACCGCGGTGCTGGTAGACGAGTTCGGGGTGCCGGCGGTGCGCTGCTTCTGTGGCAACCCGCTCACCGAGGCACCCGACCTAGCCCCGGGGGCGACCTTCGCCGGGCCGGCGTGGAAGGGCTGGGACAAGGCGAGCACCGTGCGGGTCAAGCGCAGCCCGGGCAAGGTCGACGGGTTCACACTGGTCAACGAGGCCGCCGACTCAACGTTCGTGCGGCCGCGCGGCAGTGGCGGCGCTGACGATGCGCCGTCCGACGTGCCGGTCCCCGCCGGGATCCCGGCCGTCGTCATCGATCCCGGCCCGCTGTCCCCGGTGACGCCGGACGCCAGCACGCCATCGGCCGAGGCGCCGGTTGCCGCCGGCCGCCCCGAGGGCGATCCGGAGCTGCTGTTCGAGGTCGGCTCGCTGGCCGGGGTGTCGAGCGGGCCGATCAAGCCGACCACCTTCTCGTGGGACGCCGCGGCGTACGTCACGTCGATCACGACATACCACTACCTCAACGGCGGCGCACCGCCCGGCACGATCGCCCTGCGGTCCGCCGATGGCACGGTCCACGGACCATGGCCGGCAGTCGGGTCCGTCGGCCAGGGCGACGTCGCGAATGCCTACTGGACGGCGACCCCAGACGCAGTGATTCCCGCCGGCATGTACACCGTCGTGGACTCCGACCCGTCGACGTGGTCGTGGGCCCTTGACACCGACCAGCGGGGCATAACCAGCATCTCCGGCATATGGCTGGCCGAGGGCGCGCCCGCCGACGGGTCCGACGGCTGTGCGGCGTACCCCGAGGGGAGCCTCATGTGGACGCTGTGCCAGCACGACCCGACGGCCGACGAGGCCGTCCCTGACGGGGGCTGACCTCAGGAAACACCTGGGCGGAAAGGAAGGGTGATGCACGCAACGGGAAGGATCGCGGCGACCGCCACCGTCGTGGGGATGTGCGCACTGCTGCCCGCCTCGGCCGCCCTCGCGGCCGACGCCGAGGGCTGCCAGGGCTCCGTGCAGTCCCTCATGGCGGACGGCTCGCCGCTGGACAGCGCGAGTGCGCCCGGCGAGGGAGGCACGGCCGACGACCCGCTCGTCATCGACCCGGAAGGGTCGATCGCCTGGGAGGGCTCCACCGGCGTGGCGATCACGTCGGGCACATGGTCGGTGACGCTGGGCGGCGTGCCGTTCCGCAGCGGTGACGTCGACAACGCCGATGGCGATACGTCAGGGTCCGGGAGCGTGGACCTAGCCGGCGCGCCGGCGCCGGTTCAATGGGTGCTGACCACGAACGCCAAGATCCCGGTCGAGGGGACGATGTCGGGGCCAGAGGGCACGTGCACCGCGAGCGGCTACCTCGCGGGCACGGGCGGCTCGCCGATCAGCTCGCCGGTGTTCCTGGCCGGGGCCGGGCTGGCGGCGTTCGGGGCCCTCGGCGTCGTGCTGATGGCGGTGGGCACGAAGGCCGGGGCTGCGGGCGCGGCCGCAGCGGGAGGTGCAGGAACATGAAGACGAGACGTCATCCCATCCTGGGCTTCTTCTCCGGGCTGCTGCTCGGGGTGGGCATCGCGTTGATGCTGTTCACCTTCGGCATCGTTCCCATGACGGTCCTGTGGCTGGCCGTCCTCATGGTCGGCGGGATCGTCATCGGCATCGCGCTGGCCTACGCCCTGCCGGCCAGGGGTCGTACGTCTGGCCCCTAGCCGGCAGGCTCGCTAGATCCCGGCGGCCGCCGCGACGGCCCGCCGGGTGAGGACGCGGGCGAGGTGCTCGCGGTATTCCGGGTCGGCGTGGATGTCGCCCGTGGGACGGGTCCCGTCGGCGGCGTGCGCCGCTGCCGCCGCGATGCCGGCCAGGGTCGACACCCCGACGAGGGCAGCCTCGACGGTGGTCGCCCGGACTGGCGACGGGCCCATGTTGGTCAGGGCCACGCGGGCCTCCGCGATTGTGCCGCCGTCCATGCGCACTGTTGCGGCGGCACCGACGATGGCCCATGCCTGCGCGGTGCGGTTGAACCTCTCGTAATGGGCTCCCCACCCGGCGTGCTTCGGGAAGGACACGCTGACCAGCACCTCATCGGGACCCACCGCGGTGGTGAAGTAGTCGACGAAGAACTCGCTGGCGGGCACCGTGCGTCGGCCAGCAGGGCCAGCGATCGTGAACGTGGCGCCGAGGGCAAGCGCGGTGCCGGGCTGGTCGCCCGCGGGGTCCGCGTGAGCCAGGGCCCCGCCGAGCGTGCCGCGGTGCCGGATCTGCCGGTCGGCGACGGTCGCGGTGACCTTGGCCAGCAGCGCCACGTGCTCGCGGACGAGGGCGCTCTTCTCGACGTCGTCGTGGGTCACGCCGGCGCCGATGACGATCGCGCCGCCGGCGTCCGAGATGCCCTTCAGCTCGTCGATCCGGCTGCAGTCCACCAGGACGGAGGGTGCGCCCATGCGCAGGCGCAGCACCGGCATGAGCGACTGGCCGCCGCCCAGCACCTTCGCGTCCTCTCCCCCCGCCACGAGGGCGGCCACCGCCTCATCCACCGTCGACGGGCGGACGTAGTCGAACGCTGCGGGGATCATGCTGCCCCTCCCTTCGCCGCCTGGATGGCTCTCCAGACGTTCTGCGGACTGGCCGGCATCAGGACGTCGGTCACGCCCAGTGGGCGCAGGGCATCGACGATGCCGTTGATGATGGCCGGCGTGGACGCGATGGCCCCCGCCTCGCCCACCCCCTTGGTGCCCAGCGAGTGGGTCGTCGATGGCGTCACGGTCGTGCCGGTCTCGAAGGTGGGCAGGTCCGCCGCGCTGGGGATGAGGTAATCGGCCAGGCTCGCTGTGAGCAGGTTGCCGTCCGGGTCATACTCGGCCCCCTCGTACAGTGCCTGCCCGACACCCTGGGCCACGCCGCCGTGCACCTGGCCCTCGACGATCATCGGGTTGACCTGGATGCCGACGTCGTCGACGCACACGTACTTGCGCAGACGCACCTTCCCGGTCTCCGTGTCGACCTCCATCGCGGCCAGGTGCGTGCCGTGCGGGTAGGAGAAGTCCTCCGGGTCGACCGTCGCCGCACCGGAGATCATCGGCTCGACGCCGTCGGGCAGGTTGTGCGCCGAGAACGCGGCCCAGGCGACCGCCTGGATCGGCGTCGCCTTCTCAGGGTCGCCCTTGACCTTGAAGGTGCCCTCGACGAACTCGAGGTCCTCCGGGGCGCACTCGAGTTGGTGCGCCGCGATCAGGCGGGCATTCTCGACGAGGCGGTCCGCCGCCTTCTTGATGGCCTGGCCGCCAACCGCGAGCGATCTCGAGCCGTACGTGTCCATCCCGTACGGTGCCCGGCCCGTGTCGCCGTGGACGACGTCGATGTCCTCGACGGGGATGCCGATGATGCTGCTCGCGATCTGGCTCCACGCCGTCTCGTGCCCCTGGCCGTGCGGCGAGGTGCCGGTGACGAGCTCGGCCTTCCCGGTTGGCAGCAGCCGGATCGTGCAGTGCTCCCAGCCCCCTGCCGCGTACTTCAACGCACCCAGCGTGCGCGACGGGGCCAGGCCGCACATCTCCGTGAACGTCGAGATCCCGATGCCCAGCTGGACCGGGTCGCCGGCCTCGCGGCGCCGCTTCTGCTCGGCCCTCAGCTCGTCGTAGCCGAACATGTCGAGTGCCTTGGCCGTGGCGGCCTCGTAGTTGCCGGTGTCGTAGGTGAGCCCGGCAACGGTCGTGTAGGGGAACTCCTCGTGGGTGATCCAGTTCCTCCTGCGCAGCTCCATGGGCTCGATGCCCAGCTCGGCTGCCAGCTCGTCGACGATGCGCTCGATTGCGAACGTCGCCTCCGGCCTCCCGGCGCCGCGGTAGGCGTCGGTCTGCGTGGTGTTGGTGAACACGCCGGTGCAGCGGAACTGGTAGGCGTCCATCTTGTAGATGCCGGGGAACATGAACATGCCCAGCAATGGGGTCCCCGGGGTGATGATGCCCAGGTAGGCGCCCATGTTGGCCAGCAGCGTCACCTTCAGGCCGAGGAACGTCCCGTCCTTCGTCGCGGCGAGCTCGATGTCCTGGATCTGATCGCGGCCATGATGGGTGGCGACCATGTTCTCGCTGCGGGTCTCGGTCCATTTGACCGGCCGGCCGAGCTTGCGGGCCAGCTGGAGGGCCAGGATCTCCTCGCGGTAGATCTGGAGCTTGCCGCCGAAGCCACCGCCCACGTCCGGCGCCACCACGCGCAGGTTCTGCTCGGGTATCCCCGTGACGAGCGTGAGCAGCACTCGCAGGACGTGCGGGATCTGCGTCGACGTCCAGATCGTCATCTCGTCGCTCATGCCCATCGGCGCGGCAACGACGGCGCGGGGCTCCATGAACGATGGGATCAGCCGCTGGTTCACGAATCGGCGCTTGACGATGACATCGGCCTTGGCCGCCGCCTCGTCGTAGCCGCCGCCGAGGTCGTAGACGTAGCAGGTGTTGTTCGTGGCCTGGTCGTGCACGAGCGCGCTCCCGGGCGAAAGGGCGTCCAGCATGCCGACCACCGCGGGCAGGGCCTCGTACTCGACGTCGACGGACTCGATCGCGTCCTCCGCTGCGGCAGCGCTCGTCGCGAGGACGACGGCCACGACGTCGCCCACGTGACGGACCTTGTCGGTCGCCAGGGCGGGGAAGGGCGGCATGACGGTGTCGTCGCCGCTGACGGGCCACACGCATGGCACGCCGGAGTTCAGCTCGCCGAGGTCGGCCGCCGAGTAGGCGGCGATCACGCCGGGTCGCGCCAACGCCGCGGTCACGTCCACCTTGGCGATGCGGGCGTGTGCCATGGGGCTTCGCACCATGGCCATGTGCAGGGTGCCGGGAAGCTGGATGTTGTCGGTCCAGTTCGTCCGCCCGTGCAGGAGCTTCGCATCCTCCTTGCGCCGGATCGGCCGGCCGAATGCGGTGGGAGTGTCGACGACCTCGGTCACTTGGTGCCTCCCATGAGTCCAGCGGCGTGCTGCACCGACTTCACGATGTTGTTGTAGCCCGTGCAGCGGCACAGGTTGCCGTGCAGGCCGTCACGGATCTCCTCCTCCGTCGGGTTGGGGTTCTCCGCCAGCAGGTCCACCGTCGCCAGCACCATGCCCGGGGTGCAGTAGCCGCACTGCAGGCCGTGGCACTCCTTGAAGGCCGCCTGCACCGGGTGCCACTCGTCACCGGTGGCCAGTCCCTGGATCGTCGTGATCTCCGAGCCGTCTGCCTGCACGGCCAGGACGCTGCATGACTTGATGCTGCGGCCGTCCATGAGGACAGTGCAGGCACCGCAGTTGGAGGTGTCGCAGCCCACGACGGTACCGACCCGGCCCAGGTCGTCTCGCAGCCAGTGGACGAGGAGCTGGCGCGGCTCGACGTCGGCCTCGTACGAAGTCCCGTCGACCGTGACGCTGATGTGGTGAGGCATGGGATCCCTTCCGCGCTCGGGCAAGGACCCGGCACAGGCCGGGTGTGATGGAGGCCACGCTAGGCCGATGCGGGCGCGCGTGTGCGGCTGTTCGCCAACTTCGGCCGGGCATCCGGAGGCGCGCCGTTCGCTAGGGTGACGGGCGATGCCAGCGCCGCATGGGTCATCCCTGGACCCCGCCGAGCCCGCCCCCAGGACCTACCTGGCCTGGGCGCTCGCCGCCACGGTGCTGTGCTTCCTGCCCCTCGGCCTCGTGGCGCTGTACTACGGGCTGCGGGTGAACCGGGCGGTCGGCGAGGGCCGGCTGGCCGATGCCCGGCACGACTCGGTCATCGCCCGGGGCTGGCTGTGGGCCGCGATCGTCATCGGCCTGCTCGTCTGGGCCATCCTCGCGGTCGCGTTCGCCATGCTCGGGGCGTTCAGCGGCTAGCCGAGGAACACCTCGTCGTTGTGCCATTCGAGAGCCTCTCCGGACGGCTGGTCGAGGCGCCGCTTTGGCAGGTTGATCGGATGGGCCGCGGCAGCCAGCGAGTAGAGGTCGTCCCCGTTGCCGAAGTCCTCGCGAAGGCGACCGCTGACCAGCAACCGGTGCTCCTTGCTGACCGACACGTATCCGAGGTCGAACAGCGTGTGGATGTCGGACCGGAGCAGCAGCCCGTTGTCGACTCGGTGCTGGCCCCCGTCGGCAACGGGCCGGATGTGGGCGGCTTGGAGGGTCGGCCGGATCTTGTGCCCCGTGATCGCGCAGTGCGATGAGTACGCGTCCAGCACGAGCGCCCGGAATGCCCCCTGCCCCAGTCGCGGTACGAACAGCGTTGGATTGCCACGGGTAGGTCCGTGGACGAGGCCGGGAGTGAAGCCAGTCTCATCGGATGCCGCCGAAATCTCGGTGGCGAGCAATTGGGCGAGGGCCTGGTCGACAACCGAGTCCTCACCCGGCCCGTAGCCCTTGCCGCGCACCACGTTCTTGGCGAACGACGACGGTGCCGGCAGCGAGTGGTCGCCGAACCAGTGGACATCGCTCAGGATGATGCATCCGATGGTCGGGTTGTCGACCTGCCGAGAGGAGGTCCGTCGGTAGCGCGATATGGCCTCGAGCAGTGAAGCCGCGCTGTCGACGCCGTTACCCGGTCCGAAGAAGTCCCATGCCTCGCTGACGCGCAACGGAACGTATCCCTCGAAGAACGCTCCGCCGATGATGGAGTTGTCCGGGTGGTGCGTCTTGAACAGGAAGGGCTCGCCGGGTTGGAGGGCGCTAAAGGACGTGTCCGCGCTTGGACGCCAGAAGTTGACCTCCTCCAGCCCTGGGCGCGCCTGTAGAAATCCGGCCCAAACGGAGTCCGTGACCCCGATATAGGTCCTCATGGCCGCATTGTGCAGGAAGTGGTCGTGCCTGGACGGCTGCTGCCGAGTCCCGATAATTCACAGGCTGAATCGTGACCCTGCCGCGGGAATGGTTCCGCCACATAATTCTCTAGTGGCGCAGTTTCCGTCGCTCCGAGCGTCAGAGTTGCTGGGGATCCTGATGCGCGAGCCACTCAACTACTCCATCGTGCGGCGCAAGGGTTCACATCGAGTACTGCGAAGCCCTCGTTACCCGCAGCTCGTGTTCTCGTACCATGAGTCGAGGACGGTCGCGCCCGGCGCCGTCAGGAAGATCCTGGTCAGTGACGTCGGACTCGATGAAGATTTTTCTCGGGGGTTGGTGTGAGGGAGGTTTGCGCGATGCCGACAATTCGAATCGTCTACCACCAGGAGGGCCTCCAGTGGTGGGCCGAGAGTCCCGACGTGGATGGCTTCACGGCTGGAGGGGACTCGTTGTCGGAAGCCCGCGAGCTGGCGCGAGAGGGGGTTGCCTTCTACTTCGATGATCAAGATCTCGATATTCGCGAACAGTTTGCCGACGGTGGGCTCGTTGGCCGCATGAGTGTCGACACCCTGGAATAGGATCCCGGCTCTCCCCTAGCAACGGACTCGTGTCTCGACTGGTGGGGGTGAAGTCGGCAGGGGTTCGACACCGCTGGATAGGGTCGGCACGTGGCCGCTGACCTCGACACCGTCCTCGTCGTCGACTTCGGGGCGCAGTACGCGCAGCTCATCGCCCGGCGCGTCCGCGAGGCCAACGTCTACTCCGAGATCGTCCCGCACACGATGCCCGCGGCCGAGATGGCTGCCCGTCGGCCCTCGGCCATCATCCTCAGCGGCGGCCCGTCGAGCGTGTACGAGCCTGGCGCTCCCAGCGTCGACCCGGCCGTGTTCGCCGCCGGGATCCCCGTCTTCGGGATCTGCTACGGCTTCCAGGCGATGGCGCAGGCCATGGGCGGCACCGTCGAGCGGACCGGGCTGAGCGAGTTCGGCGGGACCGCGCTGACCGTCGTCGAGCCGGGCGTCCTGCTGGCCGGGTTCCCCGACTCCCTGAGCGTGTGGATGTCGCACGGGGACTCGGTGTCCGCTGCCCCCGACGGGTTCACCGTGACCGCGTCGTCGGCCGGGGCGTCCGTCGCTGCGTTCGAGGACCCGTCCCGGGCGATGGCCGGTGTGCAGTTCCACCCCGAGGTCCTGCACACCGAACGCGGCCAGGAGGTGCTCGAACGGTTCCTGTTCGACGTCGCCGGGTGCCGGCCCACCTGGACGATGACGAACGTCATCGACGAGCAGGTGGACGCGATCCGGGCGCAGGTCGGCGGCGGGCGGGTCATCTGCGGACTGTCCGGCGGCGTCGATTCCGCTGTGGCGGCAGCGCTCGTCCAGCGGGCCGTGGGCGACCAGTTGACCTGCGTGTTCGTCGACCACGGGCTGCTGCGCAAGGGCGAGGCCGAGCAGGTGGAGCGGGACTATGTGGCGGCCACCGGGATCCGGCTCGTCGTCGTCGACGCCCGCGAGAGGTTCCTCGCGGAACTCGCTGGCGTGAGCGACCCGGAGTCGAAGCGCAAGATCATCGGCCGGGAGTTCATCCGGGTCTTCGAGGACGCCGCCCGCGACGTTGTCGCCGAGGCCGGTGCGCATGGTGAGTCCGTCGAGTTCCTGGTGCAGGGCACGCTCTATCCGGACGTCGTGGAGTCCGGCGGCGGCACCGGCACGGCCAACATCAAGAGCCATCACAACGTCGGAGGATTGCCCGACGACCTGCAGTTCACGCTGGTCGAGCCGCTTCGCACGCTGTTCAAGGACGAGGTGCGGCAGGTGGGCCTGGACCTCGGGCTGCCGGCAGAGATCGTCTGGCGGCATCCGTTCCCCGGCCCGGGGCTGGCCATCCGCATCGTCGGCTCGGTGTCGGAGGACCGGCTGGCCATCCTGCGCGAGGCGGACGCCATCGCCCGCGAGGAACTGACGGCCGCGGGGCTGGACCGCGAGGTCTGGCAGTTCCCGGTGGTCCTGCTGGCCGACGTGCGGTCGGTGGGCGTGCAGGGGGACGGCCGGACCTACGGCCACCCGGTCGTGCTTAGGCCAGTGTCGAGCGAGGATGCGATGACCGCGGACTGGTCACGTCTTCCCTACGACCTCGTCGCGCGGATCTCGACACGCATCACCAACGAGGTGCGCGAGGTCAACCGGGTTACGTTGGATGTCACGAGCAAGCCCCCCGGAACCATTGAATGGGAGTGAACTGCTGATGGAGTTCCTTTTCCACGTCATCGTCGTCCTGCACTTCGTAGGCCTGGCGTTGCTGCTCGGCGCATTCCTCGTGCAGGTGAACTCGTCGGAGAAGACCGTCACCCGCTGGATGTGGGACGGGGCACTCACGCAGTTGCTCACCGGCGTGATCATGGTCGGGATGATCTCTTCCGGCGCCCTCGGCGAGGAGGAGAAGGAGGAACTCGACACCACGAAGATCGCGGTGAAGCTGGTGATCGTGCTGGTCATCGCGGTGCTGGCGTTCATCGGCAAGAAGAAGCCCGCCCCGCAGGTGCCGTTGTGGGCCACGATCGGCGTGCTCACGCTGGCCAACGTGGTCATCGCCGTCTTCTGGTAGCCCGACTCCCCGTCGAACGGCCAGGCGTGGGGGTCGCGCCGCGCGATTCGACCCCCACGCCTGGCCGCTCGACGGGCGAAGGTGCGGGGGTGACCCGGGTCAGGCGGTGCCGACGACCTTGAAGGCCTCGGCCAGCCGGCCTTCCGGCAGCCCACCCTGCTGCGCCCACATGGTCATCCAGCCGCGGATCCGGTCCTCGAGGTCGTCCATGTGCGCGGTCTGGCTCGCGTGCGCCCGCAGGGCGGCGACCTTGTGCGGGAACTGGTCGGTGATGTCGACGAAGAAGTCGGGGGACGGGCTCGCCATGATCCAGACCTCGGGGACGGTCCACGCCTCCAGCCCCTCGTCGCCCAGCAGGCTGACGTGGGCGAACGGGTTGCGCGCGTCGGGGTAGATCGCCTGGATGGCGGCCTCGCCGGCCGCGAGGTGATCGGGATGCGAGGCCTGGATCCGACCCCAGTTTCGCTCGGGGGACTGGATCAGCATCCGGTCCGGCCGGACCTGCCGGATGACGCGGCTGATGTCGCGCCGAAGTTCATGGCTGACAGCGAGTTCGCCATCGCGATAGCCCAGGAAGCCGATGTCGGTCACCCCGAGCACCGCGCCAGCCGCGCGCTGCTCCGCCTGCCGGATCTCCGGGATCTGCGAGCGTGGGACGTCGGGGTCGAAGCCGCCGGCGTCGCCGTTGGTGATGAGGCAATAGCTGACCTCCACCCCGGCCTCGACCCACGCCCGGATGCTTCCCGCGGCGCCGAAGTCCACGTCGTCGGGATGGGCCAGGACGGCGAGCAGCCGCTCGATGCGGCTGCCGTCGCGGTTGTGCAGGAAGGGGTCAAGGTCCATTCCGGAAGCGTAGTGTGGTGTCGCGGCCCCTTCGCGCGCCCCCGAGGCAGGAATTACACGCCTGTGGTTCGACTGTCACAGTAGTCACTTCCGTCACATCCGTGACAGAGTATGCCCGTGCTTCCCCGCCCACCGGGGCGTCCCGCCCTGCCTGCACGTCGTCGTGGCCCCGGCCGCAGACGCGTCCTGGCAAGCGCGGTTGCCGGGACCCTGGTAGCGAGCATGGTCGTGATCGCGCCCACGAGCGCGGGGGCGAAGGACAACAGCGGCAACTGGACGCCGTCCACCTGGACCGGCGAGGTGGCCGGGCCACCGGTGCCGGGCACCGGCCTGCCGCCGGCAGCGGTCCCCGCGATCGCCACGGCGCTTCCTCCCGTCTACGACGTGCCCGCCACCTACGAGGGCCAGGCCCAGTGCGACCCCGTCACCAAGCCCGGTTCACAACGACTGTCCGACCTCATCAAGGCGACGTACGGCGCGGACCAGACCGTGTGGGTCAACCGCGCATGCGATGTCGGCGGCCAGAGCGAGCACAAGGAAGGCCGTGCCCTGGACTGGATGACAAGCGTGCGCAACGCCCAGCAGCGCGCGAACGCCGAGACCTTCCTGGCCTGGCTCCTGGGTCCCGACCAGTTCGGAACCCCGTACGGCAACGCCACCCGCCTGGGCGTCATGTACATCGGCTGGAACGACCGCATCTGGCGCGGCTACGACACCAAGCGCGGCTGGACCGAGCTCAAGGGCTGCTTCGCCACGCCGGGCGAGGGCAGCGACACGACCTGCCATCGCAATCACATCCACATCTCGCTCACGTGGGACGGAGCCAGCGGCCGCTCCTCCTTCTGGGACGGAACCCCGATGGACGGGCCGTACTGCGAGCCGCAGAAGTCCGGCGCGTCCGTGGCGTCCGAGGGGCGCTCGGCGGACATGACGCCGGTCGGGCCTGTGCGCGTGCTGGGCACGCGCAAGGCCGTGGGCGTCCCGGCCCGCTGCCGGCTCCAGCAGGACAGGTGGAGCGGGGACAGCAAGCGGCTCTTCGTCAAGGTCACCGGGCAGGGCGGTATCCCCGAGACCGGCGTGGCGGCCGTGAAGGTCAACGTCACCGCCATGGCCAGCAACTCCAACGCAAACGTGCGGATCTGGAGCCCGGGCCAGAACAAGAGCCAGGTCGTGGTGAAGGTCCCGATGAACATGGACGCTGCCGGCACGGCGATCGTGCCTGTGTCGACCGATGGCACCATCGCCTTGGCCACCTCGGCCGGCGCGGCCGACATTGCGGTGGAAGTCGTCGGCTACTACGGCCCGGGCGACCAGCCCAACGCGACGGAGGCGACTCCTGGCGCGGCCGGCCCCATGGGCGACGACGTCACCCCGGCGCCTCCCGCGGAGCCAGCCCCGGCGCCGGCGCCGCCGCCCGAGCAGGCCCCGGTCGACGAGTTCATCTCGCTCGGCTCGGAGGTCGGCTACGAATCGACGGCCCAGGGTCCGATCCAGCCTGGCGAGGAGCGGGTCGTCAGCCTCGCCGCCGTTCCACCCGAGGCCACATCGGTGCTCGTGCTCGTGACCACGCGAGAGGCCACCAAGCGCGGCAAGCTTCGCATCGGCATGACCGCCGACGCCAGCACGGCACCGATGTTCCGCTTCCCGAAGAAGGGCGTCCGGTCGGCCGTCATGGTCGTCCCCGTCGGCAACGGCCAGGTCCGGCTCACCGGGGCAAAGAAGGCCACCGTGCAGGTGCGGGTGGAGGTCCTCGGGTACGCCGTCAACGGCCAGCCGATCAAGGTCCGTGGGCTCCCGGCCACCCGGATCTCAGCGGGCAAGCTCGATGCCGGTGCCGCCCTGCCGCTCGGCCCGCTGCCCGGGATCGGGGGCCTGCCGACGAAGGCCAAGAAGATCTCCGGCGTGATCCTGCAGGTCTGGACCAAGACCAAGGGACCTGATGCGGGCTCCGTGCGGGCGTACCCGCTGGACGGCGTGGCGCCGGGCACTCGCTCGGCACCCATCACGCCGGGCAAGCCCTACACCTCCCTCGTCGTCACCGAGCTCGGCACCGACGGCCGCATCGTCCTGTCCCCGTCTGTGCAGGCCAAGGTGCGGGCCACGATCGTGGGCTACATCCACCGGTAGCCCGGCCGCTGCACCGCCCGGCCGCCGGGCAGGGACCGTCCGGGCGGCTGCCTAGGATGCCGGAGTGAGCGACACGGCACCTCAGGGCGGGCGCATCGACCGGCTGGTCGACGACCTCAACCCGTCCCAGCGCGCGGCCGTCGAGCACCGGGGCGGACCCCTGCTCATCGTGGCCGGGGCGGGATCCGGCAAGACGAGGGTGCTGACCCGGCGCATCGCCCACCTGCTCGCCACCGGCGATGCCCAGCCCGGGGAGATCCTCGCGATCACCTTCACCAACAAGGCCGCGGGGGAGATGAAGGAGCGGGTGGCCGAGCTGGTCGGCGGGCGGGCGCGGGCCATGTGGGTGTCCACGTTCCACAGTGCCTGCGTGCGGATCCTGCGCAGCGAGGCCAGCCGACTGGGGCTGTCGAGCACCTTCACCATCTACGACCAGGCCGACTCCCTGCGCCTGATGACGATGGTCATCCGCGACCTCGACCTCGACCCGAAGAAGCACACGCCTCGCTCCTTCCTCGGGCAGGTGTCGAACCTCAAGAACGAGCTGATCGACTACGAGGACAGCGCCAGCCGCGCGGCGAACCCGACCGAGCAGATCCTGGCCCAGGCGTACGGGGAGTACCAGCGCCGACTGCGCCGGGCCAACGCCTTCGACTTCGATGACCTGATCTCCTCGACCGTCGCGGTGCTCCAGCTGTTCCCCGACGTCGCCGAGCACTACCGACGCAGGTTCCGGCATGTACTCGTCGACGAGTACCAGGACACCAACCACGCCCAGTACGTGCTGATCAAGGAGCTCGTCGGCCCGGCTGCGGCTGACCTGCCCCCCGCGCAACTGTGCGTGGTGGGCGACGCCGACCAGTCGATCTATGCCTTCCGAGGCGCGACGATCCGCAATATCGAGGAGTTCGAGCGGGACTACCCTGCGGCCACCACCGTCATGCTCGAGCAGAACTACCGATCGACCCAGACCATCCTCACCGCGGCGAATGCCGTCATCGCCCGCAACGCCGGCCGGCGAGAGAAGCGGTTGTGGACCGACTCCGGCTCGGGTGAGCCGGTGGTGGCATACGTCGCCGACGACGAGCATGACGAGGCGTCGTTCATCGCCAACGAGATCGACCGCCTCGGCGACACCGAGGAGGTCAAGCCTTCGGACGTCGCCGTGTTCTACCGCACCAACGCGCAGTCACGGTCCATCGAGGAGATCTTCATCCGGGTGGGCCTGCCCTACCGGGTCGTCGGCGGGACCCGCTTCTACGAGCGGCGCGAGGTGCGCGATGCGATCGCGTACTTGCGGGCGCTGGCCAACCCCGAGGACGAGGTCTCCCTGCGACGGGTGCTCAACACCCCGAAGAGGGGCATCGGGGATCGCGCCGAGGCCATGGTCGAGGCGTTCGGGCAACGTGAGCGGATCTCCTTCGCCGCCGCGCTCGAGCGTGCTGGCGAGGCGCCGGGCATCGCTGCCCGCTCCCTGGCGAGCATCGAGGCCTTCACCACGATGATGAGCGACCTCCGCACGCTGCTGGAGGCGGGGGCCGACCCGGCCACGGTCCTGCAGGCAGTGCTGGAGCAGAGCGGGTACCTCGCGGAGCTGCAGGCGTCGGCGGACCCGCAGGACGAGACGCGGGTCGAGAACCTGGCCGAGCTCGAATCGGTGGCACAGGAGTTCGCCACGCAGAACCCGGATGGGACGCTCGCCGACTTCCTGGAGCGAGTGTCGCTCGTGGCCGACTCGGACGAGATCCCCGATGCCGACGACACCGGCGGCGTCGTGACCCTCATGACCCTCCACACGGCCAAGGGCCTGGAGTTCCCCGTCGTCTTCCTGACCGGCATGGAGGACGGGGTGTTCCCGCACATGCGCTCACTCGGGGACCCGCGTGAGCTGGAGGAGGAGCGACGGCTCGCCTACGTCGGCATCACCAGGGCCAGGCGTCGGCTCTACGTCACGCGTTCCATGGTGCGGTCGGCCTGGGGGACCCCGGCGTTCAACCCGCCTTCGCGATTCCTCGAGGAATTGCCGGCCGAGGTGGTCGACTGGCGCCGGGTCGAGCCGGTTGGACGATCGCCACTGGCCGGCGGCTTCGGCTCGTCGCCGTCGAGCAGCAGTGCGGCCTTGCGGCTCGGGGACCGCATCGTGGGCGCAGGCCCGGTGCTGTCCGTGGCAGCGGGCGAGCGGGTGACCCACCAGAAGTTCGGCCTGGGCACCGTGGTGTCGACGTCGGGGTCGGGCGACAAGGCCGAGGCGACCATCGACTTCGGGACGGCGGGGGTCAAGCGCCTGCTGCTGCGCTACGCCCCCGTCGAGAAGCTCTAGGGGCGCCGGCAGCCGCCCTGCCCGTCGTGCTGTCGATCGATGTGACGCTCGACTCGAGCTGCGTGCCGTCGTGGTCGAGCTGGGCAAGGACCTGCGAGATCTCGTTGACGACCCGCCGGTCGACGGGCAGGGACATGTGGCCGATCCCGCGGATGAGGACGTTGCGGGCGCGCAGGTCCGGGTGCTGGATGCGGGCGTTGCGCTGCGGGAGAACGAGCTGGTCGAGGTCGCTCCAGATCGCCACGAACCGGGTGCGACAGCCGGGCGCGGGCCTGCGCAGGTCGTCGAACAGCGGGCTGTCCTTGCGCATCTGCCGGATCACGGGCCACGGCACGTACTTCGCCGGCAGGGTGCCGTCGTGGGGGGTGCCGAGAGTGCACAGGGTGTGGACGTGACGGTCGCCGCCGAGCCGCTGCACGTAGTAGCGCGCCACCAGGCCGCCCATCGAGTGGCCGATGATGTGGACCCGCTCGTAGCCGGTCTGGTCGCACACCTCGTCGATGAGCGTGCCGAGCCGTGCGGCCACGTCGGTGATGTCGTCGGTGAAGGGGGAGTAGTTCAGGGCATAGGTGCGGCCGAACCCGCGGCCGCGAAGCGCGCGACGCAGCAGGGTGAAGATGCTGCGGTTGTCGATGACGCCGTGGATCAGGATGATCGGCGTCCCGGCAGCCTCGACGTCGCCGACGATCAGGCCCCGCTGCACGGGGGACAGGTGCGACACCCCGAGGTGTGAGGCCTCGTCGAGTCGGTCCTCGAGCAGTCCCCACGGGTACAGGGCGAAGTGCAGCCCCACCCACGCCGCCTCCACCGCGACCCCCGCGACGCCGGCGGGCGTGAGCAGCGCCCGTCGCGCCTCCCGCAGGGCCTCGACCGCACGGGGCAGCACCCTCGTCACTCCCCGTCCTGGTAGCCGAGGGAGAAGCCCGCCGCGAGGTCGTCAGGGCGGTAGGTGCGAAAGGCGATGTGCGTCTCGGTTGTCAGGACGCCGGGGATCGTGCCGATGCCATCGGTGACGACCGCGGCCACCGCGTCGACGTCCGGGACCTCGACGATGGCGACGATGTCGAGCTGGCCGGTGACCGAGTACACGGTGCGCACGTGTGGCACGAGGGCGATGGCCGAGCCGACCGCGTTGACCGATGCGGGCTCCACCGTGATGAAGCACAGCGCGGTCACCATGTCCGAAACCCTAGCCCTGGACCACGCCGGTTTCCCGGTCCAGCGCGCGCTGGGCGAGGGCGAAGTCGACGACCTGACGGCCCATGACCTCCAGCTGCCGGACAAGGGCAGGGTCCGTGCCAGCGGCGTCGCTGCCGATGACACCCGCGGCATCGTTGGCCGCGCAGCCGAGAGGGGTTGGCCAGGCGCGCAGGGCATGGACGGTCTGGCGCAGCTGGTGCAGCGCCCCGACCGCCGTCTGCCAGCCGTGGGCGACGGCGATGCAGCCGACTGCACGGCCGGACAAGTAGGGGCGCTCGTCGTGGCGCAGGTCCTCCGCATAGTCCAGCGCGTTCTTGACCATGCCGCTGATGCCGCCGTGGTACCCGGGAGAGGCGACGATCACGCCGTCGGCACTGCGGAGGGCCTCGATGAGCCCCGCCACCTCCGGCGTGCGATCGGTGGTCTCGGTGTCGTAGACGGGCAGCATGAGCGCCCGCCCCGTGAGGAATGAGACCGTGGCACCGGCCTCCTGGGCGGCCGCGGCACTGATACGCAGGGCTCGCTCGCTCGCCGCCATCGGCCGGCTGCTGCCGCCGATGGCCAGGACCCGGACGGGATGCCTCATAGCAGGACAGTAGCCACCCGGCGGGCCGGGTAGTCTGCGCGCAGGCGCACGTGGCAGGAGGCGGGATGTCGGCACCGATTCGCGTGGTCGTGGCCAAGCCGGGACTGGACGGGCATGACCGGGGAGCGAAGGTGGTCGCCCGGGCCCTGCGCGATGCCGGGATCGAGGTCGTGTACACCGGTCTGCACCAGACGCCGGCGCAGATCGTCGATGCCGCCATCCAGGAGGACGCCGACCTCATCGGGATGTCCGTCCTGTCCGGCGCGCACCTGACCCTCTTCGCCGAGGTCATGGATCTGTTGAAGGCGCGTGAGGCGACGGACATCATCGTCTTCGGGGGCGGCATCATCCCGGACGATGACATCCCGATCCTCGCGGGCATGGGCGTGGCCAAGATCTTCACGCCGGGTACGCCGACCCACGACATCGTCGAATGGGTGCAAGATCACGTTCCTGACCGCTGACCCACGGGGAGCCGGCCGGTAGGCTGCGCGTTCGTAACCCTTGTTAAGGAGTTTGAGTGGACCTGTACGAGTACCAGGCCAAGCACCTGTTCGGGAAGCATGGGGTGCCGGTCACGGCGGGCGAGGTCTGCTCGACGGCCGACGCCGCCCGGGAGGCGACGCGCAAGATCGGGTCAGCCGTCGTGGTCAAGGCGCAGGTCAAGGTGGGCGGACGCGGGAAGGCCGGCGGGGTGAAGCTGGCGGACACCCCTGATGACGCGGCCGATAAGGCTGCGGCGATCCTGGGGATGGACATCAAGGGGCACACGGTCTACCGCGTGCTGGTGACGGAGGCGAGTGACATCGCCGAGGAGTACTACGTCTCGTTCCTGCTCGACCGGGCAAACCGGGCCTTCCTGGCCATGGCGAGCGTGGCCGGCGGGGTCGATATCGAGGAAGTGGCCGCGACCCGGCCCGATGAGCTGGCCATGATCCGGGTCGATGCGCTCGACGGCTGCACCCCGGAGAAGGCCCAGGAGATCGTCGAGGCGGCCGGTTTCCCGGAGGCTGCCAAGGCCCAGATCGCCAGGATCCTCGAGCAGTTGTGGCGGGTGCTGGTGGAGGAGGACGCGACGCTGGTCGAGGTCAACCCGCTCGTGCTCACCCCCACCGGGACGGTGCTGGCCCTCGACGGCAAGGTCACCCTCGACGACAACGCCCACTATCGGCATGCCTCGCACGCGGACTTCGTCGACCGGGACAACACCGACCCGATCGAGCTGCGCGCCAAGGAGTTCGACCTGAACTACGTGAAGCTGCACGGCGAGGTGGGGATCGTGGGCAACGGGGCGGGCCTGGTGATGAGCACGCTGGACGTCGTGGCGTACGCGGGCGAGGAGTTCGGCGGGATCAAGCCGGCGAACTTCCTCGACATAGGAGGCGGCGCGAGCGCAGGCGTGATGGCCAACGGCCTGGACATCGTCCTGAACGACCCCGAGGTCGAGGCCGTGTTCGTCAACGTGTTCGGCGGGATCACGTCCTGCGACGCGGTCGCCGACGGCATCGTGCAGGCGATGACGATGCTCGCTGAGCGCGGGGAGCCCGTGACCAAGCCGATCGTGTGCCGCATCGATGGCAACAACGCCGTCGAGGGGCGGCGGATCCTTACCGAGGCCGAGCACGACCTGATCGAGCTGGTCGACACCATGGACGATGCCGCGCGACGGGTGGCCGAGCTGGCCGCCGCTCGCAAGGCCGGGAAGCAGGGCTGAGCGCATGGCAATCTGGCTGGACGGCAGCAGCCGCATCCTCGTTCAGGGCATGACCGGGTCGGAGGGCACCAAGCACACGCGGCGCATGGTCGCCTCCGGTGCCCAGGTCGTTGCCGGCGTCACCCCGGGCAAGGCGGGGGAGTCCGTCGACGGCATCCCCGTGTTCGGCGACGTCGCGAAGGCCGTCGAGGCCACCGGCGCCAACGTGAGCGTCGTGTTCGTGCCGCCGCGGTTCGCCAAGGCTGCCGTCGAGGAGTCGGTCGACGCGGGACTGCCCCTCGTGGTGGTCATAACCGAGGGGATCCCGGTCCACGACACCGCCCAGTTCTTCCAGTACGCGATCAACGCCGGCGGCACCCGCATCATCGGCCCGAACTGCCCCGGCATCATCAGCCCCGGGGTGTCCAACGCCGGCATCATCCCCGCCGACATCACCAAGGCCGGCCGCATCGGCCTGGTGTCCAAGTCCGGCACCCTGACCTACCAGATGATGTACGAGCTGCGTGACATCGGCTTCTCCACGGCCGTCGGAATCGGCGGCGACCCCATCATCGGCACCACCCACATCGACTGCCTCGCCGCGTTCCAGGCCGACCCCGACACCGACGCCATCGTCATGATCGGCGAGATCGGCGGCGACGCCGAGGAGCGGGCCGCCGCCTACATCAAGGACCACGTCACCAAGCCCGTCGTCGGCTACGTCGCCGGCTTCACCGCCCCCGAGGGCAAGACCATGGGCCACGCTGGCGCCATCGTCTCCGGCTCCGCCGGCACCGCTGCCGCCAAGCAGGAGGCCCTCGAGGCCGTCGGCGTCCGTGTCGGGCGCACGCCGAGCGCCACGGCCCGCCTCATGCGCGAGTTGATGTCCTAGTCCAACTGGTTGGCAACTGGTTGGAATGGACGTACCCTCGGGACATGACTGTCGTGGAATCCGTTGTCGGCGCCTTCGAGGCCAAGACGCACCTGTCCGAACTGCTGGCCCGGGTCGAGGCTGGCGAATCAGTCACCATCACCAAGCACGGCCGGCCCGTGGCCCGGCTGGTGCCCGTGGCTCCCGCGGTCCGGGACTGGACCGCGTACTGGGCCCGTGTCGACGAGTTCCGTGAGCGGATGGCTGCGGAGGGGTTCACGACGTCACACGAGGAGATCAAGGCCCTCATCGCCGAAGGCCGGGTGTGAAGGCCGTCGTCCTGGACGCCTCCATGGCGTTGGAGTGGTTCTTCCCCGACCCGTCGTCCGCGTCATCCCGGTCGGCCCTCGAGAAGCGGGCGTTGCTCGACACCCGGGTCGCCATCGTGCCGCATGTGTGGCGCTTCGAGATCACGAACTACTTCGCCGGCAAGCTACGTCGCGCGCAGATCTCCCCGGCCGACGCGACCTGGAATCTGGCCGAGATGATGCGCATTCCCTTTGCGATCGCAGACGAAGGGTCTTCGAAGGACCTGTTGGAGTTGGCACATCAGCACCGCCTGACTGCGTACGACGCTGCCTATCTCCGCGTTGCCATGCTGGCGGGCGAGCCCCTCGCGACACTCGACACAGCGCTCATCAAGGCGGCCGAGGCGGTCGGCGTCGAGATTGCCTGACACCTGGACTCCGCTGCTCGTCGCCGCTGTCGCTGGCAGCGTGTTCCTCTACGGGTTCTCCAAGACCGCCATGCCGGTCGCTGGGGTGCTGGCCGGACCGGTCCTGGCCGCCGCGCTGGGTGCGCCCACGGCATCCGGCTTCATCATGCCGCTGCTCATCCTCGGCGACCTCTTCGCACTCGCCCGCTACCGGCAGCACGCCAACTGGCCCTTGATTTTGCGACTGGTGCCGGGCGTGCTGATCGGGTTCGCCATCACGGCCCTGCTCTTCCGGTTCGTCGACACCGCGACGCTCGGCCGCATCATCGGGGTCCTGATCCTGGTGTCGGTCGCACTCGAGGTCTGGCGCCGCCGGACGCCCCGCGCCGAAGGCGACACGCCACCGAACCGACTGTCGATCGGCTTCTTCGGGACCCTTGCCGGCATGACGAGCATGGCTGCCAACGCCGGCGGAACGGCAATGACCCTCTACCTGGTCAACATGAGGGTCTCGATGCTCGCCTTCATGGGGACCTTCGCCTGGTTCTTCTTCGTGCTCAACGCGATCAAGGTCCCGATCGTCGTCGGGCTGGGATTCCTCAACGCCGAGACGCTCGTCGCCAACCTGTGGTTCGCTCCGGTGCTCGTGGGCGGGGCACTCCTCGGGTACGGAGTCTTCCGTCGAATGAACGATCGCGTCTTCACGGCCATCGCGCTCACCCTTAGTGCCGTGGCCTCGGTCTGGCTCATCATCCACGGCTAGGGTTGCCAGGACACCTGTGATCGCCGGTCCACCGGAAGGCGGGATGGATAGTGAACTGGAGAGACAAGGTCTCGCAGCCGCAGTACGCGATGAGGGCGACCAAGAGGCTCAGGGCTCCCATGCGGGACGGCGTGGAGTTGAGCGTCGACATCTTCGGCCCCGACACGGACGAACCATTCCCTGCGCTGATCTCGTACAGCCCGTATTGGAACGAGGGACAGTACCTTCCCGTCCCGTCTGCCAACCCGCACCCGACCGCCGCCTGGGGCAACTACGCGATCGAGGCGGGCGACAGCGAGTACTTCGCCGCACGCGGTTACGTGCACGTCGTGGCGAATGTTCGCGGGACGGGCGAGTCCGACGGCGAGTACCAGTTGATGGGCCCGGTCGAGGCACAGGACGGATACGACTTGGTCGAGTGGGTGGCAGCCCAGTCGTGGTGCGACGGCAACGTGGGCATGGTGGGCGTGTCGTACTTCTCCTGGATTCAGTACCTCGTAGCCGCCCAGCAGCCGCCGCATCTCAAGGCGATCGCTCCGCTCGAGGGGGCGACGGACTTTTACCGCGATGTCTGCTATCGGGGCGGAATCCTCAGCCTCGGCTTCCTGTCCTACTGGAACAGTGAACTCAGCGACCGCGACAGCACCAGCCGGAGCGAGCGCGAGATGTCTGCGGAGGCCCTGCGCGAGCGGATCGAGCAGGTCAAGGCCGAGAACGAGGACATTCGGCACCTGTACAGCGTGTATCAGCTCCTGTGCGCGCCGAAGAAGTGCCCGGTCCTGTTCGACGCGCTCATGCACCCGACTGACAGCGAGTGGTATCACGAACGATCGGGATATACGGGGTTCGACAAGATCACTGTCCCGGTGTTCTGCGGCGCCGCTCTCGACTTCTGGGACCTGCACCTCGCCGGCGGCTTTCGCGCTTGGCGCGACCTTCCGGACCTTCCAAAGAAGCTCCTGATCTACCCCCGCTTCCACCTGCGGCCCTTCGCCGAGAACCACGATCTGCTCGTTCGATGGTTCGACCACTGGCTCAAGGGCAATGACACAGGCCTCCTCGATGAGCCGGACATCTCACTTTGGGTACAGGGGGAGGATGCCTGGCGTGAAGAGGATGCCTGGCCTCTTGACCGGACGAAGTGGACTCGCATGTACCTTCGGCCGGAGGGCCTCCTGTCCGGCACTCCACCCGAGGGCAGCGAGGGGACCGACAGCTTCGACAACGTCCCGTACGTGACCCTGGAATCGACGTTCGGCGGCGTGCCGCACCTTGCGTACCGAACTGAGCCGTTGGCAGAGCCCCTCGAGATCACGGGTCCCATCGCCTTGGAGCTGTACGCATCCCTCACAGACACCGACGGGCATTGGATCGTCGAACTGCGGGATGTCGCGCCGGACGGCGAGAGCAGAATCGTGTCCAAGGGGTGGCTCAAGGCCTCGTTCCGGGCGCGAGACGAGGCGAGGTCGGCACCGTTCCGTCCGGACCATCCCTACGACGTGGCGGTGCCGGTGGTCCCCGGGGAGATCGAGCAGTACTCCATCCAGATCCACGACACCAGCAACGTCTTCCTCGCCGGCCACTGCATGGAATTGATCATCAAGAGCCTCGACCACTCGCTCGAGGGAGGCTGGAACACGATCTTCTACCACCTCCCGAGCTCGCACGAGGTGACCCACACTGTCCATCACGATCACGATTACCCGTCGCACCTACTGCTTCCGGTGATCCCGCCTTCGACGTGACGGCTCCATGGGCAAGTCCGTTCGTTGACCGGTGACGGTGCGAGCGGGCTTGGGTGCGAGGTGCGTGGCGATCACCGGCGCGGCGGCCTGCACCTGAGAGTCTGGTCGGGTGACCGCACCCACGCTGCCACCGCGTACGGACGCGCCCGTCCCTGCGCAGCCGCGTGCCGCGGCGGCCGGGTCGGCCGTGCGGCGAATCGTGGTCCGGATGCGGCGGCTCGGCACGACTGCGGCGCGGGGGAGCCAGAGGGCGATCGGCCAGGTGCGGCGGCCTTGGGCGGTAGGCATGCTTGCGGCCGGATGGGCGGCCGCGATCGGGCTCGTGGCGGCCGCACTTCCGATGCTCATCGTGTGGATGGCAACCCCCGGATCGGGCTTGACCTGGCCGGAGTCGCTGCGGGCCGCGGGGTTGATCTGGTCGGTCGCCCAGGGCACACCGCTGGTCATCGGGGCGACCACGTTCTCCCTGCTGCCGTGGGGCCTCGGCATCATCGCGCTTGTCCTCCTGGGCTACGCCGGAGGCTGGGGCGCCCGGACGGCGCGGGCCGGTTCCTGGCGCTCGATCGCGATGCTCGTGGGCACGGGGTCGGTCACCTACGCCCTCATCGCCGTCGCCGTGGCACGGGTCGCAACTCCCGGCGACGCCGGGGTCGGGGTGGTCGATGCGGCCGCCCACGCCGTGACGATCGCGGCAGTGGGCCTCGGCTTTGGGGGCATCCGTGCTGCCGGCCTCGTGGCACGTTCCGGCCTGCCGGCCTGGATCGGCGTGATCGTACGGGCGGGGCTTGCCGGGGCTGCAACTCTCGTCGGCCTCGGCGCCGTCGCGGCGACCGCCGCGCTCATGGTCCGGGTCGACGACGCCGTGACCATGGCTCAATCGCTCCAAGCAGGCGTGTGGGGTGGCATCGGGCTGCTGGCCGCCGGGATCGCGTACGTCCCGGTGCTGGTCGTCTGGGGCTCTGCCTACGTAGTGGGGGCCGGCGTGGCCATCGGGCCGGGCGTTGCCATCTCGCCGTTCATCCCGGCCACGGCGCCCACCGACCTGCCGCCCTTCCCTTTGCTCGCCGCCCTGCCCTCCTCGGCCACCCCGCTCGCGTGGGGGCTGCCCGTCGCCGGCATCATCGCCGGGATCGTCGCGGGGACGTTCATCGCGAGGCGGGCCCGTGCGGAGGCGCGCCTGTTCCGCCTCACCATGGCGCTCGGTGCCGCCGCGCTCGGGGCGATCGTCCTGCTCGTGCTGAGCCACCTCGCGACCGGATCGCTCGGCAACGGGCGCCTGGCCGACCTCGGCCCAGCGCCGCTCACCGTCGCCATCCTCGCCTTTGTCCTGATGATCCTCGGTGCAGTGCCGAGCGCCGTCGTCACGGCACCGCCACCGAAGCCGATGCTCCGCGTCACCGAGCCAGCCCCTGACGACGAAGGGATCGATGATGTCTGACCAGTTCCCACCCGGCTCGATGCCCCCTCCTCCGGAGCAGCCGCCGCCTGCACCCAGCGTCGGCATCGCGATCTCGTGGGCGTTCGACCGATTCAAGCGCTACGCGGCGGCGTTCATCGGGCTGGCCGCCGTGGTAACCGTGATCCAGTTCGTGCAGCAGATGGGCACGCGGCCCCTCCAGAACATCATCGTGGACTGCTCGAACCCCGAGACCCCTGGCCAGATCAACGCGTGCACGGCCGCGATCGGCCTGAGCGCCCTCGCCGCCATCGTGATCTCGCTGGTGTTCGCGCTGCTGGCCTTCATTGCGCAGATCGGTGTCCAGCGCGCCGCGATCCGTAGCACCCAGGGCATCGAGCCGTCGTTCAGCCAGATGCTCACGACGCAGTACCTCGGCCGGTACATCCTGTTCATGCTCGTGTACGCCGCGCTGTCGTTCGTCGGGCTGCTGCTGTGCATCCTGCCCGGCATCGCGGTCATGTTCCTCCTGCAGCTTGGCCCGTACTACGTCCTCGACAAGGGGATGGGCGTCGGCGAGGCGATCAAGGCAAGCTTCGCCGCGGTGACGAAGAACTTCGGGCCAGCGCTGATCATGACGATCTTCAACTTCCTCGTCCTTCTGCTCGGCGGTGTCTTCTTCGGCATCCTGACGCTCGTCACGCTCCCGTTTGCCTGCCTGTTCACGGCGCACATGTACCGGCAGTTCAACCGGGAGGCCGTCGCCTGAGCCGCGTCGCGACACCCGGTGGGGCTCGCCGGACCGCTGGATAGGGTTCGGGCGTGGTTGCCCGCCTGGTCGTCCTAGCCTCTGGCTCGGGCACGCTCCTGCAGGCACTCATGGACGCGAGCGTCCAGGGCCACCTGCCAGCGCAGATCGTCGCCGTGGGGAGCGATGTCCCGGGGTGCCTGGCCCTCGAGCGCGCAGCGGCCTCAGGCATCGAGACCTTCGCCTGCGCGCCACGCGACTTCGTCGACCGGCGGGCGTGGGACCTCGCGATGCGCGATGCGCTGCTGGCGTTTCGGCCCTCGCTGGTGGTGAGCGCGGGATTCATGCGGATCCTGGGTGCCGACGTGGTCGACGCCTTCGCCGGGTACATCATCAACACCCACCCGGCCCTGCTGCCGTCCTTCCCGGGCGCCCACGCCGTGCGCGATGCCCTCGCCCATGGGGTGAAGGTCACGGGCTGCACGGTGCATGTCGTGGACCGCGGCGTCGACACCGGGCCGATCCTCGCCCAGCGGGCCGTCGAGGTCCGGCCCGGCGATGACGAGGCGAGCCTGCACGAGCGCATCAAGCACGAGGAGCGGCTGCTCCTCGTGGAGACCGTGAACTCACTGATCGGAGAGCAGTCGTGAGCGACGAGCGGACCGAGGTGCGACGCGCACTGGTGTCGGTGTATGACAAGTCGGGACTGGAGGAACTCGCCCGCGGACTCGTGGCTGCCGGGGTCGAGATCGTGTCGACCGGGTCGACGGCAAAGGCCATTGCAGCCGCGGGATGCGCAGTGACCGCGGTCGAGTCGGTGACCGGCTTCCCCGAGGTCCTCGACGGGCGGGTCAAGACCCTCCACCCGTCGATCCACGGTGGCCTGCTCGCCGATGTCCGTAGGGCGTCCCATCGAGACGAGCTCGAGACACATGGCATCGAGGCGTTCGAGCTCGTGGTCGTGAACCTCTACCCCTTCACGCAGACCGTCGCGTCCGGGGCCAGCCAGGAGGAGTGCGTCGAGCAGATCGACATCGGCGGTCCGGCGATGATCCGGGCCGCGGCCAAGAACTTCGCGAACGTGGCGGTCGTCACCTCGCCTCTGCGTTACGCGGACGCGCTTGCCGCCGTGGTTGCAGGTGGGTTCAGCGCCGAGGAGCGGGTGCGGTTGGCCACTGAGGCGTTCGCCCACACGGCCACCTACGACATCGCCGTGGCCTCCTGGCTCGGCAGCCACGTGGCTCCGGATCCCGAGGGGAACGGCTTCCCGGCCTGGCTCGGGGCGGCGTGGACGCGCGGCGAAGTGCTGCGCTACGGGGAGAACCCGCACCAACGGGCCGCCGTCTACGTGTCGGCGCACCACGAGCCGGCTCTGGCCGGCGCAACGCAGCTCCACGGCAAGTCGATGTCGTACAACAACTACGTCGATGCCGAGGCGGCCCGACGAGCCGCATACGACCACCTCGAGCCGGCTGTCGCCATCATCAAGCACGCCAATCCGTGCGGGATCGCGGTGGGGCTGGACATCGCCGAGGCCTATCGGAGGGCGTTCGCGACCGACCCCGTGTCGGCATACGGCGGGGTGGTGGCGGCGAACCGCCCGGTGTCGCGGGAGTTCGCCGAGGCCATGGCCGACGTCTTCACCGAGGTGATCGTGGCGCCCGGGTACGACGAGGATGCGCTGGCGCTCCTGATGCAGCGCAAGAACCTGCGCGTGCTGTCCGTGGCCGGCCCGCACATGGGCGCCCGGGTCGAGTCCCGGTCGATCTCCGGGGGGCTGCTCGTGCAGGTCGCCGATGGGATCGCGGCCGATGGGGATGATCCTGCGTCCTGGACCCTCGTGTCCGGCGAGGCTGCGGATGCGCAGACGCTGCGCGACCTGGAGTTCGCCTGGCGGGCCTGCCGCTCGGTGAAGTCCAACGCGATCCTGCTCGCCACGCACGGGTCAGCGGTCGGGGTGGGCATGGGGCAGGTGAACCGCGTCGACTCGGCGCGCCTGGCCGTGGCGCGGGCCGCCGATCGCGCCGAGGGTTCCGTGGCCGCGTCGGATGCCTTCTTCCCATTCGCCGATGGGCTTCAGGTGCTCCTCGACGCAGGCGTGCGGGCGGTGGTGCAGCCCGGCGGCTCGGTCCGCGACGAGGAGGTCATCGCTGCTGCGCAGACCGCCGGCGTGACCATGTACCTCACCGGCACCCGACACTTCTTCCACTGACGGGGCGACCCGTCCGCCGGCGCGCCCGCAAAGAAGTGGCGATCTTGTGGCCAACCTTTGTCTGACATATGCTCAATCAATTCTGCGGGTCGAGGGCGACTTTGGGGAGGGCGCGTGCCGGAAGGAAGTCCCCTGACCGAGCCTCCTCAGGGCGCTCCCGGCCTGACCGCCGAGGGCCTGCGCGATGACCTCCTCGCTGGTCGCAGGTTGGCATCGACGGTGATCGAGGAGTTCCTCGCCCGAGCGGAGTACGTGCAGCAGGCGGTCAACGCCTTCACGCTCATCGACCACACGGGGGCGCGAGCCAGGGCTGTCGAGTCAGACGCCCGCATACGTTCCGGCCAGCCGCGGCCGCTCGAGGGACTTCCCTTTGCCGTGAAAGACCTGACCCCGGTCGAGGGGTACCCGCACACCATGGGCAGCCTGGCGATGCGGGACGTCGTTGCCCGCGTCACGGACCCCGCGGTCCAGGCGCTCATCGACGCAGGTGCGATCCCCTTTGCCCGGACGAACACCGCCGAGTTCGGCTGCGCCACCGTCACGGACAACCTCCTCTACGGCGAGACGACGAACCCGTGGAACACCGACTTTGGAGCTGCAGGTTCCTCAGGGGGGGCAGCGGCAGCCCTCGCGGCCTTCGCCACGCCACTGGCACAGGGAACGGACTCAGCGGGCTCGCTGCGCATGCCGGCGGCAGCATGTGGCGTCGTCGGCATGAAACCCTCGTACGGGGTAGTTCCCGTCGTCGCCCCGGCGTATCTGGACAGCTTCGGTCACAACGGGCCCATGGCGCGAAACGTGTCTGACGTCCGGCTGATGTTCGAGGTCATGAGGGGGTTGGACCGATCCCACGCCTTCGGCTACGAGACCCGGCAGACGAAGCCTGTCACCTCCATGGCCGGGCTGAGGGTCCGGGTCATGACAGGTATGGAAGGGCTGAATGTCGACGCGGATGTCGCCGCCAATCTGGCGACCGCGTGCCGGGTCCTTGCGGATGCGGGGGCAGACGTTCAGGAGGTGCCGTTCCCCTGGGATTTCGAACGGCTGTTCGCCGCCGTCAAGAATGCCTTTGCCACGACGTACATGCCCTTGGCGAAGGCGGCCCGTGACAGCGGCGCGGATGTGACCGACTTGACCCGAGCCTTCATCGAGTCCGTCTTGCCGGTCACGAAGGATGGACTGCATGCCGTGCGAGCCCAGGCGGAGATGGCCGAGCTGCATGCTTCGTTGGCAGTCCACTTCACGCAGGCGGATGTCCTCGCGCTGCCCACTCTCGCCATGCCGGCACCGATTGCCCACGAGCACTTCATCGATCGTGGCCCGATGGTGAACGGGGTTGAACACGCAGATCGCTGGATCGTCGCGTTCACGGTGCCTTTCAACCTCATGAGTGCCTGTCCGGCAATCTCCGTGCCATCGGGGATGGCGGTTTCGGGGATCCCCACTGGCCTGCAACTCGTGGGGAGGCCCTACGAGGACGACGCCTTGCTGGACATCGCCCAGCTTGCCGAGTCAGCGCTGATCGCCGCGGGTCTGACGCCGTCGCCGGCTACAGCGGAGGGATCGAGCTGATATGCGCGTAAACGGTGGCCGGACCGATCCGGCCGACTCTCGGCTGGATCCTGATACAAGGTTGCTGGACTACTTGCGTGACGTTCTCGGACTTCGTGGAACGAAGGAGGCATGCGGCCGCGGTGAGTGTGGGGCATGCACAGTGCTGATCGACGGGCGACCGCACCTGTCCTGCATCACGCTCGCCTCCCGCGTGGACGGCGATGTGGAGACGGTCGAGGGCGTCAGCCGAGAGGCAGCAGCGCTCAGGCGAGCATTCGCTGAGCAGGGGGCCTTCCAATGCGGCTTCTGCACGCCCGGGCAGGTTGTTCGAGGGACCGCCTTGCTTCGCGAGGGGCTTCCGCCCGACGACGCTGGACTCCGCACCGCGATCAGTGGGAACGTCTGCCGTTGCACGGGATACGCGGGCATCGTGGCAGCACTTCGCTCAGCCGAGCGGCAGGCGAGCAGTGATACCGGGGAGATGGCTGATGACGGCGATAGCTGAGCCGCCGGGCCGCGTATCTGGCGCGGTGGGGCGAGGCGTTCCCAACGTCGAGTGGAACGAGAAGACCTCTGGAGAGGCATCGTACGCGGGGGACATCGACCTACCGGGCATGCTGCACGCTCGAATCCTGCGGAGCCCGCATGCCCACGCCAGGATTCGGGGCATTGACCTGTCCGGGGCGCAGGCCATGCCAACCGTGGTGGCAATGGTGACGTCGGCGCACGTCCCGGACCGCACGTACATCCACCATGGCGGGCCGCTCTCGGACCGCCGCGTCCTCGCCAAGGGCGTGGTGCGTTTCGTGGGCGAGGAGGTTGTCGGCGTCGCGGCTACGAGCCCGGCGGAAGCCGCTCTCGCACTGACGAGGATCAAGGTCGACTACCAGCCTCTGCCGGCCGCGCTGACGCCCGCGGCCGCGGTCGCCGACGGCGCACCACTCATCCATCCCGGCGGGAATGTGCCGGTGCGGCACGTGCGGCGGTGGGGAATCGACCCGGAGGCCCTCGAGCATGAGGTCCGGGTCAAGGGCGACTATCGATTTGGTCCGCAGACGCACGCCTGCATGGAGACGAACACGGTGACTGCTTCGTGGGACCGGATCCGCGGAGTCCTCGACGTGTGGATCAGCACCCAGTCGCCGTACTTGGTGCGCAAGGAGCTCGCGCACGTTCTGGACCTTGACGTCGAAGCCATTCACATTCATGAGGTCGCGGTGGGCGGGGGATTTGGCTCCAAGTCGAAGATCTCCGAGTACGAGGCGATCGCGTGTGCCCTGTCGATGAGCGCCGAGCGGCCAGTGCGCCTCGCCCTGTCTCGCGAGGAGGAGTTCACCACGGCAAAGTGCCGGCATGGGTTCGAGGTCTCACTGGAGACGAGCGCGTCCGCGGAAGGGCTCCTTACCGGACGGACAGCGACCGTCCGCGTGGACAACGGCGCCTACAACCACTCGGGACCGTCCGTCATGGGCTACGCGGGTCAGGTGCTTGGCAGCCTGTACCGGATCCCCTCGGTCAAGGTCGACGCCGAGCTTGTCTACACGAACAAGCAGCCCGGCGGGCAATTTCGTGGCTATGGCGGGCCGCAAGCGATCTTCGCGCTGGAATCGCAGATGGACGAACTGGCCGACAAGCTCGGCATGGATCCGATCGACCTCCGGATCCTGAATGCCAATCACGCCGGTGATACGACCCTGACCGGCTGGCGCATCGACTCCGCACGACTCGTCGAATGCCTGACGACCGCTCGAGACGCCATCGGATGGACAGGTCGCGGTGCTCGTGCGGCCTCGGGTCGCGGGATCGGCTTTGCTGCCGCGATCCACGTCAGTGGCGCGAACATCTACGAAGGCGCGGACAAGAGCAGTGCCACCATCGACGTGGGCTCGGATGGATCTGTCCTCTTGAAGTTCGGTGCCGCTGACGCGGGCACCTGGCAGAACACGATCGTGGCGCAGTTCGTCGCGGAGGAGCTGTGCATAGAGCCGGAGACGGTCCGGCTCCTGACCATGGAGACTGACTCGACGCCGACAGAACTCGGTTCATGGTCCAGCCGCGGGACGTACATGAGCGGACACTCGGTTGGGGAGACTGCCCGCGAGGTGGCGGCTGCCCTGCGCGAGGCCGGCGCCTCGCTGCTGGACGTCCGAGTCGACGACGTTTGGCTGGAGGGCGGCACGGTTACGGATGGAACCCATTCGGCGCCATTTGCGGACATCGTGTCCGCCCGTTTCGGTGGCTTGCTGACCCGGACTCGCGAAGTCACGCTCTCGAACGTGGATCCCGTGAACCGCGAAACCGGCGTCGCCAACATCTCCGGGGCCTACTCATTCGCCGTCCACGCGGCCGAGGTCTCGGTCGACGAGGGAACCGGCCGGGTACGGGTGGAGCGATACGTGGCCGTCCACGATTCAGGGCGAATCATCAACCCGATTGCAGCTCGCAGTCAGGTCGTCGGCGGGGTCGCGATGGGGATCGGCTACGCCCTGAGCGAGGAGTTGCTCTACGAGGGCGGGAAGTCGATGACCCGTTCGTACATTCAGTATCCACTTCCGCGAGCGGCCGATATCCCCACTATCGAAGTCGTCTTCGTCGAAGGAGATGATCCTCATGGGCCATACGGCGCGAAGGCGATCGGCGAGATCGTCCTCGTTCCGCCCGGTGCCGCTATCGCCAATGCGGTCGCCGACGCTTCGGGTGTGAGACTGCGTGAGCTGCCGCTGTCCCCGGATCGGGTCGTTGCGGGGATCCGGGCGCGCGACTCGTCGCCTCGCCGGTCGTACCGGATCGGCCGCAGGCCGTCACGGTGGCAGATCGCCGCGATGCGCGCCTGGTATCCGCGAGGCCTCCACTGGTTCCTTCACAGGTTCGGCACGCGTTGGGCACGCCCCTTGCCCATGGCGCAGATCCGCTCCGTTCAACGGGTGACGGACGAGGCCTCCCTATCGCTGGCCCTGGCCTCGCCGGGAGCAACCCTCATCGCCGGGGGAACCGACCTGCTGCCGGCTCGGCGCCAGGGTCTTGCTCAGCCGGAAGTGCTCGTTGACGTCCTGCCGGTCATTGGCCTGGGGCGCATTGAGGAGAGGGACGACGGCATCGCGATCGGTGCGGCCGTTCGCCTGACCGATGCTGGAACCTGGGCGGCCGAGCATCTGCCCGTGCTTCGGAGCGCGATTGATGGCATCGCGACCGACCAGGTCCGCAACATGGCGACCGTGGGCGGCAACCTGTGCCAGGGCAACCGATGCTGGTTCCTGCGGAACGACTTCATGTGTTACAAGCGAGGCGGCGTAACCTGCCCCTGCTATGCCGTCACGGGCGATCATCGCTACTACCACGCCGTGATCGACGCACATCGCTGCCAGTCGGTCACTCCGTCCGACTTGGCGACAGTTCTGACCGCCTTGGATGCCAGCGTCGAGATCGGTGCCGCTTCGGGCCGCCGGATCGTGAGGGTGGCGGACCTGTACCACGGGCCTGGCGAGGTACGACTGGCAAAGGGGGAGTACCTGCGGTCAGTGCTTGTGGACCCGACACTGTTCGATGGGCATGACTACCGGAAGCTGAATCGCGGGCAGGGTGACTTCGCCATGATCTCCGTTGCCGTTTCGGTTGCGCTGACCGAGGGGCGGACCGTGGATCGGGCCAGGGTCGTATTCGGCGCCATGGCACCCATCCCCTTCCGCGTGACTGACACAGAGGACTTGCTCGTCGGGCGCGACATCAGCAGCATCGACCTCGCGAGCGCCTCGAGGGCCTGGGTCAGGCGAGCACACCCGCTGAAGGGAAATGACTGGAAGGTCGACGCGGCGAGCGCGCTTCTGCGGCGCAGCCTGGCCGCAGCCATTGCGGGCGCACAGGCGACCGGAGGCAGGCCGTGATCATCGACGTGCATGCGCATCTGTTCCCCCGGGAATGGGCCTCGCGAGGTCGGATGCCCGAGTCCGTGTTCGATGTTGATGGCCTCGTGGCCCGCCTCGATGAGGGGGCTGTGCAGCGGGCCATCGTGTCGGACCCCCACATCTGGTACGGCGACTTGGATGTCTGCGACATTGCCCAGGTTCGTGACTACAACGACTTCGCCGCCGGCCTGAGCGATCGGACCGATGGGCGCCTCGTGGGTATGGGGACCGTGGTCCCTTGGCGTGGTCCGGATCACGTTCACGAGGCGAGACGCGCCATTCGTGACCTAGGCCTGGTGGGTCTCGCTGTTCCCACGAGCGACAACGGTCAGTACCTGGACGCGGTGCCGGACGACTTCTGGTCAACGGCCACGGACCTCGACGTCCCGGTGTTCCTCCATCCTGGCGGCACGGTTGTCGGCCAGGAACTGATGGGGGAGTACCGCCTCGCCGAGGTATGCGGCCGGCCGCTCGACACAACGGTGACTCTGGCTCGGGCCATCCTCACGGGCGTCCTCGAGCGACACGACACGCTCAAGCTGCTGTGCTCGCACGCGGGGGGTGCCATCTGCACGATCGCGGATCGCCTCGATTTTGGCCATGAGCTCCGGGACTACGCGCCGCTAGGTCCGTGGGGGGCGGTTCACTTGCCACGGCCGCCTAGCGAGTACGTGCAGCGGCTATGGCTCGACACGGTCACGTATGGCCCCAAGCCACTTCGACTTGCCTTGGAGACGGTCGGTCCGGAGCACGTGTGCTTCGGCAGCGACGGCCCTCCTGTTCCGTTCCCCCTATCCCGGCATCTTGCCAACGTTGGTGCGGCGGGGCTCGACGAGAAGGGCATGAAGGCCGTGCTCGGCGGCAATGCCGAAGTGCTCTTCGGTCTCGACAGCGGGCGGGCCTCGTAGGTGTCGTCGCTTGCCGAGGCACTGCTTGAAGCACTGGGTCCCGCCGGCCCTTGCCGGATCCGATCCGTAGACCTGGGTGCGATGGAGCCCCGCCTCCTGATCGACGGGGCCTTGCGCGAATCCAGCGACGGAGCGCTTCTGCCCGTGATCAATCCTGCGACCGGCCTAGAGGTGGGGCGCGTCTTTGATGCGGCGCCGGAGGACGCCGAGGCTGCTATCGAAGCGGCCCGCGCTGCCATGTCAGGGTCGCGGTGGGCTGCTGACCCACGCCTGCGCGCGGCCTGTCTCGGGCAGGTGCACGATGCCCTGCAGCGGAATGCCGATCTGTTCCGCGCTGCTCTGGTCACCGAAGTCGGCTGTCCCGTGCGCATGACCTTCGCGGATCAGTTTCAGTACGCGGTCGACAAGCTGGCCTTCTACGTCGACGTGCTGAACAGCTATCAGTTCCGGGAGTCATTGCCCGACCTCGCCGGGCCCGGAGGGAACCAACAGCGGACGATGTGGCGGGCGCCGATCGGTGTCGTGGCGGCGATCACCCCATGGAATCTGCCGGTGGAGCTGATGCTGGCGAAGCTCGGCGGCGCGCTTGCAGGTGGCAACGCGCTGGTGCTCAAGCCGTCGCCCCTCGCTGCCTGGTGCGGCACGCTTCTGGGCAGGATCGTGGCCGAGGAAACGGACATCCCACCCGGGATCGTCTCCGTGCTCTGCTCGGCGAGGGTGGATACGGCTGAGGTGCTGACCGGATCGCCCCACGTCGATGCGATCGCATTCACAGGGTCTACGCAGACGGGCAAGGCCGTCATGCGATCGGCGAGTGCGACGGTCAAGAAGGTCTGCCTCGAACTGGGCGGCAAGTCGCCATCAGTCTTCCTTCCGGACGCCGACTTCAGGACGGTCATGCCGTTTGCCGCCGCGATGGCGCTGTTCAACAGCGGCCAGAGCTGCATCATGCCGAGCAGGATGCTCGTGCCGGAGGATCGCTTCGAGGAGTGTCTGGAGCTTGCGGCCGCGGGAATGGCCGAAGCCCAGGTGGGCGACCCGTGGTCAGCCGATACTTTTCTCGGCCCGTTGATCAGCAGTGCCCGGCGTGACGACGTCATCGACATAGTCCGGCAGTCGCAGGCGCAGGGGGCATACGTCGTCTGCGGTGGGAATCCTCTGCCGGGGCCAGGGTTCTACATGGAATCCACTCTGGTGGCCGACCGCAGTGGGACCACGGCCGCAAGCCGGCAGGAGATCTTCGGCCCCGTGGTGGCCATGACGCCGTACCGTTCCGAGGCGCACGCCGAGGCGTTGGCCAACGACACGGACTTCGGCCTGGCCGCCTATGTGTGGAGCGGTTCGACGGAGCGGGCAGCCACGTTCGGCGCCCGGATTCGTGCGGGGATGGTCGGCGTCAACGGGGCCCTCTTCACGGCTGCCGACATGCCCTTCGGCGGGGTCGGGCACAGCGGGATCGGCCGGGAATGGGGCATTGCGGGCATGGAGGAGTTCCTGGAGATCCGGACGATGGCAGTCTCGGTCCCTTCGTAACGGGATCGACCCCGCGGGATAACCGATTCGCAACAACTCTGCGATTTCCTTGACTATCTGTCATACAGAAGACAAAGTAGGCCCGCGCACGTGAGCGGCAATGAAGGGATACTGCATGAAGCCGGGGCCGTTCCGCTATATCGCGGCGCAGTCCGTCGAGGAGGCCCTCGATGTACTAGCCTCCGCGGAGGAGGACGTGGCGATTCTGGCCGGCGGACAGAGCCTGGTGTCCCTCATGAACCTGCGGCTCGCTCGCCCAGACATCGTCCTGGACATCAATCGCGTTCCTGGCCTGGCAACCGTCCAGGCCGATGATTCCGGGGCGAGGATCGGGGCACTCGCCCGGGCCGCCGTCGTGGAGCGGGACGCCTCCGTCGGGCGGTACGTGCCGGCCCTCATCACGGCAATCGGTCATATCGGGCACCCTCAGGTCCGCAACCGAACGACGATCGGTGGCAACGTTGCCCATGCAGACCCCTCCTCGGAGTTGCCCGGGCTGCTGGCCTGCATGGAGGGGACCGTCACCCTGGCGTCGGCCTCCCGGGGGGCGCGCGAGGTGGGGTGGGACGAGTTCTTCATCTCCGTTTTCACGACCTGCAAGGAGCCCGACGAGCTGGTCACATCAGTGAACTTCCCCATGGCGCCGGGATGGCGGTACGCCTATGACGAGGTAGCCACGCGGCACGGCGACTACCCGCTCGCCGGCGTCTCCATGGGCCTGCGCGTGGACGGGGGCGTGGTGCAGGAGGCGCGTGTGTCGGTGGTGGGGGTGGCGGATCGCCCGGTGCGGCTGTCGAGCGTGGAGGCCGCGGCGGCCGGACAGGACGCCTCAGCCGCCTTGGCGCGGGACATGGCGGGTATCGCCCGCACGGAGTGCCCAGCCAGCGACGACGCACATGTCTCTGCCGAGCACCGGCGATGGCTGGCAGGCACCTTGGTCAGCAGGCTCATGGCCAGCATGGTGGACGCGGCATGACGGGTGAGCCCGACATCCGCATTACCACCACGGTCAATGACGTCACCGTCGAGGCGCAGGTAGAGGGCCGGACACTGTTGTCCGATTTCCTGCGCCATGACGTCGGGCTCACGGGCACGCACGTCGCGTGCGAGCACGGTGTATGCGGTGCCTGCACGGTCCTCGTGGACGATCAGCCGGTCCGCTCCTGCCTCATGCTGGCCGCGCAGGTGGACGGATGCCGCGTCGACACGGTCGAGAGCCTCGGGACCCAGGACGACCTGAGCCCCCTGCAGTCCGCGATGTGGGCCGAGCACGGGCTCCAGTGCGGTTTCTGCACCCCGGGGATCCTCATGACCGTGGAAGGGGGCCGGCGGGCCGGGCTCGACGTTCGCCAGGTCGTCGAGGATGCGCTGCCTGGTCACCTGTGCCGATGCACCGGCTACCAGAACATCCGCAACGCCATCGAGTCCTACTTCGCGCAGGGGGTGCAGGCCTGACATGCGCACCGATACAGATCGCCCCGGGCTGGTCGGATCCAGCGTCAAGCGAGTCAACGACCCTCGCCTCCTCGTGGGAAGAGGGCGGTTCATCGACGACATCTCGATGCCGGGGATGGCGCATGCCACCATCGTCCGCAGCACCATCCCCAGCGGCACGGTGACCTCGTTCGACGTGGCGGATTGCGAGGCACTGCTCGTCCTCGGCGTGGATGAGATCGCGGCTGCCACGAGGCCCATCCCGTGCGTCTGGATCGCGCCCGGCCAGGAGCAGGTCGAGGTCCCGGTGGCCAGCCGGCAGGTCCGCTATGTCGGCCAGCCGATCGGGATCGTCGTGGCTCCCTCCCGTGCCGAGGCGGAGGACGCCGTCGAGTGCCTGGCGATCGACCTCGCCGCCGAGGACGGCGTGGCCGATTCCCTGCAGGCCCTTGAACCAGGCGCACCCTTGGTCTACCCAGAACGCGGGTCGAACATCGGCGTCGAGTTCCCTATCGGCGACCCCAGTGAGCTCGTCGAGGAGGCAATGGCGTCGGCTGCGGTGGTGGTCTCCCGTCGCCTCCGCATTCCTCGCATTGTTCCCAGCCCCTTGGAGACCAGGGGCGTGATCGCCGACTGGAACCCAGGTCTCGAGCAGCTGACCGTGTGGATGTCGACCCAGACACCGCACCACGTGCGGGACCACATCGCGCACTCGCTGAGACTGCGCGCCGACCAGGTGCGCGTCGTCGCGGGAGACGTGGGAGGCGGTTTCGGGAGCAAGGAGCACCTCTACGCGGACGAGCTGCTGGTCTGCCTTGCGGCCATGCGCCTTGGACGCCCGGTGAAGTGGATCGAGGACCGGGTCGAGCACTTCACGGCGACCTTCCACGGCCGCGACGCCTACCACGATGCCCGCCTGGCCATGACCGAGGACGGCACCTTCCTGGCGATCCACACGAGCATCACGGGCAACCTCGGCGCCCACTTCTCGAACGTGGGCACCGGGCCCTTCCGGGTTTCGGCGGTCATGCTGCCGGGCCCCTATCGCCTGCCCGTGGCAGGAGCCAGTATCAGGGCAGTCTTCACGAACACCACTCCGACGGGTGCCTACCGAGGGTTCGGCATGCAGGAAGCCGCCTGGGTTCGCGAGCGGCTCGTCGACGAGGCAGCGCGGGAACTCGGAATGTCCGCCATCGAGCTGCGGCGCAAGAACATGTATCGCAGCGACGAGTTGCCACTGGTCACCCCGACATTCCAGGAGTACGACTCCGGCGACTATGGCAGGGCCCTCGATCTCGTTGACGCCAGGGTGAGGGCATACGCACCTGCGCCGCCCGCGAGCGCCCGGATCCGCCAGGGCATCGCCGTGGCCACGCATGTGGAGTTCACGGGACTCGGACCCAGCAAAGCGCAGGACATTGTCGGCTTCCGCCTCGGCGGATACGAGACCGCGGTCGTGCGCATGGAGCCGGACGGCAGTGTGTTCGTCAGCTCGGGCGTGATGGGAATGGGACAGGGCATCGAGACGACGCTCGCGCAACTCGCGGCCGATCGGCTGGGGGTCCCGCTGGAACGGGTCCGGGTGCAGTTGGGCGATACGGGTGTGGCTCCCTACTCCGCGGCAGGATCGATTGCCAGCCGCTCCATGACGGTCGGCGGCGGCGCGGTCGTCCGTGCCTCGACCGCCTTGCGCGAGAAGATCCTGCGGATCGCCGGCGCGAAGCTCGAGGTGTCGCCCAGCGACCTCGAGCTTGTGGAAGGGCAGATCCACGTCAAGGGCGATCCGCGGACCGGGACGAGTCTGGAGGAACTCGTTACCCGGGCGTGGCTCGGGCTGGACCTGCCCGAGGGGGAGTCGCCCGACCTGGAATGCAAGTACGTGCACGAGCCACTCAACATCAGCTACCCGTACGCCACGCATGCGGCGGCCGTGTCCGTCGACCTCGACACGGGGCAGGTGGCGGTCGATGCCTACTGGGTGGCCCACGACTCGGGCGTTGTGGTGAACCCGATGATCGTCGATGGCCAGATCATGGGCGGCGTCGCCCAAGGGCTGGGCATCGCCCTATTCGAGAAGATGCTGTACGCGGACGATGGGCAGCCGCTGAGCACGACTTTCATGGACTACCTCATCCCGCTGTCGTCCGACGTCCCGACGATGGTCATGGACCACTACGAGACGCCTGCACCTCACATCCCCGGCGGCATGAAGGGCGTTGGCGAGGGGGGCACGATCGTGGCACCCGCCGCCATTGGCAACGCCATCGCGGCGGCTCTTCCTGAGATAGCCGAGCAGATTCTCGAGACCCCGCTGTCCCCCGGGCGGCTATGGACCCTCATCCACAAGGCGGGACTGCATGATGGCTGATGCAGACGCACTGCGGGCGGAGCAGGTCACCAAGGCGTTTGGCGATGCCGCTGCCTTGAAGTCGGTCGACTTCGTCTGCGCCTCAGGGGAGGTTCACGCCCTGCTTGGCGAGAATGGCGCGGGCAAGAGCACCCTGATCAAGATCATGACGGGGGCGCTGGCGCCGGATGCTGGCCATGTCTCGGTGAACGGCGTCGTGCATCACTTCCGCACCCCCCTTGATGCGCAAGCGGTGGGCATCGGCGTCGTGTACCAGGATTTCCAACTGTTTCCCCACCTGACCGTCGCTGAGAACATCTGCGCTGTGTCACCTTCGGATGTCTCGCGCGCCGGGTTCTTGTCACGTCGACGCATGAACGAGAAGGCAGCCGGGATCCTCGCGAGCTTCGGGGTTGAGGTCGACCCCAGGCGCGAGGTCCGCTCGCTCGATGCGGCCGAGCGGAAACTGGTCGAGATTTCCCGTGCGCTGCAGACGGATCCGCAGTACCTGTTCCTGGACGAGCCAACGGCCGCCCTTGAGCCGAAGGAGACGCATCGCCTCCTGTCGATGATCGATCGCCTCCGCGCACACGGCAAGGGCGTCATTCTGGTGACGCACCGCCTGCAGGAGATCAACGAGATAGCCGACCGAGCCACTGCCTTGCGGGACGGTGAGTACGCAGGGACCCTCGACAAGTCCACGTTCTCCCGCGAAGCCTTGTCAGAGCTCGTTGTCGGGCGAGCCGTGGAGCAGCACAAAGGTCCTCAGCACTCGCCTGGAAGCGTGCGCCTCCGGTTGAAAGGCCTCGCGCTGCGGGCGGATGCCGCCCCGGTCGAGATCACTGTCCGGGACCGCGAGCTTGTGGCCCTCATCGGCCTTGTGGGCGCAGGCGTGTCGAGTGTCATGAAGGTCGCTGGAGGAGCAGAACCGACTCCGAAGGAGGCGGACTACGTCATCGACGGAGAGGCGACGGGCCTCCGTAGCCCTGCAGACGCACAGGCCCGCGGCATCGGCTACGTGAGCGCGGACCGAAAGGCTCAGGGAATGATCCCCTTGAGATCAGCCGCCGAGAACATCGCGATGCCGTCCCTCCGCAAGCTGGGCCGAGGGCCGTTCGTTCACCGGAATGCCTTTCGGGAGGCAGCGAACACGTGCCAGCAGGTCTTCGACATCCGGTGGGCATCGCCCGACCAGCCGGTTGGGTCGCTCTCCGGCGGGAATCAGCAGAAGGTGATGCTGAGCAGGTGGAAGGTCCGTGAATCGACGGTCCTGGTCATCCAGGAGCCGTCGCAAGGTGTCGATATCGGCGCGCGGCTGCAGATCCACGACTACCTCGTGGATTTCGCCAAGTCGGGGGGCGCCGTTCTGTTCTCCAGCTCAGATCTGGACGAGGTGAGAGACATCGCCCATCGCATATATGTCATGCATGCAGGGGAGATCGTCGCGGAGTTCGCCAACGATGGCGGTCACCAGGTCAGCCGGAGCCTGCTGACGCAGGCGATGGCTGCGATGTTCGATTCCGAACAAAAGGAGAGAGCGTCTGATGAGTAACTCCTCTAGCGTCTCCTCTCCGGGGGTCTCGCGACGCTCCCGCATGCCGCGGATCTCCTTCGACGCAGCCTTCGTGCCCACGATCATCGTCATCCTGCTGGTCATTCTGTCGATCGCCTCTCCGGTGTTCCTCAGTTCCCGCAACCTCGCCCAGGTGCTCCTGCAGATCTCGACACTGGGCATCGCCGCCGTCGGCGCGACGTACGTCATCATCAGCGGCGACCTGGACCTGTCGATCGGGGCAAACGTAGCCCTGTCCGGTGTGATCACGGCCATTGCGACGATGCGATGGTTTGACGGGAATTGGGTACTTGGGGTGGCCCTCGGCCTTGGCTGCGGGATCCTGATCGGGCTGTTCAACGGCCTGCTCTCAGCGATCCTGCGAGTGCCGGCCTTCATCGCCACCCTTGGTGTGGGAGTCATTGCCGGAGGCCTGGCCCTCTGGCTGACGAATGGGCTGACCGTGTCGGGCTTGCCCGCGGAGTTCGCGGCACTCGCAACCACCAACTTCCTCGGCTTGCAAACGCTGGTCTGGTTCATGCTGGCGACCTTCGTCGTCGGGGGCGTGGTGCTTCACTTCACGAACCATGGGCTCCGTACGTTTGCTGTCGGCGGTAACCGCGAAGCGGCGTTCCTATCGGGTGTCCCCGTCGCCCGGGTCCGCATCCTGAACTTCGCCATTGCTGGGCTGTGTGGCGGCCTGGCCGGAGTCCTGCTCACGGCGCGCGTGCAGGCAGGACAGCCGGGCATCAGCACGACCCTGACCTTGTACGCGACGGCTGCCGTCATCCTGGGCGGCACGTCGCTCCTGGGTGGACAAGGGTCCATGCTCAGGACGTTCTTTGGCGTGCTCCTCATCGGCGTCGTGCAGAACGGCCTCGACATCATGCGGGTCGACTACGCACTCAAGGAAGTTGCGGTCGGCACAGTCTTCGTCCTGGCAGCAGCCTCAGAGGCTCTAAGGAGAAGGAGGTGACCCGCGAGGGTCACCTGGCTCGGTGTCCAAGCAGTACTCAACTGAAGGAGTCGGAAGTATGAATCGAAGAATGTGGACTGGCGCCGTCGCGGCAGTCTCAATGGCCCTTGTGCTGGCCGGCTGCTCGGGGAGTTCATCGAGCGAGTCGTCCGAGCCCGCCGCTGAGTCATCCGCGGCGGCGAGCGAAAGCGCTCCCGCCTCCGAAGCGCCTGCTGAGGAGGATCCGATCACCATTGGGGTGAGCTTCTACTCCCAGCAGATCCCGCTCTTCGTGGAGATGCTCGAGGGCGTCAACGACCTTGCCGCCGAGATGGGTGTCGAGATCATCTTTGCCGACGGTGGCGGCAGCGCGGAGGAGCAGACGAACCAGATCGAGAACATGATCACCAGCGGTGTCGACGCGATCATCGCCTCTCCTGTCGACGCCACCGCCATGGTGCCGGCCTACCAAAGCGCTATGGAGGCGGGCATTCCGATCTTCTCCGCAGCCAACAAGGTCGCGGATGAGTTCGAGTCCGGCTTCGTAGGCCCCGATCTCGTGGGCTACGCGACGCAGACCATGGACCGACTGGTCGAATGCATGGGTGGTGCGGGCGAACTGGTCCTCATCACTGGACCGCCGCAGATCTCGTTCGTTCAGCTCCAGCAGATGGGCTGGGACGCCTCCCTGGCGAACCACCCGGACGTCACCGTCGTCCAGACGCTGGTCGACGAGGACCTGTCGACGGCCAAGGCCGTTGACCTGGCCAACGCGGCCCTGACTGCCAACCCGAACGTCAAGGGGATCATGAGCAGCACCGACAACATCGGTGTCGGGGTCGTCCAGGCGATCAAGGGGCAGGGCATTGACCCGACAACCATCTGCACCGCGGGATGGGATGCCCAGCCGAATGCCGTCGAGCTGGTCAAGGAGGGCAGCTACACGCTGACGCTGTCCTACCTCGGCTACAAGTGGGGGCAGGTTGCCCTCGAGACCGCTGTCGCAGCGGCTAACGGGCAGATGCCGGAGTCGCACTATGTGGTGACGGACGGCCTGTTCATCGACAATGCGAACGCAGCCACGCTCACGCCGGAGCAGATTTCCGGCAAGGCGCCGCTGTCCTAGCGAGCTAGGGGTGGTGGGGCTGCCGACCGGTGGCCCCACCACCCCTAGGCATTCGATCGACTCCTAGGAGTGTGGCCGTGAGCAACTTCGACTTCGACGCCATCCCCGGCTTCCGGCACGGCTCCCCGCCGCAATACCTCGGCTATCACGAGGAGGTGGACTTCCTCGACGAGATCGAGGCTGTCTGGGGGCAGAAGTGGGGAGCCCAAGGCATCGGCCGGCTGCGCCAAGTGGCCATGAGTCCACCCACCGAGGTAGAGGTCCTCCCCGAGTACGACACGGAACGGGCCTTCTTCCTCTACGGGGGAGACCTGCCCAACCTCGAGGTAATGCGCGAACAGCACGCGGGGCTCATGGACGCCTACCGCGGCCTGGGCGTCGACGTCCGCACCTTCACCTACCCGGAGAGTCCCCGATCGGCCTACGGCCCGCTGAAGCGCGCTGTATCGGCCGCGGCGGGCTTCGTGATCAACGGCGGGGCGATCATCGCTCGCGAAGGGGCCCCATACTGGCGTGGCAGGTCACGGTACGTGTCCCAGTACCTCCAGTCGATCGGCTGCCCCATCCTCACCACCGTCCACGGCAAGGGCGTGTGCGAGGGGGGCGCGTTCACTCGCATGGCCGACGACTTCATCGTGGCAATGCTGAGCCAGGACTGCAACGCGGAGGGCCTCGAGCAGGTCCGCCCGGTGCTCGAGCGGGCGGGCTACCGCGTGTGGGTCGCCCGCTCGCCCGGGCCGCTTCACCACTACCACCCCGAGATCTTCGGCTGGATGCACGCCGACATGTGGGTGGCGCCGCTGGACCGGCGGCTCGCCCTGGTCTACCCGCCCTGGTGCGACTTCGAGACCCTTCGCTACCTGCATTCGATCGGCTACGAGTTGATCGAGGCAGACCGCGCGGAGATGGAGTCGGTCGCGGCCGCCAACCTGATCACTATCGAGCCGCGTCTGGTCGTGATGTCGAGCGGCGCACCACGCACGCGCGAGGCGCTCCAGCGGCACGGGGTCGAGGTCATCGAGGTCCCCTACGATGAGGTGATCAAGTACGGCGGAGGCATCCGGTGCACGACGATGCAATTGCTGCGCGACCCCGGCCCGCGGGTCTTCGACGAGTGAAGGTGTCTGGTCATGGTGAGTGACGGTCGAGCGCGCCGGGTACTCGTCACCGGGGGGGCGTCCGGGATAGGCCTCGCAGTCGTGCACGCCTTCGCTGAATTGGGCGACCACGTCACGTCGCTCGACCTCGCGCCCTGCTCAGCGGCGGCCCGCAACGTCATCGGTGACGTCCGAGTGCCCGCTGCCCACGCCGAGGCGGTGAAAGCAGCCCGGGATGCCGGCGGCCTGGACGTCCTGGTGGCAAACGCGGGCGTCCACGACGGCGGACTGCCGCTGGACGCTCCCGCCGATGCCTTGTCCGCGACTCTGCGCTCCGTGCTCGACATCGACGTGGTCGGCTATGCGCTGGCCATCAACGCAGCCGAGTCGGCCCTGCGTGAGGCGCGGGGTACGGCGCTCCTGACCCTGTCCGATGCGTCCTTCCTGGCTGGCCAAACCGGGGCCGGAGTGGCATACACGGCGGCCAAGCATGCCCAGTTGGGCATCCTGAGGTGGGCCGCCCGTTGGTTGGCACCTGATGTCCGGGTCAACGCGGTTGCCCCGGGCGGAGTGATCACGGGGCTGATCGGCCTCGACGGCAGCAGCGACGCTGGCCGCCCCCTGTTCCAGGACGCGGACTCCAAGCGGGAACTCGTGGCTTCGCGCAACCCCCTCGGAACAGTCATGGAGCCCGAGGAGATCGCCGGAATCTTCTGTTGGCTGGCCTCGCCGGCATCGCGCGGCATGACTGGTGAGGTCGTCCGCCCAGACGGCGGGCTGTCCCTGCGATGAGTGCCCGCAGGGTCCTCGTCACGGGAGCCTCGTCGGGCATCGGCCGGGCCCTCGCGGAAGAGGCGGCCCGGCTCGGGTGGGCGACCATCCTCGTAGGACGGGTTGGACCTCGACTGGAGGAGGTCGCGCGGGGGTTGCCGGGCACGGGGCACGAGGTTCTCGTGGCCGACCTGTCCGTGCCCGAGGGCATTGGCATCGTTGCCTCGGCGATCCGTCGTACGGCCGACGCGGTCGACGTCGTCGTCAACGCGGCCGGGATGGGCACGACCGCGCCGTTCCCGCTCGACAGTGCCGAGGCCGAGCGGATCATGCTTGACGTCAACGTGCGGGCGGTTCTCGAGCTCTCCCAGGTCGCCGCGGAGGTCATGCGGGTGCGGGGTTCAGGTGCCATCGTGAACGTCTCGTCCACGGCAGCCTTCTGGTCGGCCGGCACCTACGCCGCGTCAAAGGCCTGGGTGCTGGTGGCCACGCAGGGCCTGGCGAACCAGTGCCGTCCGCACGGCGTGCGGGTCATGGCGTTGGTGCCCGGATTCACGCGCACGGAGTTCCATCAGCGCAGCGGCACGGATGCGAGCGGGGTGAGGCCCTGGATGTGGCTGGATGCGGCAGGGGTCGCTCGGGAGGCCTTCGCGAGCCTGGCTGCTGGGAAGGATGTCTGCATCCCGGGCCGGCAGTACCGGCTGCTGGTGGGAATGGTGCGCCACTTGCCGCCGCGGGGGAGGGCGGCGGTCCTGCGGAGGCTGGCCCCCCTTGCTCCGGTTCAGACCGACGCGTGATCGTGGGCCTTGCCGCCGGGATAGGAGACCAATTCGATGAACAGCCCCCAAGGCGCTCGGGCGTAGACGAACCTGTTGCCGGGCCCTCCCTCTGGGCCAGACAGAGGCAGCGGCTCACCGAGGACCTCAATGCCGGCCTCCCGCATCCGATCGACGGCCTCCTCTAGCTGCTCCACGTAGAACGCGACGTGGTGCCCGCCCGTGCTGCTCGTCGATGGCCATGTGCGCGGCGGGTCGCTCGTGCGGTACTGCAGCAGTTCGATGTTCATGTCGAGGATGCGGATCATCGCGATGCCGGCGACCTCCACATCCCTTGCCCGGGCGAAGTTCCGCTCGTTCACCTCTGGCCGCGGTGAGTACGCACCGTGCCTGAACAGGACGGTGGCGCCGAAGGCCTCCCCGAAGAAGGCGATTGCCTCGTCCAGGTCGGGCACGGTCAGCCCGATGTGGTCCACCCCGCGCAGGCCCGTCCCTTCGAGGATCACAGGACGACCCTTCCGCCGTTCACCGGCACGATCGTCCCCGTGATGTGGCCCGATCGCTCGTTCACGAGGAAGTCCAGGGCGGGAACGAGATCCTCGGGGACCGCAAGCCTCTTGATCGCCTGCCGATCCCGGTACGTCTCGAGGCGCTCGGCTGGCACACGGTCCTCGATGTCTGGGGTGAGAACGATCCCCGGCGCGATGCAGTTGACCGTCACGCCGAGATGCCCGACCTCGCCCGCGAGCGCGCGCGTGAAGCCGACGATGCCAGCCTTGGTCGTCGCGTAGGCGGTCATGTTGGTGGCCTGGAAGTCCCACACGACGCTCGATGTCATGTTGACGATCCGGCCGTCGTCCCCGGACACCAAGTCCGGCAGGAACTCCTGGGTGATCAGGAACATGCTGTCGAGGTTCACCCGGAGGAGCTGGTGCCACATGTCGAGGGTCGTCTCGGGGAACGGTGAGTAGGGAGAGATCCCGGCGTTGTTCACGAGCACACGCACCCGCGGCAGGCGGCCTCGCACGGCGTCCCCGAAGGCCGAGACGGCCACGGGGTCTGAGGCGTCCGCCACGTGGGCGATCACCCCTCGGCCGGCGCTGGCGATCGCCGCCGCGGTCTCGTCGGCCGGCTGGGTGTCGATGATGGCAATGTCGTGCCCCGCGGCGGCCAGGGCGACGGCAAACGTTCGTCCGATGCCCTGCGCCGCCCCGCTGACCACAGCCGTGCCCCGAGTGGCCGTCATGGGTCCCCTAGTTGTGACGCACGACGTGGAAGCGGATGTACCGATCATCGACGTGCACGCGACTGAACGCGACCGCCTCGCCGTGCTCGGTGTAGTGGGTCTCCAGCAACATGACGTACGGCGTGCCGGGCGCGAGGTCGAGCGGGAACTCCGGGGAGTCTGGGATGACCATCGGCACCATCTCGACGACCACGTGGTCGATCGTCCGGCCGGGCCAGGTCTGGCTGAAGGCGAAGATCGAGTCATCGAACTCGAACTCCTCGCCTGCCGCGAGGGCCTCCTGGGTGGCCTGCGAGACATACGAGAACGGGATCTGGTCCTCGATGTGCAGTGCCGGCTTGCCGTCGGCCAGGAAGGTCTTGGACGTCGCGACGACAGGCGTATCGGAGGTGAGGCGAAGGGCGACCATGGCGTCGGCATCGGGGTGAGGGTCGCGCCAGTAGCGGCCCAGGGACTCGACCTTCTCGTGGGTCGCCTGGAGCATCGCCCGGAAGCCGATGAGCCTTTGCAGGATGATGCTCTCGCGACCCACGTGGGTACGGATGACGGTGCCTCGTCCCGGCGCGCGGCTGACCATGCCGAGACGCTCCAGGGATTGCAGGGCCGCCCGCAACGTGGTCCTGCTCACGTTGAGCATGTCTGCGAGTTCTGGCTCCGAAGGCAGTCGGTCGTCCGGAAAGCGCCGTTCGAGGATCGCGTCGAGGAGGGCCTTCGTGGTCTGGTCGGAGAGAGAGGCCGTCCGGATCTTGGGCACCATGGCAGTGACGGCAGCCTGGGGCGACTTTTGCTTGGCGACCATCTCTTACTCCTGGCTGCCCGGTTGGGCGAAAGGTGAGTCCTGCCCCGAGGGAAGGGGCGTGTGGAATGCTCGCATGGACAAGTCCAGCATGAGGTAGTACCCCACGAGCAGGACGAGTTCGACGAGTCCGCTCGCGCCGAGCAGTCGGGTGCCCTCGTCGGCATCGCCCTCAGTCAGGGTCCGCTGCCTGACGAGGGTCTGCGTGGCTCGCTGGACCAGAAGGTCGGTGGCATCGAACGACGGGCCTGGCTCCCCGCGATGCAGGCTGACGATGTCCTCGTCGGTGAGTCTTGCCGCGCGGCCGATCCCCTCGTGGGCGTACCACTCGAAGTCGCTGCGCACGGCGCTGGCGACGGTGAGGGTCGCGATCTCCCTGAGCCGGGTGGGCAGGCTCGAACCGAAGCGAATCGCCGAGCCGAGTCCCTGCACGGCCCCGCCGACTCCCGGGGCTATGACGAGCGCGTTGAACGGGCCCTCGAGGCGGCCGGCGTCATCGGTGAGGCGGAAGTGCTGAGGACCTGAGGCGCGGGGACCACGGGCAATGGCGTCGTACACGGTCGCCGCCTCGGCGGAAAGTTCGTCAGGCGTGGGCCAGGGGAGGCGGCCGTGCCGCGCTGTGGCTTTCGAGGGTGTGGCTGCCTGGCTGATGGTGGTGCCTCCTCTCGAATTGTGGCAAAGTCTGTCATACAGAAGACAAAGATGCCATACTCTCCGCACATCGGCTCGAAGGGAGAAAGCCATGAGCGTCGCCGAGGCAGACCGTCCCGTCTCCGTCCTTCGCCGCATGTGGGGCGACGAGGAACTGTTCGCCCGGGAGCTCGAACTGGTATTCAAGCGCTCGTGGCTGTTCCTCGCCCATGAGAGCGAGATCCCCGAGCCGGGGGACTACGTGCAGCGCCGCATGGGCCGCGACCGAGTGATCGTCGTGCGCAGCGAGGACGGCGTGGTCCGGGTGTTCCTCAACACCTGCCGCCATCGGGGCGTGCCGCTCTGCCGTGCCGACGAGGGCAACGCATCCCACTTCAGATGCAGCTACCACGGCTGGACGTTCGCTAACACCGGAGTCCTCCGCGGGGTCACGTACCAGCCCGACGTCTACGGCCGGGACGGGATCGACAAGTCCCAACTCGGGCTCTTCGCACCCGCGCATGTCGACTCGTTCATGGGCATGGTGTTCGCCAACTGGGACCCCGACGCCATTCCGCTGCGCGACCACCTCGGGGACCTGGCTTGGTACCTCGAAGCGATCATGGGCAAGTTCGACGACGGCCTCGAAGTGGTCGGCACGCCTGTGCGCAACATCGTCAAGGCCAACTGGAAGACCGAGGGCGAGAACCTGTCAGGCGACGGCTACCACACGATGGTGACCCACGCGACGGCCGTTGAGCTGGGGCTGTTCGCCACGCCTAAGGATCTCGAACTGCTGACCGACACCGTCACGCCCCGGTTCACCGGGCGCACGGTCGACTGCGGGCACGGCCACACCATCCGCGTGCAGAGACTTCCCGTCGTCGTCGAGGGCAACAAGTACTGGGGCTATCCCGAGGACATGTGGGAGCAGTTCGACCGCAACCTCAGCCCGGAGCAGCAGCAGGTGATGTCGGCCCTGTCCGTGTGCCACGGCTCGGTCTTCCCGAACATGTCGTTCATCGAGAACTTCAAGACCAACATCGACGGCCCGGGGCGTCACGCCCGCTACTTCCGGATCACCATCCGGTACCCCATCTCGGCCACGCACTCCGAGCAACTGTGGTTCCTGCTCCAGCCGCGCAATGCAGACCCCGAGTGGAGGCGCCTCTCGTCGCGCGCCTACCTGCGCACGAACGGGCCTTCAGGGATGTTCGAGCTGGACGACACCGAGAACTTCGTCGGCATCTCGGAAGCATCGGTCGGGGAGGTCGCCCGCGACATGCCGATCACGTACCTCGGCGGACTGAGCCATCCGGCCACCCCCACCGAGGTGGGATGGCCGGGCAATGCTGTCGACGGCGACCGCACGGAGAAGACCCTGCGCGCCTTCCACCGCCAATGGGCCGCGATGATGGGCGGCGACGTCGTGGTGGAGCCATGACCGCCGGGTTCGCGCCGCCGTTCACCGTGGAGTCGACCGAGTGGGCGACTGCCGAAGTGCATGCCGCCGTCACGTCGTTCCTGGCGCGCGAGGCCGAGGCCATGGACAAGCGCGACTACGCGACGTGGCTGACCTTGGTCGAGGATGACTTCACCTACCTGGTCCCGGTTCCTCGCACGCCCGACAACCCCTTCTCGCCCCACTACGACACCCGCTCCATGCTGATCGACGAGTCGAAGTGGTCCCTGGAGTCGCAGTGGTTCCGGCGTCTGGATCGGGAGATCTACGAGCTGTCCTGGGCCGAGAACCCCCCCGTCCGCTTCCGCCACTTCGTCACGGATGTCCGCGTACGGGTGTCCAGCGATCCCTCGGTCCTTGATGTGCGCAGCAACGTCATGCTGGTCGGCACTCGGCAGTCCGACGCGCCGAAGTTCATCACTGGAGAGCGGATCGATGCCGTGAACGTCGTCGAGGGCGGCTTCCGCCTGGCCCACCGTTGGGTCGTCCTTGACCAGGTGGTCATCGACTTCCCGCAGTTGCGGATCATGCTGTGACGCAAGACCATCAGGCACCAGGGGAGGTCCCCGGCGAGATCGTCATCGCCAACGAGTTCGCCGCCGTCGTCGTGCGCAAGGTGACGACGCGAAATGGGGAGCGACTCGAGATCCGGTCGTTGGGCAAGGACACGTCGGTGCGCCTCGATGCGATCGCGCTGGAGGCGCTGACCTGGTCAAGCGCGCTCGAGGTGGGGCGTGCACTGGAGACCCCGCTCGGCCCCGAGGGCGGTCAGCCGTGACCCCGCTCGTCCTTGGGCGGCCGCGGCATGGCGGACTCGACGCCACGCTGAGCCTTGTCCGGGCACTGCGCCTCCCGGTAACCCTCGTCTGGTCCGACCGTCCGGAGCTCGAGGACGCGGTCCCTGCCCTGCTGGAGGCAGGCGGCAGCACGCTCTACGTGGACACGGAGCGACCGGGCAACGGGGAGGCCGCACTGGCGCACCAGTTGCAGGTCATGGGCGTGCCCCACTTCATCGTGGCCGTGGTTCACGTCGACCAGGACCTGCCCTGGGTGCTGGCTCTGGTGAGAATGGCGCTCGCGTCCCTGCCCCCGACTGCCGTGCTGGTCGATGGATCCGCGGCAACCTGGGCGGCGGCGGCCGAGATCACGACCGAGCTGGAACTCCAGCCCCCCCTTGCGGTGACTTCCGACGACATGGTCGTCATGGCGGAGAGCCTGGCAACCACGGCGCGATGGGAGACGGCATGACCAAGTACGCCAGCGGCGAGGCCCGGCAGTGGGCGCTGGAGAGCCTTCGGGGAGCCTGCGGCTGCGTCCAGCCGACCTTCGCCTCCTCCCTCGACCAGCTCAACGAGGAGGCGATCCGCTTCGACGTGCGGCGCGAGATCGCGTTGGGCATGTCCGGCGTCCTTCTCGTCTCGGAGTGCGGGACGACCCCTGACGAGTTCCGCGAGTTCACCCGAATCGTGGTCGACGAGGCGGGCGACCGGTTGGTCACCGTCCTCCAGGCATCCGAGCCCACACTCGGCAGCACCGTGGCGGCCGCCGAGATGGGCGCCGCAGCGGGGGTGGACCTGGTGATGCCGTCCTACCCGCTCTACTTCAACCCGACCTCCCATGACGATGTCTTCGAGTTCACCAAGCGGATCGCCGACGCCTCTGGGCTTGGCCTGATCATCTTCGCCATGGATCAGTGGAACTTCGGCCGGCTGCACGCAGCAGGGTTCCCGATGTTCCTGCTCGAGCGCATGGTTGACGAGATCCCGCAGGTGGTGGCGATCAAGAACGAGGTGGGCGGGCCAGGGGTCGGCGGCATCGCTGCGGTGTTCGAGCGCTTCAACGATCAGGTGATCGTCACGGATCCGCTGGAGTTCAATGCGCCGGCATGGATCGCCAACTATGGAATGCGGTTCATGGGGACCTCCAACTACGAGTGGATGGGCGATGGCGTGCCACGCATGCTTGCGCTGCTGAGCGACTCCAGTACCTGGGACCAGGGGATGGACCTCTACTGGCAACTCGCGCCCGCTCGCCGGGCCCATGCCGCGGTGTGCACGCCCTTGGTCGCCAACAGCGGGCTGGTTCCACGCATGCACTGGAAGTACCAAGGATGGCTCAACGGCTTCAATGGCGGGCCCATCCGGCAGCCCCACATGCGCATCAGCGCTGCCCAGATGTCCACGTTGCGCAACGCCGCTGTCGCCTCGGGCCTCGACGTCACGAAGGACGACGACGCCCTCTTCTACGCGGGGCGGAATCCGCGATGAGCGACTACGGGCAGATGCTCCTCTTGAACGGGGAGGACGTCGATCGGCTGGCAACGATGCCCCTCGCCCTGGCAGCCGCCGAGGAGGCGGCCCGGCTCGTCGCTCGTGGGAACCTCGTCACAGGCCGAGTCCAGGTCAACGGCCCCGTTGCCTGGATGAGGGTGCTCGCGGGCATGGTCACCGACCTGGACCTGCTCGGCTACAAGGAGTTCCACCGGGTCGGGCGCGACGTCCGTTACCACGTGCATCTCTACCGAGAGTCGACCGGGGAGATGCTCGGGGTCGTCGATGGCAGGCGGATCACCAGCCTGCGAACGGCGGCTACGGCGGCAGCGGCGATCAAGCACTGGGCGGGCGGCCGCGCCGTGCGCGTGGGCCTCATCGGCTCGGGCGAGGAGGCCCGAGAAGGACTGCGGGCGATGGCCGGTGCCGTGGACGTGACCGGCGCCGCCGTCTTCAGCCCGACACAGGCGAACCGCGAGGCATTCGCCGACGAAATGTCAGTGGAAGTCGGCCTCCCGGTCGTCGCCGCCAGCAGCCAACCGGACGCGATCGCTGGCTGCGATGTCCTTTACGTTGCGACGTCCTCGCACCATGAGCCCTTCCTGCACGCGGCCGACGTCGCAACGGTGGGACTGCTCGCAGCGATCGGATCCACCCAGCCGGTGCACCGCGAATTGACCGGCGGCGTGTTCGTGGCGGCGGCCCGCACGGTCGTGGACACGCCGGACGCCACGCACGAGTCCGGTGACTGCATCGAGGCTGCCTCCCTGCGCTGGGAGCCTGCCCAGGCCATGCTTCTCGGCGACTACCTGCGGCAGGATCCGGGAGCCGACGCGGGCCTGACAATCTTCAAGTCGGTCGGCAGCGTCGAGCAGGATCTCGTCCTGGCCTATCACCTGCTCACCTCCGCACAGAAGTCCCACAGCGGCGTCACGGTCCCGGACGTTGCTTCCCTACGAGTCATGCGCTGAATCGAGAAGGAGCCCAACCATGCAGATTGTCGATCTCTCCCACACCTGGGGCATGCACACACCAGGCTGGGTTGGCTACCCGGGCTGCAAGATCTACTACACGCAGACACTCCAGACGAACCGGATCGTGTCTCAGCGCATCGAGACCTCACTGCACACCGGCACGCACCTGGATGGCCCGATCCACGCCGCCGATGGCGGGGCCGACATGGCATCCCTGCCCCTCACGAAGCTCATTCACGAGGGTGTCATCGTCGACCTCTCCGACGTCGTCAGCGACTGGGACGTGATCACGCCCGAGCACATCCTGTCCAAGGTGGAGGTCAAGAAGGGCGACATCATCATCGTCCACACCGGCTGGCACAAGTACTACACAGGCCAACCGCAGCAGGACCTTGTCCGGTACTTCTGCATGCATCCGGGTGGGGGAGTGGAGCTCGCCCGATGGATGATGGACATGGAGATCGCCTGGTGGGGAATCGATGCCGGTTCGGGGGATCACCCCATGAACACGACGATCCGCCACATGCGGCCGGACATCGCCAAGCGTTTCGAGGAGCACGTCGGCATGTCCTGCCTGGAGTACTTCGGGGAGTACGAGTACACGCATCACCTCTCGGGACGCCTCATCAAGGAGGACCTCTTCCCGATGCATCACCTCGCCTTCCCGGCTGGCTGCATCCATGCCGAGAACGTCGGCGGTGACATCGAGGCGGTGCTCAACAAGCGCTGTGTGATCGGGGCATTCCCGTGGAAGATCGAGGGAGGGGAAGGCTGCCCGTGCCGGATCATGGCCTTCTTCGACATCGGCTCGAACGACGTCGTCGATGCCGTGGCCGCAGGCATCTTCGCGGCGCCGGGGTCCTGAGGCTGCCCGTGCCGACAACCGTCAGGGTGGGCATCGCGCAACTGCACGCGATCCCGCTGGACCCACTGGCCAACGCCGTGACAACGGTGGCTGCGATCGAAGCCGCCGTCGACGACGGTGCATCCGTCGTCGTCCTCCCGGAACTCGTCGCCAGCGGGTACGTGCCCGACCGCGACGCCCTGCTGCCGATCGCGGAGAGCCTGGACCGGCCGGGTCCCTGCCTGGCGGCCTGGCAAACTGCCGCGGCCTCCCTGGGCGTGACCGTGATCGCAGGCTTCGCGGAGCGAGACGGGAACCGGTTGTTCAACTCGGCCGTCACGATCGACCCCTCGGGGCAGGTGGCCTCGCTGTACCGCAAGCTTCACCTGTTCGGGCCTGAGTGGACCTGCTTCGAGCCCGGAGACCTCGGGCTGCCGATCGTGCGGGTCGGCGGCGTCAGCATCGGTGTCCTCGTGTGCTACGACCTGCGTTTCCCCGAGGTGATGCGCATCATGGCCCTGAGTGGCGCGGAACTGATCGCCGTCCCGACGGCGTGGGTCGCCGGCTTCGACAAGGTGGTCCCGGCAGATGGCCGGATCGGGCAGGTCGACGGCGCCATCGTGCAGGCGAACCTGAACCAGGTCTACGTGGCCTGTGCGGACCAGGTTGGCCAGACCGCGTCGCACGCGTTCCTGGGTCGGTCGGTCGCGGTGACGCCGTTCGGCGAGGCGTGCGTCGGGCCGATGTCCCCGACGGCCAGTGAGGTATCCGTGTTCGACGTCGACACGGCTGAGATTCCGCGGGCGCGTCACCGCGGGCCGGGCATCGACCCGTTCGAGAACCGCCGGACGGACGTCTACGGTGAACTGCTGGGCTATCGCGCACCGGCGATGGCGGGACCGAGGGAGCAGGCATGACGGAATGCGCGATCACCCACGTGCGCTACGTGGCGCTCGGGGTCCGGGATCTCTCGGCCCAGCGCGAGTTCTACCGAGACGAGTGGGGTCTGCAGGACCGGGCCTCGGACAGCGACCTCCAGTACTTCGGGGCCGTCGAGTCCACCGACCCGTTCATCCTTCGCTTGCGACAGGCGGATTCCGACCGGCTTGACCTCGTCTCCTTTGCCGTGCCCTCGGCCTCCGACGTGGACGCCGCCGCGGCCCGTATGCGCAGCCAGGGGGTGCGCCTGCTCAGCGAGCCGCACGAGAGCAGCGGTCCGGGAGGTGGCTACGGGTTCCGGTTCTTCGACCACGAGGGTCGCACGCTGGAGGTCCTGGCGGAGGTGCAGGCCGGACCAGCGCGCACCCTGGAGGAGCGCGACTGGCATCCGGGTCACCTCTCCCACGTGGTCATCAACTCGCTCGACATCGAGAAGGCGGCAGCCTGGTACGGAACGCACCTGGGCCTTCTGCCCTCGGATCGCCTGTCGGACGTGATGGTCTTCATGCGCGGCAACAGCAGCTCGCACCACATGATGGCCATCGCGCATGGTCCCTATGTGAACGTCAATCACGTTGCCTACGAGACGCGAGGGATCGACGAGTACTTGCGAGCATCCGGCCGACTCATGCGATCGGGGCTGCCGTGCGTATGGGGGCCGGGCCGCCACGGTCCGGGTGACAACACCTTCGCCTATTTCAATGACCGAGCAGGCTTCGTCGCCGAGTACACGACTGCGCTGCAATCCGTGGATGACTGGAGCGCGTGGACCCCTCGCGTGCACCCGATCACCCCCGAGTGGTCCGACCAGTGGGGCACCGCCTGCGCACGGAACCCCGAACCCTTCCTAGGCAAGCCGGACCTTGGCGTCTTCGAGGCTCCCCCGGTCTAGCCAGCGCCCGCCTGCCCATCAGCCCACCGGACCGGAGTTCGCGCATGAATGTCGAGATCGACACGCACCTGTGCAAGGCGTATGCCAATTGCACGTTCGAGGCGCCGGACATCTTCGAGGTCGATGACGCGACAGGCAAGGCGAAGGTCCTGCTCGAGGTGATCGGCGAGGACCGCCGCGATGACGTCGAACGCGCCGTGGAGGCCTGCCCGGTGCAGGCCATCCAGTTCGTCGGCTAGGTGCTCTCCACGTCCAACAGGAGCTTTCCGGCGCTCGATCGCGACTCCATGCGCTCATGCTGACGCGCTGCCTCGGAGAGCGGTTGACTGCTGTCGATATGCGCACGGATCCCTCCCGTCGCTGCCTGTGCCAGGACGGCGACCGCCGCGGTCCTCCACGCGGCCGGGTCGCCCACGTAGTCTGCGCCGCGCACCCTGCGGACTGCGAGGGATCCTGCCGTGAGGTCGCCAAGGTCCAGCGTGGGCAACGGTCCAGCGGTCGTGCCGTAGTACACGGCCGTGCCTCGCGACCCGAGCATCGCGAGGTCGCGCAGCGCATCGGGTCCGCCATTGCCGTCGAACACGACGGCTGCGCCGTGGGGTACGTGCTCACGCAGGCGACCAACAACGTCGTCGGAGTCCACCAGGACGGCGCTCGCGCCGGCGGCATGCGCGACCGAGGCCTTGGCAGCGCTGCCGACGATGCCTACGACGGTCACGTCCCGGCCGACGAGCAACTGGCAGAGAAGGTGGCCCACTCCGCCGGCCGCGGCCAGCACCACAGCCACGTCGCCCGCCACCAGCGGGACGACCTCGTGGGCGAGGTACCACGCGGTCGTGCCCTGCATGAGGGTCGCTGCCGCTTGCTCCTGGGTGACGTCGTCGGGTATCGGCACGAACCACGCCCGGTCGCCCTGAACTGCCTCCGCGTAGCTGCCCTGCAGCTTGGACCACGCCACCCGCGCTCCCGGAGCCAGGTCGTTGACGCCCGGCCCAACGGCACTGACCCGTCCGGCCCCCTCGACCCCAGGGATCCTGCTGGCGGGCAACGGGACGATGCCGCGCCGCTGCATGACGTCCCAGTAGTTGACCCCAATGACGTCAACCGAGACACGGACCTCGTTGTCGCCCAGCTCATCGAGATCCACCTCAGCCGCCGTCAGGACCTCGGGACCCCCCGGGGCTTCGACGGCAATGGCACGCACCGTCGCAGTATGCCGGACGACCCGGGGGCCGGGCCCGAACCGTGGCGCGGCGCAGCGTGAGCAAGGACGCGGCGCCGCGTGCGCGAGCCGCACCCGCGCTCGCGTCGGCTGCCCTGGTGGTGGCGTCCGCGGGCACGATGGTGCAGGCCCGGTTCAACGCCGAACTGGTCGCCATCACCGGGAATCCACTTGAGGTTTCCCTGATCAATCTCGTCGCCGCCGCATGCGTGGGGTCACTAGCAGTCCTCAGTACGCCGACGTTGAGGTCATCGTGGCGGACCATGATCCGGGCCATCCGGGCGCGACGGCTTCGCCCATGGCAGTTGGCGGGAGGCGCGCTCGGCGGGTACTACATCGCAATCCAGGGCAGCGTGGCTCTGGCCGTCGGGGTCGCGGTGTTCACGGTCGCCGTGGTCGCGGGCCAGACTGGCGCGGCGCTGGTGGTGGATCGGCTCGGGCTGAGCCCGATGGGCAGAAGAGGCGTCTCGACGAAGCGCGTGGTGGCCGCCGCCCTCGCGATCGGCGCGGTCCTCGTCGTTGCCACAGGCCGGCTGACGGAGCCTCGTGCGTCGATCGCTGCCCTTGCCGGGATCCTGCTGCTTGCGGCGTCGGCGGGCGTTGCCAGTGCCTTCCAGCAGGCAGTGAACGGCCACGTCGCTGCGGTGTCAGGTCGAGGCATGACGGCGGCCTGGGTCAACTTCATCGGCGGGGCCGCGCTCATGGTGCTCGTGGTTGCGCTGCTCGACCGGGCAACCGGTGTGGACCTGGCTGCGGTGCCGCGCGATCAATGGTGGCTGTCCGTCGCCGGGCTCTTCGGTCTGGTCTACATCGCGACTGTTGCGTGGGTGGTTCGCCTGGTCGGCGTGCTCGTGGCATCGCTCCTGACCCTTGTCGGACTCCTCGCCGGGTCGGTCCTGCTTGACGCAGTCGTCCCCACTCGAGGCTCATCCGTGACGTGGCAGTTGCTCGCCGGCGTCGTCCTGACCGCCATCGCAGTGGGGCTGGCGTCCCGGGCCTGATCGGCTCGACGGTGGTCAGCGCGTGCGTGCGAGGATGACGCCATGACCGCGGTGATCATGGACGGGAAGGCAACGGCGGCCGAAGTGAAGGCGACCCTGCGCGAGCGGGTCGATGTGCTGCGGGCGCACGGCGTGGTGCCCGGGCTCGGCACGGTGCTGGTGGGGGACGACCCGGGCAGCCACGCATACGTTGGTGGTAAGCATCGCGATTGTGCCGAGGTCGGCATTGAGTCGATCCGCATCGACTTGCCCGCTGATATATCGCAGGCGAGCCTCGAAGGGCACATCGCGCGGCTCAATGCGGACCCGGCAGTGACCGGCTATATCGTCCAGCTCCCGCTGCCGGCACACCTCGACGCCAACCGCGTGCTGGCACTCATGGACCCTGCCAAGGACGCCGATGGCCTCCACCCCACCAACCTCGGTCGCCTCGTGCTGGGCGCTCCCGCGCCGCTGCCCTGCACCCCGCGGGGAATCGTCGCCCTGCTCCGCCGATACGACGTCGCGATCGCCGGCGCCCATGCCGTCGTGCTGGGACGCGGTGTCACGGTGGGCCGTCCACTCGGACTGCTCCTCACTCGCAAGTCCGAGAACGCCACGGTGACGATGTGCCACACGGGCACGGTCGGGCTCGCCGACTACCTGCGTTCGGCTGACATCATCGTTGCGGCCGCCGGAGTGCCGCACCTCGTGACGGGCGAATCCGTCAAGCCAGGGGCGGCGGTGCTCGACGTGGGGATCACCCGGGCCCAGGGGGGCCTGGTCGGCGACGTTGCTCCCGACGTCATGGACGTCGCCGGGTTCGTCGCTCCGATGCCCGGAGGCGTCGGGCCCATGACCAGGGCAATGCTCCTGGCGAATGTGGTCGAGGCCGCAGAGCGCAGCTCCGACTCCGGTTGACGTCCTCGTTTCTCACTGCCGGCGCCCGGGGGTCAGGCGTCGAGGGACCCCATGAGCGCTGCGGGATAGCGATCGCCCATCGCCGCACCGACGGGCGCGATCCCATCGAGGCGGGCCAGCTGGTCCTCGTCCAGGGCGACCGTGAGGCAGCCGGCGTTGTCGTCGAGATGGGCGACCCTCCGCGACCCTGGAATCGGGACGACGTCGCTGCCCTGGGCCAGGACCCATGCGAGCGCCACCTGCGCCGGCGTTGCGCCGCACTCGTGGGCGATAGCGGTGACGCCGTCGGCGATGGCTCGATTGGCTACCAGGGCCTCATCCTGGAATCGGGGCCAGCTCCGCCGGCCGTCGTCGGCCGCGAGATCACTGTTGCTGTGGATCGTGCCCGTGAGAAAGCCGCGGCCTAGCGGGGAGTAGGGGACGAAGCCGATGCCAAGTTCGCGGACCGTGCCGAGCACGCCGTTGACCTCGATGTCGCGGGTCCACAGAGACCACTCGGACTGCAGCGCGGTGACCGGATGCACTGCGTGTGCCCTGCGGATCGTCGAAGGCGAGGCCTCGCTCAGGCCCAGTGCGCCCACCTTTCCCTCGAGGACGAGGTCGTGAAGCGCCCCCCAGGTCTCCTCGACCGGCACGGAGCGATCGATCCGGTGCTGGTAGTACAGGTCGATCCGCTCGACGCCGAGCCGGCGAAGGCTCCCTTCGCAGGCAGCGCGGACGTAGTCGGGGTGGCCGTCGATGCCTCGGGATCCGTCGTCGAACAAGCGCTGCCCGAACTTCGTGGCGATCACCGCCTCCGAGCGTCGATGCCGCAGGACGCGGGCGAGCAACTCCTCATTCGTATGGGGACCGTACGAGTCCGATGTGTCGAGCAGGGTGATCCCCAGGTCGAGGGCCCGTTCGATCGTCCTCAAGGACTCTGCCTCATCCGCCGCTCCATACGCGAAGTTCATCCCCATGCAGCCCAGGCCGATGGCGCTCACCGCGAGCAGCGCATCCCCGCTGCCCAGCGCTCGCTGCTCCACCGCTCAGTCCCCCCGCAGCGGAGGCGCGGTCGACCCGCGCTCGATGAGCTCCGGCGTCAGCCGGACGTGCTTGACCGGGCTCTGCGCGTCGTCGCGCAGCAGGCTCAAGAGCAGTCGGGCCGCCTCGGCTCCGATGTCGTGCTGTGGCACCCGTACGGTCGTCAGCGGCGGGTCCACGATGTCCATGAATGGCATGTCGTTGTACCCCGTGACGCTCAGGGCACGAGGGCAGCGAAGCTTGAGCGAGCGTCCAGCGGACATGGCACCGAGTGCGAGCAAGTCGTTGGCGGCCACGATGGCCGTGATTGCGGGCTGGGCGACGAGCAGGGCCCTCGCCGTCTCACGTGCGGATTCCACGCTCCATGCATCCACGGCCGCCATCCGGCGAGCAGTGGACAGTCCGTGTGACTTCATCGCCCGGCTGAAGGCCTGGGCGCGCTCGTGCCCGGTCGACGACCACGCCGGCCCGCCGATGTGGGCGATGGCGCGATGGCCGAGGCCGACGAGATGGTCGACTGCGAGGCGGATCCCGTGCATCTCGTCGGTCGTGACAGACGGGAACTGGCCGCTCTCAGTGACGCGGTTAATGAGGACGACCGGGAACTTCTCGCTCAGTTCGAGCAGGAAGGGATGGTCGCGCCGCGCTGTGGCCAGGATGAACCCGTCGACTCGACGAGCGCGCAGCGAGGCGACGACGTGGGCCTCGACCTCCGGGTCGTTGTCGGTGTTCACGAGCAATGGCGTGTAACCGGCCCGTGCGAGCGTGTCCTGGATGCCCCTGACCATTCCGGGGAAGAGCGGGTTGGTCAGGTCGGGAATGACGACGCCGATCGTGTGCGACCTGGCTGTCCGCAGGCCCGATGCCATCGGGTTGGGCACGTAGTTAAGGCTGGCGGCCGCCTTGCGCACCCTTGCCACCGTCGCCGGGTTCACCAGATGGGAGGTGCGGGGGTTGAGCGCGCGAGAGACGGTGGCCGGGTGGATCCCGACCAGCTTCGCCACGTCCTTCAGGGTCGTCGCCACGCGGGTCACACTAGGCGATGTTCGAAGCGCCGGCGAGCGGCGGCGGCGGTCACGGTCAGCAGTGCGGCGACACACGTCGCGATGAGGAAGAGCGCCTGGGATCCCGCATCCTCCAGGGCCACGCCGGCCAGGAAAGTCCCGACCGCGTTGCCGAGGAACATGAAGCCTGCGAACAGTGAGACGGCCGTGGCACGTGCTCGCACCGTGAGCGAGGTGGCCCATGTCTGCAAGGTCGAGTGCATGAAGACCCAGGCGACACCGAGCAGCACGACGCTGGCCACGACGAGCGGCGCGGACAGGCCGATCGCCAGCAGGCTGAAGCCCAGCACTGCTCCGATGCCGCCCACGACGAGCAGTCGCGCGGCAGAGACGTGGGCTGAGGCCCGTCGGGCCGCCGCGCTCATGACCAGCACGGAAAGGCCGTAGCTAGCCGTCAGCAGGCCGGCGACGGCAGGGGTGCCTCCAGCAACCTCGATCGATGCCGGGATCATCGCGAAGCCGCCAAGGAGCACGCCTGCCTCGACGAACACCAGGGCGTACAGCACCCAGGACCAGCCACTGGACAGCACGATCCGGAAAGCTTCCCGCACCGGGGGGGCCGGCTCGCGAACGGGCTCGGGCAGGCGGCGGACGGACCACGAGACGACGAGAGATCCGGCCGCGGCGATCCAGAACATCGGCTGCCACCCGAGCGTGTCGATGCCCAGGCCGCCCAGCAGGGTTCCCAGCGTGATGCCGATCGCGACCCCGGTCATCAGCGTTGCAATGACAGGTTGCCGCTGTCGCGGGTCCTTCACGGCATCACCGATGTAGATGACAGCGGCCGGGAAGACTCCTGCCATGCACGCCCCGGAGAGCCCGCGCACGACGACGAACGCCTCTATTGGCATCGGGATGGTGCTGGCGAGGTCACCGATCGCCGCCAGGACGAGGGCGGTCCGCATCGTGCGTACCCTCCCGATGCGGTCGGAGACGAGGCCCCATACGGGCTGGGCGAGCCCGTAGACGAAGAAGTAGGCGCTGGCGGCGAGGGTGATGGTCGTCAACGTCGTGCCGAAGTCGGCGGCCATGGCCAGCAGCATCGGAGGCATGAGGAAGCGGGGGAAGGTGGAGATGAAGACCCCGGCCAGCAGCGCAAGGGTGACCCGTCGCGGGGTCCATTCCTTCACCCCGTGACCAGGTGGGCGAGGGCCCTCTGATCAGGGGCGTAGACCCCGGCCTCGCTCCGAAGCGAGGCCAGCACGAGCAACTGGTCCAGGCTGATCCCGGGGGAGCGGGCCAGCCCGACCAGCGGGTCACGCACCAGGTTCACGTACGAGGTCGACGAGAGCACAGGCTCGACCTCGGCAAGCCCGCTCACGACCTCGTCCACCGGGGCCTCGAGCAGCCATCGCGACGCCTCGTCCCACATGGCAAGCAGGGGGTCGACCAGGTGCGGCGACGCATCCGGTCGGGCGGCCAGGACGGTGCCGAGGTAGTCGGTCGAGAGGTCAGCGGAGGTGGACCACACCCGCATCTGCGCCTGCTCGGCGGCCACCCGGGACTCGGCGTTGAGGATGGTGGCCTGGACCTCGTCCGCCAGCAGGCTCTCGAGTCGCCTGGGTGTCGACCCCGCCTCGACGAAGGTGGCAGAGGCGACGTCGACGCCGAGGCGTCGCAGGAGCCCCTTCAGCAGGATGGCGAAGCCGGACGGCAGCACATCCACCGCGATCGTCACCGCCTCGAGCTCAACGACCGAGTCGACTTCCGGGCGACTGATGAGTGCGAGGCCGAGGCCTCCGTCGACGGCGCGCAAGAGGCGGACGGGAAGCCGCTGCCCGAGGGGGTTGCGGTCGGTGGTCGCGTACAGGATGGCGTTGTCCGGGCTGGTCACCGCGACGTCGATGTCACCGTCGCGCAAGAGGGCGAACTGCCCGGGAGACGACGGGACCCGCGTCCGGATGATCTCAAGCCCGAAGGCCTGGTCCAGGCCCCGCGCCCGCGCCGCGGCCAGGACGGGGGACTCGCTGAACTGGCCGATCCGGACGAGCGCTCCCGTGGACATCACGTCCTCCGCCCTGTGTACGACTCGCTTCGTGGCCTCGGCTGACGCCTATGCAATCGTGAGCAGTGCAATCGTGAGCCATCGGTCTTCCGGACCATACACGCCGAGGGGTCGCTGCGCTGCCCCCTCGTTTCATCACGGAATGGACACATCGGCAGTCGGGCGTCCGAATGCCATTGACAATGAGCCGGCGCCGGTGCATTGTCCGGTTGCAATCGATTGCCAAAAACGGAGGTATTAGATGAGAACTTCCCGAAATCGGGTCGGCCGTCGCATGCGGGCGGGAGCGCTGGTCGCATCCCTGGCCGTGGTGACATTGGTGGCTGCGGCCTGCGGCTCGAACAGCAGTACGGAGTCCAGCGCTGGCTCGGCGGAGGCATCAGCAGCAGCCTCCGACGGCGCCGCCGCGAGCACGGATCCGATCCGGATCGGCATCTCGCTCCCGCTGACGGGTGACTTCTCCCAGCCCGGTGGCGAGGCCAAGAAGGGCTATGACGCATGGGTTTCCCTGATCAACGCCAATGGCGGGCTGCTCGGACGCCAGGTTGAGCTCGTGATCCTGGATGACGCCAGCAGCCAGGAGCAGGTCGTCACGGACTACAACAACCTGATCAGCCAGGAGAAGGTCGACCTCTTGCTGGGCACGTTCTCGTCACTGCTCAACTTCCCGGCATCGACTGTCGCCGAGAACAACAAGATGGTCCTGGTTGCCCCGGCCGGTGGATCGCCCAAGATCTTCGAGGCGAATCCCACCTACTACTTCTTCGCCCAGCAGGCCATCGGCCCCGACCAGGCGAATCCCTTCGTGAACATGATCGCCGGCCTGCCCGACGACCAGAAGCCGAAGACGGCCGCCTACGTGACGCAGGACGACCCCTTCGCTGCTCCCGTCATCGAGTCGATGCAGGCGCAGCTCGAGGCCATGGGCGTCGAGACGGTCTACTCGGAGGTCTACCCGCCGGAGACGACCAACCTGCAGCCCTTCGCAAGCAAGATCGCCGCTGCGAGCCCGGACCTGATCGCTCAGGGTGCCGTGTTCGAGGATGGCGTCAGCCTGGTGAAGAGCCTGGTCCAGGTGGGCTACAACCCGAAGATCATGTTCCAGACGTCGGCCCCGAGCAACGGCAAGCAGTTCAGCGACGCCATCGGGATCGCCAACACTGAGGGCATCTTCTACGCGGTGTCATGGTCGGAGAAGTCGCCTACGCCGGGCAACGCGGAGTTCATCGCCGAGTACCAGGCGCAGAACGGTGCTGGCCTGGTGCCGGCCGAGGATGCAGCCGACGCGTACGCGGCGGCGGAGGTCCTGGCGACGGCCGTCGAGGCCACCGGCGGTCTCGACAACGTCGCGCTCAAGGACTGGCTGCATGCGAACGCGGTGCAGACCATTCTCGGCGAACTGTCATGGGACGAGGCGGGGCGCCCGCAGGGCGACTTCCTCCTGGCTCAGTGGCAGAACGGTGGCGTAGAGATCGTGGCGCCGCCGGAGGCAGCGACGACGGACAACCTCGTCGTGCCGAAGCCGGCCTGGCAGTAGTCATCACCCCTGGTCCGTGCGGGGAGGGTCTGCGGACCCTCCTTGCACGGACCAGGGGCACGTCGGGTGGGTGATCGAGGGTCGACTCGACTCTCGGCAATCGTGTGAGAAGGGCCTGATTCGTGGAATTCGTGCAGGTGATCGCCTTCGGTCTGCTGCTGGGTGGCGTCTACGCCCTCCTGGCGTCCGGGGTGACGCTGATCTTCGGGGTGCTGGACGTCGTCAACGTCGCCCAGGGCGCGTTCCTGGTGTTCAGCGCGTTGTTCACGTGGCAGATCTGGGACATGCTCGGCTTCGAGCCCCTCCTGCTCATCCCGGTCAACGGTGCGCTCATGTTCATCCTCGGCTGGGCCATCTATCGGGGGATGGTGATCCGGGTCGCGCCTCAGGGCCCAGGCATGACCGTCCTGCTCATGTTCGGAGTGGCCCTCACCATGGAGGGCATCCTCAACCTGGTCTTCGGCAACAAATTCAAGTCCGTGACCCCGCCGTACTTCAGTTCCTCCTTGACGATTGGTGAGTTGGTCCTCCCCTGGCCCCAGTTGATCTCGGGCGTCGTCGGCATGGCCGTGCTCGGCCTGATGTATGCGTACCTACGACTGTCGTGGGCCGGACGCGCCCTGCGCGCGTCGGCGCAGAACAAGGACGGCGCGGCCCTCGTGGGCATCTCGAATGTGAAGACCTCTGCCTTCGCCTTCGGGATCGGCGCGGCAACGGCCGGCGTGGGCGGTGTCCTGCTTGCGATCATGTACCCGATCTACCCGGCCACGCAGTACGACTGGATCGCGCGACTGCTCGGGATCGTGGTCCTCGGCGGCTTCGGCAGTATCCCGGGCGCCATCATCGGCAGCATGATCCTCGGCCTGACCGAGTCCTTTGCCAACACGTACCTGCCGCAATGGTCGTCTCTGTTCTTCTACGGCACCATCCTGCTGATCCTGCTCTTCCGCCCCCAGGGACTGATGGGAACCCGGACGCGGGAGGACGTCGCATGATCGCCAAGCTCAAGCGACCGCGGGTGCTGGTTCCGATCGCGCTTCTGGCGGTCCTCGCGGTGCTGCCCTTCGCCCTCCCCGACAGCAAGTACGAGCAGTCCGTGCTGATCGTGTGCTTCCTGTTCGCGATCATGGCCTCCGGCTGGAACCTCATCAGCGGCCTCGCTGGCTACATCTCGCTCGGGCACAGCGTGTACCTCGGCATCGGCATGTACACAGGAGCGATCCTCGGCAAGGCATGGGGCATCGATCCCATGTGGCTGATTCCCCTGGGAGCGATTGCGGCCGCGGTGGTAGCCCTCGTCATCGGGGTGATCGTGCTGCGCACGAAGAGCCACGCCTTCGTCATCATCACGATCGCCGTGCTGCTGTCCTTCCAGCTGCTGGCCGCCAACCTCAAGAAGATCACCGGTGGTTCGGATGGCCTGATCGTGCCGCAGCCGTCGTGGGCGGTCGACCTCGGAAACATGCCGTACTACTACATCTTCTTCGCGATCCTCCTCCTCACGATCGTGCTCGTCGCCGTCGTCATGAATTCGCGCCTCGGCGCCGGGCTCGTCGCGATCCGAAACGACGAGGGCAAGGCAGCCACTATCGGCATCAACACCACGGTCTACAAGGTGACGGCCTACGTCCTCAGCGCCATCCCGTTCGGGGCAGCCGGTGCCCTCTACGGGCAGTATCTCGGATTCGTGAATCCCCTTGGGGCCTTTGCCATTCTCACGAGCGTGTACCTCGTCTTGGCCGCCCTGATCGGCGGTCGCGGCACGCTATGGGGGCCGGTCCTCGGCGGCTTCATCGTGGCGTTCGCCAACGAGTTCGCCACGACCAGCTCCGGCGGGGTCAGCGCGCGGGTGCTGATCATGGGCCTCATCCTCATCCTGACTGTCATGTTCCTGCCGGCTGGACTGCTGCCGACTATCAGCAGTCGCCTTGCTCGGCGACGCAGCAAGGGCAGCGCAGTCACGTTCATCGACCAGGCGGCCATCGCCGAGCAGCACGACGAGATCCCCATCGGTCGCCTGATCGCCCGGTCGAAGGCCGACGTCGATCGGGCCACGCCCATCCTCGAGGTCCGCGACATCGTCAAGCGATTCGGCGGCGTGACCGCCGTCGCAGGCGTCAGCCTCACTGTCGAGCGCGGGTCGATTACCGGGCTCATCGGCCCGAACGGTTCCGGCAAGACCACCCTCTTCAACTGCATGACCGGGACCTTCCGGCCGGACTCGGGGCGCGTCCTCCTGGACGGTGCGGACATCACGGGGGACAAGATCTGGACGCGGGCGCACGAGGGCCTGGGTCGCACCTTCCAGATCACCCGGCTGTTCAAGTCGATGACCGTGCTGGACAACCTGGTCGCACCGCTGGAGCGGACGAGCGCGCGGCAGATGGCCGCCGGCAGGTACTCCGGCGAGGAGGTCGAACGGGCCCGGGAGGTCCTCGACTTCATGGGGCTCGCGCAGTTCGAGACGCAGAATGCCGCGGCCCTGAGCTTCGGGCAGCAGAAGCTCGTCGAGCTTGCCCAGGTGCTGATGCTGCGGCCGGGGATCATCCTGCTCGACGAGCCAGCGTCCGGGATCAACCCGACGCTCATCGGCAAGCTCGCCCACGTCATCAAGCGGCTGAACCAGGAGGGGACGACCGTGCTGATCGTGGAGCACAACATCCCGCTGGTTCTCAGCCTGTGTGACCACGTCCACGTGCTCGCCGGTGGCCAGATCCTCATCTCCGGGACCCCCGAACAGGTCCGAAACGATCCTCAAGTCATCGAGGCGTACTTGGGCCCGGACCACATGCTGGAGGTCCCCCATGCGTGACCTGGCGCTCACGATGTCCGGCGTCGAGGCGGGCTACGGGGGCGGCCTCGTGCTGCAGGGCCTGAACCTCGAGCTGGAAAGGGGCACGGTCACCTGCATCGTCGGTCCCAATGGTGCCGGCAAGAGCACGGTGTTCCGAGTCATCAGCGGCCTCCTGAAGCCACGAAAGGGCTCGGTCCTATTCGGGGGCAAGGAGATCGGCGGCTTGTCACCGGGGGAGATCCTGCGGTCTGGCATTGCCCAGGTTCCGCAGAACCGGGCGCTGTTCCCAGAGATGACCATCCACGAGAACGTGCTGCTCGGCGGCTACGCCATCCGTCGAGACCGGACGTTGCTCAAGGAGCGGCTCGCGATGGTCGCGGAGATGGTGCCCATGGTCGTCGAGCGGGCGCGCGAGCATGCCGGCAACCTCTCCGGGGGCCAGCGTCGAATGGTGGAGATCGCCCGAGCCCTCATGCTGGACCCAGCGCTGGTCCTCATGGACGAGCCATCCCTCGGGCTGGACCCGAAGTCCGTGGCGAAGGTGGCCGAACTCGTGCGGACGATGGCGACAGGTGGCCGCACGGTGCTGCTGATCGAGCAGAACGTCCGGTTGGGCATGAACCTGGCGACTCAGGGCGTGGTGATGGAGCAGGGGCAGGTCCGGCTCACCGGCGACGCGGCGGGTATCGCCGACAACCCTGAGATCGCCACGATGTACCTGGGCAAGGCCAGGAACCCGACGACGTGACCGGGGCCTTGCTCGAGCACGCTTTCACCGCCGGCGAGTTCGCCAGCCGGCGGAACAGCACGCTGGCGCTGGCCGCCGCCGTGGGGGCGACCGGCGTGCTGGCGTTCGGCGAGAACCGCTCGGGGCTTGCTGTCACCTATCTCACCGGCTGGCCGGTGACCCGCACGGCCTACTACCGGCTCACGGACACCGACAGCACGCTCTGGGTCCAGTTTCACAACCACGTCGCGAGTGCGCGCCGCACTGCCGTGGATGCCGAGGTGCGGGACATCGACGCCATGAGCGCGGAGCAGGTGCTCGATGGACCGCCGATCCTCGCCACCCTCGGGTCCGTACCGCCGGTCGTGCGGGCACGCGCGATGGCCCGTGGCGTTGAGCTGGTAGCCATCGACCCGGCCCATGCCCGGCTGCGTGGGGTCAAGTCCCTGGAGGAGCAGCAGGCCTTGAGGCTTGGCGCTGAGGCGAGCGACGCCGGCGCGGAGGCGCTGATCGACGCGTGCCGGCCCGGCGCCCGAGACTGGGACCTGCTCGCGGCGGCTCGTGATGCGTACACGCGACTCGGTGCCCGCGACCACATCTGCTACCTGAGCGTGACGGACATGCATCATCCGGATCGCGACGTGCCGGCCCAGGTTCCCGAAGGCCGCGTTCTCTCGCCGTCCAGCGTCGTCACGTTCGAGTTGAGCGCCGCGGTGTCGGCGGAGTATCCGGGGCAGATCCTGCGAACGGTCACCCTGGGCGAGCCAACCGAGGAGTACCGGTGGATGCACGACGTGGCGATGACTGCGCGGGACTCGGTGCGCGTGCGCGTGCGAGCGGGGGCCTCCGCCCGTGACCTCGTGGATGCGTCGTGCGGCATCGAGCAGGCGGGCCTGACGACCACTGACGACCTCTTCCACGGGCTTGGCATGGGATACCTCGAGCCGATCGGCACGAGCGCATCGCGCGTGCCCGCGCATGTGCCAGCCGGGGTACTTGAGGCAGGGATGGCGATCGTGGTCCAGCCGAACGTCACGCGCCGCGACCACACCGCAGGGGTCCAGACGGGGGAGATGATCATCGTGACGCAGGACGGATTCGAGGACATTCACCGGGTAGCCGAAGGGCTGGTGTCCCGATGAGCAACGAGCCCGCGCCCGAGCAGGACATCCTCGTTCGAGAGGCGATCGCTCACTGGGCTCCACGCTTCACCACGAATGGTGTCGCCGTTTCGGACTTCATGTCGGTCACGTCGTCGGTGGTGGCATGGGCCGACTGGGCCGACGCCTGGATCTCGGCGGGACGAGTGCACGAAGACCTGGGTCGCGAGGCACTGCAGGATGAGCGCTTCCGCTCAGCAGGCAACCACTTGTCGACCGCATCGGTCTACTACCACTTCGCCAAGTTCGTGTTTGTCGACTTCCCGGACACCATGAAGAGCGCGCACGCAATGGCCGTGCAGTGCCTGACCGACGCGCTGCCGTACCTTGACCCGCCTGGCGAGCGGGTGACGATCGAGTTCCGCGGGTTCCCAATGCCAGCAATCCTGCGCAAGCCGAAGGGCGTGAGCCGGCCCCCCGTGGTGGTGATGGCCAGCGGCCTGGATTCCACCAAGGAGGAGTTGCGCAGCACCGAGCAGCTCTTCCTTGACCGGGGGATGGCGACGCTGGCTGTCGACGGGCCAGGCCAGGGGGAGTCGGAGTATGCCCTGCCGATCGAGCCCGCCTGGGAGGAAGTCGGCTCCGTGATCCTCGACTGGATCGAAGGACGCGACGACCTCGACAGTGGCCGGGTGGGCGTGTGGGGCGTCTCCCTTGGCGGCTACTACGCCCCCCGCATGGCCAGCGGCGAGCCGCGCATCAGGGCGTGCGCCGCCCTGGCCGGGCCGTACGACTGGGGAGGGGTCTGGGACGGCTTGCCCGAACTCACCCGGCGAACCTTCACCTACCGGGCGCACCAGCCATCGCAGGAGGCCGCCAGGGAGTACGGGCGCCAGCTCACTCTCGAAGGCCGGGCGGGCGACATTCGGTGCCCGCTGCTCATCATCTTCGGCGCACGAGATCGGCTCATCCCTGCTCGCGAGGCAGAGCGCCTCGCGAGTGAATCGGGGGGGACCTTGCTGATGCTCCCTGACGGCAATCACGGCTGCATGAACGTGGCAGCCAAGCACCGCAACAAGACGGCCGACTGGTTGTCCGCACGGCTCACCTAGGCAGTTACGCGATGGAAGGAACGACATGACGGAGATCAGCACGGTCGGCTGGATCGGCCTGGGCAACATGGGGGCACCCCTGGCGACTCGACTGGTCAAGGCGGGGTACGACCTGGCCGTGTGGAACCGGACGGCCGCGAAGGCGGAACCGGTCGCCGATGCTGGTGCCTCGGTCGTCGACAGCGTGCGGGGACTCGCCTCCCGAGACGTCGTGTTCAGCATGGTGAGCACGTCGGCCGATCTCGAGCAGGTCATGCTCGACCCCGACACCGGGCTGCTGACGGGCGATGCGGTACCCCAGGTCGTCATCGACTGCTCGACAGTCAGCGTGGAGTCCAGCGCGGCTGTTCGTGCCGTTGCAGAAGAGCGTGGGGTGCGGTATTTCGCCGCTCCGGTGAGCGGGAATGGGAAGGTCGTCGCGGCTGGGAAGCTCAGTGTCGTCTGCAGCGGAGACAAGGAGACCTTCGAGCTCGTCAAGCCGATGATCTCCGCTCTTGGCAGGTCAGTCACCTACGTGGGCGAGGGCGAGGCCGCCCGCCTGGTGAAGATCTTCCATAACTTGGTGCTCGCCGTGTATACGCAGTCCCTGGTGGAGATCCTGACCCTGGGGGAGGCCAACGGGGTCAGTCGACAGGCGATCATGGAGTTCATCAACAACAGCGTCATGGGCTCGATGTTCAGCCAGTACAAGACCCCGGCACTGGTGAACCTGGACTTCCACCCGACCTTCACCCCGGTTCTCCTGCGCAAGGATCTCGACCTTGGCCTGGCCGAGGCCCGCAGGAACGGAGTACCCATGCCGATCACCAGCATGACCCGGGAGATCGTCCAGTCGGCCATCGGGCATGGCTTCGCCAAGGACGACTTCGCGACCATGCTCCTGGTGGCCGCCGCGAACGCGGGGCTGGAGTTGTCGAGCGAGAACGCCGACGTCACCGACGGGCTTGACCCCGAATGAGCGCGTTGGTCGAGCCGACGGGGGAGTTCATCCGACGCAGGCAGGTCACGGCGGTGACCGTGGCCACGATGCGAACGGTCGTGGACTACGCCGAGGCCGGCGTCCAGGTCCTCGACGAGCCGACCAGCGCCGGCGGTTCCGGCTCCGGACCGACGCCGCTGCAGTCGGTCATCGGGGCGTTATGCGGATGCGAGGCCGTCACCTTCCGGCGCACGGCGACCGAGTTCGGGTTTGAGTATGAGCGCATCGTTTTCGAGAGTTCCGCCACGATCGATATCCGGGGCCGAAGCGGCGACCGCACGGTCAGGCCGCACTTCCAGACGGTCCGGCCTCACGCCAGGGTGGTGACTGACGCAGGTCAGGACGCGCTCGATCGATTGGTCGAGGAGGTCGAGGCGCGGTGCCCCGTCCTCAACCTGCTCAAGGATGCCGGGGTGCGCCTGGAGGTGCGATGGGACGCGGTGCCTTCGGGTTGATCGCCTTCAGCCGGGGAAGTCCAGGCCGAGGTCGCGCATCATGACCATGGCGGCGTTGCGTCCCGGTGCTCCCGTGATCGAGCCGCCAGGGTGGGTGGTACCACCGGTCTGGTAGAGCCCGGGAATGGGCATGGCATGGCTGGCCCAGCCGGGTGCCGGCCGGAGCGGCCCGCTGAAGGGCACCCCCTTGTCACCGCCGTGCGCGCACCCGTTGATCATGTGCGGGTTGGCTCGCTCGATGTCGAGCGGTCCCTTGACGATCCGTGCCTCGATAGTCGCGCTGTTGACGTTGGGGATGGCCGTGCTCACGTACTGGACCATCGCGTCCGCGTGCCGTTCCTTGGCGTCATCCCAGCTTGCTGCCCCGTAGGGCGCCACGTGCGACGCGGGCACCAGCACCTTGACGGTGTGCATGCCCGCAGGCGCGCGTGAGGGGTCGACGAGGCTCGGCGTCGCGACGAGAGTCCAGGCGGAGCCGGTGACCGGCCTGCGGTCGCGGATCGCGCGGACCATGTCCACGCAGTCCTGCGGCCAGGTGGCCAGGCCGCTGCTCACTGCGGTGTCCTGCGGGCGCAGGCCGCGGAAGGTGGGGATCTCGTTCATGACGAGGAATACCGCGAAGAGGGGGATGCCGATGTCGTACGTCTCGACGCCATACGTGAACGAATCGCCCCAGGCCTCACGAGGGGCCATGTCGACGAGATGCTTCACGTGGATCGTGGACAGGACGGCCTCTCGCGCACGGAACTGCCGACCGTCGGTCGATTCGACCCCCACGCAACGACCGTTGTCGAGAAGCAGGCGCGAGACGCTGGTGTCGCATTCGATGCGTCCTCCGTGCTCCTCGATTTCCGAGACGAGCGCGTTGGTGAGGCGTCCCGAGCCCCCCAAGGGGATGGTCCAGCTGCGCTTCTGGCGTCCGCCCATGATGGTGTAGGGCAGAACACCCGAGCCGGGCAGGTCCACTGAGCCGAAGGTCTGGCACGCCTCCCACAGCAGGAACGCCTGAATGTGCTCCTCTTCGAATTCGTGCTGGATGACATCGACCGCGCTGAGAGCCCGGCGACGCCGCCAGACGCCCCCGTTGGGGACCTGATCGAGCAACTGGTCGAGGGAGGGACCCCAACCGATGGGGGTGTTGTTGGCCGCGTTGAATGCGGAGCGCGCGGCATCCCAGTCGGCGAGGAAATCAAGGTAGCGATCCGCGTCCCGCGGGCTGAACCTCGCGAACTCCGCGTGCGTCGACGCCGGGTCGAGGTGCATGCCGATCTGCTCACCGTCGGGGAAGGCCACTCGCGCCACCGGATCGGGATCCACGTAGGTGAGCCCGTGCCGGCTGACGAGGCCAAGGGTGTCGTCCTTGATCACCGGGTTCCCCTGGATGATCGTGTGCCCGGTCGAGCACGAATCCATGAAGTAGCCGGGCAGGTACTCCTCGGTCGCGACGCCGCCGCCGGGAATGGGGCGGGCGTCGACGATGAGGACGCTCTTGCCGGCCCGGGCCAGGTAGGCGGCCGCGATGAGCGCGTTGTGGCCGGCACCGGCCACGACGATGTCGGCGGTCTCGTCCCTGCAATCGATTGTCATGCAATCGATTGTAGGTACCGCACGCTGCGGCGGGCCAGTGTTCGGGGGAACCTAGTACGTGCTGTCCGGGTCCTCTTCCAGCGCGGCAACGATGGCCTGAGGAGTGAGCGGCAGTCGACGCGCGCGGATCCCGGTTGCGTCCGCCAGGGCATTGCCGATCGCTGCGGCGGTTGGGCCCATCGAGGCCTCTCCCGCACCCAGCCATGGCTGGTGGGTGCGGTCCAGGACCGCGACCTCAATCGGCGGGACGTCGCTGAAGCGGAGTATCGGGTACTCCTCCCAGGTGTCGCTGATCACGCGACCATCGGCTAATCGCACCTGCTCCAGCAGTGTCCAGCTCGCCGCCTGGACGGCTCCCCCCTCGATCTGGTTGACGACGCCGTCGGGGTTGACGGCCCGCCCGACGTCGACGGCTATCCACATACGCTTCAGCCGGATCCGCTCCTGTGCCTCGATGTCGACGACCACTGCGCACCAGGCCCCGGTGCCCTTGTACCGGGCGAAGCCCAGGCCGCGGCCGGAGGAGTCCCCTGCGGGGCGGTGGGTCCAGTCGCTCATGTCGGCCACGCGTTCGAGGACGGCGCGTGCGCGCGGGTCCTCCAGATGCCGGAGCCGATAGGCCAGCGGATCGGCACCGCAGCGACGGGCCAGGTCGTCGATGTGGCTTTCAATGGCAAACACGTTGAGATGGGCGCCGAGGGACCTCAGGGCGGACGCCCGCACGGGCATCTCGGAGAGGGTGTGCGCGGTTGCGCTGATCGAGCCCACGGAGTAGATCGGCACGGCGTTGCGCGCGGTTCCGTGCCCCGCTGCCGGAGGCGGATCGCCGGACGGCGGGATCGGACTGCCAAGGCCTTGATCGGCGTACGCCAGCAGGGACGGGGTCACCAGCGTCGCGGGACGGCCCGAGTGGCCGTTGGAGTACCCGTTCCACGACCAGGAGACGATCGTCCCGTCGGGCCGGTGCCGAGCGGCTATGTCCACCACCATCGCCGGGCCGAAGGGAGACCAGCCCAACTCGTCCTCACGCGACCACGTCACGTGCACGGGGACGCCAGGCACCGCGCGGGCGAGCAGGGCAGCGTCGTAGGCCACGTCGTCAGCACCGTTATGCCCGTAGCAGCCGGCGCCCTCGACGTGCTCGACGACGACGTTCTCCCGGGGCAGCCCCAGCGCGCGCGCGATGTCGTTGCGCAGCGGATACACGCCCTGGGTATGGCTCCATACCCGCAGGGAGTCCTCCACCCACATCGCCGCGGCGGTGGACGGGCCGATCGATGCGTGCGCGAGGAACGGCCTGGTGTACCGGGCCCGCAGTTCCTGGACGTCGCCCGCCGGGGTCGCCTCCGCAGACGAGGCAACCGAGGTGACGTCTGCTTGAGCTGCCGTGAGGAAGTCGACGACATCGTCATTGGCCAGGCTCACGGGTGTCCCGGTCCACGTGGCTGCGACGCGAGCCAGCTCAAGCGCCCTCCGCGCGTCGATCTCGGTCCGGGCGATCACCCCGACGAATGAGCCGTCGATCACCGATGCCATGACCGACGGGTCCCCCGAGAGCGCAGCGTCATCGAAGGCGGCGAGCGTCGCTCCGCGATACGGCGGACGCAGGACACGCCCATAGGCCATCTCGGGCAGGCGGAGGTCGTGAATGTAGCTGGGACCTCCCATCACCTTGCCCTGGAGATCGCGCCTGCCGACCGTCGATCCGACGATTCCTGCCGGCAGTGGCTGGGGAGCGCCGGGATCGACCGCGACGGACAGATCGACGCTCGCGGCCAGCTGCCAGTACGTGACGGCTCCGCCCGCGCTGATGCACGAGCCATCCACGACGGTGACCTCGCCCACGCCAAGGCTCTCGCACGCGGCGCGCTCAAAGGCGGCTCGGGCCGTACGTGCCGCGGCATCGAGTGCGGTGCCCGAGTGCTGGATGGACAGGCTCCCCGCCGTGAATCCCTCGTCGGGACTGCCCTGCGTCGACGGAGGCTGCATGCGCACGCGTGCCACTGCAACACCGAGCGCATCCGCGACCACTTGGGCAAGCGCGGTGGAGATGCCCTGGCCAAGCTCGGACTTGCCCGTGGCGGCCCGGACGATGCCGACCTCGGTGAAGTCGAGCCACCAGTCCACCGTGGGCGACGCTGCGAGTGACGGCGAGGTGCCCGCGATCACGGCGGTGCCTCCACGGCGGCAAGAACGGCGGCCACGATGCGGTTGTGCGCACCGCACCGGCACAGGTGACCGTCGAGCCCGTCACGGACCTCGGCTTCGTCCAGGGTCCGGGACTCCTCGCGCGCCCGGTCGACGAGCGCCGCCGACCTCACCGCTATGCCGGACAGGCAGTAGCCGCATTGGCCGGCCTGGTGGTCGACCAGCGCCCGCTGCACCGCGTGCGGGCCATCGGCCGACAGTCCCTCGATCGTCGTGACGGCGTGTCCAGCGACCGACCAGATCGGGGTGTCGCACGAGTGCACCGGACTGCGGTCCACCAGAACGGTGCACGCTCCGCAGCTGCCGGCGCCGCAGCCGAACCGCGTACCGGTCAGGCCCAGGAGATCCCGGAGCACCCAGAGCAGCGGGGTTTGCGGCTCGCAGCCGACGGTCTCATCCCGCCCGTTGACGCGGAAGGAGAATTGTTCGTCCACGGCGCTCCTTCGGGGCGAGCCTTGATCTCCGCTAGCAATCGATTGCATAATCCTAGGCGAACGGGCCCTCGCTCGGGCCACCAATGGAGGAGCCGACATGCCACAGCGGATCGCGTACGCCCCGTTCGACAGCCTCGACGAGGCGATGCAGGAGGAGCTGCGGCGCTGCGCATCGCACGGCACTCCGCGCCCGGAATCCCAGGCAGTTCGAGCCAACGCGCCGCACGTGTTCTGGGCCTTCGCCAACTCCTGGCAGTCCATGTTCCGCGAGGGGGAGTGCGATCACGCGCTCAAGGAACTGTGCCGGGTGTACATCTCGCGGACGGTGACCTGCGAGTTCTGCGGCAACCAGCGCTCAGAGCAGGCGACTGCCGAGGGTCTTCGCGAGGCTCAGTATGACGAGTTGCTCAACTTCGAGTCCGCGACCATCTATGACGAGCGGCAGAAGGCGGCGCTGAGGTATGCCCAGGCGATCGCGTGGGGGCCTGCGAGCGTGGACGTGGACGCGATGTGGGACGGCCTTCATCGGCACTTCACGGAGGCGCAGCTCGTCGAGCTCGGCAACTTCATTGCGCTGACGTTCGGCCAGCAGAGCTGGATCCGGCTGCTGGGCATCGATCACCACCAGTACCTGGCCGGCACCAGCGCCGCCATGGCCCCTGGATTCGAGGACAGCGAGGCGCTCGAGCGCTCCGAGGCGGACGAGGGCTACTGGGCCCGGACCGAGGCCCAGGCCCGCTAGGCCAGGATCTTGGCGGGCTGCTCGAGCAGGCCGACGAACGCTGCCATCCAGCTGGCGGCGGTGGCGCCGTCGATGGGCCGGTGGTCCACGGAGAGCGTCACCCGCATGACGGTCCCAACCGCGACCATGCCGTCCTCGACCAGGGGCTCTTGCCGTGCCGCTCCGACGGCGAGGATCGTCGACTGGGGCGGATTGATGATCGCGGCGAACTCCTCGGTCCCGTACATGCCCAGGTTGGTGACGCTCGTGCTTCCCCCCTCCAGTTCGTGCTGGCGAAGGGTCCCGGCCCGCGCTCGATCCGCGAAGTCCTTCGTCGCGCGGGCCACCTGCGTGATGGACAGTGCATCGACTCCCCGCAGTACCGGCGTGACCAGCCCGTGCTCGGTCGCCACGGCGACCGCAATGTCGACCTCGACGAACTGGCGGATCGCATCGTCCATCCAGATCACGTTGACGGCAGGAACCAGCCGGTGTGCGCGGGCAACTGCCTTGATCACGAGGTCGTTGATGGACACACGGGAGTCCTCCCCCGCGTTGAGTTCGGCTCGCAGCGCCAGCAGCCGGTCCACCCGTGCAGTGCCGCGGAGGTAGAAGTGGGGCGCCTCCTGCTTGCTCTGCTGCAGGCGCGCTGCGACGGCCTTGCGCAACCGTGAGTGCGGAACGTCGGTGAACCGCGTGGGCTCGGCTGGGACCGCCTGGGTCGGCGGCGAGGTCGGTAGCGGTGCCGTGGGCGCCTGGCCCTGGGCACCGATGCCTGCCGTGCTGAGATCGCGCTGCCGGACCCGACCGTTCGGACCTGTGCCGACGACGGTGGACAGGTCGATGCCCCGTTCGCGGGCAAGCATGCGGGCCAGCGGACTCGCGAAGATGCGTGTCGAACCCGACCCGGACGTCGAGGGCGTCGCAACGGCAGCCGGGGCGACCTGCCCCAAGGCCGCAGCCAGCGCCGCGTCGACATCGTGCACGGCCTCGTCGGGTCCGGAGACGAGTGCGATGGGATCGCCGATCGGGACCTCGGCCCCGTCGGACACGAGGCGGCGCAGGATGACGCCCGCGGACTCCGCCTCGAAATCGACGATCGCCTTGTCTGTCTCGATGACCGCGATCACGGCGCGGACCGGGAAGGCGCTGCCTTCGGGAACGGACCAGCTCGACAGCACGGCGCTCGTCGCCCCCGCGGCGACCTCGGGCATGCGCAGGAGCTCAGGCATGCGGCACCTCCATGACCTCCCGGAGCACGGCCACGACTTCTTCGGTCTTCGCGATGGCAGCGCGCTCGAGGACCTTGCTGATGCTCGGCGAGGCAAGGCCGCCGGTCACCCGCTGTACGGGCTGGTCGAGCCAGTCGAAGTAGCGCCGTTGGATCTCGTCGGCGAGCCAGCCACCGTACGACGTGCCCCGCGCGCCCTGCTCGGCAATGAGGACGTTGTTGGTCTTGCGGATGCTGTCGCCGATCGTGTCCCAGTCGATGCTGGCCCGGTCGAGCCAGCGCAGGTCGATCACCTCCGCGTCAACCGAGCCGACCTGTTCCACGGCTTCGAGCGCGTAGGCCGTCATGCCTAGGTACGTGATGATCGTGACGTCCGATCCCGTGCGGCGCACCGCGGCCTTCCCGACCGGCAAGCAATAGTCCCAGTCGTCAACTGGCCCGTCGCCGGTCGAGTTGTAGAGGTCGACATGCTCAAGGACGACAACCGGGTCCTGGCAGCGCAGCGCGCTGTTCATGAGGCCCACGTAGTCGAATGGTGTGCTCGGCGCCACGATCCGCCAGCCGGGTGCGGTGGCGAAGATCCCGGCCGGGTCCATCGAGTGCTGGGAGCCGTAGCCGGTGCCCATGGCAACCTTGCTGCGCAGCACCAGCGGCACCGAGCCCGTGCCACCGAACATGTGCCGGGCCTTGCCGACCTGGTTGAACAACTGGTCGGCGGCAACCCACATGAAGTCGGCATACATGAACTCGACCACGGGCCGGAAACGGCCGTCGAGGGCCACTCCACCGGCTAGGCCGGTGAAGGCGTTCTCGCTGATCGGCGTCCCCAGCACGCGGTCGGGGAAGGCATCCTTCAGCCCCCGTGTCGCGCCGTTGGTGCCGCCGTTGAGCCGGTGGATGTCCTCGCCCATGAGGACGATGCGCTCATCGAGCTCCATCCGGCGGGCCATGACCCCGGCGACCGCGTCGATGAACTTCATTTCCTCGACTGCGATGCCGTCGGCCTCCGCGTACCGTGCGTCGTTGAACTCGCTGAGGTCCCCACGGATGCCGACGTCCACGAAGGCAGGGTCGGGCCACTCGCTCGGCTTGATCCGGCGCTCACCGGGCTTGCCGTCGGGCAGTGGCTCGAGCAGTTCGGCGCCGAGGCCGGCCATCAACTCCTTCGCCCCATCGACGAATGACTCGACTACCTCGCGGCCGAGGATGCCGCGCCGGTCGAGGTGCCGCGAGACGAGGTCGATCGGGTCCCGGCCACGCCACTCGGCTTCCTCTTCCTTGGTGCGATACCGGAAGGAGCTCCCGGGGAAGGGTCCGTTCTGGTGGAAGTAGCGGTAGACGTCCGCCTCGATCAGGGTCGGGCCATTCCCGGACCGCATGTGCTCCAGTGCGTCCTGCATGGTCAGGTAGACGGCGAGCGGGTCCATGCCGTCGACCTTGTAGCTGCGGATGCCGAAGCCCGGACCGCGTGCCGACAGACGGGGCTCGGCAGTCACCTCGGTGACCTTCGTCGATACCGCGTACAGGTTGTTCTCGATGAAGAAGCACAGCGGCAGGCGCCAGGCGGCCGCCAGGTTGAAGGTCTCCAATGTGGAGCCGATGTTCGAGGCCCCGTCGCCGAAGTAGGTCACCGCCACTGCGTCGGTGCCGGCCTGGCGGTGGGCCCACGCTGATCCGGCAGCGAGCGGCACTCCGCCGCCCACGATGGCGTTGGTGCCGATCGCCCCGGCCTGCTCCCACTGCAGGTGCATCGAGCCGCCTCGACCGTGACTGAAGCCCCGGTCCAGGCCACAGATCTCGGCGAGGCTGGTGAGCAGCGCCGCGCGGACCTCGGCCGGGATCGGCCGACGGGGATCGATCCCGTCAGGGGCGAGGTGACCGAGCACCTTGGCAAGGAACTGGTGATGCCCGCGATGCGATCCGTTGACGGTGTCCTGGCTGGTCAGGGGAAGGGTTGAGCCCACGGCACCGCCCTCCTGGCCGATGCTGGAGTGCGCCGGACCGTGGATGAGACCCTCGCCCGCGAGCTGCAGGACGAACTCTTCGAACGTCCGGATCAGGACCAACTGGCTGAGCATGCTGGTGAGCAGGGCGGGATCGGCGGCATCCCAGTCGGACTCGGTCGTCGACAACTGGACCCAGGGGGCGTCGGGCGTGAGGCGGCGGATGTCTGTCATGCGCCCACTTTTCCACGTTATGGATCCATTCACAAGACATGATTAGGGGCAGTAGGCTCAGGATAGGGCCACCACTCGCGTAGATGGATCCATTGGAGGTGCCATGGCCGGAATCCCAGGGTTGCAAAGGCTTGACCACGTCGGCTTCACGGTGCCGGATCTCGACGCCGCCCATGCCTTCCTGGTCGACGTGCTGGGCTGTGAGTACCTGTACCGCCTCGGGCCGCTTCGTGATGACACCGGGGACTGGATGGCCGAGCACCTCAACGTGCACCCGCGGGCGACGGTCCCCGAGCTGCGCTTCTTCCGCCTGGGCGGGCAGGCCGTGTTCGAGGTCTTCCAGTACACGGCTCCCGATCAGGACACGGTCGTGCCGAGGAACAGCGACGTCGGTGGGCACCATGTCGCGCTCTACGTCGACGATCTCGACGAGGCGGTCGACTACCTGCGCCGCCGGGGAGTCAGCGTCCTCGGTGATCCCACCGTGAGCAAGGGCGCACACGAGGGCCAGCGCTGGGTCTATTTCCTGGCGCCGTGGGGCATGCAGTTCGAGCTCGTCTCGTACCCGGAAGGCAAGGCCTACTTCCACCACCCGGAGAGGTTCGCGTGAGCGAGCCCGCGCATACCGCAGCCTCGGAGCGCGTGGCCGCCGCGCTGCGTGAGCGCATCCTGTCCGGTGAGATCAGTCCCGGCTCGAGAATCCTGCAGGAGGAGGTGGCCGACCGACTCGGCGCCAGCAGGCTGCCCGTGCGCGAGGCGTTGCTCATGCTCACGGCCGAGGGGCTCGTCACTCTTGAACCCAACAAGGGAGCACGCGTGCCGATCCTCGACCGGCAGGACGTCGAGGTCCTGTACCAGATGCGCGAGCGACTCGAGCCCCTTGCCCTCATCGAGAGCCTGCCGAGGCTCGACGACGGCGACCTTGCCGAGATTGCCGGGATCCAGCGCCGCATCGAGCAGCATGACGACGTCCGCGAGTTCCTCGCCCTTGACCGGGACTTCCATATGGCCACGTACGGCGGCTGCGGCATCGACCACCTCAGTGACACCGTTACCCGGCTGTGGAACGCCACGCAGCATTACCGGAGGGCGTTCATGCTGATCAGCGGGCCTGGCAGACGCTGGATCGTCAACGCGGAGCACGGCCTGCTCGTCGATGCCTTGCAGCGTCGGGACGCCGTCGATGCCGAGCGTTACCTCGTTGGCCACATTCGGCGCACTCGCCTAGCCCTGGTGGCTCACCCAGAGGTATTCGCCGGCAAGGCGTGAGTGCTACCAGTCGACGGCGATGTACTTGGCCTCGAGGAACTCCAGCAGTCCCTCGTGCCCGCCTTCGCGGCCGAGGCCACTCTGCTTGACGCCGCCGAACGGGGCAGCCGGGTCGGAGATGAAGCCGCGGTTGATCCCGACCATCCCGGCATCGATTCGCTCGCTCACCCGCAGCGCCCTCGCCAGATCCCCGGTATAGACGTACGCGGCCAGGCCGAACGGGGTGGCATTGGCCAGCGCGACGGCCTGCTCCTCGTCGTCGAAGGCGACAACCGGTGCGACCGGTCCGAAGATCTCGATGCCGAGTATGGGGTCGTCCCCCGACAATCCGGACAGCACGGTGGGCGGGTAGTACGCGCCGGGGCCATCGGGGCGCTGGCCGCCGACAAGCACCGAGGCGCCGGCGCGCACGCTGGCCTCGACCATGCCGGCGATGTCATCGGCGGCGCGGGCATTGATCATCGGCCCGACCTGGCTCGACCGATCCATGCCGGGCCCAACAGTCAGGGCACCCATCGCGGTCGCGAGCCGTGACGCGAAATCCTCGGCCACGTCTGCCTCGACGATGAAGCGATTCGCGGCGATGCATGACTCGCCGCCATTGCGCATCTTGGCCACCATCGCGCCTTCCACCGCCGCGTCGAGGTCCGCGTCCGCGAATACGACGAAGGGCGCGTTGCCGCCTAGCTCCATCGAGCAGTTCACGACGGTGCGCGCAGCCAGCTCCAGGAGCGTCCGGCCCACCTCGGTCGACCCAGTGAACGACAGCTTCCGCGTTGCCGGATGCCCGAGCATGGCATCGGCGACCTCGCCGGACCGCCGGGACGGCAGCACGTTGACGACACCATCGGGTACGCCCGCCTCCTGCATGAGCACCGCCAGTGCCAGGGCTGTCAGCGGAGTGTCGGATGCCGGCTTGAGGACAACGGGGCACCCCGCGGCGAGTGCCGGTCCCATCTTGCGCGTGGCCATGGCCGCCGGGAAGTTCCACGGCGTGATCAGCACCGACACTCCGACGGGCTGAAGGATCGTCAGGATGCGCTTGTCGCCGTTGGGAGCCGTCTGGACGTGACCGCTGGCGCGCACAGCCTCCTCGGAGAACCACCGGAAGAACTCGGCAGCGTAAGTGACCTCGCCCTGGGCGTCAGTCCACGCCTTGCCGCTCTCGCGCACGATGAGTTCCGCGAGCTCATCGCGATGGGCGATCATGAGCTCGAACGCCCGGCGAAGGATCTCGCCCCGCGCGCGGGGGGCGGTGGCCGCCCAGGCCGGGAAGGCTGCGGCCGCCGCGTCGACCGCCGCGCGAGCGTCGTCTGCGGAGCCGCTTGCGACACTCGCGATGACCTCGCCGGTCGCCGGGTCGGACACGTCAAAGCGTGCCCCGTCTGACGCCGGCCGCCAGCCGCCGTTGATGTGGAGGTTGAGCAGGTCCGGGTTGGCGATGTCGTAGAGGCTCACGCGCTGATCTCCTTGGCTGGCTGGCTGGTTGGCTGACGTGACGCGGGTCGGCTAGTACGGGTTCGTGACGACCAGTTCTTCCGCAGGGAAGAGGGTGAGCAGTTCGGCACCGGTCTCGGTGACGACCAGCTCTTCCTCGATGCGCGCAGCCGAGTGGCCGTCGTTGGCCGGCCAGTACGTCTCCAGGGCGAAGACCATGCCGGTCTGGATCTCGACCGGGTTGTCAAGGGAGTTGAGTCGGCTGATGACCGGCCGCTCGTGGAGCCCGAGGCCGAGGCCGTGCCCGAACTGCAGGCCGAAGGCTTCCATCTCCGACGTGAATCCGAACTCGTCCGCGCTCGGCCACAGGCGTGCGATGTCGGCGGTGCTGGCGCCTGGCTTGACGAGGGCGATGGCAGCGTCGATGAGCTCGCGCGCCTTCTTGTAGGCGTCGCGATGTGCCTGCGTCGCTCGGCCCACCGCGAAGGTGCGGTAGTAGCAGGTTCGATATCCGTTGAAGCTGTGGATGATGTCGAAGTAGGCCTGGTCGCCCGGGCGGATGTAGCGGTCGGAGAAGACATGGGGATGGGGGCTGCAGCGCTCCCCGGCGATCGAATTGATGGCCTCGACCTGCTCGGACCCCATCTCGATCAAGCGGTGCGTGGCGAGGGCGACGACGTCGTTCTCCCGGACACCGGGCTTGAGGAACTCGTAGATGTCCTGGTAGACCCCGTCGACCATCGCCGCGGCCTGGCTGAGCAGGAGGATCTCGTCGCGATTCTTTATCTGACGCGCGTCGAGCATCACCTGCTGGCCATCCGTGACCGTTATGCCGGCCGCCTCGAGCGCGCGCAGCATCGGGATCTCGACGACGTCGATCCCGACGGGCATGTCGGCGACCCCCTCCTCGCGCAGGATCGCCGCGATCTCCTGCGCCGTGCCATGCGGCAGCCCGGAGGACGGGGCGATCGCGCCCTGCAGCCCGTTGTTGCCTCCGCGGGAGTGCTCAGGGATGAGCCAGGGCGAGTACATCCGGTGGTTCTTGGCAGCAGATCCAAAGTCCCAGACCCACGGTTCCCCGGTGCGGGTGAGCAGGGCCCATCGCTCGGTCTTGTTGTAGCCCCACGTGCCGATGTGGGTGGCGGTGAGGTAACGGATGTTGGACGACTCGAAGACCAGCAAGGCCCCCAGGTCGCTCGCCTCGAGTGCCTGCCGCGCCCGTGCGGTCCGGTAGTCACGCAGGCGCCTGAAGTCGACCCGCTCCTCCCAGTCCACGCCGATGATGCCTGGCGCGGCGATGCTCGTCTGGGCGAACTCGGCGGAGTGTCGCAGTGACATGGGACTCCCTTCCCGGTCGGATCATCAGGTGCAATCGATTGTAGTGCTGGTGACTTCCAGTCGCCGCTGATCGGACCGGCCCAGCCTCCAACGATCGTGCACAGCGGATCCACGGTCGGCAATCATCCAGCAATCGATTGCACAGATTAGCGGTGACACGTAGCCTGAAGCCTGACCGAAGGGACGGGTACCCCATGGCTTTCGTGGTTCGGGCAGCGGATCGGCTGCCGGCCGGGTCGGCTGATGGCGTCACGCGCGAGTGGGTCCTCGGGCCGGGCCGAGTCCCCGACGGGCGAGTCACCGTCGAGGTCATTCGGCTCGAACCCGGATCGACCCTCGACCTCGTTACGGCGCCATCGGAACTGGCGTGGTTGCAGGTCCTGTCCGGAGCCGTGCTGGCCGACGGGGAGCCGACCGGGAACGACTGGATCTGCATGGCGGCCGGAGGCCGTGGCTTCGTCGTGACCGCTCCGATCGATGCTGAGGTGGTGGTGGCTCGCGTACCCCGGGCTGCCGAGTACGACCCGGCGATCGCTGCGGGGGCAGCCGTCCGTGTCGACTGGGGCACCGAGCCGGTGCTGGAGTCCGAGCACGACACCCGACGCCGGATCTACCTTGCCAGCCCGGGCCTTTGGGGAACCGAGGCCGTGAAGGGGGAGATGATCATCTACCCCCCTGGCGCGACGGGCGCGGCCCACCACCACGAGGGCGCCGAGCACTTCCAATTCGTCATGTCAGGTTCTGGGACCGCGGTCCTCGAGGGCGGCGAAGTCGAGCTCGAAGCGGGGGACCTCCTCTACAACCTCGAGAAGGAGGTGCACTGGTTCGCCAATCGCACCGACGAGGACATGGTGTTCGTCGAGTTCTTCGTTCCCGGGCACAACCGGACCGTGTGGGTCCCTGGCGCCAATGCCTGTGGCTGGAACCCCACAGGCATCGACATCCACGGTCGTGCTGCGTCACGGCAGTTGGCCTACCACGTCCATGGCGAGGGCGACGTCTAGTCCCTGCCCCACGATCGACAGGAGAGCGCATGGCACGCATCGGCTTCATCGGCCTCGGCGACATGGGGCAGGTGATCATCCCGCGACTCCTCGCGGCCGGGCATGCCGTCACCGGATGGAACCGCACCATCGGGAAGGAGGGCGCCTTGGTAGACGCTGGCATGAGCGTCGCCGCGACCCCCGCAGACGCGACCCGCGACGCGGACGTGGTCTTCTCGATCGTGACCGATGCTGCGGCCGTTCGCTCGGTTGCCCTCGGCGATGACGGCATCCTGGCCGCACTCGGCGAGGATGCCGTCTACGTGGACATGAGCACGATCTCACCGGACGCCAGTCGCGAGGTGAGTACCGCCTTCGCGCACGCAGGCCGGGTCATGCTCGATGCCCCGGTATCAGGCAGCCCGGTTACCGTGCGCAACGGCCAGGCATCGGTGATGGTGGGGGGCGACCCGGATGCCTTCGAGAAGGTGCGTCCGGTCCTGCTTGATATCGGCCCAAAGGTCACCTTCATCGGCGGCCCGGGTCTTGCCGTTCAGGCGAAGCTGTCGGTGAACCTCCTTCTCATGGCGGAGGTCATTGCGTTCGGGGAGGCGGTGGCCCTGGCGGAGAAGGGCGGCGTCCCGCGTGAGGCGATCGTCGGGGCCATCCTCAACAGTGTTGCGGCGTCACCCGTGCTGGGGTATCGCGGCCCCTTCGTGCTGGAAGGGAACATGCCCGAGAAGCCGCTGGCCGACGTGACCTTGCAGCAGAAGGACATGACGCTTGTGCTCGAGCAGGGCCGGCTCCTTGGCATGCCCCTGCCGATGGCCTCGTCGGCCAACGAGATGATGAATGCCTGCCGGGGCATGGGCATAGACAAGAACGACTTCGTCATCGCGCACGAGGCATACCGCCGCATGGGTGGGCTGTCCCGATGACACCGGACGATGCCCCCTTCATAACCAACCTGAGCGCGGTGCCCGTCATCGAGGGGCTACGTCGCGACGAGGGCTGGGTCAACATGCAGGTCCAGTTCCTCGTGGACAAGGCCAGCGCCGGATCCGACGACTTCTTGCTCGGCTGGACGGTCCTTCCGCCCGGGGCCATGCACGATCGGCACCGGCACTTCCACTGCGAGGAGTTCTGGATCGTCCTCGAGGGCAATGGCGTGATGTACACCGACGAAGGCGAGCGCCCCGCAGGCAAGGGAGATGTCGTCTTCACGCCGCGTGGCCACTGGCACGGCTTCCGCAATACCTCGGACACCGACGTGGTGCTGGTGTGGGGCTGGAGCGGTGCGGGCTCGCTGGAGGACGCGGGGTATGAGGTGGACCCGAATCGTGCGCACTGACGTGCCGCCGGCCGTGGTGGCAGGGCTGGCGCGCCAGCGCGAGGTGCTTGGGCGGGCGCTGGCTGACGGGGCGGTGCAGTCCGGCTGGAAGGTAGGGTTCGGCGCGCCGACCGCGATGGCGAAACTCGGCCTTGGCGCACCGGTCATCGGCTTCCTGCTCGCATCCGGTGAGAGGCCCAGCGGGGTGCCGGTCGGGATCGGCACGTTCACCCGGCCGGTGGTGGAAGCCGAGATCGCGGTGTGGATCGGTTCGGACGTTCCAGCGGACACGCCGGTCGAGGCCATCGGCGGGTTCGTGAGTGCCGTGGGTCCGGCGATCGAGATCGCGGATGTCGACCATGCGCCCGAAGACGTCGAGCGGATCCTCGCCGGCAACATCTTCCACCACTCGTACATCCTCGGGACCCCGGACTCCACCTGCACGCTTGCCGACGCCGCCACCCTGACGGCGGTGATCGAGCACGCTGGAGACCGCCTGGCCGTGCAGCATCCGGCCGCGCTCACCGGTTCCCTGCCCGACGTCCTCGCCCAGGTGGCGCGACTCGCGCCGCTCGTGAGCCGGGGACTGCGAGCCGGCGACGTTGTGCTGACGGGCTCGATCATCGTCCCGCGCCCGGTGAGCGCCGGCGATACCTTTCGGTGCGCACTTGGCGGCCTGCCCCCGATCACTGTGCAGTTCACCCCGTAGCCGACGCCGGTGGCAGGATGGCCCCGTGACTGAGGGTGGCAGCGAGGGCGACTCCGTCGTCATCCCCCTCAGGCGCGCTTCGGGCCGCAACTGGCTTGCCCAGTGGCCGATCTCGCTGGTCCTGTTGGGCGTCACCATCGCGATGGTGATGATCGGGCTGGACTACTTCCGCCGAGGCTGCATCGTGCTCTCGGCCAGCGTGCTGCTCGCCGCATTCCTGCGGCTCCTCCTCCCGGAGGGCGAGGCCGGCTGGCTCGCGTCGCGGTCCCGCAAGGTCGATGTGGCCGTCCTCGCGGTTCTCGGCATCGGACTGGCCCTGTTCACCTTCTGGGTGCCAGCCCCCAGCTAGCCACGACGCCCGGGCGCCGTTCTAGGTGTGCAGGGGTGCGTCGGTGGCGGCTTGGACGTCGTCGGGGGTGACGCCGGGTGCGGTCTCGATGAGGACGAGGCCGTCCGGGGTGGTGTCGATGACGGCGAGGTCGGTGATGATGCGGTGGACGACGCCTCGCCCGGTGAGGGGCAGGGTGCAGGCTTGGAGGATCTTGGGGGTGCCGTCCTTGGCGGTGTGCTCCATCATGACGATGACGTGCTTGGCGCCGTGGACCAGGTCCATCGCGCCGCCCATGCCCTTGACCATCTTGCCGGGGATGGTCCAGTTGGCCAGGTCGCCGGTGGCGGAGACCTGCATGGCGCCCAGGACGGCGACGTCGATGTGGCCGCCGCGGATCATCGCGAAGCTGGTGGCGGAGTCGAAGAAGCTCGCGCCGGGCAGGACGGTGACGGTCTCCTTGCCGGCGTTGACCAGGTCGGGGTCGACCTCGTCCTCGCCCGGGTAGGGACCGGTGCCCAGGATGCCGTTCTCGGACTGCAGCACGACATGGACGCCGGGCGGCAGGTGCTGGGGGACCAGGGTGGGCAGGCCGATGCCGAGGTTGACGTACGCCCCGTCGGCCAGCTCCCGGCCCACCCGGGCGGCCAGCTCCTCACGCGACCAGCCAGTCATGAGCTGACCGTCCTGCGTTCGATCCGCTTGTCGGCGGCCTGCTCGGCGGTCAGGGCGACGACGCGCTGGACGAAGATGCCGGGGCAGTGGACGTCCTCAGGGGGGATCTGGCCGGGCTCGACGAGGGTCTCGACCTCGGCGATGGTGACCCGGCCGGCGGCAGCGGCCAGCGGGTTGAAGTTGCGGGTCGCCTTAGCGAACACGAGGTTCCCGTGCCGGTCGCCCACGCTCGCCCGGACCAGGGCGTAGTCGGTGGTGATCGCCTCCTCCAGCACGTACTCCCGCGCCCCCGCACCGTCCGGGTCGAACACGCGGACCTCCTTCGCGGCCGACGCCACCGCCACGGCCCCGTCCGGCGCGAACCGCAGCGCCATCCCGCCGTCCGCGACCGCGGTGCCGACCCCCGCCGGGGTGAAGAACGCCGGGATCCCCGCACCCCCCGCCCGCAGCCGCTCCGCCAGCGTCCCCTGCGGCACCAGCTCCACCTCCAGCTCACCGGACAGGTACTGCCTCTCGAACTCCTTGTTCTCGCCCACGTAGCTCGACGTCATCCGGGCGATCCGCCCCGCGCCCAGCAGCAGGCCCAGGCCCCAGCCGTCCACCCCGCAGTTGTTCGACACCACCCGCAGGCCATCGGCCCCCTGCGCCAGCAACGCCCCGATCAGCACGCTCGGGATCCCGTTCAACCCGAACCCACCCACGGCAACCGACGACCCCGAACCGATGTCCGCCACCGCCTCGGCAGCCGACGCCACGACCTTGTCCACGCCACCTCCCGTCCGAGCCCCGAGCGCAGGCTATCGAGCGAGCGATTCCAGTCGTGCATGGATCTCGGGGATTGCTGCTGCAGATTCGGGCTTCATGACCGTACTCCGCAGGATCCGTCCCTGAGCGACGTCTGCCGTGACGTGATGCCCGCGGGCCGCCATCGCCTCGGCCTGGACTCCATAGGTGGCGAGGTGGATCTGCTGGCGTGGTGGCAGGCTCGCCGCGGCGCGGAACAAGCCGGTGCTCGCCGCATCGACGGCCGACAGGGTCTGGCGCCTCGGGAAGTAGGCCACGATGTCGAGCTCGGGCGCCTGGTACGGGACCAGCGCATCGGAGCGCTCGAGCAACCGCGTCCACTCCAGCGCGCCTCGCCGGTTGGCGCGCAGCACCTGGCCTAGGCCCCCATCCGACAGGGGGATGACTTCAAGGGTCAGCCACAACGCGGCCGCGGCCGCCCCCGCCCGGCTGCACTCCAGCGAGATCTCGCCGAGGTGCAGTTCGTCGGAGCTGAAGTACGTGTACGGGGAGTCGTGCAGGTAGAAGCGGCCGACGGACGGGTCCGCGAACAGCACCGCGCCGCATCCATAGGGTTGCAGGCCGTGCTTGTGCGGGTCGAGGACGACGCTGTCTGCATGCGCGATGGCCGCATAGGGTGCGCTCGCCACCCCGTCCACCGAGTCGTCCGCGATGAGGGCGAAGAAGCCTCCGTAGGCCGCATCGACGTGGATGCGGGTTCCGTGCGACCGAGCCAGCGCCGCGATGTCGTGCAGCGGTTCCAGCGCCCCTAGGCCCGTGGTGCCTAGGGTCGCGACCACCGTGCCGATGCGCCCCGTGCCGAGCTCGGCCTCGAGGGCGCTGAGGTCCATGCGTCCGGCGCCGTCAGTGGGGATCGAGACTCCCTCGACGCCGATCACCTGGCACATCCGGGAATGGGTGTAGTGGGCGTCGGCGCTGTACGCGATCGCCTTGCCCGGATGCAGCTCCCGGGCGATCCACAGCGCCTCGAGGTTGGCGATCGTGCCGCTCGAGGTCAAGTGGCCAAGATGGTCGGTGAAGCCGAGCATCGTCGCAAGTCTGGCGACGACGTCCTTCTCCATCAGCGCCGTGGCCGGACCGCCGTCCAGGGCATGGTTGTTGGGATTGATGAGCATCGCCGTGACGTAGCCGAGCACGGCCGCGGGATGCGGTGGCTTCAGCATCTGTCCCACGTACCTCGGATGGCCGAATGGGTAGTTGTCCTGCAGGCGCGCGGCGAGCCGCTCGAATGCCTCGCCGAGGGCGTCGTCGGACACCCGCATGGAGGGGTGCTCCTCGAACTCGCCGAAGCGCTCCATCCAGGAATCCACCGCGGCCACGGCCCTCGGGAGCCACTCGGTGAGGTCGGTCACGGGACCCATCATTCCTCGTGCCAGTGGTAGGTTCCGGCCCCGTACCCGCGACGTCCCCAGAGGCCCACATGACGAGCACTCCCCGGCTGCGGCCAGCCCTCGACGGCATACCGGCCTACAAGGCGGGACAGCCGGCGAGGGTCGGAACCGGGGCGAGGTCCTTCAAGCTGTCGAGCAACGAGAACCACCACGATCCATTGCCATCCGTGCTCGCTGCCGCCGAGCGGGCGCTCCGCGACATGCACCGCTATCCCGACTACGGCTCAACCGCGCTGGTGGATGCCCTGGCCGAACGACTGCAGGTGCCGGTCGACCACTTATCCGTGGGAACGGGCAGCGTCGGGATGCTGCAGCAGTTGGTGCAGATCACGGCTGGCCCGGGCGACGGCGTCGTATACGCCTGGCGCTCGTTCGAGGCGTACCCGATCATGACGCAGATTGCCGGGGCGACCAGCCAGCCGGTCCCGCTGGATGACGACGACAGGCACGACCTTCCCGCCATGCTGGCGGCCATCGACGACACCACTCGGCTAGTCATGGTGTGCAACCCGAACAACCCCACCAGCACGGCAGTGGGGCGGGATGCCCTGGCATCCTTCCTTGCCCAGGTGCCACGTGACGTCCTCGTGGTCCTCGACGAGGCGTATACGGAATTCGTCGATCCGGCGCGGATCCCCAACGGCCTGGACTTCTATCGTGAGTATCCCAACGTGGCCGTCCTGCGAACCTTCTCCAAGGCGTACGGCCTCGCGGGCCTGCGGGTCGGCTACTGCGTCGCGCACGGGCCGGTGACCGAGGCCCTGCGCAAGGTGCAGGTCCCGTTCGGTGTCTCGACGGTGGCGCAGGTCGCAGCGATCGCCTCCTTGGCGGCCGAGGAGGAGCTGTTTGCCCGGGTGGCCACGATCGTCGCCGAGCGCGACCGGGTCGTTGCCGAGCTGGGGAGCCGCGGCCTTGCCCTGGCCGACTCCGAGGCGAACTTCGTCTGGCTGCGCCTCGGCGAGGGCACCGCGGATTTCGCTGATCGCTGCGACGAGGCAGGCCTTGCGGTCCGGCCGTTCCCCGGCGAAGGCGTGCGCATCACGATAGGCGAGCCTGAGGCCAACGACCGGCTGCTGGCGCTGGCAAGCCAGTGGGCCAGCCAGCACCGAGACCAGCAGTAATGGTCGTTCCCGTCCCCCGGGTCCGACGCCAGCTACTGGTCTGGCGGGGAGTCGAGTTCGCCGGTGTCGGCCTCGGGGCCTGCTCGGCATCACCGACCGATCCTGCGATATCTTGACGTCAAGATTTCTCCCCTGACTCCCACGCGGAAGGCACGTCAGCCATGGCACGCAACGGCAAGGTCTCAGTCATCGGTGCAGGGTTCTACGGGTCCACGACGGCCCTGAGGCTGGCCGAGTACGACATCTTCGAGACGGTCGTCCTGACCGACGTCATCGAGGGCAAGCCCGAGGGCCTGGCGCTCGACCTCAACCAGTCCCGCTGGGTCGAGGGGTTCGAGACCAAGGTCGTCGGCCAGACGACCGGCCCCAACGGCGAGGGCTACGAGGCCATCGCCGGCTCGGAGATCGTCGTCATCACCGCTGGCCTGCCGCGCAAGCCGGGCATGAGCCGCATGGACCTCATCGAGACCAACGCCAAGATCATGCGCGCGGTCGCCGAGAACATCGCGATCCATGCCCCGGATGCGGTCATCATCAATGTGGCCAATCCCCTCGACGAGATGACTGCCTTGGCGCAGATCGTCACCGGCTTCCCGCACAAGCGCGTCATCGGCCAGGCCGGGATGCTCGACACCGCGCGCTTCACGCACTTCGTCGCCGAGAAGCTCGGGGTCCCGGTCGGCTCCGTCACCACGCTGACCCTCGGCTCCCACGGCGACACGATGGTGCCGGTCGCCTCGGCGTGCGCCGTCGACGGCAAGCCGCTGGCCGACCTGCTGTCCGCCGACGAGATCGAGGAACTCGTCGTGCGCACGCGCAACGGAGGCGCCGAGGTAGTGGCCCTGCTCAAGACCGGCTCGGCCTACTACGCACCATCCGCCGCGGCCGCCCGCATGGCCAAGGCGGTGCATGAGGATTCAGGTTTGGTCATGCCGGTGTGCGCGTGGGTCGACGGGGAGTACGGGCTGTCCGGCGCCTATCTCGGGGTGGAGGCCGAGCTCGGGCGCGAGGGCATCAGGCGCGTCGTCGAGACTCCGCTCAGCGACGCAGAGAAGGCGCTGCTCGTTGAGGCGTACGAGGCGGTCAAGGCCAAGCAGGGCGACGTCAAGGACCTGTAGGCACCCGTCCGGCCCGGACATCCATCCACCCGAGGAGATGCACGTGAGCAAGATCAAGGTCGCGAACCCCGTCGTCGAGCTCGACGGCGACGAGATGACGCGCATCATCTGGAAGTTCATCAAGGACGAGCTGATCCTGAAGTACCTCGATGTCGACCTGCAGTACTACGACCTCGGCATCGAGCACCGCGATGCCACCGACGACCAGGTCACCATCGACTCGGCCGTCGCCATCCAGAAGTACGGCGTCGGCGTCAAGTGCGCCACGATCACCCCGGACGAGGCCCGCGTCGAGGAGTTTGGCCTCAAGAAGATGTGGAAGTCGCCGAACGGAACCATCCGCAACATCCTCGGCGGCGTGATCTTCCGCGAGCCGATCATCATCTCCAATATCCCGCGCCTGGTGCCGGGCTGGACCAAGCCGATCATCGTCGGCCGCCACGCCTTCGGCGACCAGTACAAGGCCACGGACTTCAAGGTTCCCAGCGCCGGGACCCTGACCATGACCTTCACGCCATCCGATGGCTCCGAGCCCATGGAGTTCAACGTCTTCGACTTCCCGTCGGGTGGCGTGGCCATGGGCATGTACAACCTCGACGAGTCCATCCGCGACTTCGCGCGGGCGTCGATGCGGTACGGCCTGGACCGCCACTACCCGGTCTACCTGTCTACGAAGAACACCATCCTGAAGGCGTACGACGGCCAGTTCAAGGACATCTTCGCGGAGGTCTTCGAGGCGGAGTTCAAGAAGGACTTCGAAGCCGCCGGCATCACGTACGAGCACCGCCTCATCGACGACATGGTCGCGGCCGCGCTCAAGTGGGAGGGCGGGTATGTGTGGGCCTGCAAGAACTACGACGGCGACGTGCAGTCCGACACCGTCGCGCAGGGCTTCGGTTCCCTGGGCCTGATGACCAGCGTGCTGATGACCCCGGACGGCCGCACGGTGGAGGCCGAGGCTGCCCACGGCACGGTGACCCGGCACTTCCGCCAGCACCAGCAGGGCAAGCCCACGTCCACGAACCCGGTCGCCTCGATCTTCGCGTGGACCAGGGGCCTGGAGCATCGTGGCAAGCTCGACGGTACTCCCGCCGTGTCCGAGTTCGCCCGCACGCTCGAGCGGGTCTGCATCGAGACGGTGGAGGAGGGCAAGATGACCAAGGACCTCGCCATCCTCATCGGCCCGGACCAGCCATGGCAGACCACGCAGGAGTTCCTCGGGTCGATCGACGAGAACCTGCAGCGGGCGATGGCCTAGCACCGCCTATCCCGTTCACTACTGCCCGGCGTCGGTGACGCCGGGCAGTAGTGTGTCGGCACATGAGCGACCTGTGGATGAACATCGCGGTCGTCCTGTTCTTCATCGTGCTGGGCGGGTTCTTCGCCGCGGCAGAGCTGGCCCTCGTGTCCCTTCGCGAGTCGCAGGTGCAACGGCTGTCCGAGGAAGGCCGCCGCGGTCGTCGGCTTGCTGCGCTGACTGCCGACCCCAACCGGTTCCTGGCCGCGGGTCAAGTCGCCGTCACCCTTGCCGGCTTCATCTCGGCGGGCTTCGGCGCCTCCCAGATCGCTCCCCAGCTGGCCCCGGTGCTCGTGGGCTGGGGGCTCTCGACCGGGCTGGCCGATGTCGTCGCTTTCATCGTCGTGACGATCGTCATCGCCTACTTCTCGCTCGTCCTCGGCGAGCTCGTCCCCAAGCGCGTGGCGCTGCAACGGGTGGAGCCGGTGGCCCTGGCGGTGGCGGCACCCGTGGACATCATCGCCAAGGCCTTCCGCCCGTTCATCTGGGCGCTCTCGCTGAGCACGAACGCCATCGTGCGGCTGCTCGGCATCGATCCCAACGCCGGGAAGGAGCAGATCAGCGGCGAGGAGCTGCGCGACCTGGTTGCCGGGCACGGGGAGCTCACCATAGAGGAGCGCGAGCTCATCGACGACGTCTTCGCCGCTGGCGACCGGGAGTTGCGGGAGGTCATGCTGCCGCGCACCGAGGTCGACTTCCTCGACGCCGCGATGCCTTTGAGCCAGGCCATCCGGGTCGTCATCGACCAGCCGCACAGCCGGTACCCGGTCATCCGTGACTCGGCGGACGACGTCATCGGCTTCGTTCACATCCGCGACATCCTCGCGCCGGACCTGGCCGGGCAGTCGCTGCTGGTCGGCGAACTCGTCCGCGACATCACCGCATTCCCCGGTAGCAAGGAGGTACTCGGCACGCTGACCGAGATGCGCCGGCTGCGCCAGCACCTCGCGATCGTGCAGGACGAGTACGGCGGCACCGCTGGCATCGTCACGATGGAAGACCTGGTCGAGGAGCTCATCGGTGACATCCAGGACGAGTACGACGTCGAGCAGCCAGAGCACGAGGCGGCCACCTTCGGCACCATGACGGTCGCCGGGCTCATGAACGTCGACGACTTCGCGGAGGAGACCGGCGTCACCCTTCCCGAGGGCCCGTACGAGACCGTTGCCGGCTTCCTGATCAGCCGGCTCGGCCGCGTCCCGCTCCTCGGTGACACGGTGGAGGACACCGGCCACCGCTTCGAGGTCGTCGAACTGGACGGCCGACGGGCCGCGCGCGTGCGGGTGACCCATGTGGTCACCGACAGCGAGAGCGCCCCCGATGGCCACGAGGCCGATGCGACAGAATGACCGCATGACCCCGAGCCCTGCGCGGCCCCCCCGCGTGCTGTCCGGCATCCAGCCGACGGCGGACGCCTTCCACCTCGGCAACTACCTGGGTGCGCTGCGCGAGTGGGTCAAGCTGCAGGCGTCCCATGATGCCTATTACTGCGTCGTCGACCAGCACGCCATAACCGTCGACCATGACCCCGACGTGCTCCGCCGGCGCACCTACGTGTCGTTCGCGCAGTTGCTCGCCCTCGGCATTGATCCCCAGCGGTCCACGGTGTTCGTGCAGAGCCAAGTGCCCGAGCACAGCCAGCTTGCCTGGGTGCTGGAATGCCTCACCGGGTTCGGCGAGGCGGGCCGGATGACCCAGTTCAAGGACAAGTCGCAGAAGGAGGGCGCTGGCCGGGTCACCGTCGGGCTCTACACGTACCCGATCCTGCAGGCCGCAGACATCCTCATCTACCAGGCCAACGCGGTACCAGTGGGGGAGGATCAGCGCCAGCACCTCGAGCTCACCCGTGACCTCGCCCAGCGGTTCAACGCCAAGTTCGGAGACACGCTTACGGTGCCCGAGCCCTTCATCGTCAAGGCCGTGGCGAAGATCGTCGACCTGCAGGACCCCTCGGCCAAGATGAGCAAGTCCAGCCCGGGCGGCTGCGCCTGGCTGCTCGATGACGACAAGGCGCTGGCCAAGAAGATCAAGAGTGCCGTCACGGACTCTGAGCGCGACATCGTGTTCGATCCCGAGCGCAAGCCCGGGGTGAGCAACCTGCTCACCATCCAGCACGCCCTGACCGGGGCGCCCATCGACGCCCTGGTCACCGGCTACGCGGGGCGCGGGTACGGGGACCTGAAGTCGGACACGGCCGAGATCGTGGTCGACGCCGTGCGGCCCATCCGCGAGCGCACCTTCGAGCTGCTGGCCGACCCGGCCGAGCTGGCCCGCACGATGGCGGTGGGGTCGCGCAAGGCCCGGGAGACTGCCGCTGGCACCCTCTCGGCCGTGTACCAGCGCGTCGGCTTCGTCCCCCTGGATCCGGCTTGACCGCCGCCCGACGCGGGCACACCCTGGGCTTGTCGCTCGACATCGCGCCGCCGGCCCGTGAGGTGCTGGAGGAGGCGCGCCTGCGATACGAGCCGACCGCCGGCGACATGCTCCCGCACATCACCGTGCTGCCGCCGATCGACGTGGACGACGATGCGTTGCCGGCCGTGCTGGCTCACCTGGAGTCTGTGGCCCGCGCGACGGCGCCGTTCACTCTGGCCCTCGCCGGCACCGGCACCTTCCGGCCGGTCTCACCGGTCGTGTTCGTCGCCCTCAGGCAGGGGGGACCGGACTGCACGTCGCTCGAGCGCCGCGCGCGGTCCGGCGACATGGCGGTGGAGACCCGATTCCCGTACCACCCGCACGTGACGATCGCGCACGACGTTGCCGAGGCCGTGCTCGACCGCGCCCAGGCCGACCTCGCCGACTTCGAGGCCTCGATGCAGATGGCGTCGATGGGCCTGTACGAGAACCGCGACGGGCAGTGGGGCCTGCTCCGTGAGTTCGATTTCGAGGCCTGAGCCGCTAGGACCGGCGGGTCCGCCGACGACGGCTCAGCGCGGCGAGGATCGAGGCCGCGACCATGGCGGCCGCCACGATCCCGGCCCCCCACAGGATGGCGTTCGTGCGGCCCCCGGGACCAGGGACCGTGAGGGACGAAGTGGCGTCCGCCCGCGCCGCCGGCGCCGCACTGGTCGTCTTGCTCGCGGCGGTTGCCGCGGCCGTCTGCTGCTGCGGCACGTCCGGCAGGGGATCCACCAGGGTCCCGATAGGCACGACCTCGCCGGTGTTGGCAAAGCCCCAGTCGAGAAGCTTCCTGGCCGCGGACTCGCTGGATTCGCTGATGCCCATGAGGGCGACGATGAGCGTGCGGCCACCTCGCCGGGCGGCTCCCACGTAGGTGCGTCCCGCCTGTGAGGTGAACCCGGTCTTGACCCCGATCATCCCCTTGTACCCGTGCATGAGCAGGCGGTTCGTCGTGTAGATCCGGTGCTTGCCCTTGCCCTTCACGTCGGGGAACTTCCAGGTCACGGTCTTGGCATACCGAGCGAAGTCGGCGCGGGAGAGTCCGGCCCGTGCGATGAGGGCGAGGTCGTAGGCGCTGGAGACCTGGCCGGGGATGTCCAGCCCGCTGGTGTTGCGGGCAACGGTGTCAAGCGCCTGCAATTGTCGGGCCACGTCGTTCATCTGGTTCACGGTCTTGCGGACCCCGCCGTTGGCCTGGGCCACCGCGATCGCCGCATCGTTGGCGCTGGGCAGGAAGACGGCGTACCAGAGATCGTCGAGTGAGTACTCCTTGCCCGGCCGGAGGCCAACGCGCGCGCCATAGATCCCGGCCGCGCGCTCGGTCGCCACATAGCGGTCCTGCGGCGAGGTACCGGGCAGGGCGGCCAGGGCGGTCAGCATCTTCAGCGTGCTGGCCGGCGGGCGCGGGATGTGCGATCCCTTCTGGGCCAGGACGTCGCCGGTCTCCGCGTCCGCGATGATCCAGGTGGCCGCCCAGACCTCGGGGAGCGGGTCCGCCCCTGCCAGCAGCTCGACGGTGCGCCGCGGGCTGGACAGCCGGTCCCCGCCGATCGACTCGGCGCCGGCAGCAGGAGCGAGCCCGACCAGCAGGAGCCCCAGGGCACCGGTCACGGCCAGTGAGCGCAGGATTGCGCCAGGGCGTCGCCGCATGCGGTCGAGTGTAGGCACGTCGGTAGGCTCGTCCGCGGATCTCACCCGATGGAGGAACCATGTCGACACTGAGCGCGCCCACAGGCCTGTTGATTGGCGGGGAGTGGGTGCAGACGGAGCGCCGGCTGGCGGTGATGGATCCTGCGACGTTCACGGTGCTGGCGGAGGTCGGTGATGCGTCCGTGGCCGATGGACTGGATGCCGTGTCGGCGGCGTGGGATGGCTTCCAGTCGTGGTCGGTGACGCCGGCCCGGGAGCGGGCGGAGGTGCTGCGTCGGGCGTTCGAGATCATGTCGGCGGAGCTGGAGACGTGCGCGCGGATCATCTCCCTGGAGAACGGCAAGGCGTGGCGGGACGCGATGGGGGAGGCCACCTACGCGGCGGAGTTCTTCCGCTGGTTCTCCGAGGAGGCTTCCCGGATCGAGGGCGGCTTCCGGTACGCGCCGGGGCGGGACAAGACGATCATCACCGACCACCGCCCGATGGGGGTGGCGTTCATGATCACGCCGTGGAACTTTCCCGCGGCGATGGCGACCCGCAAGCTGGCTCCGGCGCTGGCGGCGGGCTGCACGGCGATCCTGAAACCGGCCAGCGAGACGCCGTTGACGGCGTTGTGGGTGGCGGACGTGCTGCAGCGGGCCGGTGCGCCCGCGGGGGTCGTCAACGTGATCACGACCACGCGCACGGGGGACGTGTCCAGTGCCATCCTGGCCGACCGGCGGGTGGCGACGCTGTCGTTCACCGGGTCCACGTTCGTTGGCAAGATGCTGCTGAAGCAGACTGCGGAGCGGGTGCTGCCGTCGTCGATGGAACTGGGCGGCAACGCACCGTTCATCGTGTTCGAGGGCGCGGACGTGGACGCGGCCATCAGCGGGGCAATGGTCGCCAAGATGCGCAACGGCGGGGCGGCGTGCACGGCGGCCAACCGGTTCTACGTGCACGAGTCGCTGGCCGCGCAGTTCGCCACGAAGCTCGAGACCGCCTTCGCCGCGCTCAAGGTCGGCCCCGGCATCGACCAGGCGAACGACCTCGGCGCCATGGTGTCCGGCAAGGAGCGGGACAAGATCCTCGAGCTGCTGGGCACGGCTGCGGCGGAGGGCCTGGACATCACGCCGGCGTCGACCGCGCCCGCGACCGGCGCGTTCATCGCGCCGTACGTGGTCAAGGACGTCCTGCACGGCTCGGCGCTGACGACGAATGAGATCTTCGGCCCCGTCGCGCCAATCGTCTCGTTCGCAACCGAGGACGAAGGCGTCGCGATGGCCAACGACACCGAGTACGGGCTGATCTCCTACGTGTACGCCAAGGACCCCGGCAGCGGGGTCAAGCTCGCCCGTCGGATGGAGTCGGGCATGGTCGCCATCAACCGCGGCCTGGCGTCCGACCCCGCCGCCCCCTTCGGCGGCATGAAGGAGTCCGGCCTAGGGCGCGAAGGCGGCTTCGCTGGCATCCACGAGTTCCTCGAGACCCAGTACTATGCCGTCGACCTCTAGCCACCCTCGGCACGCGAGTGGGCAGGTGTTGCTGCTCCGGCGCGCGCCGGAGCAGCAACAGATGCCCACTCGGCGGGGAATATCGGGTCGGGCGCCGCGGTTGGGGCGGGGGTGCCGAGCATCCCGTCAGTCCTGATCGACCCGCTCCTCGACGCCGCGCTCGCCATGGGGCAGACCCGGCAGGGCAGCAAGGCCGGCTACGTCGGCCTTGACCCCCGGGAGCCGGGCGACTTCACGCCCACCGTGGACCTGCCTGCCGGCGCGTATGAGATCGAGGACGTTGACCTGGGGTCCGACCTGCTGAACGTCGCCCCGCGGGATGCGCTGCGGGCGATCCTGGCTGCTGGCCGGTCGCCGTTGACCCTCGTGGAGGGCGTCTGCGTGCTCCTGGCCCACCCAGGGATCCTGCGGGAGGCCAACGCGTTCCAGATGCTCAGCTCGCGCGCGGGCGACAAGCGGATCGCCTCGCTCTGGGTCACCCAGCAGGGCCGGCCCAGGCTGGGCTGGTGCTGGGAGGGGGCCCCGCACGCCTGGATGGGCGCCGCGTCCTGCGCCCGCCGCACGCCGAGCTAGACGCGGGTCTTCGGCACCTGGGCTGGGGGGCTCGCTGCGCTCACTCCTCGCTCAGACGCGGGTTTGTCGGCACCTGGGCTGCGGGGCTCGCTGCGCTCACTCCTCGCTCAGACGCGGGTTTGTCGGCACCTGGGCTGCGGGGCTCGCTGCGCTCACTCCTCGCTCAGACGCGGCGGAAGATCAGGGCGCGCTTGACCTCCTGGATCGCCTTGGTCACCTCGATGCCTCGGGGGCAGGCGTCCGTGCAGTTGAACGTGGTGCGGCACCGCCACACGCCCTCGCGGTCATTGAGGATCTCCAGGCGCTGCTCGGCCCCGGTGTCCCGGCTGTCGAAGATGAACCGGTTGGCCGCGACGATTGCCGCCGGTCCGAAGTACTGCCCATCGGTCCAGTAGACGGGGCACGACGTCGTGCAGCATGCGCACAGGATGCACTTGGTGGTGTCGTCGAACCGGGCGCGGTCCTCGGCCGACTGCAGCCGCTCGCGCGTGGGCTCATGCCCGTCGGTGATGAGGAACGGCAGCACCGCCCGGTAGGCCGCGAAGAACGGCTCCATGTCGACGATGAGGTCCTTCTCGAGCGGCAGGCCCTTGATCGCCTCGACCGTGATGGCCTTGGTGATGTCGAGGTCCTTGACCAGCGTCTTGCATGCCAGCCGATTGCGGCCGTTGATGCGCATGGCATCGGAGCCGCAGATCCCGTGCCCACACGAGCGACGGAAGGTGAGCGTGCCGTCGATCTCGCCCTTGATCTTCTCCAGGGCGGTCAGGACGCGGTCCGTCGGGTACAGCGGGACCGTGTACTCCTCCCAGTGCGGCTCCTCGTCGACCTCAGGCAGGTAGCGCCGGACCCGGAACGTGACATCGGTCGTGACGGGGGCGGGTGTCGCGGGCGCGTCGACAGTGGCAGTCATCAGTACTTGCGCTCCATCGGCTGGTAGCGGGTGATCGTGACGGGCTTGTAGTCGAGTTGCACGGTCTCCTCGGACCCGTCGCCGACTCGGCGGTAGGCCATGGTGTGGCGCATGAAGTTGACGTCGTCGCGGGTCGGGTAGTCCTCGCGGGCGTGACCGCCCCGCGACTCCTTGCGCTCGATGGCTCCGATGACGACGAGCTCCGCGAGGTCGAGCAGGAAGCCCAGTTCGATGGCCTCGAGCAAGTCCGTGTTGTACCGCGTTCCCTTGTCCTGGATGGACACGTTGCGGAAGCGGCGCTTGAGCTCCTGGACGTCATTGAGCGCCTGCTTGAGGGTGGCCTCCGTGCGGTAGACCTGCGCGTTGAGGTCCATCGTCTCCTGCATCTCGCGGCGCAGGACCGATGTGCGCTCCGAGCCGTCGCTCGAGCGGAGCTGCTCGACGAGAGAGATCGTGTACCCCTGCGGATCCTCGGGCAGGTCGGCGAACTCGACGGTCTTGGCGTATTCAGCAGCCGCGATGCCGGCCCGCTTGCCGAACACGTTGATGTCGAGCAGGGAGTTGGTGCCGAGGCGGTTGGCGCCGTGCACCGACACGCATGCGCACTCGCCGGCCGCGTACAGGCCGGGCACGACGTGCTCGTTGTCGCGCAGGACCCGGGTGTCGATGTCGGTCGGGATGCCGCCCATGGCGTAGTGCGCGGTGGGGAACACGGGCACAAGCTCGGTCACCGGGTCGACCCCGAGGTAGGTGCGGGAGAACTCGGTGATGTCGGGCAGCTTGGCCTCGATCTGCTCCTTCGGCAGGTGGGTGAGGTCGAGGTAGACGTAGTCCTTGTTGGGGCCTGCCCCACGGCCCTCACGGACCTCCAGCACCATCGACCGGGACACCATGTCGCGCGGGGCCAGGTCCTTGATCGTGGGTGCGTACCGCTCCATGAAGCGCTCGCCGGACGCGTTGCGCAGGATGCCCCCCTCGCCACGGGCCCCCTCGGTGAGCAGGACCCCGAGCCCGGCCAGGCCGGTGGGGTGGAACTGGTAGAACTCCATGTCCTCCAGCGGGAGGCCCTTGCGGTAGATGATGCCCATGCCGTCGCCGGTCAGGGTGTGGGCATTGGAGGTCGTCTTCCAGACCTTGCCGAACCCGCCCGTGGCGAAGATGACCGACTTGGCGCGGAACACGTGGATCTCGCCCGTGGCCAGTTCGTACGACACGACACCGGCCGCGACGGGCTGCCCGTCGACCTCGGTCATGATCAGGTCGAGTACGTAGAACTCGTTGTAGAACTCGACGTTCTGCTTGATGCAGTTCTGGTACAGGGTCTGCAGGATCATGTGGCCCGTCCGGTCGGCTGCGTAGCAGGCCCGGCGCACGGCGGCCTCGCCGTGGTTGCGGGTGTGCCCGCCGAACCTGCGCTGGTCGATCCGGCCCTCGGGCGTCCGGTTGAAGGGCAGCCCCATCTTCTCCAGATCGAGGACGGCGTCGATCGCCTCCTTGCACATGACCTCCGCGGCGTCCTGGTCGACCAGGTAGTCGCCGCCCTTGACGGTGTCGAACGTGTGCCATTCCCAGTTGTCGTCCTCGACGTTGGCGAGAGCGGCGCACATGCCGCCCTGAGCCGCCCCGGTATGCGAGCGCGTCGGGTAGAGCTTGGTCAGCACGGCGGTGCGGGCGCGCGAGCCGGATTCGAGGGCCGCGCGCATCCCGGCGCCGCCGGCTCCGACGATGACGACGTCGTACGAGTGGGTCTGCATGTGACGCGTCTCCTGGTGAGGCTCAGCCGATGTTCGGGTCGAAGGTGAAGATGACGAGGGTGCCCAGCAGGATGATGAACCCTGCTGCGACGAACAGGATCATCTTCAGCCAGAAGCGCGTCTGGTCGCGCTCTGCGTAGTCGTTGATGATGGTGCGCATGCCGTTGGTGCCGTGAAGCATGGCCAGCCACAGCATCATGAGGTCCCACACCTGCCAGAACGGGCTGGACCACCGGCCGGCCACGAAGGCGAAGTTGATGCGCTGCACGCCGCCGTCGAGGATGTTCATGATGAACAGGTGACCGAGGACCAGGAAGACCAGCACGATCCCCGAGACGCGCATGAAGAGCCACGAGTAGAGCTCGTAGTTGCTGCGCTGCCGGGTGCGCGACCGGGGAGCGGGGATGCTGACGGGACCGGGCTGGCTCGCGGTGCTCATGATGCGCTCCCGAACATGGCCTCGACAGTGTGCTTGAGCATGAAGAACGTCCCAGGGACCATGAGGACCACCCAGACGGCGCCGATCGCCCAGGTCATCTGCCGCTGGTAGCGAGGCCCCTTGGCCCAGAAGTCGACGAGGATGATGCGCAGCCCGTTGAGTGCGTGGAAGAGCACCGCGCCGACGAGGCCGACCTCCATGAGGTTGATGATCGGCGTCTTGTAGGTCGCAATGACCGCGTCGTACTCAGCCGGCGAGACCCGGACGAGCGCCGTGTCCAGGACGTGCACGAGGAGGAAGAAGAAGACGCCGACGCCGGTGATCCGGTGCAGGACCCACGTCCACATGCCCTCGCCGCCGCGATAGATGGTGCCAGCAGGCATGGCAGCCACTCGAACCTCCCTCACGGCCTCGGGTGCGCACGCTCGCGCGCACCATGGGGCACTGGTGCACACAGTACCGAGCGGCGCCGCACCCGGCGCGAGGGAGCCGGGCGCTGCCCCCTATGGTCTGAGTCACACGTGATGCCCCGGCAGGGTCGGGGCCCCCGGAGGGACGAGATGGACCCGCTCACCCAGTCAGGACTCCCGTTCGCCCCCCTGTACGGGCCCGACGACCTTGCGGGTTGGGACCCGGCCGAGCGCCTGGGCCAGCCCGGCCAGTACCCGTACACCCGCGGCGTGTACCCCACCATGTACACCGGCCGGCCCTGGACGATGCGCCAGTACGCCGGCTTCGGGACCGCCGTGGAGTCGAACGAGCGCTACAAGCAGTTGCTCGCGGCAGGGACGACGGGGCTGTCGGTCGCCTTCGACCTGCCCACCCAGATGGGATACGACTCCGACCACCACCTCGCCCACGGCGAGGTCGGCAAGGTGGGCGTGGCCATCGACTCCATCGACGACATGCGCATCCTGTTCGACGGGATCCCGCTCGACCAGGTCTCCACCTCCATGACCATCAATGCGCCGGCTGCGATCCTGCTCCTCCTGTACCTGCTGGTCGCCGAGGAGCAGGGCGTAGCCGCGGCCGACCTGAACGGGACGATCCAGAACGACGTCCTGAAGGAGTACATCGCCCGCGGGACCTACATCTACCCGCCGGCGCAGTCGATCCGGCTGATCACCGACATCTTCACCTACTGCCGCGACGAGATTCCCAAGTGGAACACCATCTCCATCTCGGGCTACCACATGGCCGAGGCCGGCGCGACGCCTGTGCAGGAGGTGGCCTTCACCCTGGCGGATGGCATCGAGTACGTGAAGGCGGCGGTGTCGTCGGGCCAGGACGTCGACGAGTTCGCCCCACGGCTGGCGTTCTTCTTCGTCTCGCGGACCACCATTCTCGAGGAGGTCGCGAAGTTCCGCGCGGCTCGCCGCATGTGGGCACGGATCATGAGGGAGCGGTTCGGCGCCAAGGACCCCAAGTCATGGATGCTGCGCTTCCACACGCAGACCGCCGGCGTCCAGCTCACGGCGCAGCAGCCCGAGGTCAACATGGTCCGCGTCGCCGTGCAGGGGCTCGCCGCCGCGCTCGGCGGCACGCAGTCGCTGCACACGAACTCGTTCGACGAGGCCATCGCGCTGCCGTCGGAGAAGGCCGCTCGGCTGGCCCTGCGCACCCAGCAGGTGCTCGCCTACGAGACCGACGTGTGCCAGACAGTCGATCCCTTTGCCGGGTCCTACGTCGTCGAGAGCCTGACCGACGGCATCGACGATGCCGCGTCGGCCCTCATCGCCCGGATCGACGAGATGGGCGGGGCGGTCGCAGCCATCGAGCAGGGCTTCCAGAAGGCCGAGATCGAGCGATCCGCCTACCAAGTGGCCCTGGAGATCGACGGCGGGCAGCGCACGGTGGTGGCGGTCAACAGGTTCACGACCGACGAGGTCGAGCACTACACCCCGCTGCGGGTCAATCCGGCGATCGAGGCCGAGCAGGGGGAGCGGCTTGCGCGCCTGCGGTCCGAGCGTGACGGCGGCGCGGTGCGCGCGGCGCTGGAGGCCGTGCGCGAGGCCGCCCGGGGCAACGACAACCTCCTCTACCCGATGAAGGATGCGCTGAAGGCCCGCGCGACCGTCGGCGAGGTCTCTGATGCCCTGCGTGACGTGTGGGGCCAGTACGTCCCGCGGGACGCCTTCTAGCCAGTCAGGTGGCTGCACCCCCCCGAGGGTCGAGCATGGTCAGCAGCAACTTGCTGGGCTCCTCGGCAAGGACCGAATGGGGCTCGCGGGCCTCGAGGTAGAGCGCGTCGCCCGGCACCAGCGAGGCCGTCGCGTCGGCCGTGGTGACGGACATCCGTCCGCTGACCGCCTGGAGCAGGACGGGCATGGCCGCCGTGTGCTCGCTGAGCTCCTCCCCGGCGTCGAACGAGAAGAGCACGAGCCTGGCTCCTGGCTCCTTCAGCACGGTCGTCGAGACCGTGCTACCGGGCGAGACCTCAATGCGGCCGGCGAGGTCGGCGAGATAGTGGCTCATGCAGGGTTCCCTTCGGATGGGTTGCGCAGGATGGTGACCGCGAAGTCGGCGCCGTCACGCCATGGACGAACATCCCAGGTCGCGAACCTCGACTCGACCACGAAGCCGGCCTCGGCCGCGTGGCGGTAGAAGGCGGCCAGGTCGTAACGGTCGACGTGGAACCCGGTGGCCAGGAAGGCATCGGCGCGCAGGTGGGCGCGGATTCGGGACAGCACCTCCGCTTCGCTGTCGGCCGCGACGAATGCAAGCACGTTTCCCGCGCACACGGCAGCATCGAAGGGCTCGGCGATCCCGGCCGCCGGCAGGTCGAGGGACGCGAGGTCCGCCACCACGTAACTCGGGCCCGGGTGGTCCGCGCGGGCTGCGTCGATGAGCACCGGATCGACGTCGACCCCCACGACCTCGTGTCCGCGGCGGCAGAGAGCCCCCGACGTCCGCCCCGGGCCGCAACCGGCATCGAGGACCCTGCTCCTCGGTTGTGCCATGGCGTCGATCAGCCGGGCCTCGCCCTCGAGGTCGGCCCCTTCGGCCGACATGGCTCGGAAGCGCTCCACATACCAGTGCGAATGGCCCTCGTCCGTGTCGGTGAACCACCTCGGCGCCGTTGGCATGGCTCCAACCTACGCCGGTGGTCTGGTAGACACTCCGGCGTGACCGATAGCGCCCGCCCGGTTCTGCTCGACTGCGACCCGGGGCACGACGACGCCATCGCGATCATGCTCGCGGTTGCCGACCCGGGCATCGACCTGCTGGCCGTGACGACCGTCGCTGGCAACGTCACCCTCCCGAACACCACCCGCAATGCCCTGCGGGTCCTGGACATGGTGGACCGGCCGGACATCCCGGTGGCGGCCGGCCGGGACCGGCCTCGGGCACGTGACCTGTCGACCGCCGCCGTCATGCATGGCGAGAGCGGCCTGGCGGGTCCGCTCCCGGTCGAGCCGAGCCGGGCGGCGCTGGACGTGCCCGCGATCGAGCTGATCGAGCAGGTCCTGCGTGATGCCGATGAGCCGGTGACCCTCGTGGCGACCGGCCCGCTGACGAACATGGCCGACGTTGTCGAACGGCTCCCGCACCTGCACGACAGGATCCTCGAGCTGGTGATCATGGGCGGGGCCGTGGACCTCGGTAACTGGACTCCCGCAGCGGAGTTCAACATCTGGGTGGACCCCGAGGCGGCCGACATCGTCTTCTCGGCAGGCGCGGTGCCCGGGGGAGGCCCTGAGGCCGGCATCGGGCTGACCATGATCGGCCTCGAGGTCACGCACCAGGCCTGGCTGGATGACGCCCACGCGGCGGCGTTCCGTGGCCAGGGCAAGGCCGGGCAGTTCGTCGCCGAGCTCCTGGACCACTTCGTCGGCTTCCACCAGGACCGCTTCGGCTGGCCCGGGGCGCCCATCCACGACGCCGTGACGATCGCCCACCTCATCGACCCGTCGCTGGTACAGACGATGTCGATGAATGTTCAGATCGAAACGCAATCCTCCCTGTGCATGGGCCGTACGGTCGCGGATCGATGGTCCGTGACGGGTCGAGCGCCCAATGCTGCCGTCGGGCTCGGCATCGATCGTGATCGTTTCGTAACACTGCTGTTGCAGCGCCTCGGCACGCTTCCCTAGCCGGGCGCATCCGCAGCGCGGTGAACGGCCGATAACGATATGGCACAGGGCTGGCTGGCGTTCACATGCGCGCACTGCAATGGCTAGGGTGGACGCACGTGCGACTGCCATGACGGCGTCGGGCCATCAATAAGGAGAGACATTGAAGACCAACCTGAAGATCGCCGCGGCGGTCATCGCCGTTTCGGCGATGGCACTTGCCGGGTGTAGCTCGAGCAGCACCACCTCGGAGTCGAGTGCTGCAGAGAGCAGTGCGCCGCCATCGGAGTCGGCTGCGCCGTCCGAGGCCGCGTCGTCCGAGGCGCCCTCCGAGGAGCCCGCGGCCATGGTGAAGGCCTGCGAGGTCACTGACGTCGGCGGTGTCGACGACAAGGGCTTCAACCAGAAGGCCTACAAGGGCGTCACCGACGCCGTGGAGCAGCTCGGCATCGAGGGCCTGGTCCTGGAGTCACAGGCCGAGACCGACTACGCCACCAACATCCAGTCCTTCATCGACCAGGGCTGCAACATCGTGGTGACGGTCGGCTTCCTCCTCGGCGACGCGACCATGGAGGCCGCCAACGCCAACCCCGACACCCCGTTCACGATCGTCGACTACGCGTACGGCGAGAACGAGGACGGCACGCCGCAGATTGCGAACAACAACGTGCTCGGCCAGGTGTTCAACACCGATGAGGCGGCCTTCCTGGCCGGCTACCTCGCGGCCGGCATGAGCAAGACCGGCGTGGTCGGCACCTTCGGCGGCATCAACATCCCGCCGGTGACCATCTTCATGGACGGCTTCTACCGTGGCGTCCAGAAGTTCAACGCCGACAACGGCGCTGAGGTCGAGGTTCTCGGCTGGGATCCGGCCAAGCAGAAGGGCCTGTTCACCGAGAACTTCGAGAGCCTCGACGACGGCCGCACCTTCGCGCAGAACCTGGTCGACGAGGGCGCTGACGTCGTCATGCCCGTCGCCGGTCCGGTCGGCCTTGGCTCTGCCGCCCTGGCCAGCGAGCTCGGTCCCGACAAGCTCATGATCATCGGCGTGGACAGCGACCAGTTCGAGTCCGACACCCAGAACGCGTCGGTCTACCTGACCTCGGTCCTGAAGAACATGGACGTCACGACGTTCAATGCGATCAAGTCCGTGGTCGACGGCACCTTCGAGGGTGGCGTCACGGTCGGCACGCTGGAGAACGGTGGCGTGGGCCTGGCCCCGTACCACGACTTCGACGCGGCCGTTCCGCAGGAGCTGAAGGACCAGATCGAGACCATCAAGGCAGGCATCATCGATGGATCGATCGACGTCAAGATGTAGTAGCGCACGTTAGGCGGGAGGGGCCCGGTTTCGGGCCCCTCCTCGTCTTTCCTGTGCCAGAGTGAGACCAGCCGGGCCGGCCGTCGCCCCGGCCGCGTGACATACGGAGACCTCGTGGAACTGGAACTGCGCGGCATCACCAAGCGCTTCCCCGGCGTCCTTGCCAACGACGAGGTGACCCTCACCGCGAGGTCCGGCAAGGTGCTCGCCCTGATCGGCGAGAACGGAGCCGGCAAGAGCACCCTCATGAACGTCCTGTCCGGCCTGTACAAGCAGGACGCGGGGGAGATCCTCATCGACGGCAAGGTGCAGGACTTCCGCGACCCCGGCGACGCCATCAAGGCCGGCATCGGCATGGTGCACCAGCACTTCATGCTGGTCCCGGTGTTCTCGGTGTACGAGAACGTCGTCCTGGGCGTCGAGCCGGTCCACGGTCCTGGAGTGCTGAACCGCAAGAAGGCACGCTCCGAGGTCCGCGAGATCTCCGAGCGCTTCGGCCTCGCGGTCGACCCGGATGCCCTGGTCGAGGACCTGCCCGTGGGCATCCAGCAGCGCGTCGAGATCATCAAGGTCCTGCTGCGCGGGGCCAAGATCCTGGTCTTCGACGAGCCGACGGCCGTGCTGACGCCCCAGGAGGTGGAGGAGTTCTTCGGCATCGTCGCGGAGCTCAAGGGCCGGGGAGCCACCATCATCTTCATTACCCACAAGCTGAAGGAGGCGCTGGCCGTCGCCGACGACATCACGGTGCTTCGCGGGGGGAAGGTCATGGGTCACGCGGACCCACGCACGGCCACGCCGGAGCAGCTCGCCTCGATGATGGTCGGCCGCGATATTGACCTCACCGTCGACAAGACCGAGGCCACCCCCGGCGACGATGTCCTGACCCTGCGCGGCGTGCACATGGTGGACGACTACGGCCGCGCCCTCCTGAACCGCATCGACCTGACCGTGCGCGCTGGCGAGATCGTCGGCGTGGCGGGCATCCAGGGGAACGGGCAGACCGAGCTGGTGGAGGCGATCACGGGCCTGCTCCCGCTCGCAGGGGGGACCGTGGAGTTCCTGGGCAAGGACATCAGCAAGGCCTCACCGCGACAGCGCCACGCCGCGGGCATCGCCCACGTCCCGGAGGACCGCAACCACATGGGCATGATCTCCTCATTCACCGTCAGCGAGAACCTGATCCTGGACTCCTACTACCAGCCGCCGTTCTCGCGCAGGGGGGTCATGGACGGCGATGCCATCCGGGAGTCGGCCGAGTCCCTGGTGGAGTCGTACGACGTGCGCCCGCCGCTGATCGACAACACGGGCGGTGCGCTGTCCGGTGGGAATGCCCAGAAGATGATCGTGGCGCGCGAGTTCTCCCGCGACGTTCCCTTGGTCATCTGCGCGCAGCCGACCCGTGGCATCGACGTCGGGTCGATCGAGTACATCCACGAGCAGATCATCCGCAAGCGAGACGAGGGCAAGGCCATCCTCATCGTCTCGACCGAGCTCGACGAGATCTTCGCGCTCTCGGACCGCATCGTCGTGATGTACGACGGGAAGATCGTGGCCGAGATGACCGCGTCCGAGACGACCCCCACCGAGGTCGGCCTCTACATGGCGGGGAAGGCAGCATGAGCATCACCTCGCCGGACGGAAGCGTCACGATCGACCCGGATCCCGGGAAGGGTCCCTCCTTCCTCCGTCGCCTCACCACCGCCACCGACTGGAAGACGGGCCTGGTCATCCCCCTGCTGGCGGTGTTCACCGCCCTCGTCATCAGCGGTGCCATCATCATGCTGACGGGGTCCTCGTTCGCCGAGATGCTGGACGCCTACAAGGCCCTGCTGCAGGGCTCGGTCGGCTCCCTGCGCGCGATCTCGCAGACGCTCACCGAGGCCACCCCGCTGATCTTCACGGGCCTCGCCGTGGCACTGGCGTTCCGTGCCGGACTGTTCAACATCGGCGGCGAGGGGCAGTTGCTCATGGGCGGCATGCTGGCGGTCCTCGCCGGCTTCACGTTCACGGGCCTGCCGTGGTTCATCCACCTGCCGCTTGCGATCGTGGCCGGTGCGATCGGCGGCGCCATCTGGGGGTTCATCCCGGGCTTCCTCAAGGCGAAGACCGGTGCCCACGAGGTCATCGTGACGATCATGATGAACTACATCGCCTACCGGCTCGTCGACTACCTGCTCAAGTCGACCCTGTTCCAGCGGGAGGGGCGCAATGACCCCATCTCGAAGAACATCCAGGACTCCGCCCAGCTGCCGCCGTTGCTGCAGTGGCTGGACCCGGCCGCCACGGTGCACTTCGGCCTGTTCCTCGCCCTCGGCGCTGCCGCCTTCATCTGGTGGCTGCTCTTCCGCACCAACACGGGCTTCGAGTTCCGTGCTGTCGGCGCGAACCCCAGTGCGGCGAGGTATGCCGGCATGTCCGTCACGAAGGTGTACATCCTCGTGATGTCGATCTCCGGGGCGCTGGCCGGCCTGGCCGGCACCGGGCAGGTGCTCGGCCTGCTCGACCGGGCCAGCCCGGGCTTCTCCGCTGGCCTCGGGTTCGACGGGATCGCCGTTGCCCTGCTGGGCAGGTCGAACCCTGTGGGCGTCGTGGCCGCGGCTGTCCTCTTCGGCGGGCTCAATGCGGGAGGCCAGTACATGCAGGCGAACGCCGACGTGGGCATCGACCTCATCTCGGTGATCCAGGCCCTCATCATCATCTTCGTGGCCGCTCCGGCACTCATCTCGGCCATCTACCGCGTGAAGACGGACGCCACGTCCACGCAGATCAGCAAGGGGTGGGGAGCGTGAGCGCGACGTTCGACCGTCCGCCGGTCGAGGCCTACGAGGAGACGGGCAAGCGCACGAAGGCACTGAACTCCTCGCAGATCCGCCGGGCGCAGGTCACGGGTGTCGTGATGCTGCTCCTCGCCGCAGCGGTCGTGGTGCTCTTCATCCCGAACGTCGAGGGCGTGGCGACGTTCGGCCTGAGCCTGCCGTCCGAGACGATCCAGCTCGACCCGCTCGAGGTGCCGGTCCAGCCTGCGCTGTGGCTGCTCACCTCGGCGCTGGCCTTCCTCGGGGCCACCCAGTTCTACCGCGGCTTCCAGCGCCGTTCCACGCTCATCCTCGGCATTTCGTTCGGGCTTTTCACCGTCGCGATGATGGTGTGGGCGACCGCCGGCCAGGAGTTCAACCTCGAGAGCATGCTCGTGGCCACGGTCTCGCGCTGCACGCCGATCGCGCTCGGTGCCCTGAGCGGCATCCTCTGCGAGCGGTCCGGCGTGGTGAACATCGGCATCGAGGGCATGCTGCTCGGCGGTGCGTTCACGGGCGTCGTCATGGGGTCGCTGCTCGGCGGATGGGTGGGCCTGCTGTCGGCGACCATCACGGGTGGCATCCTCGCCCTGCTGCTCGCGGTGCTGGCGGTCAGCTTCAAGGTCGACCAGATCATCATCGGCGTAGTGATCAACATCCTCGTGCTGGGGCTGACGTCGTTCCTCACCTCGCAGTTGCTTATCGACAACCCGGAGTGGAACGACGCGCCCATCTTCCCGTCCATCGCGATTCCGCTGCTGTCGGACATCCCCATCATCGGGCAGATGTTCTTCAACCAGACGATCATCGTCTACGGCATGTTCGTCCTCATCGGGGTCGTGACGTTCCTCCTGTTCCGCACCCGATGGGGCCTGCGCACCCGATCCGTCGGCGAGAACCCGCGGGCCGCCGACAGCCTCGGGGTCGGGGTCGCCAGGGTGCGGTACGTGGCGGTGATCTTCGGCGGCATGGTCGGCGGCTTCGCAGGTGCCTGGTTCACGCTCGGCACGGTGGGCCGGTTCGACGAGGGGATGACGGCAGGCACCGGCTTCATCGGGCTGGCCGCCATGATCTTCGGCGCCTGGAACCCGATCGGGGCCCTGGGAGCGGCGCTGATCTTCGGCTTCTCCGAATCCCTCGAGCAGAAGTTCGCCCTCCTCGACACGCCGATCCCCACGGAGATCCTCGCCATGGCGCCGTACCTGGTGACCATCGTCGTGGTGGCCGGCCTCGTCGGCCGGGCTCGCCCGCCGGCCGCCGACGGCGTGCCGTACGACAAGGAATGAACCCCGTGCCGGCTGAGCAGGTCGACTGGGCGGCCCTCAACGCCGCCGCCGTCGACGTCATGCACCATGCCTACGCCCCCTACTCGCGCTTCAAGGTCGGCGTCGCCGGATTGATGGACGACGGCAGGATCGTCGTCGGCTGCAACGTCGAGAACGCGTGCTACGGCGTGGGCCTGTGCGCCGAGTGCGGAATGGTCTCCAGCATCCACGCGACCGGCGGGGGCAGGCTGGTCGCGGTTGCGTGCGTCGACCAGCACGGCCAGCCGCTCATGCCCTGCGGCCGATGCCGGCAACTGCTGTGGGAGAACGGCCGTTCCGGGACCGTGATCGCGACTCCCGAGGGGATCCGCACGCTGGCCGAGATCCTGCCCCAGGCGTTCGGCCCGCAGGACCTGGTCGACCGCGCAGAGGATCGTCATGGTTGAGCCCTTCGCGGCCGTCGACGTCATCAAGGCCAAGCGGGACCGGCACGAGCTCACCGGCGCGCAGATCGACTGGGTCGTTCGTGCCTACACGCGCGGCGTCGTCGCCGACGAGCAGATGGCGGCCCTGGCCATGGCAATCCTGCTCAACGGCATGACCAACGATGAGATCGTCCGCTGGACCACCGCCATGATCGACACCGGCGTGCGGATGGACTTCAGCAGCCTGCCCAGGCCCACGGTCGACAAGCACTCGACGGGCGGCGTGGGCGACAAGATCACGCTGCCCTTGGTGCCGATCGTGGCTGCCTGCGGTGCCGCCGTGCCCCAGCTCAGCGGACGAGGCCTGGGCCACACCGGCGGCACGCTCGACAAGCTCGAGTCCATCCCGGGCTGGCGCGCGTCGCTCAGCAACGACGAGATGATGGAAGTCCTGCGCGAAACCGGCGGGGTGATCTGCGCCGCCGGAGATGGGCTGGCACCCGCTGATCGCAAGCTGTACGCGCTGCGCGACGTGACCGGCACCGTCGAGGCCATCCCGCTCATCGCGAGCAGCATCATGAGCAAGAAGATCGCCGAGGGCGCGGGTGGCCTTGTCCTCGACGTCAAGACCGGCTCGGGTGCCTTCATGAGCGACCCGGCCAAGGCCCGCGAACTGGCGGAGACCATGGTGCGTCTCGGCAAGGACGCGGGTGTCACGACCAGGGCCCTGATCACGGCGATGGACGTCCCCCTCGGACTGGCGGTCGGCAACGCTGTCGAAGTCGCCGAATCGGTCGAGGTGCTGGCGGGAGGAGGACCGGCCGACGTCGTGGAACTGACACTCCTGCTGGCCCGCGAGATGCTCGACCTCGCCGGCATCACGGGCATCGACCCGGCCACCACGCTCTCCGACGGCTCTGCCATGGACGTGTGGCGCCGGATGATCGCCGCGCAGGGCGGCGACCCGGATGCGCCGCTCCCGGCAGCACGGGAATCGGACGTCATCCGGGCGGAGACCGATGGTGTCGTCACCCGCATGGATGCCATGGGCATCGGTGTCGCTGCATGGCGTCTCGGGGCAGGCCGGGCCCGCAAGGAGGACGCGGTCGTCGCCGGGGCCGGGGTCCTCCTGCACGCCAAGCCGGGCGATCCCGTGTCCGTGGGCGACCCGTTGCTCACGCTCCTGGCCGACGAGCCGGCGCGCTTCGCCCTCGCGCGCGAGGCCCTCGACGGCGCCGTCAAGGTCGGGCCGGCGGGCACTACGATTGAGCGGCTTCCGCTGGTCATCGGCCGCGTCGACTGAGAGGTGCAGGACATGAGCGAGCACGCCACCAAGGGGCACCCGGTCGGGGCATTCATCCTGCTGGCGATCATCTGCCTGCTTGCCGCCTGGGGCTTCGGGCTGATGAACGGCGGCGACATCCGGCTCGGCGCCGCTGGGGCTGCCTTGCTCTTCCTCTTCGGCACCTACGTGATCGTGGCGCTGGGGCCAGACGGCGACGATGCCTGAACTCATCCCGGCCCCCGCCATCATCCCCGTCCCCGGGGGGAAGGTGATCGAGGAGTACGCCGGTCATGCCTCCAGCGGAGACGATTCGGTATCGGTGGCACACATGATTGCCCCCGCGGGGTGGGAGGAGCCCGCCCAGGAGCCGCAGTTCGACGAGGTCACAGTCGTCCTCGACGGCTCGATAGACGTCGAGCATGACGACGGCGTCATCCATGTGCGCGCCGGCCAGGCCGTCATCACCCGGGCGGGGGAGCGCATCCGGTACACGACCCGCGAGGGCGCCCGGTATGTCGCCGTCTGCGTCCCGGCCTTCCACGGAGAACTGGTGAACCGCGACGGGGACGACGACTACGGAGACGGGGAGTAGGCCTAGCTCGTCGAGGTTACGGCCGACAGGACGGTCACGGCGACGACGATCACCGCGACTCCCGTGATCTGCATCCGGCCCAGTCGCTCCTTGAACAGCACGTAGGCCATGACGGCAGCGATCGGCGCGAACTGCGACGCCAGCACGGACGTCACGGCCACCTGGTACTGCGCCCCGATGGCGAAGAGCAGGAAGCCGATGACCTCCGCGAACCCCATGCCGGCGACCAGTGGCGCGGTCACCCTGGTGAGGTGCAGCCGCCGCATGAGCACCAGCGGCACGGCGAGGGCCACGACTCCGACCAGCCGGGCGGGCAGCAGCACCCACGAGATGGGCAGTTCCGCACTGAGGTGCCCGACGGCGAAGAGGGACACGCCGAAGACGAGCGCGCCACCCACCGAGAGCAGCACGGCGAGCACGGGACGCTCGTGGGCCAGCGGCTCGGGGTCCGGGGCGATCCCCGCGATGACGACGCCGACGACCATGGCCATGAGCAGGAAGGCAACCACCGGCGCGATGCTCTCGCCGAGGAACGCGGCGATGACGGCGGCCAGCGCTCCCTCCGTCGCGAGGATCGGGGTGATGACGCCGACCTTGCCCACCCGGAACGCGAGCGCTGCGCAGACCAGGCCGGTGACGTTGCCGATGCCTGCAGCCGCCATCCACGCGACGTCGTCGCTGCCCAGGTCGTCGGGAATGCCGGCGAGGAGCACGAAGGGGAGGGTGATGACCAGCCCGATGGTCATGGTCCACGCCACCACGGACCACGAGTCGATGATCTTCACGGCTCGTGATGACAGCAGCGAACTCGTGGCGAAGAGGATCGCCGTGCCGAGGCCGCAGATGATGCTGATCACCGACTGACCCTACTGACGCACCCGTGGTGCGGCAGGATGGCCCCGTGGCCAAGCAGACTGTGATCGTCGACGACCTGACCGGCGAGCCCGGTGCCCGTACACGCACCCTGCGCTTCGACGGGATCGAGTACGAGATTGACCTGACCGAGGCGTCCTTCGCCGACCTCCGGTCAGCTCTCAAGCCGTACCTTCGCGCCGCACGTGCCGTCAGCGGTGCCCCCGAGTCCCGTCGCGGCAGCCGGCGCAAGGCGGGGGCTGGTCCGGCAACCGGCGACAGCGCGGCCATCCGCGCCTGGGCCCGGGCCAACGGAGTCGCGGTCACCGACCGCGGGCGCGTGGCGCCGGCCGTGCGCGAGGCCTGGCTGGCCGCCGGCTCACCCCGTTAGTCCACGCCTGCTGCGACCCCGCCAACCGCGCCGACATACGGGTAGGTTCACCTCATGGTCCTTGATGCCGGCACCATCACGCCCGTGCCCGCCGACCTCGTCCGGCGGGCGCCCAAGGTCCTCCTGCACGACCACCTCGATGGTGGACTGCGCCCGCAGACGGTCGTGGACCTGGCTGTCGAGACCGGATACCCGGACCTGCCCGAGCAGGATGCCGACGAGCTGGCCCGCTGGTTCGCCGCGGCCGCGTTCTCGGGGTCGCTGGAGCGCTACCTGGAGACCTTCAAGCACACCGTGGGGGTGACCCAGACGGCGGAAGCGCTTCGGCGGGTGGCCCGCGAGTGCGCCGAGGACCTGGCCGCCGACGGCGTGGTCTACGCAGAAGTGCGCTACGCCCCGGAACTGCACCTGGAGAAGGGCCTGGAGGTGCACCAGGTCGTGGAAGCTGTGCTTGCCGGATTTGCCGAGGGGCAGCGCAGCGCCGCCGCGGCTGGCCATCGCATCCGGGTCGGTGTCCTGCTGACGGCCATGCGGACGGCCACCCATTCGCGACAGATCGCCGAGCTCGCGGTGGACTACCGGGACGCAGGCGTGGTCGGCTTCGACATCGCGGGGGCCGAGGCGGGCTTCCCGCCGACCCGGCACCTTGACGCGTTCGAGTACCTGCGACGGGAGAACGCGCACTTCACGATCCACGCGGGCGAGGCATTCGGGCTGCCGTCGATCTGGGAGGCCCTGCAGTGGTGCGGGGCCGATCGGCTCGGCCACGGCGTGCGGATCGTCGATGACATCCAGATCGGGCCCGACGGGGAGCCGCACCTGGGCCGTCTTGCCGCGTACGTGCGTGACCGCCGGATCCCGTTGGAGATGTGCCCGTCGTCCAACGTGCAGACCGGGGCAGCCGAGAGCATCGAGCGGCACCCGATCGGGCTGCTGCGACGGCTCGGCTTCCGCGTGACAGTCAACACCGACAACCGGCTCATGTCCGGGACCTCGATGAGCAAGGAGTTCGAATTGCTCAACGAGGCATTCGGCTACGGGCTCAACGACATGCAGTGGTTCACGATCAACGCCATGAAGAGCTCGTTCCTGCCGTTCGACGAGCGGCTGTCCATCATCAACGACCAGATCAAGCCGCAGTACACCGCCCTGCGAGCAGTCCTCGCCGAGCGGCTCACCGAGAGGAGCTGACATGGCATTGCTCGACGTGGTCGAGACAGGGCAGGAGCGGGTGAACGAGCTGCGGACCGAGCTCGACCGAGCCCGCGTCGCCCTCGACCGCACGGATGCGGTCCTCGCCGTGGCGGACGGCACCCTCGAGCGGGCCGAGGCAGCGATCGTGTCCAGTCGCCGGTGGGGCCCGGTCCTTGCGGTGGCCCTCGGCGTGGCGGTCGTGGGTGCGGTGGCCTTCATCGTGATCCGGCGTCGCAGCCAGCGCGAGGCGGCGGACGGCCTCGACGCCTAGCCTCTACGTCCCGCCGACCTTGAGGTTGGCGTGGCTTCCGCCGCCGTCCGGGGGCGCCAACCTCAAGCTCGCGAGCGGGTCAGGGGATCCGGACGGTGGTCCAGTTCGTCACGGCGCGAAAGCCCAAGCGTTCGTAGGCGAGCGCGGCGTCGTTTCCGTGGGTCACGGCGAGGGTCAGCGAGGGCAGCCCGTCCTGCGCCAACTGGTGCATCGCGCGCCCCATGAGCCGCGAGCCCAGGCCGCTGCCGTGCAGCGACGGGTCGCGCCAGATGTCGGCGATCCAGGCGCCGCCCCAAGGCGGGGGGTCCGGGCGGATGTTGACCATGATCCCGGCGACGACGTGGCCCGACGGGTCAGCCACCACGCACGCAGACCGGTGCAGCACCCCCATGTCGGAGCCGTCCACCAGCCGCATGAAGAACTCGATCGACTGCTCCTCGTCGATGGCGAGGTGGTCAGGATGTCCGGGCGGGAAGGCCGCATGCCAGCTCGGCAGGATCGGTTCCCAGGCGAGCCGGTCGCGGTCGAGGGGAACCGGACGCGGCGTGAAGGGCGCCAGGCTCGGCTCGTCGCCGGCGGGTCCGCTCAGGTCACGGCGCAGGACGTGGGCGCGTCGCTCGACCTGTGCCCCGGCGGCCACCAGCCCCTCGGCGAGCGTGTCGTCGCCGGTGCTGAGCCGCCAGCCGGCCAGATCGGTGATGGCCGCGGCAGCCGCATCGTCGGCCGCGCGGCCCGGGCAGACGCTGGCAAGGTCAGCCTTCGGCATGCCGCCATCGTCAGGTCGCTTCTCCGCCCTGCGGTACGCCAGGACCGGGCCGTCCGCGTCGGCGAGCGCCTCCGTGTCGATGGCCTAGACGCCCAGCGGGTGCCAGACGGTCTTCGTCTCGAGCACCCCCCGGAGCCGAGACAGGGAGGGAGTGCCGTACCAGTCGGGTCGCTCCGGGCGCCGCACTCGCTTGACGGTTCCGGCGGCATCGCGCTCGAGGGTCGCGGCGAGCTCGGGGTCCACGATCCCGGTGAGGTCGAGCGCATTCACGTCGGCGTGGCTGGCCAGCCACGGCATGGACTCGGCCGGGTCTCCGGTCAGGACATTGATCGTGCCGGCCGGGACGTCGGACGTGGCGAGGACCTCGGTCAGGGTGATTGCCGGCAGCGGCCGGCCGTGGCTGGCGATCACCACGGCCGCGTTGCCGGCGGCGACGATGGGCGCGACGACGCTCACCAGGCCCAGCAGGCTGGAGTCCTGCGGAGCGGACGCGGCCACGACGCCGGTCGGCTCGGGGAGGGAGAAGTTGAAGTACGGGCCGGCGACCGGATTTGCTGATCCCAGCGCCTGGGCCAGCTTGTCCGTCCAGCCCGCGTACCAGACCCAGCGGTCGATGGCGGCGTCGACCTGCGCCTGTGCGTCCCGCGCAGCACACCCCTCGGCCGCCTGCACGTCCGCGGCGAATTGCCCGCGCCGGCCCTCCATGACCTCCGCGACCCGGTACAGCACCTGGCCGCGGTTGTACGCGGTCGCCGCAGACCACGCGATGAACCCCTTCCGGGCGGCGAGCACGGCATCGCGGGCGTCCTTGCGGGAGGCCTTTGCCGCGTTGGCCAGGAACGTGCCGTCGGCGGCTGCGACCTCGTAGCTGCGGCCCGACTCGCTCCGCGGGAACGCACCACCGATGAACAGCTTGTAGGTCTTGCGGACCTCGATGCGCTCGCTCATGATGCCGCCTCCGCATCGAGGTAGGCCCCGAGGCCCTGGATGCCGCCCTCCCGGCCGAAGCCGGACTCCTTGTAGCCGCCGAACGGGCTGGCCGGGTCGAAGCGGTTGAACGTGTTCGCCCAGACGACGCCGGCGCGCAGCCGGTCGGCCATCCACAGGATGCGGCTGCCCTTCTCGGTCCAGATCCCGGCAGACAGGCCGTACGGGGTGTTATTGGCCTTCTCGACGGCCTCGTCGGGTGTCCGGAAGGTCAGGACCGACAGAACCGGCCCGAAGATCTCCTCGCGGGCGATGCGATGGGCCTGGGTCACGCCGGTGAAGACGGTCGGCGGGAACCAGTAGCCGCGCTCGGGCAGGTCGCATGGCGCGCTCCAACGGTCGGCCCCCTCGTCCTCTCCGGACTTCACGAGGGAATCGATCCGGGCGAGCTGCTCCGCGCTGTTGATCGCGCCGATGTCGGTGTTCTTGTCCAGTGGGTCGCCCAGGCGCAGCGTGCCGAGCCGCCGCTTGAGCGAGTCGATGGCCTCGTCGGCGATTGACTCCTGCAGCAGGAGGCGTGAGCCGGCGCAGCAGACATGCCCTTGGTTGAAGTAGATGCCGTTGACGATGCCCTCGACGGCCTGGTCGATCGGGGCATCGTCGAACAGGATGTTGGCAGCCTTGCCACCGAGTTCCAGCGTGAGCCGTTTCGTGCTGCCCGCAAGCGAGCGCATAATCGCCTTGCCCACCTCGGTCGAGCCGGTGAAGGCCACCTTGTCGACCCCTGGATGCTCAACCAGGAGGCGCCCGGTCTCGCCGGCGCCCGTGACGATGTTGACGACTCCAGGCGGGAGGTCGGCCTGCCGGCAGATGTCGGCAAAGGCAAGCGCCGTGAGCGAGGTCGTCTCGGCCGGCTTCAGGATGACGGTGTTGCCGCACGCGAGAGCGGGCGCGATCTTCCACGCGAGCATGAGCAGCGGGAAGTTCCACGGGATCACCTGGGCGGCCACGCCGACCGGCCTCGGGTCGGGTCCGTAGCCGGCGTGCTCGAGCTTGTCCGCCCAGCCAGCGTGGTAGAAGAAGTGAGCGGCGACGAGCGGGATGTCGACATCGCGGGACTCACGGATCGGCTTGCCGTTGTCGAGCGTCTCCAGCACGGCCAATTCGCGGGAACGCTCCTGCACCAGCCGGGCGATGCGGAACAGGTACTTGGCCCGCTCCCGGCCGCTCATGGGTCCCCAGACCTCGTCGTAGGCACGCCGGGCGGCGAGCACGGCCCTGTCGATATCGTCGGCGCCCGCCTCCGACACCTCGGAGAGGACTTCCTCAGTGGCCGGGTTGACGGTCTTGAAGGTGCCGCCATCGGCGGGTTCGGTGAACTGCCCATCGATGAACAGGCCGTACGACGAGGCGATGTCGACTACGGCGCGGGACTCGGGTGCCGGGGCGTACTCGAAGCTCATAAGCGTGGATCCGTTCGCGCTAGTCGATCGTGACGTAGTCGGGGCCGGAGTAGTGGCCCGTGGCCATGCGCTGCCGTTGCTGCAGCAGGTCGTTGAGCAGAGTAGATGCCCCGAACCGAAAGTGGTCAGGGTCCAGCCATGCGTCGCCCACGGTCTCGTTGACGAGGACCAGGTACTTGATCGCGTCCTTGCTGGTGCGGATGCCGCCAGCGGCCTTGACGCCCACACGTCGCCCCGTAGCCTGCTCGAAGTCGCGCACGGCCTCGAGCATCACGAGGGTCACGTGCGGAGTCGCGGCCGGCACGACCTTGCCGGTCGACGTCTTGATGAAGTCCGCGCCGGCCAGCATCGCGAGCCACGATGCGCGGCGGACGTTGTCGAGCGTGCGCAGCTCGCCGGTCTCCAGGATCACCTTGAGATGGGCCGGACCGCAGGCGTCCTTGACGGCGACGATCTCATCGTGGACCAGCGCGAAGTCGCCGGCGAGGAAGGCGCCGCGGTCGATGACCATGTCGATCTCGTCGGCACCAGCCGCCACGGCCTCGCGGGTGTCCATGAGCTTCACGGCCAGGCTCGCCCGCCCTGAGGGGAACGCGGTCGCGACGGCCGCGACGTGGACCCGGTCACCGACGACCTCGCGGGCCACCTGGACGAGGTCGCCGTACACGCACACGGCGGCGACACTGGGCGTGGTCGGATCGGTGGGGTCGGGCCGCAGCGCCTTGGCGCACAGGGCACGCACCTTGCCGGGCGTGTCCATGCCCTCGAGGGTCGTCAGGTCGACCATGCGGATGGCCAGGTCGATGGCCCATGCCTTGGCCTGGTTCTTGATCGAGCGCGTGCCCAGCATCGCCACGCGGCCGTGAGCGCCCACCTCGTCGACGCCGGGCAGCCCGTGCAGGAAGCGCCGCAGCGAAGCGGGGCTGGCATCGGGGAGCGTTGCGGTCACCCGCCTATTCTAGCCAGCGCGGTACTGGCGCCGGCCTGAACGAGTTCACGAGAGCCAGTCGGACACGGCGGCCTTGAGCAAGGCGAGCTCGGCGTCGGCCGACGCCCGTGCGCCCTCGAGGTCCTGATCGTGAACCGGCACCACGCTCTGCAGGTAGCACTTCACCTTGGGCTCCGTCCCGCTCGGCCGCACGACGATGCGGGCGCCCGAATCGAGAGTGAAGCGCAGGCCGTCGGTCGGCGGCAGCCCCTCGGCGCCCCGGCCTAGGTCGGCGAAGCCCGTGACCGCCCGGCCGGCGACCTCGCGAGGAGGGTCGGTCCGGAGGGCGTGCATGACCTCCCCTATCCGGTCGATGTGCGTCACCCGGACGGACACCTGCGCTGTCGCGTGCACGCCGTGAAGATGGGCCAGGTCGTCGAGCACGTCGAGCAGCGTGCGGCCTTTCTGCTGCAGTCGCGAGGCCATCTCGACGACCATGAGCGCCGCCGTGATTCCGTCCTTGTCGCGGACGCCATTGGGGTCCACGCAGTAGCCGAGGGCCTCCTCGTAGCCGAACATGAGGTCGGGCACCCGGGCGATCCACTTGAAGCCCGTGAGCGTCTGCGCGTATCCGATGTGGAAGTCGGCCGCGATGGACTGCAGGAGTGACCCCGACACGATGGACTGCGCGAACACGCCGTGACGGGCCACGCGTCGGTTGCCCGAGGCGATCCACCAGCCGAGGAGGGCGCCCACCTCGTCACCGGTGAGCATGCGCCATCCGGCAGGGCCTTGGACGCCAACGGCACACCGGTCGGCATCGGGATCATGCGCGATGACGATGTCGACGCCGGACGCACGCGCCGTCGCGAAGGCGAGGTCCATGGCGCCCGGTTCCTCCGGGTTGGGAAACGCGACGGTGGGGAAGGCCGGGTCGGGGTCGAACTGCTCGGTCACGACGACGGGGGAACGGAAGCCGGCCTCGCGCATGACCTTCAGGAAGACCTCGCCTCCCACGCCGTGCATGGCGGTGTAGCCGACGAGCAGCTCCGATGGCGGGCCTGGCTCGAGCAGCGACGTGGCCCGCGCGACATAGTCATCGACGACGTCGTCCCCGAGCGTGGTCCATTCATCGCCGTGCGGCAGCCCGGCGACGGGCCCCAGGTCGGCCACGGCGTCGATGTGCGCCCTGATCTGCGCATCGGCCGGCGGCACGATCTGGCTGCCATCGGCCAGGTAGACCTTGTACCCGTTGTCCTCGGGCGGGTTGTGGCTCGCGGTGACCATCACGCCGGCTGCGCAGCCCAGTCGCCGGATGGCGAACGCGAGCACGGGTGTCGGCAGCGGGTGCGGGAGCACGTATGCAGCGAGTCCAGCGCCGGCCATGATCTGCGCCGTCGCGCGAGCGAATGCCTCGGAGTTGCGCCGCGCGTCGTAGCCGATGACGATGGCTCCGCCGCCGGACTCGTTCAGGTACGCGGCCAGCCCGGCCGCGGCCCGGGCCACCACGACGATGTTCATGCGGTTGGGCCCAGGTCCGAGGCGTCCACGCAGCCCCGCGGTGCCGAACTGAAGCGTCCCCGCGAAAGCATCCGCGACCTCGGCCGCCGCGGGCCCGTCGCCGGACTCGGCGGCACCGATCAGGCCCAGCAGTTCCTCGCGGGTCTGGGGATCGGGGTCGCTCGCCGCCCACGCGCGCGCCTGGTCCAGGACATCGGTCATCGCAGCTCGCGGATCACCTTCGCGAGCAGGGAGCCCATGCGGGTGGCCGCCGACGTGCCCGCCTCGAGCACTTCCTCGTGGTTCAGGGGGGCGCCGCTCATGCCCGCGGCGAGGTTGGTGACGAGGGACAGGCCCAGCACCTCCATGCCCAGTGACCGGCACACGATCGCCTCCAGCGCGGTGCTCATGCCGACGAGGGTCCCGCCCATAGCTCGGACCATGCCGATCTCGGCGGGTGTCTCGTACATCGGACCGCGGAACTGGGCGTACACCCCCTCAGCCAGCCCAGGTTCGACCGATTGGCACATGGCCCGCAGCCGGGCCGAGTACAGGTCGGTCAGGTCCACGAAGTGGGCACCGTGCAAGGGCGACGCCCCGGTGAGGTTGATGTGGTCCTTGATCAGCACCGGCGTGCCGGGCTGCCACGTCGGGTCCAGTCCTCCGCATCCGTTCGTGAGGACGACTGTCGAGCAGCCAGCGGCGGAGGCAGTCCGGACGGCATGTGTCACGGCATCGACGCCGTGCTCCTCGTACAGGTGCGTCCGGCCCAGGAAGACCAGCACCCGGATGCCGTCGGCCTCGACGCTGCGCACCCGTCCGGCATGACCGGCCACGGCCGGCGGGGTGAAGTGCGGCAGGTCGGTGTTGGCGAGGTCCAGCGTCGTCTCGCCGAGCAAGTCGGCGGCCGGGACCCACCCCGATCCCAGGACGACGGCCACGTCGTGACGGGGCAACCCGGAGAGCCCGGCGAGGACGGCGGCTGCCTCCGCGGCGCGCGCGCCGGCAGCAATGGTGCTGGCGTGGTCGGTCACGCAATGACCCTAGCCGCTACTCCGCGGCGATGTGGAGGCGTCGGGCAGCCTCGGCAATCGAGCCGCTGAGGCTCGGATACACGGTGAACGTCGATGCGAGCTGGTCGACGGTGAGCCGCTGCTCAACCGCGATCGTGAGGGGGTGGATGAGCTCGCTTGCGTGCGCGCTGACGATGACGGCGCCGGCCACGATGCGCGAGCCTCGCCGGCAGAACAACTTGACGAACCCGTCGGTGTGGCCTTCCATCTTCGCCCGCGCATTGGTGGCGAGCGGGACGGTGACGACGTCGCCACGGAAGGCCCCGTCCGCGAGGTCGGCCTGGGTCAGCCCGACGGTCGCGATCTCGGGATCGGTGAACACCGTGCTGGACACGGTGGTCAGCTCGAGGGGTGTGACGGCGTCGCCGAGTGCGTGCCACATGGCGATGCGTCCTTGCATGGCGGCGACCGAGGCGAGCATGAGCACTCCGGTGCAGTCGCCGGCTGCATACACACCGCGACGTGATGTGCGCGAGACGCGATCGACCTTGATGAAGCCGCGCTCGTCCGTCTCGATGCCGGCCTCGCCAAGGCCGAGGCTGTCCGTGTTCGGCAACGAGCCGACAGCCAAGAGCACATGAGATCCCACCACGACCGTGCCGTCGCTGAGCTCGACCTCGACTCCTGTGCCGGTGTTTCGCGCGGACACGGCACGCGAGCGGCTCAGCACTTCGAGCCCTCGTCGCCCGTACACGGCCTCGAGAACGGCGGCCGCGTCCGGATCCTCGCTGGGCAGCACGTGCGCGCGGGAGGAGATGAGCACGACGTTGGCCCCGAGTGCGTGGTAGGCGCCGGCGAACTCGGCGCCCGTGACCCCGGAGCCGACGACGATGAGCCGCTCGGGCACGTCAGGAAGGTCGTAGACCTGCTCCCAGGTCAGGATCCGCTGGCCATCCGGCACCGCGGCCTCCAGCACGCGCGGCCGGGCGCCCGTCGCGATGAGGACGGCGTCCGCCACAAGGGACGTCTCGACGCCGCCAGGTCCAGACACGACCACGCTGCCGTCCGGGGCCAGGCGACCAGTCCCGCGCAGGACGACCACGCCCTCACGATCGAGCCGCGCCGAGATGTCGTCGCTCTGCGCCCGCGCCAACCGCTGGATCCGGCCGTTGACCTCGGCCAGGCTCACGCCGATGAGGCCGGCCTCTGGGGCCTGGCCATTGATCCGTACGCCGAGGTCCGCGCTGCTGGACGCAGCCGTGATGGCGTTCGCGGTGGAGATCAGCGCCTTGCTCGGCACGCAGTCGGTCAGCACGGCCGAGCCGCCGATGCCGTCCCTGTCGACAAGGGTGACGTCGGCACCGAGCTGGCGGGCGACGAGGGCAGCCTCGTAACCGCCCGGACCGCCTCCCAGGATCGTCACGCTCGTCACTCGTGGCATTCTTCCGTACCCGCCGCCGTGTCCCTACTCTGGTGCGCGTGACGCTGTACGCGGCCTACGGGACGAACCTTGATCCGCGTCGCATGGCCCTGCGTGCGCCAGCGTCCCCCGTGTTCGCGACCGGCTGGCTCCGGGGCTGGCGGCTGACCTTCGCGGGCGGGGAGGAGTTCGGCGCGGCGATGGCAACGGTGGTGGAGGCCGACGGCGAATCGGTGTTCGTCGTGCTGTACGACGTGCCGCCCGCGGACGAGCAGGCGCTGGACGTATGGGAGGACATCGACCTCGGGCTATGGCGCAAGATCAGGGTCCGGGTGCACACGCGTGACGGTGAGCCGCTGGCCTGGCTGTACGTCCTGGATGCCTACGAGGGCGGCCTGCCGACTGTTGAGCAGCTGGGCATCGTCGCCGATGCCGCGCACGCCGGCGGCGCCCCGGCCGACTACGTTCGCCGGCTGCGCGAGCACCCCTGCGGCCCGCCCCCGGACTGACGTCGAGCAGCCAGCCGCACCCCTCGGCGAGCGGCCAGTCGTGGGGGCAGAATCGCCGGATTCGCCCCCCACGACTGGCCAGTCACCGAGGGGTGGGGTCAGAAGTCGCCGCCGCCGCCGAAGTCGCCGCCACCGAAGTCCCCGCCGCCGAAGTCCCCGCCGCCCCCGCCGCCGAACGACCCGAAGCCCCCGCCGCTGCCGAATGCACCCGAGTCGACCGGGGCGGCGGCCGCTGCCGGTGCCGCCCACATCCCGCCCAGCATCGTCCCGACCAAGGCACCGGTCATGACCGTGCCGAACGGGGAGTAATAGCCAGCCGCATAGGACCGGTACTCGGGACCGGCCTGCCAGTACGGCTGCTGGCTTGCGCCTGAGCCGACCAGCAGCCCTTGCGGCTGCCCACCGGCCTCAACGCTCGTCCGGCATGCGGCGCACAGCGGCAGCTCTCGCTCGCCCAGTCCGGGGGGTGCCCAGGCGACGTCCGCGACGCTGGGACCATGCCGAGGGTCGACGAAGCAGGGCGGCCTGCGCTCGGGGAGCGGCTGGCCGTCCAGCCGGGCACGCACGCAGGCGAGGGCGTAGCGGCCGTCCTCCAGCGCCGATGTCACGGATCCGGCGTCCGCCGGGGACTTCATGGCCGATGTGGCGGACTTCGCCTTGTCATAGGCATCGAGGGCGCGCTGCATGTCGGTGCGGGTGGCGTCGTCGAAGTCGGGATCGTCGAGGCTGAACGCGCCCAGCCGCTCGCCGTACTCGGTGATGTCCGCGTCGATCGCGGCCTGCACCGAGGCCAACTGGACCGCGGTGCGGGCGCGGGCGCGACGCCGGGCGATGACCACGATGACGACGACCACGATCCCGGCGATGGCCAGGAAGATGAGGAACCCGGCGCCGCCGCCGGAGGATTCCGGCGCGGCACCGTTGAACCGCTCGTTCGCCAGCGTGACGAAGGCGCTCAGCACGGCATAGGGGCCGGCCTCGCGCTGCTCGCGGAATGCCTGCGTGGCGAGGTCGGCGGCCGAGCCTGACGTCGAGCCGGCCCGGAACTGGTCGCCCACGATGACGGCATAGATCCCGGCCAGCCCGACTTCGACCTTGAGCTCGACGAGCACCTCGTCAGCTGTGCCGCCGCCCGCCGCCGACTGCGGCAGCACAGCGATGAACATGGGCAGCTTGGTGTCGCGCACCTGGGCGGCGAGCTGGTCGGCATCACCGGTGGACAGGGCATTCTCGGCCGACGGGTCGTTGTAGACGTACTCGCCTGCACGGAAGGCCGTCGCGGCGGGGGAGACGTCGACGGCAGCCTGGGCAGGGACGGCGGCGAGTCCGGCAAGGACGGCGACGGCCAGGCTCGCGCCCAGGGCGCCGATCAGGTGGCGGGGGGTCATCCCTCCACGGTACGAGGCCTGCTACGCGCGCGCCAACTCAGCCGGCAATCTCGCACAGGACGGTGCCCGTCGGGACGGTGGCGCCCTTCTCGGCGGTGAGCTTGGTGATGGTGCCGGCCTTGTGGGCGGTGAGCGGCTGCTCCATCTTCATGGCCTCCAGCACGACGACCAGATCGCCTTCGGCGACCTCCTGGCCCTCGGTGACCTCGACCTTGACGATGGTGCCCTGCATGGGAGCCACGACGGAGTCCCCGCTGGCACCGGCTCCCGCCTTCTTGCCCCCGGCCTTGCGCTTCTTCGGGCCGGCGGACCCGGTCGGTGCCGACCCTGAGCCGAGCCCTGCGGGCAGGGTGACCTCGATTCGCTTGCCGGCAACCTCGACGACGACGCTCTCGCGGGGCTCGGGCTCCTCGGCTGGGTCGGTGCTGCCGGAGTAGGCCGGGATCGTGTTGTCGAACTCGGTCTCGATCCAACGGGTATGGATGGTGAAGGGCTGCTCGGGGTCGGCCGGCGCGAACGCGGGATCACGGACGACCGCCCGGTGGAAGGTCAGCGCGGTGGCGATGCCGTCGACCGAGAACTCGTCGAGCGCGCGGCGGGACCGCTCGAGGGCCTCCTGCCGCGTCGCCCCCGTGACGACCAGCTTGGCCAGCAGCGAGTCGAAGTTGCCGCCGATGACATCGCCGGCCTCGAAGCCGGCATCGACCCGGATGCCCGGGCCGCTCGGCGGCTTCCAGACGCTGAGCACGCCTGGCGCCGGGAGGAAGTTGCGCCCCGGGTCCTCACCGTTGATCCGGAACTCGAATGAGTGCCCGCGCAGCACCGGGTCGTCGTAGTCGATGACGCCGCCCTCGGCGATGCGGAACTGCTCGCGGACCAGGTCGATGCCCGCGACCTCCTCGGTCACCGGGTGCTCGACCTGGAGCCTGGTGTTGACCTCGAGGAAGGAGATGGTGCCGTCGACCCCGACCAGGAACTCGCAGGTGCCGGCGTTGTAGTACCCGGCCTCCTTGATGATCGCCTTCGAGGACGCGTACAGCTCGTGCAGCTGGTCGTCGGTGAGGAACGGGGCGGGCGCCTCCTCGACGAGCTTCTGGTGGCGACGCTGCAGAGAGCAATCGCGCGTCGAGACGACGACGACGTTGCCGTGCTTGTCGGCCAGGCACTGGGTCTCGACGTGGCGGGGGTTGTCGAGGTAGCGCTCGACGAAGCACTCCCCACGGCCGAACGCAGCGACGGCCTCCCGCACCGCCGAGTCGAAGAGGTCGGGGATCTCATCGAGCGAGCGGGCCACCTTCAGCCCGCGGCCGCCGCCGCCAAAGGCCGCCTTGATCGCCACCGGGAGGCCATGCTCCTTCGCGAACGCGACGACTTCGTCGGCCCCCGCGACGGGGTCGGCGGTGCCCGGCACCTGCGGCGCCCCGGCACGCTGGGCGATATGACGAGCGGAGACCTTGTCGCCGAGCGAGCGGATGGCGTCCGGCGGAGGACCGATCCAGGTCAGCCCCGCGTCGATGACGGCCTGGGCGAAGTCGGCATTCTCGGACAGGAATCCGTAGCCCGGGTGCACGGCGTCCGCCCCCGAGTCGCGGGCGGCCTTGAGCAGCTTGTCGATGACGAGGTAGGACTCGGCCGCCGTCGACCCGCCGAGGGCGAATGCCTGGTCGGCAAGCCGCACATGAAGGGCGTCGCGGTCCGGCTCCGCGTACACCGCCACCGACTGCAGGCCGGCGTCCTTGCAGGCCCGGATGACGCGAATGGCGATCTCGCCGCGATTGGCGATCAGGACGGTCTGCACGGTGCCGTCACCCTTCTGTCGACTCGCGTCATGCTATCGGTCCCACAAGTCTGTCCAGACGATCCCGAGGTTGCGCAGCAGGAGCCTGAGCAGCGGGAGGGAGAGGCCGATGACGTTGGACGGGTCGCCGTCGATGCGGTCGACGAACGGGCCGCCCAGGCCGTCGAGGGTGAAGCCTCCCGCCACCCGCATCGGCTCCCCGGTCGCGATGTACGCGTCGATCTCCTGCTCGGACGGCGTGCCGTGGAAGACCTGCGTGCTGGCCACCGCGCCGGACTCCTCTCCCGTCGCGGGCCGCACGATCCAGTGGCCCGTACGCAGGGTCCCCATCGAACCGGCCATGGCCCGCCAGCGGTCCTTCGCCTCGTCGGCGGTGGCCGGCTTGCCGTGCGCCACCCCGTCCACCTCCAGCACGGAGTCACAGCCGACGACCACCAGGTCCTCGGCCGGATCCACGCGGGCCGCGACGTCGCGTGCCTTGGCGCGGGCGAGCTCCTGGCACAGGTCGGCTGGGCTGAGCGTCGCGAGCTCCCGGATCATCGTGGCCTCGTCGACGTCGCTGACCATCACGATGGGCTCGACGCCCGCCGACCTCAGCAGCGACAGCCTGGCGGGGGAGGCGGAGGCGAGAACCAGCCGCACGACGCGGCTAGCGGGGCATCATCGACGCGCGCCACGCCCCGAACCCGGGGCGCAGGGAGGGCCGGGTCTGGCAGCTCTTGCGCGCCCACAGGCTGAAGTGCGGGGCATCGGCGGCGGCGGTCGCCCGGCGGCTGCTCGTCAGCGCCAGGACGATGGCCAGTTCCTCCGCGGTGGGCGAGCCGGCCACCACGTGCAGGGTGGGCCTGTCTTGCTCGTTCACGCGATTGCCTTCGGCGGTCATAGGGGGATGTTCCCGTGCTTGCGCGGCGGCCGGCTGGCCCGCTTGTTCCGCAGGGCGCGCAGTGCGCGAGTGACCATCATCCGGGTCTCGTGCGGGAAGATCACCCGGTCGATGTAGCCGCGCTCGGCCGCGGTGTAGGGGTTCGCGAGCTCGTCCTGGTACTCGTCGATCAGCCGCTTGCGCTCGGCCTCGGGATCGTCGGCCCCGGCCAGCTCCTTGCGGTAGAGGATGTTGACGGCGCCTTGCGCGCCCATGACCGCGATCTCCGCGGTGGGCCAGGCCAGGTTGATGTCGGCCCCGAGGTGCTTGGACCCCATGACGTCGTAGGCGCCGCCGTAGGCCTTGCGGGTGATGACGGTGATGAGCGGCACCGTCGCCTCGGCGTAGGCGTAGATGAGCTTCGCCCCGCGGCGGATGATGCCCTCCCACTCCTGGCCGGTGCCCGGCAGGAAGCCGGGTACGTCGACGAAGGTCAGGACGGGGATGTTGAACGCGTCGCACGTGCGGACGAAGCGGGCGGCCTTCTCAGAGGCCGCGATGTCGAGGGTGCCGGCGAACTGCATGGGCTGGTTCGCGACGATGCCCACGGCATGCCCCTCGACGCGGCCGAAGCCGACGACGATGTTGGGGGCGAACAGCGACTGCACCTCGAGGAACTCGTTGTCATCGAGGATGTGCTCGATGACCCGGTGCATGTCGTACGGCTGGTTGGGCGAGTCCGGCATGAGCGTGTCGAGCTCGTGGTCCTCGTCGGTGAAGGACAGGTCGGACTCGATCGGGTAGGTCGGCGCGTCCTCGAGGTTGTTGCTAGGCAGGTAGGACAGCAGCGCCTTGACGTACTCGAAGGCGTCGTCCTCGTCGGTGGCCATGTAGTGGGCCACGCCTGACTTGGAGTTGTGGGTGCGGGCACCCCCGAGGTCCTCGAACTCCACGTCCTCGCCCGTCACCGTCTTGATGACGTCGGGGCCGGTGATGAACATGTGCGATGTCTTGTCGACCATGATCGTGAAGTCGGTGATGGCGGGGGAGTAGACAGCACCGCCGGCGCAGGGGCCGAGCACCAGAGAGATCTGCGGGATCACGCCCGATGCCATGACGTTGCGACGGAAGATCTCGCCGTAGAGCCCCAGGGACACGACGCCTTCCTGGATGCGGGCCCCGCCGGAGTCGTTCAGGCCGATGACCGGGCAGCCGATCTTCATGGCCATGTCCATGACCTTGACGATCTTCTCGCCGAAGACCTCGCCCAGCGAACCGCCGAAGACGGTGAAGTCCTGCGCGAAGACGCATACAGGGCGACCGTCGATGGTGCCGTATCCGGTCACGACGCCGTCGCCGTAGGGCCGGGTCTGCTCCAGGCCGAAGGCATACGAACGGTGCCGGGCAAGGCCGTCGAGCTGCTGGAAGGAATCCTCGTCGAGCAGCGCCACGATGCGCTCCATCGCGGTCTTCTTGCCCTTCGCATGCTGCTTCTCGACGGCCGTCTCGCGCCGGCCGAGGGCCTCGGCCCGCCTGGCCTCGAGGTCGGCCGCCTTGCCGGCGGTGGTGCGTCGGTCCGGCGCGTTGTCCTGGACGGGTGCCGCGGTCATCTGTCCTCCTAGCCCTCGTCTGCGTACCTTAGTCGCGTGGCAGTTCCCGACATCGATCCGAACTACGTCGAGGGCCGGCTGGCCGATCGCGAGGTCGCGTGGCCCCGGCCGGTCGTCGTGGCCATCCTCGGGTCGACCAACGCCGAGCTGCTGGCGCGGGCCGCCGATGGCCTCCCCGAAGGCAGCGTCCTCGTCGCCGACGAGCAGACCGCCGGTCGCGGGCGCATGGGGCGGGCCTGGGCGAGCGCTCCCGGCGCCGGGCTGTGGTGCTCGGTGCTGGTGCGGTTCGGCCCCGACGAGCGAGGGGCGATCGCCCGCCTCCCGTTGCTGGCCGGGGTGAGCGTCGCCGGGGCGGTCGCTGGGCTGGGCGTGCCGGCCGTGCTGAAGTGGCCGAATGACGTCATCGTCGAGCAGCGCAAGCGGGACGGGCGCAGCGGCAAGCTCGCAGGGATCCTGGCGGAATCCGACGGCGCCGGCGCCGCCGTAGTCGGCATCGGCGTGAACGTGTCCCAGGTCGTCGACGGACTTCCTGTCCCCGAAGCGACGTCGCTGGCCCTCGAGGGTGCGGAGGTGGGACGGGCCGACTTGCTGGTGGAAATCCTCACCAGGCTGCACGGGCACTTGCTCGACCTGCGGGCGACGGGCGGTGCCGACACCATGGCTGAGTACCGGCGGCTGTGCGTGACTGTCGGCCGCGACGTCACGGCGTCCCTGCCGTCGGGCGAGGTGCTGGTCGGCCGGGCAATCGGCATCGCGGACGACGGCCGGCTGGGCATCCACGTGAGCGGAAAGACCGTGTATGTCGCCGCGGGCGACGTCATCCATGCCACCATCTGACCCATGGCATACCCGCAGAAGCTCCTGGCCGACGGCGAGACCGTGCAGTTCGAGCTGCGCCCGCACTTCCGGGCCCTGCTCGTCCCGATCCTCATCCTGCTGGCCATCGTCTTCGTGGGGTCGTGGCTGTTCTTCCTGACCGACAACACGTTCCTGCGATGGGCGATCCTGATCATCGCGATCGTGCTCTTCTTCCCGTTCGTTCTGGTCGCCTTCCTGCGATGGCTGACGACGCAGTACGTGTTCACCAACCGGCGCATCATCACGCGGCGCGGCATCATCACCAAGCAGGGTCGCGACATGCCCCTGTCGAAGGTCAACAACGTCTCGTTCGACATCAGCGTTATGGGGCGCATCCTCAACTACGGCGCGCTGAAGATCGACTCGGCCAACACCGAGGGCGACCTGGTCATCGTCGACGTACCGGATGTAGAGCGGATCCAGCGCGAGGTGTACCGGCTGCACGAGGAGGACGACGCGCGTCGTCGCAGCCGCTCGGACGAGCTCGGGGGCGACCCCGTCCCGCCGACTGACGGCACCTGATCCCACGGCCGAGAGCCGCCTCGGTAGGTTTCCGGAGTGGACCTCGTTGACACCGGCGCGTTCGCCCGCGTAGGCATCGTCGGCGGCGGCCAACTGGCGCGCATGAGCGCTGCCCCCGCCACCGCATTGGGCATCGCCCTGCGGGTGCTCGCCCCGACACCCGTCGATCCTGCCGCGCAGGCCATCGCCGACACCGTCATCGGCAGGCACGACGACCTCGACGACCTCGTCCGCTTCGCGACGGGGTGCGACGTGGTGACGTTCGACCACGAGCACGTCCCGCCGGCCCACCTCGAGCGGCTGGAGTCCATGGGCATCGCCGTGCGGCCTGGGCCGGCAGCCCTGTTCCACGCCCAGGACAAGCTGCACATGCGGCAGGCGCTCAGCGACATCGGGGTCCCCTCGCCCAAGTGGAGCCGGGTCCCGGACCTCGCCACGCTCGCCCAGTTCGCCGACGACACTGGCTGGCCGGTCATCCTCAAGGCCTCCCGCGGGGGCTACGACGGGCGGGGCGTCTGGCGGGTGGAGTCGCTGGCGGCGGCCGCGGACATTCTCGAGCAACCGCTGGCCGACGGGGCCGAATGGCTGGCGGAGGAGTGCATCGACTTCGCGCAGGAGCTCTCGGCTCAGGTGGCCCGCTCGCCGCACGGCCAGGCGGTGGCCTACCCGGTCGTGCGCACCTTGCAGAAGGACGGGATCTGCGCGGAGGTCGTGGCCCCCGCCCCCGGCCTGCCCGCGTCCCGGGCGGTGGCGGCCCAGGAACTGGCCCTGCGGATCGCGAAGGACCTCAACGTCACCGGCATGCTTGCCGTGGAGATGTTCGATGACGGCTACGACCTGTACGTGAACGAGCTCGCCATGCGCCCGCACAACTCGGGGCACTGGACCATCGAGGGAGCCGTCACCAGCCAGTTCGAGAACCACCTGCGCGCAGTGCTCGACCTCCCCCTGGGCAGTCCTGCCCCCCTGGCCCCCTACGCGGTGATGGTCAACATCCTCGGCAGGGACGTCGGCGACCTGCCGTCGGCCTACCGGCACGTGCTGGCACGGGACCCCGGCCTGAAGGTGCACCTGTACGGGAAGGCGGTGCGGCCCGGGCGCAAGGTCGGCCATGTGACCGTCCTCGGCCATGACGTTGAGGAACTATTGGCCCGGGGCCGGCACGCGGCCGACTACTTCGCGGGAGTCATCGATGAGTGAGCAGCCGCTGGTCGCCATCTGCATGGGGAGCGACTCGGACTGGCCGGTGATGCAGGCCGCGGCACTCGCCCTCGAGGAGTTCGACGTTCCGCACGAAGTCCTCGTGCTGTCGGCGCACCGGATGCCGCTGGAAATGGTGGAGTTCGGATCGGCGGCCGCAAGCCGTGGCCTGAAGGTGATCATCGCCGGAGCGGGAGGCGCGGCGCACCTGCCCGGCATGCTGGCGTCCCTCACGCCACTGCCGGTCGTCGGAGTGCCAGTGCCCGTCGGGACGCTCGACGGGATGGACTCGCTGCTGTCGATCGTGCAGATGCCGGCCGGCGTTCCCGTGGCGACGGTGGCCATCGGCAACGCGCGCAACGCGGGGTTGCTCGCCGTGCGAATCCTGGGCGTGGCCGACCCCGACCTCGTTCAGTCGATGACTGCCTTCCAGGCCGAGCTCAATGCGCAGGCCAAGGCGAAGGGGCAGGGCCTCAGCCGCTGAACCGGCGCTCCACCACGGGGCAGCGGTCCATGACCATGGCCAGCCCGGCGGCCTCGACGCGCCGTGCCGCGTCAGCGTCCACGACCCCCTGCTGGAACCAGACGACCGTGGCGCCCGCCTCGATCGCCTGGTCCGCGAACGTCCCCGCCCGGTCGGACCTGACGAACACGTCGACCACGTCGGGCCGCCCGACGGCTGCCGCCGCATCCGCGATGGTGGGGTAACCCTGCTCGCCGTGGACGGCCTCGGCGCGCGGGTGGATCGGGATGACGCGCTTGCCGATCGACTGGAGGAACAGGGCAACGTGGTAGGCATCGCGCCCCGGACTGTTGCCGAGGCCGACCACGAACCAGATGTGGGTCTGGTCGAGGGCGGCACGGATCCCGTCGGGCTCGTTCACCATCAGGCGTGCGGACGGCCCAGCGCCCGGTAGCGCCAGCCTGCGGCACGCCAGGCCGCCGGGTCGAGCGCGTTGCGGCCGTCGATGACCGACCGGTCATCGACGAGGGTGGCCGCCCACGCCGGGTCGATCTCGCGGTACTCGCGCCACTCGGTGCCCAGGATGACGAGCTCCGCTGCGGCCAGCGCGGTGGCGAGGTCGGGTTCGTATCGCAGGTGCGGGTAGACGCGCGCCGCATTGGCCAGGGCCTTCGGATCATGGACCACGACGCTTGCCCCGGCGTTGCCGATCGCCACGGCGACGTCAAGCGCGGGCGAGTCCCGGACATCGTCGCTATCGGGCTTGAAGGACGCGCCCAGCATGGCGACCCGGCGCCCGTGGAAGGAGCCGCCGAGGGTGAGCCGGGCGAGGTCCACGGTGTGGCTGCGTCGCCGCAGGTTGATCTGATCGACCTCGCGCAGGAAGGCAACGGCTTCCTCCGCGCCGAGCTCCCCGGCCCTGGCCATGAAGGCTCGGATGTCCTTGGGCAGGCACCCGCCGCCGAAGCCCAGGCCCGCCCCGAGGAAGCGGTGCCCGATGCGCGGGTCCATGCCGATGGCCTGGGCAAGCTGGGACACGTCCGCCCCTGCGGCCTCGCATACCTCTGCCATCGCGTTGATGAACGAGATCTTCGTCGCGAGGAACGAGTTGGCGGCGACCTTGACCAGTTCGGCCGTGGGGAAGTCGGTGACCAGGAATGGGGTGCCGGCGGCGATGAGGGGGGCGTAGACCTCGCGCAGCATGGCCTCCGCGCGCGCCGAGCGCACGCCGACGACCAGCCGGTCGGGGTGCAGGGTGTCCTCGACCGCAAAGCCCTCGCGCAGGAACTCGGGGTTCCAGGCAACCTCCACACCGTCGGCGGCCCCGGCCAGTCGCGTGGCCAGGCCGTCGGCGGTGCCGACGGGGACGGTGGACTTGCCGACGACGAGGGCGTCCGGCCGAAGGTGTGGGGCAAGCGAGTCGATGGAGCCGATGACCTGCGAAAGGTCGGCACGCTGGGCACCTGCGGCCTGGGGGGTGCCGACACAGATGAAGTGGATGTCCGCGAACGCAGCCACCTCCTCGAACGAGGTTGTGAACGACAGGCGCCCGGAGGCGATGTTCCGCTGGAGCACCTCGTCGAGTCCGGGCTCGTAGAACGGCACCGTGCCCGAGCGGAGCAGGTCCACCTTCGCGGCGTCGATGTCGAGGCCGAGGACCTCGTAGCCGAGCTCCGCCATGCACGCCGCGTGCGTGACGCCGAGGTAGCCCGTCCCCACCACCGACAGTCGTAGTGTCATCCCTGCAGGCTAGTTGATGTGCACACGAGGGAAGGGAGCGAGCCGTGGCCGGCAATCCGGATTTCCACGATTTCATGCTGAGCGAGGAGCACGAGGCATTGCGGGCGGCCGTGCGTGACCTCGTCGCCGACAAGATCGCTCCCCGCGCGTCGGAGATCGATGAGACGGCCGAGTTCCCGTGGGACGTCTACGAGGCATTGCGCGATGCCCGGTTCCACGCCATCCACATCCCCGAGCAGTACGGAGGGGAGGGGGGCGACGCCCTGGCCGCCTGCCTGGTGATCGAGGAGATCTCCCGCGCCTGCATGTCCAGCGCCCTCATCCCGTCCGTGAACAAGCTCGGCACCCTGCCGTTGATGGTCAGCGGGAGCGAGCAGCTTCGGGCGGAGTACCTGCCCAAGGTCGCCAGCGGCGAGGCGATGTTCTCCTACGCGCTGAGCGAGCGAGAGGCGGGCAGCGACGCGGCGTCGATGAAGGCGCGCGCGGTGGCCGGCGACGGCGGCTGGGTGCTCAATGGCCAGAAGAGCTGGATCTCCAACGCAGGAATCTCCACGTACTACACGGTCATGGCGGTGACCGAGCCTGGCATCGGCTCCCGCGGCATCTCGGCCTTCGTCGTCCATGCCGACGATCCGGGCTTCTCCCTAGGCACGCCGGAGCGCAAGCTCGGGATCCACGGATCGCCGACCCGGGAGATCCACTTCGAGGACTGCTGGATCCCGGCCGACCGGATCATCGGCGAGCCAGGGACCGGCTTCAGGACCGCCATGACCACCCTCGACCACACCCGCGTCACCATCGGTGCCCAGGCGGTCGGCGTGGCGCAGGGCGCCCTTGACGTGGCGCTGGCGTACGCGCAGGACCGGCAGCAGTTCGGCAAGCCGATCTCCTCGTTCCAGGGCATCCAGTTCATGCTGGCCGACATGGCGATGAAGCTGGAGGCCGCGCGGCAACTGGTGTACGCGGCGGCGGCCAGGAGCGAGCGGGATGCCCCGGACCTGACCTTCTTCGGCGCGGCGGCCAAGTGCTTCGCGTCCGACGTGGCCATGGAGATCACCACCGACGCCGTGCAGGTACTGGGCGGGGCGGGCTACACGAAGGACTGGCCGGTGGAGCGATACATGCGCGACGCCAAGATCACGCAGATCTACGAGGGCACCAACCAGGTGCAGCGGATCGTCATGGCGAAGCGGCTGTTCGCGCGCTGACTCACCCGTCGCGCCGGGTCCAATGGCCCTACCGCGCGCGCTGCCCGCCGGGCACATTGGGAGCGTGACGACGAGTGCGTTGTCAGCGTTGGGAGTCCTGACCGCGGGCCTGGTGCTGGTGGCCTGCTCCGGGGCATCGGAGCAGCCGGTTCCGTCGTCGTCGGCCGATGAGCGGACCGTCGCCGAGCTGTCCGCCGTCCTGGCCGATCCCGCGGCCGCTACCGACTGCGAACTCGATCCCTCGGGCTACGTCGACCTTGCCTGCGGCCACGCGGCCACCGGCGCGGCGGAGGAGCTCGGGGACAGGGGCGACCCCGCGGGCGTCCCCGCTCTGGCCACTGCGATCGAGGACCCGACGACGCACCACGATGCGGCGGAGGCCGCCTGGGCGGCGCTGGCGAGGATCGGCGGCCCGGCCGTCCTGGATGTCATCGTGGCGTGGGCCGCGGACGATTCCGCTCCGCATCTGGCCAGCCGGGCCGCCGGGCTCCTGGGCGTCCTCGGGGGCGTGCAGCACAACGCCCTCCTCGTGGAGCACGGCCGGACGATCGGCTGCCAGGGCTCGGGCTTCTCCGATGCGCTCGTGGCCATCAACCGGGCCGATGCGACGCCGCTCCTGCCGTACCTCCGTTCCTTCGACACGCTCTGGGTGTTCGGGCCGCTCATCAGACTCGGCCAGCAGGGGACGGAGAAGGCGCTCGTCGCCCCGTTCGCCAAAGGATGGGGCACGCCCGACATGGCTGAGTGCTACCTGAACTCCGGCAGCCGCCGGCTCGAGCGCGCCGCGGAGGCGTGGGCAGCGGGACATGGCTACCAGATCACCAGGCTGCCTGGCGTCGGGCCCGTGACGTGGGGTGGCGGGTAGCCCGGCCTCATCGTCCGCGCCTGCGCAGCGGCGCGTGGTTCGCGGGACGCTGCGACTCCTTGACCGAATACAGTGCATCACGTGACGGTGCCGCAGCTCCCGGGTGCGCGCGTGCGCCAGCGCCGCCGCGGCACGACCTGGCAGGTGCGCGTCACCCGCACCGAGGATCTCGCTCGCCTGGTGCCTGTCTCGATCGGGGCGGCGCGGATCACTGAGCTCGACCTCACGGTCGACCTGTGGGGGCCCCCGCAGGAGGGCTGGCTCGGCTACCCGTCGATCGGGAGGGTCGCCCAGTTCGAGGCATCGCTGAAGGGGTCCGGCGTGGTCGTGCGCCTGGTGACCTCCGCCCCGTCTGACGCGGGTGTCGTGCTGTCGGCGGCGCTGCGCTGCTTGCGGCCGATCCCGTCCGGCGAGGCGACCGCGATGCTGACCTTCGCCCCCGGGCTGACGGAGGAGGCCGCCCCGTTCGCGGCGAAGGTCGTCGACGTCCTGACCCCCGAGGAGGTGCGTGACCCGCACGTGCGCCGCGCCGACGTCCTCGTCGTGCCCAGCCAGGATTCGGCGGCCGAGGTCGAGCGTGCCCGCACGGTCGTCGTCTCGGGGGCCGAATGGTACCTGGACGGCGTTCCCATGGGCGTGCACGTCGACCCCGCCGTGCAGCGGCCCGTAGGCCGCCGATCTGTCGGCGGCGTGGTCGCGCGCGGGACGCTGGCCGGCGAGCGGTTCACCGTGAGTGCGCCGGGCGTCACGGTGGTCGTCAACGGCGATGTCAACACATCGCACGTGCGCGAACTGCGCGGCGTCAAGGGGGTCGTCGTCGACGCGCCCCTGCCGCTTCGCCTCTCCACGCAACTAGCAGCCTGCGGGCTCGTGGTGTCGGACGACCGGGGACTGCTGCCCCCGGACGACGACGGGCTCGGCTGGCAGGCCGCTTCCGTCCGCGCGCGTCGAGCCGCGCTGAGGGACCACAGCCCGGTCGCGGGCATGCGGACGTGGCCCTCGGTCAGCGTCATCATCGTCACGAACAGGCCCGACCACCTCGACCACATGCTGGCCATGCTGTCCGGGCTCCGCTACCCCGACCTCGAGGTGGTCATCGGGTCGCACGGTGACCGCATGAGCGCCGCGCGGATCTGGGAGCGGGCCACGAACGTGCCGCACCGGGTGACCGTCCTGCCCATCGATTCGGGCAAGACCCTCGGGCAGGCGCTGCAGATGTGCAGCGATCGGGCCGAGGGCGACCTGTTCACCAAGATGGACGACGACGACATCTATGCACCCGAGCACATCTGGGACCTCGTGATCGCGCGGGAGTACTCGGGCGCGCAGGTCGTGGGCAAGACCCTCGACTGGATCTATCTGCAGGCGCAGGACACCACCGTGTTCCGGCCCGCGTACGGAGCCGAGCGGTACGCGGACTTCGTCGCCGGCGGCACGATCCTCATCTCGTGCGCCGACCTGATGTCCATCGGGGGGTGGCGGCCGGTTCCGAAGTCCGTCGACCGCGCGCTGCTCGATCGCGTCATCGCCGACGGCGGGCTGGTCTACCGAACCCACGGTCTGGGGTACATCTACGTGCGCCACCAGGCCGGCCACACTGCGTCGGTCTCGGATGACCACTTCCTCACCAAGGTCGTCGACAAGTACGACGGAGTCATCGCACACGAGGCCTTCGGGACGCAGGCGGGCCTGGTGCTCCGGAGCGAGGAATGACGGTAGGCCCGTCGGACGGTCAGCCTCCGCACGAATGGCCTACGGCATCCGTCGTCATGACGGTCGTCAACGAGGAACGGCACCTTCGGCACGCCATCGATCGACTGCTCGCGCAGGACTACCCGGGCGTGCTCGACATCGTCATCGCCGTCGGTCCGTCGAGGGATCGCACCCGGGAGGTCGCTGACGCCATCGCGGCCAGGCACGACCACGTCACCGTCGTCGACAACCCCACCGGCAAGACCCCGTCCGGGCTCAATGCCGCGATCGGGGCGACGGACAGCACCGTCGTGGTGCGGATCGACGGCCATGCCATGGTGCCGCCCGACTACGTGACCACCGGCGTGCGCACGCTGCTCGCGACCGGTGCCGACAATGTCGGCGGGATCATGGCCGCGGAGGGGACCACCGGGTTCGAGCGAGCGGTGGCCCGGGCGATGACCTCGCGCTTCGGTGTGGGCGGTGCCGCGTTCCACGTCGGCGGCGACCCGGGCCCGGCGCTCACCGTCTACCTGGGGTGCTTCCGCCGTTCGGCGCTGGAGCGCGTCGGCGGCTACGACGAGTCGATGGTCCGCGCGCAGGACTGGGAGATGAACCTGCGGATCCGCCAGTCCGGCGGCGCGGTGTGGTTCACGCCGGACATGCGGGTGACGTATCGGCCGCGGCACGACACGAAGGCGCTCGCGCGGCAGTATCACGACTACGGCCGGTGGCGACGCGAGGTGGCCCGCCGACACCCTGACACCGTCTCGCTGCGCTACCTCGCCGCACCGGTTGCCGTCGTGGGCGCCGGCGCCGGGGTTGCCCTGGCCGTCGCCGGCGCGGTGGCCCGCCAGCCCTGGCTGGTCGGCCTCGGCCTGGTCGCGCCGGTCGGTTACGCACTGCTCGACCTGGCCGCCAGCGCGCAGAGCGCCATGACGGCGCCCCGACTGGCATGGCGCGAGGCAGCCCGGCTCCCGGCCGTGTACGCGACCATGCATGGTGCCTGGGGGACCGGGTTCCTTCGCGGCGTGCCCCGCAAGGCGGGGGGCTGAGGGTGCTGGCGCGCTGGCGCAGGCGGGGCCGGCCGCTGCGCTGGTCGGTCGTCACGTCGGCGCCCAAGGGCGAGGCCGGCGACCAGTGGGGGGACACGCACTTCGCTGCCGACCTCGTCGACGCCCTTGCCCGCGCCGGGCAGGAGGCGTCGGTCGTGGCCCGCCCGGGGGCGGAGGCTCCGGCACGCGAGCAGGACGATGTCGTCGTCGTCCTGCGAGGGCTTCGCCGGGTGCGCCCGCGACGCGGCGGGGCGACCTGGCTGCTCTGGGTGATCAGCCACCCCGAACTGGTCGAGGAGGACGAGCCGGCGGGCTTCGACGCCTGCTTCGCCGCGAGCGCCCATTGGACCCGCCACTTCGACGTGCCGGTTCAGCCGCTGCTGCAGGCGACCAACCCTCGTCGATTCCGGCCCGATGCGGCCGTTCCCGACACCGGCCCGGCGGTGCTGTTCGTCGGTTCCACCCGCGGCGAGTTCCGCCCCGCGGTGCGCGACGCGCTCGCCGCCGGCTTTGACGTAGCGGTGTTCGGCGCGGGGTGGGAGGCCTACCTGCCACCTGAGCGCATCGCGGGGCAGTTCCTCGCGAACGCCGAACTGCCAGCCGCCTACGCGGCTGCCGGGATCGTCCTGAACGACCACTGGCCGGACATGGCGGCCGAGGGCTTCCTGTCCAACCGGCTCTTCGACGCGACCGCCGCTGGTGCCCGCGTGCTGACGGACGCCGCCACGGGCCTAGCCGACGCGTTCGGCGGCGACGTCCGCTCCTTCTCCTCGGCTGCGCAGCTGGCCGAGATCCTGGAGGCTGGGCCGGGCGCCTTCCCCGACCGGGCATCGCGGCTCGCCCTCGCGCAACGCGTCGCCCGGGAGCACAGCTTCGACGCGCGGGCGGCGGTCCTCATCGATCGGGCCAGGTCGCTGCGTGGCGAGGCCGGCTGATGGCCGTTCCCGACGTCACGGTCGTCGTCATCTCGTTCAACGACGCCGATCGGTTGCCTCGAGCCATCCGATCCGTGCAGAGGCAGACGTTGCGCAACCTTGAGATCGTCGTGGTGGACGATGCCTCGACCGACGGCACCGCCGACGCGGTGGCAGCCCTCGCCGCGAAGGATCCACGCATCCGCTACGAGCGCCTGGAGCAGAACTCGGGCGGCTGCAGTGCCCCGCGCAACCGCGGGATGGACGTGGCCCAGTCCCCGTGGGTGATGTTCTGCGACTCCGACGACGAGTACGACCGGCACGCGTGCAAGAACCTGCTCGAGGCGGCGGAGCGACTCGATGCCGACGTCGTCTGCGGCACGGCAGAGCGCGTGGACGTGGCGACGGGGCGCACCCGACGGTGGCGGCCCGAGGTGCACGAGTCCGAGCGGGTCGAGGACGGCCTCGAAGCGTTCCCCGAGCTGCTGAACGACACCATCACCGTCAACAAGATCTTCCGGCGCTCGATGCTGGAGCGGGCCGGGCTGCGCTTCCCGGAAGGGCTGCTGTTCGAGGACCAGCTGTTCACCCTGGAGGCGCTTGCCTCCTCGCGGCGCGTGGCGGCCATCCCGGAGACGGTCTATCTCTGGTACGTCGACCGGCTGTCGGACGAGCCGTCGATCACCCAGAGCCGCCACGAGGTGCGCAACGTCGAGAGCCGGATCGAGATCAACCGGCGCATCGACGCGTTCCTGCAGGCCCAGGGGCTGGGTGCACTGCGGCAGATCAAGGACCTGAAGTTCCTGCGGCACGACCTCTACCTCTACCTGTCGTCCATCCTGGAAGCCGACGACGACACCGCACGTGCGCTCATGGATCGGCTGATCCCGTATGTGTCTGCCATGGACCTTGGCCCGGTCTGGAAAGTGCGGCCCGGGCTGCGCGTGGCCATCTACCACCTGCTCGTGGACGACCTGCCCGGCGTCCGCGCTGCCATGGCCATGGTGAAGTGGGCGTCCGTGGTCGGCGAGTCCATCGTGCGCGAAGGGGACCGGGAGTACTGGGGGTGCAGCCACCTCGCGTCCGGCCCGCCGGCAGGCGGCCGTCTCGCGCGCGACTGGCTCGACCTTGCGGACGTCCAGCCGCTGCGCGTGCCGTTCAGCCAGCGGCGCTTCCTGCACGAAGTGGCGTCGATGGACTACGTCGGCGGAGTGCTGTCGGCACGCGGTACGACGGTCGACTATGACGGAACCCTCGACGCGGTCGACTCCCTCGAACTGCGCTTCGTGGCGGGCCCCGGCCGCGTCGTGCTGGCCGTGCCGGCGCAGTGGGAAGCGACGTCGGGAGCCGTGCGCGCGTGGCGCGCGACAGGCCCGCCCGCAGCCGTCGACCCCGCGCCCCTCGCCGCGCATGAGCGCGGCACCGTCATGCTGGCGATGGCTCGCGGCGGGGTGGTCAGCGCCCTGCCGGTCCGGGCCTGCACCGAGCAGGCGCCGCGCGTCGAGATCGACCACCCCGGAACGAGGGTGACGGACGGCCCCGATCTCCTCGCCGTCGGCCCGTACGACTTCGGCGCCATCGGCTGGCGGGCCGCCGCCTCACCAGCCGTTCGTCGCTCGGCCCGTCGGCGCGCCAGCCGGCGCAGCGCCCCCGTGATCAGGAGCCTGCTCGCCCTTGCCGCGACCATCCGGGCGGACATCCTGCCCGGGCTCGTCCAGCGGCTTGGGCTCCTGCTGCCGGCGCGCAACCTCGTCGTGCTCGACGGCGCGGAGAGGCGAGACGACATCCGGGCGATCGGGGAGGCGCTGCACGCCAGCCGCCCCGGCCTCGCCCAGGCGTGGGCGTACCGCGGCGCGGTGCCCACCGACGTCCCCTCGTACGCCCGCGCGGTGGCGCGTTACGGGCTGCGGCACCAGTGGCTCATGGTCCGGGCGAGGCTCTGGCTCGATGACGGCACGTCGCCGCTGACCGTCCGGCGACGCCGCAGCACCCGAGCGGTCATGGCCGCCTGCGACGTGCCCGTGCACCGCATCGGCCTGGACGACCCGGGCGTGCTGGTGTCGCCTCCCGCCGTGCGCGAGGTGCGGCGCCGCGGGGGGCGTACGACGAGCGTCCTCGTCGCCTCGGACTGGACGGCCGACATCATCCGGCCCGCGCTGGCGGTCCGCGGGCCGGCCGCCGTGGTGGGCCAGCCCCGGGCCGACCGGGCAGCGCAGGTCCTCAGGTCCGGGACAGTGGCAATCGCGGCGCTGCGGGCAGGACTGGACCTGCCGGCGGACCGGCGCATCGTCCTGTACGACCCGGTGGCCCGCGCGAGCGCCGTGCCGGTTTCCGACTTCGACCTGGACGCCTGGGCGGGCGCGTTGGGCGCTCACTGCTACCTGCTCGTCCGCGGTCCGGCCGGGCTGGACGTGCCGGCGCGCCTGGCCTACGCAGTCCGCGACGTGCGCGGGGCAGGCGACCAGGCCGACTGGGTCGCGGCTTCGGACCTCGTCATCTCGGACTACTCGTCAGTGATCGGCCTGGCGGCGGCGCTCGACGTGCCGGTCGTGTGCTTCGAGCCCGACCACGACACCTTCGTGCGGCGCACCACGGGCGTCTACGAGCTGCAGGTCGCGGTAGCGCCGGTCGTGATGTCGATGGAGTCCCTCGTCGACGAGGTGAGCTCGTGGCTCGACGACCCGATCGCGTGGGACGCGCTCCACGGCCCGGGCCGCCGGTCGTTCGCGCAGCAGAGGTGCGCGCCAGCGGACGGCCAATCGGCGGCCCGGGCCGCGGCCGTCGTTCTGGACGAGGGGTTCGCATGAGCGCGCGGGTCGTCATCGCCGCGAACACCATCGACGAGGTCGGCGGAGCGCAGCGCGTGGCACATGTCGTGGCCGACGGCCTGGCCCGTCGTGGCTACGCCGTCGACCTCCTGGGCATCGCGCCATACCTGCCCCCGCATGACTACGCGCTCGACCCCCGGGTCCGGCGGGTCACGCTGATGAGCCACGAGTGGCCGGCGCCGCCGAAGGACCTGGGCTTCCGGGCCCGCCACAGCCGGGCCACGAAGCAGCGCCTCGCCACGCGGTCCCTGCTGCGGGCGGAGGCGGTCGCCGGCCTGGCTGCCCTGCTGGCCGACGGACCGCCAGGGGTCATCGTGACCACGCAGTTGTGGGCGATGGAGCACCTCGCCGAGGTTCCGCACGACGACTGGGCCGTGGTGGGGCAGTACCACTCGTCCTTCGAGGCCGCGGCCGCAGGTCGTGACCTCGCCCGTGCCATCGGCCTGTACGCCGACGTCGACCTGGTCACCCTGCTGACCCCCGCTGACGCGGACGCCTTCCGTCGGGCAGGGCTGAACAACACGACATGGCTGGCGAACCCGCTGGCCTTCTGGCCCGCGGAGCCGGTGGCCGTGCGCCCGGGAGACACGGGCACGGTCATGTTCCTCGGGCGGCTCGCGGTGGAGAAGGGAGCCGGGTTCCTGCTGTCGGCATGGGGCCTGGTGGCCGGCGAGTTCCCCGGCTGGACGCTGCGTCTGGCGGGCTCCGGGCCGGACGAGAAGTCCCTGCGCAAGCAGGCTGCGGGACTTCCGGCGGGCGCCGACCGGGTGCAGTTCAGCCCGCCGGTCGCCGATGCCGAGGGGTTGCTGCGCGAGGCGGACCTGTTCGTGCTGCCCTCGCTCACCGAGGGACTGCCACTTGCGCTCGCCGAGGCGATGGCCAGCGGCCTGCCCTGCATCGCCACGGACTGCTCGGCCGGCGTGCGGCTGCTCAGCCGCGACGGTGCGGCCGCGCGCCTCGTGCCTCGTGCCGACCCGGCGGCCCTGGGGGAGCAGATGGCCGCCCTGATGGGCTCGGCAGATGACCGTGCCGCGCTGGGCCGCCGGGCCCGCGAGGCCGTCCGGCCCTATCGGGCGGACCTCGTCATGGACGAGTGGGAGGCGCTGATCGCCCGGGTCCTGCGCTGACCCCCGCCGACCTTGAGGTTGGCGCGCATCCCGAGCCCAAATTCAGGCGCCAACCTCAAGGTCGGCAGGGTGCGCTGGCGTTGGCTAGAGGTGCTTGTTCGCCCGGGAAAGGTCCTCTTCGAAGTCGACCTCGACGGCGAAGAGGTCGCGGATGTCGAACGGCACCACGCGGGCGGCGTCCTTCTCGATCATGAGCTCCAGGCCACGCTCGAAGTAATCGGAGTCGTCGCACTCCGCGAGACGCTCGATGAGCCGGGCCTTGTCGGTCGCGCTCACGTAGTTGATGCCGACGGACTCGCCAAGGGCGTCCGCGACGGTCTTGGACAGCCGGTCGACGAAGCCTTCCCCGTCGACGGTGTACTTGACCTCCTCCTCGCCGACCATGGCCGTGTTGACGCAGATGAACGACTGCTCCGCGGCCATGAGGTCCTTCGTCCGCTCGAGGACCTGGGGGTCGAACACGACGTCCCCGTTCATCCACAGCACGCCGCCGTCGGCGGACAGCCGTAGTGCCTTCAGCAGGCTGCGGTTGGTGTTGGTGCGGTCGTAGTTCTCGTTGTAGACGTACGTCACGTCGGGAAAGGCCTCGAGGATCAGCTCCAGCTTGAAGCCCACGACGGTCAGGACACGCAGGTCCGCGAAGGCGGCTGCCAGGTTGTCCATCTGCTGCCGCATGATGGTGCGCCCGTCGGACAGCGGGGTCAGTGGCTTCGGCCAGGGCTTGCCCAGACGGGTCCCCATGCCCGCTGCAAGGATCACTGCCTGCACGGTCATCGCCTGTCCTCCGCCACGTCGTCGACAACCCTTAGCCGGCTGAGTTCCCGCAGGGCCTGATCATGCTCATGCATCGCCCGTTCGAGTTCCTGCCAGAAGCGCACCGTGCTCTGTCCCGGGGCGAGGGAGTCGAAGTACAGGTCGCGCAGTCCGTTGCGGGTTTCCCGCATCGAGTCGTGCGAGACCATGGACGCCAGTGCCTGGTCGAGCGTTCCGATGCTCGTTTCGTCGATGACATGCGCCCCGGCAGCGACGGGCGCATCCTCGAGCAGCCGTGCCCGGTTGGTGCGCCGGTCGGTCAGGGCGAGGGGGGCGTCGGGCCTCAGGTACAGGTGGTCCAGGCTGACGCTCGACACGTCGGCGATCATGAGGTCGGTCGAGCGGATGACGCCCAGCACGTCCGCGTTGAGCAGGACGGCGTGGCCACGGGCCGGGTCGGCAGCCGCGGCCGACCGCACCAGGTCAACGATCTCCGCGTGGCCGCGGGCCACCCCGGCGTCCTTCGTCGACGCGACGCGCGGGTGCGGCTTGTAGATCACGCGGGCGCTCGGCTGGGCCAGGGCGGCAGCGACGATCCGCGGACCGTAGCGGTCAACCGACGTGTAGTTGTTGGCCTCGTCCTCGCCTTCCCAGGTCGGCGCGTACGTGATCGTCATGCCGTCGAACGGCCCCACGACGGGCGGCACCTGGAGGTCGAGCTGCGGGCGGCCCACCCGCACGAGGTGGGCGGGGTCGAACCACGCCAGTGCGGCTGCATGGCGCCGCACGGCCGCCTCGCCGGCGACGAACACCTTGTCGTAGGCCTTCGCCTGGTTGCTGACCATGCAGATCTTGTCGCTCTCGCCGTGGTTCACGTGCACGTGCACGGCCTGCTGGAACGACAACGACTGGAAGTTGGTCCACCCGTTATTGACGTAGACGACGGCATGGAAGTCCGCCCGGTCGTACAGCGCCATGAGCACCTCGTAGCGGGGGACGAGCAGGACCTTGAGCGACGTGCGGCCGAGGAGCTCGTTGTACGTCTCCACGTAGCGCACGACCACGATGGTGCGCATGTCCGTGCGTGCCTCGAAGACGGGCAGCCACTGGCTCAGCTGGTACAGCTTGTGGGGCGTGTCCGCGAAATACAGGGCAATGTCGGCGGTGGGTACGTCGTCGAGGTCGAAGCCCTCGGGCTCGCGGGCGCTGCCGTAGGCGCGGAGCCGGTTGGCCGTGGCGCGCGCCGCCTTCTTGGTGAAGGTGGTGACGGCACCATCGCGCCTCTTGCCGGCTGTCGTCACTGTCCCCGCCCGTGAGTCTTGGATCCCGCGTGGCTCCTGGCTGGCCTGGCACGGGCGTGACCTATCGTAACCAGCGTGCGATCTCTCTGGGAGCACCGTCAGGTGCTCCGCATGCTGGTCCTTCGTGACTTGCAGACGCAGTACAAGAAGTTCCGCCTCGGGTACCTCTGGACGATCCTCGAGCCGCTCGGCATGTCCGTGGTGCTGTGGTTCGTGTTCTCGGTCCTGCTCGGTGCCCGCGATCTCGGCCTGCAGCCGTACCTGCTGTTCCTGTCCATCGCGATCCTGCCGTGGTGGTGGTTCACTCGGGGGATCTCGGCGACGACGCGCGTATTCCGCCGCAAGGGCGGCCAGTTGCGGATCAGCCTGCTCCCGACGGAACTGTGGATCCTGAGGGTGATCGCGTCGACGATGATCGAGTTCCTGCTGTCGCTGCCGGTCGTGCTCCTCGCGATGGCCCTCACCAAGACCCTGCCCGGGCCACTGATCGTGTTCTTCCCCGTGGCGATCCTCGTGCAGTTCTTCTTCATGTACGGGCTTGGGCTGCTCATCGCGTCATGGTCCGTCGTCGTCCCCGATCTTGCCCGCATCGTGCGCATCGTGATGCGTGCCCTGTTCTACCTGTCGCCCGTCTTGTACTCGATCTCGAACATCCCTGCACAGGTGCAGCCGTTCGCCGCGTTCAATCCGCTCGTCGGGATCCTCGGCCTGTACCGCATCGGGTTCTGGCCAGAGGAGATCGAGACGGTGGGTGCCTACGCGATCTCGCTCGGCATCTGCACCGCCACGTTCGTCGTCGGCATCATCGTGTTCCGCCGCCTCGAGCCGCGCATCCTGAAGGAGGCCTGATGGCGCGCGCACCGCTCACGCCCGGTCTAGGCCCCGTGCTGGAGTTCGACGCCGTCGGCGTGCGGATGCCGCGCCAGGTCCGGCGCCGGGGCGGGGGGCGACGCCAGCGGCTGCGCCGGATCGCGGGGGAGACCCGCCGTGACGAGGTGTGGCGGCTGCGCGGGGCGACGTTCAGCGTCGCCGAGGGCGAGTCCGTGGCCATCGTCGGCGGCAAGGGCTCCGGCCGGGAGACCCTCCTGCGGCTCGCCGCGGGCACGTTGATTCCGGACGAGGGAGCGGTGCGCAGGCGGGTGGCCGTCGTGCCGATGATCGACGTCGCGCGGGCGTTGCAGCGTGGCTTCACGATCAGGCAGAACATCTACTTCGTGGGCGGCCTGCTCGGCATGACTCCGGACGAGGCTGGCGACCGGGTCGCCGGCATCGCCGCGTTCTCCGGCCTGGAGGGCAGCCTCGACAAGTACCTGGGGACGGCGATCCCGATGGTGCGGCAGAAGCTGGCGTGGTCGATCAGCATGGCCACCGAGGCCCGGGCCTACGCCGTCGAGCAGGTGCTGGTCGTCGGCGAGCGGGACTTCCGGCAGCAATGCTGGACGCGGGTCGACCAGATGCGCAAGGACGGCGTCACGTTCCTGCTGGCATCCGACAGCCCCCGGCAGTTCCGGCGCTTCTGCGACCGCGCGATCGTCCTCGAGGCCGGTGCGCTCGTGGCGCAGGGGACGGTGCCCGAGGCGATCGCCCTCTTCCGGGAATCCCGTCGGCGCGGCCAGGACACGCCACCCGAGGAGCCCGAAACCTCGACCGAGGAGTCCGGCGGCCCCCTCTAGGCTGATGGCCATGTCGTCGCTGCCCGAGGTGTCCGCGCTCCCGGCGGACGGGGTGCTCCTGCACGTCGGGGTGCACAAGACCGGAACGACGGCCATCCAGGCCGCCCTCGCCGACGCGCGTCCGCAGCTCCGCGAGCACGGGATCCTGTACCCGGGCAAGCGCAGCGCACAGCACCGCCAGGCGCTGGCCGTCACCCAGCGAACGTGGGGCTGGAAGGAGCGGGGCGGCGAGTCGTACGACATGAAGTTCTTCGACACCATGGCCAAGCAGGTGCGCAAGCACCCCGGCCGGGTGGCGGTCAGCAGCGAGTTCTTCTGCGAGTGCGACGGGCCGACGGCAGCGAAGGTCGTCGCGGACCTCGGCGGCTCGCGCGTGCACGTCGTGGTCACGCTCCGCAACCTCGGCAGGCTCCTGCCGTCCTCCTGGCAGCAGTACCTCAAGTACGGCCTCGTCGCGAACTACGACAAGTGGCTGCGCAATGTGTTCAGCGAGGACAAGGGCCACATGACGCCGTCGTTCTGGCGGCGCAATGACCATGCGAACGTGATCCAGCGGTGGGCGGAGGCACTCGGCCCGCATGCCGTCACCGTGCTCGTCCTCGAGGGCCTCGAGCACCAGCAGATGTACCGCACCTTCGCCCAACTGCTGGACCTGCCCGAGGACGTGCTCGTCTCGCGCATGAACCTCACGTCGAACCGCTCGATGACGGCGGCTGAGGCGGAGTTCTTGATCCGGCTCAACCGCCGGGTCAAGAAGGAGATGACATGGGACGAATACGTGCGCTTCGTGCGCCGTGGCGTCGCCCTGGGCATGGTGGAGGGACGCGAGCCTGCGCCTGAGGAGCCGCGGCTGCACACCCCCGACTGGGCGCTGGACGCAGCGGCCGAGCGAGGAGCGGAGTCGGTGGACCGGATCCGCGACCTCGGGGTGCGCGTCCTCGGCGACCTGGACGCCCTCGGGGTGCGGGTCGACTCGCCGCCGCCGCCCCCCGCGAGCTCCGCTACTGAGCTGCCGACCGATGCCGCGGTGCAGGCCGTCATGACCGTCATCGAGATGACCCGCGAGAACCCTGAGCTCAGCGCCCGCGAGCTCAGCACGCAGCTCATCTCGCGTGCCAAGGCCGACGTGAACACTCGCTGGCGGCTGAAGTCACTTCGTCCGTGAGCGCGCGCCTGGTCAGCCTGCCCGGTGGAGCGGAGCCGGCGACGGCCCTGCATTCACTGGCAGCCGGCCTCGCGTCCTGGACCGCTCCGGTCGTGCTCGTTGCCGACGACCTCGTCGTTGCGGATGCCGCCCTTGCGCCGCTGACCCACGACCCCTTCGCCCCCACGAGCCTCCTCGTGCGACCGGCTTCCCGTGATGGCGACGTGCGCGTGCGCCATCACCTCGTCACGAGCGCCGGCTCGGGGTTCCACGGCGTGACCGCCCCAGACCACCGCTCCGTAGGCGCGCTGCTCATCTCTGCGGCCGATGCCGAGGCCGCGGGGGCTGCCGTGTCCGCCCTCGCTGCCGCCGTGGCCGCCGGCGTGGTGCCGACGCACGGCCGGGACGCGGTCGAGCTGGTCGCCGTCGCGCTTACTCGAGGCGGCGTCGCTGTGCGTGCGGTCGGCATGGTGGACGTGCCGTGGTCGCGAGGTGCGCCGGAACCGGCTGCTGCCCGGGCCGCCGCGGAGAGCGTCGACGAGGCCAGAATCGCCCGGCTGCAGGCCAATCGCGTCGACGACGGCTTCTACTCGACCTTCGTCGTCCGTCGCCTGTCCAAGCCGCTCACCCGGGCGGCCCTGAGCCTGGGCTGGACCCCGAACGCGATCACCCTGCTGTCCTTCGCGATCGGCATCGCGGCCGCAGCATCCTTTGCGTGGGGGTCGCGGTGGGCGCTGGTCGTCGGGGCAATCCTCCTGCAGGCCAGCCTCGTGGTGGATTGCGTCGACGGCGAGGTGGCCCGTGCGACCCGGCGGTTCTCGGCGCTGGGTGCCTGGCTCGACGCATCGACCGATCGGGTCAAGGAATTCCTCGCCTATGCGGGCCTGGCCATCGGGGGCGCCCGCGGCGGGCTGGACATCTGGTGGCTGGCCGTCGTGCTGGTCGTCCTGCAGACGACCCGGCACATGTCCGACTATGACTTCTCCCGCGTCCAGCGGTTGCGCGAGGCGTACGTGCCTCCGCGGGACATCGCCATCGCCGATGACGGTGCGGATGGCTCGGCCGGCGGCTGGTCGGTGAGCGGAGCCATGGAGCTGTCCTCGCGCATGAACCGTCGCGATGCCGTCCGCTGGGCGAAGCGGGCGATCCACCTGCCCATCGGCGAGCGCTGGCTGATCATCAGTGTCTTCGCGGCGGCGCTCGGCCCGGCGTGGGCGCTCGGCGTCCTGCTAGGCGCCGGTTTGCTCGCGCTCGCGTATGTCACGGTGGGGCGGACCCTTCGCACGCTCACGTGGCGCGGTCCGACCGCGGCGTCCGGGGTCCTGCTGCTCACGCGGCAGGCCGACGCCGGCCCCCTGCTCAGCGCGGTCACCCGGCTCGTGCCGCCCGCCCGGCGCATCACCTGGTGGCAGGGCCGCGGAGCCTGGGCGGTCCCTGCGCTGTTACGGCTGGTCGAACTGTCAGCGGTCGCTGTCGCCGCCTTCCTGGTGTCGCCGCAGCCCCTGGTGGCCGCGTTCTGGTGGATGGCCGTCGTGGCCTTCCACCACTACGACAACCTCTACCGGGCCCTCCAGGGCTCGGCCGCGCCGCGGTGGCTGGCGTGGCCCGGGCTTGGCTGGGACGGGCGCACCATCGTGGTCATCGGGCTGGCCGTCCTCGGGGCCGGTTCGCTCGCGACCGGCCTGACGTGGGGGGCCTGGCTCCTGGCTGGGTGGTTCGTCGTCGTCGCTTCCGTACAGTGGCTCTCCGTGCAGCGCGGAGCTTCCCGGTCGAGCAGGCCGGCGGACGGGTCATGAGCGACGAGGAGCCGCGTCCGGCGCGCCCCAGCGTCGCGCAGGTCCGTGAGGTCGGCCAGCCGCCCGCGGTGCGCGGCCGGCGAAACTCCGAGCACTGGGTCGCCGACGTCTACCTGCGCCGCCTGTCGCCGTACCTCACCAGGGCGCTGCTGCGCACCTCGATCACCGCCAACGGCGTCACGTGGCTGATGATCCTGACAGGCGTCTCGGCTGCCTCCGCGCTGCTCATCCCCGGACTTCCCGGTGCCTTCCTGGCTGCCCTGCTCGGTCAGTTGCAGATGCTCTGGGACTGCTCCGACGGCGAGGTCGCGCGCTGGCGCCGCACCTCATCGCCGAAGGGAGTCTTCCTCGACCGCGTCGGCCACTACACGGCCGAGGGGCTCATCCCCATTGCGCTCGGCCTGCGCGCCGCGGGCTTCCCAGGCGAGGGATGGATGGACACGCCCTGGCCACTCATCGGCGCGCTGCTGTCGGTGATCGTCCTGTACAACAAGGCCCTCAATGACATGGTCCACGTCGCTCGCGCGTACAACGGGCTGCCGCGCCTGGAGGAGAAGGCCGAGGTCTCCGCGCCCCGCACCGGCGGCCTGCGGCGGCTGCGGTCCGTCGCGCGCTTCTTCCCGTTCCACCGCGCGTACCACTCCGTCGAGCTGACCCTGCTGGCCCTCGCCGCCGCGGTGGTCGACGTGCCCTTGGGCGGCCTCGCGGCGACGCGCGTACTGGTGGCCGGCCTTGCGGTGCTCGGGGTGGTCACGATCGTGGGCCACCTCATGGCCATCCTGTCGTCGAGCCGGCTCCGCTAGCGGTGGACGTCCTGCCGAGCATCGGGGTCGTCGTCCTCACCATGGGCACCCGCCCCGAAGGACTGGATGCGAGCCTCCGCTCGGTTCTGGCGCAGGAGGGGGTTGACGTCGACGTCGTCGTCGTCGGCAACGGCTGGATCCCGGCGGGCCTGCCCGACGGCGTGCGCGCGGTCGCGCTGCCGCGGAACGTGGGAATCCCGGCGGGCCGCAACGCCGGGGTGCCGCACGTTTCGGGCGAGCTGCTGTTCTTCCTTGACGACGACGCGTGGCTGCCGGACCCGCGGTTCCTCGCCACCCTTGCGGCCCGGTTCTCCGCCGATCCGCTCCTCGGGCTGGTGCAGCCGCGCGTGGAGGACCCGACGGGCCTCCCGGCGCCACGCAGGTGGGTGCCCCGGCTGCGGGTGGGGGACCCGCACGAGCCGGGCCCGGCGACCGCCCTGTGGGAGGGGGCCGTCATGATGCGCCGGTCGGTGTTCGAGGCCATCGACGGGTGGGCCGACGAGTTCTTCTACGCGCACGAGGGAATCGACCTGGTGTGGCGGGTGTGGGACGCCGGCTACGTGCCGTGGTACGCGGCTGATCTCGTGGTGCACCACCCGGTGATCGACCCGGCCCGGCACGACGTCTACTACCGGCTCAATGCACGCAACCGGGTGTGGCTGGCCAGGCGCAACCTGCCGCTCGTGCTCGAACCGGTCTACGTGGGCACGTGGGTCGGCATGACCTTGCTGCGCGTGCGAGACCGCGAAGCTCTCGGCGCCTGGTTCGGCGGGCTGCGCGAGGGGATCACCGAACGGCCGATCGGGAGGCGCCGGATGAAGTGGCGCACCGTCTGGGCGATGACGAAGGCGGGCCGGCCCCCGGTCATCTGACACCACCACGCCCACCACCACCCCGTCGAGCGGCCAGTCGTGGGGGCCGCACGTCCTCGCCCGCCCCCACGACTGGCCGCTCATCGACGGCGGTGGCGCGGTGGCGGGGGTGGTGTCCGCTCGACGATGGCTGCCCGGACCAACGACACCATGGCCCAGGGGCGGCCAAGGTCCGCGGCCGTGAGCGTGATGACCTGCCATCCCGCGGCCTGCAGCAGGTTCCGGCGCGCCGCGTCGTGGCGTCGGCGTACTTCCGTCAGGTGGACTTCTCCGTCGTACTCCACGGCCAGGCGAGCCGCGAGCCACGCGAGATCGACTCGGGCGATCCACTCGCCGTTGACGATGACGTCGTGGTTGCAGACCGGAGCCGCCACGCCACCGAGGACGAGGTGCGCCCGCGCAAGCGACTCCCCAGGGGACGCCGACCGCTCATCCAGCAGCGCGCCTGCCCGGCGCGCCGCGACGACGCCTCGACGTCGCTTGGCCCAGCTGACGATGGCGGCGAGGTCCTCCTGACTGGCCAGGCCCTGTGCGAGGACAGCATCCCCCATGGCGACCGCGTGCGGGAGCGGGATCGACGCCGCGCAGTCGAGCCACGTCCGTGCTGGCGTCGTCAGCCGCACCCCCTGGAAGTGGGTGACGTGACCGGTCGGCAGCAGCAGGCGATGTCCCTCGACGTCGCCGCGCCGCGGCCGGTTGCCATCGCCGACCGCGACGCTCACCGGTCGGTTTGCCCACTCCAGGCCGATCCACGGCGGGGTGGGCAGGCCCCAGGCCTGGGCGGCCGACAATCCCGCCAGGATGGCGTGTCCACTGCTGCCCAGAACGGCAGCGGTGTGCCGGGCCAGCCGCGGATCCGCGTGGTCGACTCGGTACCGCACGCCGCGGGACGGTGCGGCAAAGCGCGGACCACGGGCGGCCTCCCGGCTCAGCCCGTCGGCTCCGAGGGCGGTCACGCGGAAGGCGCCGTTGACCTCGCTGATCGGCGTGTCGTCGGTTGGCATCCGACCAGTGAGCCGCGACCAAGGCCGATCGCCAACGGCCGTCAGCGGGTTGTGATCGCGTGACCTTGCGGCCGCCACCTGTGGAAGGCCCGACACCACCCCGGCGAGCGGCCAGGCGTGGGGGTCGTGCGCGTCCAAGGCACCCCCACGACTGGCCGCTCGGGAGGGTCAGGACGCGCAGAAACTCTCGTCGGCGGTGTTCACGTTCGCCGTGTTGTCCTGGGCCAGTTCGTCGATCTCGACCGGTCGCACGCCGGCCCAGTCCGCGCCGACGATGAGGTTCATCGTCCCGCCCTGCTTCTTGACCTTCTCCGTCTCCGACGCATTCGTCGCATAGATCAGGGTCTTGGCCGACACGTCCCAGTTCGGGTCGAACTGGACCGTCGTGAGCGCGTAATCGGAGGTCTCGGCGTTGCCGACCTCCTGCACGAGGTAGCCCTGCTTGCGCAATTGCTTGGCGGCCTTCTTGGCCAGGCCCTTCGTCGCGGTCCCGTTGAGCACGTTCACGCGGATCTGCTCGGGCTCGGTCCGCAGCAGGGGCTGGTCGCTGGTCGTGCCGTCCTTCGGGGGCCAGGCCGTGTCGTTGGCCATGGCCTCCCACAGCGGGGCGGCCTTCTTGGCGTTGACGAGTACCGTCGCCCCGTCGCCGCTGGGGATCCACGGCATCGTCGTGAAGGTGACGTCGGCGGGATTGAGGTCCTTGAGGCTGAGGGCGAGGTCCTTGAGGTTGTTGATATCGGCGAGTTGCGGGTCCGCCGTCAAAGACTTGGTGGCCGCATCGAGGACGTTGAGCAGCGCGGCCGGGTTGAGCAGGGTGCCTGAGGACAGCACCTTGCGCATGAGCGAGGAGATGAAGGCCTGCTGGCGCCGGATGCGGGAGGTGTCCGACCCGTCGCCGATGCCATGGCGCACGCGCACGAAGGCGAGCGCCTCCTCTCCCTCGACGAGGTGCTTGCCGGCCTCGAGGTCGAGGCCGCTCAGCGGGTCGTCGACCGCCTCGGTCAGGCAGATCTCCACGCCGCCGATGGCGTCGACGATGCGCTTGAACCCCCCGAAGTCGACGAGCATGAAGTTCTTGATGTCCAGGCCGGACATCTCCTTGATGGCCTTGATCGTGCAGCCGGGTCCGCCGATCTCGATGGCCTGGTTGAAGCGGGCGACGTAGCCGCCCACCTTCTTGCCGTCCTTCTTGCAGGTGGGCAGGGTGATCATGGTGTCGCGGGGGATGCTCACCCCGATGGCCGACTTTCGGTCCGCCGCGATGTGCAGCACGATCACGGTGTCGGAGCGCTGGGCGGTGCCGAACTGCTCCACGCCGCCGAAGCCGCCGTTGCCCTTGCCGACCCGGGTGTCGCTGCCCATGAGGACGATGTTCAGCGGCTCGTACGTGCCGGTCTCCTCGTTGATGGCGGCGATCGGAGCGCTGGTGTCGACCGGCCCGATCTGGTCGCTGACGTCGACCGACGTGATGTTCCCCTGAAGCTGGTTCATGTAGACGGTGGCCGCGGCCCCCGCGGCCGTCGTGAGCAGGACCAGCACCGAGACGACCGCCAGCACGGTTCGGACGGCTGTCCGTCCGGCGCTGCCTGCTGCCACGATGAGTCCTCTCGGGGTCGCCGGCACGAGGCGCGGCGGGGTCAGGCCATGGTAAACGGCCATCCGAGCCAATCGACGCACGCGCACGTCCGCGGGTTCCGGCGCGCCCTGAGCCCTGTGACGAATGTGACTTAAGTGGCGAGTGGGAGATAGGGATCCCGGGGTCCATGTGGCACCGTGGTGTCGGCACCCTTCCCGGCCGCCCCGGCCCTGCCCAGCACTTGGAGCCCAACGATGCGACGCGCCGCCCTCGTGGCACTCCTGGCGAGCGCCGTCGCGCTGCCCGGGCTGCTGCTGCCGGGGGCAGCGCTCGCCGAGGACGCCCCCGTCGACCCGGCCGGCCTGCCGGCCTCGTTCCCCGTCGTCGGGTCGGGCTATGGGCATGCGGTGGGCATGTCGCAATGGGGGGCGTACGGCATGGCGAAGGCCGGCTACGACGCGGCGTCGATCGTCACCCACTACTACTCCGGCACGGCCGTCACGGCGGTGCCGGACGACATGGACATCCGGGTCAACCTGCTGTACCAGGCCGCCTCGGCATCCGTGCGCGGAGAGGCGCAGGAGCCCGGCGGGGGCGCAGTCGAGGTGACCGTCGGCGCGATCGTCGTGATCGGTTCCGCGGCGGACGAGTTCCGCTTCGCCCCGGTAGGCCCGGACATCGCCGTCCAGCGGGTGGTGGGAGGCGTCGTGAGCGACGTCGGCACCGGACCGACCGCGACCATCAGGTGGGCCGGCACCCGCACGCCGGGCTCCGCCTCAGGTCCGGCCACCCTCCTCAACGTGGTGGGCCCGGGCAGCGCGCTGTCGTCGTCGGGTCACCGCTACCGGTACGGCTACGTCGAGGTGCTTCCCGTATCGACCTCGAAGGGCATGCGGCTGAACGTGGTGAACTCCGTGCGGGTCCACGAGGAGTACCTCTACGGGATATCGGAGGTGTCCAGTTCCTGGCCGGCCGCTGCGATGCAGGCGCAGGTGCTGGCGGCGCGGTCGTACGCGCTGAGCAAGGTCGGCCGCGGCGTGCGCCAGGCCTGCTCGTGCCACCTCGATGACGGCGGCGGCCCCTACTACGACCAGACGTTCACGGGCTGGATCAAGGCGAGCTCGGCCAAGGGCGGCCGATGGCTGGAGGCGGTCAACGCGACGCATGCCGCACCCAATGCGGGGCTGGCCATCCTCTACGACGGCAAGCCGATCAGCGCGTTCTACAGCGCCTCCAACGGCGGTGCGAGCCAGAGCTCCAAGGACGTGTGGGGCGGCGTGCTGCCCTATGCGACGAGCGTCCCGGACCCGTGGTCCCTGCACGAGGACAACCCGAACCGCACCTGGACGGTCAACGTCAGCCAGGCGCAGATGGCGCAGGCCTTCGGGGTGGGGGCGGTCGTGCGGGTCGACGTCACCGAGCGGTTCGTGTCCGGCGCGATCCGGCGGGTCCAGGCGACGGCCGCCGACGGCAGCGTGATCACCAAGACGGGCAACCAGTTCCAGGGCGCGCTGCGGCTGAAGTCGTCCTTCATCACCTCGATCAGCGGCAACGTCGGAGCGCCGCTGCCTGCCCCGGCCCCCGCCCCCGCCCCCGCCCCGGCCCCCGCCCCCGCCCCCGCCCCCGCACCCACCCCGGCTCCTGCCCCCGCGCCTGACCCGACGCAGGGCATCACCCAGCGCACCGTGTCGCTGCTGTCGCCGACCGCGGTCACCGTCGGCGACAACGCGCGCTACAAGGTTGTCGGCCTCGTGCGCCCGGCCAAGGCCGGGCTCAAGGCGTGGCGGCAGGTGCTCGTCGACGGGCAGTGGAAGACCAAGCAGGTCACCCGCACGACCGCCAAGGGCCGGTACCGCTTCGTGGTTGCCGACCCGGGCAAGGCGGGCTCCGTCAAGACCTATCGCGTCCTGGTCGTCAAGAAAGGCGTCGTGGTCGGCGTCAGCCCGGAGTTCACGGTCACGGTGACCTGACCGGCCCGCTCAGGAGGTCGCGATCGCCGTTGCCCGCTCCCGCTCGGCGATCGACTCCACGTCGCCCTCCCCGCCGACGAGAACGACGGATGCCCGGGCCACCAGCGGCACGGCCAGGGCGGCCAGCCAGCCATCCTGCTCGTCCGCGGACTCGGTGACCAGGAGCCGCCCGCCCGGGCCGAGCCCCCAGTCCGTGGCCCGTCCGGCCGCGAGGTGCAGGACCTCGTCCTGGGTCCACGACCGGCCGGCCAGCCCGAAGGCACCCGTCGATGACGACGGCGACTCGAACAGGTAGGCGTCGGGCTGGCTCAGCACGGCCACGGTCGCGTCGCTCACGCCATGCGGCAGCGTCGAGGTGATCGGCAGGCCCATCGGGTGAAGCGACACCGCGACGGTGCGCCCGGCCGCGCCGCCCAGCGCGGCCGCGGCGGTGACGTCAGCGACCACGAGGTCCGCATCCACCAGGCCCGGCCACAAGGCGCAGCCGGCCGTCCATGCGCCAGCACACCAGGTCGCCCGCTGCCAGTGCAGCGGCAGGTGGATCCCGATGCGCGCGCCAGGCTCAAGCCCGTACTCGTCGCGCAGGGCGTTGGCGATCTTCGCCGCCGCGTTCTCCAGCGAGATCGCGGACAGCTCGGTCCGCTCGCCCGTGCCCGCATCCACGTACGTGACGAGGGGCTGCGCCCCGGAATCCTTGCGGCGGTGCTGCATCAGCGTCCAGGCATCGATCACGGGATGACTGTAGGGCGCGGGCATAGGCTGAAGGCCGATGAACGGCATCGCCTCGCCGAGCCGAACGGCGATCCCCGTGGCCCTCGCCTTCGCCCTGGCGCAGGCCGTGGTCGCCGCCCTTCTGCTCGGCCCGGTCTGGCAGCAGGAGTGGTGGCGGGGGTTCCGCGGGTACTTCGACAACGACCAGTTGTCCTATGCCGCGATCGCCTCCAACGTCGCCGGCGGAACGCTGGACCTCGTCGAGCCGTTCACGCTGACGGGCACCTTGTACTACCCGAGCCTGTGGTACCAGGCAGTCGGGCTCGTCTCGCTGGCGACCGGGCTGCCGGTCTACGTTGCCTGGACGGCAGCGGGACTGCTCGTCGTCGGCGCGGCGGTCGCCATCGTGGGCTGGGCCGCATACCGCTACTCCGGTCTCTGGTTCGCGCCGGTTCTCCCTGCGGCAGCCCTGCTCACCGGCACGTTCTCGTGGTCGGCGGCGGGCGACTGGTACACGCCGGCCGGCAACCATGCGGTGCTGTGGGGGCCCTACGGAACGCTGTTCACGCTGAACGCCGAGGTGGCGGGACTGTCCCTCGCGGCGATCGCGATGTCGTTGCTGCTGCTGGCGACGAGGACGGACCCGCCACCGGCGCCGCGCCTGCGGGCGGGCATGGTGCTTGCCGCCGCTGCCATGCTCGGCCTGCTGGCCAACATCCAGACCTACAGCTTCTTCACGGGCGTGCTCATCGCTGCGGTGTTCGCCGCGGCCTGGTCGGTCCAGCGGTACCGCTCCTGGCCCCTGCTCGCCGCCGCGATTGGTGTCGTGTGCGTGGTCCTGCTGGGCGGCCCGGCCATCGCCGCAGTGACCGGGCCGCTTCCTGTGTACGCCTTGCTGCTGCTGGCGATCCTCCCGGCCGCCCTCCCGCTCATCGTCAGGCACCCGCGCCTGGCCGTGTCGGTGGGCGTGGTTGCCGCTGCGTGCTCGGCTCCGCAGGTGGCACGCACCGTCGTGGGCCTCGCGCAGGGCGATCCCTTCCTCACCTACCGCCAGGCATCGACGGAGGGGCTCGGCGTGCCGCTGGGTCCCGGGCTGCTCGCCGCGCTGCCGCTGCTGCTCGTCGGCATGGTGTGCGCCGTCGCCATGCGCGGACGCAGGCAGGTCGCGCTGGCATCACTGCTGACGGCGCTCGGCGCCGGGTGGATCGTCCTCGCCGCCAATGACCGCTGGGGCTTCGACCAGGAGCCGTACCGGTTCTGGCTGCAGTTCGAGGTGCTGTCGGCGCTGCTCCTCACCGTCGCGCTGGCGTGGTCCCTGGCCGAGGTCAAGCACATGGCGATACGGCGTCGGGTGGCTGTCGTGGCCCTCGCGGCGGCCGCCGTGGTCGCCTGGTCCGCCAGCGTGGCCGATCTGCCGGCCTTCTGGCGCTTCGCCGGAGGCGAGGGGATCGTGGTGGCCGACGACGACCGCGCCCGGGCCATCCACGCCCTGCTCGGCGGGCACGAGGATCTCGTCGCGAGCAGCCAGTGCCTGGACCCGCGGCTCCTGAAGCTCGTCTCCCCGGGCCCGGTCGCGTTCTACAACGCCGGCCTGGCCTGGCCGCAGGACGAGCCGGCCTTCCGGACGTTCCAGGATGCGGAGCGTCGGTCGGCCGAGCGGCCGGACGCTCTCCGCGCGGCAGGCGTCGTGTACGTCATGACCGATTCGGCATGCCCGTCGGACTGGCGCTTCGGCAGCGACCAGTCCGTCGTGGCGTTCGCCACCGAGGACTACTCGGCCGCCGGCGGGCCGGGTCGGCTGACCCTGTGGTTCGTCCAGCCGGGATGACGTCACCGTCCCGCTGCACGGGCCTGGCTTGCGCCCCGTGTGGGACGCTTGCCGGATGACCGAAGCCGTGCTGCTCGTCGGGGGACAGGGCACCCGCCTTCGCCCGCTGACCATCAACACCCCCAAGCCCATGCTGCCCGTGGCCGGGGTCCCGTTCACGGTGCACCAGATCACCCGTGCCCGCGAGGCCGGGGTGACCCGCATCGTCCTGGCGACGTCCTACCGAGCCGATGTGTTCCGCGAGTTCATCGACGTTTCGGACCTCGGTATCGAGGTCGTCATCGCGACCGAGGACGAGCCGCTGGGCACCGGCGGGGCCATCCGGCACGCGCTGCCCTTCCTGGACAGCGGCCCCGATGAGCCGGTGCTGGTCTTCAACGGCGACGTGCTGACCGGCCTTGACATCCGTGGCCTCGTCGATCACCACGACTCGACCGGCAGCGACGTGACCCTGTACCTCACTCCGGTCGACGACCCGCGTGCCTACGGCCTGGTGCCGACCGACCTGTCCGGGCGCGTCACCGCCTTCCTGGAGAAGCCGACGACGGACGCCGAGATCGTCACGCACAACATCAATGCCGGCTGCTACGTCTTCCGCCGGTCCGTCATCGACTCCATCCCGGGTGGCCGTCCCGTATCGGTCGAGCGTGAGACCTTCCCCGCCCTGCTGGAATCCGGCGCGCTGGTCACGGGCGTCGTGGACAGCGGCTACTGGCTTGACCTCGGCACGCCACTTGCCTTCGTGCAGGGGTCGCGCGACCTCGTGCTGGGCGCGGCGCCATCGCCGGCGGTGCCCTCGCACGGAGACCTGCTGGTGCTTCCGGGGGCACAGGTCTCGAGCCGGGCGCAGGTGCACGGGGGCACCGTCGTCGGGCGCGAGGCCTTCATCGCCGACGGTGCGGTCGTCGATGGCTGCGTGGTCTTCGATGGCGCGCGCATCGAGGCCGGTGCCCGCGTGCACAACAGCATCGTGGGCGTGGGCGCGGTCGTCGGCGAGGGCTGCGTGCTGCACGGCACCGTCGTGGGCGACGGCGCGGTCATCGGCGCGGGCAACGAGTTGCTGACCGGCGTGCGGGTGTGGCCGGGAGCGATCCTCGCGCCGGGCACGGTGCGCTTCTCCTCCGACCGCTGAGCCCCGGTGCTACCCGGCGACGCGGCGTTGGACTGGGTCGCGCCCTACGGCGTCGACCTCGACCTCGTGCTGGGCCCGTTCCTGCGCGGCGGCCATGACCCCAGTGCACTTCGGGAGCGGTCCGGGCGCCATTGGCGCACCTTGCGCACCCCCGACGGCCCGGCCACCCTCGCGCTGGCCGCCGACGACCAGGGGCAGTCCGGTAGTGCCTCGACGGTCCGGGCTCGGGCCTGGGGCCCAGGGGCCGGCTGGGCCATCGGATCCGTGCCGGGCCTGCTCGGCGCCGGGGACGACCCGACGGGCTTCCCCGCCCACCTGCTGCCCGCCCACCTGCAGCCGCAGTGGCGCGCGCTCGCCGGGCGGTGGCGGGTCCCGCGCAGCGGGCTCGTGCTGGAGGCACTCGTCCCGGCAGTACTCGAGCAGAAGGTCACCGGCATCGCCTCGCGCCGGTCGTGGACCGCGTTGCTCAAGGAGGTCGGCGACCCCGCGCCCGGGCCGACGCCCCGGCCCATGCGGGTCTTCCCCGACCCCGAGCGGATCCGTGCCGTCGCTTCGTGGCAGTGGCACAGGTGGGGCACCGAGCCCTTCGCGTCGGCCACCGTCGTTCGGGCGGCCCAGCATGCGGGCCGGCTGGACGCGTGCGCCGGCCGGCCCCTGCCCGATGCCCGCCGGCGGCTCGCCGCGGTGGACGGCGTCGGCAGGTGGACCGTCGCCGAGACGTGCGCTCGTGCCCTCGGTGACGCCGATGCGGTCTCGTTCGGCGACTACCACCTCGCCGCCGGACTGGCCTACGCGTTCACCGGCCGGCGCGACGGGACCGACGAGGACATGGCGGATCTGCTCGAGCCGTTCGCCGGGCACCGGTACCGGGTGCAGCGGCTGGTCGAGACCAGCGGGATCGAGCGCCCGCGTCGCGGGCCACGTATGTCCGTGCCCGACAATCGCTCACGTTGACGGTTGGATACCAATAATCTGGCGCTCCGGTTCCGCCGTCGAGAGGTCACCGCCGTGCTCGTTCCCGCCAAGCTCTCCGCCACGGCTGTGCTCGCGGTGCTCGCCCTGGCCGCGTGCGGCGGAGGGTCGTCGACGTCCGCCCCGTCGATCGCCCCGGCCACGGTGCAGTGGGCCACGGTTCAGGACGTGCGGGACTCGCTGGAAGCCAACGGCCTGACCTGCATGGAATCCGGTGTCGGCCCGTTCGTCCAGGAAGGCAAGACCCTCGACGGCGAGGTCACCGACAAGTGGACGGAGATCAACTGTGACGACTTCGACGTGATCCTGGTCCTCGATGCGGCGGCGTTCAACACGGACTCGTTGGCTACCTGCACCGAGAACGAAGCCAACTTCGAGGAGGCGCGCGATGTCCTCACGAGCACCCCGCTGGTCGCCTCGGATCGCTTCCTCGTGATTGGTACGGCCGACGGGGGCGGGTTCGCGGAGGACACCCAGCCCCAGGACTTCGTCGAAGCCTTCGGAGGGACGGAGATGACCATCGCCGAGTACTACACGTCGGTGGGCTGCGACCTGCCCTGGTAGTCGTACTGCTCGCTCGACGATGGGTCAGCGGTAGCTGAGGAATTGCCGCGGGTCGCGTGCCGCCCGGTCGGCGGGGGGCGCCGACGGCCGGCCCACCGCGATCGCGCCGAGTGGCTGCCACGTGCCCGGCAGCGCCAGCGTGTCCCGCACCACGTCGCCGCAGAAGACGGTCGACGAGATCCAGGCCGAGCCCCACCCGTCCGCGGCCAGCGCGACCATGAGGTTCTGCACGGCCGCGCCCCCCGCGACGATGAAGAGGTCGCGCTCATGAGAGGCCCTGCGCTCGTCCGGGTACTCGTGCGCGGCGCCTTGCAGGTCGACGAAGGCCAGCACCACGGCGGGGGCGGTGCGCAGGATGTCGCCGCGGCGGACCCGGCGGGTCACCGACTCCGCGTCGTAGCCGTCCAGTCCGGTCAGATCACGGATCCACTGCTCGCGCATGGCGTCCAGCACGCGGACCCTCTCCGACGGGTCGCCCAGCACGATGAACCGCCAGGGCTCGGAATGGTGCGGTGCGGGGGCGCTGACTGCCGCAGCGACAGCGGCCTCGATGGCTTCCGGGGGCACCGGCTCGTCGGTGAACGAGCGCACCGTCCGTCGGGCGTATGCCGCACTGCGTCGTCCCTCCGCCAGGGCCTCGGCCGTGCCCAGCGTGAACAGGTCCTCGTCGAGCGGCCGCACGATCGCAGCGGCCCCCGGCCCGTCGTCGTCGGTCACGTATTCACCCAGGCCGCGCACGATGGCGACGGGCACACCGCTGACCTTTCCTTTTGCCAGGTCAGCGGCCGAGGCCACTTCGTCCGCCACGGCGACGACGGTCATCTCCAGCGTGCGGCCGAACCCGTCGACGCGTCCGGTGTGGTCGTCGAGCGGCACGACTCCAGCGCAGCCGATCGCCGCGTCGGCGACCCCCAGCCGCCACGGCCGGCCGAGGGTGTCCGTGATCACGACTCCGACGCGCACGCCCAGTCGGGCGCCGAGCGCGCCGCGCAGGGCGCGCGCCGACCCATCGGGATCCTCGGGGAGCAGCACGACGTAGCCCTCGTCGACGTTGCTGGCATCGACTCCCGCGGCTGCCAGCACCAGGCCGTGCGCCGTCTGCACGATCTGCGTGGCTCCGCGCGGGGTCACCTTGGACGCGACCACCCGAACGGCCTCGCCGGCGATGGCCTCGTCGCGCGAGTCCGCCCGCACGACCCGTCCCTCGGCCTTGGCCACGACCTTGCTCGTGACGACGACGATGTCGCCGTCCAGGAGCCCGGTCGTGCCATCCGGCCACCCGACCGACGCGAGGGCCTCCCCGATCAGGGCCCCGAGGTCGTCCCCAGGCACGATCCGCGGCAGCCCGGGGACCGGGACGACCTGCAGCCACCGTCCGGTCATGGACCGGTGCGCAGGTCGGCTGCCAGGGCGACGCACGCGGCCGCCATCGCCGCGGTGGCCTCGACGTCGGTCATCATCATCGGAGCGGCCCGGCAGGCGATCCCGGCCGACTCCACCGCGTCGACAACGGCAGCATCGCGGTCATCGACCAGCCAGCCGTCGAGGAAGCCGCCCGAGCCCCGCCCTCCGTAGTGCCGGGCGACCGCCCCCGCCGTGGTGTCCACGCCGATCGCCGCAAGGCATGCGTCGGCCATGCCGCGCACGGGGGCGCCCGCGACGATGGGCGAGACCCCGACGACGGGGGCGGCAGTGGTGCGCAGCGCATCGGCGATGCCGGCGACCTGCAGGATCGTGCCGATCGAGACGACGGGGTTGCTGGGCGGGAGAAGCACGACATCGGCCTCGGCGATCGCGGCCAGGACACCGGGCGCCGGCTTCGCGGATTCGCCACCGACGAGCACGAAGCCATGCGCGGGGATCGCGGCCCGGTACCGGATCCACCACTCCTGGAAGTGGATGGCGTGCCGCAGGGGTCGGCCTGCGTCGTCGACCGCACCCGACTGGTCGTCGACGATGACATGGGTCTCGGCGCGGTCGTCGCTCATGGGCAGCAGGCGCACGCCCGGTTCCCAGTGCTCGCACAGGGCGGCGGTGACCTCGCTGAGCGTGAACCCTGCGGCGAGCGACTGCGTGCGCACGAGGTGGGTGGCGAGGTCCTTGTCGCCCAGGCCGAACCACGTGGGCTCCACGCCGTAGCCGGCCAGCTCGTCCTTGACGACGTATGTCTCGCCGTCGCGGCCCCACCCGCGCTCCTCGCTGATGCCCCCGCCAAGGGTGTACATGATCGAGTCGAGATCGGGGCAGACCCGCAGTCCGTGCACCCAGATGTCGTCGCCGGTGTTGCCGATGACGGTGATCTCCGCGCCGGGATGGCTGCTCCCGAGGTGCGCCCGCAGGCCGCGGAGGAAGCGCGCGCCACCGATGCCACCGGCCAGGACCGTGATGCGCATCGGGTCATCCTGTCAGAGGCGCGGTGGGCGTGACCGGGAGCACAATGGCGCCATGGCCGCCTCCCATGCCGCCCGGCGACGGTCCCACGCCGAAAGGCGTCGCCGCTGGCCGTGGGCCGTTGCCGGATCCGCGCTGGTCGTGCTGGCGGTGGTTGCGGCCGCCGGCCTGTGGCAGGCGAGCGGGCTGATCGGGGACGCGGTGCGCGCAGGGCAGCCTGACCCGGTCTTCCCCCTTGTCGTCTCCTCGGTGGATGCTGCCGGCCTTCGGTACTCGGGCAGCACGGGAGGCCGGGATGACCAGGGCCTGATGGGGATCGCGACCACGGGCGGGGGCTACGTGCAGACGGCCGACCCCGTCGTGTCGGCAACCGGGACTTCGCGGACCATCACTGGCCAGGTGGTGGCCCCGCCGCCCGAACCGGGGGAGGCGGCCGCCCTCGATGCCTGGTACTTCCCGCGCGACCCGCGGATCGGTCTCGGGCTGGAGTTCGAGGAGGTCACGTACGACGCTCCCGGCGGCCCCGCGCCGGCCTGGCTGGTCCCCGGGACGTCATCGACGTGGGTCGTGTTCGTGCACGGGCGAGGTGCCACGCCGGCCGAGGGGCTCCGCATTGCCGAGACAGTGTCGGGACTGGGCAACCCGATGCTGCTCGTCCGCTACCGCGACGACGCCCGCGCGCCCCAGGGCGACGGGTACGCCGGCTTCGGAGCCGACGAGTGGACCGACCTGGAGGCGGCCGTCCGGTTCGCGCTGGACGGCGGGGCTGGGCGCATCGTGCTGGCCAGCGCGGGCAGTGGCGGCTCGATCGTGCTGGCCTTCCTGCAGAACTCACCGCTCGCGGACCGGATCGTCGGCGCCTTCCTCGACTCCCCGGTCACCGACCTCGGCCGAGCGGTCCGGCTGACCGCCGACGATCTCGGCATGCCGGCGTTCGTCGCCGGGCCGGCCCTGCGGGTGGCGGCCTGGCGGTACGGGCTGGATCTCGAGGCGGCGGACCACGTGGCCGACGCCGCATCGTTGCGCACGCCGATCCTCATCGTGCACGGGACCGCCGACCGCACCGTCCCGGCCGCTGTCAGCGAGGAGTTCGCGGCCGCGGCGCCGCCGGGCCTCGTGGACCTGGTGCTGTTCGACGGTGCCGGCCACGGGCTCTCGTGGAACTCAGACCCGGACCGCTACCGGGCGCTGCTCGCCGGGTTCCTGCAGCAGGTGGCACCGGGCTGATTCCGCGGTCCCAGTGGCCTTTCCGGCCGAGAAAGTGGGCATTGCGTCCGTTATGTCCGGTTTCCTCTTGACGAAGGGTGAATCACAACGATGTAATGCGGTCCCAACGGCGTGTCGTTACGCTCGCCGAGTGTCAACTGGTCGCTCGTTCGGCTGGGTCGAGGAGGTCCTCTAGGTGGCTGACGTGGTGCTGGTGCCGCTGTCCGACGTCGAGGAGCTGGATTGGCAGGAGCGCGCCCTGTGCGCGCAGACCGACCCCGAGGCGTTCTTCCCCGAGAAGGGCGGCAGCACTCGCGAGGCCAAGAAGGTCTGCCTGACCTGCGAGGTCCGCGTGGAGTGCCTGGAGTACGCCCTCGCCCAGGACGAGCGCTTCGGGATCTGGGGCGGCCTGTCCGAACGCGAGCGGCGCCGCCTCAAGCGCCGCGTCGTCTAGTCCGCACCCGGCCCTCGTCCGCATGGGGCAAGCGCCCGCCCGCCCCACGGCGCGGGTCGGCAAGCCACCGCAGCCCAGCACGTAGAGTGATCCGGTGACGCACGAGGACTGGCGTGAGGACGACCTCGCAGCCGCGCTGGCCCCGCCGTCGCCCCTGGCCGACGCCCCCGAACCGGGGCTCGAGGAGCCCGCCCCCGACCAGACCACCGAGTGGTTCAGCGTCGAGGAGTTCCTGTCGGAGGAGGACTCACCGCCCCCCCTGCCCCGCCGGGACCACCACGTCACCGCGGTCGTGGTCAGCCATGATGGCGCCGTCTGGTTGTCCGCGGTGCTGACCACCCTTGCCCAGCAGACCCGGCCGCCCGACGCCGCCGTCGGCGTCGACACCGGTTCGGTCGATGCCAGCCCGGCGCTGCTCGCGGCCTCCTTCGGAGTGCAGCGCACCGTCGTGCTGGACCACCGGGTGGGGTTCGGCGAGGCCGTCCAGGCGGGGCTGGACCATCTCGGCCGGGCCGGCCACGAGCCGTTCATGCCCGACCCGATCGAGTGGGTGTGGCTGCTGCACGACGACAGCGCGCCCAGCGGCGAGTGCCTGTCGGCCCTGCTCGACACCGCCGACGACAACCCGAGCGCGGCGATCCTCGGCCCCAAGATCCTCGGCTGGCACGACCGCCGGCTTCTCCTGGAGGTCGGGGTCACCGTCACCGGCTCGGGGCGCCGGGTCACCGGCCTGGAGCGTCGCGAGCACGACCAAGGCCAGCACGACGGCGTCCGCGACGTCCTGGCCGTCAGCTCGGCCGGAATGCTCGTGCGCCGAGACGTCTGGGACGACCTCACGGGCTTCGACCCGGCGCTGCCGCTCTTCCGCGACGACATGGACTTCTGCTGGCGTGCCCACCGGCGCGGCGAGCGGGTGCTCGTCGCGACCGATGCCGTCCTGCACCACCGCGAGGCATCCGCGCACGGCCGACGGGCAGACGACATCGCGCCGCGTCCGGCGCGGGCCGACCGCGAGGCTGCCGTGCACGTGCTGCTGGCGCACGCCACGACGCTCGCGGCCCCGTTCGTGGCGCTGCGCCTGGTACTGGGCAGCCTCCTCCGCTCGGCCGTCTACCTGCTGGGCAAGGACGTGCGGGCCGCCCGCGACGAGATCGGCGCCGTGCTGGCGGTGGCCCTTCGCCCGTCCCGGCTGCGATCGTCGCGCGACCTCGTCGGGCGGACGGCCGTCGAGCCTGCGGGCGTCGTCCGGTCGTTGCGCCCCACCGCAGCGTCCCAGGCCAGGCACCTGCTTGAGGTCGTCGGCGCGGTGGCGACCACCAGCGGCGCGGCGGAATCCGCAGGCTCGGTCAGCGGGCTGGACAGCGGCCCGGTCGGCGACGATGCCGACTTCATGGACGCCAGCTCGCCGGGCCTGATGCGGCGGCTGTTCCTTCGCCCCGGCGTCCTGCTCGCGATCGCGCTTGCCGTCATCGCGATCGCCGGCACCCGCGGGCTATGGCTGGGCGACGGCGTGCTCCAGGGCGGGGCCTTGCTGCCGCCGCCCGAAGGCGCCAGCGACCTGTGGGAGACCTACCAGCAGGCGTGGCACGACGTCGGCCCCGGCTCGGTGACCCCGTCGCCGCCGTACCTGGCCGCGCTGTCGGCCGTCGCCTTGGTCCTCCTGGGCAAGGCCCCGGCCGCCGTGACCCTGGCCCTGCTGCTCGCCATCCCGCTCGCCGGGGCCAGCGCCTACGTCGCCCTGCGTGGCGTGGTGAGCAGTCGCGGCGTCCGGGTGTGGGCTGGCGCCGCGTATGCCTTGCTCCCGGCCATGACGGGAGCCATCGCGTCGGGGCGGATCGGCACCACCATCGCCGCCATCGTGCTGCCGTTCGCGCTGAGGTCCCTCGTGCGCATCTCCGCTCCGACCGGCACGTTGCGCCGGGCGGCCGGTACGGCGATCCTCGTCGCCCTCGTCCTGTCCGTCGCCCCGGCACTGTGGCTGCTGCTTGTCGTGGCCGGCATCGTCGTCGGTGTCCTCGCGGTGCGGACCCGCGGCGCGTCGGATCGCGGCATCAGTGCCCGGCTGGTACTGGCGCTGGCCGGGCCGCTGGTCCTGTTGCTGCCGTGGACCGGCTACCTGCTGCTCAACCCGGCGCTCCTGCTGCTGGAGCCCGGGGTGATCAGCGCGGACCTCAACGATCCCGCACTCGAGCCCTGGGACGTTCTGCTCCTGCATCCAGGCGGCCCCGGCATGACCCCGCTCTGGCTCACGATCGGGATCGTGCTCGGGGGCTTCCTGGCCCTCCTGCGCACGGACCGCTTCCGGGCCATCGGCGCGATAGCCGCCTTCGGTGGGCTGGCGCTTCTTCTGGGGATTGCCCAGACGATGGTCATGGTGACGCCTCCGGGGTCCACGACGAGCCTGCGGCCTTGGCCAGGCCAGGCCACGTTGCTGCTCGGCATGATGATGATCGCGGCCGCGGCACTCGGCTTCGACGGCCTGCGCGACCGGTTCATCGGGCGTAGCTTCACCCTCGGCCAGCCCATCGCCCTCGTCGTTGCCGTCGTCGCGCTGCTGGCACCCCTCCTGTCGGCGGGCTGGTACGTGGCCGGGCTGACCTCGGACCTGCGCCGCGCCCCAGCGTCCGCGGTCCCGGCGTTCGTGGCCGCCGACAGCGAGACGCCGCAAGCACCCCGCACCCTGGTCATCGAAGGCGATGTCGCCGGGCGCGTGACGTACTCCCTGCTCAACGGGCCCGGCCCGCGCCTCGGGGATGCCGAGACCGGGCCGCCCGCGTCCTCCTGGGAGGCGCTCGACCCCTACGTCGCGGCCATGGCGTCGGGCCGGGGCGGCGACGAGATCGAGGCACTCGCCGGGTACGGGATCCGCTACGTGCTGCTCGCCAAGGGCGCCGACAGCGCCCTGGTCCCGACCCTCGACGGCGAACCCGGGCTCCGCCGCCTGTCCACGTCGGGCGGCGAGGTGCTGTGGCGGGTCGCCGGAACGACGTCGCGGGCCCGCGTGGTAGCCGACGGCAAGCCGACCCCGGTCGGCATTGCCGATGGCGGTCGGGTGTCCGCGAACCCGTACATCGACCAAGGTCTACCGGAGGGCGGCGGCGAGCGCTCCCTCGTCCTTGGTGCTGCGCTGGACGGCGGCTGGAGCGCGGTGGCTACCGGTGCCGACGGGACGATCGTGGACCTTGCTGCCGCGCCCGGGCCTGGGCTGCTGGCATGGTCGCAGGCGTTCGCCGTGCCGGAGGGAACGCCCACGGTCGTGGTCGACTTCGACGACGGGCCGCGCACGCGCTGGCTGTGGCTGCAACTCGTGGTGCTGCTCGCCCTGGTGGTGATGGCCCTTCCTGAGCGCCGGCGCATCGATCCGGATCCCGACATCGACGATCCCGACATGGACGAATCAGGCCCGGACAAGGCGCCGGCGATCCTGGCCGAGGCCGAGGCCGAGCGGGAGACCCAAGCCGAGGCGACTGCCCTCTACCCGGGGGAGGAGTGATGATCCGACGCGGCGGCTTCACTCCCGGCCCGGCCCTGGCCGGCGCCCGGCCATTCGCCGTCGCCGTGGCGGTCGTCGCGGTAGTGACCCTGGCGGCCACGCTGGTGCAACAGCCCGTGCCTGCCCTCAGCGAGGGAGCCACCTCGATCGAGCCGATCGGCTCGACGGTGCTGCTGTGCCCCGAGCCCGGTGCCGGCACCGACCTCGGGGTACGCGTCACTGCGGCCAGCGTGCCCGGGCAGCCCGGCCAGGACGATCCTGGGGCCGAGGGAGCGGCCGGGCTCGAGACGCTGCCGGGCAGGGAGTCGGCCTCGTCGAAGATCCTGGTTCCCGGTGGCCAGGCGCAGATCGAGGCCTTCGGCACCCGGTTGCCGGCCATCCAGGCGTACGGCGAGGGCACCCTGGCCCCCGGCCTGGTCGCCGACCAGTGGGGCCGCGACCCCGGGGGCCGCGGCCGCGGCATGGCCAGCACGGCCTGCGCGCCCGCCGCCTCGGAGTTCTGGTTCGTCGGTGGCGGCGCGATCGCCGGCCGGGTGACCCGCATCGTCCTGGTCAACCCGGACGAGACGGCCGCCGTGGCAGACGTCCTCATCTACGGCCCCAATGGACTCATTGACGCCCCGGGCGGGCGTGGCCTGGTCATCAAGGGCGAGGACCGGCTCGTCGAGCGGCTCGACGTGCTGGCCCCCGGAGTCGCGGCGACCGCGGTGCACGTGGTCGTGCGCACCGGTCGCGTTGGGGCCTCCGTCGACGACGAGCAGCGGGTCGGATTGACCACGGTCGGCACCGACTGGATCCCGCAGGCCGCCGGCCCGTCCACCCGGGTCTACGTGCCGGGCATCGTCAGCGGCGCCGGCCCCCGGGTCCTGTCGGTCATGGCGCCGGGCGACGACGACGCGATCGTCAAGATCCGACTGCTGACCCCCGACGGCACCTTCGCGCCCGTCGATCGCAATTCGCTCGAGGTGCCGGCCAACTCGGTCGTGACGATCGACATGTCGCCGGTCATCGAAGGAGCCCCGGCCACCATCGAGCTCACGTCGACGGTGCCGATCGTCGCGGGCGTGCGGATGTTCTTCGGCGGCAGTGCCCAGGACGAGACCGCGTTCTCGGCCGGAGCCCAGCCGTTCTCCGGGCCGTCCGCGGTGAGCGGGCTCCCGGTGCGGTCGGCCACCGACGTGCGCATCTCCATCACCGCACCGGACACGGCGGCCGAGGTCGACGTGACGATCCTGCCCTTCCGCGGGGGCAAGGAGGCCACGGTCCCGACGGAGCCGCGACGCGTCAAGATCGGTGCGGGCAAGGTGCGCTACATCAAGCTCAGCCCGCCTGCGGGCATCGACTGGTACACGGCCGTCGTCACCCCTGTCGAGGGCTCGGGCCCCGTCCTCGTGGCGCACCGGGTCCGCGAGCAGTCTCGGTTCGGCGACCTGGTCACCGGCTACCCCTGGAGCCCGCTGCGCGTCGAGGTCGTCGTCCCGACGGCGCAGCAGGACCTTGCTGTCGCCAACCGGTAGTCCGGCCCGGCTCGCAGCACCCGGCGCGCCGTGCAGGCCGAGGGGCTGCTCCCCATTACCGTCTCCTTCGTGACACGACGCCGGTGCTCCAAGCCGTCCTGCAACGGATCCGCGGTGGCAACGCTGACGTACGTGTACGCCGACTCCACCGCCGTGCTCGGGCCGCTCGCCACTTACGCCGAGCCGCACTGCTACGACCTGTGCGCGATGCATAGCGAGCGCATGACCGCCCCGCTCGGCTGGGAGATCGTCCGGATCACCCCGGACCCCGATGCGCTCAAGCCGAGCAGCGACGATCTCGAGGCGCTGGCCAATGCGGTGCGCGAGGCCGCTCGACCACGCTACGAGCCCGGCACGCCGCTGCCGTCCGAGGTTCCGGCCGGGTCGATCGAGACGGCGCGCAAGGGGCATCTGCGGATGCTGACGTCAGTGGATTCGATCGAGCCGGAGCGGCTGCCCGACTACGACGACTAGCGGACCTCGGGGTTCGGCCGCGTGCCGATAGCCTGTCCGCCGTGCGCAACCTCGACGCGGTCATCAAGGCCTACGACGTCCGGGGCATCTACCCCGACCAGCTCGACGAGGACCTCGCCCATGAGGTCGGTGCCGCCTTCGTGCGGGTGCTCGGCATCGCTCCAGCCGACGGCGGGCCGGGGTCGGTCGTCATCGCGCATGACATGCGCCCCTCCGGGCCGTCGCTGGTGGCCTCCTTCGCCGAGGGGGTCCGTGAGCAGGGCTGCGACGTCATCCTGATCGGGCTGGCGAGCACCGACGGGCTCTACTTCGCCTCCGGCCACCTTGGGCTGCCGGGCGCGATGTTCACCGCCAGCCACAATCCCGCGCAGTACAACGGCATCAAGCTCTGCCGGCCGGGCGCCGCGCCGGTGGGGCAGGACTCCGGATTGCGGACCATCCGCGAGATGGTCGAGTCCGGCGACGTGCCGGTCGGCCCCGGCCCCGTGGGCGACGTCCGCGAGCAGGACATGACTGCCGAGTACGCGGCGTACCTTCGCGGGCTGGTCGACCTCTCGGGCAGCCGGCCGCTGCGCATCGTCGTCGATGCCGGCAACGGCATGGGCGGGTTCACCGTCCCGGCGGTCCTCGGCACCGACGCGGGCCTGCCGGCGTTGCCCCTCGACATCGACCCGATGTACTTCGAACTGGACGGGAGCTTCCCGAACCACGAGGCGAACCCGATCGACCCGGAGAACCTGCGCGCCCTGCAGGCGCGCGTGCGCGAGACCGGAGCCGACATCGGACTGGCCTTCGACGGCGATGCCGACCGGTGCTTCGTCGTCGACGAGCGCGGCGAGATCGTCAGCCCGTCGACCCTGACGGCGCTGATCGCGGCCCGCGAGCTGGCCAAGGCCCCGGGCTCAGTCGTGATCCACAACCTCATCACCTCGCGCGCCGTGCCCGAGGTGATCCTCGAGAACGGCGGCACGCCGGTGCGTACCCGCGTCGGTCACTCGTTCATCAAGGCGACGATGGCCGAGACCGACGCGGTGTTCGGCGGCGAGCACTCGGGCCACTTCTACTTCCGCGATTTCTGGCGGGCCGACTCGGGCATGCTCGCGGCACTGCACGTGCTGGCCGCTCTCGGCGAGGCGGCACCCGGCACCACCCTGTCGAGCCTCCTCGCGGCCTATGACCGGTACTCCGCCAGTGGTGAGATCAACACGGAGGTGGCCGACCAGGCCGGCGTCACCGCCGCGATCCGCTCGGCGTACGCGGGCCGCGCCGGCTTCGACATCGACGAGCTCGATGGGCTGACGGTGTCGTGCGCCCAGTACTGGTTCAACGTGCGGCCCAGCAACACCGAGCCGCTGCTCCGGCTGAACGTCGAGGCGGGCGACGTTGAGACGATGGCTGCGGTACGCGACGGCGTGCTGGCGATGATGCGGGGAGGCGGCGCCGATGGCTGACGAGGCGGGCACGCTCGGCCTGCCCACTGCACTCTGGGACGTGCTGGCCTGCCCGTGCCCGGAGCACGCGCCCCTCGAAGCGGACGAGGTGGCCGGCCAGATCGTGTGCACCCGGTGCCGTACGAGGTTCGACGTCCGCGATGGCATCCCGGTCATGCTCCTCGACGAGGCGACGCCCGGCCCGGGCGGCATCGGGGCCGCACCGGGCGCCGAGGCCTAGCCGTGCTCGTCGTGCGCGGCGCCGTGAAGGAGTACGACTGGGGCAAGGTCGACGGCCTTGTCGCGTGGACGGGCGAGGCCACCGGCCGTCCCCAGGCAGAACTGTGGTTCGGGGCCCACCCCGGCGGTCCTTCGCCCCTCATCGACGGTAGCGGCGTGCCCACCGGCGAACTCCTCGCCGACCACTTCGACGTCGACAACATCCCGATCCTGGTCAAGCTGCTCGCCGCGGCCCGCCCGCTGTCGGTGCAGGTCCACCCCGCTGCCGCGACGGCCCGGGCGATGTGGCAGGCCCAGTTGGACGGCTCGGGTCGCACCGTCCTTACCGATCCGTTCGAGAAGACAGAGATGCTCGTCGCGCTGGAGCCGTTCGAGGCGCTGGCCGGATGGCGAGCGCCGGAGCAAGCGGCGGCCATCCTCGCCATGCTGCCTGGCTGCGCGGCGGGCGCTGAGGCCGCCGCCGCCGGGGCGACGGATCACGCGATCACCGACCTGCTGGCGGTCCCCGATGCGGGCGCTGCGGTCTCGGCGCTGCCCGGTGCCGTTGCCGGGGCCGGGATAGCCGGCCCCGAGGCGGCCGCCTATGCCCGTGTCGCTGCGCTGTTCCCCCATGATCCTGGCGCGCTTCTCACGGCGCTCCTGAACTACGTGGCGTTGGCTCCGGGCGAGGGCATCTTCGTGCCGGCCGGCGTGCCGCACAGCTACCTGTCCGGCACGGGGCTGGAGGTCATGACCTCCTCTGACAACGTGCTGCGCCTGGGCCTGACCGCCAAGGACGTCTTCGTCGAGGAGGCCCTGGCCGCGCTCGCACCCGACCGAGTTCCCGTGCTGGCCAGCGCGCCCAGTGGTGCGCCGATAGCGCCCCGCGGCGCCCCCTTCTCCGCCACGATGCTGCGGTCTGGCTCGCTCGAGATCGAGTCCGGGCAGTACCGGATCGTGCTGCTCATCGAGGGGAGTGCCCGGGTGTCGACATCGCTGGCCGACGTTGAATTGCGGATGGGCACGGCGGCCGTCCTGGCGGCGCCAGACCCTTCGGCCCACGTGACTGTCGACGGGCTCGCCGCGGTGGTCACGGCGCCAGTAGCGCCGTTCGTGGGGAAGGCGGCGTGAGCACCGAAGGCGGGATGCGCGCGGTCATCGCCGCGCTGCTGGCCAACCTCGGCATCGCGGTCAGCAAGTTCGTCGCATTCTTCTTCACCGGATCGTCCTCGATGCTCTCCGAGGCGATCCACTCCGTCGCGGACTCGGGGAACCAGATCCTGCTGATCATCGGCAACCGCCGGGCCAAGCAGGAGGCTGACGACCAGCACCCCTTCGGCTACGGCCGGCGCCGGTATGTGTATGGCTTCGTCGTCGCGATCGTGCTCTTCCTCGTCGGCGGGCTGTTCTCGCTGTACGAGGGCTTCCACAAGTGGCAGTACCCGGAGCCGCTTGATGACTGGTGGATCGCGGTGCTGGTCCTCGTGATCGCGATCGTGCTGGAGTCGTTCAGCTTCCGCACGGCGATTCGGGAGGCGAACAAGGCGCGCGGGCACAGGTCCCTGGTTGGGTTCGTCAAGGCCGCCCGCCAGCCGGAGCTGCCCGTGATCCTGCTCGAGGACGCCGGCGCGCTCGTCGGGCTGGTCCTGGCGCTGTTCGGCGTCAGCCTGTCCGTCATCACGGGCAACGGCCGCTTCGACGCCTTCGGCGCCATGGGGATCGGCACCCTGCTCGTCATCATCGCGATCTTCCTGGCCATCGAGATGACCGCGATGCTCGTGGGGGAGGGGGCGCTGCCCGAGGAGGTCGCCGCCATCCGCGCGGCGCTGGAAGCTTCCAGCGGCGTGCGGCGAGTGATCCACCTGCGAACCCTGCACGTCGGCCCGGACGAGTTGCTCGTGGCGGCCAAGATCGCCATCCGCCACAACGGCACGGGGACCGAGATCGCCCGCGACATCGATGCCGCCGAGGTGGCGTTGCGTGCCGCGGTGCCGTCGGCTCGGTATGTCTTCCTCGAGCCGGACCTGGACCGCACCCCCTCTCCCTGACCTGCGGTGGCCCGCCACGGGTGCGCGGATGTGGCGATTCGGCCGTTCTCTGGCAGACTGGGGCGGTCGTCGATGGTCCGGAGCCCTGGTTCCCGTCGCGGCCTTCCCTTTCTCGGGCGAACCATCGAAGCCTCGTGCCGTTCGTGCCACATTCGCCTCGAAGGAGACACGCATGTCCGTTGTGAAGCCAGACGGCACCCCCGACTACAAGGTCGCGGACCTCGCGCTCGCCGAGTTCGGCCGCGACGAGATCCGCCTTGCCGAGCACGAGATGCCCGGATTGATGGCGATGCGCGCCCAGCACGGTGCGAGCAAGCCCCTGGCCGGTGCCCGCATCACCGGCTCGCTGCACATGACCGTGCAGACCGCCGTGCTGATCGAGACCCTCGTCGCGCTCGGCGCGGATGTCCGCTGGGCCTCGTGCAACATCTTCTCCACGCAGGACCACGCGGCCGCGGCCGCCGTCGTCGGGCCGGACGGCACCGTCGACGACCCCAAGGGCGTCCCGGTCTACGCGTGGAAGGGCGAGTCCCTTCCCGAGTACTGGTGGTGCACCGAGCAAATCCTCATGTGGCCGGACGGCAAGGGCCCCAACATGATCCTCGACGACGGTGGGGATGCCACCCTGCTCGTGCACAAGGGCAAGGAGTTCGAGGCGACCGGCGTCGTGCCCACTGCCGACGAGTCGACGTCCGAGGAGTACGCGGTGGTCCTGGAGACCCTGCGCCGCTCTCTCGCTGAGGACCCGAGCCGCTGGACCACGGTCGCGGCCGGCATCAAGGGCGTCACCGAGGAGACGACCACGGGCGTTCACCGGCTCTACGAGATGATGCGCGAAGGTGCGCTGCTCTTCCCCGCCATCAATGTCAACGACTCGGTCACCAAGAGCAAGTTCGACAACAAGTACGGCTGCCGCCACTCGCTCATCGACGGCATCAACCGCGCGACTGACACCATGATCGGCGGCAAGGTCGCCGTCGTCTGCGGTTTCGGCGATGTCGGCAAGGGCTCGGCTGACTCCCTGCGCGGCCAGGGTGCTCGCGTCATCATCACCGAGGTCGATCCCATCTGCGCGCTGCAGGCGGCCATGGACGGCTACCAGGTCGCCCGCCTCGAGGACGTCATCGGCACCGCTGACATCTTCATCACCGCGACCGGTTGCTACGACGTCATCACCGTCGATGACATGGCGAAGATGAAGCACCAGGCCATCGTCGGCAACATCGGCCACTTCGACAACGAGATCGACATCGCCGGGCTCGCCTCGCTGCCCGGCATCAGGCGCAAGACGATCAAGCCGCAGGTCGACGAGTGGACCTTCCCCGACGGCCACTCGATCATCATGCTGTCGGAGGGACGCCTGCTGAACCTCGGCAACGCGACCGGGCATCCGTCGTTCGTCATGTCGAACTCGTTCACCAACCAGGTGCTCGCGCAGATCGAGCTGTTCACCAAGCTCGACCAGTACCCGCTGGGCGTATACACGCTGCCCAAGCACCTTGACGAGATGGTTGCCCGCCTGCACCTCGATGCCCTGGGCGTGCGGCTGACGGAGCTGAGCAAGAAGCAGGCCGAGTACCTCGGCGTGGACGTGGCCGGGCCGTACAAGCCGGATCACTACCGCTACTAGAGCACCCAGCCGAGACCTGCCCTTGGCGTCAATCCGGAGCCCCGGGTCTGACGCCAAGGGCAGGTCTCGGTCATTCAGGGTTGGGAGAAGCCATGTTCGCGCTCGTTGTGCGATTCCAGGTCCGTCCCGATCGACTCGACCAGTTCGACGAGCTGGTCAGTCGCACGCTCGACGGGATTGCCGCGCACGAGCCCGGCACACTGACCTACCTGCCGACGCGGGTCGAGGGCGACGACACCGCACGCATCTTCATCGAGGTCTACGCGGACGAGGAGGCGTTCGTGGCCCACGAGGCGCAGCCGCACACCCGCCACTTCCTCGCCGCGCGCGAGCCCATGCTGCTGTCCGTGCGCGTCGAGCGGCTGCGCGGGATCGGCTAGCGCAGGCGGCAGAACCAGCAACTGCGCCGAGACCTGCACCTGGCGTCAATCCGGTGCCCCGGGTCTGACGCCATTGGCTGGTCTCGGCGATTCGGTGCGACGTTACTTGCGCGACGCGGGCGGCTTGATCACGACGAGCACGCCCAGGACGATGGCGATGACGCCCATGATGGCCCAGAACGTGACGCCGCTCATGACGCTGCCACCGAACAGGCCAATGCCCTGAAGCAGCCACACCAGCCCCACAGCAACCAGCACGGTCCCGATCACGTTCCACACGGTGAGCTTCTTCTTCGGCATGCGTGGACGCTACCGCTTCGGGAGTCGACGGCATCGACCCCTCGCGTAAGTTGCCAGCATGGCCCGGCCCCCCGCTCCTGCCGACTACCCGGGCTGCCCCGTCACCGTCACGGAGGCGATCGCGGCAGGACGCCCTCTCGTCCCGCCGCGCTGGGGCCTCTGGGGGGTTGGCGGGGCGCTGGCCGGATCGGTGGTTGTGGCGGTCCTCGTCGGCCTCGTGCTGTACCTGGTTGACGCGCCCATCAGCGTGCAGATCATCGTCGGCGTGACCGCGCCGTGGCTGGTCCTCGCAGGCTGGCCGCTGCTGGCCACCCGGCTTCGCGGAAACGGCGCACGCATCGACCTCGGGCTGCGCCTCACCTGGAGCGACACGGGCTACGGCGCACTAGGGGGGCTGGTCGCACTGCTGCTGGCCGGCATCGCGGCAACGATCACGCAGGTGTTCGTGCCCGACCTCACGTCCGCAGCAGCCGAGGCCGCCGAGGAACTCGAGCGCGAGTCCGGCCGGCTGGCCCTCACGGCCTTCGCGCTCATCGTCCTGGTTGGCGCACCCGTGGTGGAAGAGCTGTTCTTCCGCGGGTTCCTCTACGGCGCGCTGCGCAAGCGCGGGGTGGGCACCGCGCTCACCGTGATCGTCTCCGCCGTCGTCTTCGCCGGGTTCCACCTCGAGCCGCTGCGATTCCTCGTGCTGCTGCCCACGGGCCTGGTCCTGGGCTGGGTCAGGGCACGAACGGGATCGACGGGTGCCTCGATGGTCGCCCACGGCTTCGTCAACGCCCCGGGTGCCGTACTCCTGCTCGTGGGCGTCGACGGGATGTCACCATAGGGACATGACGGTGACCCAGCCCGGCCTTCCCCCCGCCACGCGGGGCCGCGTGCTCGTCGTCGACGATGATGCCGCACTGTCGGAGATGCTGGGCATCGTCCTGCGCGGCGAGGGCTTCGACCCGGTGTTCTGTTCCGACGGCGAGCATGCCCTCGCCGCCTTCCGCGAGACCAAGCCCGACCTCGTGCTGCTCGACCTCATGCTGCCCGGGCGCGACGGGGTCGATGTCTGCCGCGCGATCCGGGCGGAGTCGGGCACGCCCATCGTCATGCTGACGGCCAAGAGCGACACGGTTGACGTCGTCGTCGGGCTGGAGTCCGGTGCCGACGACTACGTCGTCAAGCCCTTCAAGCCGAAGGAGCTGGTGGCGCGCATCCGGGCACGCATCCGGCGCAATGACGAGGCTCCCACGCAGGTGCTGCTCGTCGGCGACCTCGAGATCGACGTCGCCGGGCACAGTGTCAAGCGCGACGGCCACGTGCTCTCCCTGACTCCGCTCGAGTTCGACCTGCTGGTCTGCCTGGCCCGCAAGCCGGGGCAGGTGTTCACGCGGGAGGTGCTGCTGCAGGAGGTGTGGGGCTACCGGCATGCCGCCGACACCAGGCTGGTCAACGTCCACGTGCAGCGGTTGCGCGCCAAGGTGGAGCTCGACCCTGAGCGCCCCGACATCGTCCTGACCGTCCGTGGGGTCGGGTACAAGGCGGGGCCGGCGTAGCGGCTCGATGTCCCGCTTCCTAGCCGCCCTGTCCCGGATCCTGCTGGCGGTCCCGAGGGGCCTGCGCCGCATCTGGGGCCGGTCGCTGTGGCTGCGCGTAACCGCGACGACTCTCGTCGTCTCGGTCGTGGTCGTGGGCGTGCTCGGGCTCTCGCTCCTGTCGCGCGTGACCACGGGGCTGCTCGACGCCAAGGAGCGGATCTCCGTCGGCGAGGCATCGGCTGGGCTCGGCGAGGCGCAGCGGATCCTCGACGCGGCCGACACCGGCCCGTCGACGCCGTCGCCGTCCCGGCTCGTCGACAGCGTGGTCAGCGCGCTGGCCGCCCGCGCCGGCTCGCCGTCGACCTTCGACGTCCTGCTCCTCGCGTCGCAGGCCAGCTCCGATGCACCCGAGCGAGGCACCAACCTCGTGGCGGTGTCCAGCGTGCCGAATGCGCTGCGCGAGGCGGTCGTCACGTCGCAACGGCAGTCGTGGACGTACACCGAGATCAGGTTCCTCGACGGCCGCACGGCGCCGGGCCTCATCGTCGGTGCGCCGCTGCTCGTGCCCACCGTCGGCTCGTACGAGCTGTACTACCTCTTCCCGCTGGGCCAGGAGCAGTCCACGCTCGACCTCGTCCGCAGCTCGGTACTCGGGACCGGGATCCTGCTCGTCCTGCTGCTGGCGTTCGTGGCGTGGATGGTGACGCGGCAGGTCGTTCTGCCCGTGCGTGCGGCATCGCAGACCGCGGCCCGCCTGGCCGAGGGAAACCTGTCCGAGCGCATGAAGGTCTCAGGCACCGACGACCTCGCCCGGCTGGCCAAGTCGTTCAACGAGATGGCCGTCAGCCTTGCCCGGCAGATCCGCCAGCTCGAGGAGCTCTCCCGGGTGCAGCAGCGGTTCGTGTCGGACGTGTCGCACGAGCTGCGCACCCCATTGACCACCATCCGCATGGCAGCGGACGTCGTGTACGACGACCGCGACATCCTGGACGCGCCGACATCGCGCGCCGTCGAACTGCTGCAGAACCAGCTCGACCGCTTCGAGGCCCTCCTCGTGGACCTGCTCGAGATTTCGCGCTTCGATGCGGGTGCCGCCGTGCTCGACAACGAGCGAGTGGACCTCGTGCTCCTGATCGAGCGGGCGATCGAGTCGGCACGCCCGCTCGCCGAGCGCAATGGCATGGAGATCCGGCTCACGGTGCGCTCGGCGGACTGCACGGTCGACTGCGACCCGCGCCGCGTGCACCGGGTCGTGCGCAACCTGATCGAGAACGCCATCGAGCACGGCGATGAGCGCGGGGTGGACGTCGACGTTGCGCGCGGATCGGAGTCCATCGCCATCCGGGTGCGGGACTATGGCGTGGGCTTGCGACCGGGCGAATCCGCATTGGTGTTCAACAGGTTCTGGCGGGCAGATCCGGCGCGTGCCCGTACGTCGGGCGGCACTGGCCTTGGGCTGGCCATCTCGCTGGAGGATGCGCGCTTGCACGGTGGCTGGCTGGAGGCGTGGGGCGAGCCGGGCCGCGGGGCCTGCTTCCGGCTCACGCTGCCGCTGGATCGCACCGCCGGGTTCGATGCCTCGCCGCTGTCGCTCGACGAGGACCACGAGCCGCCCGAGCCCGACCACGACGATGACTACGCCGACGCGGGACCGGTCATTCGCGCCGAGACCTCCCCGGCAGCCACGTTCGTCATCAACACCGGGGATCGCAGATGAGGCCCACTTTGCTCGGATCCCGGCTCCTCGCCGTCGCGGTGGCCCTTGCCGCCCTCGCCGGGTGCGCATCGGTGCCCACGTCCTTCTCCGCCGTCGTCCCGACGACCGGGCCCATCGAGCAGGGCGAGCAGGTGGGGGTGGATCCCGAGGACCAGTTCATCCGGGTCATCGCCCGCGGCCCGCGCGAAGGCATGTCCGCGACCGAGATCGTGCAGGGCTTCCTCGACGCCTCCGCCTCCTTCGACGGGAATCACGCAGTCGCCCGCCAGTTCCTCACCCGCACCGCCAGCGCCACGTGGGACACCAACGCGGGCGTGCAGGTCTACGAGGCGACATCGACTCTCTCGGAGTTCGGGCGCTCGGTCGTCATGACGGCGCCGCAGACCGGCACGATCGCCACCAACGGCCGCTACGAGGTGGCCGGGCCGAGTGCCGAGCTTCGCGAGCGGTTCCAGCTCACCCTCGTCGACGGCGAGTGGCGGATCGACGAGGTGCCGCAGGGCCTGCTCCTCGCCCAGTCCGACGTCGACCGTGCCTTCCGCAGCTTCGCGGTCTACTTCTTCAACCCGTCGTTCGACACGCTCGTCCCCGACCCCCGCATGATCCCCGTCGTCGGCTCCGGGCTCGCGACCACTCTCGTGCGGCGCCTGGTCGCCGGGCCCAGCGAATGGCTGCTGCCCGCCGTGCGCACGGGCTTCCCCGATGGCGTGCGGCTGAACATCGACTCGGTGCCCATCGAGAGCGGCATCGCCCGGGTGGACCTCACGGCCAATGCGCGCGCCGCGGACGACGAGACCCGCCAGGCCCTCTCACAGCAGATCGTCTGGACCTTGCGCCAGTTGCCCGACGTGCAGGCCGTGGAGATCACGGCCGGCGGGCAGCCCCTTCTCGTTCCGGGAGCGCCCTCGCCCCAGCCGCGGGACGCCTGGCCGCTGGTCGACCCGAATGGACTGCCACCCGGAGCGAGCGGATACGTGGCCCGGATCGACGGGGTCGTCCGCCTGATCCCGGAGGGCGCCCGGCCCGTGGCCGGCGATGCGGGTGCCGGCGACATCGCGCTCGTCGACATCGCCGTCTCCAACGACTCGACGTCGATCGCGGGGATCGACATCGAGGGCGCGGTGTGGAAGGGGCGGATGGTCGAGGGCGCGCCGCTCATCCGGATCCGCGAACCCGGCTCGCCGACGGGACTGGCGTTCGACCGGTCGACATCGGTGTGGCTCGTCGATGCCACGGAGGGCCTGATCTCCGTCGCTGGCGACGGTGCGTTCGAGAAGATCACGGTCGAGGGGCTGTCCAGGCGGACATCGCTGATCGCGGCCATCCCCTCTCGCGACGGGACCCGCGCCGCCCTCATCGTCCGGCGAGGCCCGCGCACCGTGCTCCTGCTTGCCCGCATCGTGCGGTCATCGGGCCGGGCGACCAGCATCCTGGTCGACGGCCCGATCCGGGTGGAGTCCAACCTCGTCGAGGTCATCGACGTCGCGTGGTCGGGAGCGGATTCCCTGTCCGTGCTCGGCAGCGAGAGCCCGGGCTCCGTGCAGGTGTTCGACGTCGACATCGCCACGGGTGTCTCCGCGGCCCGCGGCACCCCGGAAGGCCCGGTCAGCGTCGGTGCGGCGCCCGGACTGCCCACCCTCATCGGGTCCGCGGATGGACTCGTCTACGGGTACGTCACCGGCAGCTGGCAGGAGCGGGTCAGGGGACTTTCGCCGACCTACCCCGGCTAGCGCCGGCGACGGCGGCCGCAGCCCTGACGTCGAGGCCGAGGGCCGCCAGCGCACGCGCAGCCTCCCGCACGGTCGCGCCGGTGGTGACGACGTCGTCGATCACGACGAGTGCCGCGGCGGTGGTCGCTGGACCCCGCAGCCTGCTGGGACGTGCATGGAAGGCACCGGAGACCGCCGCTTCGCGCTCGGCCCGGCCCAGGCCCTTCAGCTCGGCATAGCGCACGCGGGCCACGAGGAGCGGGTCAACGACGGCGCGGTAGCCATCCGCTGCCAGATGCCGGCAGGCCTGCCGGCCCAGCAGGCCGACGGGGTCGAAGCCACGGCGCGAGCGCCGGTGGGCCGGCACCGGGACCAGGACCAAGGGGTACGGGTTCCCCGGCCGCTGGCCGGCCACGCTTGCCCGCACCCCGTCGGCCAGCAGCCGGCCCAGCGGGTCGGCGAGGGAGACGTAGCCCTGCTCCTTGTAGGCGATGACGACGCTGCGCAAGAGGCCGTCATACGCGCCGCCGGCACAACCGGCGACGGCGCCCGCCCGCGCCGGAACGGGATTCCCCCGGAGTCCGCGCAGGCAGGCCCGGCAGAGTCCAGGACCGGGGTCCTGGCAGCCCAGGCAGCGGCGTCCGAGGGCGAGGTCGGCGATGTCGGAGAGCAGGGCGCGCACAGCCGCGACGGTGCCAGCGTGGTGCCACGTCGGCCGCCGGAATGTAGCCGCTGTGGACCGCTGCCGGGATCAGGCGTGCAGTGTGGTCAGCCCCCGGCGCAGCCCGATCACGACAGCCTCGGACCGGGACTTCGCCTGGAGTTTCTCCAGGATGCTGCGGACGTGGTTCTTGACGGTGTTCTCGCTGATGCCCAGTGCCTGGGCCGCCTGCCGATTGGACTCCCCGCGAGCCAGTCGGCCGAGCACGCTCAGTTCCCGGGCCGTGAGCGCCGGACCCTCGTAGCGCCCGGGCCGGTCGGACTCGCGGGCATCGGCGCCGCCGCTGGCCGCCGCAAGGTCGGCGGGCACGAGGGTGCCCATCCAGGAGTCCCGCCGCCCACCACGCTGGGCACCGAGCCCGCGGAAGACGTGGTCGGGGACCCGGAAGCCGACCCGCCGGGCCGTGCGCAGCGAGGCGACGTTGCCCTCGAAGGCGTACCACGTGACGACCTGCGCGCCGAGGCCGGAGAAGGCCCAGCCGCAGGCCAGTCGCAACGCCCGCGCGGCGTGCCCGTGGCCTCGCGCCCACGGCGCGAGGAGATAGCCCACCTCGACGCCGCCCTCCCCGTCCGGCCGCAGGTCGATGTTGCCGGACCAGCGATCGTCGGGCAGAACCGTGATGCTCCACGTGGGGCTGGCCCACCACGAGGCAGCGTCGGGGCGGCGCGACAGCCATTCCTCGGCATGGGCACGCTCGTAGGGCACCGGCACGGTGGTCCACTCGCTGATCTCCACGTCCTGGCAGGCCAGCGCGATGTCGTCGGCGTCGTCGGGCCGCGGTGGTCGCAGCAGCAGGACCCCGTCGCTGAGCACCGGGGGCTGCCCTGGATCCGGGCGCTCGTCAGGCATGGGACGAAGTGTCTCCCACGGGACGGCATCTACGATGGGGGGACCGGCCTTCCGGCCGGTCTTGTTCGCGTGCCGCACCAGGGATGCACGCGTCCCGACAGGAAAGGTCGCATCACCGTGGGCGTGCTCGACAAGATCCTTCGCGCAGGCGAGGGCAAGATCCTGCGCAAGCTGCATGGCATCGCCCGGGCCGTCAACGCCATCGAGGCCGACTTCGTGTCCCTCACCGATGCCGAGCTGCGCGCCCTCACCGACGAGTACCGGGACCGGCTCGCCGCAGGCGAGACCCTCGACGACCTGCTTCCGGAGGCCTTCGCGACGGTCCGGGAGGCCGCGAAGCGGACGCTGGGCCAGCGCCACTACGACGTCCAGATCATGGGTGGTGCGGCCCTGCACCTCGGCAACATCGCCGAGATGAAGACCGGTGAGGGCAAGACCCTCGTCGCCACGCTCGCGGCCTATCTCAACGCCCTGACCGGCGACGGCGTCCACGTCGTCACCGTCAACGACTACCTCGCCGAGCGTGACTCCGAGTGGATGGGCCGGATCCACCGCTTCCTCGGCCTCGAGGTCGGCGTCATCCTGTCGAACATGACGCCCGCGCAGCGTCGCGTCGCGTATGCCGCGGATATCACCTACGGCACCAACAACGAGTTCGGCTTCGACTACCTGCGCGACAACATGGCATGGTCGAAGGAGGAGATGGTCCAGCGCGGCCATGTCTTCGCGATCGTCGACGAGGTCGACTCGATCCTCATCGACGAGGCGCGGACGCCCCTGATCATCAGCGGCCCGGCCGACCAGGCCACCAACTGGTACCAGGAGTTCGCCAGGATCGCCATGCTCCTGCGCCGCGACGAGGACTACGAGGTCGACGAGAAGAAGCGGACCATCGGTGTCCTCGAGCAGGCCATCGACCGGGTCGAGGACCAGATCGGCATCGAGAACCTCTACGACACGGTCAACACGCCACTGGTCGGCTACCTCAACAACGCCATCAAGGCAAAGGAGCTGTTCAAGAAGGACCGCGACTACGTCGTGATGAACGGCGAGGTCATCATCGTCGACGAGCACACCGGCCGAATCCTGTCCGGTCGCCGCTACAACGAGGGGCTGCACCAGTCGATCGAGGCCAAGGAGGGCGTCGAGGTCAAGGCCGAGAACCAGACCCTCGCCACCGTCACGCTGCAGAACTTCTTCAGGCTCTACGACAAGCTCGGCGGCATGACCGGCACGGCCATGACCGAGGCCGCGGAGTTCAACCAGATCTACGACCTCGGGGTCGTCCCGATCCCCACCAACCGCGACATGGTGCGCATCGACAACGCCGACCTCGTGTACCGCACCGAGGACGCGAAGTTCGGCGCCGTCGTGGAAGACATCGTCGATCGGCACGCCAAGGGCCAGCCGATCCTCGTCGGTACCACCAGCGTGGAGAAGTCCGAGTCGCTGTCGAAGCTGCTCAAGCAGAACGGCGTGCCGCATGAGGTCCTCAACGCCAAGCACCACGAGCGCGAGGCGGCCATCGTCGCGCAGGCCGGCCGACGCGGCGCCGTCACCGTCGCCACCAACATGGCGGGCCGAGGCACCGACATCATCCTGGGCGGCAACCCGGAGTTCATGGCGGCTGCCGCGCTGTCGCAGCGCGGCCTCTCGCCGATCGAGGATCCCGAGGCGTACGAGCAGGCCTGGCACGGCGAGCTGGACAAGCAGCACGCGGCGGTGGCCGCCGAGCACGAGGAGGTCGTCGCGCTAGGCGGCCTGTACGTCCTGGCCACGGAGCGGCACGAGTCCCGGCGCATCGACAACCAGCTCCGCGGCCGGTCCGGCCGCCAGGGCGACCCGGGGGAGTCGCAGTTCTACCTGTCGCTCGAGGACGACCTCATGCGACTGTTCAAGTCCGACATGGTCGACGCCTTCCTGCGACGCTTCAACGTGCCGGACGACGTGCCCATCGAGGCGAAGATGGTGACCAATGCGATCCGGTCGGCGCAGGCCCAGGTCGAGGCGCAGAACTTCGAGATCCGCAAGGACGTCCTGAAGTACGACGACGTGCTCAACCGGCAGCGCCTCGTGGTCTACGCCGAGCGCCGGCGGGTGCTCGAGGGCGAGGACATCCAGGACCAGGTGCGCAGCTTCATCACCGACACGGTCGGCGGCTACGCGACGTCGGCGACCGCCGAGGGATACCCGGAGTCCTGGGACCTCGACCAGCTCTGGACTGCACTCAAGCAGCTCTACCCCGTCGGCATCACGATCGAGGAGGCCGAGGCAGAGTCCGGCGGGACCAGGGCAGGCCTGAGCCAGGACTTCCTGGTGACCACCTTGGTCGAGGACGCCGAGACGGCCTACGACCGGCGCGAGGAGGAGTTGGGTGAGCAGGTGCTCCGCGAGCTCGAGCGTCGCGTCATCCTGTCGGTCCTGGATCGCAAGTGGCGTGAGCACCTGTACGAGATGGACTACCTGCGCGACGGCATCGGCCTGCGCGCGATGGCCCAGCGCGACCCGCTGATCGAGTACCAGCGCGAGGGCTTCGACCTGTTCACGGCCATGATGGAGGGCATCAAGGAGGAGACGGTCGGCTACCTATTCCACCTCGAGGTGCAGGTCGCCCCGCCGGTCTCGGAGGAGGCCGCCGCCGTCGTCGAGGAACTCACCGACGCCACCGGCACGCAGGCCGGCGCCGCGCTGGCGGCGGCCGTCAACGCCGGGTCCCAGCCTGCTGCCGCCCCGCGTGTTGTGGCCGAGCCTGCTGCCGCCGAGCCCGCGCTGCAGGCACCCGCCATCGTGGCCAAGGGGCTCGGACCGATCCGGCCGCAGCACCTGGAGTACTCCGCGCCGACCGAGGGCGGCGGCATCATGCACGGGGAGATGGAGTCGGGCGCGGACGGCCTCGTGGAGGTCGACCCGAACGCGTCACGCGCGGAGCGCCGCAGGGCCGAGCGGGCCAACCGCAAGCGCCGCTAGGTCTCACCCACCGGGCGCTACGGCGAGGGCAGGACGACGACCTTGGTGCCCACGTCCGCGAAGCGGTAGATGTGCCGAGCCGCATCGGGGGCCAGCCGCACGCAGCCACCCCGGGCGATCGCCAGGCCCAGTTGCTTCTGGCTGTGCATCATCGTGCCGTCGTAGTACTTCGGGATGTCGTGGAAGCCGATGGACGCCGTGGAGTCCAGGCCCCAGGCGAAGCGGACCATCCAGTTGAAGGTCACCTTGGAGAACGGGTTGCCGCTGTGCGGTGACTTCGAGTAGACGCGGTACACGCCCTTGACCGGGCGGTCGAACCGCCCGACGACCGGGTAGCGCGCGACCACCTTGTTGTTCTTGCTCATCAGCCACACCGTCATCAACGCCTTGTCGTAGACGATGCGCTTGCCCTTGTGCTTGTCGCGCGGGTACTCAGGTACGTGCTTGGCCTTGTGCGTGGCGCTGGCCGGCTTCGGCTTCTTCGGCTTCTTCGGCTTGGGCGGCTCCGTTGCCTGGGCCGTGCTGGCACCGGCCTCGCCGGGGGCTGGAGTCGCCGTGGCGGCCGACGGATCAGCAGACGGGTCGGGCACCGGGGTCGCCGGGGCGCCCGACGGGCTGCCCGGGTCCTCCGCCACAACGGATGACGAGGCTGCGGCGTTGGTGGCCGCGAGCGACGGGAGGGCCGCCGCGGTGATTACGGCTGCCGCGGCGATCGCCGCGATGCCGGACGCCAGCCGGTGGCGCGACACCACAGAGAGCACGCGAGAGACGAAGGGAGGGGAAGCCACATGGACAGTGTGGCCCATGCCGGCTGGACCGGCTCACCGGCACGCCGTGGCTAGCGGACGTCGACGACGGTCGCCACCCACCGGCCGGCCGTGGCCTCGAGTCGGACCGCGATGGCCTGGGCCCGCTCACCGCCGACGAGGACGGCGGACGCCTCCACGATCCCGGGCGCGATGGGACAGACACGCACCGCCCGGACGGTTCGCGGGCGGGGCACGCCGCGCTGCGCGCGCGCCGAGGGGTGCAAGGCCCGGGCCGCCGCCCGCGCCGAGATCCGGGCGAGCTGGTCCCGGGCCAGCCAGCGGGTGAGCTGCGCGGCCGGCCGGGATCCGGCCAGGACCTCGCTGACGGCCTGGGCGAGCTGGGCCGTCCATCGGCGCGGGTCGGGGAGGGAGGCATCGGTGGGGTCGTCGGGGTCCCCGACGACATGCAGGAGGGCAGGCACGCCGGGCTGGGCCGGCACGCCAGGGGACACCTCCCACTGCAGGTCCAGCGGTAGCTGCTCGGGGGCAGACCGCACGATGCGGAGTCCGGGCCGTCGGGCGCCGGGGGATGGGGTGGGCAGGGATTCGGCGTTCACAGGTCGACCTTCTGTGGCTCGTAGGGGCCCGACCTGCTGGTGATCGGTTCCGCAAGCGGATCGCGGTGGCGGAGCGGCATCTGGCCCTCCGTCATTTCGTGCGTTTGCATGTGTTTGCTTGTCTATGCCGGTGATGTGTGACTTGACAAACCCTCGCTTGCGCAGGGACTAGGGTCGCGGCATGAGCACCGAACCGGACGACACCAGTGCCAGCGACAAACTACGTGCCCTCTGGGGCGAGGATCTCTACGAGCGGCTCACGGTCACTCGCTCCATCGTCGAAAGGATCGATGGGGACGACCCGTTGCCCTACGACACTCTCCTTAGCCAGGTCGTGGGCGGACTCGCCATTGTCGAGTCGCGTGTCCTCCAACTGGAGGACACCATTCGTGGGCTTCAAGCGGAGTAGGTGAGCGATCATCGCGCCGGTATCAACATGCATGTCAAACCTCCTGGCAGTGCGGGACTGAACTGCCCGTGAAATGGAAAGCCCCCGGCTAGGTGGCCGGGGGCTTTGTCGTCGGGTCTGGCTCGGGTGGGTCGTCGGGCTTAATGGCGAGCAGCGCGCGCAGCGCCTCCTCGGGGCCGAGGGGCTCAAGGGTCACTCGCGCATCGGGCTCAGGCTGGCCCTCGTCCATGGCGGTCATGGTACCCCCCATCAGATCCAAGTCGTAACCCACGCGCCGCCCGGTGGGGTTATCCACAGGCGGGTTGGATTGTGGTGTGGGTGGTTGGTATCGTTGCCCCATAGGCCAGAGAAAGGGGTCCGCTGTGGAGACGGTTGAGGCGTTACGGAGTCTGCTTCGCGATGTGGAGGCGGAACTGGACGAGACGAACCGCCGTGCCGAACGTGTGTCGGCGGAACTCAGGGATCTGACGGAGGCTCGCGTCCTGCTGTCCAACGAGATCACCGTTCTCAAGAGGGCGGTTGAGCGACGGGGCGTCGTTCTGACCGGACAGGACTCTCTCCTCGGACCCGATGAGCTGATGGAGCGGAACCGCGGGATCAGTGGACATGACGCCAGGGGCCTGGCGCGAACGGACGCCGTCGAGTTCGCCGTCGAGCGACTCGTTGCCGAGCGGAACAGCCCGGTCGGACCCACGGACGTCGCGTACTACCTCCGGCGGCTCGGCCGGGATGACCGTGTCGAGGTCATCTCGGCTGCGATGGCCCACCTCAAGAACTCGGGGCGCATCCACCGGGTGGGCCAGGGGCAGTGGCTCCCCGGTCCCGAAAACGCCGAAACCCCCGTGTTGGCGGGGGTTTCGGGTCCAGACCGGGAAGAAGTAACCCGGTCCCGACAGGAAGGAGTCGGCTATGTCCCGACACCCCTCCAGAAAGGTCACGATCACGATCCGAGTATTCAGATCGCTGGTGGTGACGCTTGAGGTCGACGAGCCCCCGTAACGGGGCCTGACCTCACCGGTGGTGGTCCGTCGTTGGTGCGGCGGGCCGCCACCGGTCCAGCAGGGTCTAGCACGGTTGCCGGGTCTCCCTTGGACAGTTGCCCCGGTCGGTTCGACTCCGACTAGATCCACTCAGCCTGAGCCGCACCATTCCCGCATTGACTTGTGCATCCATGCTAACAGCCAAGAACTCGGCCGGCAGCACATTCCGCTAGAGATAATATACGCATATGCGCATGAGAAGTCTAGTCTCCCGTGAGTGGCCGGTAGGTGAGTCGGCGGCCGACCGTGTTACCGATGACGTCCACCATGCGAGCCGAGTCATCCATGCCGCGGGTGGTGTACCGGTAGTCGTACTCGGCGAGGTAGCGGGGCAGGTGCTCCACGCTGACGTGGTGGTGGGTGCCGTCGATTGACCGCTTGAGCTGGGAGAAGTAGCCCTCGACCGCGTTGGTCGAGTAGCCGCCCTCGTTGACGTACTCGTCGTGCGCGTGGACGACGGTCTCGTGACCCGCGAACTCGTCGGCGAACTTCTTGTAGCCCTTGGCCTCGTCGGTGACGAGGGTCGAGTTGGGCATGTCGACGTTGGCCGCGATCATCTCGCGGAGGGTGTCGCCCTTGACGTTGGCGATGACCTGGGTGCGGACCTCGCCGGTCTCGGCGTGAACGAGGGCCTGGACGACTGGCTTCTCGGTGCGGTTGACGTCCCACATCTTGCGGACTGGCCGCTTGTGCTTGGGCCGGTTCGCGGGGGTGCCGCCGATCCACGTTTCGTCCGAGGCGACGGTGCCCGATAGGAGCCCGGCCAGTGGCTCGCGCTTCATGGCCTCGCGGATGCGGTGGACCATGAACCACGCGGTCTTGGGGGTCAGGTCGTACTTGCGCTCGATCTCCCGGGCGCTGACCCCATTCTTGCTGGCGCACATCTCGAAGACGACGAACAGCCACACCCGCACGGGGATCTTGGTGCCGTGGAAGATCGTCCCGGTCAGGACCGAGAACTGCTTGCGACAGCCCTTGCACTTCCACACCCGGCGCTCGCTGATCGAACCGGTGCGGGTGCGGCGGGAGGTTCCGTTGGCGGGCTTCAGGAAGTACGCGGTGCCGATCTCGCCGCAGTGAGGGCACACCGTCTCGCCATTCCAGCGCAGCCCTTCTAGGTACTCGTAAGCCGCGGCCTCGCTGGTGATCTTCAGCGCGAGGGTGGGGATCGAGATCTCTTGCTTGCTCATGGACTAAGTCAACTAGATCGCTTTGGGTTTGTCAAGTCACACATCACCTCTATGCCATCACTTGATGGGTGTCAAGGCTTGTGTCCGTGCGGTGGATCGGGCTAGGTATGCCCACCGGTGCGGCCGCGAAACCTGCCGTTGCCAATTCGTTACGGGTTTGGGCTGGGGCCACGGTGGGCAGAACGGGGCCGTGAACCCGGACCCGAGCGTGAACCCGAACCCGAGCGTGACCCCGAGTCCGGCCGGTGACCACGAGTTGCGAGCGGATGCCTACGAAGTGTTCATGGCCGAGGCGGCCCGGGTGCGGTTGGTGGACCGCAGCGGCCCGGCCCGGGTGGTCCTTCGCTGCGGGGTGACCCTGTCCGGCGCCCTCGTGCCACCGAACGGCCAGGAGGTGAGCGGCACGCTCGACCTGCTGACCGACGGCCGGCGGGTCCTCGTGGCCGCGGGTGCGGTGGTGGCGTTGGTTGGGCCTTCCGCCGGCCTGCGGGACGAGTCAGGCTCGCGCCGGCCGCGCACCCTGGCGGCGTGGCTGCGGGAATGCTGGAGCGCCGGCACCCGGGTGAGCGCCCTGCTCCCCGACGGCACATGGGCCGAGGGCGAGGTGGTGCTGGTAGCCGCGGATCACGTCGAGCTCGCCCGCCAGGCAGAGCGCTGGGTCGTGCCGTTCGTCAGCGCGGAGGCGTGGACCGCGCGGGGCGCCTAGGGCGTGTCTGACGAATAGTCGGGCTTCGGTCGTGGAGGCTGTCGATCATGACGACGCGGCGTGTGCTGACGGATGAGATGTGGGCTCGGATCGAGCCGTTGCTGCCGGACCGGACGCCGCGGCGCGGCGGTCAG
>JAUSNB010000060.1 GCA_030645615.1 Actinomycetota bacterium | reverse complement strand
ACAGGACCCCGAAAAATCAAACGGACCGAACCCAGATGAGGGTTCGGTCCGTCCGGGATGTCTCGCGACATCACAATGGAGCGGGTGACGGGAATCGAACCCGCGTTCTCAGCTTGGGAAGCTAGATCGAGCTGGGAACGGACATCCAGGTCAGAGCGTATTTCACCAGGCCAGAGCCATAAACGTGAGCTGGCGGCATTGTCCTGTGTTACCCCTTGCTGTCCTTTGGACGCCCTTGTTCTAGGCACGTTGTAGGCACGGACTCGAGACTCTCCGCGGCCACAAGAAACCGCCCACTGGCGGCCATCAGATCCTCTGTTGCAATGGATACTCAGCGTGGTCGATTCGGAGTTGCGGCGTCCCCGCAGCTCGTCGCGTAGCCGGTCTCGACGACAGATGGCTGCGACTGCGTGAAACTGAACAGTGAGCCACCGTCAGTCGCGACAGTTCGTGTCCCTCGTTCTGTCCGTCGTGAGCGTCGGGGTTGTTCGAGCTGTCGCGGTGATGAGCAGGGCGACGAGCACGACGACCGTTCCGATCCATCCCACGGCTCCCGGCGCTTGGTTCAGCACCAGCGCTGCGAGGATGGACGCTGTCATCGGTTCGGCGAGGGTGAGCGTGAGCACGGTCGGTGCGGCGAGACGTTGGAGCCCCCAGCCGATGAAGGTGTACACGATCCCGACCGTGACCACACCGAGGTAGAGAGCGAGTGCGATGCCGCTGCCGGTGGTGAGCCATCCGGTGTTGCCGACGCCCAGAAGCGGAGCGGACAATGCTGCGGCCGCGGTGAACATCGACGCCATGCATACGGTGGAGTCGAGTCCTTGGCGGATGCGTTGCTGGCCGATCATGGCGTAGATGGCCCAGCCGAGACCTGCTGTGAGCGCGGCGCACACGCCAACGATGTCGGTGCGGGCGCTCGGTTGGCTGCTGGTGATGAGCGCGACGCCGACCATTGCGAGCAACGTCCCGACGGCCCAGCGCCCGGTCGGGCGTTGGTGATCGATGAACCAGTGCAACAGCCCGGAGAACACCGGTGCACTTCCGAGTGCAACGACGGTGGCGAGGGCTACGCCGGTCCGGGTGGTCCCCGTGAAGAAGCACAGCTGGTAGAGCGCGACAGCGACCGCGCCCGCGGCGAGCCAGCGTCGGTGACCGCGCAGCTCGCTCAGTTTGTGTCCCGTTGCCACCGTGACGGCGGAAAGGGTGAGGCCACCGACGAGCAGTCGGACGGCACCAGCACTCAGTGGTGACGCTGAGGGTGCGAGCCGTGCGAGCGCGGCGCCGGTGGTGCCACAGAGGATGCCGGCGAACAACACCACGCCCGCAGCGACGGGGTTGGTGGTCGTTCCCGCTGACGCTGCCGGGCCCACGGCATCGTGGGGTGTGTCACTCATCGGTCGGTGGCGGCGCGGGCGCGCTGCAGGCGTCGCGATTGTCGATTCGGCAGACGAGGTCGTTGCTGAAGGAGCGATCGATGCGTGTCGACGTCCAATTGCCGTGGGGGCCGTCGTTGCTCATGACGTACGCGTTGGCTCGGTTGGGGTCTCCGGCGACAGCGATGACGATCGTGTCGGACGCGGTGACGATCGGTACGAGTCGATCCGGGTCGGCAGATTCGGCGAACACCGCTGGTACGAGTCCCTCGCCGGCCAGTTCGACCAGCGTTCGGCGTCCGGTGGTGAGGTTCGACCATTCGCCGATCAGCTTCTCGAACCTCCATGCGGGGATTCGGGCCTGGTCGAACAGCGCGCGCTGGACGTCGTGCTTGGACCAGCCGGCCCGGCCGAAGATGCGGGCGAGCACGGGCGACAGGATCAGCAATGGACGGTAGTGGCCCTGGCCGAGCCCGTAGACATGGGTGAGGTCCCATCCAGTGACACGGGCGAGGCCGTCGGCGAGATACGGAAGGATCTCGTGCGGTGTTGAACCGAAGACGCTGCCGACGATGAGTCCGCTGTTCATTCGTGCGATCGTCACAGCATCGGTACCGGCAGGTAGTCCGAATCCGGCGCAGACCGGTTCCCAGCCGATCTCGGCGAGTGCGGCTTCGTCCTCGGCCAGCATCACGCGGCTGCTGTTTCCGAACGTCGCCTTGTCGTGCTCGTCGGAGGTGAAGCCGCACACGTTGCGCAGGAACAGACGGAGCCATCGTGCGACTGCGGTGTTCGCGGCGCCGGCGCCGTCGCGGAGCGCTCCAGCTCCGTGGTTGAAGCCGAGGTCGGTGATCACCGGGCCGTTGAGGATCATCAACGCGTCGGCGCCGGTGGTGTTGCCGGAATGCTCGACGCCATAGTTCGGGTCGAGGAGCGCCTCGGCGACCGCGACGAGCACGGGGAGCTGAGCTGGGTCGCACCCTGCCATGACGGCGTTCACGGCGATCGACCAGATGGTGAGGTCACGGCCCGACGGACGTGCTGCGCCCAGGACGCGCCAGGGGTCGTAGCCCGACACGGCGATGAACGACTCGACCCGGGCGCGGGTCGGCGGAATGATCGCCAATCCGTCCGACCAGCCCCTCGTGACGAAGGTGCGGTGGATCTCGTCGATCGTGCCGCGGGTCACCACATCGAGCGCAGCGGGCTCTCCAGTGTCACTGACCGTTTCGGGGATCGCCGCGGTGAGCCCGGCGATCACCTGATCGACGGTGTGATCGATGAACGAGGTGATCATCTCGTCGTAGGACTGGGCGTCCACGTGGCCACGGAGCACTGCGAGCGGGAGACCATCGAATCCCAGCCCTCGGCCGGTCGCCGCAGCCTGACGCTCGAACCCTTCGCACACCAGCGAGACGGTTGGCACGCCAGCGGCCTCACACGCGACGGATGCCCGCAACACGGCGGGCGTACAGCTGCCTCAACATCCGTTTCCCGACACGACCCCGTCGATGCGATGCATCGCCAGCGCGGCCGGAAGGCCTCGCACGAGCTCGTGCTCCTCGGGGCCATGTAGGTTGCCGAAGACGTCGTAGTTGACGATGTCGACACCCTCGTAGCGTCGGCGCAACTCGTCGGCGAGCACAGGGAACAGCTCCTCACCGCGGAACAAGTAGTCCCACGCAAACGCGATGCGCTTCCCGTTCAGGTCGCCCAGCCGAGTCGCCGGGCGACGCGCCTGGGCCCCGAGCGGCGACTTTGGCCAGACGACTTCGTACATTGGTTCCACATCGTCAGCGTGCCACGAACGCAGCGACACACGATGGCAAAGATTGCTCATTCGGACGGTAGGGGTAGCATGTACAGGCGTGGACGACATTGATCGCGCAATTATCGGCCAACTTCTGCGGAACGGGCGCATCGCCAACACGGACCTCGCCGATCGAGTCGGACTCAGCCCCTCCCCGTGCCTGCGTCGAGTCCGTCAACTCGAGGCCCACGGTGTCATCCTCGGCTACACGGCCGTAATCGACCCGACCACGATCGACAAGTCCTACGAGCCACTCGTCTGGGTGACCCTCAAAGAGGTCACCCGCACCTCAATGTCAGAGTTCGAAACAGCGGTCGACGAGATTCCGGACGTCATCGAGGTGCTCCGCATGATGGGCCAGCCGGACTACCTCATGCGCATCGCCACCAAGGACGCCGCCTCGTTCGAACAGCTGTACTTCGACCATCTCGCCAAACTGCCTCACGTGCAAACCCTCACCTCACAACTCGCCATGAAAGCCGTCAAGCGCGCGCACCAGAACGTAGGGCACCCCCGGCCTTCGTGAGGTTCTGAACCGCCCCGGGATCGGTGACTGGCTCTCGTGTGGCTGAGATTCGCGTTGACAGCGTCGCTCGGGCCGGCACCACAAGCGCACACGACAGCTCATGCAGTCAGGCGGCAGAGTTGCGGCCGAGATGGGTCCGCTCCTGGCACCGCGCACTCGCAGCCGTCGGCCTGCCGCCGCTGCGCGTTTACGACTGTCGACATGCAGCAGCGACCACCTGGCTCCGCAGCGGCGTACCGCTCGGCGAAACCGCGCGCCGTCTCGGCCGCACGCTTCGAGACCGCACTCACGGAGATCGAACAGGTCCAACATGCCGAACGACTCTTCGGCGACCCCGACTTCCTCATCCGCCTCGTCACCAGCGACATCAACCACTACCAACACATCCGCGACACCCGCCTCGCAACCCTCCCTGGCGTTCAGAAGATCACCTCCAACATCGTCATGCGCCGCATCGTCGACCACCGACCACTCACCACGCCCAACACCAACAAGCCAGAGCGATCACGCGTCACGTCAGGCTGACCGCTCCTCCGATACCAGAACGGTCCGCATCGTCGCGAGGTGCTGCCGCATGCCGTGTTGGCTGCCGCACGCGCTGACGACACACAGATCGGCCGCGTGGCACGTTCCACCTATCGCGGCTACGGGACCGAGCGACGGTGAACCGGAGATCGGACCCCACCACGTTCAGTGTCCAACCGTGACTGAGGGCCCGTTGGCTACCGGCGGGCGGAATCCTCCTGCAGCTGGTGAGCGCGAACTGATCTGTCACACGACATCCCCCTCGCGAGTCGGGTACACGGTGAGGACGACATGCGAGACAGAATTGGAGCAGCACATGCCCCGCGACGGCAAGGCCCCGCTGATCAGCGTTGAGCAGCTCGCAGACGAGCTCGGCGTCTCCATTCGCTACGTGCGTCGCATCGTCGCAGAGCGGCGGATCTCGTACGTGAAGGTCGGTCACCTCATACGGTTCCAGCGCGACGAGGTACAGCGATGGGTCGAGGCCAACCGGGTCGACGCCCTCACGGGACGGGGATAGCGCTCCGCCATCGGCCGGCCGATTGTGGAACCTGTCACGACTCGAGTTGGACGTCAGCACCTTGTCGATCGCCGCGTCAGGCCGTTCAGCGATCTCGATCAGCTCAAGATTGCGGTTGATCAGACTCGCTCAGGCTGGCTCTGACCCGCCGACGCATCGCGATCGTCTGGCCTCGCCCATCGATCACGAGGAAGTGGTGACGGGCGTAGAGCGTCCGAGCGATCTCGTTGTCCTCCCCGGCGGTGAGCACGATGTCAGCGTTCGCCTCCTCGGCCCGGCTCACGACCTCGGCCAGGAGTCGATTGCCGACTCCGAGGTGGGGTTCGGTGGCGACATCGGAAAGGACCCATGGGTGTCCGGCCGTGTCGAAGGTTCGGCGTGCTCGGATTTGGCGTTCGCATCGCGAGCCCAGGACGAGTGCTGACACAAGCACTGCCGGAAGGGTCACTGCAATGAGCGGAACGCTGCCGATCGCGAAGCCGTAGACCATCCCGACGAATGCCGGGACGTACGTGGCGGCGAACAGTGCAGTTGCACGAATGACGTGGCCGGCTTCGGTGAGGAGCGCGATGCCGCCGTCGGGATGGGTGATTCGTTGGTCGGCGCTGAGCAGTCGCAGCGCGGACGCGAGTGGGTGCTTGTTGAACCGTCGGGCATGGAGCCGCGCAGCGTCCGTGAAGCGGAACGGTTCACTCGCTGGAGCGGTGGGTGGAGCGGATGATGAGGTCATTGGGCTGATGGTGCGGGCAAGTGAATGCGTCGAGGTTGACGCTGCGCCCGGCCGCGACAGTGATGGGGATGAGGCATCCGCAGGGATGGCTGGGCAGCACGACAGTCGAGGGCGAACGCCCCGTCAAGGAGTCGGTCTGGCCGGCAGAGGGTTGGGCGGTCAGCCACACCCCCTGCGGCTCGCCGGTTCGGGCTTCGTGGATGATATCCACGTCCGTGAGCTCGCGCAGGGCGACGGTGGCGCGTTGCGAGCCGGGGTGGCGGTCGATGTCGATGATCCCGATGGGGAGGTTCGGGTCGAGGGTGCTGAGGTGTTGTGCGAGTTGTCCGACGGTGAGCATCGGCTGGTCTCCCTTCGTGGGTCGGCGGGGTCAGGTACTGTGACCTGGGTGCCGTGGCTTGCTGGAGGGGGAAGTGCTGGTTCGCTTCTTCGACGGCGACGCGCGTTCGGTCGGCCTCGTTGGTTCGGTGACGGTGAGCACGTAGTCGAGGAAGCCGGGGATAGATGCTGCGACGTGTCCGGTTGATGGTGCGACGATGATGCCGCGGTCGAGGAGGCGGTTGCGGACGGCGCTGAGCGCGGTAATGGGTTTGCCGAGTGCATCGGCGATGGCGCCGGTTCGTACGGGATCGCTGGTCGAGATGCGCGCCATGGCGGTGAGGTAGGTCTGTTCGCCGGCGGGCAGCTTCTTCCAACGAGCGACGTACAGGCCGCGTTCGCTGTCGTGTCGGGCGAGGTCGATCGCTTGGTGGGCGTCGTCGAGTGTGATGCGTGCGTGGCCGTCGGAGGTTTGCCAGGCGTAGTCGCCGAACAGTTGCACGAAGTACGGGTAGCCGCCGGTGGCGTCGGCGAGCACGGCGAGCGCGTCGCCGTCGAAGGGCCGGCCTGCGGAGTCGGCGGGTCCGGCGAGTGCTTGCAGGGAGGCGTCGTTGTCGAGGTTGTCGATCGGGTGGAACGCCATGCGTTCGCCGTAGGTGACGGCGTCGGTGACGAGCCCGGGTGTGTCCGGCAGCCCGCCGAACACGATCATCGCCGTGAGTTCCGGTCGGCGGCCGAGGTCCTGCATGATCGGTCCGAACACCGAGAGTTCGTCGGGATGCACTTCTTGGACCTCGTCGACGAGGATCATCAGTCCGCGATGGTCCTTCGTGCAGTGCTCGCCGACAGCCAGTACAGCGCTGGCGAACTGTTGGGCGATTGGGATCGCGTCGCGCCGTTCGCGTTTGGACTCTCGTCTGTAGACGCCGAGGTTGAGCGTCTGGGATTCTTCGCCCCATCGTTCGCGCAGCTCGACGAGTTCGCGGCTCAGCTTTTTGGTCAGCCCGGCGCAGCTGTGGAGCTGTTCGACGATCGCGCCGATCGGGTCACCGGGTGAGCGGGCCTCGTGACGCACGACCGCCCACTTGCGTTCCATCGCGATCGCCGCATACCGGTCGAGGAGCACGGTCTTGCCGACGCCGCGCGGGCCGTACAGGACTTGGAACGACTGGCGTCGGTTGCCACTGGTCCGCACTGCGGTCTCGACGAGTTGCACGAGGTGCTGGCGGCCGGCCAGCAGCGGCGGTTGCGTTGCGAATCCTGGCCGGTACGGGCTCGGTGTCGACATCATCGCTCCTCTCGATAGGAAATGATAACACAAGCTGTTTATAAGAAGCTATCGACAATGCCAGTGGCTGATGTCGCGGTGCCGGCCGGACGGGGGTGGGGTGTGTTGGCGATGAACGACTCGTCCAGCGCGCTACGTGAGCCGGCCCTTGCGGCGCGCTTCCAGACGTTCGCGACGAGTCAGTTCGCGCGCGATCGCAGCACCAACGAGGTCTTGCACGCTGATGTCGTCCTGGCGGGCCCGAACTCGCAGTCGCTTGATCAGCGAACGCGGGAGCTTCGTGGCCAGCGGGTCGATTGGTTCGTCTCGTTCGATACGAGGGCGCGGCACACCGCGAGAATACGACCGCCCGCAGACGGCTCGTGCACCCGGCCGTCGCTGCCTGGCCACCCCGGATACCTGCTTACTTGTATGCCCCACCCGCGAAAATCGGGTTCGGCAGCGGTGATACCGTGAATCGTCCGGAGGTCGCCATGCTCCACACCGCGCCAACTCAAACGGCGGCGAGTGACCTGGAACAGCGCGGCCCCGGAGCAAGAACCATCGGTGCTGGCCTCGCAATTGCGGCCCTGCTCGCCGTTGTGTACGTCGGCCGGGCAGAGGTACTGATGATGCCGGCGCTCGGGATGATCGCAGTCACTGCGGCCGTCGTTGATGCTCGCACACTTCGAATTCCAAACTGGCTGACCGGCGCGGGTGCTTTCCTCTTCGCTGTTCTCAGTGTCCACCTTGTTGTTGTGGAGAACAGTGCGTGGCAGCCGATCGTGGCGGGCGCAGCAATCATGGGTGGGCCGCTCCTCGCGGCACATCTCGTCGGCAAGTCGCGTACACCTGGGCTCGGCGACGTCAAGCTCGCAACTGTTCTCGGCGCGCCACTCGGCGCAGTCTCACCGGCCGCCGCGTACTGGGCACTGCTCCTGGCACTCACGATTGGTGCCGGGTTCGGACTCATCCACCAGCGGGCGACGAAGCGTCGGGTGTTCCCGCTTGGCCCAGCGATCTCGCTAGCATCCGTCTTGACAGCGTTCGCATTCGGTCTCACGGACTCGAGTGGGGTGTGGGCGCTGTGATCGCGATCGCGACCGATCGCCTCCTGCCGACCTTCGGCTGCGCACCTGCGCATCGCCGAAAGGAGTTGTCATGATGCGATCCCGCCCAGCCTTCTCGTTCATCGTCGTCGCCGCGCTCGTGCTCGGTGCCTGCTCGAGCGGCGAAAGTTCGAACGGCGACCCGACCGTGCCGATCCCAACCGCTGGCACGTCACCGACCAGCACGACGCCGACCAGCACTTCGTCGAGTGACCCTCCGACCGGCTCGACGACAACCTCCACCAGTTCGGCAACAAGCAATGCGCCAACCTCAATAGCGACAACGACAGGTGGGCCAACGACCACCCTGGTTCGACCGGCCGACCTGGTGACCGACCCCGACGATCCGAACAACCTGCACACCAGCCTGCCCGAGCATCAGCCGATCATCGACGCCTACGTCGCCGCGATCAACGCCGAACTCATCACCTACTCGCGGTGGCCGCTCGACCCGACCAGCACCGAACTCATGGGCGCCCCGATCAGCGACGAGATGAGATCTCGCGAGAACAGCGGGCTGGTCGAGCGAACGCAACTGAACCAGGTACTCGACATAAGCGGCGGGATGACGCTCCGGCCGTACGTGGTGGAGAACGACGACCCGACACGGGCGTTCGTGTGGGACTGCCAGATCGACGCCACCTTCTGGAAGGACAAGGACACAGGCGCGAAGGCACCGCCCGACGCTTGGCCGAACAACGGCCCGCCAGGTGTGGAGGTCGGGATCTCGGCCGTGATGGTTCTCGTCGAGGGCGAATGGCTCCTTGACGACGGAGGACTCGAGCCGCGCGCATGCGAGTGAAAGCGCTAGCCGCGGCTGTCGCGTTTGCGATCGCGACCGCTCCGTCTTCAGCGGTGTGGGCTGTGCCCGGCCCAAGCCCGAATCCAGATCCACCGCCTCAGCCGGGGCCAATCACGGTGCAGTATCGGAATGGGTCCGGTGGACTGTCGTCGACGACGTCGATTCCAGTGGGATCGGCGTTCCGTTCGGCGGGTGGGTCGGATCGCGCTCCTTGCACGTTCATGTACCTCGGCCTCGACCCGGATGGCGACGGCCCACTGCAGCCGATCTACGAGCCCCGTGAGTCGCTGCAATGGATGTTCCGCGAGACGACCGACACGGTGGTGGAGCTCACGCCTGAGGAGTGGGCAGCAGTCGCAATATTGGGTGGCACGGATGTGGCGTCGGTGTTCGCAACGTATGGTCGTGTTGAGTCGGCGTACCGCCGGTTCGACGTGTACTGCGTCGGTACGCAGGGCTCGGGCACGACGACCAACTCGTTGGTGACGTCGACGCTGGTGTCGATTCGTGACGTGTTCTGGGACCCGTATGCGCGGATCGGCACGTTGTGGACGGGTCTGCAGTTGGATCGCCCGGTCGCGTTGATGGTGCCGGACAGCGGGTTGTTCGGTGGGCTGCCGGTGAACATGCCGGCAACTCTGCAGATCGACGCACCGCCGTGGAGGACATACGTGTCGGCACCGTCCACATATCGGGGTTGGACCTCGCGGCTGGTGTTGTCGCCGGACTCGCTGGTGTTCGACTTGTCGTTCGATCCCGATGACGGCCCAGCCACGTCGATCACCGTCGACTGCTTGGAAGGCTCGGCGGATCAGCCGGATACGGGTGCGATCCCGCGACGGTCCAGCGACGTGCCTGACTTCGCGGAGCCGGGGCAGTACGACGCGCCGTGTGTCTGGATTCCGCCGGAGCCTGGCGAGCTCACCGTGACGGCACGGATCACCTACGACGTGGTGTTCACGGTGTCGGGCTTCGCCGATGTGCTGGCCCCGTATGTGTGGTCGTCGAATCCGCTGACGGTGCGAGTCGACGAGCTGAGTGTGGTCAACACCCGGACAGGCAACTGACGAGGAGGCTCGAGATGACGGCGACCGAAACCACTCCGCTGGCAAGCCGACGAACCGGTCAACCTCGCGGTCCCTCGCGACGGGTGCGGCTGCCGTGGCTCGCCGCCGCTGCCGGGCTGGCGGTCCTTGTTGCGGCGTTGGTGTTGTGGGGGTTCGGTAGAGCAGCCGAGCGGCGCGAGGTGGTGATGATCGTCGCGCCGGTGGAAGCGGGCGACCCGATCACGGACGCGGCATTGGGTTCGACGATGGTGGCCATCGACTCATCGTCTACCCAGCTGTTCTCGGGGTCACAGCGTGCCGAGCTGGCAGGCAAGATCGCCGCGATCGACCTTGCGCCGGGCGACCTGCTCGGGCCGTCGTTGATCTCGACCGGGCCGAGCGTGCCAGACGGCTGGTTGGAGATCGGTGGGCTGCTGCGCGCCGGCCGGTACCCGGTGTCGTTGAGTGTCGGCGACCAGTTGTTAGCTCTCCCGATGGAGGGCCAAGATGTCACCCCGGTTGCGGTGTTGGTCGTCGAGTCGTCGGTCGGTGACGACCGGGCGTTGATGGTTGTGCTGGCGGCAGCACCCGAGTCGGCGGCACAGGTCGCGCAGTGGGCGGCATCTGATGATTTGGTGTTGGTCCGTGTCGGAGCGCAGCCGTGACGTGGGTGATCGCTGTCGGCTCGATCAAGGCCTCTGGCGGCGCCACGTCGACGGCGTTGATGCTGGCAGCATCAGCGGCGACCGGTGAGCACGTCACGCTTGTCGAGGCGGACCCGTCGGGTGGGTCGCTGCTGGGTTGGTGTGCGGACCTCGACCCGTCCGGCCCCGGGCTGTACGAGGGGGTGTTCCAACGCGATTTGGCCGGCGGTGTTCAGCGGCTCGGCGAGTTCGATTTGGTCGCCGCGCAGGGTGATCCGTGGCGGATCTCGGCCGCTCTGGATCGACCTCGAGGTTGGCGGCAGTTGCTCGACCCGCTCGACGGGGTCGTCGTGGTCGACATCGGTCGGCTGTTCCCTGGGTCGCCGGCGGCACAGATCGCGGGTGTCGCCGATGTCGTGGTGTTGGTCGCTCCGCCCGAGCCCGGCCCGTTGGCGGCGACCTTGGAGTGGGTCGCCCGTCGCGGCCAGTTCGCCGCGACGGATGCCCAGATCGACGCCGGGCGGGTGAGGATTCTCACTGTCGATGTCGCGGCCGAGCGTCGCCTGCGGATCGACCCGGGTCGATTGGCGCGTGACGAACTCGGCCCCGTCTACGCCGGCCATATCCCGTTCGATGATGGCGCTCTCGACCTGTTGTGTCGGGGTGCGTCGATCGGGCATCGGTCCCTGCGTCGATCACGATTGGTGCTCGGCGTACACGGTTTGTTGGCGCGGCTTCAGGTGGGGGTGACGGTGTGAACGGGCCGCAGGATTGGTTGATGGAGTTGGCGGAGCAGGTTCGCCGCGAGTTCGGTGCCCAGCTTCCGGCGGCGCCGGTGCGTGAGTCGCACGCAGATCGTGACCGCCGGCAGGAACAGACCAAGTTCGAACTGGAGACGAAGGTGCTGCCGATCGTCAACGAGCAGCGCGTCGCCAACCGGGAACCTGCGCTGTCGGAAGCGGAGGAGGACATCGTCGTCGAGTTGATCCTTTCGGCGATGTTCTTGCTCCCTCGGCTGTACGGGATTCTCGCCGGGGAACCGTTGGCGGAGGACGTGCTCGTGTTCCCCGGCCAGCCGGTGCGCGTCGATCGTGCCGACGGCACCAAGAGCTACTACCCGGCGCTGGCGCGAACCGCCGAGGAGTTGACCCAGATGATCGCCGATGTGGCGGCGACACATCATCGGCCGTTCAGTTTCGAGCATCCGTTCGTCGATGTGCAGTTGTCCCCTCGGCTGCGTTTCCACGGTCAGGGTTTCGACGTCGTGTCCAGGCCGGCGATCTTCATCCGTGTGCACCGTGTGATGGGCGCAACCTTCGATGACCTGTTCGAGTGGGGCTCGATCTCGCAAGGGATGCGCTACCTGCTCGGCACCGCTGCGGTCGAGGCTCAGCTGTCCGCGGCGACAACTGGTGTGCAGGGCTCGGGCAAGACGACGGTGTTGCGCGCGTTCCCGCTGGCGTACCCGCCGGACACTCGAATCGTCACCGTCGAGACCGATTTCGAGTTGGGTCTGGTGTCGTTGGGTCGGCCGTGGACACAGGAGATGCAGGCGCGGATGCCGATGACCTCGACGTCGCGTGGGATCTCGTGCGCCGACATGATGGCGCCGGTGCTGCGCACCCGCGGCGAGCTGAACATGATCGGCGAGGTCCGCAGTGACGAGGCCGACCCGGCGATCCGCGCCGCCAACATCGGCCAGGGCACCCTCGTGACCGTTCATGGGTCATCAGCGGTGGCGGGGCTCGGGCAACTGATCGATCGGATCTGTGAACGTGGCTCGAGTGAGCGGGACCAGGCCGCGCGGATGGTGTACCAGGCGTTCGATCTTGTCGTGCATTGCTCGATGGCCCGCGATCGGCGACGTTGGATTCAGGAGATCGTCGCCCCATCGATCGAAGGTGAGCGCTGCGTCGTGCACACCCTGTACGCACCGCAACCGGGCGCCGGTGATCTGCGTGGCCGGGCGTCTCGCACGCCGTGGCCGGATCTGTTGGTCACCAAGATCCGCACCAACTTCCCCGACTTCGAGCTCGCCGACGCACTCGACGACACCTACCTACCGATGCAGGCGGCGGCCCACGCGACCGGGTCGCCGTTCTCGCTGGAGGCGGTGTCGTGAACGCCACTATGCGGCTCCTCGTCGCCGTGGCGGCCGGCCTGGCGGCGGGCGCAGCGGTGTGGTGTGCCGCTGAGTCCACGCGCCCACGATCAGCCTCCAACCCGCTTGCTCGACGTCGCTCACAACTGGCGACTGGCAACGCATTGGTCGTCGCCATCGTTGCCGGGATGGTGGTGTTGTTGGTCACGCGCTGGCCGGTCGCCGCTGCGGGGACGATAGCGCTGGTGGTGGTGTGGCCGAGGTTGTTCGCCGGCAAGTCGGCAACCGTCGAGCGTCGCCGCCTCGACGGGATCGCCAAGTGGTTGGAGGACCTCCGTGATCTTCAACTTGGATCGAATCTCGATCTGGTCGAGGCCTTGACCGAGTCCGCCAAGCGGGCGCCGACGGTGATCGAAACGGAACTCGGCCGGCTTGCCGGTCGGCTCGGGCATCACATGCCGTTGCGCGACGCACTCGTGCATCTGGCCGACGAACTCGATCACCCAGTGTCGGACACCGCCGTGGCGTCGATGTTGTTCGCCGCCGGGCACGCCTCGGGTTCGGCGCTGCAGGACACCTTCGCCCAGCTCGCGGTGACGGCCCGCGACGAACTCACCGCCCGCGACCGCATCGACCGCCTGCGAGCGAACTTCGAACGGTCGATGCGGCGGATGCTGGCGATTCTGGGCGGCCTGGTTGGGTACATGATCGTCGTCGCCTCCGAGACCCTGGAGCCCTATCGGTCGCCTGTCGGCCAGCTGTGGCTGCTGGTGCCGTTGTCGATTTGGGCGCTCAGTCTGGTGTGGCTGCGCAACCTGTCCCGTTACGAACGCGCCGGCCGGTTCGTCAGCCGTGAGGCACTCGCCGAGGCACGGCCATGACGCTGACCCAGCTCGCGTTGGTCGCCGGTGCAGCGACCGTGATGGCCGGATGGTGTCTCCGACGAGCCATGCAGTTCGGTCCGGCAACGGTTGCCACCACCTACCGACGCTTGTACTCGACCCGGTCCCCTGTCACGCCCTCTACCGCAGGTTCGCGGTGGGATCGCTCGTTCGCCCGCTTGGGGACACGACTCGCAGCCTCCGATGTCGGTCGACGGATCGAAGCACGCCGTCGCTACGCGTTCCGTGCCGGGGGTGTCTCCGTGCCGCTACTCGCCACACGGATCGTGTCGGCCGCAGTCGTCGGTTTCGTTGCCGGTCTGGTGCTCGTGCTGGTACCGACGATGACTGGCGTTGCGGTCCCCTGGCCGATCATCGCGGTCGCGCCGTTCGGTGTAGGCGTGTTGATGGGCTGGTACCAGCTGTCGAGCGTCGTCGCGGTTGCCGATCGTCGCTACCGATCGTTCCGGGCCGGGGTCGCCGCCTACGTGCAACTGGTCGCGGTGTGCATGACCACGAGACGATCGATGACCGAAGCGATCAGCTACGCAGCCGAAGTCGGTACAGGGCCAGCGTTCGAAACGATCGCCGCCGCAGTGCACGCCGCGCCGCAGATGGGCATCCGGGTCTGGGAAGCACTCGACAGTGTTGGCGTCGAGTACGACTGCCGCGAGCTACAAGACCTGGCGTCGTCGGTCGGCCACGTCGCCCGGATCGGCGTCGGTGTCGAAACCACGGTCATTGCCGTGGCAACACGGATGCGCCAGGTCGCGCTGGATGACATGCAACGTTCCGCTGATCGCCAAACCTCCACGATGTTCGGCCCGACCCTGCTGTTCGTCGCCGGTGTCGTCGCATTCCTCGGCTACCCGCTGATCGTGCGCGTGTTCGACGCCTTCTCCACCACCAGCTAACCGAAAGGAACCCGACATGACATCACCCGCTCCGTATGTCACGAGCCCATACGTGACAAGCGTCGTCGACCAGGCCTACATCGGCCTGACGATGCTCTTGCGCACCTTGCGCGTCTGGTCTGCCCGAGACGAGGGCCTCGACGAGTCACCGTCCAAGCTGCTCTACATCGCCCTGGGGATCATCGTCGCCGGCATCGTCGCAGGGATCGCCTACGCGATCGTCCAACAAGCCGGCGACAACATCCCCGACCCCGTGGTCCCCGCCGGACCCTGAACCCGCGACCGCTTCTCGATGCGAATCCGTCGACGCCCCCGACGAGCGGTCAGTGCCGCGCGGCGACGTTTCGACTGGCGCGACGACCGAGGGGTTTCGAGCAGCGTCGAGCAGCTGTTCGCGTTCGTGTTCCTCCTGATGTTGTTCCTGTTCTTCATGCAGGTGATCGTGTGGTGGCACGCCAAGAACATCCTCGAACAGTCAGCGGCCGAGGGCGCCAGGGCGGCCGCAGCAGCCGACGGTGGATGCACCGACGCAGCCACCGCGGCGACATCGATCGCAACACGGATCGGTGGCGGCTGGGTCAGAGACCTCAACGTCATCTGCACCGGTGGCGCCGTTGAGGGCGAACTCGTGACCGTCACCGTGACCGCGTCGACACCGGGGTTCGTGCTCCCCGGATCGCTCACCGTGACGGCCGTTGCCAACGCACCGGAGGAGTCACCGTGACGGCCCGTCGGATCCGCTGGCGCGATGATCGCGGTCAAGCCGTGAGCACCGAACTGTTGTTGCTGCTGATCGTTGCGCTGATCGGGTGGGGTTTCCTGGCGTGGATCGGGCGGCTGACCTCCACCTCACAGGACCTCGCCAACAGCGCCCAATCCGCAGCCCGCGCAGCATCACAACAGAGCAACCCCACCGACGCGCTCACCGCCGCTCGCGCCGCCGCCTATGCGTCGAACCTGCAGTCGCCATGCACCACGCAACCTGCCGTTGCCATGTCGTGGCAACCAGGCCCGACCGGCACATGGCGCGGTGGCAGCGTCACCGTCACACTCACGTGCACCGTCGACAATCGCGAACCGATCACCAACACAGGCCGCACCATCGCAGCGTCAGACACCCAAGTCATCGACCGCTACCAGGAAGCAGAATGAAGCGCCGCCTGCAAACACTTCGCCGAGCGATCGCGGATGACCGTGGCGTCATCGGTCCTGCTGTGGCGATGCTGCTGATCGTCGTCCTGATCGGTGCCGGCCTCGTGTTCGACGGTGGCCGGGCACTTGCCGCGCGCCGTCAGGCGATCAACACCGCCGAGGCCGCCGCCCGCGCCGGCGTCGCGACTGTCACCGCCGACGGCCTACGCGAGGATCCGGCACGCGCTGCGACACTCGAGTTCCTCGACGCTGCAGGGGTGGCACGAACGGACGTCGTGTCGATCACGGTCACGGCGACCACGGTCACCGTCGTGCTGACGGCTCGGCGGGACGCGGTGTTCGGCCAACTGATCGGCAACGACAGCATCGTCGTGCGCGGCAGCGGCCAAGCAACAGCAACGTTCGGGAACAGCCCATGATCCGCCGGGCCTTCCGATTCCTGGCGCGCCTGGCCGCCGGCCTGATCGTCGTCGCCGTTCTCACCGTTCCCGTCGTATTGATGGCGAGAGTTGCTGGGAACCCGTTCGGTGGTGATCTGTTGCGCCGCGTCCAGGATCGAACAGTCGACGACGCCACGATTCTGCGGCTGCTGTCCATCGGCTTCTACGTGCTGTGGGCGTGGTTCGTGCTACCCGCCATCCGCCAGGCAAGGCTGTGTCTCGGGGCCCGCCATTCCCGCCCGTCGGCTCAGGCCTCGCCTCGCTCGGTGCCGGTCGTTGTTGACCGAGGTCCACAAGGGTGGCTCACCAGGCTCGTGCGCTACGCGCTGACTTCGTCCACGATCGCCGCGATCACCACCTCGACCACGCTCGCCGTGTTCCCCTCCTCCGCGCTCTCCAGCATGCATGGCTCCACGCCGGCCACCGGCCGACCCGCCGCGACGGTCGTCGTGAACGACGCTCGCCACTCGATTCAGTCCGAGCACAGTGAACGTCCCGATCTGGTCAGCGAGATCGTTGCTCGACGCCGGGACACCCCCTACTCGATCGCCGCCCGCCTGTTCCCTGACCGACTCGACGGTGCCCGCGACGAGATCCTCGCTCTGAACGTCGGCCGACCGATGCCAGATGGGGGCATGTATCAGGGAGGTGCCTTCCCGGAAGGCATGACCGTGCTCACGCCTCGCGGACAGTCCGCCAGCGGCGTAGCTTCGCCGGCGACCAGCGGCGACACCGGCTGGCTCCCGGGAGAGACCGTGGTCGTCGAACCCGGCGACAACGTCTGGGACCTCAGTGCCGAGCGACTCGACCGCGCCGACGGCGAAACGCTGACGCCGACCAACGCCGAGATCGCCGACCACATGCACCTGGTCATCGACACCAACACCTTCCCCAGCGGCAACCCCAGCCTGATCTTCCCCGGCGACACGATCAACTTCCCCGCGATCGGCAACCCGCCACTCGCCCCACCGACCCCGCCGCCGCCACTTCCACCCCAGCCCGAGATCGATCTCCCAACGCCACCGACCACCGAGACGCATCCCCGGCCGCCCGCCCCGCCCGACGTACCCGCACACACCGAAGCGCCGACCATCGTCATCGAGACCGGCACCACGCTGCCACCCCGGCATCCCGCTGACACCAAGCCCGCTGCCCAGCAGGTCGCGCCCGCAGTCACCGACAACGACACATCCCCGGACCGGTCGCTCGTCACCCTCGCCGGAGTGACCGGGACCGTCGCGCTCGCCTCCGGGCTCACCACCGCCCTCGTGCGACAGCGGCGTCGTCGCCGCGCCCTCGGCACCGGCCGACGGAGTCGACTCTCGACACGACAAGCCGAAGTCGAGACCGCAATCGTCGCCGCCTCCGACGTTCCCTTCACCCGTTGGGCGGGCCAGGAACTCGCCGCGCTCGCTCGCCAACTCACACCAAGCGCGATCACGGGTGCTCCGATCGCGGTCGAACTGGAACCCGGAGTTGGCATCGAGATCCTCTGGGACCAACCGTGCCACGCCGCACCCATCCCATGGGAAGCAGCCGACGGCGGCTGGTCATGGCGCGTCCACTACGACCCCGACGAACCAACACCTCTCGCCGAATGGCCCTCGCCAATCCCCGCCTTGGTCACCGTAGGAACGCGCGGCCACCGCCAACTACTCGTCGACCTCGAAGCAATCGGAACACTGGCAGTATCCGGACCGACGGCGGACGTCGAGGCATGGATCCGCGCGGTCGTGCTCGAACTCGGGGCCGGAGACGACCTCGCCGATGCCAGCGTGCTCACCGTCGGCAGCGGAGTTGACGGCGTCGAACACCTCGAACGAGTCGCGCACATCGATCCCGACGAAGCAATCGGACTGCTCACCGCCAGAGCGCGCGACGTCACAAACCTCCTCGACGAACACAAATCGCTGTTCCACCGTCGCCTCGGCGAGAACCCGGTGCTCGGCCTCTCCACGGACGTAGTCGTATGTGGCGACATCGAACTCGAAACCCAGAGACAGATCGCCGCCCGGGTGATGCCTCGTCACGGGGCAGCCGTCATCCTCACCGCCGACATCGAACACGCCGGTGCCCGCCTCGTCCTCGACGGCTACGGTTCCGCCGTCCTCCACGGCATCGGCACTGACCCGATCCTCATCACACCCGTCGGCGTCCCCCGAGAAACCGCCGCCGAGATCGCCGTGCTCCTCGACCACGAACACGACGGGTCCGCCGACGAACCATTCAGCGACGAAGTCGTCATGGAACTCGTACCGGAATCCGAGCAGCATCCAGCTGATGAGGCGCTGACGTCAACGTGCGAGCCGAGCGCCGCATTTGTCCAGAACAGCCTTCTCGATTCCGCGTGTTCCGACAACGGCGACGACGAGTGGTGCCGACCCGAACCCGCGCTGCTCGTCCGCGTCCTCGGACGGCCAGCCGTGCCCGACCGGCCCGAAATACAAGGCCTCAAACTTCGCCTGCTCGTCTACCTCGCCTGCCAGAACGGCCGAACAGTGTCGAGGTCGCGGATCCTCGACGCCGTCTGGGGCGGCGAAGCACGCGAGCGAAAGACGTTCTCGAACAAGCTGTCCGACCTGCGCAACACGCTCGGCACGGCGCCTACAGGGAGCCCCTTGTTGTCGACCGCAACCGACGCCGGCGTCCGACTCGACCCGAGCGTGATGACCGATCTCGCCGTGTTCATTGCCCTCGCCGCCCGTGCCCGCGACGCTGCGTCGAACGAAGCGATCGAACTCCTCAGCGACGCACTGGCGCTCGTACACGGCGAACCCTTCGACGACGGCGGGTACGAATGGGCCGACGCCACCCAAGACAACGTCCAGACGCACGACCACATCCTGAACGCAGCCCGCGACCTGTACCGACTGGCCTGCGACGCCGACGATCTCACGACCGCCCGGTTCGCGCTCGTGCAAGGCCTCAAGGCCGTCCCCGGCCACGAGGACCTCTACCGACTCCGCATGCAACTCGAGCACCGAGCCGCCAACACCGCAGCCATCCACGCCACGTTCAACGAACTCACCCACCAACTCAACGTCCTCGAATGCGAACCGTCCACCGAGACCGTGAACCTCTACCGCCAACTCGTAGGTCGTCGTTCCTGAAGCTGAGCTCATTTCGTGGTCACCGCTCCGGCCGAGCTGCCTCACCAGGGCGTCCCCTCAGTAGTCCGGTTCTGCCAACGCCCCGGGGTCGACCCGATCATTGTCGACGCGCCTCGGAAGACCCGCAGCATCGAGCTCGTCGGCGCCCTCGATGTGGAGCCCGCACACATCGCACTTGAATGACTCGACGACAGTGACTATGTGTGGAGCCCAGTGATAGCTGACCTCGTACTTGTCGGCGTCCACGTCCACTTCGCCGTCGTCGATCACTTCGCCGTGTGCGCGTCCCGGGCTATCGCAGACCGGGCAGGCGTATTCCGCCCACAACGTGACATCCCAGTCGTCCGCGTCGGAGATCGCCTCTGCCACGACGTTGGCGAGGTCCGCCAACGCCTGGGGTCCGAGAGACTGCACTCGCCGTCGTGCTGCGTCGAGCTTTTCGGCCACGCGCACTCCAACTGCGCTCAGCTCCTCGGCGACGAGTTGTTCCACAAGCGCGTGCTGAACGCCCCAAAACTGCGAGGGCTCGCGCTGCAGCAGCGCGTTCACCACTCGGAGAAATGAAGCGGTGTGAGCAAGGAAATCTTCGGGCGAGGGTTCGCGGGCAAGACCGAGGTGCTTGACCTGATTCCATCGGTCGATCGTCTCCAGCACGAGCGCATCCAGTCCGAGGTGTGCATTGGGCTCCAGCTCCAGCAACCTCGCCACAGCCTCGCGACCGCCAACCGTTTGGCCGTTCGGCAAGTCTGGATTCCTCAGCGCCATTGCGAACTTGAACCAATCCTTGTGCGAGGGCGCGATCGCCAGTAGCCCGTGGTGGAGGAGTCGTGCCTTCAATGACAGCTCGATGGCAGTGCCGGCGTGCAGATAGAACCCGGACGAGTCCTTGCTCCGATAGCAATCCAGCGCAGAGTGCGCATGCTTGGTTGCTGCCGCACCGAGCCGACCTCGCAACCCCTTCGCGGCTTCATCGATCACCGTCGTCACGGTACCTGACCGTGCCGGTGCTGTCCGCGAAGAACTTCATCAAACGACTCGAGCAGTCGGGGTCCTTCGCGGCGAGCCTTCGGACTCGTCGAACGATCATCCCGGTGAGGACGCGGGTGCAGAGCACTCGTTCCCGCCAAGCGCAGAACGTCAGCCCGAGAGTTGATAACGCACGCCGATTGGGCGATCAGCGCGCGTATGGTCTCCCCGAGGTGCTGTTCAGAGACAGGATGACTCGCCAGACGCACCGTTAGAAACTGCACCCCGTTGTCGAGAGCGAACGTGGATCGAGCCCGACGCCGTCGCGGTAGAGGCTGGCGACAAGGGTTTGCGGGCAGTGTTGGATGCCGGCGGCGGTGCGGATCTCGAGGTGAAGGTGGGGGGTGCCGGAGCGGCCGGTGTTGCCGGAGGTGAGGATGAGGGTTCCCGCTTCGACGCGGCTGCCGCGGGTGACGTGGAGGTTGCTGCCGTGGCAGTAGGTCCATCGGGTGCCGAGGTCGTCGACGATGGTGAGGCCGATGCCGCAGGGTGCGCAGCCATTGACGCCTCGGGTGGTGCAGCCTTGCTCCCACCAGTTGTGCGGCCAGGCTGAGACGGTGGCGACGGTGCCGGCGCGGACGGCGTAGATCAGGGTGCCGGTTGGGATGATCCAGTCCCACGCGGGATAATCGTGGTGAGGGTCGTCGAGTTGGTTGACGGTGGCGTCGATCATCGAGCGTGGGCCGGGTAGCGCCCAATCGCCTGCCAGTATTTCGCCGGGCTCGCCTCCGAAGCAGCTACTCGGTATCGACGCCGGCGGTCCGGACGTGGGCGACGCCGCGCCGCCGAGTTCGGAGTACTTGTCCATCCACCGTTGCTGGTATTGGCGTGGCGTCAGCCGGTTGCCGGCCTCTGGTGCGGGCACCGTGTCCCACTCGGCACTGCTCGAGGCCGGGAGGTGGCCGACGTACCAGACGACGGGAACTGCGGCGACGTCGTTGTGGCGGTCGAGGATCGCGCCGACCATCTCGGCGGCCTTGGCGTCTTGGACTTCGGGCGGGGCCATCAGGGCGCGGGCGTAGCCGCCGTAGTTCGCCCACGTCGAGTCGATGAACTGGTACGCGCCCGAGGCACTCGCTCCGGGGTTGGTTGCTTGGTAGTTGTCGCCTGATTCGAGCCTGCGGATCGTTGCCAGGATGGTTTCGATCGACGCGGCATCTGGTGCGCAAGCGACGAACGGTGGCGGGTCGCCGTTGGCGAGCAGTACGGGTATGGAGACGACGCCGGCGAGCAGGGCGAGAGGTGATGCGAGCAGCAGCGAGTACTTCACACCGGTGACCCCACCCTTCGACCGGTTCGCGGCGCACGACATCGGTTCGGCGTCGGTGTCGCGGTCGGGGTGGCAACGGGGTGGGGCAAGCCGGTGAGCGAGGTTGGCCACCGGGGCCGGCCCGCTTCCGGAGGTACTGCGATGGCACACGACACAGGGCGCACGACGAGACGAACGATGCACCGATTGACCGTCGCCGTGCTCGTGTCGGCCATCGCGATCACGGCGGTGGCCTCGCCTGCATGGGCGGCGGTTCCGAATCCGCCGGCCGACGGGTCGGCGCCGGGCGCGGCGCTGATGACGTCGCTGTTGGGCTGGTTGAAGTGGGGCGGCTTGGCCGCTGCGCTGGCCGGTCTGCTGATCGGGGCGATCACGATGGGCGTCGGCCACTTCGGCAGCAACTACTCGGCGTCGTCTGCGGGTCGCAAATGGCTGCTCGGCGGCATGGGCGCGGCGATCCTGTCCGGACTGGCTTGGACGATCGTCACGACTCTGTTCGCGGCGACGGGCGGCTGAAGGTGGCCCGTTCGATGGCGGTGGTCGGTGGTGCGCTGGCGGCGGTGATGCTGGTCGGTGCCATCGTCGCCCGGGCTGGGAGTAGCGATACCGGACCGGACGGCAACACCTCCGCCCCAGTCGCGGAACCCTCGGCGAGCTCTCCATCAGCTACCGGGCCGGGTGCGGCCGCTGCGCCGAGTGCCTCGATCGAGGAAGCACAGCGTGCCGCGATCAAGGTCGTGGGCCGTACGGGCGAGGTCGTCGCCGCGGGTTTCATCTCCCGGCGGGAGCTGATCGAGACGTTCACCACCCGATCGTTCGGGCCGACGTTCGCGGACGAGACGGGTCGGGCGATCGACGCGATGCTGATCGAGTTGGGCAGCCGCGAGGTCGACCTCGCCGACCTGGTCGTGCGTGAGCAGCCGATCACATCGATGGCATCAGCCACGGCGGATGGCGTGCAGGTGCGGGTGTGGTCGGTGCTGATCGTCGCCGCGCCGGGTGCTGGCCCTGGCCGGCAGGTGTGGCGCACGGTCACGCTCGACATGGTGCAACACGACGGGGTGTGGCTCGTTGACGGGTGGGCGTCGTCGCCGGGCCCGACGCCGTCTCCACCCGCGGAAGGGATCGTCGACTCGGCCGAAACCGTGTCGGTGACGTTGTCGTGGGACCCGGTCGGGGTGGCCTGACATGTGGCCCTTCCCGAATCCGCTGGACTTGTTCGGCGACGCCGTCGGTGGCGTCGTCGGATGGGCCTGGGACAAGGTGATCCAAGGGATCTACACCTGGTTCGCCAACGGCCTGCTGCTGTTGATGGAGTGGGTCTGGAACGTGTTGGACACCGCCACCACACCTCGAGTCACCGAGGCCTGGTTCACCAACGGCCTGATCCGCCCACTCGCCGGAGTGGCTGTCGGGATCACGGTGGCGATGATGCTCGCGTCGGCGATCCAGGCCGGTCTCGGTGGACGCCCGGAACTGATCGTCGATGCGTTGAAGGAGGGCCCAAAGTCACTCGTCGCCACCGCCCTCACGGTTGTGGTGATGGACGTGATGATCCAAGGCGGTGACGTGTTGGCCGACGTCGCGTGGCAGGCCGGTCGGGGCGACGCCCAACAGGTACTCGACGGGTTGGCGGCCACGATGGGTTCGTCGGGCGGGTTGGCAGGGACGTTCCTCGGGCCGCTGGCGTTGCTGTTCGGGATGATCGGCTTGCTCGTGACCACGGTGGTGCTGTTCATGCGTTCGTCGATGCTGTATCTCGTCGCCGCGTTCGCGCCGATCGTCTGGTCGACGTCGGTTGCCCCGATGATGCGCGGCTCGGGTCGGCGGCTGATCCATCTCGTGGTCGCGCTGGTGTTGGCGAAGCCTGCGATCGCGATCACGCTTGTGGTCGGCACGAAGCTGCTTGCCAACGCCGGGGCGCCGGGCACGACTGGCGCAAGTTCGGGGGCGTCGGCGTTGGGGACGATGCTCGCCGGGTTCTCGTGTTTCGCGATCGCAGGTCTGAGCCCTGCGGTCATCTTCAAGCTGCTGCCGAGCGTGGAGGGCGGGAGCGCCGCTACGGGCGTCGCTGGTGGCTGGGGGCGGTCGGCGATGACCGGGGTGCAGATGGGTTTAATGGTCAAGTCGATGGGCGCCTCGGCGGGTGCTTCCGCAGCGACCCGGGCGATGCCGTTGACGTCGAATGCCGGCGGCCCGTCGGGTCAGAGCATCGGAGGGATCGCCGGCGGCCCGGGCGGATCGCCCAGTGCGACGGGATCGTCGTCGACGGTCGCGACACGCCCAACGACCACTGCGGAGCCAGCAACGACTGGGCCGACAGTCGCTCCACCGGGACAGTCGCGTGACGCCCAACCGACCGGCGACCAGCGAGGGCAGTCGGCATGAGCGGCGCAACCCGCGAGGCCGCCCGCTACAGGTTCGGTGACTCGTCGCGCAGCGGGATGCTGCTCGGGCTGTCGCTTCGCCAGGGCGCTCCGCTGGTGTCCGGGATGCTGTGGTTGTCGTTGGCGTTGATGATCGAGTTGCCCCTCGTCGGGCTCGTCGGTCTGACCTTCGCATCGGTCGTGTCGTTCGGCCGCTGGCGGCACACACCGCTGTACGAGATCGCCGCTCCCGGAGCGCGACTTGGCCTGCGCCGGCTGCGGGGTCGCGGCGTGTGGACGCGCCGCTCGTTGATCGGCGCCGGATCGGGTTTCGACGATGTCCTTCCGGCAGCGCTTTCGGGACTTGAGATGATCGAGACCTCGGTCGATTGGGCGGGCAGCACAGCAAACGTCGGTGTGGTGCGCGATCGAACGGCCGGGACGGTGTCGATGGTGATCGGTGTCTTGGGTGATGGCTTCGCCGCGTCGAGCGCGCTCGAACAGGACGGGATGCTTGCCGGGTGGGGTGCAGCGCTCGCTCAGCTCGCCCGCGACCGATGCCCGGTCACCCGGGTCACCTGGCAGGAGTGGGCGCATCCGGTCGGCGTCGGCACGCACCGCCAGTTCCTCGCCGGCGTAGCGACCCGACCCACGAGCACCACCACGGCGTCCGCCGACTACGCCGACCTGCTCGACACGCTCGACCGTTCGACGATCGCCCACGATGTGCTGCTCACGGTCACGGTCGACCTTCGGCGAGTCCGCGCCCGGCGAGGAGTCTCACCGCTGGCGGCGGCGCTCGTGGTTCTCTGCGGAGAGGTCGACCTGCTGGCCGCCCGACTGTCGACAGCGGGACTGGTTGTATCGCCGCCACTGTCGCCGGCAGAGTTGGCGACAGCAATCAGAGTGCGATCCGACCCGACCCGTGAACACGCCGCCGTCCCGCGATCGCTCGCCGCGATCGCCGGGCGGGGTGTGGCCGAGTGGGGACCGATGGCCGTCGAATGCGACTGGTTCCACGCACGAGTCGACGCATCGGTGCATCGCACCTACCGGATCGTCGGCTGGCCGATGCTTCCCGTCCCAGCCGACTGGCTCGCCCCATTGCTGACGGGCGGTGGACAGACACGCACCTTGACCGTCGTCATGGAACCGGTACCGATCGGGCACGCCGCCCGTGCAGCCAACCGACAGCTCACCTCGCTCGAGACGGATCGCGACGAGAAGCAACGCAAAGGCTTCCGGCCGACCGCTCGCGAGCGTCGCCGTATCGCCGACATCGAAACCCGGGAAGAGGAACTCGCTGCAGGGCATCCGGAGTTCCGACACGTCGGACTGCTCACGGTCACCGCCGGCAACGTCGACGAGCTCGACGACGCCTGTGCCCAAGTCGAACAGGACGCTGCGCAATCGATGCTCGACATCCGGGCCGTCGCCGCCCGCCAGGGCGAAGGGTGGGTCGCCTCGCTCCCCCTCGGCCGATCAGTTCGACGCGGGATCTGGACGTGACAGCAGCAGCCGACCAGCGCAAGCAACGTCAGCGACCATCGCAGGTGACCGGCCGCGCCACTCCGAACAAGGGTCGACGGCCAGCCGACCGATCAAGAACACACCGTGACCCTGATGACAAGCCGGTCAGTCGACTCGGAGGCGGCCCCGGCGTGCCCGTCGACTGGTCCCGGTCGACGCTCGCCCACCTGCGCTCGGTGTACCCGTTCCACACGGCCGCCGGGTTCGGGGAACGAGGCGTGCTGCTCGGCTCCGACGTCACCGGCGGGTTCCGAGGCTTCTACTTCGACCCGTTCGAGTTCTACCAACAACGGCACCTCACC
>JAUSNB010000052.1 GCA_030645615.1 Actinomycetota bacterium | reverse complement strand
TCAGGCAATCGTCATCGAGTGTCTCGAAAATCGGCAGCGCCCGCAGGACGGTCAAGGAAACTCCAGCATTCCGCGAAATCACACTAAGTGCCCTCCCTGAAGATTGCTGCGCTGCGCCGATAGCCAAGTGTAACGAAATTTCGCCACTTTTCCATCGGGCGTCTGCCTTGGCGGCCCGGCTTTGTCAGCCTGACAAATGTTGTTGGTGCCGGGGGGGGAAGTCGAATCCCCATGCCTTGCGGCGGCGGTGTTTGAGACCGCTACGTCTACCGATTCCGTCACCCCGGCCCGGGATGTCGCAGCACTCATGTGAACCCTGCGAGGCGCGCATTATCCGACAAACCCGTGCGTCCTACAATCTCCCCGCAACGAAAAGCACCGACCCGGGCCGGCGCATCGCCTTCCCTTCCATGATTGCGACTGGCATATCGGGCAAGGACGCGGGATTCGCGATACGCCTATAATCGTCCGATGGTGCATAGCAACAATACTCAGGGCCACCCGCCACCCAGTCTTGCAGCAGCGTCCGTCGCGGCCATGGGCGTGGTCTATGGCGACATCGGCACCAGCCCCCTCTACACCATGAAGGAAGTCTTCAGCGGCCCCCACGCCGTGGCGGTTTCGCCAGACAACCTGCTGGGCATTCTGTCGCTGATCTTCTGGGCGCTGACCATCACGGTGTCGCTCAAGTACGTGATGTTCATCACCCGCGCCGACAACCGGGGCGAAGGCGGCATCATGGCGCTGACCTCGCTGGCCCTGCGCACCCGCGGCGCCGGCCCCCGCATGCTGTGGCTGATGTCGGGGCTGGGCATCTTCGGTGCCGGGCTGTTCTACGGCGACGCGGTGATCACGCCGGCGATGTCGGTGCTGTCCGCAGTCGAGGGCCTGGAAGTCGCCACGCCGATGTTCAAGCCCTACATCGTGCCCATCACCATACTGATCCTCTGCGGCCTGTTCCTGTTTCAGCCGCGCGGCACGGCCAGCGTCGGCGCCCTGTTCGGCCCCGTGATGCTGTTCTGGTTCGGTACGCTCGGCGTGCTGGGCATCTGGAACATCCTCAAGCACC
>JAUSNB010000050.1 GCA_030645615.1 Actinomycetota bacterium | reverse complement strand
GGTGCGACGTCGACGAGGCGTTCACCCTGCTGCGCGGCTACTGCCGAAACAGCAACCTTCGCCTGAGCACCGTCGCGCGCGCCGTCGTCACCGACCCCACGCCGATCCCCGGCCTCACCACCGCCTGACCCGCACCAGCCTTCGCACGTCAGCTTGGTCGTGCCCGCCGCCGCGAGTACATGTCGTGATCGGCCCGGCGGATTAGTGCATCGACGTCGAGGTGCTGGTCGTCAACGATGGCGGTGCCGACACTGACCTCGAGCGGCCAGGTACCCAAGGCGGCTCGGCTGCGTCGGATGCTCTCCCGCACGCGCTGGGCCAGGGCATCGGGTTCTTGCGGCGACCCGACGCCGAGCACGAGGAACTCGTCCCCGCCCCACCGCCCGAGGATGTCGCCGTGGCGCACGCTCGCCTTGAGCGCATCGGCGACCACGGTGATGACCAGGTCGCCGAACCCGTGCCCATGCGTGTCATTGGCCCGCTTCAATCCGATGATGTCCACGAAGACGGCGAACACGGGCAACTGCTCCCGACCCGCGGACGCGACGAGGTCCGGAAGGCTTCGCTCGACCCCGTGTCGATTGAGCAGGCCGGTGAGCTGGTCCTCGGACGCCAGGGCCGCGACGCGGGCTGCCAACTCACCCAGCTCGGCGATGCTGCGCAGCCGCAGCCACAGCAGCGTCATCCCGATTGCGACGGCCGCCAGCGACGCGATCACCCAGTCGGTGGCCTCGGTCGACGGGAACTGACGGGAGACGAGGACGCATCCGACAACCATGGGTGCTGCCACCACGACGGCGGGCGCCCAGGCGAGCGTCAGCGGCGAGTATGCGACCACGATGAGCAGGACGTAGGCGAACGCGGCTCCGTCGGGGTGCGTCCACACCTGGATCTGGCCGGCCGTCACCATTGCCAGGGCGCACGCGGCCGCGACCCACGGCGTGACGTGCGACGGCACCCAAGACCGCTGGGTGAGGACCGCGCCGGCCACGAGGAGCAGAGCCACCAGCCCGTTGAGGAGGATCGTCGTGGCGGACATAGGCGGTCCGAAGAGCGCATTGATGACCGTGATGGAGACGAAGCACACCGCGACGACCGCCAGAGTACGAGGCGTTTCCCGGGAGGCCACGGACAACCGGAACGCGGTCCTGCCCGCCGCGCTGAGTGTCATCGAATGCCTACCCCGTCTTGTCGGCGATGCCGCGATCGCTTGATGGCTAGACGGTAGCGTCATGACGCGCCACCCGCGTTCCTATGTCCACGCATCCGGGAGACACGGGACGCACGGCTAGGGAGGGAAGCACGATGGCCGGACGACGCATGCCGCGGCCGAGCGAGGTGTTGCCGCTGATCGGCCGGCGTGATCGCACCCGCACCGCCCTCCAGCGACGGCTCGACCGCTGCGCCAGCGTATGGGACGTGCGGTCGATGGCTCGCCGGCGTGCGCCCCGAGCGGTGTTTGACTACACGGACGGTGCGGCGATGTCCGAGGCGAGCCTGGTCCGCAGCCGCGACGCGTACCGCCGCGTGGAGTTCACGCCGCGGGTGCTGCGCGACGTCGCGCAGGTCGACCTCTCGGTGGACATCCTCGGCCAGCGCAGCGCGCTGCCGTTCGTGTTCGCCCCGACCGGGTTCACGCGCATGATGCACCACTCCGGCGAGCCGGCGGTCGCGGCCGTCGCGGCGGACAAGGGCATCCCTTACGGGCTCTCTACCCTGGGCACGACCAGCATCGAGGATCTCGCGCATGCGTGCCCGGACGCCCGACGGTGGTTCCAGCTGTATGTCTCGCGCGACCGCGGATCTGCGGAGGACCTCATGCGACGGGCCGGCGAGAACGGCTACGACACGCTCATCCTCACGGTCGACACCGCCGTCGGAGGGGTCCGCCGCCGAGAGGTGCGCCACGGCCTGACGATCCCGCCGCAACTGGGGCTGTCAACCATGGCCGAGATGGCCCGTCATCCCCGGTGGTGGTTCGACGTCCTGACCACCGAACCGCTGACCTTCGCCAGCCTGTCGTCGACCGGCGGCACCGTCGGCGACCTCCTGACCCGCGTCTTCGACCCTGGAGTCACCGGAGCGGAGATCACCTGGATCCGCGAGAACTGGTCCGGAAAGGTGATGCTCAAAGGCATCCAGAGCCGGGCCGATGCGGAGCTCGCGGCCGACCTCGGCGTGGATGCCATCGTGCTGTCCAACCACGGTGGCCGCCAGGTCGACATGGGCAACGTCCCTCTTGAGCTCCTGCCGGAGGTCGTCGCGGCCGTGGGAGACCACGTCGAGGTCTACATCGACGGCGGCATCATGAGCGGCACGGACATCGTGGCCGCGCTCGCCTTCGGTGCCCGGGCGACACTGGTCGGCCGCGCGTATCTCTACGGGCTCATGGCCGGTGGCGAGGACGGTGTGCGCAGGGTGGCGGAGATCCTCGAGAAGGAGGTGCGCACCACCATGCAACTCATCGGGACGAGGACGGTCGACGAGGCACGCACGGCAGAGGTCCGGCTCAGAGGTCGCCCTTGAGCAGGGCAACCGAATGCCGGGGCCGGTGAGCATCGCCGGCCCGAGCGGTCACCGGATCACTGGCCCGTCTCCCCGCTGGGCGATCAGGTCGCGCAAGGCGGGCTCGAACGCCTCCCCGTAGGTGGGAAAGGCATGGACGACGTCGACCAGGACGGTGAGAGGGATCTGGGCCCGGATGGCCAGGGCGGCCTCGGCCAGCCATTCGTCGGCATTCGGGCCGATCGCGGCCGCGCCCACGAGCACCCCGCGCGCATGGTCGGCCGTCAGGACCAGGATTCCGCCCGAGGGGCCGTCGATCGCCGCTCGACCCGTCTGGTCCAGATCCATCATGGCGGTGAGCAGGCCCTCGTCGTGAGTGCCCGCCCCGGCGCTCCGTCCCACGCTGGCGACGGGGGGATCGGTGTAGATGGCTCGTGGAATGGCGATGTAGCTGGCCGATCGATCGGCTCCGAGGAGGTTGTCGGCGACGATGCGTGCCTGGTAGTTCGCGGTGTGGGTGAAGGGGGCGATGCCGGTGACGTCCCCTGCTGCCCAGACGTGCTCGTGGCCCGTGACCCGGCACTGGTCGTCGATGGGGATGGCACCCCCTTCGTCGGCCTCGATGCCGAGCGTCTCCAGCCCGAGGTCGTCGGTCTCCGGGTACCGTCCCGTGGCCAGGATGATGCGCTCCACGTCGACGCTCCTGCCGTCCGACAGGCTCGCGCGCACCCCGCGGTCCGAGGCCGTGACCTGCACGACGGTCGTGTCCAGCCTTACGTCGATGCCGTCACTCCTCAGCACCCGGGCCAGCCGTTCGGCCACCTGAGCCTGCTCGCGGCCAGCCAGCTGCGGCCCCGCTTCTATGAGGGTCGTGACTGCGCCGAAGCGCGCGAAGACCTGCGCGAGCTCGCAGCCGACTGGCCCGCCGCCCATCACGAGGACTGACGATGGGCGGTGCGAGGTCGAAAGGGCCTCGTCGCTCGTCCATGTCGGCACTCCGGTGAGCCCCTCGATCTCTGGCCTGGCCGGTTGCGATCCAGTGCTGATCACCAGGTCTGTCCAGCCGAGTTCGCGGTCGTCCACGGCCACCACCCCACGGCGCAGGATGCGGCCGTTGCCGCGAACCAGCTCGACGCCCTGGGACTGAAGGGCGGCTGCGGCCCTGTGGTCGTCACGATGCTCTGCTATGTCGTCCCGTCGCCGAACGGCTCGCAGGAACGCTGCGTCGTCGATGAGGGATGCTGACGCGGCGGTTGCGGCTCCGAGCGGATGGGAAGCCACGTCGTCGTGGTGCTCCCGGGCGCTTCGCAGCATGGTCTTGCTCGGCATGCAGGCGACGTAGGGACACTCGCCGCCGACGCGACTCCCCTCAACGAGCGCGACGGTCCGACCCGCGGCCACGAGCAGCGTCGAGAGCAACTCCCCGGCCGACCCGCCCCCTACAACAACGACATCGAAGTGCTCCATCGGCTTCTCCTATAGCGGCACGTGCCCCGAGTCAGCAGAAGGCCTTGTCGAGGGGTTCGGTGGCGAAGGCGTCGAGTTCCGCGCTGAGGCGCGAGCCGCCGGCGCTGACCATGGTCAGGTGGCTACGTGGGTGGACGTGAGTGGGCATGCCGCCATCCTCTCCGCTTTGGGCCGCGATGGCACGGGGAGGCGGGGGCGCGGCCCCCCGGATGCATTGTGCGCCAGAATGGACGGCGCCGACGGAGGTATACGTGGGTCCCGATCCATACGCTGTCCAAGCGCGGTTCTACGACCTTGTGGTTGAGCCGCTGAACGCGCCATTTCGCAGTGCAGCGCGGCGCGTCCTGCCGCCCCGCTCGGAGTGGACGGTCCTTGACGTCGGATGCGGTACCGGTGCCGCACTGGCGGAGTATGCGGAGGCCGGCTGCCGCGTGATCGGCGCCGACCCCTCCCCGGCCATGATCGCGCAGGCTCGTGGCCGTCTGGGCGTTGACGCGGACCTGCGTGCCATCGAAGGCCCGAACCTGCCGGTGGATGACGCGTCTGTCGATCTGGTCCTCGTGTCATTTGTGCTGCATTCGGTCCCGCACGACGATGCCGTCGGTCTGCTGCGGGAGGCGGCGCGTGTCCTCGTGGCAGGCGGTCGGATCCTCGTGCTCGATTTCGGCACCTCTGGATTGCGCTTCCCTCGAGGGTGGCTGGGGCGTGGCGTGACAGCCATGGCGGAGATCGCCGCGGGGCCACGCCACGCAGCCAACTCACTGAACTACCTGCGACGTGGCGGGTTGCCCGCGCTGGTCGCCGAGGCCGGGCTCGACGCATTGGCCGTTCGGCCCACAGCGGGCGGATCGATCACCATCGCCGTGCTGGCCAGGACGGCCGGCCGCCCCACTGGCTAGACCGAGAAGCGTGCGTCGCGGTGTGCCGTTAGCCAGTCGCCGAGTGTCGCCGTGCCAATGTGGTCGGAGGTGACGCCGGCGTTGAGCAGCCAGACGAACATCTGCAGCAGGTCGGCTCGGGCGGGACTGAATGGATGCAGCATCTTCAGCGCCGCCGCGGTCGCGCCCTGTGAGTAGTGACTGACCTTGATCGTCTTGCCGAGCGCCACCCCGATCAGTTCGGCGACTTCGTTGAAGGTGAGGTCTTGGGGGCCGCCGACTGAGTAGATCGACTGACGGTCGCCGATCCGGGCGACGATGGCCGCCGCCAGCTCGCCTTCATCGATGGGTGTCGTCCGCGCCTCGCCGTTCCCGACCAGGCGCATGATGCCGTGGTCGCGGGCCAGCGACAGGTAGATTCCGTAGTTCCAGAAGAATCCGTTTGGCCGGGCTATGGCCCAATCGATGCTGCCCTGGCGCAGGGCCTCCTCGAAACGCCGCTTCGCCCTGATCAGGGCGATGTCGTCCGCACCAGGGAGCTCGACCCCATCGAGTGAGACGTAAGTGAAGTGCCCCACGTTGGCGTCGGTCGCGGCGGCGAGCAGGGCCATGTTTCCGCCGAAGTCGACCGTCTCCGGGTCCATCCCGCGCGCGGGTTTCGTCATCCCCACTGTCGAGACGACCGCGTCGACTCCGCGCATGGCTGCGTCGAGGGCCCGGCCGTCGGACAGTTCTGCGATCCGCACGTCCGTGACGAATTGCTTGCTGTCATCGAGCTTGCTGACGGACTCGGGCCTCGTCAGCGCCACAACGCGGTCACCACTCCGAAAGCTGTGCTCCAGGAGCCGCTTGCCCAAGAAGCCGGTCGCACCAGCGACGAGGACAGTACGCATGACGGGACCTCCCAAGCGATGACCGTTCAGTCACCGTAGCGAAGCTTGTCGGCCAGCCTCCGCCCCCACGGTCGTGGCCCTCAAGTCGGTGGTGGGACGCTCGGGCGGCGGCGTCGGGCCTCGGGGCCTTCGCCCATGGAAGAATGCGCGTCCGTGGGCACGAGTTCCAGACTCTCGGCGCGCTCCTTTCCGCCCCCGTGCCCGACCTTGGTCTTGAGTTGGTGGCGCAGCGCCGTGAGCACCTCAACGGCGGGATAGTCGTGAGTGAGACCAAGCGGGCGACGGATGTCCTCACCGTGGACGAAGACCTCGACCAGCCTGGTGGCGCACGAAGCCCAGGCGCGTGGCTCGGGAGTGGCCCACGGGGGAGGCGGCGCGGTTTCAACAACGGCAGCGAGGGTATGTAAGGGCAACCCGCGGAGGGGCATCGTTGGGAGGAAGCCATGTCGCTTGGTGGTTTGAGCGCTGCGCATTGCGCCGAGGGTGGTCACCAGTGGGTGCCGGTGGACGTTCTCCGTCGTCCGGGTCTGCACCAGGAGCGATGCCGGGGGTGCGGGGCACACGGCGTACGGATGTCGGCATCCGACGACTCACGGGACGCCGGCAGAGGCACCAGCGACGTGACGTCGTCGCTCTTGACGACTCCGAGACCGCGTACGGGATGGCTAGCGACCGCTCGCTAGCAGGGCTGCGCGGCTGTTTGAGCTCTGCCGTAGCCGGGTATCTGAGCCGCGAGTGCTCCGCAAGGCCCCAGCGATCGTTTCACCCAGGCAAGTGAGGATCTCGATGACGTCTGACGCACAGCTCCCCGTCTCCGCGTACGACCCGCAGGCCTCGGAGGTCCTCACCACATCCCAAGGAACGCCACTCCTAGACACTGAGCGCTCACTGAAGGTCGGCCTCCGAGGCCCGACGCTCCTGCCGGATCACCACCTGCGCGAGAAGATCATGCATTTTGACCACGAGCGCATCCCTGAGCGTGTCGTGCACGCTCGAGGCGCTGGCGCCCACGGAGTGTTCGTCGCCAACGGGGCGGCGGCGACCTTCTGTCGTGCAGGCTTCCTTGCAGAGGGTCTGAACACCCGTGTGTTCGTGCGCTTCTCGACTGTGGTCGGATCTCGCGGATCGGCAGACACGGCTCGCGATACCCGCGGTTTCGCGGTGAAGTTCTATACCGACGAGGGAACCTTCGACCTCGTCGGTAACAACATCCCGGTGTTCTTCATTCAGGACGGCATCAAGTTCCCCGACCTCATCCACGCCGCCAAGCCGCACCCCGACACGGAGATCCCTCAGGCCCAGTCGGCCCATGACACCTTCTGGGACTTCGTCTCGTTGCACACGCAGGCAACGCATCACGTGCTGTGGGTCATGAGCGACCGCGGCATACCGCGGTCCTATCGGATGATGGAAGGTTTCGGAGTGCACACCTTCCGCCTCTCCGACGCCGACGGCAAGACGGCACTGGTGAAGTTCCATTGGAAGCCCGCGGCAGGGGTTCACTCCCTCCTGTGGGAGGAAGCGCAGATCACGATGGGCATGGACCCCGACTTTCACCGTCGTGACCTGGCTGACGCCATCGAAGCGGGCAACTTCCCATCGTGGGACTTGGCAGTCCAGGTCGTCCCCGACGAGGCGGACGAGACATACCAGGGCATCGACCTACTCGATCCGACGAAGCTCATACCCGAAGAACTAGCCCCCGTGGTCGTGATCGGGACGATGACGTTGGACCGTAACCCGTCGAACTACTTCGCGGAGACCGAGCAGGTGGCGTTCCATCCCGGTCATCTCGTCCCGGGGATCGAGCCCACCAACGACCCGCTCCTGGCCGCCCGGCTCTTCTCGTACCTGGACACCCAGCTCACCCGCTTGGGCGGCCCGAACTTCGGCCAACTGCCGATCAACCAGCCCCAGTCGCCCGTCAACGACAACTTGCGTGACGGCATGCACCAGACACTCGTGCATGAAGGCGTTGCCCCGTACTTCCCGGAATCCCTTGGTGGCGGGTGCCCGTTCCTGGCCGATCCGAGCGTCGCGTACGTCGAGAGCCCGCTCCCGGCGGACGGCGTCATCGAGCGTGCACTCCCCGCGTCCTTCGATGACCACTTCACCCAGCCGGCGTTGTTCTATCGCAGCCTCACAGCGATCGAGCAGCAGCACCTGTGCGACGCCATCGCGTTCGAGCTCGGCAAGTGCACGCACCCCGAGATCCGCGAGCGCGAACTTGGGGTTCTCAGTCAGGTGGACGCCGATCTCGCAGCCGAAGTCGGAGCGCAGCTTGGGCTTACCCCGCCCACTGTGGATGAGGCACCCAAGGGGTTCCTGTCCCAGGCGGTCAGCCAGTTGAACCGCGGAGTATCTCCCGTGGCGGGCCGCGTCATCGGACTGGTGGTCGGGAGTACGATCTCCGCCGCGGGATTCGACGCTGCACTGGCAATGGCCGCCGAGGCGGGAGTCACCGTGCGGCTGGTCGCTCCGACGGGAGGGCCGGTTGACGTAGGCGGGACAGCGATCGATCCGGACCGCACGTACGCCACGACAAGGTCGATCGAGTTCGACGCGGTGATCATCCTCGCCGGACCGGAGGCCGAGCTCGATGCTCGCGTCGTAACCTTGATCGAGGAGAGCTACCGCCACGGCAAGGCGATCGCGTTTGTGGGAGGGTTCGCCGCGAGTGATGCCGGGGTAGTCGAGGACGAGGGCGCTCTGGCAATGGATTCACTCGCCGATGCGGTCGCGACGTTGATCGAGGCACTCGGCACCCACCGAGTGTGGTCGAGGCTGGAGAGCCTGGGCGCGCGGGTCCATGCCAGCTAGGTCCGAGTCCAGGTCCTCATGAACGCCTGGGCGGGCTACGTTGAGGCATGGATACCGCCCGCGGCGAGGATCGCATCGACCCTCCATTGGCGGCGGACGAAGCCCCGACGCTCCTAGGGTTCCTTGACTACCAACGTGCGACGCTGCGCTGGAAGTGCACGGGGCTGACGGCCAACCAGCTCGCCACGCCGGTTCCGCCAACGCCCCTCACGGTGGGGGGACTGCTCAAGCACCTGGCCGTCGTGGAGGCTGGGTGGATGAACCAGACCTTTACCGGCGGAGTCGTCAAGCCGTCGTGGTTCAACGAGCTGCACCATGACGACCCGGATTGGTCCTTCACATCGGCTGCGAGTGCATCGCCCGAGCAGCTCATCGCGTGGTTCGACGAGTCGATCCTGGTGTCCGATGGCGTCATCGCCGACGCGCTGGCCGGCCCCGAAGGACTTGCGACTCTCTCCCAGGGAGACGAGGACGGCCAGCACGTCTCTCTGCGCTGGATCATCTGTCACTTGATCGAGGAGTACGCCCGCCATAACGGCCACGCCGACCTTCTACGCGAGGCGCTTGACGGGTCAGTCGGCGAGTAGTTGGAGGGCTGGTCCGTCTCACGCCTGCCTGCCCTACTGTGACGGTGGGCGACGCGGGGTCCGATCGTGAGCCAGCACCGCCCGAATGCTCATGCGGCTGCTGTTGGGAGGTGACGGCCATCGCCATCCTGCGCCGTATGCCGGGACCTGTGGCCACGATGGCGGGATGGTCGCTGATCATCTTCGTGGACCTGGTCGGTGTATCGATCTTCGCGGCCGACCACGCGAACGACGTTGAGAGCGGCGCTTGGGTCGTAGGTGCGGTCTTCGAGCTCGTTGTGGTCGCCCTGTGCCTTGTGCTGGGTGCGCGGACGCCTGACTGGTTCTTGCAGGCCGTCCTGTTCCTGCGCCTCGCGGCGGTCGTGTTTCTAGCCGCGGTCGGCTGCCCCATCGACAGCTTGCTGTTCGGGTATGCGACGGCGGTCTTCGTCGTCGTCTACGCCGCGTACTGGTGGCATGGCTGGCTCACGTACGTCTACGCCTTCGCCGCCGCGCTGACCATGCTGCTGCTCGGGTTCATCCCGGAGACGATCGATCGCGTGATCCAGACGTGGTTCGTGGTGACATCTCTGCTGTTCCTGATGGCCGTGGGCCTCAACCGGGTCGTGGGCGCGCAGCAACGGCAGGCGAAGCGAGACCCGCTCACGGACCTGCCCAACAGGGTCGCGCTGGACGCCTACCTTCTGGTCCACCCGCGACCTGGGCGTGCGGCCGAGCCGCAGGCTCTCGTCGTGATCGACCTTGATCGCTTCAAGGATGTCAACGACAGCCAGGGGCATGCCGCGGGCGATCGCTTCCTTCGGGCGTCGGCGGCCGCATGGCGGGCGGTCCTGCGTCCCGACGACCTGCTTTTCCGGGTCGGAGGAGATGAGTTCCTGCTCATCCTTCCGCAGACGACGATCGATGCGGCCGATCGGCTTCTCGCTCGCCTGCGCGAGGTCTCCCCTGGCCCGTTGTCATACGGGGCAACGCAATGGCGTGGCGAGGACTCGTTCGATTCCGCCTTTGCGAGCGCAGATGCTCGCATGTACGAGGACAAGGAACTCCGCCGCACGGGGCACTGACCGTCCTGACGGTTGCCAGCACTAGCCCAGCGGTGTGCCGCACCCCTCGAGCACTGACTGCATGCGAGAGGCCAGCGGCATGAGCAGCTCGACGTTGGCCGCCCCGCTCGGCGTCGTGGCCAAGGGATTCGAGAACAGTTGCTGCGCAGCGACCGCGTACGTGCGCGACTGCGCAGCAAGGCTCCCGTCGGCAACCGCGGGATCCATGTCCTCCGCGAGGATCGACAGCGTCCCATCGTCGTTCCGGACGATCTCGATGGTCCGGAACTGCTGAGGGAAGTCGCGCAGCGACGATGTCTCCACCTGCCAGAAGCCCAGTTCCGGCTGGGCTGGATCGGGAGACGGGAACGCCGTGACGGTGTTCAGGTGTCGGTGGCCGGCGAGCCAGAGAACAAGGTTGGGGTACTCGTGGAGCTTGGCGATCACGTCCTCCTCCGTCACCGTGGCCAGGGAGCTCCAGCCCACCGGCGACGCAGGCTTCTCGACCCCGATCGGGATGTGGCAGGCGACGAGCATCAGGCGGTCCGCTGACTGTGCAGTGTCGAGCTCTGCCACGAGCCAGTCGTAGCGCTCTTGGTCGAGGTAGCCGTGGCCGAAGCCGCCAACGTCGGCGTCGTCATCGCGCTGGGTGTCGTCGAGGACAATCACGGTCAACGGCAGGTCGGCGCTCGGCTCGAATGAGTAGCAAGCGAGGTCGTTGTCCACGTTCTCCTGCGTGAATCCGTGACCGACCGGCTTCGATGACGTATCCAGGAACTCGGCCATCCACTCACTCCGGCGTAGCGACCTTCGACGTGGGTCGGCGGCGCGTACTCTCGGCGGCTCGGCGAAGTCGGCAACCGGACCGACGCCGAAGACGTCGCCGAGCGGAGTGCGCCCATCGATCGATCCCATGTAGAAGCCGCGGCTGTCCACGCCTGGGTGCTCGGTGAACACATTGCCGAGATTCAGGATCTCGTCGCCGACGTAGTAGGCCCGCAGGTAGTCGTTGATCGCGAGCGTGCCGATCCAGAAGTGGTCGTGGTTGCCGATGGCCTGGTACCACGGGATCGAGGGGTCGAGGCCGGCCGCCCGGTAGCACCGCTGGTACTCCGGCCGCGGCTGTCCTGCGGGATCGTCCTGGCTGCCCGAGCTCGGATCGATGTCCTTGCCGTCGAGCACGTCGATGTACCAGCGAAGCTCATTGCACTGCGTGTTGTTGGCGGCGTCGCCGAGGCTGATGCCGAAGTCGAAGGGCTTCTCCGCATGCAGGAGGTTCATCGTCTGCACGGCCGCGTCCAGGACCTGCGTCGTGCACATCATGACTGGCGAGTAGGCCGACGAGAGGCCGCCGCGATAGCCGTAGAGGATGGCCTGGATGGGTGTCTCCTTGTCGGTGATGTGGATGTCTGTCATGGCGAAGAAGTTGAGCAGTCTCGCGGCGGCCCTCGCTGCGTCCGTGACTTGCCCAGCCGGCATGAGGTCCGGGCGCCGGATCCTGTCCAGCCCGGGGCCGTATCCCCACGCGCCGTAACCCGCCGCCAGGTAGGCGGCAACCTCACTGGGCAGGTACGTCCTGTTGCCCCCGGGCGCGGGATCGGGCATGACCGTGCGTGAACTCGTGCGCTCCGCGGTCGTCGCGATGGGATAGGACGGACGGGAGCTTTCGGTGACCTTCATGCCAACCTCCGGGGTGCGCCGACGGCCCCGACGGTCCCCAGCCCCCGCCACCGACGCTAGCCCCGCCGGCTGGTTGTTGACGGTCAGGCGGAGCCTTAAGCCACGTGGCTGCGAACAAGCCGCTCGTTGCCGGCGTCGAGCAGTCGGCCCGCCGTTTCGTCGACCCGAACGATTCCGGGGCGGAGGGCATCTAGCCCCGCGGGGAGTGCCTGGGGAGGCACGCCCCGGCGGGCCAGCAGGTTCTGGAGCCAACCGAGGAACTCGAAGAACACGGTGTCGTCGCGCGCCGCGAGCGAGGCGGCCAGGAACTGCACGACATAGACGAGGTCCTCGCGGGTCCGGGCGAGCTTGGCCTCGTCATACACAGCCATGGCCGGGAACGATCGGGCGAGACCCTGCATGGCCTCCGCGCCAAGCGCGTCGGCATCAGCGAAGAGTTGAGCAGCGACCGGATCGAGGGGCACCGGTGCAGGGTCGACAGTGGGACGGGTGGAGCGCCAACCGGCAATGATGGGTGCGGCCTCCTGGGCGGAGGCCGCCCAGGCATCGGCACCGAGGTGCAGGGCGCGACGCGAGTCCGTGCCGAAGGCTCGTCCGCCGACGATGGCAGGGATCCCGCGTGCATGTGCTGCATCGATCAGTCGGATGACCCCGGGGAAGAAGATCGGCAGGCTGCAGGACACGGCCAAGGAGTCGCAGCTTGAGCGGTCCAGGAAGTCGGCGACGGCGTCGACGGGCGTGGAGGCCCCGAGCACGCTCACGCCGAAACCATGCGATCGGAGCGACTCGCCGAACATCTGCGCGGCGAGGGAGTGCCAGTCCCCTTCCGAGCAGGTCACGACCGTCAGACCGCTCACGTCGACGTGGCTCGTCTCCGCGGCAAGTGCGTCGAGGGCCGCGGCCGCCACGCCACTCGCCAGGTGCTCGTCGACGGGCGTGAGCTCGTTGCGCTGCCAGCGCTCGCCGACCTCGCACTGCGCGGCAGCCAGCAGGTCCACCACGATCTGCTCGTAGGGAACGTGGTTGTCCAGGAGGTCGAGCGTCTGGCGCACACCGCCAGTCCGGTCGCCGCTCAGGGCATCGCCAAGGTAGGACTCGACGAAATCACCCGGGGTGGACGTGGTCGTGTGCGTCCCGGCCTGTGCCCAGATCCAGCGGTCGCGTCCCGCCTCCTTCGCCTCGTATAGCGCGTCGTCGGCCCGCGCCATCACCTCGGCGGGGTCCCCGGACGACAGCGCGATCCCGGCCGAGAAGGTGATCGGCTGGGGGCGCACCGCCAGCCAGTGGTCACGCAGCCGGGAGAGGAAGGCGTCGGGGTGGGCCGAGGCAGGAAGGACAACGACGAACTCCTCACCGCCGTAGCGTCCGACGGTGTCGCGCCCGCGGACGGTGGCGAGCAGTGCTGCGCCGAAAGAGCGCAGAACGTCGTCCCCCACCGCGTGCCCGAAGTCGTCGTTGACCGCCTTGAAGTGGTCCAGGTCAAGCATGATCACGGCGTCGGAATCGGCGAGCCTGCCCAGAGAGCGCTCCAGCATCCTGCGGTTGGGCAGCCCCGTGAGGACGTCGGTCGACGCCGACTCAGCCAGTCGCTCCACTCGATCGCTCAGCTCCAGAGCCTGCCGGGCGTCGAGCAGGAACGTCGGCAGGTAGCGGTCGAGGAGAGTGCGTGCGCTGGTGGCAGGTCGTGCGGCTGCCAGGACCGGAGCGCCTTCGCCGAACGAGAGGTCCGCTGGGATCGCGCTTCCGTCGGCCGCGTCAGCCGGGACGACGTCGCCGCCGAGGCCCTGGACCAGGGCCGCCGCGACGCGTGCCGCGTCGGCGGGCGTGTCCACCCACAGCAGCGAGCGCGTCGCCTCGAGGACCGCGTTCGGGACCTCGGCACGCACATCATTCGCCATTGCTCACCCCCGGGTCAGGGACGAGCCGGTACCGGCGGAACGCCGTGCCGCGGGGGCGTTCGGGAGCGGAGGGGATCCGCGCGTGAGAACGTCGGTGGTCGTCCGACTTCATGTACTCCGCGAATCGCTCGGCGTCGTCCCACCAGGACACCATCTGGAACACTCCGGGCACGTTGATGTCCTGCCACACCTCGAGTCGCTGGAACCCGGGCGCCGCCTCCACCAGGTGCAGGCGGTCGCGGAAAGCTCCTTCGAGCTGGTCACTCAATTCCGGGGAGATGGTCACCTCGCTGCTGACGATGAAGGCATCCGGCTTGCTGGGGATCATCGCCTGTCCCCGTTTCGTCCGACCGTGCGGATCCCGGTGTCGCAGGAGATCACGACGGGTGCGGGCTTGTGACCGACGCGAGCATCAACGACGACCGTGGGGCAGTGCATCCCCGCGTCAGCCGTGAACGCCCATTCCCCGCGATGCACGCGCAGGCTGAACCCGTCCGTCCCCGAAGTGACAGTTCGGTGTCTCGTGCCGGAAGTAGCGGTCACGGTGGCGGGGGCCCCTATCGTCTCGCAATCCTCGCCCGGGCGTTGAACCGGGCAGGTCGGTCCCAGGTCGACTCGGCCGCGCAAGGTGACCATTCCCGGCTCGGTCAGCAGTGCCCGGTAGGTCCGCCACCGTGCGGTCGCGCAGCTATCCACGCGGTTGAACCGCGCGTCCACTGGCGAGCCCCGCCACTGCCCGACCACCCGAGCCCTCTCGGGGCCGGAAAAGACCATCGTGCACGCCATGTCCGTCGGCTCTTCGGCGAACGGGGCAGCGAGGCCGTCCAGGTACGCGCAGGCCTCGACGCGATTGGGGTGGGTTCCGCCCACGGGGTCGCACTGCAGCGTCCACGTATCGGTCAATCCCGGCGCCCAGCGCATGGTCACCTTCACTTCGGATGTCCGAGGAGTGGCCTGCGAAGGCCCGGACGTGCCGATCGTGGAGGCGAGGACGACGATGACGGCCGCTGAGCTGCTGAAGAAGCGCTGCCCCGGGGTCACACATCATTGTGCACCCGACCAGAGCGGCGAGTCGCATCGCACGACATCGAGGTGGCGATGGTCCTACGGTTGACGTGCCTACGGTGGCGGATGGCCTCGTGACCGGCGCCAAGATCCGTCGATGAAGGTCTCGATGACTGCTGCTACTGATGCTGCGCGGCGAGCGCGCCCCTTGCCCCCCAACAGGACCGTCGGCGCGCTGGCGTGCGGGGTCGGCGTCGTCGGCATGGCCGCAGTGGTGGGTGTCGCAGGACCGCACCTGGCCAAGACAGGCGTGACTCCGGTCGCGATCGGTGGCGTGGCCTGCCTGGCGGCTGGCGTGGTGCTGACGATCCGTGGTGCCCGGGCGATGCTCCGAGAGCGGCGCTGGTGGGTGGCCGTGCCATCGATCGTGGGCCTGGTCCTCTTGGCCGGCGTGGCGCTACTGACGGTCGGTCAGGGTGTCGCCGCGACCAACGTGCCGCCGACGACCCTGGGCACTCAAACGCCGGCCGCTGTTGGCCTCGACTATCGGGCTGTCGAGGTCACGACCGACGATGGCGTCACGCTGTCCGCCTGGTACATCCCTTCCGCAAGCGGAGCGGCAGTCGTCCTGCGGCATGGTGCGGGATCGACGAGGACCGACGTCCTCGACCACGCGGCGGTGCTCGCTCGTCACGGCTATGGGGTCCTGATGATGGACGCCCGCGGTCACGGGCTCAGCGGCGGGACGGCGATGGACTTCGGCTGGTACGGAGATCCGGATCTCAGCGCGGGCGTGGACCTCCTCGTGGCACAGCCAGGCGTGGATGCCGACCGCATCGGCGCGGTCGGCCTCTCGATGGGAGGCGAGGAGGCGATCGGTGCCGCTTCGCACGACCCGCGAGTCCGAGCAGTCGTGGCGGAGGGCGCCACTACCCGGACGCCGGAGGACAAGGCCTGGATGCCCGACGCGTACGGGCTCGCCGGGACCATTCAGCAGCAGCTCGACAAGGTCACGTACGCGGTCGCGGACCTGCTGACCCCGGCGAGTCCGCCGATCCCCCTGCGCCGTGCCGCAGAGCTGGCGGCACCTCGAGCAATCCTGCTCATCGCGGGCGGAGCCGTCGAGGACGAGCCACCATCCGCCATGGCGATCCAGGCGGGATCCCCGGAGACGGTGTCGGTGTGGGTGATTCCCGCAGCAGGGCACGTGGGCGGACTGGCCAGCCAACCCCTGGAATGGGAACGACGCGTCACCGGATTCCTGGACGCCGAACTCGGTGCGCCGGGCGGAGGGCCTGCGCCGCGATAATGGCGAGCATGGTGACCAGCCGGCCAGTGCTTGTCGTGGCTCTGGCGGTCGGGTTGGCATGGGGTGTCGCAGGGGCGCCGGGGATCGTGTCGGCCCAGATCGATGCGCTGCGCCCGGTGCCCGGCACCGACTGCCCGCTCTTCCCGGCCAACAACTACTGGCATGCCCGCATCGATTCCCTGCCGGTCCATGCCGCGTCGGCGCGATGGATGGCGAACATGCATCCCTCGAGCGACCTTCATCCCGACTTCGGCCCCTCCTTCGGCGAGCAGGAGGTTCCATACGGCATCCCGATCACGGTCGTTCACGGTGCTGCCCGCGTTCCTGTCGCCTTCGAGTACGCCGATGAAAGCGACCGGGTCCCGTATCCGCTGAACAAGGACACCTCGATCGAAGGTGGCAGTAATGCTGGTGGCGACCGGCACGCCATCGTGGTGGATGCCGACACCTGCACGCTGTTCGAGACGTGGAACACCCGGCAGACAAGCGCAGGATGGACGGCCGGGTCGGGTGCTGTGTGGTCACTGCGGTCTAACAAGCTGAGGCCCCGGTCATGGACGTCGGCCGACGCTGCCGGATTGCCGATACTTCCCGGCCTGCTGCGGTGGGACGAGGTCGAGGCCGGTCGGGTCGACCACGCCATCCGCTTCACGACCGACGTCACTCAACGGGCATTCATCTGGCCCGCCCGCCACCAGGCGGGGTCGACCGCATCCCGGGCCTTCCCGCCGATGGGTGCGCGGTTCCGCATGAAGCCCGGCTACTCCACTGCGGGCTACTCGGCGAGGGCGAAGGTGGTCCTCACCGCCATGAAGCGATACGGCCTGGTCCTCGCAGACAACGGCTCCCCGTGGTACTTCCAGGGTGATGCGGATCCGGCATGGCCCGCCGACCTGATCGAGGAGCTCAAGCGCATCCCCGCTTCCGCATTCGAGGCCGTTGATACGGCTGGACTCCGAATATCGCCGAACTCAGCTGCGGTGGAAAGGACTTAGCGATGACCGCGCCCCCGGCATCAGTGTCAGAGAGCGCCACGATCAGCCAGCTCGGCAGGATCCGGCGATGGAACGTCATCGCGGGGTTCGCGCATCTCGCGCAGCTCTTTGCGATCCTGGTGCTCGCCAACGATTTCACGTTGCCGGTGACCGCGAGCTACATGGCCGGGCCTCCCGGAACGCCCCCATCCGATCCGGTCGTGCTGTTCGACACGCGGATCGCCTGGGGTGTAGCCCTCTTCTTCGGACTGTCGGCGCTGTTCCACTTCGCTGTGTCCCTGCCGCCCTTCAACCGGCGGTACGTGGCCGGCTTGGTCGCGCAGCACAACTACTTCCGGTGGGTGGAGTACTCGCTCAGCTCTTCAGTGATGATGGTCCTCATCGCCCAGATCGTCGGTATCTCCGACGCGGCCGCGCTCATCGCCATCTTCGGTGTCAACGCCTCCATGATCCTGTTCGGCTGGCTCCAGGAGAGGTACGAGACCCCCGGGAGTGGCGGATGGGCGCCATTCGTTTTCGGCTGCATCGCAGGCCTCGTCCCCTGGCTCGCGGTCGGGCTCTACGTGATCGCACCGGGTTCGACTAGCGGGGCGGAGCCGCCCGCCTTCGTCTACGGCATCGTCATCTCGTTGTTCGTCTTCTTCAACTCCTTCGCGCTCGTTCAGGTGCTGCAGTACAAGCGCCTGGGCAGGTGGTCGAACTACCTCAACGGGGAGCGCACCTACATCACGCTCAGCCTGGTAGCCAAGTCGCTGCTCGCGTGGCAGATCTTCGCTGGCACCCTCGCGCCTGGTTCGTGAGCCATGCAGTCGATCAGTTCCGGGGGGCGGTCGTGACCGATCAGGCCTCGGTCTTCCCCGAGGTCCGAGGCCGAGACCTGCTGGGACGCGAGTACCTGCTGCCGGGAGAGTTCCCGGCGAAGGTCAGCATCGCGATCATCGCCTTCAAGCAGTGGCAGCAAGGCCAGGTCGACGCGTGGATCAGCCGGATCGCGCAGGAGGGGATCCCGCAGACGCCCCACGGGTGCACCGACCTCAACCATGTGATCGTCGAGCTCCCGGTCATATCGGGGCGCTATCAGGTCGTCCGCCGGTTCATCGATGGCGGCATGGCTGCCAGCATCCGCGACCCTGAGGTCCTCGCGCGGACCATCACGCTGTACGGCTCCGTGGATCGCTTCTGCAGGCCGCTGGGGATCGCGTCTCGCGAGGACGTCTCTGTTCGGGTCGTCCGGCGCGATGGCTCAGTGGTGTGGGGCACCACAGGGCAGGTCAGCGAGCCGGGCATCGTTGACCTGCTCGCGGCACTGGACGGGATCGGTCCCTAGGCGCAGTGATCTGAGCGGGTGCTGCCCCTTGGTCAGGTGGCGGCGAGTCGTGCGGCCAGGCGGGTGATCGACGTCTCGAAACCCTTGCGGGCGGCGGCCGCGAGGGGCTTTGCAAGGAACTGGGGCACTCCGGGAACGCGAATGTCCTCGACCCACGTGAGCCGTGAGGTGGAGTCGCCTGTCGAGGCAACCGACAGGTGGACCTGACCGGTCAGCACGGGACCGATCTTCGTGATGCGCACGGTCCTCGCCGCCAGGTCGAGTTCGTCGACGCGCATACGGTCCGGCAGGGCAACGGGACCGATACCTGAGGTGGCGACGAACTCGGTGCCTGGCCCACCGTCGCCGGAGATGACCTTCACCCGGGTGAGGGGCACCCAGTTTGCGTGGCCTCTCCAGTCGATCAGCTCACCGAAGACGACATCGGCCGGCAGGGGCAGGTCACGTGTGACCGTGAAGAACACGTTCGCCATCGGTGATCCCTCGCTTCGCGCCGACACCGGCAGAGTCGACAGTACGCGTTGCCAACGCGCTCGCACGCTGGCCAGCCTCGCGCTTCAGTCGCCATGTGGTCCAGGGGTAGCGCCGAGGGCGCCGTCGAGGACGGTGCGGAAGTCGATGGTGGCGGAGATGCTGGTGAGCAGGGCGAGCATCCCGGTGACTGCTCGATGCTCCAGCAGCAGGCCCGGCGGGAAGGTCAGCTTGCCGACGTTCTGCAGTGACGCTGCCGGGTCGGACCAGCCGTCGGCGCGGCCGGTCATCCACTCGGACGTGAACTGGAACTGCTCCTGCTCGTAGGGCGTGAGGTCGATCGCCAGCAGTGCGACGAGTTCCTCCGCCGTCGTTGAGTCGACGAGCATTCCGGCGTCCAGCCACATCTGGCGCAGGCCGTCGAGGTTGTCGGCTGCGGCGTACTCGAACGTCCGCACGAAGAGGTCGGTGAATGCGCGGGCAGGATGCCCGACCGATCCGAAGTCCAGGACGCCAAGCGAGCCGTCATCGAGCAGGCGATAGTTGCCCGGATGCGGGTCCGCATGGATGGCACCCACGAGGTGCGCAGACCACAACGTGAAGCGAGCGAGTCCGCGGCCCGCTGCGTCCCGTTGTTCCTCCGGGGCATCGACCAGGCTCGAGTAGGGAATGCCCGGGAGCCACTCGGTCACGAGCAGCGTGGGCTCGGCGAACAGGACCCTCGGAATGGTGACCACGCCAGGGTGCGCCTCGCTCCACGCCTTACGGAAGGTCTCCTGCCAGCGGGCCTCGCGCGTGTAGTCCAGTTCCTCCCACAGTCGCTCCGCGTGCTCGTCGAGCAGGGCCTTCACGTCCAAAGTCGGGAGCAGTCGGTGGATAAGCGGGATGAAGGTCCGCAACTGCAGCAGGTCCGCGCGGACGATGCGGTGTGCGTCGGGGTACTGGATCTTCACGGCGATGGGAGTTCCATCTGGCCACGTCCCGGCATGCACCTGGCCCAGACTGGCGGCGGCGATGGCGTCCGGCTCGATGTGGGTGCCCGGCGGGAGCCCAACGACGAGGGCCTCGACCTTGGACCACGGACGCGGTCTGGCGTTCTCATACAGGCGTCCGAGCGAGGCCAGCATGGCCGCCTGCTCCGGCGGGAGAGTGGAGGAGAAGAGCGCCAGGATCTGGCCGAACTTCAGGGCGGGACCGCGTGCCTTCGCCAGTGCGCTGGTGAGGGACTCCACCGATGCCTGCATCGCGTTGCCGTACGCGGCGTCGCGATCGGCTCCGAAGGCGGTCGCCGTCGCGGCCGAGGCGAAGCGGGCACCTGACTTGACCGGGACAGCAGCGAGCGAGGCCGCGCGAGCGAATAGCCCCATCGGCAGTCTCCCTAGCGCTCAGTTCACGGCAACGGTGTCCTCCGCTGCACCAGTCTGCCTGTTCCCGGATCGAGCGCCGAATCGGTCGGTGTAGTCCGCAAGCTGGAGTGGCACAAGGCGGCCTTCCATGGGATTGAACATGCGAATCCGGAGATGCGGCGTGTCGTATGTGTCAGCATGGCGGCGCAAGCGGCACCCCAAGGAGGGCCCGGATGAGCGTTGCGCGCAAGGGGCTGATCGCCGGCCTGTGCCTCGTCCTCCTGGGACTGGCGCCCTCGACAGCGTTCGCAGACGACGCTGACGTGCAGACCCAGGCGGCGAAGGAGCCGGTCACGGTCTCCATCCCCATACGCACGATCAACACCCCCGGTCGATCCGGGCAGAACGGCATCGTGGAGATCCGGGTCGGTAGGTCGGCCCCCATGGCGGTCATGCTGGACACCGGGTCGGTGGGGCTGCGGCTGTGGGGAGGCCGGCCGGCCGGGGCCGCCGTGTCGTCGACAGCCGTGTCGTCGCAACTGGACGGGGCGAGCGTCAGCGGCCTGCTCGGCAAGGCGCGAATGGCGCTGGGCGGCGTGACCACGGCTCTGGCAGTCCCCTTCCAGTACATCAACACGGACAGCGCATACATTCAGAAGTGGAAGGACCGCGGCATCGTCGGCATCCTTGGCATCGGGGTGGGAAGCGGAGCACTGACGAACCCGCTCGTGGCCATGCCGGGTGTCCTGGGGCTCCGGTGGAGCGTCCACTTCGCCCACGGCGCGAGCGATGGCGCCGGCCGAATGGGGGCGCTCGTCCTCGGTGCCGAGCCGGACCCTTCGTCGCTCATGCACTTCACGCTCCCCTTCCTTGGCGAGAACGTGAATGGCGCCCGGCTATGGGATGACCACGCGGCCGACGGTTGCTGGACGTTCGGCACGATGGACGAGCAGTGCGTACCCACGTGGTTCGACTCAGGGTTCACCACGATGCGGATCAAGGGCACGGCATTCTCGCGACTCCCCACTACCAAGTCCGGGCTTCTTCGCCCCGGTACGCGCGTGCGCCTTGCGGCGGGCTCCAGCGCCTTCATCGGGCACCGCTTCGTGGCGGGACGCTCCGGCTCGCAGAACCTCGCCCGGGTGCTTCCCCGGGGGCGGGCAACGATCAACACGGGCAACTCGTTCTACTTCGACTACACCGTCACGTATGACGTCGCGACGGGCGACATCTACCTGAGTTATCCCGCCCGGAAGGGGCACTGACGCCATGGCGCAAGGCACGGGAAGCGAGATGGGCCTGAACCGGCGGCGACTGCTGCAGGCGGCGGGGATTGCCGGAGTCGCCGCTGCAGGCCTGGCGGCTACGGGCGGACCAGCCCATGCGGCCCCGATGGCCCCGTTCAAGCCCCGCGGCCGGCTGCGCCGTCGCCCCAACTTCCTCATCGTCATGATGGACGAGCAGCGGACCGCGCCGTTCTACGAGAGCGCTGAGCTCCAGGCCTGGCGGCTGGCGAACCTGCCTTCGCAGAACTTCCTGCGCCGCCACAGCCTCGAGTTCACCCATCACCACGTGATGTCTGTGGCCTGCCAGCCGAGCCGTGCCTCCATCTACACCGGCCAGTACCCGTCCCTGCACGGGATCGCCCAGACCTCGGGGGCGGCGAAGACAGCCATCGAGCAGGACCTCTTCTGGCTCGATCCGACGACCGTCCCGACCTTGGGGTCGTGGTTCCGCACTGCGGGCTATGACACCTACTGGAAGGGCAAGTGGCACATCTCGGACGCCGACCTCTACCAGCCGGGCAGCTACAACCCCGTCCCGTCATACAACGACATCGGCGGCCGTGACCGCTACCTGGAGGACATCTACCTCGAGTCCGAGCGATTGGAGAGGTATGGGTTCACGGGGTTCATCGGACCGGAGCCGCACGGCAGCAATCCGCTGAACTCCGGATCGTCGGGACCGGGCGGCAGGGGCCGCGACGAGGTGTATGCACAGCTCGGGGTCGAGCAACTGCAGCACCTTCGGGCGTCGAGCAATCCGTGGCTCCTCGTCACGTCGTTCGTCAACCCGCACGACATCACGCTGTGGGGGAGCCTGGCGCTGGCCGGGGACCTCTCCGGGGCGCAGGGGTCCTTCTACCTCGCCGAACAGCTGGTGGGCTCGAACGTGCCGCGCAATCTGTTCGGGCCGGCGTACGACCAGTCGGCGAACGAGGACCTCAGCACGAAGCCCGTGGCGCAGAAGAGCTTCGTCGCGCAGTACCCGAAGGCGTTCCAGCCGCTGCGCAACGACACGGAGTACCACCGCTTCTACTACCAGCTGCAGAAGAACGTGGACGAGCAGATCGGCAAGGTGATCGATGCGCTGACGGATGACCGGAAGCAGTACCGCGACACCATCATCATCTACCTGTCCGATCACGGCGAGATGCTCGGAGCGCACGGCGGGATGTACCAGAAGTGGCATGCCGCGTACGACGAGATGCTGCGGGTGCCGTTCGTGTTCCACAATCCCGAGCTGTTCCCTGCCCATGAGACCAGCGACATCCTCACCAGCCACGCCGACCTGATCCCGACCATGCTCGGCCTCGCAGGGCTCGACGAGGACGTGCTTGGCAAGCAGTTGCGCGAGACGCACACCCAGGTCCGGCGACTGGTCGGGAACGACCTGTCCGGCATCCTCCTCGGCGAGGAGGACGGTGCCCGGTTCGACGCGAGCCCGGTGTACTTCATGACCGACGACCAGCCCTTCAAGGGCGCGAACGCGGTATCCATCCTGGGCCTGCAGTACCAGCCCGTTGACCAGCCGAACTGCGTCGAGACCGTGGTCGCCTACCTGCCTACGGGTCCGGCGGGGGCCAACCAGCGCTGGAAGTACTCCCGGTACTGGGACAATCCGCAGTTCTGGACCACGCCCAACGTGCAGGACGTGCAGACGTTCATCCCGGGGCCTGTCAACCAGCCGGGCAACAAGGTCGCGCAGACGACGGTGAAGGCGATGAACCCCACCGGCGGCCAGGTGGCGCCGCCAGCGGACCAGTTCGAGCTGTACAACGCCACCGTTGATCCCGCCGAGTTGACGAACCTCTATGGCAACCCTGAGTACGCAGCGACCCAGCAGGTCATGGCAAAGCTGCTCCAGGCACAGCGCAACGCGAAGCGGCTGGCGCCTGTGCAGGAACCGTGGGCGGACGGATCCGCGCAGCAGTTCCCGTTCACGCCGAGCTGACCGGCCATGTGCCTGTCGCCCCAGTTCGACGTGGTGGCGGGACTCGCGATCTCCGTTGTCGCGATCGACGCGCTCTGGCACTGCCGTAACCCCCGGCTCCTGGGCCTTGCGGCCCTCCCGGCGATCTTCGCCGTGCACACCTTCAGCTCTGCAGCGGTGTGGCTAGGGCTGCAGGGCAGCCTTTCGGCGACAGTCCTCGACGTCGCCACGGCGTCCTACCTGTTCGTGGCATTCGTGATGCTGCCCGTCTACCTGCCTCTAGCGATCCTTGTCATCGAGCCGCGCGGCTGGCGACGACCGACCTTGCTCCTGCTCACGGCGGCCGGCGGCTACGCGGCGGTCGAGTTCATGCTCGCCATGGCCAGCGGGCGAGGCAGCGCGGTGGCCTGCGACGGCTACATCGACTTCAGCGTCGCCTCGACGAGCAGCTACTCGGCAGTCCTGTACGTGCTGGCGACCTGCGGGGCCCTTCTCCTGTCGGGCCAGCGGATCCTGTTCATCTGGGGCGTCACGAACATCGTGGCCGTCGGGGCGCTGTCCATGTGGGCGAGCCGGGGGCTGCCGTCGCTGTGGTGCCTGTGGGCAGCCTGCAGCAGCGTCTTCGTGGCGTGGTACCTGCGGCGCCTGACCAAGGGTCGCGCTGCTGGCAACCCATGGCCGTGGGAGCCGGTGACCGGAGGTCTGGACAGGCAACGCCGCGGACCCGACACTGGTCCCGACCCATAGTCGGGTGGAGGCGGTCCGATGGACTCACCGGGTTCGATCGCTGTCGATGCGTTCCTGTCGGCGGTCGAGCGCGGCGACATCGGCTCCTGCTCGGCCTGGTCGCCCGACGCTGTCCTCGATGCAACCGTCCCCAACTGGCGTTTCCGCCTGATCGGGCCGACGGCCATCCGCGCGGAGTACGGGCATTGGTTCGCCGACCCGGGGCACTTCGCCGAACTCCGGCGAGTATCGATCGCGGGTGGCGAACTGGTCGAGTACCTGCTGGAGTGGACGGAGAACGGAGTTCAGCATTCGGCCCACCACATGCACGTGCTCGAGGTCAGGGATGGCTTGATCGAGACCGACACGGTGATCTGTGGGGGACGGTGGCCGGCCTCCCTCCTGGCCGAGATGAATGCAGCCCAGCAGGCCCGAGACGAGTCGACCGATGCCTGAGGGATCGCACCTCCCGACGGTCATGGAGCTGGCCGACCTGCTGCACGGAATCACGGCGCGCGAGCCGATGGCGGACAACGCCGGCAAGTCCGGGGCGCACATCGAGCGGGTGACGATCGACGGCGAGCGCTACGTCCTGAAGTACCTCGACCGCACCGAGGACTGGACGATGCGCGCCGCTGGCGTGCTGGGCGGCGCGACGCTGGACCTGTGGTCGCGAGGGTTGCTCGACCGGCTGCCTGACTGCATCGAGCAGCCCATCGTGGCCGTTGCGACGGGCCCTCGCGTCAGCGAGCCCCACGCGATCGACGTCACCGCGCTGCTCATGCGTGATGTCGGGCCGTGGCTACTCGAGGTGAGTGACGATCCGATCGCGCCGGCCGTGCATCGCCAGGTCCTCGATCACATGGCCGCCCTGCATGCCCGGTTCTGGGAGGCGGGGCCCGAGATCGACATCGTCACGCCGATGACCCGTTACCTCGAGCTCTCCCCGTGGACTGCCCGAACCGAGGAGCAACTCGGCTCGGCTCACCTGGTGCCCAAGCTCATCGGGCAAGGCTGGCCCCTCCTCGCGGATGTCGCCCCGGTTGCCGCCGCCGTCGTCCTCCCGCTCGCGCTCGATCCGGGCCCACTGGTCGAGGCGCTGGAATCGACCCCGCAGACGCTTGTGCACGGCAACTTCAAGCTCGACAACCTCGGCGTAACGCCGGAGGGCCGGACCATCCTGCTCGACTGGGAGGGTTCGGGCCGGGGCGCGGCCGCGAGTGACCTGGCGTGGTACCTGGCGATCAACTGCCGACGCCTGCCGGAGTCGAAGGAGGAGTCGATCCGGGCCTACCGCGGGTCGCTCGAGGCGCGCGGCATCGACACCGATGGGTGGTGGGACAGGCAGGTGGCGCTGAGCCTGCTCGGCGGGCTTGTCCAGTTCGGCTGGGAGAAGGCGTTCGGCGGGCTGGACGACGAGCTGGCGTGGTGGCAGGGAAAGGCGATCGAGGGCGCACGCCTGCTGTCGTGAGCGATCGTGTGCTCTGCGGACGACCTGTGTCCATGTGCGCGTGGACCGTTCGTCCATGTAGTGACAGGTCGCCCGGGGATTGCCCCTGGGCGCAAGCCCCACGATGAAGGAGACTGCTATGGCCTACTCGCTCACCTGCGCCGATACGGGAGCCGACTGCCCCGGCGCGTTCACCGCCTCGACGACCGAGGAACTCGGCGCCCACCTGCAGGTGCACGCCCAGCACGCCCACCCCGACATGGCCAACTCGCCTGAGGCGGCGGCCATGGTCCAGGGGCTCATCAAGACGGTGTGACCGCCTGACCTGCGGCGCCCTAGCGGGGCGCCGCAGGTCGCGGTTCGAGGATGACAACGGCCGTCTGCGTCGACCGCAGGGCCGCATACCCGTCGAGTCCCTTGTCGATCTGCCGCCAGCGTTCCCACAGCCGGTCCCGCTCCTCGCCTTGCGCCGCCCGCGCCGTGACGGCACGACGCCCGTCCGCGCATGCGACGGTGGCGTCCGAGTGCGCCAGCAGGTTGAGCCACCAGGCCGGCTCGCCTTCACCCCAACCGTTCATCGCCATGGTGACCATGTTCGGGCCGTCCTCGAAGTAGCCGACGATGACGTGGCGAGCCTGCCCCGTGCGACGACCGGTGGTCGTCAGCTGAAGCGCCCCCCACTTGCCCGGCTTGGGCCGCCACAGCCCCGCACGTGCGCCCGTGGTGCGTACCACGGCCCGATGGGCCTGCCAGAAGGTGCGGACGAACCACCGGGGCGGGACCCGCGCGGGCCGGGACGGCGCATTGGGCATGGCTGCCTCCTCGTCGGACGAGGCCACGGTACCGGCCGATCCATCCTTTGACTCAGTCCAAACATGGACCTAGTCTGTGGCCGTGCCCGATGCCACGGCTGACCTCCTGCGCCACCACGGCATCCAGGTCACGGCCCAGCGCCTGGCGGTGCTGCGGGCGGTGGCCAGCCAGCCCCACCTCACCGCCGACGACATCGCCGAGGCTGTCCGTAGCGAGATTGGTGCCATCTCGCGTCAGTCCGTCTACGACGCCCTGGGGATCCTGGGCGATGCGGGACTCATCCGGCGGATCCAGCCGGTCGGCTCGCCGGCTCGGTTCGAGGACCGCGTGGCCGACAACCACCACCACCTGATCTGCCGCGACTGCGGCCGGGTCGTCGACGTCGACTGCGCCGTCGGCGCCGCGCCGTGCCTCACCCCGGTGGACGACATGGGGTACGCGATCGACGAGGCCGAGGTCGTCTACTGGGGCCGATGCCCCGATTGCATGGCAGACGAAGCGACGACGAGAAGCAAGCAGGATTCCCGCGCCTGACACCCAGGCCAAACCACGAGGAGAAGCCACGATGGATGACGACAGCAAGTGCCCGGTGGCGCATGGCGCCGGAACTGGGGTCCAGAACGAGTTCTGGTGGCCCGACCAGCTGAACCTCAAGGTGCTCCAGCAGAACCCACCGGCGGCCGACCCCATGGGCGAGGACTTCGACTACGCCGCGGAGTTCAGGTCCCTTGACCTCGCTGCGGTGAAGAAGGACCTCGCGCAGCTGATGACGGATTCGCAGGACTGGTGGCCGGCCGACTACGGCCACTATGGCCCGCTGTTCATCCGCATGGCGTGGCATAGCGCGGGCACCTACCGGATCAGCGATGGCCGCGGCGGCGGCGGCGCGGGCATGCAGCGCTTCGCACCGCTCAACAGCTGGCCGGACAACGCGAGCCTGGACAAGGCGCGCCGGCTGCTCTGGCCGATCAAGCAGAAGTACGGCCGCAAGATCTCCTGGGCTGACCTCATGATCCTTGCCGGCAATGTCGCCCTGGAGACGATGGGCTTCGAGACGTTCGGCTTCGGCGGCGGGCGGGCGGACGTGTGGGAGCCCGACGAGACGTACTGGGGCAACGAGCGGACATGGCTCGGCGACGAGCGCTACAGCGGCGACCGGGACCTCGAGAATCCCCTCGCCGCCGTCCAGATGGGTCTCATCTACGTGAACCCTGAAGGGCCGAACGGGACCCCGAGCGCCCTGGCCGCTGCCAAGGACATCCGCGAGACGTTCGCGCGCATGGCCATGAACGACGAGGAGACCGTGGCGCTCATCGCCGGCGGCCATACGTTCGGCAAGACCCACGGTGCAGCAGACCCGGGCAAGTACGTCGGACCCGAGCCCGAAGGCGCCCCGTTGCAGGAGATGGGCCTGGGCTGGAAGAACAGCTACGGCACCGGCAGCGGCGACGACGCCATCACGAGCGGGCTGGAAGGCGCCTGGACCCCCACCCCCATCGCGTGGGACAACAGCTACTTCGAGACGCTGTTCCGCTACGACTGGGACCTGACGAAGAGCCCGGCCGGTGCGCTGCAGTGGGTCCCCACGGACCCGGCGGCCGCGTCCACCGTGCCCGATCCGCAGGATCCGTCCAAGACCCACGCACCGGTGATGCTCACGACCGACCTCGCGCTGCGCATGGACCCGATCTACGAGCCGATCGCGCGCCGGTTCCTCGAGGATCCGGCCGCGTTCGCGGATGCCTTCGCGCGGGCGTGGTTCAAGCTCACCCACCGAGACATGGGGCCGGTCTCGCGGTACCTCGGACCGGAGGTCCCGGCGGAGGAGCTCATCTGGCAGGACCCCGTCCCGGCCGTCACCCACGTGCTCATCGGCGTTGACGACATCGCCTCGCTTAAGGGCACGATCCTCGCCTCGGGCCTGTCGCTCTCGCAGTTGGTCTCCACAGCGTGGGCGTCGGCGGCCTCGTTCCGCGGCACCGACAAGCGCGGCGGGGCCAACGGGGCCCGTATCCGGCTCGCACCGCAGAAGGACTGGGCCGCCAACAACCCAGCCGAGCTCGCGTCCGTGCTGCGCACTCTCGAGGGGGTCCAGAAGGCATTCAATGATGCCCAGGCAGGCACCGGGAAGGCCGTGTCCCTGGCCGACCTCATCGTCCTCGGCGGATGCGCGGCCGTCGAGGAGGCGGCGCGGAACGCTGGGCACGAGGTCCAGGTCCCGTTCACCCCGGGCCGCACGGATGCGTCCCAGGAGCAGACCGACGTGGAGTCTTTCGCGGTGCTCGAGCCGACCGCTGACGGCTTCCGCAACTACCTCGCGGCGGGGAGCGCGGTTCCGGCGGAGCACCTGCTCGTCGATCGGGCGAACCTGCTCACGCTCACCCCGCCGGAGATGACCGTCCTCGTCGGCGGCCTGCGCGTCCTCGGGGCGAACTCGCCGAGGTCCGATGTTGGCGTCCTCACCAAGCGTGTGGATGCCCTGACGAACGACTTCTTCGTGAACCTGCTCGACATGGGCACGACCTGGGAGCCGACGTCAGCGGACGAGGCGACGTACCAGGGCCGCGATCGCGAGACGGGCGAAGCCAAGTGGACGGGCAGTCGCGTCGACCTCGTCTTCGGCTCGAACTCGCAGTTGCGTGCGCTTGCGGAGGTCTATGCCAGCGACGACGCGCAGGGCAAGTTCTTGGCCGACTTCGTGGCTGCGTGGGACAAGGTCATGAACCTCGGTCGCTACGACCTGGCCTGACCGATGACGCGCGTGTGGCCGCCCCTCGTTCGGGGGCGGCCACACGCGCTTTCGCTCCTAGTGCGTCGCGGCTAGCGACCGACGGACCACGATGTCCCCAGCGCTGGTCCGGGCGCTGATCTCCACGGTCGGCTCGCTCGCCGCGGGCCGATCCGTCCTCTCCATCTCGCTCACCACGTTGCCGAAGCTGCTGTGGAGGTCCAGGCGGGCCGCGGTACCCTCCGTGACCCCCACGTCGATGCGGCCGAGTCCCGTCCTGAGCTCCACTGTCCCGCGCTCGGCGCTGCCGACCACGAGGTCTCCGTTGGCGGAAGCGGCCCGCACGTCTCCGTGGGCGCGTTCGACGACGACCCTGCCGTTGGACGCCTTCACGCGGACGGCCGTGCCCCCCTCGCCGATCCAGGTCTCCCCATTGGAGTTCTTGACCTGGGCGTTGCCGTCGACCCTGCCGATGCGGATGGATCCCGATCCGGTGCCGCAGGTCGCGTCACCCGAGATCCGGTCGGCGGCGATGGACCCCAGGCCGGTGTCAAGGTCGACCGTTGCTGCATGCCCGAGCCGGATGTCACCCGCACCCGTCCTCATCCGGCAATCGCCCAGACGGCCAGTGCCGGCGACGGTACCCATGCCGGAGACGGCCTCGACCTGCGAACCCGCCGGGAGTTCTATGGACAGCCGGACGGATCCGGTGCGCTTGCCGAAGGCCAGCCCGCTGGCCCTCGGGGCGATGACGGTCAAGGTGCCGTCGGCGAACTCGACCTTCGTGTTCTCTGCGGCCCGAACATCCGCGTCCCGGCCGATATCGGTCGGGGCCACGGTGACGACGGTGTCGTCGCGTTCGCTTGCGACGACGCGGATGTCGCCGTGGGCGATCCGGATCACGGCGGAGATAGGGCTCGGGCTGCTGTAGGTGGTCATTGCTGCTCCTCGTCTCGGTGGCGCATGCTCTCTGGGGCGGGCGATCAGTCGCGGGCTACCGAACCCAGCCGGTGAAGTGAGCGCCGCCGCGCGGGCCCGGCACCTTCGGGAGTGGCCAGGCCGCGGGTGCGCTGAGTGCCGCGGCGGCGGTTCGGACGAGCCAAGCATTGACCGAAAGCCCGGACTGGTGCGCTGCTTCCTCGACGCGATCCTTCAGGTCCTGGGCCAGGCGCAGGTTGATCCGGGTCAAGGTGGCGTCGTCGCCGTCGCCAGGCACCCAGGTCGACGGCTCCGCCGCCCGCTGCGGGGGATCGGGGTCGGCAGTCGTCACGACGAACTCCGCATCCCGCCCGCGCAGCCGCAGTTCCACCGAACCCGGGGCCAGGTCGCGGGTGATCTCCGCTGCGGCAAACGACAGTGCGTCGAGGAGGGCCAGCCGCATGGCCGCCTCGAGCGGCGCGGTGAGCCGCGCAGCCAGGGCGCGCGCTTCCTCACCCCCGGCGCGGGCGGCGACAGCCAGGTCGTCCTGCAGTTGCTGGATATACGGGTTCAGGTCCATGGCATCAGAATGGCACCATGATGGCATCACGTCAAGCCGTAGTGGTGCCACATGACATGACAGGCGCCTCGGGCTAGGTTTGCCACTCCCACGCATCTCGAGGAGCAGCCATGTCAGAGGACGCCGCCAGCACGCCCGAATCCGATGTCGAGGCAGAGGTCATCGCCCTCAGCGACGGTGCGTACACGTTGCTGGTCGCCGACTTCAACGACACCGAGATGGCGTGGGATGCGTACGAGTTGCTCAAGTCCCTTGAGGACGGCCGGCACGTCGAGATCGAGAGCGTGGTGGTCGTGAAGCGCGGTGACGACGGCACGCTGGACGTCCAGAAGGCCACCGACCACAGCACGCGCCGTGGCCTGGGCTGGGGCCTCGTCGGCGGGGTCGTGCTCGGCGTGATCTTCCCGCCGTCGATCATCGCGAGCGCTGCCGTGCTCGGCGCCGGAGGTGCCGCAGTCGGCAAGGCCCGCGAGCTGCACCATCGCAGTGAGCTGGCTGCCGAGCTCCAGGACGCCATCGCGCCCGGGCACTCGGGCATCATCGCGCTCGTGTCCGACCCCGCGGTTGTCGAGATCCGCAAGGCCCTGGTCAGGGCGAACAACGTGGTTGAGTCGGCCGTGGACAAGGCTGTCGCAGCGGACATCAAGGCCGCTGCCAAGGAAGCCGACGCGGAGGCTGCTGCCGCGAAGCCCGACCAGGGCTGAGTCCCGGCCGTGCCCATCACCCACGACGAGATCGTGGAGCTGAACCAGCGTTTCCACCACGTCGTGTTCAGCCACGGCGACGCGGCCGCGCAAGGAGCGTTCTTCCTGCATCCTGACGCGCGGCTGTGCGTGCCGCATGGCCGCGAGTACACCTTCCAGGAGCACTACGAGCTGCACCTGGACTTCGAGGACGAGCGATGCGTCGATCCGCCGCAGTGGGACATCACGCAGTTGCGCACGGACCCCGAGCGTGCCCGGGCCATCGGGAACGTCTACTGGGAGGGCCGGCCCGTCAACGAGCCGCCCGGGTCGCTGCTCAAGATCATGGTGTGCGAGGAGTGGATCGTCGAGCGGACGAGCGACGGCCTGAAGTTCGTCCTCTACCAATCGACGTCCCACACTCCGCTGCCCGACTCGTCCCCGCTCACCCAGTTCTGACGGCCCGGGGCCGCCACCGTCCTGTGGTTGGGTTGAGCCGTGATTCGGGCGGCGGGACTCACCAAGGCATACGGCGACTTCCTCGCCGTGGCGGGCATCGACTTCCACGTCGAGCGGGGCGAGTCCTTCGGCATTCTCGGGCCCAACGGGGCAGGCAAGTCCACCACGATGCGCATGGTCGGCGCGACGCTGGAGCGCACGTCGGGTGACCTGACCATCCTCGGCATGGATCCCTCCCGCGAAGGGCCGACCATCCGGGCGCACCTCGGCAGCGTCCCGCAGCAGGACAACCTCGACACCGAGCTGACGGTCGCGGAGAACCTCTACACATACGGCCGCTACTTCGGCCTGCCTCGCTCGTACCTGCGCCCCAAGATCGACGAACTGCTGGCCTTCGCCCAACTGGAGGACAAGCGCACGGCCAAGGTGGACGCGCTGAGCGGTGGGATGAAGCGGCGGCTGACCATCGCGCGCGGCCTCGTGAACGACCCGAGCATCCTGCTGCTGGACGAGCCGACGACCGGCCTGGACCCGCAGGCCCGGCACGTCCTGTGGGACCGGCTGTTCCGCCTCAAGGAGGCCGGCGTGACGCTCGTCATCACCACGCACTACATGGACGAGGCCGAGCAGCTGTGCGACCGGCTCGTCGTGATGGATCACGGGAGTGTCGTGGCGGAGGGTGCCCCGCTCGACCTCATCCGCGACCACTCCAGTCGCGAGGTCGTCGAGGTGAGGTTCGGCTCGGACCGCAACGCCGAGGTCGCAGCGCAACTGGGCGGGGTGGGCGAGCGGCGCGAGATCCTGCCCGACCGGATCCTCGTCTACACCGACGAGGGGGAACGCGACCTTCAGGAGATCGTCGCGCGCGGCTTCATGCCCGTGACGTCCTTGGTGCGGCGGGCCTCGCTGGAGGACGTATTCCTCCGGCTGACCGGACGCAGCCTGGCGGACGAATGACCCGGGAGCAGGGATGACAACCACCGCCGCTCGCCCGGCCACTCGCCGTCCGCCGCGCCGAGGAGCCGTGCTCATCACGGAGTACCGGCTGCGCAACATGTGGAAGTGGCGCAGCGCCATCATCGCCTTCGGCCTGGGCAACCCCGTCCTCTACCTGGCGTCGGTGGGACTGGGCGTCGGGGCTCTCGTCAACGCGAACTCTCCCGACGGGATCGAGGGCGTGCCATACCTCGTGTTCCTCGCCCCCGCGTTGCTCGCGACGGCAGCAATCCAAGGAGGCATGGACGAGGTCACCTTCCCGACCCTCGCGGGATTCATCTGGAACCGCCTGTTCTTCGCGATGCGCGCGACGTCGGTCACCGGGGGGCAGATCGCGGACGGCGTCCTGCTTGCCTCCGCCGTTCGCGTGCTGTTCACGACCGTCGTCTACTGGCTGGTCCTGTGGGCCTTCGGCGCCGTGGAGTGGACAAGTGCCCTTCCGCTGGTCGTCGTCTCGACCGTGGCAGGCATCTGCTGGGCGGCCTTCATGCTCGCCGTGGCCGCGAACGTGACCGATGACGGCGGCTTCCTGTCGCTCGTCGGCCGGGTGGTCATCATGCCGATGTTCCTGTTCTCCGGAACGTTCTACCCCCTGTCGAGCCTTCCGCTGGCGGTGCAGTGGATCGGTTGGATCTCGCCACTGTGGCACGCCACCGAACTCGGCCGCTGGCTCTCCTATGGGGCGCCGTTGCCCGCCTGGCGTGCGGCCCTGAGCATCGCCTACCTGCTCGGCATGGGGATCGCCGGCGTGGTCGTCGCCCGCCGTCGGTTCGAGCGGAGGCTGACCTCGTGATCACGCACGCAGTCGTCACGTCGGCCGCCGCGGCCATCGCGCAAGGTCGCGCTGATCGGCCCGGCGCTCGGGTCTACTCCTATCGCCCCCACGCGGTATTGCAGCGCGGCTTCCTCGCCTTGCGCACGAGCAACGCCCTCGTCTTCCTCACCGGCTTCGTCGAGCCGGTCATCTTCCTCATCGCCTTCGGCTACGGCGTCGGCGGGATGATCGGCACGGTGACCGTCCAGGGCGTGGAGGTCCCGTACGCGGCTTTCCTCGCTCCCGCCCTGCTCGCGGCAAGCGCGATGAACGGCGCCTTGATGGATGCCACCTTCAACGTCTTCTTCAAGATGCACTACCTGCGGCTCTACCAGGCGATGATGGCGACGTCGCTGGGCCCGCTCGATGTGGCCTTGGGCGAGATCGGCTGGGCAATGATCCGGGGGGCCACCTACGCGGTCGGGTTCACCGTGGTCGTCGCGATCTTCGGGCTGATCACCACATGGTGGGCGCTGCTGGCGATCCCGGCCGCGGTCGTGGTGGCGTTCGCCTTCGCCTCGGTCGGCATGGCCCTCACGTCGTACATGACCTCATTCCAGCAGCTCAACTGGCTCAACTTCTGGCTGCTGCCGCTCTTCCTGTTCTCGGGCACGTTCTTCCCGATCACGACATACCCCGAGTGGTTGCAGACGGTCATCATGGCCACCCCGCTCTGGCAGGCGATCGCCATGATGCGCGGGATCATGTTCGGGGTCTTCGACGCCGCGCTGCTCTTCCACGTCGCCTACTTCTTGGTCATCGCGGTCTTCGGGCTCTACGCCACGTCCCGCCGCCTCGAAGCGCTGTTCCTGCGCTGACGGGCGCGCTGGAGCGCCTTGCTCACCTCGACCACAACCGGCACCGACAAGGACAGGAGCAGGACGGCCAGCCACTCCAGGCCGGTCAGGCTGGTGAGGACGAGCGCTTCCTGCAGAAGCTCCGACTCCACCGCGAGCAGGGTGAGGGCGAGCGGCACGCCCATCCAGAGCCAGAACGGGAAGTAGGGGGCCGCCCATACCGGGGTCCTGGCCCGGCGCAGCGTGGCGGCAAGCCAGATCGTGCTCAGCGCCAGGACCGCGAAAGTCATGGTCTGCGCGGTCGGCAGGCCGAGCATGTCCAGCGCGGCGAATGGCGCGAGGCTGGCCGTGGCCTGCACAAGGCCGAAGAGGATCCATAGCGGGGCCGTGCTCCGGTTGAGCACCTGCACCTTCGGGTCCCGCGGACGCGCGTCCATGAGCCCGTCCTCGGCAGAGTCGATGGACAGCGCGACGGCAGGGAACACGCCGATGAGGAACGAGACGAAGAGCAGCTGGATCGGCGTCAGGACGTTGCCCTCGTTGAGGTTGAGCAGGCTCGCCCCGAGCATCACCCCGAGCAGGCCGAACAGGCCGGTGAGGACGAACCGGATCTGCGCGCTGATCTTCCCGTAGATGTCCCGGCCCAGCTCGATCGCCGTGACGAGTGTGGCGAAGTTGTCGTCGACGAGGATCATGCGCGCCGACTCCTTGGTGACGTCGCTGCCGCTCCCCATCGCGACCCCGACGTCGGCCTTCTTCAGTGCGGCGGCGTCATTCGCTGCGTCGCCGGTCATCGCCACGATGTCACCACGTCGCTGCATGAGCTCGACCATGCGCAGCTTGTCCTGGGGCGAGACCCGGCCGAAGACGTGCAGCTCAGGCAGGCGCTCAATGACCACCTCGTCGGGAAGCTGCTGGAGCTCCGGGCCGGTGATGACGCCCGGTCCCAGGCCGAGGTCAGCGGCGATCGCCCGCGCCGTGACCGCATGGTCGCCGGTGATCATGCGGACGTCGATGCCTGCATGCAGCGCGGTGGCGATCGCCGTCTTGGCGGAGGGGCGCAGCGGGTCGATGATCCCGACGAGGGCGACGAACGCGAGTTCGCCCACGGCGGCCATCGGGTCCGCCAGGACTGCGTCGCGCTCGGCGATCGGGAACACCCGCACGGCGAAGGACATGACGCGCAGGCCCTGCTCAGCAAGCTCCTGATTCGCGGCCACGATGGCGTCGCGACGGCCGCCCAGCGGCACGAGGGCCCCGTCAGCCCAGTCGTGGGTGCAGCGGGCCAGGACGACGTCAGGCGCTCCCTTGACGAGGGCCATCAGCATCAGCGGCCCGCCGTCCTCCAGCGCGGTCTCGTGGAACGTGGCCATGAACTTGTAGGCCGAGTCGAACGGAACCTCGCCCAGCCGGGGGTACTCGCGTCGCGACTGCCCCGCGTCGACCCCCATCTTCGCGGCGAGGACGACCAGGGCCGCCTCGGTCGGGTCCCCTACCACTGTGCCGTCGTCATCGACGGTCGCGTCGCCGCTGAGGGACAGGCCGTAGCCGAGCATGGTGAAGTCCGGCTCCTGCTGGCCGGCCACGTGCAGGATCGCTCCGCGCTTGCCGTAGCCCGAGCCCTCGATCGTGAACCACTGTCCCGAGGTGAACATCCGGGTCGCGGTCATCATGTCCATCGTCAGCGTGCCGGTCTTGTCGCTGTTGATGGCGGTCGTGCTGCCGAGGGTCTCGACGTCGTTCAGGTTCTTGACTATCGCGTTGGCCTTCGCGAGCCGTTGCGCCCCGAAGGACAGCATCCCGGTGAGGAAGGTCGGCAGCCCGGACGGGATCGATGCGATCGCCGTGGTGATGCCGAGCAGGAGGACCGCGTCGGCGTCCAGCCCGCGCGCAAGGCCGAGCGCGACGATGATGGCGACCGCGACCCAAGACACGACGGCGAGCCGGATCGTCAGGGACCCGATCTCGCGCTGGAGCGGGGACTTCTCCGGCTCCACGGCCCCCAGCATCCCGGCGATCTTGCCCATCTCGGTGGCCGTGCCGGTGGACGTGACGATGAGGGCAGCCGTCCCGCGGGTGACTGTCGTGTTCTGGAAGAGCATGCACGCGCGGTCACCCAAGGCGGTCGACTCGTCGTGAATAGGATCCGGACTCTTCCCGACGGGGGCGCTCTCGCCGGTGAGCGCGCTCTCGGCAGCCTCGAGCCGGGCGCTCGTCGCGATGCGGCCGTCGGCGGGCACGAGGTCGCCCGCCTCCAGCAGCACGATGTCGCCGGGAACGAGGTCCTGCGCCGGGACCTCGATGAGATCTCCTCCACGGCGCACGCGGGCCGTCGGCAGGTGCATCGAGGCAAGGGCTTCCACGCTCGCCCTGGCCTTGATCTCCTGCCGCGCCCCGAGGGTCACGTTGAGCAGCACGAGGCCGGTCACCAGCAGGCCCGTCTGGACCTGCTCGATGAGGAAGGAGACCACGGCCACGCCCGTGAGCATGATGTTCATGGGGCTGAGCCACTGCGCGAAGGCGATCGTGGCCGCCGAGCGACGCGCTGCCACGGGCAGGGCATTGCTCCCGAACTCCGCTTTGCGGCCGGCCGCTTCGGCGCTCGAGATCCCATCGTCCACCGAGGTGCCGAGCACGCGGGTCACCTCGTCGACATCCATCGTGAACCACGGCTGCGGTTCCTGCGGGCGGGCCGGGTTCACGGCCGCATCGTTTCATGGTTGCCGGGGCTTGCATCGGGCAGAATCGAGAGATGCTCTCGCCTGAACACGTCGCAGCTTAGCTTCGGGTGCTCGGTGTTCGGGCTGGTGACGTGGTGTTCGTGCACGCGTCCCTCCGCCGGCTGGGACCGGTCGAGGGCGGTGCGGCCGGCGTCGTCGCGGCCGTGGAGCAGGCGGTGGGCCCCGAAGGGACGCTGATGATGATCCTCGGCGCGGTGAACGACGACGACTGGGTCAACCGCCATCCGGAGGCGGAGCGCGCCGCCCTGCTCGCCGATGCCGTGCCCTTCGACTCCGCGAGCGCTCCCGTGCTGCCTGAGGTCGGCGTGCTCGCGGAGGTGATGCGCACGCTGCCGGGGACCGTCGTCAACGATCACCCCGAGGGCCGCTTCGCTGCCCGTGGACGGCTGGCCCACCACCTTCTCGACGACCTGCCCTGGGATGACTACTACGGCCCGGGCTCGGCGCTCGACCGCTTCGTCGCTGCCGGCGGCCGGGTCCTGCGGCTGGGTGCCAACCCGGACACGGTCACCGTGCTCCACTTCGCCGAGTACTGCGCCGATGTCCGCGACACCGTCCGGGTGCGCCGGCACCGGAAGGTCAACGGGCCGGACGGCCCGCGGATCGTGGTCGTGGAGTGTCTGGACGACGAGAACGGGATCGTGCCCGACGACCGCCAGCCGGCGGAGGACTACTTCGCGATCATCCTGCGCGAGTACCTGGCCACCGGGCGCGCGTCGACCGGGACGGTCGGGGGTGCGCGGGCCGAGCTGATCGAGTCGGCGGACATCGTGGAGTTCGGGTCGCGGTGGATGAGCGCCAACCTCCGTTGACAGGAGACTATATGTAGTCAATAGTTTACGTAATGACTTCATCACCTGACGGCGAGGACGCGGTGTGGCGGGCCCTGGCCCACGCCACCCGCAGGCAGGTGCTGGACCTGCTCGTCGAGTCTCCGCGGACGACCGGGCAGGTCGTCGCCGCGCTGGGCCTCGACCGGCACGTGGTCATGGCGCACCTCGCGGTGCTGCGCGACGCGGGCCTCGTGCTCAGCGAGAGGAGGGGCCGGGTGCGGATGAACTTCCTGAACGCGGTTCCCATCCAGGAGATCCACCATCGGTGGGTGACCCCGGCCAGCGGGCCGTGGGCCTCGGCCCTCATCGCCGTGCGCGACGGCGCCGAGGCGCTGCAGGAGGGGCCGGGGACCCCCGGGCTCGTTGACGACAGGAGGATCAGTGGCTGAGCAGGAGATCCGGCATTCGATAACCATTGCCGCGCCGATAGACCGCGTCTGGGCGGAGATCACCAAGGTTGGCTCTCGGCAGCGGGCCCAACTCGACTCGGTGCTCGAGACGAGCTTCGTCCCTGGCGACCCCCTCTACTACAAGTCCGAGGACGGATCCCGGATCTTCATGGTCGGCCGGGTGGTCGCCTGCGAACCGCCGACGACCTTCAGCCACACGCAGATCCTCACCATGCGCGACGATCCGCTCACCGTCGTGACGTGGACCCTTGAGCCCGTCCCGGAGGGCACACGGGTCACGCTCACCAACAGCGGATGGCCGGCCGACGCCAAGATGGAGAAGGTCGATTCGACGTGGAAGGGCATCCTCGCGTCGCTGAAGACGGTGGTGGAGACCGGTGACGTCAGCGGGCGGCAGAAGGTGACTCTCCTCCTCATGCGCACCTTCATGTTCATGATGCCCGCGAAGACCAAGGCCGATCGCGTGCGAGTCCCCGACTGACATGCCGGCCGGGATCCACGTCGGCGCTGCCGTCGCGGGGCTCGTCCTGGGGGCGCTGGTCATCGCGATGCGCAAGGGCACGACGACGCATCGCGTCTCCGGAGGTTGCTACGCCGTGCTGCTCCTCGTGGTCAACGTCGCCGCGTTGGCGATCCCCCGATCGGCGTCCGGGGTGGGGGCGTTCCACGTGCTCGCGGTATTCAGCCTGGCGACCCTCGTCGTCGGTCTCGTGCCGATGTGGGTGCGTCCGCGGACGGAGGGGATCGTCGCCGTGCACGGCATCACGATGTGCTTCTCGTATGCCGGGCTGGTGGCGGCGGGCCTCTCGCAGGCCGCGGCCGAGCGCTTCCCCGAGCAGGCGGCAGTCGCCGTGATGGTCACGTCGACGGTCACCTTCGCGGTCGCCTCGGTCGCGATCTTCTCGCGGGTCCCGAAGGCGATGGTCGGGCGGCGCGGCGCCCGGTGACCCGACCGCCCTCACTCGGTCCGGGCGCTCGCCAGGTAGACCGTGTTGGTTGACTCGCATCCCTGGAGCGGGTTGTCGAAGGCCACCACCTCGGCCCGGACGCTCTCGAACACGGTGTCGAGGACGTGCTGGTAGTCCTGGTCGGGAGGGTCGTTCGACCACAGTGCGAAGGCACCCGCCGGGAGCAGGTGCTCGGCAAGGCGACGGGTTCCTGGCTGGGCGTAGAAGTGGGCGTGGCTGGGATGAAGCACGTGACGCGGCGAGTGGTCTATGTCCAGGACCACGGCGTGGAAGCGTCGCCGGGGCTGGGCGGGATCGAAACCGCGGCCGGATGCCATGGCGAAGAAGTCGCCGTGCACGAACTGCATCCGCGGGTCACTTGTCAACGCGGTGGAAGACGGCAACAGCCCTCTCACATGCCAGTCGATGACCCGGTCGTGCGCCTCGACCACGATGAGCGACGCGACCCGTGGATCCGCCAGCACCTCGACCGCGGTGTAGCCCAGGCCGAGCCCGCCGACGACCACGTCGAGAGGCTGGTCGGGGAGGATCGAGAGGGCCAGGCGTGCCATCGCGATCTCGGCGACGGTGAACAGGCTCGACATCAAGAAGTCCTCGCCGAGCTTCACCTCGTACACATCGACGCCCACGACCGGGTCGAGACGGCGCCGGAGGCTGAGGTCGCCCATGGGCGTAGCGCACCAGTCGAGCTCCTCGAGCTTCGCGCTCATCGTGGCTGGGGGCAAGGGCGGGACGGTACCTGTGCCATTTGTGTGACCCTCAACTGGGGCTGGCGTCCGTTGGCTTGGCGCCGCGGATGAAGGCCGACCGGATCACGCCGTCGAGCTGGCTGATCGCATCCTCGACGACCAGTCCCTGCGGGACGTCTTCGGGCTTGAGGTCCGCAGCGAGGCCCTCGAGCTCCGAGCGGCCGAACACGTTGGTCGGCTCGATGCTGGCATCCGTGAAGCCTGCCGCGCGCATGCGCCCTACGCAGTCGTCCTGGGTGAGCGCCCCCGCGATGCAACCGGTCCATAGCGCCATGACCCCGGTGAGCTCGGCGGGCAGTGCGCGGGCCAGCACGATGTCGGATATGGCGAGGCGGCCTCCGGGCTTAAGGACCCGGAACGCCTCGCGGAACACGGCGTCCTTGTCGGCGGACAGGTTGACGACGCAGTTCGAGATGATCACGTCGACCGAGTTGTCCGGCAGCGGGATGTCCTCGATGCTGCCGAGGAGGAACTCGACGTTCTCGACCCCGGCCCTTGACTTGTTTGCCTCCGCCAATGCGAGCATCTCAGGTGTCATGTCGAGCCCGTATGCCCTGCCTCCTGGCGCGACCCTGCGGGCCGAGAGCAGCACGTCGATGCCGCCCCCCGACCCGAGATCGAGGACGACGTCGCCCGGGGCCAGCTCGGCGAGCATCGTGGGGTTGCCGCAGCCCAGGGACGCGACGAGCGCCTCTTCAGGGATGAGGGCACGGTCCGCCTCGTCGTACTGGCCCTGGCCGAAGGGATCGAGCGACGAGGCTGCCGGACCGCAGCAGGATGAGGCCGCGAGGGCGAGCCCGGCGTAGCGATCCCGGACCGCGGTGCGGATCTCGTCGGCTTCGTGGATTGTCATGGCGAACTCCTTCAGGAGGGGCAGTCATCGGCGGTGGCGAGCATGGAAAGCAAGGCGATCGGCTCGGCGATCGCTTCGCAGCACAGGGAGTACACATTGCTGCGGCCGACCGGTGTGGCGATCACCAGACCGTTGTCGCGCAGGCTCTTCAGGTGATGGCTGACGAGGGTCTGTGAGAAGCCGGTGGCTGCCGTCAGCTCGGTCACCGATGATCGGCGGTCGGCCACCGCGAGCAGGATCGTCAGCCGGTTCTCGTCGGACAGGGCCTTCAGCACCGGGGCGATGCTGCGGGCCCGGGTCGCGGCGGCCGTGGCGCCCGTGGTGGCGCTGGGCATGGAGTGCCTCCTCGAGCGTGGTTGGTGGGATCAGAATATTCACCTGCACCTACTGGTGTCAACAGCAGAGACTGTTGAAAAGCCCAAGCCGGCAGCCGTGCCCATGCCGAAGAGCGGAGCGCTACCCTCGGGCAGCACGGCGGTCGGCCAACGCGGGAGTGAACATGACGGTCCGGGACCAAGGCTCCGCTTCCGTCGAGGACGTCGTGACGCGGGACCTTGCACCCCGGCGGGGGGCGGGGGTCGCCAAGTCCTCCGGCCGTAAGCCCGTGCCGCACCCCACGGTCGCCGAACGCAAGGCCAAGGGCCGGACCGCGCGGGAGGCGGTCCCCCGTGAGCAGCTTGCGGCGTGGCAGGCACCGGCAGACCGGATGGATCCCGTGACACTGCTCGCGGCCCAGGAGAAGTCCCGGGTGCAGGAGCTTGTCCCGGTTCGGCATGCGCGCATGTCGACCAGTGCGTTCGCCTTCTATCGCGGCTCGGCCGGCGTGATGGCTGCCGATCTGGCCGTGATGCCTCGCAGCGGCCTTGACGCCCAGCTCTGCGGCGACGCGCACCTGGCGAATTTCGGCCTGTTCGCGGCACCGGACCGGGCGGTTGTCTTCGACGTCAACGACTTCGACGAGACGCTCCCCGGGCCATTCGAGTGGGACGTGAAGCGGCTGGCCACCTCGTTCGTGCTGGCTGCACGGGACAACGGCCTGCCTGCGCGGGTGGGTGAGGACGCCGCCGAGGCCGCGTGCGCGGCCTATCGCCAGGCGATGTCGGTCTTCGCTGGACTGCGCGAGGTCGACATCTGGTATGACCGGATCGACGTCACCGCCCTCATGTCCGCGCTGACTCAGGCGGTTGGCGGGGGCAAGTCGAAGACCGGCAAGGTGCGGGCCCGCGAGCAGACGGTCATCGAAGGCGCCCTGGCGAAAGCGAGGTCGCGAGACGCCTGGTCGGCCATCGCCAAGATCACGGAGGTCGTCGACGGTGAGCGACGGTTCCGCGACCAGCCACCGCTGCTGACCCGGCTCGCCGTCACCGATGACGTCCGGGCCACGATCAACGACCTGTTCCGGGACTACCGTGCCACCCTTCAGGACGACCGGCAGGACCTGCTCAAGCGCTACGCGATCATCGACATGGGCCACAAGGTCGTCGGGGTCGGGAGCGTGGGCCTGCTCGCCTTCGTCCTCCTCCTGCGCGGCCGGGACGAGGACGACCTGATGGTCCTGCAGGTGAAGCAGGCCCAGGCGAGCGTGCTCGAGGCCTACACCCGCAAATCGGTCTACCGCAAGCACGGTCATCGCGTGGTGACCGGCCAGCGCCTCATGCAGGCGGCGAGCGATTCCTTCCTTGGCTGGCTTGATGCGCCCGGCGGGCGCAGCTTCTACGTACGCCAGTTGCGCGACATGAAGTGGTCGCCGGAGCCGGCATCGCTCACTGCTCGCTCGCTGCCGAAGTACGCGCGGCTGTGCGGCCACACGCTGGCGCGAGGCCACGCGCGGTCAGGCGATGCGGTCGCCCTCGCTGCCTACCTCGGCAAGGGCAGGGCGTTCGACAAGGCGGTGGCCAGCTTCTCGGCCGCCTACGCAGATCAGGTCGAGGCCGATTTCGACACGTTCACTGCTGCGCTCGCCGACGGCAGGATCGAGGCGCACGAGGACGAGTCAGGAGCGGAGGGACGCACGGCGGCCCGGCTCATTGCCACGCCTGACGTCACCGCACACGTCGACAGGGAGAAGTGATGGCCAAGGGACGCATGACCGCCGTGAAGGTGCGCGAACCAGCGCGCCGCCGACAAGAAGCGGTCGAGCAGTCGGCGGAGTACAACATCCGGGAGGCCCGCGGCAAGCAAGCCCGCTCGGTGACGCCGTTGGCCGACCATGCCGTCTTCGCTCCGACGTCCTTGCGGGCTGAGCCGGTCGAGCTGCTCCAGCGGCAGGGGCCGTCGCGCGTGGCCGACCTGCTGCCGATCCGATACGGCCGCATGGTGTCGTCGCCGTTCGCGTTCTACCGCGGTGCGGCGCTCGTCATGGCTGCCGACCTGGCCACGACCCCGAACTCCGGGCTACGCGTGCAGATGTGCGGGGACGCCCACCTGAGCAACTTCGGCTTCTACGCCTCGCCCGAGCGAAACCTGGTTTTCGACCTCAACGACTTCGACGAGACCCTGCCCGGCCCCTTCGAGTGGGACGTCAAGCGGCTGGCGGCCAGCGTGGAGATCGCGGCCCGCAGTCAGTCCTTCAAGGGCAAGGAGACCCGGGCGATCGTCCTGCAGGCGGTGCGCTCCTATCGCGAGTCGATGCGCGAGTTCGCCGGGATGCCCAACCAGGCAGTGTGGTACGCCCGGCTCGACGCCGATCGGTTCCTTGCCAAGATCCGCGAGGTGGTCCCGGCCGACCGGGCACGCCGAGCCGAGGTCCTGATGGCGACGGCCCGCACGAAGGACAGCATGCAGGCATTCCGGAAGCTCACCCGGACGGTCGACGGCCAGCCGCGAATCATCTCCGATCCGCCGCTCATCGTGCCGGTCGAGGAACTGTTCCCGGGCCAGGCCGGCGACTTCCTGCAGAAGCAGATGGCTGGCCTGCTCGCGGCCTATCGCGACAGCCTCGTGTCGGACCGCCGGCACCTGTTCGACCAGTACCGGTTCGTCGACATGGCTCGGAAGGTCGTGGGCGTGGGCAGCGTGGGCACCCGCGCCTGGATCCTGTTGTTCGAGGGCGTCAATTCCGGCGATCCGCTGTTCCTGCAGGCCAAGGAGGCCCAGTCCTCCGTCCTGGAGCAGTACGCCGGCGTCAGCGAGTACACGAATCACGGCGAACGGGTGGTTGCGGGCCAGCGACTCATGCAGGCGGCGAGCGACATCTTCCTCGGCTGGCAGCGCACGAGCGGCCTCGACGGGATCGACCGGGACTACTACCTGAGGCAACTACGCGACTGGAAGGCCTCGGTCGACGTGCAAGGTTCACGTCCGCAAGGCATGGCGGTCTACGCGCAGGCCTGCGGGTGGACCCTTGCCCGTGCGCACGCCCGGTCCGGCGACCGGGTGGCCATCGCGGCCTACCTCGGCAAGTCCGACACCTTCGACGAGGCCGTCGCCGACTTCTCCTACGCGTACGCCGACCAGAACGACAAGGACCATTCCGCGCTGCGTGAGGCGATCGATGCCGGCCGTGTTGAGGCGGTCGAGGGCGTCTAGGTTGCACCTGACTACGAAGAGGGGGTTGGGGATGGGACCGATGCTGGGCTTGAGCGAGGAACGTCGCCGCGCGATCTACTCGGGTGGCCTTGACGTCTCCGCCCGCACAGGCTTCCTGCTCGGTGCCTTCTACACGGGACTGTCCTACCAGCCGAACCTGCTCTCCCGAGGCACGCGCGACCAGGCCATCGTCAGCGGAGTTGCCGCCGCCGTCGGCTACGGATGGGGCGTCACGGTCCACTCGTTCCTCCGGACGACGGCCAACCGGATCCCGGCCGCGGGCGCCTCCCGAGGCGGCCGCATCGCCTCCGGCGTCGCGGTGGATGCGGTGGCTGCCGCCACGGGCGTGGCCGTTGCCCGTGCCTTTCCTCCGCGAGAGCATGAATCATCGCGACGCGCGCTCATGCGACTGGGCGGGTTGGGCCTGGCCGCGGCGGGCACGTCGGGCGTCGCGGCCGACGGGCTCGAGGCGGCGAGGGGCCGGCCAGGGTTCCGGGGCGCTTCGGTCCTGGTGGCGCTCTCCGCGGCCGCGGCCGGCTACGCCTTGACCCGGCCAGGCACGGCCACCCGGGGGTCGCTTGGTCCTGGCGAGACCGTGGCGCGGGAGGACGTCGTACGAACGGTGGCGGTGCCCAAGGCACTTGCGTCGGGCGTAGGCGTCACCGCACTTCTCCTGGCAGTGGCGCGCGGCGAGTCGATGCTGAGCGGCGCCGTGGCCCGCGGAGCGGCGCGTGCCCTCGGAGGAGAGGCCGCCGATCACCGCGCCCTGGGGCGGCTCGCCGCAACGGGCGCGCTGGCCGGCTTCGGTTGGGCGGCGGTCACCGCCGCCAACCACGTGCTTGCCAAGGCCGGCGTCGGCGCCGACCTGGCCCATGCCCAGCCGCCCGACCTCCCCGACGTGACCGGCGGCCCGGGCTCGCTGATTCCGTGGCAGGACCAGACGCGTGAGTCCCGGCGCTGGCTGTCGATGGTGCTCCGCCAGGACGTCATCTCCGACGTCATGGGCGAGGCCGCCATGCAGCCGATCCGGGTCTACGCCTCCCTCGAGTGCGCCGCGACGCCTCAGGAGCGGGCCGACCTGCTGCTGGCCGAGATCGACCGCACGCGTGCCCTCGAGAGGTCGGTCTTCGCCCTGTTCTCGCCGACCGGCTCGGGATACGTCAACTACGTGGCGAGCGAGGCCCTGGAGTACCTCACTCGGGGGGACTGCGCTTCCGCCTGCATCCAGTACTCGGTGCTGCCGTCCGCCCTGTCGCTCACGAAGGTCGGCTACGCCACGGCCCAGACCCGGTTGCTGGTCAACGGCATCGTCCAGCGCCTCATGGCCATGCCGGCCGAGCGCAGACCCAGGTTCCTGCTGTTCGGGGAGAGCCTGGGTTCGCAGGTAAGCGAGGAGATGTTCCGCGGGCAGGGCACCACCGGGCCGGACGGCATCGGACTGGATGCGGCGCTGTGGATCGGAACCCCGGCGTCCACGGTGTTCCGCGCGGAGCTATGGGGGACCCGTACGGTGACCGAGCCCCCCTCGATAGGACCGGGCGACTTCTACCTCCCGCGGGCGATCCGGGACTGGGAGGCGACCCCGAAAGACGAACTGACCGGGGTCAGATTCCTTCTGCTGCAGAACGGGGACGACCCGGTTCCCAAGTTCGGCACTCCGTTGATCTGGAAGCGACCCGGCTGGCTCGGCCCAACGGAGTCCCGCCCGCCGGGGTCCCCGCTGCACACACGTTGGCTCCCCGTCGTGTCCTTCGTGACCACGTTCATCGACCTGCAGAACGCGCTCGTCCCGACACCCGGCACCTTTGATGAGGGAGGGCACGACTACCGCCGCGAGATCCCTGAGGCCGTGCGCACTGTCTTCCGGCTCAATGCCAGCGATGAGCAGATGCGGCGGGTCCAGCAGGCGCTTCGAGAGCGGGAACTGGCGTGGGAGGTCCGCCGGCGCTGGGCGAAGTCCGAAGCCCAGCCGACTCCCAAGCGCACCGCCGCCGAGGCCGGAGTCCTGGCCGACGTGTCGAAATGGACGGGCCGGGCTGTTGACCGTGACGAGGTGCTGCGCATCATCGATGCGCCGTTGTGACGCCCCAGGGCGCGGGCCTCGCCAGGGGGCGCGCTGACCAATCCGCTGGCGGGTAACAGCGGCCGTTGAGTGCAACGATAGGCGCGTGACTGCGGCCACAACCGGTCGCATGCGCCAGCTGGTGCCATGCGTCAGCGCACTCGCGGTGCTCGCGATGATCGCTGGGTGTGGCCCGTCCGCAGGCTCCGGCGTCGCGCCGATGACCGTGACCGAAAGCAGCACCTCGTCGGAGGCTACGTCGCCCGAGACTTCGGCCCCGGGCGCGCCCGTCACCGCTGACTACCTGCCCGGCCTGGCGGCGACGGTCCGCGTGTCGGACGGCCCCGGACACGCACCACTCGTTGTGCTGGTCCCCGGTGGCGGCTGGTCCAGCGCCGACCCCAACGGGCTCGTGCCGCTGGCCGAGTTGCTGACCGCTTCAGGGGCGACCACGTCCCTGATCACCTACAGCACAACAAGCATGGGTGCGGTGTTCCCGCAGCCCGTCGATGACGTGGCGTGCGCCGTGCGCTGGTCCGCGGAGCAGGCCACCGCGATGGGTCATCCGCCGAGCCGAGTCGTGCTGGTGGGTCACTCGGCCGGGGGGCACTTGGCCACGCTCGTCGCGCTATCCGGTGACAAGTTCGGGGGCGACTGCGCACCGCCCGTCGTCGCGGTGGATGGCGTCGCGGGCCTGGCCGGGGTGTACGACACGACGTGGCCTGTCGGTGCCCTGAACGCGTTCTTCGGCGGGGTGTACTCAGTGGACGGGCGGGCCAAGGGGAGCCCACTCGAATGGGCGAAGGCGGGAGCCGCGCCCGCGGGGCTGCGCGTCCTGCTGGTACACGGGGATGAGGACTACCAGGTCCCGCTGGAGCAGACCACGCTCCTGGCCGAGGCGCTGGAAGCCGCCGAGGTCGACCTCACCCTTGAGGTGCTCGCGGGTGAGGACCACATGACCGTCTTCGACGCGGCGGTTGCCGGCCCGATCATCAAGCGGTGGCTGGCCGCATTTTCTAGTGCCCCGGAGGAGTGATCGCCATGCCTGATGCCCTCGCCGTTCAGAACACGGCGCCGGGGTCACAGCATCCGCACCGGATGATCTTCGTCGTCGCCGAGTCGCTCATTGCCGTGGGCGGAGTGGCGGGGGCAGTCCAGTTGATCACGGACACGGCGACGCCGCCGGTGTCGGACATCGAACCGCTGGGCTTGACCAGCTGGGTCGTGCCCGGCGTGTGGCTCTTCGCCTCGGTCGGGGTGCCGGCCGGAACCGCGGCCTGGCTGGCCTGGCGTCGCTCGCCCAACGCGCCTGTGGCAGTCCTGGTGGCCAGTGGTCTGCTCGGCGTCGAGTTGGCCGTGCAGATCCCGTTCATCGGACCGAGCGTGCTGCAGGCTGTGTTCGGCACGGCGGCCATCGGTCTGGCCGGTCTGGCCATCCATGCGCGCCATCGCGGCTGGCGCCGCTCCTAGCGGTGCTGGTCGACGAGGACCGGGTTGCCGTCCGGGTCGATGACGATGAATGAGGCGGGCCCTGACGAGTCCTGGTCGGCCTCCTGCTCAAGTGCGAGGCCCTGCTCCTTCAGTCGGCGCTGGAGGTCGCGCACGTCGGTGAAGGACTCCACCGGCCTGGCGTGGGAGTCCCACCCCGGGTTGAAGGTAAGGATGTTCCGCTCGAACATCCCCTGGAAGAGCCCGATGACCGCGTCGCCGTTGCGCATCATCACGTAGTTGTGGTCCGGGTTGCCGGCGAAGACCGCGAAGCCGAGGTTCTCGTAGAACTGCCGCGACACCGCGAGGTCTTTCACCGTCAGGCTGACCGAAAACGTCCCCAGGTCCATGCCGTCCTCCCTCGACTTGCGGGCTGAGTTTACATTGGACACAATCTAATCATGTCCAATGAGAATTCCCTATATGCCCTGTCCTTCACCGACAACCGGGGCCAGGAGGTGTCGCTGTCGCAGTTCGAGGGCCAGCCGATCCTCGTGGTCAACACCGCGAGCAAGTGCGGCTTCACCCCGCAGTACGACGGCCTGCAGAAGCTGCACGAGGAGTTCAAGGATCGCGGGCTTGTCGTGCTGGGCTTTCCCTGCGACCAGTTCGGGCACCAGGAGCCAGGTGACGACGAGCAGATCGACGAGTTCTGCCGGATCAATTTCGGGGTCGACTTCCCGCTGTCCACCAAGATCGACGTCAATGGGTCCGACACGCACCCCGTCTTCGCCTTCCTCAAGGAGCACACCAGCGGCCTGCTCGGCTCGTCCATCAAGTGGAACTTCACCAAGTTCCTCGTCGCCCCGGACGGCACGACGGTGACCCGCTACAACCCCCAGACCTCGCCCGAGGCCCTCGAGCCCGACATCGAGGCCCTGCTCGCGCAGCCTGCCCAATGACCCGGCGAGGCAGGGTCGACGAGACCCTGCTGCTGGACAACCAACTGTGCTTCCTGGTGTACCGGTTGCACCGGGGCATCACGGACCTGTACCGGCCGGTCCTTGCCGAACTCGGGCTCACCTACCCGCAGTACCTCGTCATGCTCGTTCTGTGGGAGTCCGATCCGCTGACGGTGGGCCAGGTCGGCGGCCGGCTGCACCTGGACAGCGGCACGTTGTCCCCCCTCCTCAAGCGGCTGGAGACGGCCGGGCTGATCGCGCGCACCCGAGCCGCGTCAGATGAGCGCTCGGTCGAGGTCTCCCTCACGGCCCAGGGGCGGGCCCTGCGCGAGCAGGCGGCCACCGTTCCAGCAGCGGTCGGCGGGTGCCTGTCTGCGACGGCTGACGAGTATCGCCAGACGCGGGAGCTCTTCAGTGACCTGCTTGCCCGCGTGGACGCCGCGAGCCGCTGACCCCCACGTCGCTGCCCGGCGGATGGCCCACGGCGAACAGGGCGAGCACGACCACCGCCTCGGCCACCAGAAGCGCGAGGCCCCACACTGCGCGCCCCTGAGCCGCCAGGCCGGCGGCCGCTGCCGCGAAGAGAAGCAGCTCGACGCCTACGCGGGCGGCGACCGGCAGGTCGACGGGACGGCGCGGAGACAGCAGGACGCCCCACAGTGCCGCGGTGATCACGGCCAGGGCGAGGGCGCTCAGGAACCGCACGAGCGGCTGGTCGAACGCTGCCCAGCCCACGAGAGCCATGGCGGCGACCAGGCACAGCTCGAGCAGGAAGCGCAGGCCGAACAGAAGTGCGGTCACCTGGGCACCTCCATCCGGGACATGGAACGATCGCCCCGAGCATAGGAGTGCCCATGAGAGCAGGACTCGTCATCGGGGCCGGAGTCGCTGCCGCCGTCGCGGGCGCGGCCGTCGCCACGAAGTCGGCGCAGGGCCGCGCCCATCGCATCCAGACGGCCGCTGACCCCTACCCGGACGACGTGCTGCGGCGGGACCCTGTGGGGGAGGAGTGCGTGGTTGAGCGCCCCGACGGCACCCGGATCCGTGTCGTGGTGGCTGGCGATGGGCCGACGGTCGTCCTTGCCCATGGCTTCGCCGTCACCATGGTCGAGTGGAACCTCGTCTGGGACGACCTGTTGGGTCGGGGCTACCGGGTCGTCGCGTTCGACCAGCGCGGTCACGGCCAGTCGACCATCGGCGAGGACGGCATCGGGTCGCTGCCGATGGCCGGCGACTACCTCGCGGTCTTCGAGGCGTTGGGCATCGACACCGCAGTTCTGGTGGGCCATTCGATGGGCGGGTTCCTCGCCATCGCCGCCATGCTCGACGTCCCCGGCTTCGCACAACGGGTAAGTGGCCTTGTGCTGTTCGCCACGTTCTCCGGCGACATCACGCGGGACGCCCCGCAGAACAAGGTGCAGATCCCGCTGCTGCGCTCGGGGCTCCTGCAGAAGGCGGTCACGAACGACACCGTGGGAACGCTGTTCGGGGCATCGTTGATGGGCGAGACTCCCTCGCCCGCAATGGTGCGGGTCTTCCTGGAGACCTTCCGGGCCCAGGACCACGTGGCCCTGCTTCCCATCCTGGTCGCGTTCGCCGAGGAGGACCGCGCGGATCGCCTCGGCGAGATCGCCGTGCCGACCATCGTCATCTGCGGGCGCATGGACAAGACCACGCCGCCTTGGCAGTCGGAGCGGCTCGCCGCGGCGATCCCCGGTGCACGGATGACGTGGGTCGAGGGTGCCGGGCACATGGTCAACTGGGAGGCGCCGGACTCCCTGGTGGCCGCGGTCGAGGCACTCAGCCCCGTCGCTCGTCCCGGCTAGGGCCGCCCGAGTCGCCGGTCTCGTGCCGCGCTCGATCGTGCGGCCTGCAACCGTGCCCGGCGCCGGCGGACGATGCGAGCCACCCGTCGCGCGGCCACGGCGGCATCCTCGTGCTCCCATACCCGCACACTGACCCAGCCGGCCTGAGCGAGCAGTGCATCGGTCTCGCGGTCCCGCTCGACGTTCCGGTCGAGCTTCGGCGTCCAGTAGTCGACGTTCGTGCGGGGCTCGGTGGCGTGCTCAGGGCAGCGGTGCCAGAAGCATCCGTCGACGAAGATGGCCACGCGCGCCGGACCGAACACGAGGTCGGCTCGGCGTCGGATGCCCGGCAGCGGCGGGCTGTCGACGCGGTAACGCAAGCCCCGGGCGTGCAAGAGACGTCGGAGGGCAAGTTCCGGTGCCGTGTCGCGGCCGCGAATCGCCTGCATGATCCGGCGCCGCTTCGGGGACCACGCCCAACTGTCCTGTGCGACCACTCGACAAGGCTGCCCTACCGGGCCCGGACGTGGCACGCTGCCGTCATAGAAGGCTGAGGTGACGAGGGCGGATGCGGATCGCGGTAGCCGGCGGCACGGGGACGGCCGGGCGCTACGTCGTGGGTGCGGCAAGGGCCGCGGGCCACGACGTCGTCGTCCTGAGCCGCGCCGCAGGTGTTGACCTAACGGGGGACGACGGCCTCGAGAATGCCCTGGTAGGTGTCGAGGCGATCGTCGATGCGACGAGCCCGCCGTCGACGCGAGCCTCGGTCGCTCGGTCCTTCTTCGCGGACGTCGCGGCGAGGTTGCAGCGCGTCGGCCACCGCAGCGGCGTCCAGCGCCTCGTCGTGCTGTCGATCGTGGGGATCGACCGCGTGCCGGGGTTCGGGTACTACGCGGCGAAGCAATGGCAGGAGGGCGTGGCCCGAGATGGACCGCTGTCGGTGACGATCGTCCGGGCGACGCAGTTCCACGAGTTCGCCGCCCAAGTGGTCGCCCAGACGCGGAAGGGCTCCTTCGCGGCGGTACCCGTCATCCGCTCTCAGCCCGTCGCAGCCCGGGCGCTCGGCGAGGTACTGGCGGACGTCGCCACGCGTCCGCCGCAGGATGCGATGCTCGAGGTGGCCGGGCCGCGCGAGGAGGACATCGTGGCGCTGGCGCGAGCGGTCATCCGGTCCCGCGGCAGGCGCATCCTGGTGTCTCCCCTGTATTTCCCGGGGGCGACGGGCCGGTCCTTCCGCGATGGAGCGCTGCTGCCCGATGCCGGGGCGCGAATCGTCGGCCCTGCGTTCTCGGACTGGCTCGCAACGGCGGATTCGGCGTGGCCGCCTCTGTGAGGTGAGGGTTCAGTGTTCTACGGGACCGTGTACGGGATCTCCGCCGTCATCTGGCCCAGGCTCGTCGCCGTTCGCGCAAACACGCGTACGTTGTACGTCGTTCCGCTCACGAGGTCACCCCTGCCGAGGACGCAGGTCCAGCCTGGGTTGGCCGTTGCGCACTCATCAGCCGTGAGCGCGCTGAGGTCAATGCTGGTACTGGTCGAACCGCGCGCGTAGATGCCGCCGTCGGACGACGATCCATCGGCCGCGTAGGTCACGGTGTACGAGGTGACGGGATCGCCGGCCGGGACATAGACCGGCGCCCCCCACGACAACGTGGCGCCACCGAGGGCCGCGGATGTCGGCGGGGATGGAGTGAGGCAGTAGCGCGGGTACCTGATGATGACCACGCCGCTGCCGCCCGCACCGCCGTCCTTGTTCGCTGACGTCGTGTTCGAAGCGCCGCCGCCGCCGCCGCCGCGGTTGGGTGTCGCGGCGCTTCCGTTCCCCGTCGTCGTGCCGTCGCCGCCGTTGCCCGAGCCGCCGGCCCCGCCCGTCGTCCGCGCGCCGCCGCCACCTCCGCCTCCGTAGGTGACCGACGCGCCGGTGATGGTGCTGGCCGATCCGGTTCCGCCGGCGCCGCCTGTGCCGCTGGAGCCAGGACTCCCGCTTCCGCCGGGTCCGCCGCCACCACCGCCGGCTCGGTTCGCCGCCGTCGCATCGAAGTGGGCATCGCCCCCGGTGTTGCCCGCGGATGCCGTCCCCCCGGTACCCGCCACGCCAGTCGTGGCTGCGCCACCTCCGCCCGACGCGCCCGGCTCGCCGTTGCGGTTGCTGGCGTTGCCGGCACCCGCACCGCCGCCGCCTCCCCCGGCCGCGGTCACGAGGCTGGCGATGCTGCTGCTCCCCCCGGGGCCCCCGTGGCTGTTGCGGCTGCCTGCGGATCCCCCCGCGCCTACCGTGATGGCCTGAGCGGCTGCGCCGATGACCAGCCCGGTGCCTGTGGCCAGCTCGCCCGACCCGCCGCCGCCCCCCGCGTTGTTCCCATTGGCCCCGCCACCCCCGCCGCCGCCCCCGAGGACCAGGTAGTCGGCGTTGATCGACTGCGCCGGAGTAAACGTCCCATTGCCCGTGAAGGTGACGATGTTGTAGCGGATGCCACCGATCACCGAGGTGACGGTGGTGCCACCGGTGGATGTGCAGACAACCGGCCCGGCGGCCGATGCCGGCGGGGCGGGTGCAAGCACGAGTGCGGATGCCACGACTCCGGATGCAAAGAGCGCTGCGGCGATGGTCGCGGATCGCACCAGGAGGCCCCTCTCGACTGGCTTTGGCGATGGTCCAGTCGAGTGTCATGTGGCTTCGCGCTGAGGCCAACCGGATGCGACGGTCACGGCCGACGTGCGACACGATTGCGACACAGGTGATGGTCCAGCGACGTACCGACGCTTTACGGGGCGGGCGTGCTGTCAGGTGGGGCGAACGCCGTCCCGACGACATCGTTCGGAAGCGGTTCGGGGTCGTTCTGCACTGGTACTCCGCATCCGCTGATGCATGTGACGACGAATGCGCCCGCAACCAGCAGTCGTGCCCAGTTCATCGTGGTCACGTGGCTTCCTCCGTGACCGGAAGGCGAGCAGTGAACCGGGCACCGAGCTGCGGCGACGCCTCGACGATGACGGCGCCGCCGAGCGCACCTGCCTGCTCGCGGACGATGGCCAGTCCCAGGCCGGCGCCCGCAGTAGGCTCCGCGGACGAGCCGCGGGCGAACGGCTCGAACAAGCGCTCGCGCACGTCGTCCTCGATCCCGGGACCGGCATCGTCAACGTAGATCACCACGTCTCTGTCCGTCGCGACGATGCCGACCTGCACGACTCCGTGGCCGTGGCGTTCCGCGTTGTCGACAAGGTTCCCGACGATCCGCTCCAGCCTTCGGGCGTCCGTCCGCAGCAGCGGCTGCGCCCCAACGACGAGGGACTCGGCCAGGCCCCGGTGGGCCAGGACCTCGCGGCACAAGGAGGCCACGTCGACCATCTCCCATTCGGCGGGATCGTCCCCCTGAATTCGGCTGATCTCGAGCAGGTCCAGCAGCATCTGGGACAGCCGGCGGACCTGGCCGCCCAGGACAACCACGAGACTTCGCTCGCGGTCAGGGAGCCGGTCACCGCGTGACTCGAGCAGTTCGGCGGTCCCCTGGATCGCTGTCAGAGGAGACCGCAGTTCGTGGCTGACATTTGCGCTGAACCGCTGCTCGCGCTCGATCCGCTCCTGCACCGCGTGTGCCATCTCATTGAATGATGAGGCGATCGGGTCGAGGTCGGGGTCGCCAGTGAGGGGGATCCGGGTGTCGAGCTGGCCGTCGGCGATGCGGCGTGCACCGCCACCAAGCCGGCGAACGGGTCCGAGGATGCGGCCGAATGCGACGCGTCCGATCACCCAGCCGACACCAGCAGCGAGCAGGCTCATGGCGATCAGCACCCAGGCGACGCCACGCAATATGGCGTCGAGGTCCCGCAACGGGAAGACCTCGACGTACATGCCCGGTCCCGCCGGGATGGCGACCGCGAACCATGGAGTGCCGGCGACGGCGATTCGTTGCGATGCGCCAGAGGGTCGCGCTTGCGCGAGCAGGGCCTCCGGGAGGCGGTCGGGAACGATCTCGTTGGTTGGCCCGAACCACTCCCCGCCGGCATTCAGAAGTTGCACCGAGGTACCGACGGACGGGACAAGTGCCAGTGCGGCCTCGGGCGAGGCACCGGTCGCGAGGCCGTTTGCTGCGGCTCGCGCATCGAGCACGGCTCGCGTCAGGGCGGCATTCTGCCGCTGCCCGATGAGGTAGTCGCTGGCGTAGAGGTAGAGGATCGCGGAGATGACGCTGGCGATGACGAACGAGAGCAACGCGAATGACAGCGCAATACGCGTGCGCAGCCGCAGCCTCACTAGTCCGTCATCCGGTAGCCGAAGCCACGCACGGTCCGGAGCAGGGTCGGGTGGCCTGGATCGGTCTCGATCTTGCTGCGCAAGCGATAGATGAGGTTGTCCACGACCCGTCCGTCACCGGCGCTGCTGTAGCCCCAGACCTTGCGCAGCAGGTAGTCGCGACTGAGCACCGTGCCGCGCGCGCCGATCAACTCCTCGAGGACGTGGAACTCGATGCGCGAGACCGTGAGCGGCGTGCCGTCGCGGAACACTTCCGCGGTGCTCGGCCGCAGCTCGATGGGTCCGCAGGTGAGTGTCGACGGGTCCTCGGGGCCGTGGGTGGATCGACGAAGCACCGTGCGGATCCGGGCGGTGAGTTCCTTCGCGACGAACGGCTTCGTGACGTAGTCATCAGCCCCCGCCTCCAGGCCGGCGACGACGTCGTGGCTGTCGGTCTGAGCGGTGACGATCAGGATGGGCACCTGGCTGCTGGCCCGCAGGCTGCGGATCAGGTCGAGGCCGTGGATCCCGGGGAGCCTGAGGTCGACGAGGACGATGTCGATGGTCGAGTCCAGCGCGATCAGCAGGGCGTGCTCGCCAGTCTCGGCCTCGAGGACCAGGTACCCCTCGTCCTCGAGGGTGGTCCGCAGGACCAGCCGGATTGCCGGGTCGTCCTCGACGACGAGCGCTGAACGTGCCATGAGGCCATTCAAGCGCTGTTGCAAGGGCATCGTCCAAACCCCGTGCGGCCAACAGTGCCGCAAACCTGCCACATGAGGCTCTGCGACATACCTGCGACATGTCGCACCGCGGACCGCCATGGCGCGAGGACAAGAGTGGTGGTGTTCCCCGATCTTCAGGAGGCCGGCCATGGGTCGCACACGACATCTTCGCCTCGGTGCCGTCGTCGCCGTGTCGTCCACCCTCCTTGCATCGGGAGTCGTAGGCGCGCCGTGGTCAGCGGCGGCTACGGGCGATGTCCGGGAATTCGCCTTCGGCGATGCCGCGATGCAGCCTCACTCCATCGCTGCGGACGCCGACGGTGCGCTGTGGATCACGTTGAGGGGCGGCGCGCGACTGGCCAAGTCGTCGCTCGATGGCACGCTTGCGACGATCCTGTCCGGCGGTTCGCCGAGCACCGGACCGGCCGGGATCGCGCTTGGTCCGGACCAGCGCATGTGGTTCGCGGAGGAGACCGCCAACCGGATCACCGCCGTGACCACCTCGACCGGGGCCGCTGTCGGCTACGACCTGCCCAAGGCCGGCTCGCAGCCCCGGTCCATCACGGCCGGCCCCGACGGAGCGCTGTGGTTCACCGAGTTCGCGGGCAACCGGATCGGCCGCATCACGACGGCAGGGGTGGTCACCGAGTTCGACCTTGCCGCCGGAGCCGGGCCGGACTCGATCACGAGCGGTCCTGACGGGGCCTTGTGGTTCACGCTGCGGTCGGCGAACGCCATTGGCCGCATCACGACCGCCGGAACGATTGCGACATACCCGCTCCCCGCCACCGATTCGGCCCCGGCGGGCATCGCTGCCGGCCCGGACGGAAACCTGTGGTTCACCGAGTCGCTCGGGAACCGCATCGGGAGGATCTCCCCTGCGGGGCTCATCTCCGAGTTCGGCCTGCCCACGGCAGGAAGCAACCCGGCGCAGATCGTGACCGGCCCGGACCGCAACCTGTGGTTCACCGAGCCAGGCACGAACAAGGTGTCGCGGATCACCGTGTCCGGCGTGATCACGCAGTACCCCGTCCCGACGCCCGGCAGTACGCCCACCGGCATCACCGCAGGTGCCGACGGCAATATCTGGTTCACCGAGACGGCGGGGAATCGGATCGGCCGGGTGCTGACCGGGGTGGTGCCGACGTCGACCTCCGTGCCATTGATCACGTCATCGGGGACGAAGGTCGGCCAGCCGTTGACCGCGAGCGCGGGATCGTGGTCCGGCCGCCCCTCCTCGTACACGTACCAGTGGCAGCGCTGCGCCACCGCGGACACGCCTAGCTGCGCGGATATCGCGGGCGCCACGGCGGCCACCTACGCGATCGTCGCGGCCGATGCCAGCCAGCGGCTGCGCGTGCTGGTCCGGGCGACCAACCTAAACGGGACAGCCACCACCCCGGGAGCGAGTGCGTTGTTGCCCATCGATGGACTTCCCGCGGTACCGGTGCCGCCGGCGGTCAGCGGAGGCCAGGTGGTCACTGTCGCGACCGGCGTGACGGCCACCCTGCGCAGCCCTGTCCGGGTCCGGCGCGGCGCTGTCCGCACCTACGCCGTGCGGTTCAACAGCACGGCCGTGCTCGGCACGGTGCGCATCGTCCTCGTCAACTCGGCCGGGCAGCAGGTCCGAGTCGTCGCGGCGGGCAAGCGCATCAATCGCAACGGCGTTGCCCGCCGAATGTGGAGGCTCCCGTACGGAGTGCTGCCCGGCGCCTATACCGTCACCGCGGTGTTCACGCCGCGTGCAGAGCAATCGACTGCGTATGCCGTGGCTACGTTGACGAAGACCATCACCGTACGGCGCTAGGAGGCTCCCACCGGGCCGGTCAGCCCTGTGGGAGCCTCGTCGAGCGGTGCGGTCACCCGCCGAAGGCGACCAGATGGCGCTGGGATCCACTGCGCAGGTTCGTGTACACCTGGACGACATCGGGAGCCGTCACAGTCGATAGAGCAGTGTCCAGGTCGGCGATGTCAGCCTTCTCCACGGCGATCCCGGCGGCCAGTGCGGTCGCGGTCGACGTAGCACTGGCGAGCAAGTCGTCATACATTGCCTGGAAGGTGCTGGACGCGAAGTCGCCCTCAGCGCGGCCTGCCGTCGGGTCGGTGATCCCGTACCGGGTCATGAGGACACGGACGGCATTCAGGTGCGCCGTCTCGGCGCGCGCAATGCGGCTGAACTGGTAGGCCGTCGGGAACTTGGCCGCGAGTGCCACGTACAGGTCATGGGCGAGCTTCTCCTCCTCCGCCATGGCCGCCAGCTCCGTGCGCTGGCCGGCGGTGAGGGTGCCGGATGGCGCTGTAACCCAGCCGGCCGTGCCACTTCCCTGGCCCACCCCGTTCTGGCCCATCCCGTTCTGGCCCATCCCGCCCTGGCCGGTTCCGTACTGCGATGTGCCGTTCGGACCGTTGCCATCGGGCGGGCAGGCTGCGGTGGCGGCGAGGGCCGGGGTTGCGGCGACGGCGAGCGCCGTGATGCCGGCGGCCGCCAAGCCGATGATCGTTCGGGTGCGGATCATGGTGTTCTCCTTGCTCGGTCCAGCTCAGCGCTGGGTGCGGTCCATCCGTCACTTCGCAGGATGCGCCGGTCGGATGGGGACCGGATGTGTCGCGTATGGAGGTCGTGTGGAGATTCCGGTGCGGGCTGCGTCGCGCGCTGCCGCTGGGCAGGATGGGCAGGTGCCCACCGTGCTGGTCGTCGAGGACGAGCGCGACATCCGGGACCTCCTGCGCCGTTACCTCGAGCGGGCCGACTACGCGGTGCTGAGCTCGGGCACGGGTGCCGAGGCCCTTGCCTACCTCGGGAGCGATGCGCCGGACCTGGTCCTGCTGGACCTCGGCCTGCCGGACATCGATGGCTTCGAGGTCCTGGCATTCGCTGCGGCGATCGGCATACCCGTGATCGCACTCACGGCGCGCAGTGCGGTCGAGGACCGGATCCGAGGCCTTGAGCGCGGGGCGGATGACTACGTCACGAAACCCTTCAGCCCTCAGGAGGTCGTCCTGCGCGTGGGTGCCGTCCTGGGCCGGCATGCGACCGAGCGGGCTGGCCAGGAGACGCAGTCGTTCGGGGGCGGACGGCTGCGCATCGACACCCGTCGGCACGAGGCATGGGTGGGTAGCCGCGCGATCGACCTGACGCCGTCGGAATGGGGGGTGCTCACCGCCCTTGCCGGCGCCCCCGGGCGGGTGTTCTCCCGGAGCGAGTTGGTCAACCGCGTACGGGGCTACGAGTTCTCCGGCTACGAGCGGACGATCGACTCGCACGTGAAGAACCTCCGCCACAAGCTCGGGGCGGACGCCGCCGACGTCGTCGAGACGGTGCTGGGCATGGGCTACCGGATGGGGCTCGACCGTGACACGTGAGCCGGGTGCCGGCCTAGGCCCCCTCGGACGACGGCTGCTGGCCGCCTTCGTGCTGGTCGCCCTGTCGTCTGTCATCGTCCTGACCGTCGCCGCCCTGATCGGCACCGCGCGCGGTCTGACGGCCGGAGAGGACGACCAGCGCACGGCGGCCGCGCAGGCCACGGCCAGCGCTGCGGCCCTGGCGTATGGGGCCGCCGGAGGCTGGGTCGGTGCCGACATGAGCGGACCAGTTGCCATCGCCGGCGCGGCCGGCGCTGGCCTGCAGGTATGGGACGCGGCGGGTGACCCGGTGGCCTTGCCGGAGGCAATAGCCACGGAATCGATGATGCAGGGGATGGGTCGAGGCAGCCAGGGGCGCGGAGGCATCACCGCGCCTGTCGTGGTCGATGGCGCAACCATGGGCACGGTACGACTGGGGTTCGGCGCTCCCAGCACCTCGACGGCTCAGACCATCGCCTGGGCCTGGATCCTCGTTGCCGCCGTCGCCGCGCTGCTGGTCGCCTTCGTCATGGCGTGGTACGTGTCGGGACGGATCTCGCGTCCCCTGGTGCGCCTGTCCGCAGCATCACGGGCATTCGCAGCCGGCGACCGCTCAGCCCGTTCGCTGCCGGCTGACTCGTCCGCCCCGGGCGAACTCGGCGCACTGGCCCGTGCCTTCGATGCCACGGCCGACGACGTGGTGCGCTCGGAGGAGGCAAGGCGTCGGATGTCCGCGGACATCGCTCATGAGCTTCGAACACCGCTCGCCGCGCTGCAGGCCGGGCTGGAGGAGTTGCGTGACGGGCTTGTCGTGCCCGACGCCGACCGCATCGCCGCCCTGCACGCGCAGTCGGTGCGGCTGGGCCGGGTTGTGGGGGATCTCGCTGAACTCTCGTCCGCCGAGTCGGCTGCACTGTCGCTTCGGCGGGTGCCGGTCGATCTCGGTCGCCTGGTTGAGGACGCCGCCCGGTCTGCCCGGCCTTCGTTCGACGCTGTCGGCATTGCCCTCGACTGTGACGCTGGGCCGCACGTGCTCGTGAGCGCGGATGCCGATCGCCTGCACCAGGCCGTGGGCAACCTGCTCGCGAACGCCGTCCGCTACTGCCGACCCGGGGACTCCGTCATGCTGCGGGTCACGGCCGACGACGGCTCGGCCCGGGTGACGGTCGCGGATACCGGGCCGGGGATCGGCGCCGCCGACTTGCCACACGTCTTCGAGCGGCTGTGGCGTGGTGCTGCGGACCGGGGCGACGCCGGCTCCGGGATCGGGCTCGCCGTGGTGCGCGAGTTGGTGGCGGCCCACGGAGGAAGCGTGTCCGTGGCGTCCGATGGCACCAGCGGAGCTACGTTCACCGTCCTGCTGCCCACTGTCGATGCGGCCGTCAGGGGCGACTAGTCCGGCCCAGCATCCGGATGGTGCGCACCGCGACATAGCACCGGAGCAGGACCAGCGCGGCCGTGGCCGGCTGTCCTACGGCTTCGACCGGCCAGACGTCGGTCGCTGCGCCCACCGCCGTGATCGACAGCGCCATGGCGACGGCCGGGAACACGAAGCCCCACGAGCCCGGGTGCCTCGGTACACCCCCGGCACGACGGATGCACCGGAGCTCCAGTCCGGCGAATGCGGCCCACGCCCATCCCCAGGTGGCCGCCTGCCCGGACAGGGCCAGCGCCAGCGCGCCGGTTCCCATGACCGACCCGAACCACGCCGGATGCCGGTAAGGCGACGGTGCCGTCACGACGACGGTGCCGTCACGACGACCTCCGGTGACTAGCTGCCGAACAGGCGCGAGAAGAAGCCACCCTTGGCGGCGGCTCGCTCAGCCGGCGTGCACGAGCACCGTTGGTTCTTCGGGATCCCGCGGAGCACGTCGTTCTGGTGTCGGCCGCACCCTGCCCAGGTGGCCTTCTTGCACGCCCGGCAGGAGGTTTGGTGGCACATGAGGATCCCTTCACACACGTGGACTGGTGTCGCAACTATACCCCTAGGGGTATGCGAGCCGACCAGGATCTCGCCGGGTGGCCTCAGCGCCGGCCGGCTCCTACCCTGAGAGTGGCCGGGGCGTGCGTGCGCGGCACCAGCCGATCGGCCAGATGGGACATGGCCATGAGCATCAACATCGGCCTGGACAAGGCCAGCGTCATCGTCACCGGCGGGGGCTCGGGCATCGGCCGTGCGGCCGCCCTGCAGTTCGCCGCCCTGGGCGCGAGGGTTCTCGTTGCCGACCTCAACGCCGACACCGCGAACTCCGTGGTCGAGGAGATCAAGGCGTCGGGCGGTGAGGCGGTTGCCGTTGCGGGGGACCTCAGCAGGCAGGAGACCGTCGATCGCGTCGTGTCGACCGCAGTCGACGTCCACGGCGGAATCGACGTCCTCATCAACAACGCCGGGATCATGGACGCCATGACCGGTCCTGACGAGGTGACCGACGCGGAGTGGGAGCGGGTCCTCGGGGTCAACCTCACCGGACCGTTCATGCTCACCCGAGCGGTCGTCCCGCACATGCTCGCCAAGGGCAAGGGAGCGATCGTCAACACCTGCTCTGAGGCCGGCTTGCGTGGCGGCGCTGCGGGCACGGCCTACACCGTGTCCAAGCACGGCATCGTCGGGCTGACCAAGTCGTCCGCAATCATGTACCGCAATCGCGGCATCCGGGTCAACGCGGTGGCCCCGGGCGGCACAGCAACGAACATCGTCGTTCCCTCGGTCGAGGGAAGCATGGGCCCTGTGGCCATCGGGCCCTACTTCGTCGGGGTGGGGCGGATCGCCGATGCGGACGAGGTGGCTGCCGCGATCGTCTTCCTCGCCTCGGACGCTGCAAGCAATATCAGCGGTGCGATCCTCCCCGCCGACAACGGTTGGTCGGCGGTGTAGCCGAGGCCGCTGGACCTCGTCGAGAGGTGATTAGGTGAATACCGCTGACTGCCGGAGTATGGGGGGAGTGAAGCGCCCCGTGGCGGGCATGGTCTCCGTCGCACTCCCGATGGTCCTACTATCCGGCCTGGCCTTCGCACCCCCCATTCTGGCGACCGAACCCGACCACGCCGCCGGTCGGGCAACGGCGATGAACGCTCTGATCGAGCACCGGCTCGACGATCCGCGCATCGGTGACAACGTGTCGTTGATCGTCATCGATGGGGAGACGGGAGAGGTGCTCTCCGGGCACGCGCCCAACCGGCGCATGCGGGCAGCCTCCAACATGAAGATCGTCACGGCCGCGACAGCCTTGGCGACCATGGACCGGCGCACGCGATTCACGACGAAGGTGTTTGCGGGCGCGCGGCCGGGCCACGTCATCCTGCAAGGGGCCGGGGATCCCCTGCTGTCGGCGGCGGATATCGCGGGACTGGCTAGCCAGACGGCGCGGGAAGTGGGCTCCGCGGGAGCGGTGGTCGTCCATGTCGACGGCGACCTGTTCCCTGCGCCATCCTCGGGTCCCGGGTGGACGGATGGCTACGACCGCTATCGGCTCGCGGCTGTTCAGGCCTTGGCGATCCGCGGCGACATCAGTGAGCATCCGAGTCTCAACGCCGCACTCCTCTTTGCCGCGTCCCTGCGTTTCCTTGGCCTGGACGCACGCGTGGGATCGAACGAGGACGCGCAGGCGGGGGCGCGGGTCCTCGCACGATCGTCCGGCCACACGGTTGGCCAAGCCGTCCACGTCATGCTGCGCGAATCGGAGAGCAACGTGGCCGAGGTTCTGTTCCGCCAGGTTGCGCTGGCCTCGGGCCACAAGGGCACCTGGGCCGGGGGCATCGCAGCCGCGTACCAAGCCCTCGCCGGCCTCGGCGTGGACACCACGGGGGTCAGCCTTCTTGACGGAAGCGGCCTGTCGCGCAAGGACCGGCTCACCACGGCCTTCCTCGCCGCTCTCCTGAGGGTCGTTCGGATCGCGCAGCATGAGCGCTTCTCCGCCATGTTCGCCGCGAACGCGATGCCGATCGCCGGTGTCAGCGGAACCCTGACGACGGCCTATGGCCGCTATGACACCTGGCCCTCTCGGTGCGCGGCCGGCCGGATCCAGGCCAAGACGGGGACCCTCTACGACGTCATCGCCCTGTCCGGCATCACGATGCCGGATGCAGGTCCCAAGCTGATCTTCTCGATGATCGTCAACGAACCTCCTACGGCCTACTCCAAACTGGCAACCCGTCGTGCGCTCGACGGCCTCGCCGCGACGATGGTCGGCTGCTGGTAGCGGCTCTCAGAACGGAACGATCGTGGCGAGGAGGCCCTCGCCCCGTTCGCGGCCGGCCAGCACCCGGCAGAACTCGACCGCGTCGAGGACGACCGGCTCGCCCGTGCCGCCCCCGGCGGTGAAGCGCCCCCCGGCCGGCCCGCTCAGCTCGAGGGTGACCGGGCGCCCATGGCGCCGGACCCACTCCGCGGCAACATCGGCGACGATGCGCCCGTCATGCTCGGCGGTCAGCACGAGCGAAGCGCCGGTCGCCCGCGATGCATCGACGCGGTGCATCCACGCATCGCGCAGGTAGATGACGTCGACGAGGTAGCCGAGGGTCCACTTCTCCGCCACCGGCCCGTCGACGCTGAGGCTGGCCCTGCGCAGCAGGCCCGGCAGCCGGGTGCGCGTGCGCACCGCCCTGGGCGCCACCTCGGCGAAGCGAGCGGTGAGTTCGGCGGGGGAGAGGTGGAGTCGCTCGGCCACCTGCACCGACGACAGTGCAGCCTCCTGAGGGCCGCCGTTCGCCTTCTGGAACGAACGTGCCGCGCGCATCTGGTGGAGCAGCTCGCGGAACGAGGCCCCGGACTCGCAGGCTCCAAGGACGTGCAGGTACAGCAGGCGCACGTCCCACGCCGGGCAGTCGGTCGGCTGGGTCCAGTCCTGCTCGCTGAGCGCCCGCATGAGGTCGAGATTGCGCTGGAGCTCGGCCGCGAACAGGCTCATGCCGTCGTGGTGGCCGATCGGGGTCAGGTGGCGAAGGTCGGTGACAAGTCGGTCAGTGGTGGTCATGGCGTCCTCCGCACTCGAGTGGTGGGCTTGCGGGTCTTAGCGAGCAGGTGGGGTGCCACCTCGCGGAGCAGCATGGTCCCGGCCCGGTCGACGAGGCGCTCCCAGCGCATTCCGCCGGGATCGTTCGCGATCTGTTGGCTGGTCAGGCCGGTGAGGACTGCGGTCGCCAGGTCCGCCGCATCGGGGTCGGTGATGCCGGCCCGGGCGAAGCCGGCGTGCATCTGCTCCAGTGCCGCCAACGCCACCGCATAGCTGGCGGACGAGGGCTCGAACCCGGGGATCGTGCGCTGGAAGAGGAGTTGATAGCGCACCGGATCCGATGTGCAGAACGCGAAGAAGCGATGCGCCATCACGCGCAGTCGGGTGGCCGGATCCTCGGAACCACCGGCGGCCCCCTCGTCGTCCGCCATCCAGGCCAACTGCTCCTCGTACCCCTGCCGGAACATCGCGTCGTAGATGTCGTCCTTGGAGTCGAAGTACGAGTAGACGGACTGCGCGCGCATTCCCACGCGATCGCCGAGGTCGCGCATCGACAGCCCGGCCAGGCCCTGCTCGCGGACCAGCAGCCACGCCGCCTCGACGATCTCGGCTCGTGACGCGGCGCGACGAGTGGCTCGCCGGTCCAGAACGCTGACAGCGTTCGTTTTACCTGACATAGTCAGGAAGATAGCCTGGTGGGGGCTTCGTGTCCAGAGGGACCGAGCGATAGCGTGCGGACCGCCAGCGAGTTGCCATCCCTGGGAGGCCCACCCATGCTCTCGGTCCTGCTCCCGTCTGACATGCGGCCCGTGGACGTCGATGTGCGCATGGATGACGTGGACTTCGACGGAGTGAGGCCTCATGTGGACCTCACTCAGGTCGGCTTCTACGTGGCGCCATACCTAGGCCCGTCATCCACTCTCGACCTCATTCGCCGGATGCCCAACCTGCAGGTCGTCCAGCTCCTGACCGCGGGCTTCGATGCTGCCGTTCCGCTCGTGCCCCCGAACGTCGTGCTGTGCAACGCCGCGGGCGTACACGATGCCAGCACGGCTGAGTTGGCCGTCGGCCTGATCCTTGCGTCCCTGCGCGGGATTGATGACTTCGCGCGGGCGATGCCGGACGGAACCTGGCTTCACGCGCGGCGCGCCTCGCTGGCTGACCGCCGCATCCTGATCCTCGGAGTGGGTGGTGTGGGGCGGGCCATCGCAGCCCGTCTCGAGCCGTTCGAGACGGACCTGATCCTCATGGGCCGGACGGCCCGACCCGGCATCCGCGGAAGCGAGGAGCTTGACGACCTCTTGCCCTGGGCGGACATCGTTGTCGTGGCGGTCCCCCTCAGCGCCGAGACCACTTCGCTCGTGGATGACGCATTCCTCGGCCGAATGCGCGACACAGCTCTCTTGGTGAACATGGCCCGGGGCAGTGTCGTCGACACGAACGCCCTGTTGCACCACGTGCAAAGTGGTCGACTGCGTGCCGCGATGGACGTGACCGATCCTGAACCCCTGCCGGCGGACCATCCGCTGTGGCGGACTCCCGGCGTCCTTGTCAGCCCCCATGTGGGGGGTGATACGTCGGCTTTCGTGCCGCGTGCTCGGATCTTGGTTGAGGCGCAGATCCGCCGCTGGCTGAATGGCGAGCAGTTGGGTTTCGTGGTCAACGCGCCCTAGTTCGGGAGCAGGCCTTCCTCAGTAGTTAGGACGATTGCGCTGTGGTCGAGGTCGGCCCGACCAGAGTCAGCAAGACGCTGGTACAGGCCTGTCACGACCGACGTAAGCGGAAGGGGGCAGCCGAGGCTTGATGCGGCATCGAGCGCGATGCGGAGGTCCTTGAGCTGGTTGGCCGAGTTGCCGCCGGGAGTGAAGTCGCCGGAAAGGTACTTCTCGCGCTTGATCTCCATGGCACGGGAACCGGCCATGCCTGCGCCCAGGACATCCAGCAACTGATCAGCGCGAAGCCCTGCGGCGCGGCCGATCGTCAGCGCCTCGCCGATCGCGGCCAGGGTCGCTCCAACGATGACCTGGTTGCATGCCTTGGCCATCTGCCCGGTTCCCAGTGCACCCATGTGCTCGATCCTGCTACCGACGGATTCGAGTACGGAACGGCACTGCTCGAGGTCCTCGGCTGCCCCGCCCACCATGATGGACAGCGTGCCTTGTTGGGCCCCGACGTCCCCGCCACTGACGGGAGCATCGATCACGTGGACTCCAGCAGCGGCGAGGCGGGCGGCAAGTCGAGTCATCGCCACTGGCGACACCGTGCTCATCACAACGAGCACGTCCCCAGGGCGCAGTGCCCCCTCCAGCCCGGCCGTCAGTACTTCGTCGAGCTGGGAAGCATCGGGAAGCACGCTCAGGACGATCGGCGCGTCGATGTCACCGGGGCTGTCGGCGACGGTGGCTCCGGCGTGGACCGCCGCGACGGTGCGTCGCGCATTGCGATTCCACACCTGCACTCGAAAACCAGCCATCGCGGCGTTGATGGCCACGGGAAGCCCAATGGCGCCGAGTCCGATGACAGCGACGTCCGCTCTTGGCGAGGTCATCATGAGGACTGCACGTCCACCAGCACGCGTCCGAAGGTGCCCGTCTCCACCGCCGCGTGGGCCAACGCGATCTGCTCGAGCGGGTAGACGACGGTCGGCAGGGACGTGATCAGGCCCTGCCCCAGCGCTTGGCTTATGTCTGCCGTAGCTGCCTGGATCCGATCCTGGGGAAGCGTGTAGACCAGCAAGAACCGTACCTGTGCATTGAGCGTCATGAGCGCTCGTGCGGGCAGGACCGGGTCCGTCGCTTCGGAGGCGTAGGCAACAATCACGGCTCCTGGCCTCAAGACTGCCTGGGACGCGGCGATATTGGCACCGAGGGCGACCTCGATGATCCGGTCGACGCCCATCGGCGCCGTGGCCCTCAAGTCCGTCAGGTAGTGGGGGCTCCGGTAGTCCAGGACCGCCCTGGCTCCTGCGGCACGGGCCACCTGGGCCTTCTCAGGGGTACTGGCCGACGCTATGACGTCGGCGCCGAGGAATGCCCCGAGCTCGATTGCGGCATGCCCCACTGCCCCGCCTCCTCCGGTGACGAGCACGGTCGCGCCGGCGATGTCACCGTCGTAGGTGAGGGCGGCGTGCGCCGTGATGTACGGGATGCCGAGGGAGGCGCCCAGTTCCAGGGACACGCCCTCCGGCAGTGCTACCGCCTGGGCTGCCGGGACGCACACGTAGCCGGCTGCCGTGCCACCAGGGCGATTCCATGCTGCATGGAACACCCATACCCGCTCGCCCAGGCGCTGGGGCGACACGCCTGCCCCCACCGCGTCGATGATCCCCGCGCCGTCCTGGTTGGGTATCTGGGCAGGCCCGGGGGCGAGCGGACCCGCGGTCCGTCGCTTCCAGTCCGTCGGGTTGATTCCCGAGAACGAGACTTCGACTCGGACCTCGCCAGGTCCGGGCTCGGGGTCGTCGAGGTCCACGATCGACAGGACGTCAGCGGCCGGCCCAAGCCGGTCGTACTGGGCCGCTCTCATGCCAGGCTCAGGGCTGCGAGCGCAGCGTTGACGATGGCGCCGGGTTCGAGGGCATGGGCTTGGTACAAGTCGGCTATGCGGCCTGACTGACCGAACGAGTCGACTCCGAGGCTCACGCAAGGAACGCCCAGGGCGGACCCGACCCACGCCAGGTGGTGCGAGGAACCGTCATGAACCGTGACCACCGGAGCCCGAAAGGGCATCGCCGCCCGCAGCACTCCGGGGGTTGAGGGCGTGCTGGCCGTGCGGACGGCCACTTGAATGGTGCGCTGCCAGGCCTTGAAGACGCGATCCGACGAGGTGAACTCGACCACGTTTGCGGCGATGCCCTCGTCGGCCAGTTCGACAGCGGCTGCCAGCGCCTCAGGGACGACCGCGCCTGCCGCGACGATGTGCACCCGGGGCGCGGGCGGGCCGTCGGGGATCCCGGTGCCCACTGGGCCAGGTTCGTAAAGCCGATAGGCGCCGGCAAGGACCTGGCGACGCAAGACCGCCTCTCCGAGCCGCGCCCTCGCTGCCTCGAAGGGGGCCTGGTCGATAGGGCGCGTGGTGAGGCGGAAGTAGTAGGAACCCTGCTCTCCGGCCTCGGCCGCTCGGGCGGCGCCCCCCCCGACGTTCGCGAGGGCATCGCAGAGCAGCCAGTCCAATGCGGACGCGTAAGCCGGCTCGATGAACGTCAATCCGGGCATCTCCAGGCCGACCGATGGCGTGATGGTGGACTGGTGCGCTCCGCCCTCGGGTGCGAGTGTCACCCCGGACGGCGTGCCGGCCAGGACGAAGCGGGCGCCGGAGTACACCGAGTACACGAACGCGTCCAGCCCGCGCAGCACGAACGGGTCGTAGACGGTGCCGATCCCTAGTAGGGGTTGGTCGGATAGGTCCCACGACAGGCCCAGCTGGCCGAGGAGCAGGAACAGGTTCATCTCCGAGATTCCCAGCTCAATGTGCTGGCCGGTCGGGCCCTCGGCCCACTTCAGAACGGGGTCCGCGTTCCACGCTCGCCGCAGCTCCGGGCTGAAGACGCCGACTCTGTTGATGAACCCGGCCAGGTTCGTGGACGTCGCCACATCCGGTGCCGTCGTGACCAGGTACGGCGCGACGTTCTCGAGGCGCGAGAGATCGACGAGGATCCTCCCGAACGCTTCCTGCGTCGAGACGGCGCGCATCGGCGAGCGCTCCATGGTCGAACCCGGCACCGAGATGGCGTCCGCCTGCGATGTGCCGGGGCGGGTCAACTCCTCGCGGCGTCGTGCGCAGAGGATGCCCTCGGCGGATGATGGATCGAAGCGATCCCACTCCGCTTCAATTCCGAGTCCCGTTACCTCACGTAGCCGATCGATCTGCTCGGCCGAGAGGAGTGACGAGTGGTTGCGGGGATCACCAGCCATCGGCAGGCCCCACCCCTTGACCGTGTAGGCGAACACGACCGATGGGCGGTCCTTGACCGCATCGCACTCGCCGAAGGCCTCGAGCAGCGCGCGCATGTCATGGCCGCCGAGGTCCGTCACGACAGTGCGCAGCTCGTCGTCGTCGTACCGGGAGATGACGGAACCGACCTCGAGTGGGGCCCCATCGACGAAGCGCTCCCGGAGATCCGTGCCGCTCAGGGCGAACAGGGATTGGTACTGCTCATTCGGCATCTGGTCGATCCACTCGCGCAGGGCCTCGCCCCCCGCTTGGGAGAATGCCTCGCGCATCCGGTACCCGTACTTGACCTCGCGAACGTGCCAGCCATGTGCTTCGAATTGGGCTCTCCACTGCTGGATCCGGATCCCGGGGATCACCCGGTCCAGCGACTGTCGGTTGAAGTCGACGACCCACATGACGTTGCCGAGACCCTGCGTCGCCGGATCCGCCACGGATTCCCACACGCTGCCCTCGTCCATCTCGGCATCACCGATGAGCGAGATGAAGCGGGAGCGAGGTCGCGCTCCGAAGTGGGCGTCCACGTAACTGCGCACGAGCCCGGCGAACAGGGGTGCAGACGCTCCGAGGCCCACTGAGCCCGTGGAGAAGTCGATGACATCGGGATCCTTGGTGCGCGACGGGTAGGCCTGCAGGCCACCGAACTCCCGCAGCCGTGTCAGGTAGGAGCGGTCCAGATTGCCGAGGAGGTATTGAATTGCGTGGAATGCGGGGGAGGCGTGTGGCTTGACCGCCACCCGGTCGGCCGGACCGAGATGGTGGAACCACAAGGCGGTCATCAGGCTGATCATGGACGCGGAGGAGGCCTGGTGGCCGCCCACCTTGATGTCGTCCTTGCGGCCCTGATCGGTGTTCGCTGCATCCACCATCCGCACCGCAAGCCACAATGCCCGGGTTGCCACCCGGTCCAGTAGGTCGGCCGAGGGTGGGGCGAACGTATCCATGACGGGGTCCTCCAGCTGAGATCGAACGGTTCAGATCCAATGCGTCGATCTGGATATTGCATACGAAATCGGGCCCGTTCGCCGACCGAAACCAAAATGTAACCTCATTCCACGAAATCTTGTATACCTGAGGCCCCTCAGTGGGCTACCGTTTCGCCCAACCCACCGTGGGGGTCCACGAAGCAAGGAGTGTCTATGTATACATCTCGGAGGCTCTGGCCCGCGGCCGTGCTCGCCGCTGGCGCGCTGACGCTGGCCGCCTGCTCGAGCAGCGGGTCCAGTTCTGAGTCCTCGGCCGCGCCCGCGTCCAGCGAGGCGGCAGCGAGCGAGGCCCCGGCTAGCGAGGCCCCGGCTGATGCGGCCGTGTCCGCCGACGTCATCGCCAATGTCGAGGCGGCGAAGGCGCTGCCGGCGTTCACAGCGCCCGGTGCTGCCTTCGACATCACGGATGTGGTGGGCAAGAAGATCTTCGAGATCCCCTCGGTGCCAAACCCCTTCCTCCAGAGCATCTCGGATTCGATGAAGCAGGCTGCCGAGGCGGCCGGCGCGATCTACACCGTGTGCGACAACCAGGCCGAGGTTTCGCAGTGGGTGGCTTGCATGGACCAGGCGGTCAACTCCGACCAGGACATCATTCTGCTGAACGGCGCTCCGGACCCGCGGGCACTCCAGCCGCAGATCCAGGCTGCCAAGGATGCCGGGATCCCCGTTACCGTGATCCACTTCCATGACGACTCGAACCCGGCCCCGCCCACGTGCGAGGGCTGCGAGAACGTCACTGCGGTCGTCACGGCTCCGTTCAACGTCGCCGGCAAGGCCGCGGCGGACTGGATCATCGCGGACTCGGGCGGCACGGCAAACACCCTGATCGTCGGCGGGTCGGACATCCTGCCCAGCCCCGCGACGATCGACACCATGACCAAGGAGTTCGACGAGAACTGCGCTGGTTGCGAGTACACGGTCATCAACATCCCCGTGGCGGACTGGAACACCAAGACCCAGACTGAGATCCAGGCTGCCCTGCAGGCGAACCCGGACATCAACTATGTATACGTGCTCTACGACGCGATGGTCGCAGGCGCCGTACCGGCGGTCGAGACCCTTGGTCGCACGGACGTCAAGATCGGCAGCTACAACGGCTCGCCGTTCGCCCTCGACTTCATCGCCCAGGGCGACACCGTTGCGTTCAACGTCGGCGAGGACACCCCAGGGATCGGGTATGCCGCCATCGACCAGGCGTTCCGGATCCTGACCGGCAACGAGGTCGTGCAGACGCGCACGCCCATCCGCATCTGGGATGACACCAACGTGGCCGAGGCAGGCACTCCGGCGCAGCCGGGCGCGGGCTACGGTGACGCGTACGTGGCGGGCTACCAGTCTCTCTGGACGACTTCGTAGATCCAGCCAGCACCGCCCCGCCCCATGCCGTCCAAACGGACGGCATGGGGCGGGGCCGGTGTTAGTACTGTTACGTCTCCCCGGCGCACGGAGGACTGCCCGTGAACAACGAAACGCCGCTGCTGAAGATCACCGACCTCACCAAGGTGTTCGGCGGCCAGAAGGCCCTCGACCGGGTGAGCCTGACTGTGATGCCCGGTGAGGTCCATGGGCTACTGGGCGAGAACGGATCGGGGAAGTCCACCCTGATCAAGATCCTGTCGGGCTTCTACGAGCCCGAGGCGGGAAGCCTCGAGGTCAATGGCACCAATGTGCCGTTGCCGCTGCTCCCCGGCCAGTACCGCAGCCTCGGCTTTGAGTTCGTGCACCAGGACCTGGGCCTGCTGCCCAGCCTCACGGTGACGGAGAACCTGTTCATGGGCCGCGTCGCGGGGTCTCGCGCCAAGTTCCTGTCGTGGAGGTCCGCTCGTCGTGAGGCTGCCCGTGTGTTCGATGCCTACGACGTCAAGCTTGATCCGGCGGCGCCGGTGGATGAGATCCGTCCCGTGCAGCGCGCAGTCCTCGCGATCATCCGTGCAGTGGAGGGCCTCAAGGCATCGCGGCCGTCAGTTGGCAGTAGTGGCGAGCCGAATCTGCTCGTGCTCGATGAGCCGACCGTCTTCCTCCCGCGCCAGGAGGTCGGTGTCCTCTTCGACCTCGTCCGCGGCATCGTCGCCGACGGCAACAGCGTCTTGTTCGTGTCGCACGACCTCGATGAGGTGCGCCAGATAACGAAGTCAGTCAGCGTCCTGCGCGACGGACGCTCTGTCGGCACTCTGGAGACCGCGACGTCCACCAAGCGCGATCTGGTGAAGCTGATCGTGGGCCGTGACCTCGCTGAAGCAGACTCGGATGCTCCTGTTGCGGCGCTGTCCGAGGACATCATCCTCACCGTGAGTGACCTCAACTCCTCACTGGTGCGCGAGGTTTCCTTCGAGCTTCGGCAGGGGGAGATTCTTGGACTCGCAGGGCTGGTCGGATCGGGATATGAGGACCCGGTCTACTCCCTGTTCGGCGCGGATGCTTCCGCAACGGGTTCCTTCCAGCTCGGCGATCGGGCTGTCAGCTTCTCGGGCCATCGCGAACGCGACGCGGTACGCATGGGGATGGCGCTCGTGCCCGCTGATCGCAAGATCTTCGGCAGCATCCCGGACCTGCCAATGGCGGACAACATCAACGTGACCGTTCTGGACCGGTTCTTCTCCGGCGGACGTCTGAAGCACGGGAAGCTCCGCGACAATGCGCGATCGCTGCTGAAGGAGTTCGACGTGCGGCCGCCGTTGCCGAGCATGGACTACGGGTTCTTCTCGGGGGGCAATCAGCAGAAGGCCATGATGGCGAAGTGGCTCCAGTTGCCACCAACCATCCTGCTGCTGCACGAGCCGACCCAGGGGGTCGACATCGGTGCCCGAGAACAGATCTATCAGGTTATCCGTGCAAATGCGGGGACGATGTCGACCATCGTGGCCAGCTCTGACTACGAGGAGTTGGCGACCCTGTGCGATCGGGTGGGGATCTTCGTCAAGGGCCAGCTCCTGGGCTTCCTCACGGGCGACGAGGTAACTCACGCCAGGATCGCCGAGATGTGTATGGGCCAGGTGGCCGAGGTACGTGAAGCCGTGAGTTCACTGTCCGATTCCCCGACTGACGACCTACCCCGGAACGGAGCAGCCACATGACGACCACCTCGCCGTCCGGAATGCCATCAGGCGGACCGCTGGAGAAGAGCGTCACCGTCGAGGTACCAGGCTCCCGGCGACGGCTGGGCGGCGCCTTGGAGGCCTATGCGTTGCCGATCGCCTGGGTCGCCATCATCATCATCTTCAGTTTCGTCAAGCCAGAGACGTTCGCCCAGTGGTCCAATGTCTCATCCATCCTGTCGTCGAACGCGGTTCTGGTGGTCATCACGCTGGCGCTCATCATTCCGCTCACCACAGGCGATTTCGACCTCTCAGTGGCTGCCGTGGCGGGCTTGAGTGCGGTCACCGTCGCTCATCTGAATGTGAATGTGGGCTGGCCGCTCTTTGCGTCGATTCTTGCCGCCCTGGCTGTCGCATTTCTCATCGGTTTGATCAATGGGGGGCTGATCGTCCTGCTGGGGATCGAGAGCCTCATTGTCACCCTTGGCATGAGCACGATCGTCACGGGCGTCATGCTCTGGGTTACCGATGCCCGCACAGTGACCGGAGTGGATCAAACGCTCGTGGACATGGTGATCAGGGGGCGTTTCCTGGGGATCCCGTACCTGTTCTTCTACGCCCTCGTATTGACCATCATCATCTGGTACGTGTTTCAGTTCACGCCCCTAGGCCAGCGCATGCTCGTCGCGGGGCGAAACCGCGATGTGGCTCGGCTCGCTGGCATGCGTGTGGGCCTGCTGCGCTGGGGAGCGATGATCGCTGCGTCCCTCATCGCCGCTATCGGAGGGATCCTCATCGTTGGCCTCTCCAGCTCCGCTGGGCCCTCGACAGGTGTGGACTACCTGCTTCCTGCGTTCGCGGCCGCCTTCCTGGGGTCGACCACTATTCGACCCGGTCGCTTCAATGCGTGGGGAACGTTCATCGCCGTCTACTTCCTGGTTACCGGGATCACGGCCCTGCAGCTGCTGGGCGCCAAGACATTCGTGCAGTACCTCTTCTACGGAACGGCCCTGATTCTCGCGGTCGCGCTATCTCAGCACATCAAGCGACGCAGGCTGAAGCAGGGCTTCTAGCCCGATGATGCCGGGGGCCGATCATCTGGCGTCGGTATTGGCGCGCGCTAGGAGCACGGTGACCCCCGTGGACGGGACTATTGCGCCTTGGCCGGATATGGACGCAGCTTTGGCCTCGGAGGTCGGTGCTGCCCTGTGCCGACTGATAGGGGCCGAGGGCTCGCCGTACTGGAAGTTGGGCGCGACGGACGTCGCGACCCAAACGCGCTTGGGCGTGCCCGGCCCGCTGTTTGCCCCGCTTGACCCGGCGTCGGTGCGGCGAGACGTGGTGGCCGCGAAGCTTGACCGATCCACGATGATCGCACCCCGCTTCGAGCCAGAGATCGGCGTGATGTGGGTCGACGGCGTCATCTTCGCCAGTCCCTGCGTGGAGATCGCTGACTGCCGCTTCTCAGGCTGGCGGCTGCCACCTTGGGGCGTGGTGGCGGACGCGACGCTTCAAGGCGAGATGCTCTTTGGATCGCCAGTAGCACCTCAGGATGACGTTGAGGTCACGGTCCGCTTCGATGGTCGCCAGGTTGGGCGCGGTTACGGTACGTGGCGGGACGCGGTCGCTCGACTGGACCTGCTGCCGCATGAAGCGTCCGCCGCCCTTGTGGCCACGGGATCGCTGACCTCGCTGTTCGACTGCGAGCCAGGTGAATGGACTTTCGACTTCGGCCCGCTGGGCGCACTGACCGTTTCCGTCATCTAGCCAGCCTTCTGATATGTCCCCGCTCATGGCATCCTCCCGTCGGCCTCGATCGATGGGCGAGGGGATCTTCGCGTCAGTGCTTGTCCTCGCCGCGGGAAGCTTCACGATCATTGGCGCCTCCGCTAACGCTCCCCTGATCAGCCAGTCGCTGAACCTCAGCGAAGTCGGAGTGGGTGCTATCGCCTCGGTTGCCTACCTCGGTGCCCTGGTGACAGCCCCCATGAGCGGCCGGCTGACCGATCGCTCCGGTCCTGCGCCAGTCATCGTTGTCGGCCTGCTATCCCTTGCGCTGGGGAGCGTTCTTGCGGGGCTGTCATGGACGGCCGCGGTGTTCTACCTCGGCATTCTGGTGGCCGGGTTCGGCTACGGGGCCGTGAACCCGGCCACCACGGTTCTCGCCAACCCGGCAACTGCGCGCCGCCGCGGCCTGGTCATGAGCATCAAGCAGTCGGGCGTGCCGGTCGGCGGCATCGTGGCGGGAGCCGTACTCCCGACGCTCGGTCTGGCCCTCGGCTGGCGTTGGGCATTCGCGCTGACCACGGCGGTCTGCCTCGCGATCTGCCTAGGCATCTTCGTGCGAGGCGGTTACCAGGCGCAGACGACCAAGCCACAGGGGGTGGCACATCATTCGCACAGGCGGATGCGCCTGCCGTACGGTCTCGTCTTCGGCCTGATCATCGCCGGCATCCAAGTGAGCTTGTTCGCCTTCACCGCCATCTACCTAGTACAGGCACGGGGCTTCTCCGCCTCCGCGGCCGGACTCGGCGTATCGACCTTGCTTCTGGGCGGGCTGATCGGTCGTCCATTCTGGGGTTGGCTGTCGGACCTTGTCACCCGGCACCGCCTCATGGTCCTCGAGGGCATCGGCCTGCTGGGGGCCGCGTTCATCGTCGCCTTGGCGCTGGTCCCCGATGAACTCGTCCTGGCGACCCTCGTCCTCCTCGGGGTGTGCTCGGTCGGGTGGAACGGTGTCTACATCGCCGTTGTGGCTGAGTCCACGGAGCCAGGGAGCGTGGGCAGATCGACGGGCACGTCGTTGGCGTTGATCAATGCGGGCGCGATTGCCTTTCCCGTGATCATCGGGACCATCGTGGGCTGGTCGGACAGCTGGGTCGTGGGCCTGCTCGTGCTTGGTGCGCTGAGTCTGGCGGCAACACTGGTCGCGGTGGCAACCAGCGAGCGGGTGCCCGATCCCGCCGAGGTACTGCCGGGCACGGATCGATGGGACCTGACTGAAGGAGGACGGCCATGACCTCGATGACCCATGTTCAGCTCGGGACGACCGGGATGCCCGTATCGCGCCTGGCGCTGGGGACAGCGACCTTCGGCGGACAGTGTGACGAGGAGCTCTCTTTTCGGATACTTGACTACGCTCATGAGCTGGGAATCACGCTCTTGGATACGGCCGACAAGTATCCCCTCGGCAGTTCGTTCGAGTCGGCCGGCATTTCTGAGGCGATCGTGGGGCGATGGGTCAGCAGTCGCAAGGCAAGTGTCGTCATCGCTACCAAGGTGCACGGCCCGACTGGGCCGCATCCATGGGATCAAGGGCTAGGTCGCCGTCACATCAGGGAGGCGGTGGAAGCCTCACTGCGCCGGCTGCAGGTCGACGCTATCGACCTCTACCAACTCCATCGTCCCGATCCGTCCACGCCGATCGAGGAGACGCTCGAGGTTCTCACCGACCTTGTCCGCGAGGGCAAGGTGCGCTACGTCGGTTGCTCGAACTTCTTGGCGTACCAGGTAGCCCGTGCATTGGGGCGGAGTGAGGCGAAGGGCCTGGTGTCCTTCGCTTCGGTGCAACCGCGCTACAACCTGCTCTTTCGCCAGCATGAGCGGGAGTTGATGCCACTGTGCACTGAGGCGGGTCTGGGTGTCCTCCCGTACAACCTCCTGGCGGGCGGATTGCTCAGCGGCAAGCACACCAGGGGGTTGCCTCCGGCAGCTTCGACACGTTTCGCGTCGACCGGTGCCGCCGAGCTGTACCGCGAGCGCTACTGGAACGATGCGGCTTTCGATGCAGTGGAGCAGATCGCGGTCGAGGCGACCGACCTTGGGCTGACGCTTCCGGTTCTGGCAGCGGCTTGGGTGCTGCACCAGCCAGTCGTGACCTCAGCGATCGTTGGAGTGACCCGACCCGAGCACCTGGATGCGCCGTACGCGGCCTTGCAGGTCCACCTGGAGCCGAGCGCACTCGCGCGGCTGGACCTGATCACCCGGGCGTTCCGCGAGGGCGACGCGGTCCAGTAGCACGGGGCCCATCACACCCGCGCGCCGCCGCTCATGACGAGGATCTTGCGATCCTGGTCCTGGAGGCACTGAGGTGAACGCAGCGGGTCGTCGCGCAAGGCCAAGAGGTCCGCTCGCATGCCTACGTCAATGGTGCCTACCGTGTCGCTGACTCCAAGGAGGCGCGCGACGTTCACGGTGATCGTCCTGAGCGCCTCCTTGGGTGACATGCCGACGATCTCGATGTACGAAACCACCTCCTCGGCGCAACTGCCTTGCGGAAAGTGCGTCAGGCCAGCATCGCCACCGGCAACGATCGGGACCCCTGCCTCGTGTGCGCGCCGCACGCTAGCGGCATGGCGCTCATGGGTCCGCTTGTGCTGGTCGACGATCACCGACGGGATACCCATGCTGCCTCCCCGGACCGCGAAGGCTCGATACATGGAGAGAGTGGGCGACAGCGTCACGTTGTTGCGGACCATGAGTTCCAACGACTCGTCGTCGATGTAGATCCCATGCTCGATCGTCTGGGCGCCGTGGAATGCAGCGGCGCGAACCGACTCCGCAGACTCTGCGTGGGCGGCGACGGGAACCCCTTGGTACTTCGCCTCAGACATCACTGCCGCGAACTCCTGCTCGGACAGGCCATTGCGCTCAGCGGGGCACAGGGGATTGAAGCCGGTCCCGCTCACGCCGACCTTGATCCAGGCCACCCCGTCCTTGAGCTGACGTCGAATCGTGGCCCGTGCCTCGTGCGGACCGATGACTTGCACGCCGAGTCCGTATCGGTAGGGGCGGTCTTCGAAAACATGCGTGGGATGGAAGTCGGCTAGTCCGCCGGGTCCCGACAGGATCTGCCCCGCCGGATGGATACTTGGCCCCCGCGCGTCGCCACGCGCGACCGCATTGCGGACCTCCACTCCTATGTTGCCGCGGCTTCCGACGTCCCGGACAGTCGTGAAGCCCGCTCGCAGCAGGATCTCGGCATTGACGACGGCGTCGATGGTCGCCTCGGGGATCGACTTGCGCAACTCGATGTCGTAAGGGTCGGCGACATCGCGGTAGATGAGATGGCAGTGGGCATCCATCAGTCCGGGGATCACATAGCCACCCTCCAGGTCGATCATGTCGTCGCCCGGCTGCGCAGCCACCATGTCACCCATCTCGGAGATGACACCGCCATCAATTGCGAGGGAGCCCGAGGTGGCTTCGAAGTCTTCGCCTGTGTAGAAGGTGGCGTTGGTCAGGATTGTTCGAGTCATGTCCACTCCCAGATCGATCAGCGGGTTTCAGCGATACTGCTGGGCAAACGCTTGGAACTCGTCGTAGGTCCCATACTGAGCCACCTTCGCCACGGATGGGACCCCGAGCAACGCGCCGACATGTGCGCTGATGCGGCGGATCGCGTCGAGGTCCACTCCTGTGTCGACGCCCATTTCTCGGAACAGGTGGACGACGTCCTCAGTGGGCACGTTGCCCATGCCGAGCACCGAAACCGGCATCGCGATCCCACCTCCGTAGCCGCCAATGCAGGACTCGAAGGACGTCGCGCCGTTCTGGTATGCGGCGACGACATTCGCAAGAGCCATCCCTGTGCGTTCATGCAGATGGACGCCGAGGGCGATGTCGGGGAATCGGGTGGTGATGGCCTTGACTCGGTCCCCGACTGCACGTGGGTTCGACATACCGATGCTGTCGGCAATGCTCACTTCGCGCACTCCGAAGCCGTAGAAGGTCTCAATGAGTCCGAGAAGTCGATCCTCGGGGACCGGACCCTCGTATGGGCAGAGGAAGCAGATCCCCATACCGACGTCAATATGGACTCCGTTTGCCAGGGCAAGCTCGGCTATCAACCTGATCTGCTCGACGTTCTCGGCAATGGACATGTTGGAGTTCTTCTTGCTGTACGTCTCAGACGCCACGATGAGCGCCGAGATCTTGGTGCATCCGGCGTCGATAGCGCGTTGCGCCCCCCTCAAGTTGGGGACCAGCGCTCGGTAGGTGACACCCTCCCGAATCGGGAGCGACCGCACGAGGTCGTCAGCATCGGCCAGCATGGGGATGACCTTCGGATGGACGAAGCCGGTGACCTCGATCTCCGGGATCCCGGCGTCGGCGATCCTGCTGATCAGGTCGAGCTTCTCCTCGGTCGTGGGCACGTGCCATCCGGACTCGTGCACCATCGTCTGCAACCCGTCCCGCAGCAGCACTTCGACGATGCGTACCTCAGGCTGGCTCATGGGCGATCCTTCCGTGGTGGGTTTCAGGGCTATTCGTGAGTTGGTGAAGGAATTCACCCTCGACGATCATGCTGGCCACGCCGACGGGGAACCAGCTGAACGCCATGGCGGCATCCGGTGGCAAGCAGTCGAGGACACCGCTGTCCGACGCCAGGCCCGCGTCGGACAAGAGGTCCAGGGCTGCGTCCAGGACGGGCTGGCGCGCGGTGAGTATGTCGCCGCCGTCCGCTGCGAGACGGGTCTGTCGCCAGAGTTGGCGGAGTTCGTCGGGCCAGGGGGCCAGGTCCCGCCACAGCCCGGGGACAATTGGGCCGCCGTGGCAGCCACGGATGTCCTGCCATATGTCCGCGCATGGAGGTGGCAGTGGGGGTGCCATAACGCCGGGCTGCCAGGTTGTCGTCGGGCCCGAGATGGCCAGGCTGAACAGCAGGTTGGTCGGGTTGGCGGCGCGGTATCGCCCAATGGCTTGGCTGACTCCTGCAGCACGAGGCCCGCGCCCGTGGGCCCGGGTCCGAAGGGCGGCCACGGCCAGTGAGCGAGCCTGTTCGGGGAACCCGGACGTGTTGCTCAGGTCGACGACGGCTGCGAGCAGGTCGACCGCGGGCGCGAAGGCGTCCGGGTATAGCGCGAGCCTCCGATACACCGTCGGCACGAAAGCGGACCCCAGCAGGCCTCGGATGTGTGCGTACCTTGCCGAGATCTCGGGTGGCGCCTGATCTTCCGGCACCTCGTCCGACACGACCCGGATCATCGCGATCCTTGGGCTGACGTGATCTCCGATGGGGAGAGTCCGAGCATGCCGGCCAGCACCTCGTCGGTGTGCTCGCCAAGAGTGGGACCGGCCCAGCGAATGCTGCCCGGTGTGCGGGAGGCGCGCGGGAAGACGTTCTGCATCGTCACGGAGCCGAGCACGGGGTGAGGGACCGTGACGATGGCCTCGCGAGCCATGAAATGTGGATCCTCAAGCATGTCCGGGGCGCGGTAGATGGGTCCCGCTGGGACCCCAGCCTTCGCCAGCAACTCAAGGAGATCGGCGGAGGGCACGGTCGCCGTCCATGCGGACACGAGGGCATCGAGTTCCCGCTGCCGCTCTCCGCGGGCCGTGTGAGTCGCGTAGCGCGGATCGTCAGCCAGGTGTTCGGCGCCCATGACCTCAGTGAGTCGACGGAAGACGCTGTCCTGGTTTCCAGCGATCAACACATCACGACCGTCAAGGGTGGGGTACACGTTGGACGGTGCTACTCCGGGGAGGGTTGCCCCCGTTCGCGGACGGATCCATCCCTCCGTGACGTAGTCCGGGATCAAGGACTCCATGAAGGCAAGGACCGACTCGTAGAGGGCCACGTCAAGCACCTGGCCCTGCCCCGAGGTGCGTCGCTCGAGGAGGGCCGCGAGCGCACCAAGTGCCCCGAGCGCGCCGGACAGGGCGTCACCGATGGCGATCCCCGTGCGAACTGGGGGCCTGTCGGGATCCCCGACCACGGCTCGCAGCCCGCCCATCGCCTCGCCGATAGCTCCGAAGCCGGCTCGATCGGTGTATGGGCCCGTTTGCCCGAAGCCGCTCACGCGCACCACGACGATGCCCGGGTTGACCTCCCGGAGCGCTTCGTAGGACAAGCCCCACTTCTCCAGGGTGCCTGGACGGAAGTTCTCAATGAGGACGTCGGCCAAGGCCACCAGTCGCAGTACCGCGGACCGCCCGCCGTCGGTTCGAACGTCCAGGGTGACCGACTTCTTGTTCCGGCCAATGACCGACCACCACAGCGATTCCCCTTCGGGTGTCAGCTGCCCCCATTGCCGCATCGGATCCCCGGTTCCGGGCAATTCGATCTTGACAACGTCGGCACCCAGGTCGCCCAGCAACTGACCGGCGAATGGTCCCGCGATCAGCTGGCCCAGTTCGATCACCAAGACTCCGGCCAGCGGCCCGACAGGCGCGGCACGTGGGTCGCTCGATGGCTGCATGGACGTCCTCTGGCCGGGGGCGGACTCTTGCGAGCATAGGGAAGGCTCAGGAATTGGTCAATCAATTTGTATACGTTCGGACAGGTTGCGCTGGGCAGCGAAGCGTGGGAACTGCGAATTGCGCCAGTATTGGTGCTAGGTCGCATACAATGTGGCGTGGCCACGCCGTCCTTCACCCGGGTCATCATCGCCACCACCAGCGCATCGACTGCTGGGTCGATCCCGGTGTTCCTCCTCGGTGCCATGGGCCCGTTCGTGCGCGCGGACCTGTCCTTCAGCGAGACCCAGTTGGGTATAGCCATCTCGACCTTCTGGTTGTTCATGGCCGCCGGGGGGATCACCGGTGGGCGCGTGGGCCAGCGGCTTGGAGCGACTCTCACCACGAGACTCGGCGTGGCCGGATCCGTCGCCGCCATCGTCGGCATGGCGTTGGCTCCAACCTGGTCGATGATCGTCCTCTTCATGGCATGCGCGGGAGCGGCCAACGCGCTTTCCCAGCCCGCCGTCGACCTGGCGCTGTTCGAGGCGGTTCCGCGTGCTCGACTGAGCCTGGCGTTCGGGATCAAGCAAACGGCCCTGCCCGGGGCAGCCCTCGTGGCCGGCATGGGAATTCCGATCCTTGCCAGCTCGGTTGGCTGGCGCTGGGCATTCATCGTGTGCGCGATGGTTGCGCTCCCGGCCCTCGTAGCAATGCCGCGACTGCGCTCCGGCCATCGGCGGGACCCCGAGGCCCACGTTGCTTCCCAAGCCAGACTCTCGGGGGTCTACGCCCTTGCTGCCGTGTTCACGCTCGCCATGATCGCGGTGTCCGCCACCGGGGCGTTCTATGTTGAGTCCGCGATCAGCGGCGGCAGTACGGCGAATGCGGCCGGGGTCTTCTTCGCCATCGGCGGCGCGTGCGGTATCGCCGGCCGCTTCGTCTTCGCATGGAAGCTGGGAACGGTGGCGAGGCCACTGATGGCGACGAGCGTGATCATGCTGGTCGGAGGAACTGGCGTGACCTGCCTGTCAGTCGCCCCTCCAGGGTGGCCCCTGCTCATGGTGACCATCGTCGCAATCGGCGCGGGGTGGGGGTGGAACGGCCTGCTCACGCTCGCTGTGGTGAGCAGGTACCCACAGGCACCTGCCCGTGCCTCGGGGTACATCGTTCTCGGCGCCGGGGCCGGGGGAGTCTTGGGCCCAGTGCTGTTCGGCTTGACCGTCCAGCACCTTGGGTTCTCCATTGCGTGGCTGGCCGCGGGCCTGTGCTTCTTCGCGGCCGCGGCGATGCTCGTGCGGCTGTCGCGAAGGCAGGCGCCAATTCCCCGGACGGCGTCGGACTAGGTCGATGTCTCCTGCGGCGCCGTGCGCCTCAGTTGGGCCATGAGGCTGGACTTCGACGAAAGCACATGCGTGCGCATGACATGCTCTGCCCAGTCTGGATCTTTCGCCCGGAAGGCGTCGAGCAGCTCGCGGTGGTTGTTGTTGCTGCGGGTGTAGCCCATAGGTGCGTAGTTGTGCACCGCCTGAAGGATGACTGGCAGGACGACCAGGACGTTGCGTGCAGGCAGTGCGTAACTGGCGTCGGCACCCTGCGCGACCGAGCCGTGAAACTCGGCGTTCAACTCCGTGAAAGCCGTCACGGTTTCGGGGTCACCCGCACGCCCTTCCCTGGCCACTGTCTCCATCCGGTCGCACAATGCCGAGAGGCTCTGAATCTGATCTTCTGACAAGCGCGTAGCGGCTCTGCGCGCCACGAAGGCTTCCACGGCCGCTCGTAGGTCGTACATGCCCTCCACGTCGTAGGAGTGCCAGTCAACGACACGGGCGCCCCTGTGCGGGATGACCTCGACGAGGCCTTCGGCCTGCAGGCGGCGCAGGCTCTCACGAATGGGAGTTCGGCTCAGTCCGTACTGCTCAGCTAGTTCGGTCTCCGCCAGGTGCCGACCACCTGTGAGGATGCCCGCGACAATGTCGTTGCGCAGTAGTTGATAGGCCCGATCGGCTGCCCGCTCCAGATTGACGTTCACTGCCGCAGATTAGTGCCTGAGGACATGGCTACTCCGATGTCGAAGGGATTTCCTTGCCCGGCTGGGCCAGGATCTCGGACCACACGATGTTCTCCATCTCGGTTCGCGCGCCACCGCGCGTGAAGTGCCCGAAAGCGGGGCTGCCGGTGAGGCTTGAGGCTAGGGCGACAGTCTCCCCATAGCGATTCAGGTCGATGCCTGTTGCGATTCCCATGTACTGGAGCATGGCCGCGAGGTCCTCCGTGGGGGTATTGCCCAACACGTCTACGTCACCGGGCAGCCAAAGATCGCCCCCGAGTCCGCAGAACGCCCCTTCGACCCAATCGATGCCTGCCTGCAAAGCGGCCAAGGTGTTCGCGAGGGCGAATCCCCCCCTCGTGTGGAGGTGCACGCCGACGGCCAGCTCCGGATAGGCGGTCTTGATCCGGCGGACGGCCCGGAAGACCTGTTGCGGGTCGGCGAGGCCGGCAGAGTCAGCCACGTAGATGCTCGACGCACCGGCGTCCACGATGCGCTTGACGAAAGCGCCCAGTCGCTCGGGGGACACGATCCCGGTCCCGTACGCGAAGAAGGACATGACGATGGCAACCGTCACAGGTGTGTCGCCGGATGACTCGAGGATCTCGTCGAGTTCGTCCCACATCTGGGGGTGCGTGCGGCGCTGGTTGATCATCGTCACATCTGGGTCGGTGCACGTCAGTGCGACGATCTCGTTGACCCCGGCATCGAGGGCACGCCTCGCGCCTCGGGCGTTGGGGACGAGACCGCGGTAACGGATACCGGGTTCCCGAGGCACCACGGCGAGCAGGGCCTCGGCGTCGGCAAGCTGCGGCAGGACCTTGGGGTGGGCGAAGGAAGCGACCTCAATTTCCGTGATGCCCGAGGCCAGGATGCTTTCCACCAGCCGGAGCTTGTCCTTGGTGGGGATGGTTGCTCGGACAGCCTGAAGGCCATCACGCATCCCTACTTCCACCACGCGCATGGCCCGAGGGAGCGGTAGGGAATCGTCGGCACCTGCCATGTCTGCCTCCCTCGTCCGAGGGAAGCATAGCCGAAATTGTGTACATATCTGGTGGTCGTCAGGTCGAGAATCGGAAGCGAACCGCGGTTCCGGCAGGTCCATCCCCCTTACTCTTGGGGGGCAGCCGTGCCAGCCGAGCCGAAGTCGTTGACGCCGTGGGCACAGTTGCATACAGTCTTGCCAGCATCGGAGGAGGTAGGGGCGTGGCCACATCGGCGGTGAACTGCGTCGAGCGGTGGGATGCGGCCCACGCCCGTTTCGTGGCCCTGGACGGCAAGGTCAAGTCGGTCATCACCTGGATTGACGGTTCCCGCGAGCGCGCCGTGGAGCTGGACCAGATCGCTGCTGCCGGCGGGTCCGCCGGCTCGTTGCACGGCCTGCTTGTCGGGCTCAAAGACAACATCGACACCGCTGGGGTCCCGACGACTGCCGGTGCGGGGTTCCTGGCCGACAACGTCCCGATCGCGGACGCTGCGTGCGTCGAGCGCGCGTCCGACCACGGCGCGGTCATCGTGGCGAAACTGAACATGGCCGAGCTGGCGTGGGGCGCGACGACGCAGAACGCGACCTACGGTGCCTGCCGGAACCCGTGGGACATGGATCGGATACCCGGCGGCTCGAGTGGCGGATCTGGCGCTGCCCTGGCGGCCCGCCTGTGCGAGGCGTCCTTGGGGACCGACACGGGAGCGTCCGTCCGAGTCCCCGCCGCCCTGAATGGGGTGGTCGGCCTGCGGCCTACCACCGGAGCGATCTCGAACCGGGGCGTCTACCCGGTTGCCTACACTCAGGACACGGTCGGACCGATGGCCCCCCTTGCTCAGGACGTCGCGAGACTGACCGAAGCCGTCATGGGCTTCGACGTCGATGATCCGTACTCCGTCGAGGCAACCCACACTCCCCCAACCGCTCTTATCGGCCAGCCGGTGGCCGGCCTGCGAATCGGGGTACCCGAGACCTTCTTCTTCGACGACCTGGATCCCGCGATCGCCACCCGCCTCGACGCCTTCATCGAGTGGTTGCGCGACCGGGGAGCAGGAATTGTTCCGGTGGCCGACTTCGGCCAGGGAGAGGCTTTCGAGCACTGGACTCGGATAGTCCAATGCGAGGGCGCCGAACTGCACCGCGAGCGGCTCCTGGAGCGTCCCGGCGACTTCTCTGCCGACGTACTCGGGCGCATTTCTGCCGGGTTGGAGGTCGCGGCCACCGAGTTGGCGCGGTCACTTGACTGGCGTCAGCGTTACCGGCGCCGACTCGATCGCATCTTCGCCCAGGTCGACCTCATTCTCACGCCGGTCGTGCCGATCGACGTCCCAGCCGCGGAGGGCTATGACTCCCGTGCGCAGACGCAGTTGCTCGGCAGAATCACCTATCCCTGGGCACTGCATGCGGGGCCCACGATGAGCCTGCCCATCGGCTTCCACGGGGAGTCAGGATTGCCGGTGAGCGCTGCCCTCTCGGCTGGTCGCTGGGGCGAGGCGACGCTGTTCCAGGTCGCGACCGCATACCAATGCGACACCCAGTGGCACGAGGTCTTGCCCCCGCTTCTCGCCACGATGGAGGAGAACCTGTGACTGAGCACCCCGGGCTGGACCCCCGGACCCTGCAACCGGCGTCCATGGGCCTCGGTGCACTCGAGGGACTTCGAGTCCTCGACGTCGCGACCATGATGGCCGGTCCCTGGGCGGCCACCTACCTTGCCGACTTCGGAGCAGATGTCGTCAAGGCGGAACTGCCTGTCAAGGGTGATCCCGTGCGCCTCTGGGGGAGCCAGGTCGAAGGCACGGCCCTGGCCTGGAAGGGACTCTCGCGCAACAAGCGGCTCGTCACCCTGGCACTCAACACACCGGAGGGGCAGCAGATGCTGCTTCGGCTGGTCAAGGATTTCGACGTACTCGTGGAGAACTTCCGCCCAGGTGTCATGGAACGATGGGGGCTCAGCCCAGATCGACTTCTCGAGGTCAATCCACGACTGATCATCCTCCGGACATCGGGATATGGGCAGGATGGCCCCTACGCGACAAAGCCTGGATTCGGGACCCTTGCAGAGGCATTCTCGGGTCTCTCCTACATCACTGGGGCCGAGGATCGACCCCCAGTCCTGTCTGGCTATCCGTTGGCCGATGGAGTGACCGCGCTCGCCGGAGCGATGGCCATTCTCGCCGCGCTCTACTGGCGCGATGTCAATGGAGGCACCGGACAGGTCATCGACAACGCGATCATCGAAGCCAACTATCGCCTCATCGACTACACCATGCTGGACTACGAGAAGCTCGGGATCGTGCGGGAGCGCACGGGAAATCGGCTTGGGGACCTTGCCCCGCGAAACTCATACGAAACGGCTGACGGCGGCTGGGTGGCGATATCGGGCGGCACGCAGGGGATCGTCGAGCGCCTCTTCATCGCGATGGGCCGGGCGGATCTGCTCGACGATCCCCGGTTCTCCAACAATGCCGAGCGACTCAAGAACGTCGTGGCGCTGGACGAGGCGATAGGTGAATGGATGATTCAGCATCCGATCGACCACGTCCTTGAGGTGTTCGAGGAGCACGAGGTCTCGGGGGCTCCCGTCAACAATGTCGCCCAGATTGCGGACAATGAGCACTTCCGGGCCAGGAACCTGCTGCAGAGCGTCGAGGATCCCGATCTGGGACTGACCTCCACGGTCCATGTGCACCCGCGAATGTCCGCGACGCCCGGTGGCGTCAAGTACCTTGGTGGGCAGATTGGTCGCGACAACGATGAGTTCTACCTCGGTGAAGTGGGGCTGAGCCGCGAGGAGTACGACGCCTTGCGCGAGGCAGGAGCCGTATGAGTCCCATCCACCGTCCTCCCATTCCGCACGCATCGTCCAACCACATCCCGGCCCGAAGGAGAACCGCACATGTATGACCTGCTGATCAAGAACGGCCTGGTCGCCAACGAGTACGGGGTGTACGCCCTCGATGTCGCCGTAAAGGACGAGAAGGTGGTCGCCCTGACGGTTCACGGCCAGTTGGACGATGCCAGCGCGCACAAGGTCATTGACGCGGGCGGCAAGTACGTCCTCCCGGGCGGCATCGACACGCATGTCCACTATGACTTGTCGATCTCTGAGGCCATGAGCGCTCAGTCCGCCGAGGCCGGGTCACGTGCAGGAATCTGGGGTGGGACGACCACGTACATCGATTTCGCGATGTCGGGTGGAGATGACTCCCTCGTGACCTCCATCGAAGGCAAGCTGGCCCAGACCCAGGCGCAGCAGATCCACTCCGACTACGCGCTCCATGCGATCATGTCCGGCGACTGGCCGCTACAGACTGCCGGCGAGATCGCCGAGGCCATCAGCGGTGGGGTGGTCTCCTTCAAGTTCTTCACGGCATTCAAGGGCAGCCCGACCATTGGCGGGATGATGTCTGATGACGGCCGCATCTACTCGGCCATGCTCGAGACCGAGAAGCATGGCGGCATCACGATGGTGCACTGCGAGGACGAGTGCATCATCGACTTCAGCATCCGTCGCCTCTACGCCGAGGGCCGGCCTGAATTCTGGAACATCGGAGAGGCTCGGCCGCCGTTGGCGGAGGAGGCGGCGGTGCGTCGAATGCTGCTGCTGTCCAAGCGCACCGGCTCTCCGCTCTACATCGTTCATGTGAGCGCCAAGGAGTCGGTTGAGGCGATCACGGAGGCTAGGGCAGACGGCGTGGAGGTATTCGCCGAGACCCTTCACCCGAACCTCGTGTTCGACCCCTCCCTGTACAAGCAGGAGAACGGCCAGCGCTACATGAACTACCCGCCGAACAAGCCGATCGAGCACCGCGATGCCCTGTGGGAGGCCTGCATCGATGGGCGGCTGCACACGCTCGCTAGCGATGACTTCACCATCCCGCTGGAGCGCAAGATCATGGGCGACACAGTCGACAACGTCACTGGAGGAACGAACAGCGTCGAGACGCGCATGTCGGTCTTCTGGTCCGAGGGCGTGGCCAAGCGCAATCTCTCGGTGCAGCAGTATGTGAACCTCACGGCCGCCGCACCGGCCAAGCTGTTCGGCATCTACGGCACCAAGGGAGTCATCCGGCCCGGTGCGGACGCCGACATCATCGTCATGGATCCGGCTGTCGACCACACCTACAAGCAGGATGAGAACTTGCACTCGGACTGCGACTTCAGCAACTGGGATGGGTATTCGGTCAAGGGGCTGCCGGTCACCACGATCCTGCGCGGCCATGTCATGGTCGATCACGGCGAATGGGTTGGCCCCAAGGGAATAGGCAAGTTCATCCCCGGCAAGTCCCCCGAGCGGGCCTAGCCGTGACCTCAGCGGAAGCGACCCTGGCCGACTACGAGGCCAAGGGGATGCGATCGCGCACGGGCTTCGGAAGCAGCCCGTGCGTGCTGGTCATCGACTTCCAATACGGCATGACGGATCCCTCGTGTCCGCTCGGATCGGCTGAGCTCGACGCGCCGATCGAGGTGGCCTCCACCGTCATCGAGGCAGCGCGCAAGGCCGGCATCCCAGTCATCTACGCGCGAGTCGCCTATCGACCGGACCTTGCAGACGGCGGCTTGTTCGTCCAGAAGGTGCCGTCTCTGGGCTGGCTCAAGATGGGTAGCCGCTGGGTAGAGATCGATGATCGGGTCAAACCCGAAGACGGGGACTACATCCTGACCAAGCGTCACAGCAGCGCCTTCATCGGTACGGAACTCCAGCAGGTGCTCCAGACGATGGGGATCGACACCATCATTTCTGTCGGGTGCTCCACCTCGGGGTGCGTGCGGCAGACGGCCGTCGATGCGAATGCCTATGGTTTCCGCTCCATCGTGGTACGAGATGCCGTCGGTGACCGTAGTCCTGCCCAGCACGAGGCGAATCTCGTCGACCTCGACGGCAAGTACGCCGACGTGGTTTCCAGCGCCGACACGTTGGCATTCCTCGAACACCTGGCCTCGACCACCAATAGCTGAGGAGCATGAATGAAGGCGATCCTGTTCGATGAGTTCGGCGGTCCCGAGGTCCTGCGATACGGCGATGTGCCGGACCCAGTGGCCGGTCCGGGCGACGTCCTCGTCAAGTTGAAGGCGTCGGCCTTGAATCATGTCGATATCGATATCCGCGATGGCGTCTCACGCTTCGACTTCGAGATGCCGCACATTCTGGGTATTGAAGGCGCCGGTGTCGTCGCCGCCCTTGGTGACGGCGTTTCCGGGGTTCGGGTCGGAGACCGCGTTGCCGTGTCGTACATCCGCACGTGCGACGATTGCGAGTGGTGTAACCGCGGCCAGGACAATCTGTGTGAGAACCGCCGGCTCTTTGGCGAGCACATTCCCGGAACGTACGCGCAGTACGTCGTCGCACCGGCCAGCCATTGCATCCCGATCCCGGACCAGGTCACCTTCGCTGATGCCGCCGCCTCCCTCGTCGCGTTCGGCACGGCGTGGCACGGCTTGGTTGCTCGCGGAGACCTCACCCTCGGCGACACCGTCCTGATCCACTCTGTCGGGAGCGGCGTAGCCTCGGCGGCACTCCAGATCTGCAAGGCCGCGGGGGCGACGGTCATCGCGACGGCCAGCAGCGACGCGAAGCTCGACCGGGCAACAGCGGATGGTGCCGATGCTGTGATCAACTACACGACCACGGACGTCAACGAGGCAGTCATGGCATTCACGCACGGCCGCGGCGTGGATCTGGTCTTCGACGTCGTGGGCGGTGACGCCTTCCGGAAGTCGATGTTCGTGATGCGGCCTTATGGACGATTGATCAGCATCGGCGCTCATGCAGGCGAGGTCGTGGACTTCGACATCATCGAGTTCTTTCGGCGCCACATCTCCTACGTGTCATCGCACACCCAGACTCGAGATGAGCTCCGCCATGTACTGGAGCTCATCTCGCGGGGCACGTTGTCGCCTCGGATCCACTCGACGTACCCGCTGTCGGCCGCGGCTGACGCGCAGCGTGAACTGGCAAGCCGAGCTGCGTACGGGAAGATCATTCTCGAGATACCTGACTGACGGCCGTCTCGACCGCAAGGCCATCCTCGGTGACGGGTAGGACGGAATGAGCGCCATGCAGGGCAAGGCTGAGCTCGTGATCGTGGGCGGACGAGTCGTCACGGACACCTGGTCCGGCAACGCGACGGTCGTTATCGGCGACGGCCGAATCCTGGCCGTCCTCGACCCGGCTGTCGACGTGGCCAACCTGGGGGCGTCACGCGTAGTCGATGCCGCAGGAATGCTGGTGATGCCAGGTGGTGTCGACCCCCATTGCCACCTGGCCATTCCACTGGGCGCCTACATGACGCTGGACACCTTCGAGAGCGCGTCACGCGCGGCCCTGGCAGGTGGGACCACCACCATCGTCGATTTCGCCATCCCCGTCCCTGGGCAGGATCCCGTTGCAGCCTTGGATGCCAAGCTGGCGATGGCCGCCGAATCTCGCTGTGACTACGCCTTCCATGGCTGCCTCAATGCCCAGCCAGCCGACGCCCGAGCCGTCATCAATGCGTTTGCGCAACGCGGGGTTCGGACGGTCAAACTGTTCACGACCTACCGAGGCGAGCTGATGGTCGATCTCGAGACCATCGAGTCGGTCATGGCAGCCCTGAAGGAGGTTGAGGGCCTTACCTACATCCACGCCGAGGAGAACTCGGCTATCGAAAGGGCGCAGGAGATTGCGGCCGCCGCGGGCACCATCGATGCCCGACACATGGCGGGAAGCCGCCCGCCGGAGGCGGAGTCGGATGCAGTCGCCCAGGTGCTCGCAGTCGCCGAGAGGATCGATGCCCCTGTCTACTTCGTCCATCAGTCGATCCCGAGCGCGGTGGGGCTGGTGCAGGATGCGCGTCGCCGTGGCGTGCGGGCCTTCTCAGAGACATGTCCGCACTACTTGACGCTGGACGATGGATGCTACCTGGGAGAGAGCCCAGAGCGGTTCGTGTGCTGCCCGCCGATCAGGGATGCGAGCACGGTGGCCCAGCTTGCCTCGTTGACCGCTCAAGGCATGCTCCACGCAATCGGAAGCGACCACTGCTGCTACAGCGCCGTTCAGAAGCATCAATGCGCGCATGACGTCAGGATCATGCCCAACGGGCTTCCCGGCGTCGAGACCCGTCTGTCGGTGGTGTGGAGTGCACTTGTTCACGCGGGAGACCTGTCGCCGAAGGCTTTCGTCGCGCTGATGAGCGCCGGACCCGCTCGACTCAACGGGCTCTACCCTCGCAAGGGGGCAATCGCGCCAGGCTCCGATGCAGACCTGGTGATCTTCGACCCGGAGGAGTCCCGCACGATTTCGGTCTCCGACTTGCACATGGACACCGACTACTCGCCGTATGAAGGACGCGTGGTGACGGGTTGGCCGTCGCTGGTGCTGCTGCGTGGTCGCGTCGTCTTCGCCGACGGCAAGGTCGTCGATCCAGGACCGACTGGGCAGTTCCTTGAGGCGGGAGCCATTCGTGAGCGCTGAATGGACACGGGTCGGCACCGTCGGCAGGGAGAATCGATGAACAGGCCCCTTCGCTTGGCACTGATCCCCGGTGACGGCATCGGAGTTGAGGTCCTGCCGGAGGCGACGAAGGTCCTCGACGCGGTGGCCGCTCGCGCCGGCCTCAGCGTCGAGTACCAGCCGTTCGACCTCGGCTCACGCCGCTACAACGCCACGGGTGAGTTGCTGCCCGACAGCGTCATCGACGAGCTGAGGGCCAGTGATGCGATCCTCTTCGGTGCCATCGGCGACCCATCGGTAGCGCCAGGGATCCTTGAGCGAGGCATCATCCTGCGGATGAGGTTCGTGATGGACTACTACGTGAACCTGCGCCCCGTGAAGCTGTACCCGGGAGTTCGACGCGTGCTTGCCGGCAAGGGTCCGGAGCATATCGACATGGTCGTGTGCCGCGAAGGGACCGAGGGTCCCTATGCGGGGGCGGGGGGTTCCCTTCGCGAAGGGACGGAGCACGAGGTCGTCACTGAAGTCAGCATTCACACGCGCTACGCGGTCGAGCGCATCGTGCGGGATGCGTTCGAACGGGCCGTCCGCAGGCGCAACAAGGTAACGCTGATCGCGAAGTCGAATGTCCTCGTGTTCTCCGGCAGCCTGTGGCAGCGAGCCTTCCAGGCCGTGGCGGCCGACTACCCGCAGGTCGAGACGGACTATTGCCACGTGGACGCGGCCGCGATGTACATGCTGACGACACCGGAGCGCTTCGACGTGGTCGTCACGGACAATCTCTTCGGTGACATCCTCACGGATATCGGCGCCGCCATCTGCGGAGGAATCGGACTCGCTGCCAGTGGGAATCTGGATCCGAGCCGGCGAAACCCGAGCATGTTCGAGCCCGTCCATGGCTCGGCACCGGACATTGCTGGCCAAGGCAAGGCCGATCCCACGGCGGCCGTCATGTCGCTCGCGATGCTGCTGGACCATGTCGGCGAGCGCCAGGCTGCGACGTGGGTGGAGGCCGCTGTCGCAGCAGATCTCCTAGAACGAGGCGATGAGCCACGCTCGACCACCCAGATCGGTGAGTCACTCGCACAACGTGCCGCATTCGCCGCGGATGGAGGACGGGCGCGCACGCAGGGATAGGGTCGCACGCTGTGAGCTTCGCGGTGGTCGTCAACCCGCAGAAGGTGGGCGACCTGCGTCGGGCTCGATCCATGATCGATTCCCGGGCCCTGGCCCTCGGGGAGGCGGCGCCTAGGTGGTTCGAGACAACGGCGGACGACCCCGGTCCAGGGCAGGCCCGCCGCGCGATGCGCGAGGGGTCCACCACGGTCATGGCGTGGGGAGGAGACGGCACGGTCACCGGGGTGGCTTCGGCCCTCGCACTCACGGACGTGGCCCTCGGCATCCTCCCGGGTGGGACGGGCAACCTGCTGGCCCGCAATCTCGGCATCCCGCTCGACCTCACTGACGCTGTCGACACGGCCTTCCGGGGCGATCGCCGCCGCATCGACCTCCTGGACGTATATCTCGGCAAGGGCCAGCGGCAGATCGGCGCCGTCATGTGCGGGACCGGCTGGGATGCGGACATGATGGCCGCACCCGAGGGGCTCAAGCGAGCCCTGGGGTGGGGTGCCTACGTCGTTCAGGGCGCTCGTCGCGTGCGGCAGCAACCAATGCGGCTGCGGATGTCGGTCGATGGCGGCCCGGAAGAGCACCTGTACGGGCGGACCGTGCTCATCGCCAACGTCGGCACCCTGGTGGCCGGCCTGGAACTCGTACCGGAGGCCCTGCCGGACGACGGCTTCCTCGAGGTCCTTGTCATCGATCCGTCCTCGCCGCTGGACTGGGTGCGCACGACAGCGGGGATCCTGCGCGGCAAGGGCTCGGAGAACGACCCTTCCCGCACGCTGGTCCGGGGTCGCCAGGTCGTCGTCACCACCGGCCACGCGCGCAAGCGGCAGATCGACGGGGACCTCGTGGGCGACGGCTTCGGCTTCCACGTCACGGTCCTGCCGGCTGCCCTGACCGTGCGGGTGCCGGCTCGCAGTTGACCTGTTGCCGGTCCGTCGAATCTGCGATCATGCCGAGCGTGCCAGCCCAGCCGGTCCAGACGATCTCCTATCCCGCACCGGGATCGCGGCCGTCGCGTCGCAGCAGCGGTGATCCGACCGCCCCGCATGTCATGGTCATCTTCGGTGCCACCGGCGATCTCGCGCGGCGCAAGCTCCTGCCGGGGTCGCCCACCTGACGCTTTCCTCGCTGGCGCCCGATCTGCGCATCGTCGGCACGTCGATCGAGGAGTTCGACGACGAGGAGTTTCGGGCGTTCGCCCGATCGGCCATCGCCGAGTTCTCCAGCCACCCGATGGAGGACGAGCAATGGGAGCGACTCTCGTCGGCACTGGAGTACGTGCCCATGAGCGCGGGACCCGGCGGGCTGGCCGACCGCGTCAACGCGGCGCGCGCGGCCCTCGGGCCGAACGCTCGACTGCTCCACTACCTCAGCGTGCCGCCGACGGCCGCCCTCGCCGTGATGGGGACGATCCGGGAGGCGGGGCTGGTCGAGGATTCGCGGGTCGTCATGGAGAAGCCGTTCGGCACGGACCTCGACAGCGCCGTCATCCTGAACGACCACCTGCACGAGACCTTCCGAGAGAGCCAGATCTTCCGGATCGACCACTTCCTGGGGAAGGAGGCCGCGCAGAACATCTTGGCCTTCCGCTTCGCGAACGGGCTCTTCGAGCCGATCTGGAACCGCAACTTCATCGATCACATCCAGATCGACATCCCCGAGACGCTCGGGCTCGGCCTGCGGGCCGGCTTCTACGAATCCACGGGTGCCTTCAAGGACATGGTGGTCACCCACCTGCTGCAGGTGCTCGCCTTTGTGGCGATGGAGCCGCCCACCGCGCTCGAGCCGAGGGCCATCAGCGAGGAGAAGAACAAGGTCTTCAGGTCGATGCTGCCGATCGACCCGGCCAATGTCGTGCGCGGGCAGTTCGCCGGCTACCTCGACGAGTCGGGAGTTGCCGCCGATTCGGACACGGAGACGTTCATCGCGCTGCGATGCGAACTGGACAACTGGAGGTGGGCCGGCGTTCCCTTCTTCCTGCGCACGGGCAAGCGGATGGCCGAAGGAGCCCGGATCATCTCGATCGCCTTCAAGGAGGCGCCACGCACGATGTTTCCGGCCAACTCGGGGGTGGGGTCAGCGGGACCAGACCACCTCACCTTCGACCTCGCGGACGCCTCGAAGGTCTCGCTCTCGTTCTACGGCAAGCGCCCCGGTCCTGGGATGAAGCTGGAGAAGCTGAGCATGCAGTTCTCGACCCAGGACACCAATCGTGCGCGCGACGTCCTCGAGGCGTATGAGCGACTGATCCTCGATGCCATGCGCGGGGACCACACGCTTTTCACGACCTCCGAGGGCATCGAGAGCCTGTGGGCGCGATCGGCCGACCTGCTCGCCGATCCGCCGCCAGTCAAACCGTATGCCGTGGGTACCTGGGGGCCTAACGCGATCCATCAGTTGATCGCTCCCCATGCCTGGCGGCTGCCGTTCGAGCGGGTTTGGCGCGAGTCCAGGTAGTCCTGCCTGCGCTGGTCAGCGGCGCCGGTTGACCAGCCGCCCGTAGCGGTGTAGCGAGTAGGAGACGGCTTGCTCCTTGAGCCAGTGCGGCAACTCCAGTTCGCCGAGACCGGTGACTGGGGCGCGGTCGACGCTGACGCCGGCGCTGTGTGCAGCAGACAGGACGGAGTCGGGAACCGGTACCAGCAGGCGAAGCCGCGTGACGCCGGTAGCGGAGCCCACTCGCCGGGCCAACGACAGGTCGTCCTCCTGGCTAGCCACGCTCACGTCGAGCGCGACTCCGGCCCGACTGGCCGCGGCGCGAAGGCAGCCGACCTGCTCGTCCGCCAGGCTGCCGACCCGCGCTATGACCCGGTCGAGCGGTGCGTAGCGCAACACGTTGCTCTCGCAGGCCAGGCCGGTCGCGTCGTGCTCGACGCCGAAGCGCGCGGCCCAGGCCTGGTCGTACGAGCGACTGGCGGCCCGGGAATCGAGGGCTTCGACGGTCCAGGTCCCATAGGCGTTCAGGTGGTGCGGGCCACCCGGCTTGCCAGCGGCACCGACACTGGAGGCCTTCCAGCCGCCGAACGGCTGCCGTCGGACGATGGCGCCGGTGATGTGTCGGTTGACGTAGGCATTGCCGACCTGGGCGCGCGCCAGCCAGGTTGAGGCCTCATCGGGATCGAGGGTCGAGATCCCGCCCGTGAGGCCGTACACCGGGGCATTCTGCAACTCGATGGCGTGGTCGAGGTCACGCGCTCGCATGACCCCCAGCACCGGACCGAAGCATTCGGTGAGGTGGAACCACGAGCCGGGCCTGACGTCACGCCGCACTCCGGGCGTCCACGCCGTGGGGTCGAGGCGCCTCGGCTCGACCAGCCATGTCTCGCCCGGTTCGAGCCTGGTGAGCGCACGTTCAAGAGCGCCACTGGGCGGGCCGACTAGAGGCCCCATCATCGTGCCGAGGTCCGTCGCTTCGCCGACCACCAGGCTGCGCACGGCATCAGCCAGGCGTGAATGGAACGCGGGATCGTCGTAGACGGACGCCTCGACGATCGCGAGGCTGGCCGCAGAGCACTTCTGGCCGGCGTGGCCGAAGGCGGACTTGACCAGGTCCTTGATCGACTGGTCGATGTCCGCTGCCGCGGTGATGATGAGGGAGTTCTTGCCGCTGGTCTCCGCGTGCAGGTTCAGCGACGGCTTCCACGACAGGAACATTTGCGCCGTGTCGATGCTGCCGGTGAGCATGACCATGTCGACGTCAGGGTGCGTGATGAGGCGGGTGCCCACTTCGTTGTCCGGGGTGCAGGCGAGCTGTACCAGGTCCACCGGGATGCCAGACGCGTGGAGCTGCTGGACCAACAGGGCCCCCACCGACCGCGCCTCGGGGGCCGGCTTGAGGACCACGGCGCTTCCGCCCGCAAGGGCGTGGAGCACACCGGATGCAGGGATCGCGTAGGGGAAGTTCCAAGGCCCGGCCACCACCACGACACGGTGGGGCCGCCAGGTTGCGCCCGCGGCCTCGAGGCTCTCATGGGCGAGGGTGAGGTGGGCGGCGTACGTGGCGAAGTCGATGGCCTCGGAGACCTCCGGGTCTGCCTCGCGGACCGTCTTGCCCACGGTGGCCGCCATGGTCGCGATGGACGTTCCGCGTTGGGCCTCCATCTCGGTTGCCGCCCGGGCCAGCACTCGGCGCCGCTCCGCCCAACTCGAGCCTGCCCACGTTGCCTGGGCGGACAGGGCCCGGCGGACGATGCCATCGACGCCGTCCATGGTGTCGACCAGGTCGGGAGCCGGTGGTTGGACCTGATCGAGGTGCCGAGCGATCCAACGGCGGTTGACGGCTCGGGTGAAGTCCGTGTCGGCGGCATTCGCGAAACTCCCGTCGGCGGGATGCGGCGATACTGAGCGGTCGCGATCCTGATCCCGTCGCGATGCTCGCGAGACGGTCGTGGACTCGCGAACCGAGACCCGGAACCGGCCCGCCTGGTCAACCCACTGGGGCGATCCGGGCGTGAGGTCGAAGAGTGCGCGCAGGAAGTTCTCGGGCGCCGAGTTCTCGTCGAGTCGCCGGCTCAGGTAGGCGATGGACGCATCCCGTTCGCGCTCCGTGACGACGGGTGAGTAGAGGAGTAGCGCCCCCGCATCGTCGCGGACGGCCCGCGACTGCGGTGCCGCCATCCCCTCGAGCATCTCGATGTCGATGCGTTCCGCCGCTCCGAGGTCCTCGCCGAGGGTGAGGGCCCAGGCAATGTCGAACAGGTTGTGGCTGGCCACGCCGATGCGCATCGCGGCGGGAGCAGGTCTGGTGAGCGCCGTGTGCAGCATGGCTTTGAAGGAGGCGTCGACCTCCGCTTTCGTGAGGTAGGGCGCTTGCGGCCAGTCGTGCAGTTCCGCCTCGACCGCCTCCATGGCAAGGTTTGCACCCTTGACGAGGCGCACCTTGATCCCCGCGCCGCCATGCCGCACCCGTTGCGTGACCCAGTCGCACAGCCGTGCCAGCGCCGCGTGGGAATCGGGGATATAGGCCTGCAGCACGATCCCGGCCTCGACCTCGGCGAACTCCGGGCGATCGAGCACGTCCATGAATGAGCGCAGGGAGAGCTCGAGGTCGCGGTACTCCTCCATGTCGAGGTTGACGAACGTGCGCGGGCTCGTGCGTGCGGCTGCGCGGTACAACTCAGCCAGCCGCTCGGTGATCCGGCCAACGGAGTCCTCCTCGGCCAGGACATCGAGGTTGGCGCAGAGCGCGGAGATCTTGACTGACACGTACGTGACGTCGGGACGCGAGATGCGCGCAAGAACGGCGCGGCATCGAGCGTCGGCTTCGTCGTTGCCGAGGATGGACTCGCCGAGCACGTTGATATTCAGCCGGTACCCATCCCGGCCGCGGGCATCGACGTAGTCGCTGAATGCTGGATCGTCGGCCGGAAGGATGACGCCATGCGTGTCCTTGGCGATGCGCCAATTGACAAGGCGGTCCGCCGTGACAGGGGCCAGGGGAGCCAGCAGGCCGAGGAGCCCAAGGCCGAGCCGGTCGATGGGGCCAAGCGACGCAGGGATGCCGCCGGCGACCAGTGACCTCAAGGCCCGGGCCGCACGCCGGGGGGTCCGGATGCGCATGACCCGGTCGGTGAGGTCGAGCAGGAGATCGCGACCGCGCTCGTCCGCGAGCAGCCGGGCGAGCCTGCGCGACGAGGTGCGCTCGCGGCGCGTGGTGTCCGCCAGGGAGGCCACCAGCAGCGCACACGCACGATCCTCAGCCAGCGGCACGAGGTGGTCATCGAAGGGGAGGGTCACACTGCCATTGGATCACCGCTGTCTTGTGCCATCGTGAGTCCGTGACCGTCGCATTAATGCAAACGCCGGGTGTCCGCTCGTTCGTGCAGCTGACTGAGGCCCTCCCGCAGGTGATGGCGGCGGTGAAGGGAGTCGACGGCCGCTATGCCTACGCCAACTCCGGGTTCTGCCATCGGCTGGGCCTGCACCGGGACCAGATCGTCGGGCGCACCGTGCACGAGCTGTTCGCGCGCGACCTGGCCGAGTCCTACGCGAGGCAGGACGAAGCCGTCGTACGGACCCACGTGCCCCTGTCGGGCCAACTGGAGTTGATTGTCAGGGCAGACGGGAGGCTCGGCTGGTACATGACGTCCAAGGCCGTCCTCGCGGCCGACGGTGACCCCTGCGTAGGCGTCGCCGTGTTGTCGGTGGACCTCAATGCCCAGGTCACGAGCGGCCATGCCGGGCTCGCGGCGGTCATCGCGGCGGTGCGAGCCGACGTCTCGGCTCCCTGGCGGCTGCCCGGGCTTGCCCGGCTGGCCGGGTTGAGTCCGTCGCAGCTGCAGCGGCGGTGTCGCGGCACCCTGGGCATCTCCCCGCAGCGACTTGTGCAAAGGATCAGGCTCGAGGAGGCGGTCCGGCTGGCGATCGCCACGGACCGGTCGTTCGGAGAGATCTCGGCCGACTGCGGGTTCTACGACCAGGCCTCCTTCACCCGTCAGTTCCGCTCCGTCCTTGGTCTGACGCCAACCGCGTACCGTCGGGCCGCTCGCTCTGACATCATCGGGGCGAGCCGCCGCTCGCGGCACTGAGGAGCGCGAATGTCCGATCACGCCGACGCAGACCCCCTGGCCGACCTCGACGCCCCGACGCGGCGCAGCATCGCCGATGCGCTGTGGCAGACCGAGTTCGACGCCGCCTCCATTCCCGCTGGTGCTCGAGCGGCGTTGGCGGACCCGAAGAACAGCCGCGAGGCTTACGCCAAGCGCATGCGGACGTTCCTGAAGTACCTCATCGAGCACCCGGTCGACCACACGCCGAGCTTCGAGAAGAACTACGAGCACCTGCTTCCACGCTGCACGGAACTGGCGCCGCAGGCTGCCTACACGATGTCGGTCAACTTCCTCGGCCCACCCGCGACCGTGGGCTACGACATGGTCCCCAACAAGGCGAACTTCTCGTTCCCCCGCGACTTCGGCCCCAAGCCCAGGAGTGCCGTGGGCTGGCACTTCTTCGTCGGCAGTTGCTGGGACGAGGACGGTGCCGAATACGGCGTCGAGCTGATGTTCTTCCAGTCGGGCCTGTTCCCGCCGCCGCTCGCTGCCGGCTTCGGGCTCACCGAGGACGAGAACCAGGTCGTCGAACTGCAACTGGCCATCAGCAAGGCCGGGGAGAGTCATTGGCAGGCGGAACCGGTCTGCCTGGGCGGCACCAGCGGGCTGGTGGAGCACACGGAGAACCCGTTCACCTACCGGTTGGGGCGCAACTCCATCGAGTGCCACCAGCGTGACGAGTTCTTCCCGATCACGGTCAAGGCCTGGGGCGTCGACCGAGGCGAGAGCCCGGGACGCGAACTGTCGATAGACATCACCTTCACGTCGGGGAAGCAGTACCTGTTCCAGGGGGCCGACGGGTGTATGCCCGCCGTCGACGGAGTGGGCTCGCTGTACTACTCGATCCCCAACATCCAACTCGATCCCACCTGCAGCACGCTGACCCTGGACGGCAAGACCGTGCGGCTGGTTCGAGGCACCTTCTGGTTCGACCGTCAGTGGGGGTACATCTCAGGAGTATCCCGGTCCAAGGTGATGCGCGCGGCGTCGTACAGCAAGGATCCGAATCCGACCGGCTGGGACTGGTTCATGGCGCACCTCACAGGTGACCGGCAGGTCACGGTGTTCGCCCCGCACGACCACCAGTTCGCAGAGTTCTACCAGCAGACCGGGCCGACGCCCCCCGGGACCATGACGGTCCGGGTCGGCGGCACCTACATGGACGCCGACAAGAAGACGGCCTTGACGTGGGGAACCCTGAACATCACCGACTGGATCAAGGCCGTCGCCTCGCCGAATCCGGAGCGCTACTTGGTCACCGACACGTGGTACCCGAACCGGTGGACGTTCGAGTTCGACGACGTCGTGCCCGAGGACATCAGGAGGGTCACCATGACGCCCATCGTCGGCGTGGCCCAGGCCGGCTACTTCGCGAACGGATCGCAGTACGCGGAGGGTGCGGTCGTGCTCACTGATCCGGACGGCAACGACATCGGTCGGGGCTTTGCCGAGTCCGTGGCGTATGCGGACACGCGCCAGACGATGCACCGCCTGGCTGGGCTGCCCGAGAGCCAGGCCCATCTGGATTCGCTGTCCCACCTGAAGACCCCGCCCGCGCTGGCGGTATTCAACGCCGCCTACGTGCTGTCGCACCAAGCCGACCTGGACGAGATCATCAAGGATTCGGTCGGCCTGGAGTTCTTCGCCGGTCCTGCGCCGACCACGCCGGATGCCGGCTGACTCACCCGCTGATTACGGTCTTGCCGCAGGAGCGACCCTCCTGCACGTAGCGAACAGCGTGCGCGGCATCGGCCAGGGGGAAGACCTTGTCGACGACGGGCCGAAGGGCGCCGGACGTGACGAGGTCGGCAACGCACGCAAGGTCCTCGGCCCGGTCGACGGACGCCAGGGTACGCACGCGCAGTCCGGTGAACGGTGCGGTGAGCCCAGCACCGAGATTGCGCTCCATGCCGCCCAGGAACGGACCCCCGGCCTCGCCCCCGACAAGCACGATCGTTCCGTCATCCGCGAGTGCGCGGCGTAGCTCCCGCAGCGCGCGGTTGCCAGCAATGTCCAGGATCACGTCCCACTGCCGGGCGCCGTCAGCGAAGTCGTCGCTCCGGAAGTCGATGATGTCGTCGGCCCCGAGGCCCCGCACCAGTTCCTCCTTGCGGGCGCTGCACAGGCCGGTGACGCTCGCCCCGGCGGCCTTCGCCAGCTGTACCGCGTAGCAGCCGACCCCGCCACCGGCACCTGTGATGAGGACCGACTGTCCCGCCGTGATCTTGCCCTTGTCGCGCACCGCTTGGAGGGCCGTAACGGCTGAAACGGGCAACGCGGCAGCCTGCTCGAAGGTGATGCTGGGCGGTTTGGGGATCACCCTGTCCGCCCGGGCCCGCGCGAACTGCGCGAAGGAGCCCTTGGCAACGCCGAACACCTCGTCGCCGACCGCGAGGCCGCTCACGTCAGAACCGACCGACTTGACTCGACCGGCGAAAGCGAGCCCGAGGATCGGATTCCTGGGGCGGCGCAGCCCGAACACGGCGCGCGCTAGGTACGGTGTGCCGGTCATGAGGTGGACGGCGCCCGCATCGACGCCGGCGGCGACAACCTCGACGACCACCTCGCGAGAGCCCGGGGTGGGGACGGGCACCTCGGCGAGCCGCAGCACGTCCACCTGGCCGTACGCATCTTGCACAATCGCCTTCATCGGTGTGCCTCGCTCTCGGGTTTCTGGTCGACCTGGGGGTACTGGAACACGTCGTCGAGCGGCACGCCGAACGTGCGAGCGATCTGGAAGGCCATCTCCAGCGACGGCGAGTAGCGCCCCTGCTCGATCGCAATGATGGTCTGGCGGGTGACGCCAATCCGGTCGGCGAGGTCGGCCTGGGTCATCTCCCCGTGCGCGAACCGCAGGGAGCGGATCGAGTTGGTGACCTGCGTGGGCCTCACCATCCGACGAATCCACGGCGGTAGGCGACGAGTTTCGCCGTGGTGGACACAACCGCCGACAGCACGAAGCAGAGGTACACGACGTTGGCGATCCAGAAGTAGTCCGCCTCGAGCATGGCGAGCAGGAGTGCTCCCACTGCGCCCACGACGACGAAGCCCTGGCCGATGTACTCGCCGCGCCGGTTGATCTCCTTGTCCCGCTCGTCCTTCTTGCCGGCTTCCTTGGGGGAGGCGATCGCGATGGCGATCGACGCGAGGATGGCAGCGAGGATGGCGGCACTGATGGTCGCCAGCATCGGCCAGACGTAGGGAACGTCGGTTAGCGGCGTGTCCTGTGCCCGGCTCAAGATGACGCTGGCGTACACGGTGAACGCCACGACCGTGATGGCCCCGTAGGCCCATTGGTTCTTCTCTTCGAATGGCATGTGCCGACTCCCGTGTAAAGGATCTTTGACATTCACAAAGTAAAGCAAGGCCTACATCATGTCAAGCAGGCTTTACATTCTTGGGGGTCCAAGGCGGGCGGGATTAGGCGGCGGATGGTGGACCGGCTACCCTCGAAGGGACAGAGCGCCCCAACCTGGCGCTCGAGGTCGTCTGCTTGACCGGCACCGCACGCATGTGCCGCCGGTCCCCCCATTGCGGTTACGCGCGATCGGGCCGGCAACCGCGGCCATCGCCCACCGAACCTAGGATTCCCCTTGACCAGTACCACCTCTGCACGTTCCACCATGCCCTCCGGCGGCTTCGCCGCCCTCGGCGTCCCCGCCCCCCTTGTCGCCGCGCTCGCCAGTCGTGGCATCGACGCACCCTTCCCGATCCAGTCCGCCACGCTGCCGGACTCCCTGGCCGGGCGCGACGTGCTCGGCCGCGGGCGCACCGGCAGCGGCAAGACGGTTGCGTTCGCCCTGCCCACCGTCACCCGCCTGCTCGGCTCGGGTACCGCCCGCCAGCCTGGCCGGCCGCGCGCCTTGGTGCTCGTGCCCACCCGGGAACTCGCCGTCCAGGTCAACGAGACCATCGATGCCCTGGCCCGGCCGGCCGGCCTTCGCACGCTCGTCATCGTCGGTGGCGTCGGCCAGAACCCGCAGGTCCAGGCGCTCCGTCAGGGGATCGACGTCCTGGTCGCAACCCCCGGGCGGCTTGAGGATCTCATCGCCCAGGGCCACGCCCGGCTGGACCGCGTCGAGGTCACCGTCCTCGACGAGGCCGACCACATGGCCGACCTCGGCTTCCTGCCGGCCGTCCGTCGGCTGATGGACGCCACCCCGAAGGACGGCCAGCGCCTGCTGTTCTCGGCGACACTCGACGCCGGGGTGGACGTGCTCGTGCGCCGCTACCTGCGCTCGCCGGTCACGCACTCGGTGGACTCCGCCGCGTCGGCACCGCCGGCCATGGAGCACCACGTCATGAACGTGGCGTCCGACGACAAGTTCACGGTGGTCCGCGAACTGGTCTCGGGCCACGGTCGCACTCTTGCGTTTACGCGCACGAAGCACGGTGCCAAGAAGCTCGCCAAGCAGCTCACTGCATCAGGAGTGCCTGCGGTCGACCTTCATGGCAACCTCTCGCAGGCTGCGCGCCAGAGGAACCTGACGGCGTTCTCGGACGGCAGCGTGCGCGTGCTGGTCGCCACCGACATCGCGGCGCGCGGCATCCACGTGGATGACGTCGGCCTCGTCGTTCACGTCGATCCGCCCGCAGAGCACAAGGCCTACCTGCACCGTTCCGGGCGAACTGCCCGGGCTGGCAGTGATGGCGTCGTCGTGACTGTCGGCACTCCCGACCAGCGCGGCGACCTGCGCACGCTGATGCGCCAGGCGTCGATCACCCCCACCCAGCACTCGGTCGCCCCGGGGGCGCACGTCATCCGTGAGCTGGCCGGACCTGCCGCGGCCTTCGTGGCCCCGGCTCCGGTGTCGGCCACACCGGCACCGAAGGCGTCGCGGCCCGCCTCCACGGGCGGGGCAAGTCGAAGCCGAGCTCGCGGGCGACGCGGCCGCTGATACCTTCGCGGGCATGTCGAACGACGGCGATCCTGTGCCGGCAAGGGGCGGTGCCACCGACTACGTCGGCCGGATCCACTGGGAGTACCGCCCACGGATCGACAGCGACGCCGACCCCGGCGAGGTGGTGTGGGCCTGGGTGCCTTTCGAGGACGCTCCGGCGGTCGGCAAGGACCGGCCCATTGCCATCATCGGCCGCACAGAGGACCACCGCCTTGTTGCGCTCATGATGTCGAGCCGCGACCACGACGGGCATCCGGACTGGATCGCGGTGGGCTCTGGCCCATGGGATCGCGACGGACGCCCGAGCTGGGTGCGTCGCGACCGGGTCCTGGCCGTGGCCGTTTCCGCCGTGCGGCGGGAAGGGGCCGTGCTCCCGGCCGAGGCCTATGGTCGCATCGCGGGAGCCCTCGGTGGCCCGGTGCCGGGTCGCCCGCCACGCGTCGGTTTGCGCACGCGCCTGCGGCGCCTCGTGGGTCGCGGCTAGTCCCGTGGCCGGCAACGAGTGGGATGCTCAGACCTACGACCGGCGGTTCGGTTTCGTGGGCCGCTACGGCGATGACGTCCTCGACCTCCTCGACGCCCGGCCGGGTGAACGAGTCCTGGACTTGGGATGCGGGACGGGCCGTCATGCGGCCGAGCTCGCCAGTCGCGGTGCCATCGTCGTCGGGCTCGACGCCGATACCCGGATGCTCGACAAGGCGGCCGCCGACCACCCTCGCGTCACGTTCGTCCAGGCCGATGCCACGGCCTTCGGCCTCGCCCAACTCGGCAGCGGCCGACCCTTCGATGCGTGCTTCAGCAATGCGGCGCTGCACTGGATGACCCCGCAGGACGCTGTGCTGCGCAACGTGCGGTCCGTCCTGCGCGATGGCGGCCGGTTCGTGGCAGAGATGGGCGGTGCAGGCAACATCGCCGCGCTCGACGGAGCCCTTCGCGCGGCGCTGAGCGAACTCGGCCTTGATGACGTTGACATCGTCAGCAACTACTTCCCGACCGTCGGCGTCCAGTCCCTCGCGCTGGAAGACGCTGGCTTCCGGGTCGAGCTGGCGACCTGGTTCCGACGCCCCACCGCGCTCGGCCCGGACACGACGGCAGCCGACTGGACCCGGCATTTCCGTTCCGCTGCATGGGGTTCGGTCCCGGTGCACCTCCATGAGCGATTGGCTGCCGAGGTGGATGATCGTGCGAGGACCGCTGGCCTGCTTACTGCAGACGGGTGGTTCGCGGACTACTGCCGGTTGCGATTCGTCGCAGTGGCGCGGTGACTTGCGCATCTGTTCCCGTTGGCGCTAGTGTCGCGCTCTCGCGATCGATCAGCATCGCGACAGCGGCAGACAGGGGAGCACGATGACGTTGACTAGGAACAACTTCTAGGGCTTAGCCCCCCCCTGCCGCGTGCGTCCGAACAGGACCTGCGCCCCGGATGAGCCGCACGGCTCGACCGCTCACGTTGCACTCCACGCAACTGCTCACGACGCACCTGTTCCGCCACACCCATAGGCGCATTGGGTCGTCGCATCACCTCATTCACTGCTCATCCGGCATCGGGTCGATCACTCGTTGCCTGAATGGAGTCGTCATGGAGACACAGGAGTCCTACCGGACTTCCGAGCTTCTCGACCTCCCAGGTCGTGGAGCGCAACCAGCACAGCCGCGTCCGGCGGGCATTCGGGTCGCAGCGTGGACCGGCTTCCTCGAGGCCGTCATCGAGTACGTGGACGGCGTCCAAGCGGTTCGCGCGGCGCGCGGGGCCCGGCGCATGGCCGTAACGCCGGCACCCGTCGAGCCGGTGCATGCCGGCCGGGCACGCCTGACCGTGCGATCGGCCAGCGAGCATTCCGCCGTGCCACTGGCCCTGCGGATGCTGCCTCCGATCGGGTAGCGGCCACCGGGTGCGAAGACGTGTCTTCGCACCCGGTGGCGCTCACGGCGGTACAGGATTGGCCCGTGGCCACCGTGACCCCCGAACCGCCTAGCCCTACGCGTTATCGCTCCTGGCTGCCGCGCCTGACCAGCAAGGTGATGGTCGACCTGCGGATCTGGATGACCGTGTTCGGCCTGATCACGGGGCTGCTGTTCCCGTTCCTGGTGATGCCGCTCGGCGTGGCAAGCGGTGTCGCGCTGCGCCCCCTCTTCTTCGTGGCCACGATCGGTGCCGGGCTCGTCGTCTCGCAGGTCGCCTACCTGCTCGCTCACGCCGTGATCGGGGTTCGGCTGCGCGCCCTGGCCCATGGCATGCAGCAGGTGGAGACCACGTTGGTGGATGCCACATTCAACGGGGACTGGGCATCCTGCGACCCGGAGTCGTGCAAGGTCCCGGTCGACTCGGCCGATTCCCTGGGCGCCGTGGCTGCCTCCTTCAATCGGCTAGTCGAGGGCCTGGCCACGAGCCATCGCATCTCGGACGGCATCTCGGCTCTCGGCGATGCACTTGCAGCGCACCTGGATCTTGCGCAACTGGCCGACTCCACACTCGACGAACTCGCCCTGCGCACCGGATGCGATGCGGCTGCTCTGCTCACGGTGAGCAATGGCCGGGTGGAGCTTGCCGGCTCCTTCGGGATCAAGGATGCGCAGGCCCTCGCCGACGGCGAGTCGGTGCGTGAGGTCCTGCGTGCCGAGCGAGCCAGCATCCTGAACCTGCCCCCCGACGTCGTGGTGACCAGCGCCGTCGTCGACATCACGCCGCAAGAGGTGCGGGTCATCCCCGTGCGCAACGGGGTGGTGATCGTCGGCGTCCTGGTCGTGGCCTTTGCCCGGCCCTGTTCGGGTGAGGCGGCGGCGGTGCTCGACGCCACGCTGCCGGGCCTCGGCGTCGCGCTCAGCAACGCCCTGAACCACATGGACCTGCAGCGGGTGGCGGCCCTTGACCCCCTGACCGGGGTGCTCAACCGCCGGTTCGGGCTGCAGCGCCTCCGCGAGGAGGTCGGGCGGTCCCAGCGCACGGGGGACCCGCTGGGCCTGCTCATGTTCGATCTCGACCACTTCAAGGCGATCAACGACACGTACGGCCACCTCGTGGGCGACCGGGTGCTTCAGGCCGTCGTGCGGTCGACGCGCAGCGTCCTGCGGGAGGGCGACGTTCTCGTGCGGTACGGCGGAGAGGAGTTCGTTATCGTGCTCCCGGGCGCCGGTCGCGACGACCGTCAGGCGATGGCTGAACGGGTTCGGCGGGCGGTTGCCGACTCGGAGATCTCGGAGAACGGCCAGCACATCGCCATCACCGTCAGCGTGGGCGGCGCCGGGATGCCGGACCAGTCGGTACGGGTTCCCGAGGACCTGATCGGAGTTGCCGACCAGGCAATGTACGCGGCCAAGAATGCAGGACGGGACCGCTGCGTCATGGCCTGACCCAGCGAACCTCGATGGCTGACGACCCAGGTGGCTACTGTGCCGTCATGGAACCAGTACACGGCGGCGAGCACATCGTCGATGCGGCCAGGGCCGCCGGCGTCGAGACCGTCTTCACGCTGTCGGGGGCGCACATCTTCCCCGTCTATGACGCTGCCGTGGGCGGCAAGGCCGCGGTCGAGGCCGCGCCGGACCGTCGCTCGGCCGAGGCCGGCGGACCGCTCAGGCTGGTCGACACCCGCCACGAGCAGACGGCGGCTTTCGCGGCGGAGGCCACCGGCAAGTTGACCCGCGTGCCGGGCTTCGCGGCGGTCACGGCCGGGCCGGGGGTCACCAACGCAGTGAGCCCGATCACGAGCGCGTGGTTCAACGGCTCGCCGATGGTGGTGCTGGGCGGTCGCTCGCCGGACTCCCGATGGGGAGCCGGCGCCCTCCAGGAACTCGACCAGCCGCCCATCCTCGCCCCAGTGACGAAGGCGGCGTGGACCACCCACGACGCGTCGGCCATCCGCGCCGACGGCGACCGTGCTTTCGCGCTCGCTGCTTCGGTGCATCAGGGGCCCGTGTTCTGGGATATCCCGATGGACGTGATCTTCGCACCGGCACCCCGCGAGGCGGTCGCCCCGCCCGTCGTGGACCGCGGTGGCGATCCGGATCCCCATGCCGTTGCCCAGGCCCGCGCTCTCATCGACTCCGCGCATCGACCGCTGCTCATCCTGAGCAGTGGCGTCTGGATGAGTGATGCCGTGGATGAGGCACGGGCCCTGGTTGCCGCGCGCAACCTGCCCGTGATCGCCAACGGGATGGGCCGAGGGATCATCCCGCCGGGGGACCGGCACCTGGTGACGCGAGCGCGCTCGACGGCCTTCAAGCAGGCCGATCTCGTGATCGTGGTCGGCACCCCGCTGGACTTCCGGCTCGGGTATGGGATCTTCGGTGATCCGGCGGTGCCCGTGATCCACGTGGTCGACTCACCGTCCGAGCGCGCCAGCGCCGCGACGGTCGCCTGCTCGCTCGTGGGGGACTTGCGTCGAAGCCTCGGAGCGCTGGCCGACGGCGCGCGCGCCGACGAAGCCTGGGTCTCGGGGCTGCGCGACGCGGCATTGGCGGCGCTGGCCCGCGACCAGCAGGATCTGGCCAGCGATTCCGATCCGATCCACCCCGCGCGGATCTACGGCGAACTGCTGCCGCGGCTGACGGACGATGCGGTCGTCATCGGCGACGGTGGTGACTTCGTCTCCTTCGCGGGCAAGTACGTCGAGCCCGCGCAGCCTGGTCGCTGGCTGGATCCTGGGCCTTATGGGTGCCTGGGTACCGGGCCCGGCTACGCGCTGGCCGCGGGCATCGCGCACCCCGGGTCTCCGCTCTTCCTGCTCCTTGGCGACGGCGCTGCGGGCTTCTCCCTCATGGATGTGGATTCCCTGGTCCGCCATCGCATCCCCGTCGTCATGATCGTGGGCAACAACGCTGGCTGGGCCCTGGAGAAGCACCCCATGCGGCTGATCTACGGCTACGACGTCATCGCCGACCTGCAGCCGACCCGGTACGACGAGATCGTGGTCGCGCTTGGCGGCGGCGGCGAGACTGTCACTGACCCTGCCCAGATCGGCTCCGCCATCGACCGGGCCATGGCGTCTGGCCTTCCCTACCTCGTCAACGTTATGACGGACCCCGAGGCCATGTACCCGCGGTCGACGACCGGGATCTAGCCGGGTGACGGGCAGCGGCCGCGGACCGTACCCACGGGGGACGGCCGCCTTCGACCGCGTCGTGTTCTTCTCCGACGCCGTGTTCGCCATCGCGCTGACCCTCGTCGCGGTGGGGATCGGCATCCCGGTGGTCGCCGACCGGGAGTCCAACACCGAGCTTTGGGCCGCCCTGGTCGACAAGCTCCCCGCTATCGCCGCCTACGCCTTCACCTTCTTCTGGGTGGCGTTCTACTGGCGGGCCAACCACGCCTTCACCACTCGCCTCACGGCAATGAGCGGCCGCTACCTCGCAGCCGTGCTGTTGTACCTGGCGTTCATTGCCCTGCTGCCCTTCCCGGCTGCCACGCTCGGGGAGTACTACAACGCGGTCGCGCTGTCCTTCTTCCTGCTGTTCATGGCTGCCGTCAGCGCACTGGAGGTATTGCTGCTGGTCGTGGCTGACACCGACGGGCTCCTCGAGGTCCGGTTGACCCCCGCCGCGCGGCGGTTCGAGGTAGCCGGGTCCATGACCCCCGTGGCCGCGGCCGTCGTCGCCGTTCCGGTCTCCTTCGTCAACGTCGTGGCGGGAGTCGTGACCTTCATCGTGCTTGCGCTGTCCTTCGGCGCGTTGGTCAACCGGCTGTTCCGGCCCCGCTGACGAAGGACTCCCGGTCGACGAGCACGCGCACGTGAGTGCCGTCGCCGATCTCGATGGCGACGCCGTCATCGTCGTGCCATGCGTTCACAGCGAACGAGACCCTGGGCCCGTCGACTGCGGTCACGGTGGCCCGCGCGTGCACGGTCAACCCGATCGGTGATGGAGCGCGGTGTCTCACCTCGACTCGGGTCCCCACGCTGGTGCCGCCGTCGGGCAGGTAGGAGTCGATGGCGGCGCAGGCCGCTTGCTCCATCAGGGCGATCATGATCGGCGTCGCGAGGACGGGGAGGTCGCCGCTGCCGGCAGCGATCGCCGTGTCGGCCGTCGTCACAGTCCGACTCGCGGTCGATTCGGCGCCGACGGCCCCCGGGAGCAGCGACGTGCCCGTCACAGCGAATTGAGGGCGGCCAGCCGGGCCCGATAGTGAGCCGGCGTGCCCAGGGCGAGTTGGTCGGCCTTGGCGCGCTTCAGGTAGAGGTGGGTCGGGTGCTCCCAGGTCATGCCGATGCCGCCGTGCAACTGGACGCACTCCTCTGCCGCCAGCACGGCGACGTCCGAGCAGTACGACTGAGCGAGGGCAACCGCGACCTTCGCCGGCACGTCACCAGGCTCCACGAGAACGGCGGCATTCCGGGCCGCCGCGCGAGCCGAGTTGACTGATATCCACAGCCTGGCCAGCCGGTGCTTGACGGCCTGGAACGACCCGATCGGGCGCCCGAATTGGTTGCGCTGCTTGACGTATGCGACTGTCGTCTCCAGGCACCACTCGGCCACCCCGACCTGCTCGGACGCCAGCATCGCACTGCCCATCAGCAGCCCGGACGACACCGCATCGTCGGCGTCCTGCCCGCGGGCAATCTCGCGTGCGGGTGATGACTCGAAGGTGAGGTCGCACACCGGCCGGCTCATATCCAGCGACGACCTGCGGGTGACGTGCGCGTCCGCGGCATCGACGGCTTGCAGGGTCAGGTCGCCGCCGTCGAGTCCGGGAACCAGGATGACGTCCGCGTGCCCGGCGCCGGCGACTGCTGCCACCGAGCCGGTCACTCGCCCGCCGGAAACCGAGACGGATTCGCCGCGCGTCCGACCGAAGGAGCTGAAGGGCACGGCCAGGGCGCAAACGTGTGAACCGTCCGCCATGGCCTTAAGCAGGTCGGTCTCGCCGCAGTGCCCGAGGCTCCGCTGCGCGATGACCGACGAGGTCAGGAAGGGGATCGGCGCGACGACGCGGCCGAGCTCCTCCATGACGACGGCCACCTCCCGGGCCGAGGCGCCGCTCCCGCCCAGCGACTCCGGCAGGCCGATGGCCGGCAACTCCATGGCGACGGACACTGCCCCCCAGAGGTCGCGCGCAAGGGATTCGTCGCCGTCGTACATTGACGCGACCCGGTCCGATGGGCAGTTCGCGGCGAGCAGCGCGCGCACGCTCTCGCGCAGGGCGTCCTCGGTCTCGCTGTAGAGCAGGTCGCCGGTCATCGCGGTGAGTCCTTCCAGGCCATGCCCTTGTCGGGCCGGTGCTCGGGCGGCAGGCCCAGGACCTTCTCGGCGATGATGTTGAGCAGGATCTCCGTGGTGCCACCCTCGATGGAATTGCCCTTGGCCCGCAGGTACCGATAGCCGGCGTCGCGTCCGGTGAACACCACTGCCGTCGGCCGCACCATCGCCCAGTCCCCGTACCCCAGCCCGTCGGCCCCGAGCAGCTCGAGCTCAAGCCCACTGAGCTCCTGGGCCAGCCGGGCGAAGGTCACCTTGAGTGCGGAACCCTCGGGGCCCGGCCGACCCGCCGCGAGTTGCTGCTTCATCCGCGCCGCCGTGAGGTCTGCAACGCGGGCATCCACCCACAGGCGCAGGAAACGGTCCTGCATGACGTCGCGGGTGCGCTGCGGGGCGGACCGCCAGGTGCGCTCGACGACGTCCACCATCGCTTCCTCGATGTCGGCGTCGCTGTTGCCGATGGACACTCGCTCCGACGCCAGCGTGGTCATGGCGACGCGCCAGCCGTCGTTGACGCTGCCGAGCAGGTCCTCGTCGGGCACGAAGACATCCGTCAGGAACACCTCGTTGAACTCCGCCTCGCCGGTGAGCTGACGCAGGGGCCGCACCTCGACCCCCGGATCGAGCATGTTCATGGCGAAGTACGTGAGGCCTTCGTGCTTGGGAAGGTCGGGGTCCGTGCGGGCAACGAGCAGCGCGCGCACCGCATTGTGCGCGTTGGACGTCCAGACCTTCTGGCCGGAGACAATCCAGCCGCCATCCGTGCGGGTCGCGCGCGTGGCGATGTTCGCCAGGTCTGAGCCGGCGCCGGGCTCGCTGAACAGCTGGCACCAGATCTCCTCGCCGGTCCACAGCGGGCGCAGCAGGCGTTGCTTCTGCTCGTCGGTGCCGACGGCGAAGATCGTCGGCGCGGCCATGCCCAGGCCGATGCCGTTGGCGGCCGCGTTATTGTCGGGGAATCCAGCGGCGGCGAAGATCCCGTCGACCTCACGCTGGTCGTCGCGGGACGCGCCCAGGCCACCGACGCCCTCGGGGCGGCTGACCCACGCCAAGCCGGCGTCGTACCGGGCCCGGAGCGACTCCAGACGCGTGGTGGCCGGATCCCAATCCGCGAGGAAGGCCCGGGCGAGATCGGCGGATGCGCTCATGCCGGCACGATGAGCGTGATCATCTCGGCGACGCAGGCAGGCTTGCCGCCGTCGGCGAGCCGCACCTCGATATGCAGGCTGGCCCGGACCCCGAGCTCGGCCTGCTCGATGCCCGAGAGGGTCACGCTCGCCTGCACCCGCGAGCCCACCGGGACGGGGCGCAGGAAGCGCACCTTGTTCGATCCGTAGTTCATGAAGAGCGCGACGTTACGGACCTCGAAGACCTCGTTCATGAGTACGGGCACCAGGCTCAGGGTCAGGAAGCCGTGCGCAATGGTCGAGCCGAAGGGCCCGGCAGCGGCTCGCTCGGCATCGACGTGGATCCATTGATGGTCCCCGGTGGCGTCGGCGAAGAGATCGATGCGGCCCTGGTCGATCTCGACCCATTCGCTGTCGCCGAGGTGCTCCCCGACGGCGGCGCAGAACGCCGTGACATCGTCGAATACCCGCATGTCATGCCTCCTAGTTGGTGGGCCCGCCGGCCACATAGATGACCTGGCCCGAGATGAATGACGCCTCGTCGGAGATGAGGAACGAGACGGTGTTGGCGATGTCCTCGGGGTACCCGACCCGGCGAACGGCGATCTGCGAGGCCGCTGCCGTCTTGAAGTCCTCGAACGTCATGCCCATGCGCTCCGCTGTGGCGGCCGTCATGTCGGTGGCGATGAAGCCCGGGGCGATGGCATTGGCAGTGACGCCGAACGGGCCGAGCTCGATGGCGAGGGTCTTCGTGAACCCCTGCATCCCGGCCTTGGCCGCGGAGTAGTTGACCTGGCCTCGGTTGCCAAGGGCGGACGTGCTGGACAGATTGACGATGCGACCCCACTTCGCCGACACCATGTGCTTCTGCGCCGCACGCGACATGAGGAAGGCCCCGCGAAGGTGGACGTTCATCACCGAGTCCCAATCGGCGACGCTCATCTTGAACAGCAGGTTGTCCCGCGTGATGCCGGCATTGTTGATGAGGACTGTGGGCTCTCCGAGGTCGTGGGCAATGCGCTCGACGGCCGACGCGACGGAGTCCTCCGAGGCGACGTCAGCGCCGATACCGAGTGCCCGGCCACCCGCCGCCGTGATCTCGCCGACCACGCCGGTGCAGGATTCCTCGTCGAGGTCGACCACGGCAACGGCCAGGCCGTCGCTCGCGAGCCTGCGTGCGGTCGCGGCACCGATACCTCGGGCTCCTCCGGTGACGATGGCGGTTCGGGCCTGGCTGGGGTCGGTCACGGGCGTCCTTCCGGCTGCGGGGTGGCTGGCTCTCGGGCCACCCTAGACCGGCCGGGCCGGCCAACTCAGCCGGAAGGGGAGACGAGCGGGAAGGTCGTGGACACGAGCAGCGCGAGCGGCACCGCCTGCACGAGTACTGCGGCAGCAAACCCGTAACGGAAGCGGGACACCACGGCAGCGTACCCAGCCAGGACCACGAGCATGAGCACCATCAGGGGGAGCAGGAGGACAAGGAAGCCGGGCGCCCCGAGGAGCGGGATCGACACCATGATGATCGCGACGGCGACCGCGCGGTTGCCCAGCGCGAGCCCCACTCGCCGCGCCAAAGGCGCGCGCCGGACAAGGAGTTCGTCCACCGCAAAGTAGGTGGTGAAGACCGCGACCATGACGAGCAGCAGCCACCACCGCGAGCCGACGACAGCGAAGGAGGCCCACGATCGGGTTCCCGGAATGACCAGTGCGAGGACCGCGAGCGTCGTCGCCGCGGCGGCCCCCCACGCGGCCCGCGGATCAAGTCCAGGCCAGCCTGCTCGCGGTCGCCAGCGGATCAGCCACCACGCACCGCCCACGAGCCCGGCCGCGAGGAACCACACGGCGACATAGGCGCCGACCGCGAGCGGCACGACGTCGCTCGCGGGCCTGACCGCCCACGCCACCAGTGAGGCGCCGATCGACGCGAGGTAGACCAAGGCCAGGTCCCACCGCCCGGGCACCTCCCACGCCGGAGCATCGGGTCCGGGTCCCAGCACCACGCGGCCCACCGGCACGAGCAGCAGTCCGCCGGCGATCAGGGCAAGCAGTGCCCACAGCAGGACGGGGGCGATGCTGGACGGCACGACCGATGCGCCCAGGGCCCCAGCCAGCCAGGCGGCGGACGCGGCGAGGGTAGCGTCGGAGAACAGGATCCCGATGTGCTCGACGTTGGGGACTTCGTGCGCCATGCGAGCGGCCCCATCGCCCGGCTCTCCGTAGGCGACACCGGCCACGCCATCAGGCACGCTGGACCGCAGGCCCGACAGCGCAGCATTCTCGAACCGCGAATCCTCGAGCGCTCCGTAGAGGAGCAGCAGGTCGGCGGGAAGCCTGGCCTGCCCAGGCTCGATTCCACCGGCGCTAGGCAGGGACAGCGTGACGGTTGCCCGGATCTGGGGATGCCCGGCGGCGTACTGCACGACGGCGCCCGCGCCCATCGAATGGCCGAGCAGCGCGATGCGCCCAGCATCGACCTCGGGCTGCTGGCTCGCCCATTCCACAACCGTGCCGAGGGCGGACTGGAGCGCGTCCATCGACGAGTTCTGGTCTGCCGGACCGGTCACCAGCGGCACGGGGTTGTGGCCATGACCGTCGAAGTCGAAGGAGACGACGGTGAATCCCGCCCGCATGAGGCCACGGGCGAGCGGGTCCATGATCTGGGCGGACCCGGCGAAACCGTGCGCGATGACGATGGTCGGGGCATTCAGTCCAGTCGAGTACGAGGTCACCGGGATTCCGTCGATGAATGCTGACCTGACGGTCCCGCCTTCCTGGGCGCGGGCCAACCCGACAGCGCTGACGGCCAGCAGCACGAGCCCGAGCAGGGCCGCGACCACCACGCCGCTCCTGCGCATGCCGCGACAGTAGCAACGCTGCGCGGCCGGGCGCCGCGCCGTGGCTCAGGCCGAGGTGACGTCCTCCGCTACGGCGAGCTGTGGCTCGCCATGGGGCAGTTGCCGCGTGAAGGGGATGGAGATCAGGGCCAGGAGCGCCGCACCGAGGAAGCCGACCTTCAGCGCCTGGAGCTGAGCCGCCTCGTAGTCCGCCACGACTGCCGCCGTCGTCGTCGGGTCGAGCCCCGCGTTCTGCGCCGCAGCGGACACCTGGTCAGAGCTGACGAAGTCGATGCCCGACTCGAGGGCCACGGTCAGCTGGCTTGATACCTGCTGGCTGATCTCGGGGCTCTCCTGGATGTTGGTTACGAAGGCGCTCGTCAGGCCGGAGAGCACCACAGCACCGATCAGGGCAACGCCGAGGGACGAACCCAGTTGCTGACCGGTGAACTGCAGGCCGCCGGCCTCGCTCCGGCCCGAGGCGTCGACGGATGCCTGGACCACCTTGCCCAGCTGGGAGGCCAGCAGGCCCATGCCGACGCCGAGGCCAGCCATCGCGACCGCAAAGGCGGTGTCGGCGAGGTCGGGCTGCACGGTGGCCAGCAGCAGGAGCACCGAGGCCAGCGTGATCCACAGCCCCACCCGGACGACCGTCCTGATCGAGAATCGACTGGCCAGCCGGGCGCCGACGGCCGACGCGACGAACATGGTGATCGAGACCGGCAGCATCTTGATGCCCGTCTCCAGTGCGTCATAGCCCAGGACGATCTGCAAGTAGAGCGGGACGGTGAAGAAGACGCCCATGAGGATGAGGTTCTGGCTCAGTAGGCCCATCAGCCCTGCGCGCAGCGGAGGGATCTTCAGCAAGGCGAGGTGCACGAGCGGGTCGCGGCCGGTCGCCTCGCGGTGGCGCTGCCATGCCACGAAAGCCCACACGAGCAGGCCCCCGCTCGCGATGACGAAGAGCGTCAGCGAGAAGCCGAACGGAGTGAGGGGAGAATCCTTGGGCTGGATCCAGCCCCACGTGCTCGACTGCAGCACCCCCAGGACGATCAGTCCGAGCGCGGACGCCGAGAGCACCGTGCCCGCCAGGTCCAGGCGAGGCGCCCTGCCGGGTCGCATGGCGTCGCCGATGAGGCGGGTCATGGCGAGGATGATCAGGACGAGGACGACCTCGCCGACGAAGACGACCCGCCACGACAGTTCGGTCGTCGCCCAGCCACCGAGGATCGGGCCGATCGCAATGCCGGCGCCGGCTACCCCGCCGATGACGGCGTACGCGACGTTGCGGTCCTTGCCCTCATAGTTGCCCGCGATCAGCGCGACGAGGGCGGGCATGACCAAGGCGGCGCCGAGTCCCTCGAGGATGGACCAGCCCAAGGTCAGTACCGCCACGGTGGGGGCGACCGCGGTGAGCGCCGAGCCGCAGCCATAGATCACGAGGCCGACCGTGAACGCGCGTCGCCGGCCGATGATGTCGCCGAGCTTGCCACCCGTGAGCATGAACATGGCCATCGTCAGGCAGTACAGGGTGATGACGGCCTGGATGGTCGTCACGGTCGTGTCGAAGTCGGCCACCAGCGTGCTGATCGACACGTTCATGACGGACTGGTCGAGCACCATCACGAACTGCGCCATGGCGAGTGCGACGAGTGGCCACCACTTCTTCATGCCGTCCCCTGTCCCGTGGGAGCCGCAGCCCCGCTCGGGAGGACCATACCCACGCCGGCCGCCCGAGTTGCCGCCCTGCCGCAGGCAAGGGAGCATGACTGGGTGAACCTAGGGGCTGCGGAGGTCAGGCGCGCCAAGCTCCGATTCGGCCTCCTCACCGCGGCCGTGTCGTTGCTTGTCTTCCTGGTGCTGCTGCTCACGACCCTGTCCAATGCGTTGATCGGGTCGCTCACGGGGGCGCTCGACGCCCTGCAGGCCGATGGCCTGGTCTACTCGACGACCGCTCGGGACAACATCGTGGCGAGCCGGCTGGACCCGGCCACCGCGCAGGCCGTCGCCGCCGTCCCCGGCGTGGCCGCCGTGGGCTCGGTCGGCACGTTCACCAGCCGGGCCACGACGGCAGGAACCACCACGGACCTGCAGGTGTTCGGCTTCCAGCCGGATGCCCCGGGCGCACCGGGGGGGCTGTCCGACGGCCGCTTGCCGGCGGCACCCGGCGAGGCCGCCGTCGGCGGCGGCGGGGTGGCCATCGGAGACACCGTCACCCTCGAGCCGACGGGCATCCCGCTGACGGTCGTCGGACTCCTGCGCGGGGCGCAGTTCAACGCGCTGCCGACCGCGTACGTGGACCTGGCCACCTACGAGGAGGCGATCTCCGCCGCCAATCCCGGCCTGCCCTTCGTTCCGGTCAACGCTGTCGCCTTCGATGTCGATGACGGAGCCGATGCGACGTCGGTTGCCGCCTCCGTGGCCGGCGCCGTGCAGGGTGCGACGGGCTACACGCGCGAGCAGGCCGTCGCGCTCATCCCGGGAATCTCCTCCATCTCCCAGAGCTTCGGCATCCTCGTCGGACTGACCTTCATCATCGGCATCGTCGTCATTGGCTTCTTCTTCCTGATTCTGACCGTCCAGAAGCTGAGGTCGTTCACCTTGCTGCGCGCAATTGGGGCCCCGACGCGCTCCCTCGCCGCCACGGTCGCGCTGCAGATCACGCTCGTGGTGCTTGCCGCCTCCGTCATCGCGGTGGGCCTCACGCTGCTCGCCGTCCAGGGCCTCAACACGGGCCTGCCGGTGAGCCTGAGCCCGGTCCTCATCGCCGGGACTGTCGCCGCAGTCCTGGCGTTCTCCTTGCTAGCGGGCCTGCTGAGCATCCGGCGGATCGCCAGGATCGACCCGGCCACCGCCGTGGGCGCGCGATGATGCTCGCCATTCGTGAGATCCAGCGCGGCAAGGGTCGCTTCGCGACCATCGTCGCGGCGCTGTCGCTCATCGTCTTCCTCGTCCTGGTCCTCGGGGCGCTCGCCGACGGGCTGTTCTACGGTGCCACCGGTGCCGTGCGCTCGACGTCCGCCGCCGCCTATGTCTTCTCGGGCGATGCCGAGGGCTCGCTCGTCCGGTCGCGCCTGGACGAGTCGGACGTCGCGGCCGTGGCGGCAGCCCCAGGCGTTGAGCAGGCCGGGCCCGTCGGAGTCCTGCTCACCGGCGGGGCGGGGCCGCAGGGCCCAGTCGACCTGGCCGTGTTCGGTATCGAGCCGGGGAGCGCGGGGACGCCGACCACCCTGGTCGAGGGAAGGCTGCCCGAGGCCGGTGAAGCGGGAGCGGCGGCGGCCGACACTCGGCTCCGCGACGACGGAGTCGCGGTCGGCTCCACCATCGCTGTGGGCGGGATCCCCGCGACCATCGTCGGCTTCGTGGCGGACAGCTCCTACCAGTTGCAGCCCACACTCTGGACGTCGGTCGGAACATGGCGTGAGATGCGCGACGCCGTCCGCCCGGAACTGCGGGGCCAGCCCACGGCGATCAGCGCGATCGCGGTCGTCGCTCCTGCTTCCACGGACCTGGCCCAGATCGCGGCAGCCGTTACCGGGGCGACCGCCTTGTCCGCCGAGCAGACCGGCCTGGCGATCCCAGGCGTCGAGCAGCAGAGCTCGACCCTCAACTCGATCATCTACACGACCCTGGCCGTCGCGGGCCTGGTTGTTGCGCTGTTCTTCGCCCTGCTCGTCCTGGAGAAGCGCGAGCTGTTCGCCGCGCTGAAGGCACTCGGGTCATCGACCGGTCGACTTGGGCGCGGAGTGATCCTGCAGGCCGCCATCGCATCGGTCCTCGGTGTCGTGCTCGGCGCCCTGCTCGCCCGCCTGTTCGGGCTGGTCATCCCGCCCGAGGTCCCGACCCTGTTCCGCACCGACACCCTCGTCACCATCGCCATCTTCACGCTCGTCGCGGGGGTGGTCGGGGCGTTGTTCTCCCTGCGCCGCATCGCCCGCATCGACCCGGCAACCGCCATCGGAGGCGCACTATGACCGACGCCATGACGCCCGGACCCACCAGCGAGGATCCCGTCCTCGCCGCCACGGGTTCCGTGCCGAACGGTCCGGGGGAGCCGCCGGCCCTCGACGCGACCCACCATGCGTCGGCGTTGCTGCGCGTGTCGGATGTCCGCAAGGTCTATGGGGAGGGCCACACCGAGGTCGTCGCCGTGGCGGACGCGACCATGGCCGTCGACCAAGGCGAGTTCGTCGCCTTGCTCGGACCGTCGGGTTCCGGCAAGACGACCCTCATCTCGATCGTCGGCGGACTGCTCTCGCCCAGCGGCGGCACCGTCACGCTCGGCGGCAGCGATGTCACGGGGCTGTCGAAGAAGGACCTCACGGCCTTCCGGGCGGAGCGGGTGGGCTTCGTCTTCCAGTCCGCCAACCTCGTTCCGTTCCTGACGGCCCGCGAGAACCTGCTGTACGTCGCGTCTCTCGTCAAGGGCACCTCGCGGGCGCAGGCACAGGCCCGGGCGGACGGCCTGCTCGAGGAGCTCGGGCTGGGCGCCCGGGCAAAGAACCTGCCTGAGCAGCTGTCCGGCGGCGAGCGCCAGCGGGTCGCCATCGGCAGGGCCCTCATGAACGATCCCGACCTGGTCCTCGTCGATGAGCCAACGGCGGCCCTGGACACTGCGATGGGCCGACAGGTCGTCGAGTTGCTGCGCCGCGAGATCAAGGGGCGCGGCAAGACCGGGATCATGGTCACGCACGACCTGCGGATGGTCGAGTACACCGATCGGGTGTTCGAGATCCTCGACGGTCACCTGACCCATGTCGAGGAACCGAGCGCGCTACGCCACTGACGCAGCCCGACTAGGACTTCCGGGGCCGCGGGAACCGGCGGCGCTTCGGTTCGGTCGCGATGACGCCCGAAGCGTCGACCTCGAGCACCGAGCAGACCCAGTCTCCCGCCGGTGCACTCACGGTGACCTTGTCCTTGACCGCGGCCCCGAGCAGGGCGATTCCCAACGGCGATGTGACCGAGATGCGCTCCTCGTCGAGGACGGCCTCGCGCGGGTGGACAAGGCGCACCCAAGCCGCCGACTTGTCGACCAGCCTGATCTTGACCCGGACCCCGAGGGCCACGTGGCCATCGAAGTCGGCCGGGTCGATCGCGATGATCTGGGCGGAAGCCAGGAAGCGGTCCCACTCGTCCGCCTGTGCCAGCAACTGCTCGAACTCCGCCACGTGGCGCTCGTCCCGCTCGTGCTCCACCAGCAACGGACGAAGCTCGGCCAGCCGGCGCTCGCGGATGTCCGTGGCGTGGGCAGCGAGCAGGTCGGCGCCCTCCCGGGTCAGCTGGGGGCGACCTGCGCGCTCGCCGTTCTCGGTGCGGGTGGTCGTGGTCGTTCCCATGGTGATCTCCTTGACTTGGTGGGGCCGGGGACACATGCCGACGAGGACGCTGTTGCCAGCGCTGGTGATCGATGTGTGGCAGTGCATGGCGCTCCTCGTGTCGTGACGACTGTCAACAACACAAGGTCTCTCGCCGCCGACCTGAGGTCGACCTGATGGCCGGGCACCGAAGTGCCGTATTGACGACCATCAGCGATGGGGATACTCCCCTTGCTGCGAGAACTGTTACACGGACCGCCCGCCCGCGCAAGCGCGACCCATGGGATCGCCGATCACCGTGCGGTCATCGAGCAGGAGCATCTGGTGACCGCGGTGCTGACTCGGGGAGTAGGCCGGGCCGCTGGGGATCGCATGCGTGGGGCCCGACGTACGACGAGCGCGGGCGGGCCTCAGCCTGCGCAGGTGCCGCCACACGGACCATTCCCGGGCGCTGCGCGGAGCCTGGTTGTCGTCGAGGGCGCGGAAGCCCAGCCACCTGGGGATCGAAAGGGGCTCGGCCACTGCCGTGCACGCGTAGTCAGTCATCGACATCTCCTGGTTCTGGAGTCTCGGGGGATACGGACAAGGTGTCGTCGGGGGCCGCGAGGGCCATGAAGCGGACCGGCCGCGAGCCCGCGGGGCGCTGGCTGGGATCCGCGACGCGTGGCCGAAATGCGGCGAGGATGTCCCAGAACTGGTGCTCGAGCTGGGCGATCTCCTCGGCGGTGAGCCAGCTGACCGACTGCATGGCGATGGCCGAATCGGCCCAGCCGGCCGGCTGGGGCTGCGCCATGGCCCGCCGGATGAGCCGGGTCTCACGTTCGATGAAGACCTCGGTCAGCGCCCGGGAAGCCGCCTCGAAGGCGGCGTCGGGACCGGTGTCGCTCCACTGCATCCCGGACGCGGTGCGGCGCCACGGGCGCTGCCGGCCCTTGGCGTCGGGGACCTCCTCGAGGAAGCCGTACTTCGCAAGCTGGCGCAGATGCCAGGAGCAGTTGGCCGGGCTCTCGCCGACGAGCTCGGCGGCCTGGGTGGCGGTAAGCGGCCCGTGGACCCCGACGGCCTCGAGCAGGTCCAGCCGCACGGGGTGCGCCAGCGCCTTCAGGGCGTGCGCATCCTCGATGGTCGTGATGGTGGTGGGATCGGAGGGCATAATGAAAAGATATCTTTCGAAAGGACTCTTGTCAACTCTTCCGGTGTCCCGCGACTAGAGTCCCGCCGACGACGGGAGGGGTGCTCATGACGGGGATCGTAGGGGACGGGGAGCCGAGCCTGCAGGAACGGTTCTTCCCGACCATGACCTGTTTCGGATGCGGGCCCATCAACCCCAAGGGCCTGCGGCTGGCCAGCTACCCGGCCACCGACGGGACGGCTGCCACGGTCGCGACCTTCGTGCCGTGGCCCGAGCATGACAACGGCCTGGGCTACCTCAACGGCGGGATCATCTGCACGCTGCTCGACTGCCACAGCGCGACCCCCATGATCCTGGAGGCCGATCGGCTCGGGCTGCTCACGGGTGACGTCCCGCTGCCTTTTGTGACCGCTGGGCTGAACGTGCGCTACCTCAGGCCGAGCCCGCTGACCGAGCCGGTGGACCTCCGTGCGTCCCTCGTCGACGCCAGCGAGAGCGCAGTCACTGTCGAGGTGGAACTCCGGTGGGAGGGCAAGACGCGCGCCGCGGCCACCGCGATCTGGCGGCGCTGGCGGCCCCGTACCTGACGGCGGCGCCGACACCAGCCTCTGGCGTCGATCCCGGGGCCTGGGATTGACGCCATCCCATGGTGTCGGCGGCCGGGTTAGCATCCGTGGTGTGCGTGGTGGAGTGGCATGACCGGCGATCCGCTGGCCGAGGTGCGGGTGCTTGACCTCACCCGGCTGCTGCCCGGCGGCGTGCTCAGCGCCCTGCTGGCCGACCTGGGCGCGGACGTCGTGAAGGTCGAGGAACCCACCGTCGGCGACTACATGCGGTGGGGGGAGCCACGGATCGGCCCCGAATCGGCGGCCTCGTGGATCGTCGGTCGCGGCAAGAGGTCGGTGGCGCTGGATCTAAAGTCGCCGGCCGGGGTCAGCGCCTTCCTCCGTCTCGCGGCGACCGTCGACGTCATCATCGAGGGCTTCCGGCCGGGGGTCGTGGACCGCCTCGGCGTGGGCTATGACGCGGTCCGGGCCGTGAACCCGCGGGTTGTCTACGCCTCGCTGTCCGGGTACGGCTCCGACGGACCGCTGCGCGACGTCGCTGGGCACGACCTCAACTACATCGCCTACGCCGGCGTGCTGGGCATCACGGGCACTCGCAGAGGTGAGGCGGCCATCCCGGGCGTTCAGGTCGGCGATCTGGGCGGCGCGACGATCCTGGGCATGGGCATCCTGGCCGCCCTCGTCCACGCGGCCCGCACGGGCGCGGGCAGCCGCGTCGAGGTGTCGATGTACGACGCCGCTTTGGCATGGACCTCCATCCATGCCGGGGACTACTTCGCCAGCGGCGCTTCGACTGGGCCGGGCAGCATGCCGCTCAACGGCCTGCTGCCCTGCTACAACGTGTATCGCTGCTCGGACGGCCGGTATCTCTCGGTCGGCGCCCTCGAGCCGGCCTTCTGGGCAGCCTTCTGCGGCACGCTGGGCCGCGCCGACCTCGTGGACCGCGCGTACGACCCGACCGCCGTCGACGAGGTTGCGGTGGCTCTGGCCAGTCGGACGCGCGACGGCTGGATTGCCGAGTTCGCGGGAGTCGATGCGTGCGTCGCCCCTGTGCTCGACCTCGGCGAGGCGCTCGACCATCCGCTGGCCCGTGCTCGCGGGATGGTCCAGGACGGGCAGGTGGCGCATGGCTCGGACTCGACCGCGCGCACCCTGGGAACGCCCATCCGGATAGACGGAGCAGTGCGGCCCATCGGGCCGCCGCCGCCCGCTCTCGGCGAGCACACCCGGGAAGTCCTCGTGGCGGCCGGGCTGGCCGATACAGAGGTGGACGGCCTCATCGCCAGTGGGGTCGCGGTCGACCGCGCGGTACCTCGCTAGTCGTCCTCCGCCAGCACCCCTACCCTGATTGCGTCCCTACCCGCCCCGGCGTAGCTGTTCCCACAGGCCGATGGGCTCGTCCCATCGAGTGGATTCACGACAACCGATGGAGGTCATGCATGACCAGCACCGCATGGAGTCCGCTCCTGCCATCCGTCCTGGATGACGAGATGGAGGACCTGGCTCCGGAGATCTACCGCCAGCGCCTGGTGGTGGAAGGGCTCGTGGACGAGCCCATCACCGCTGAGCAGATCACCACGTACCTCTCCCAGCTGTCCGGTGTGCTCGACATGGTCACGCTGCTGGAGCCGGTCACCCACTCGTCCCCGATGTACGGATGGGCCGGCTGGATCCACTGGGAGACCTCGGGCGCGCACTTCTACGCCTGGGACCAGCCGCGCCTGTTCTTCAGCGTCGACATCTACACCTGCAAGTGGTTCTCCAACGAGGAGGCCGCGGAGTTCACCCGCTCGTTCTTCAATGCCAAGAAGGTGGTGCATCGTGCGTTCTAGCAACCGAATGTCGGTCCGGGAGGACTCGACCATGATGTTCCTGGGCTTCAACGTCCAGGGTGCCCTGCAGGAGTCTGCCCGCGCCTGCGAGCAGGACGTCTTCCTCCGCGCCTTCGGCAACACTGCCGAGCAGCTCCAGGAGGAGTACGGCCCCTACGACGATCAGTCGGTCTGGCTCACCGTGTCCGACGACGAGGGTTTCGTGCTCGGCTCCTGCCGGATCATCACGCCCGGACCTGCGGGCCTGAAGACCCTCAACGACGTGGCTCGTGCACCCTGGGGCATCGACGGTCCGCGATCGGCGCGAGCGGCGGGCGCCGACCTCGAGGCAACGTGGGACATCGCGACTCTGGGAGTTCGCGAGGCTCATCGCGGAAGCCGGGTACGGGTCGCCCTCGCGCTCTACCACGGGATCCTGCGCGCCGGTCGCGCGAACGGAATCAGGACCCTGACGGCCATCTTCGACGAGCCTGCTCGTCGGGTCCTGGCCGCACTCGACTACCGGCACGTGGCCCTGCCCGGCACCTACGCCGCGCCGTACCTCGGCTCGGAATCAAGCACGCCGGTCTACTACCACGCGACCATGCTCGATGCCGCCCGTCGGGAGAACCCCGAGGCCTACCGGCTGATCATTCAGGGCGTGGGGCTCGACGGCGTGTTCATCCCCGACGATGCGTCCTTCGTGCTTCCGGCGGCGGTCCCGGCCGCACCCGGCCGCACCGTGGCGGCGTGACGATGGGACCCGACGCCGGCGACCGGCCGGCTATGCGGAGGGACCGTCGGCCCGGCCGACGACCCGCATGGCCGGCCGGTTCCAGTCGGCCGCCCAGTCGGCCACGTCGAACGCCCGCATGGGCGGCGCAATGAAGTAGCCCTGCAGGACGTCGACGCCCAGGCTCGTGACGGCGTCGGCCACCTCCTGGGACTCCACGCCCTCGGCCACCACGTGCAGGTCAAGGGCATGGGCCATGTTGATGGTCGACTCGACGATGGTGCGGCTGCGCGGATCCGTGAGCACGCTGGAGACGAAGCTGCGGTCCATCTTGAGCTCGCTCAGGGGAAGGTCGCGAAGGTAGGCGAGGGACGAGAAGCCCGTGCCGTAGTCGTCGATCGACGTGCGCAGGCCATGCCGGCGGATGTCGATAAGCAGGTCGCGGGCATGCTCCGGATCGTTGATGAACGTGTCTTCCGTGACCTCGATCGTGATCCCGTCCAAGGGGACGGGGCTTCGCTCGAGGGCGCGATAGACCACCGGCATGAGGGCTCCGCTCAACAGCTCGGGCGGGGCGACATTGATCGCGACGTTGAGCTCGAGGCCCTCCCGGTGCCATGCGGCGGCGTCGCTGATCGCTTGCTTGACGATGGCCTCCGATAGCTGCTGCATCAGCCCGACGCGGCGGGCGACAGGCAGGAAGGCGAGCGGCGAGAGCACTCCGCGCTCAGGGTGCTCCCAGCGCACCAGCGCCTCGACCCCGATGATCCGAGCGGTGGCCGCGTCGACCTTGGGCTGGTACCAGGTACGGATCTGGCCGCGCTGCAGGGCTCGACGCAGCTCGTCGCCCATCTGCAGCCGGGCGCGGGAGAACTCGTCCCTGTCGACGTTGTAGATCTGGGCTCCGGTCCGCGTGGTCTTCGCCTCGTACATGGCCACGTCGGCGCGGCGGAGGATGTCGACTGCCTGCGCGTCGCCCTCCTCGCGCACGGCGATCCCCATGGACGCATCGACCGCGAGGTCCAGGCCGTCGATGCGGGCGCGAGCCAGCAGCGTCTGACGGATGGTGGCCGCCTGCTCGAGCAGCTCGATCTCGTCCTCGGTGGCGTAGATCACCGCGAACTCATCTCCGCCGACGCGGGCGAACATGAGCGAGGCCGGCAGGGACTCCCGGATGCGCAGGGCGATCAACTCCAGGAGGGTGTCGCCGGCGCTGTGGCCGAGGGTGTCGTTGACCTCCTTGAAGCCGTCGAGGTCGAGCAGCAGCAGGCTGAGCGGCTCGGCCGAGGCGATCCGCTCGTCGAGTTCCTTCAGCAGGGCGCGCCGGTTGGGCAGTCCGGTGAGGTCGTCCGTCACTGCGAGCCGGTAGTTCTCCGATGCGGCCCGCGATTCGCGTAGGGCGATGATCAGCCGAGCGCTGGTGGCCAGCAGCGTCACCACGGCCGGGATCGCGATGGCCATGCCGACGGTGCCCTCCGGCCGGGCCACGAGAAGGATGATCGCGAGCAGGAAGCTGGCGGCGAGGAAGGAGGCCGGCAGGCGGCGGGCCAGGCTGGCCTGCGGGGGGCGCGCAGTGCAGGCGGATCCGACGATCAGCATGAGGGCCAGGCCCCACAGGATGATCAAGGTGATCGTGAACGCGTACGGCCCGGTCGACAGCTTGAGGACAAGGCTGGAGTCGGCCAGGGCCATGATCAGGAAGCCAGCAATGAGGGCGAGCTCGCGGCGAGTCATGGACCGCGAGGCGAGCGCCCACTGGCCGACGACGATGAGCGCCAGGACTACGTCGAGGACGGGGTAGATCAGCGCCACCATGAGCGGCACGCCACCCTCGGGGAACGCCGCGACGAAGGGTGTGAGCAGCAGAGCCGCCGCGAGGGCGCCGGCGCCGCCGCACACGATCAGCGCATCCAGCCACGGCGTCGCGCGGCCTCCGCGCCGATGGCCGGCATCGAACCTGACGAAGGCAGCGAACGCGATGTACGCCGTCAGGAAGAGCACCTCGCCCGGAGACGGGAAGTGCGGCACCCCCGAATGGATCAGGCTGTTGACCGAGGCCGAGCCCGCTGCCCACAGCGTGATCGCCGCCGTGAGGCTGGCTAGCGCGGCCCGGCGTTCGGGGTAAGCGGACATGGCCGTGAACAGCCGGCCCAGGAGCAGCAGGTAGAACATGGCCATCGACAGCGTCAGGGCGAGCTCGTTGGGCGGGCCCTCCGTGCGGCTCTCCAGGACGACCCCGACCACGGCACCGACTGCCAGGCCGATCCAGCCGACGATCGCCAGCGAGCGCATGATCACCTGATGTGGCGGGGAGACGGCAGCGATGGAGTTCATGCCTGCCTCCCTCGATGGCACCCCCGTGCCTCGTGTTGCCGAGGGTACAAGCATTTCCGGCGCGGGGAAGCGGGCCAGACCGTCACTAGGCTGGCGGCGAACAGTTCATCCGTCCGGGGAGCCGCATGACCGCCGATCTTCCTGCCCGCGCCCGCGTGGTCGTCATCGGCGGCGGGATCATCGGCACCTCGATCGCGTATCACCTCGGCCGCCTCGGCTGGAGCGACGTCGTCCTGATCGAGCGGGACCGGATCACGTCGGGCACCACATGGCACGCGGCCGGGCTCATGACCTGCTTCGGGTCACTGTCCGAGACGTCAATGGGGATGCGCCAGTACACCCGTGAGCTCTACCGCACACTGGAGGCGGAGACTGGCCTGTCGACCGGCTTCACGCCCGTGGGCTTCATCGAGGCGGCCGCCGACGTGGGGCGGCTGGAGGAGTTCCGCCGAGTGGCCGCGTTCAACCGGCACGTCGGGCTCGACGTCCACGAGATCTCGCCGGCGGAGATCGCTGGGCTGTTCCCCCTCGCCGACACTTCCGACCTGCTCGCCGGGTTCTACGTGCCCGAGGACGGACGGGTCAATCCGGTCGACGCGACGATGTCGCTGGCCAGGGGAGCCCGCCAGTCCGGCGTGCGGATCCTGGAGGGCGTGTCGGCCATCCATGCCCTGACCGGGTCGGGGCGAGTCCGCGGTGTGGCGACCGATCATGGAGACATCGAGTGCGAGTACGTCGTCAACTGCGCGGGCATGTGGGCCCGCCAACTCGGCGAGCGCAATGACGTGGCGATTCCGCTGCAGGCGGCCGAGCACTACTACTTGATCACCGAGGCGATCGACGGAGTCGATCCGCGCTGGCCCGTACTCGAAGACCCCTCCCGGCACGGGTACTACCGCGAGGAGGGCGGCGGATTGATGATCGGCCTCTTCGAGCCGGTGTGTGCCCCCTGGAGCGTGGGCGGGATCCCCGACGGGTTCTCGTTCGGTGAACTGGCACCTGACTGGGACCGCATGGGCCCCTACCTCGAGCGGGCGATGCAGCGGGTCCCCGTGACGCTCGAGGCCGGGATCCGCACCTTCTTCTGCGGCCCGGAGTCCTTCACTCCTGACCTGGCGCCGATCGTGGGGCAGGCCCCGGGTATCGACAACTACTTCGTGGCCGCCGGGATGAATTCGGTCGGGATCCTCACTGGTGGCGGCATGGGCCGGATCGTCGCTCAGTGGATCGTCGATGGACGCCCTGACGTCGACGTCACCGGGTTCGACATCGATCGCATGCACGACTTCCAGCTCAACCCGCGATACCGCGCAGAGCGCACGGTCGAGACCCTCGGGATGGTCTACGAGACGCACTTCCCCGGCCGGGCGATGCGCACCGCGCGCGGCATCAAGCGATCCGCGGTGCACGACCGGCTGGCCGAGCGTGGGGCGTACTTCCGCGACGTGAGCGGCTGGGAGGGCGCCGACTGGTACGCCCCGGCCGGCGTGCCAGCGCACGTCGAGGAGCTGTCATGGGGCCGGCAGAACTGGTTCGCGTACTGGGAGCAGGAGCACGCAGCGGTGCGCAATGCCGCAGGGCTGATGGACATGTCCTTCATGGCGAAGTTCCTGGTGCAGGGCCCGGACGCGGGACGGTTGCTCGACCGGGTCTCCGCGAACGCGGTCGACGGCGAGCCTGGTGTCATCACGTACACGCAGTGGCTCAATGTTGCGGGCACCATCGAGGCCGACCTGACCGTCACCAAGCTGGCTGACGACAGGTTCATGGTCATCGCCTCGGACACCGCCCACGGCCACGTGCAGGCCTGGCTCAAGCGGCAGGGCCGCGACGATCACGCGTGGACGACCGACGTGACCTCAGGTCTCGCCCAGCTCAATGTGCAGGGACCGTTGTCGCGCGACGTGCTGCAAGCGATCACGAGCGTCGACCTGTCGAACGAGGCGTTTCCCTTCCGCGCCGCCCGGTACATCGACCTCGGCTTCGCCCGGGCACTGTGCGTGCGGATCACGTACGTCGGGGAGCTGGGGTACGAGCTGTACCTCCCGACCGAGCAGGCGGCCCACGCCTATGAGCAGGTGTGGGAGGCGGGTGCCCCGGTCGGGCTGCGGCACGCCGGGCTCAAGGCCCTGGCCAGCCTGCGGATGGAGAAGGCCTATCGCGACTACGGCCACGACATCGACAACACCGACTCGGTGCTCGAGGCGGGCCTGGGCTTCGCCGTCGCCCTCGACAAGCCGGGTGGCTTCATCGGCAAGGACGCCGTCGCAGCGCAGAAGGCCAGCGGGCCGCCCGGCCGGCGCCTGGTGCAGGTGCGGGTGCTGGATCCGGAGCCGCTCATGCACCACGGCGAGGTCCTCCTGCGCGATGGCAGTGCGGTGGGCTACCTGCGGTCGGCCAGCTACGGGCACTCGCTGGGCGGCGCTGTCGGCCTGGCCATGGTCGACGCGGGGGAGCCGTTGACGCAGGCCTGGCTCGATAACGGGTCGTGGGAGGTCGACATCGCCGGGATGCGGTACTCCGCGGTCGCATCGCTGCGCCCGATGTATGACCCGGACAACTCCCGGATCCGCGGGTAGCCGGGCGACCGACGGTTCGTGCGGCTCACGCCCCCGGCGGGCCGCTGATGACCCCCAGCCTGGCCAGTCCCCGCAGCGCCTTGTCGGCGTTCGGGTCGAGGTCGGCGAGGTCACCGGGCGTGCCCCACTCGGCCAGTTGCTGCTCGATCGCACGACGTGCCTTGTCGAGCTTGCGGGCGACCATGCGCCGGGCCGCCCACTGCTGCTCCCGGGTCCGCAGCGCGGCGTCGATCGCATCCCCCTGGGCGGGCGTGCAGGCGAGCCCGAACGCAAGCTGCACGCCTTCGCGCAGGTCGATGCGGTAGTCGTGGCCGCGACGGACGAAGGTGCCGGGCTTGGACTGCATGCCGTTGAAGAGGTCCACGGTGGCGAGCACGAAGGACGTGATGGGACGGAACTTCGTCTCGCGCGGAACGAGGGGCGGGCGCGTGGTCGGCGGCCCCATCCACCACGGTGGCTGCAGCACCATGCGGAACCCGTACTTGTTCACCGGGTCGTCATGGTGCACGACCATGACGTGCCGCCCCACACCAGTCGGCCCGGGCTCGACCGCGTCCGGCTGGCTCACGAGGAGCAGTTCCCCGCGCGGATCGACGGCGGCGGGGTCCTCGCGCCAGGCATTCCACAGGCGCGTGCGGAAAGGCACGCCGAGGTAGAGGCCGGCCTCGATCCCGAGGTCTTCGAACGCTGGCACGGACGGCTGCCCGCCGTGCGCCGTCGCGATATCGAGTGCCACGTTTGCGCCGAGGCTCTCCCCGGCGATCACCAGCCGCGGTCGACGGGAGGGGGCCAGGGCGTGCAGCCGGTCGCGGACTCCCGCGACCACCAGCGCGGTGAGCTCCTCGGCCTCGAAGGTCTTGGTGAGTGCCAGCGCGGAGGGGACCAGGGCGTACTGGGGCACGACAATGGCGCAGTCCCCGAGGGTCAGGTATTCCAGCGCCTCGGCAAGGGAGTAGTTGAAGTAGCCGACTCCCGTGGGGGACCCGATACAGATCAGTGACCGGTCGAACGCGCCCACGTCCTCCATGTCCCGCAAGGTCAGCCGCGCTCGCTCCGCGACATCGTCGGCCGATTCATAGCCGCCAACGACTCGGACCGGTTCGATGGCCGGCTGCCCCATGACCGTGCTGATCTCCTCGGGAGTCAACGCCATCAAGACGAACCGGCGTCCTTCCTTGCCGAGGGAGTCGAACGGCATCGAGCTGGCAGGTCCCGCGGACACGTGCACCGAGGTCGGTGGCGTCGGGTAGGCGGGCTCGACGATGTCGTCGCGCTGCTGCAGTTGCGTGGTGACCACGTTCAGGGCGGCCACGCCTCCGACTCCCATCGACCCGAGGATCAGGCCGTGGGCGACCAGGCTCCCCAGGGCTCCGGGCTCGCGTCTGAGGGCCACGGCGAGTCCACGTTCGAGGGCTCGGGCCAGGAGTTGCTCGCCGGTAGTGGCGGCGGCGAAGCCGATGCCGGAGGCAATGCCGACGGCCGTGGCCTGGAGCGCCGCCCGGGCGCCATTGCCAGCGACCGCGTGCCGCTCGGGCGCCACCACCCCGTACGCGCGGGCGCGCTGGGTGCGTCGGGCGATGCTGAACCCGACGACGGCTGCACCAGTGGCGACCGCCGGGAGGAGCGTTGTGTCGATGCCCGGCCGCAGCCCGAGCCGGCGGTGCAGGATCTCGTCCCATGCCGCGGAGGCGCCGCCAGCGAGGGCCGCAAAGGCGGTGAGCCGACCTGCCGTGCCGATCGCTGCAGCCACCATGCTGTCGTCGGCCCGGGACTGCGTCAGCGCGGACGCGGAGATGCCGGTCGTGATCCCGCCCGCCGAGAGCAGCAGGTTCGCCCGCAGCCCGGGCCGGGTGCCCGGCAGCGCGCCAAGCGCCTGCAGGGTGGCCCACGCCGTTGCCGTGAGTTGGTAGTGGGTCGCGGCCACGACGCCGCTCGAGACGGCCTGCTGCATCGGGCTGCGTGGCAGGAGGCCGCGAGCGTAGGAGCCGGCGACGGACCAGGAGGCGCCAGCGATGCCGACCTGCACGGGAGTGTCGGTCGCCCATCGGGTCAGCCAGGCTGCCCGACGCGGCATGAACGACATGGCGGGATTGTTGCCTACTTCGCCGTGCGCCGGGGGTTCCGCCTCGGATCGGCAACGCGGCGGCGTCCGACTACGTGCGGTCGGTGGACCGGCGGCGCCGCTTGTCCGCGTACATGGCCTCGTCGGCGCGGGAGATCGCCACGGACAACTCCTCGGACTCCTGGACCACCGCCGCGCCCAGGGACACGGACATGGTGATGATGTCGCGACCGACGGCCACTGGACCGGTCAATTCGTCGCGCAGGCGGCTGAGCACGACGGCTGTCGGGTCCACGCCCATCAGCCGCGCATGGGTGACGACGAGGAACTCGTCACCGCCGACCCGAGCGACGATGTCCTCGTCAGCGAGGCAGGACTTCAGCCTGCGTGACATCTCTCGCAGCAGGTCGTCGCCGGCCTGGTGGCCGATGGTGTCGTTGACCTGCTTGAGGTGGTCGACGTCGGCGTACACGACGACCGTCACCGAGCCCGGGGCCGGCGTGAGGTCGCGCTCGGTGAGTTGCCGGGCCAGCCCGTCGCGGTTCAGCAGCCCGGTGAGCGGGTCCCGCGCGGCCTGGTCGAAGAGCATCCGCTCGAGGTGCTTGCGGTCGGTGAGGTCGATGCACTGGACCAGCAGGGACGTCACGACGCCGTCCGCGTTGCGGATGGGTGCCAGCGACGCGTCGACCCAGACGGACTCGCCGGACACAGGCTCGATCTGGACGTCGACGCGGATCACGTCGCCGCCCGACGACACCGAGATCAGCCCGTCGACCGTGGCCGGCCGGTCCGGGTCGGCGACGAAGTCCACGAGGCACCTGCCGGGCAGCAGGTCCGGGCCGGTGCCCAGCAAGCGACCGAGCGCTTCGTTGGCGAGCAGGATGCTCCCGCTGAAGTCGAGCATGGCGGTGGCGGTCGGGCTGTTGGAGAACACCTCCCACAGGCGCTGGCGCTCGGTGGCCAAGGCCCGCCGCGCACGGCTCTGGCCTGCGCCGCTCAGCACGATGACGCCGAGCAGGAGGACGACCGTGATCAACTGCGCGATGGCGGTGACCGATTCGGCATCGGTGTCGATCAGGCCGACGAGCCACGTGATCAATGCAGGGACGAACGGGATGACGAGAAGGGGAGGCAGCATCCGGCGAAGCAGGCTGCCGTCGTAGCGTGCGTCGAGACCCTCGAGCGGTGGCCGGTCGGGTCGGGCGGTGAGGGCGGCTCCGATGACCAGCAGCCCGAGGATCGTGGTGGGCATGGACGTGCCGGTGAGCCCGAGATGCGTGAAGAGCGATGCGGCACCGTACACGTAGGAGAGCAGGCCGAGCAGCGCGATGACCGACGCGAGCACGCCGAGGCCGAACCTGAAGCGGGGCACGCGATCGCGCGGGAAGCCCAGCAGGAGCACGCAGGTGGCGGTGGACACGACAGCCAGGGCCGGCAGCGCCGTGACGAGGGTGTAGTCCTCCACGACCGGGTCGCTGCTCGGCAGCAGGCCCAGGCTGATCGCCGGTTCCACGACGATCCCGAAGGCCAGCGGGATCGCGGCAAGCACCCGCCCGATGACCAGGCCCGTACGACCGCCCCGGTCGAAGAGGATCATCGCCACGACCAGTGCGGCAAGGCCGACGACCGTGTAGGGGTATATGACGGGCCAGTCGGGCCGTATCCGGGTGATGGCCTCGATGCTCAGTGCGTAGCCCACCACCAGGACGATGACGAGGACGGCGCAGGTCGCGACGAGCCACCGGTGGAGGACGCCAAGGTCAGACGCGAGCGAACCGCCCTGCTGGCTCACGGCAGGACCTCCGTCGTCGTCTGGCCGGCCACGGTGCCGGTCCCGACGCCGAGTGTAGGAACAATCCCGTCGGGCCGCCCGATTGAAGGCTGGTCAAGCAGCCCGGACGGTCACCGGGATGCCGTTGAGGACCGCGGTGCCGGACAGCGCGTCTATGCCTGTTGACGGGGTGAGCAGGTTCGAGTTCACGCCGGGCGCGGCCGCAGCCACGGACCCCCACGTGCCCGCTCCGGAGTGCCCCCAACCGTGCGGCAGGCACACCACGCCGGGCGCCACGGCGTCCGTGACCTCCACCGCCACTCGGACCTCGCCGGTACCGTTGGAAAGCAACGCATCGGTCCCGTCGGCCAGGTCGTGGGCCGTTGCGTCGTCCGGATGGATCCACAGCGTGCAGCGGTTCGAGCCGCCGGCCAGGAGCGGGATGTTGTGCATCCAGGAGTTGTTGCTGCGCAGCCCGCGGCGACCGACGAGGACGAGGCCCCCGGCGTGATCGGCGGCCTCCGCGAGGATCGCTGCCATCCGCGCGGCCTCGTCGAGCAACTGCGGCGCGGCCGCCTCGATGCGCCCGCTGGGGGTGCGCAGCACCTCGGGCAGGCGCGACTGCAGGGGTCCGAGGTCGATGCCGTGGGGAGCCGCCTCGAGGTCCGCGAGGGTCAGTCCGCCGGGATGGGAGCCGAACCCGTCGCCGTAGGGCCCCGATCGAATGAGCAGGTCGAGCAAGCGCTCCTGCCGCCGCCGCGGTGCCGTTGCGGCCACGAGTTCGGCGGGTTCGCGGCCGTGCACGCGGGACGCCTCCGAGCGGCAGGCCCGCGTGGCCACGTCGAGCGCCACGAACTCGTCAAGGTCGTCGATGCTCATCGCGTCGCCGAGGGCGACACAGGCCAGCCGGAGCAGGATGTCGCCCTCGTCCTGCTCGTCTGACGCCTCGTCCGAGCGAAGGCCGACCGACGGTGGTGACCAGTGGGCGACGTTCTGCACCGACAGCGCGGAGAACGCGAGGTCGAAGTGCGCGCGGGCCAGCGGCGACGGAGCCGGCAGGATCACATGGGCATGCCGGCTGGTCTCGGTGACGTATGCATCGATGCTCACCATCGCGTCGAGCATGCCCAGCGCAGCGGCCAGCCGGCCGCCGTCGGGCGTCGACACGACCGGGTTGCCGGCGATGGTGATCAGGGCGCGAATCCGCGTGCCGTCGGTCCCCGGCGTGTCGATCTCCTCGGCAAGGGCGGCGGCGGGGAGCTCGCCGAGCACGCTCGGCAGGTCGCGAACGCGTGAGCGGTGTCCCCCGGGGATCCGGATGCCACGCCCGGTGCCGGACGTTCCGGACGTGGTCGGGCCGCCGGCGGCTGGCAGCGGCCACATCACCCCCCCGGGCCGGTCCACGTTGCCCGTGAGGAGGTTGGCGACGGCGATCCACCATGACGCGGCGGTGCCGAAGGACTGTGGCGACGTTCCGTCGATGGCCAGCCCTGCCGTTGCGGTGCCCATCCGCCCGTAGACGAAGGCGGTCGGTGCGGCCGCGAGTTCGCGGGCCAGCCGCACGATGGTGTCGGCCGGCACCCCGGACAGCTGCGCGACAGCCTCCGGAGTGAAGGGCCGAGCGGCTTGTTCCAGGGCATCAACGGCGCCGTCAGCGAGCCACTCGCCGGCGGGTCCGGGATCGGCGAGCGATTCGGCGAACAGGACGTGCACGATCGCAGCGACCAGGAATCCGTCGGTGCCGGGGCGGATGGCGATGTGCTCGTCGGCGGCCTCCGCCGTCCGGGTCCGCACCGGGTCCACCACGACAAGGCGGCCGCCTCGGGCCTTCAGCGCCCGGAGCCGGCGGGGCATGTCGGGCGCCGTCCACATCGAACCGTTCGACACCAACGGGTTCGCCCCGAGGATGAGGGCGTACTCGGTGCGGTCGATGTCGGGGACCGTGACGGACAGCCCCGTGCCGTACAGCAGGCCGACGGCCACCTGCTGGGGCATCTGGTCGACGGTGCTCGCGCTGAAGACGCTGCGCGTGCCGAGGGCCTTGACCAGCGCCGGTCCGTAGAGGGACGACGAGACGTTGTGCACGTTGGGGTTGCCGAGGTAGATCCCCACCGCGTCGTTGCCGTGGTCTGCGCGCACGGGACCGAGCAGGCGGGCGATCTCGGCCCACGCCTCGTCCCACGACGCCCGGCGGTGCAGGCCGTCGGCGCCCCTGACGAGCGGGTAGCGGATCCGATCGGGGTCGTGGTGGAGCTCCCCGATCGCCACACCCTTGGGGCAGACGAAGCCGTGCGAGAACACGTCGTCGTCGTCGCCGCGGACCGAGATCACGGCGTCGCCCTCGATGGTCAGGCGCAGGCCGCAGGTGGCCTCACAGAGCGGGCAGGTCCGAAAGGCGGTGCGGGGCATGCCGGGAGCGTAGGCCCAATCCCGCGTCGCTGCGCGGGTTCGACCGGGCCGGTGGCCGTATGGTCAGCGGGTGACTGCGGCCATCGCGGCGGGGCTTCCGTTCGCTCTCGGCGTGCTGGCGAGTCCGCTCCCGGTCCTGGCCATGATCCTGATCCTGCTCGGCGAGCGGGCCCGGCGGGCCGGCCCGGCCTTCGCCACCGGCTGGGTTGCTGGCCTGCTGGGCCTCGGGCTCGTCGGGATCCTGGTCATCAATCGGACACCGCTTCACGACGACGGCTCGGGCTCGCCCTGGGCGCGGGCGATCACGGCTGCCGTCGGCGTCGCACTCCTCTACTTCGCCCTGAGCTCGTGGCGGGGCCGGCCCAAGCCTGGCGTCGAGCCCGAGCAGCCGGCCTGGATGGCGCGGCTGTCCGGGGTGGGCACCGGCCGGGCGTTCGGCCTGGGCATCGCGTTGGCCGCCATCAAGCCGAAGAACCTCGTCCTCGGCCTGGCGGCCGCCGCGGCCATCGGGGAGACAGGGGTCCCGCTCGGCCAGGAGCTCGTCGGGCTGCTCGGCTTCGCGCTGATCGCGTCGATCGGCGTGCTCGCGCCGCTCGCCGCCTACCTGGCGCTCGGGAGTCGCGCGGATGGCGTGCTGAAGGGGTGGGGCGACTGGCTGACCAGGCACAACGTGGTCGTCGTCGCAGTCGTGCTGCTCGTGCTCGGGGTGGTCCTGCTGGTGAAGGCCGCCATGGGGTGAGGCGTCGTGCGACCGGTGGACGGCTGGCCGCTCAGGTAACGAACTGGTAACGTCGAGGCCCATGTCCACCCGGAGAACGTTCGCCATCGCGGCGACCGCTGCCCTTGTCGGGCTCGCGGGGCTGGCCGCACCGGGCACGGCGCAGGCCGACGAGCAGGACCCACGGGTCTGCCCCACGAAGAACTTCGTCATCGGGGCGGGCTGGGGGGCCGACCGCGGTCCGCGAGCGCACATGGGCATCGACCTCGGCGGGCGGAGGGGTACTCCGATCTTCGCGGTCGAGGACGGCGTCATCGACCGCACCAAGCGCCAGGACAACGGAGCGCTGCAGATCGTCATGCGGGGGAAGAGCGGCTCGAAGTTCTACTACGGCCACATGGACAAGGTGCTGGTCGAGGGCGGCCAGCGGGTGACGGCCGGCGAGGTCATCGGCCTCATGGGCGACAGCGGATCCCCGGGTGCCGTGCACCTGCACTTCGAGTTCTGGCGCAGCGGCGGCGAATCCGACGCGGTTGACCCCGAGCCGTTGATCCGCCGCATCTGCGACATCTAGCTCCTGCCGAACCTCAAGGTCGGCTACATGTCCTCGGTGTCGCCGCCCTTGACGATCCCTCGCAGGGCGATCCGCCAACTGCCGGACTCTCGCGCATGGTCCGACCAGACCGAGAACACGGCATTGGCGATGACCAGGGCGGAGGACACCGCCATGACGGGACCGATGCGCAGTTCCTCCCCCTGCGAGCCCAGCACGGCCATCGCGAGGATGAACGCCGATGACCCGATCTGCGCCCACCCGGCGGCCCCGAAGCGCCCGTTGACGGTCCAGCCGAGCACCGCGAACGAACAGAACACCAGCGCGATCGAGACGGCGAAGTAGATGAGCAGCCCGTGCCCCACGTGCTCCTCGTGCCGCGCCGTCAGCACGGCGAGGATGTCGAGTGCTCCACCCATGCCGTAGATGAGGGTGAGGTGGGCCAGCAATGACAGCCGCCAGCGCACGATCACGTGTCCCTCGCGCGGGGAGAACATGCCGTCGAAGTAGATCCACCACAGGGCGAAGGCCAGCAGGAAGGTCAGCGAGAAGGCGCTCATCCGCGGGATCGTGCCCAGATCGTCGAGGGCACGGACGAGCTGAGCGAAGCCCTCGCCCAGGATGATGATGATGAAGATCCCGCGCCGCTCCTGCAGGTGCTCCGAGCGCAGGGATCCACCGACCGTGGCCTTCTCGTTCGGCACGCTCAGCACGGCGACCATCGACACCGCCAACGCCGCGGCGAGGAAGAACCCGGCCTCGTCGATCGGCCGCAGCACGCCGACGAAGCAGATCGCGGCCGACCCCGCGAGCGCGAGCAGCCCCCCATGGAGCATGCGTGGGTTGGCGAGCTTGCCCCGATGCTGCAGGAACAACAATCCGACGACGAGCAGCGCACCGCCGTAGGCGGCCAGGCCGGCGTGGTTGCTCAGGCCGTTGACCTGGTTCACGGCCAGCCCCGCGATGACGATGAAGCCCATCTGCACGAGGATCAGCAGCCGCCGGACCAGGTCATCGCCCGGGAACAGGTTCGTGAAGAGCGCCGTCAGGAACCACACCCATGCGAGAGCGGCGACACTGACGATGGCCGACAACGCCGTCTCGATGGACGGCTCGCTGAGGAAGGCCTCGTTGCACAGCCCCAGGGCGGCCACGACGACGAGGTCGTAGAACATCTCGAACCAGCCGACGGTCGCGCCGACGCGTCGGCGGGGCCGCGGCTCCACCTCCGGCTGGGACATGCGTGAAGTATCACGCCGCCCGGGCTGAAAGATCAGCCAGCCGCGCGTGACCGTGAGTACGCTGCCCGCCGAGGCCTGCGTCGCGCACGGCAGAAGGACGGTGTCCCATGAGCGGCAACTTCACCCTGCGCCAGCGCTTGCGCTATCGGTTCGACAACACCCTGTCCCGTGGGCTCTGGGCCGTACTGCTGTGGCTGGCCTTGATTGCCGGGCTGTTCTTCCTGCTGATCGGGCTGGTGATCCGGCTTTCCGGCGTCGGCCCCGGTGACGAGAACACCAGCTTCGGCGACGGGCTCTGGTACGCGCTGACCCGCTCGTTGGATCCGGGTACCTTCTCCGGTGACGACGGGACCCGCTTCCGGATCATCATGCTGGTGGTCACGCTGGCCGGCATCTTTCTGGCCGCCACGATCATCGGCCTCGTGTCGTCAGCGATCGACTCGCGGGTGGACTCCCTTCGTCGCGGCAAGTCCCTCGTCCTGGAGCGTGGCCACACCCTCGTCATCGGGTGGAGCGAGAAGCTCCCGACGATCGTGGCGGAGCTCGTCGAGGCGAATTCCAGTGAGCGGGGCCGCGCCATCGTGGTGCTGACCGGCGAGGACACCGTCCAGGTCACGGAGGACATCAAGGCGGTGGTCCCCGACCTGAAAACGTCCAAGTTGGTGGTCCGCAGCGGGATCGCCACCCGGCTGCACGACCTTGCCCAGGCCAATCCGCAGGCGGCCCGGTCGGTCATCGTCCTGCGCTCCACCGACGGCTCGGATGCGCAGGTCGTCAAGACCGTCCTCGCCCTGTCCCGGCTCGTCGCCGATTCCGACTCTGGCCCCGTGACGGTCGTCGCCGAGCTCGAGGACCGCCAGACATCGGACGCCCTCAAGCAGGCGGTCGGTCCGGCCCTGATCACGGTGACCCCGATGGACGTCATCGCGCGCATCAGTGCGCAGGTGTCCAGGGCGTCCGGGCTCGGCGCGATCTACCAGGAGCTCCTCGACTTCGACGGTGACGAGATGTACACGGTCGCCGTCCCCCAGGCCTGGGTCGGGCGCTCATTCGGGGAGCTGCTCCTGTCGGCATCGCGTGCGACCGTCATGGGCCTGTGTCACGCGGACGGCAGCGTCGAGCTCAGCCCCGATCCGCGAACGGTCGTCGTGGACGGAGACCTCGTCATCGGCATAGCGGAGGACGATTCGACGTTCGTGCTGGATCGCGCCCCCGTGGACTGGACACCTCGCAACGAGGCGCCAGCAGCCCCGCTGGAGAAGGCCACCGAACGCACCCTCATCATCGGGTGGAGCGACCTGGCGCCGCTCGTCGCGCAGGAGATCGAGACGCACGTGGCCCCGGGCTCGGAACTGCACCTGCTGGTCAACGAGGAACTGCATGACGTCAGCCGCATCGGGCAGATGATGGCGCTGTCGCAACAGTCCCTGGTGGTGCACGAGGGGGACCCGATCGACCGGTCCGCCGTCGTGCGGGCGATGGACGAAGGCCCGTTCGACCACATCATGCTGCTGTCCGAGCGCGAGGACTACTCACCCGACGAGGCGGATGCACGGACACTGCTCGCCCTCATGCACGTGCGCAGCGTCGCGGAGGTAACGGCCCACGAGGAGAACGTCGTCGCCGAGCTTCTCGACCCGAATGACGTGGAGCTGGGCGGCGACTCGGCCAACAGCGACTTCATCGTCAGCCAGAAGCTGATCAGCCTGCTCATGGCCCAGCTCAGCGAGAGCCCCCACCTCGCCCCCGTGTTCGCGGACCTGTTCGATTCCGACGGTGCCGTGGTGGCGCTTCATCCGGCCGAGCGGTACGACGCCGTCGGCACGCGCGACTTCGCGGACCTCATCCGGTCGGCTCGCGAGGGCGGGACCGTCGTGATCGGGTACCGATCGGCGGCCGCCGAGGGCAGGCCTGGCGTGCTTCCGGGCGGCATCCGGGTGAATCCCGCCAAGGACGAGTCGGTCACCCTGGCGCAGGGCGACAGCGTCATCGTCCTCACCCGGGCCTAGGGCCCGGCCCGGATACAGCGAGCACGCCATACGGAAGAGGTGCGCCATGAGGACCAGCCGACTCGCCATGCTGGCCGGAGCCGTGCTCCTGGCCCTGCCGGCACTCGCCGCCTGCGGCGGCAGTGCATCGTCGGGCGACTCCGGGCAGGCCGGCCCCGTGGGCGGACCTGGACTCGTCGCCAACTGGACCCTCAGCAGTGCCAGCGACGCGGCGATTCTCCCCAGCCTGGGCATCACCCTGGAGTTCACGGACACGGACGCCAGCGGCTTCGGCGGCGTCAACCGGTACATGACGACGTTCACGTCGAGCCCCGAGGGAGCTCTGGACTTCGCCGAGATCGCCTCGACGATGATGGCGGGGCCGGACGACGCGATGGCGGCAGAGCAGGCCTACATCGCCGCTCTGGGGACCGTCACCGGCTACACGGTCGCTGGCGACGAGCTCGACCTGTTCGTCGACGAGACCCAGGTCCTCACGTTCGCCAAGAGCTAGTCCGCCAAGAACGGGCTGTCGAGGACGTCCATCGCAGCGAGCACGGCACGCACATGCGCGACCTCGTGCGTGCGGAAGATGTTCGTCCCACCTAGCCGCCCCAGCACCGCGAAGAAGCCCTCGGCCGACCTGAACTGGTCCTCGAACAGGTCGAAGGCATGCGGCATCGCGTTGCAGATGGGTACCCCGAGGCCGGCGAGCCGGAAGGAACCGAGGATGACCCGGGCCTGATGCCTGGCCCTCGTGCGCGGATCGACGAGATTGCCGTAGTAGAAGCCCATGCCCGGGTCGATGATGATGCGCTCGACCCCCCGCGCACGGGCCAGCGCGATGCGGTCGCTGAAGTGACCCATGAGCGCGGGCACCGGATCCGAGTCGAGCGGCACGTCGGTCACGTCGCGCACGTTCGCGCCGCCGACGTAGCACAAGATCACGGTGGCCTCGTGCTCCGCCGCCGCGGCAAGGATCTCGTCCTGATGTGCAGCCCCGGTGAGGTTCAGCACCTGCGCGCCCGCCTTGAGGCAGGCCCGGACGACGGCGGGCTCGTAGGTCTCGACCGACACGGGGATCGCCTCGTCGGCGAGACGCTCGACGATGGGGACAAGGGCGGCGATCTGCTCGTCGGCGCCCACGCGTCGCGCCGCGGCCGTGCTGCTCTCGGCGCCGATGTCGATGAGGTCCGCGCCCTGAGCCGCCATGACCTTGGCCTTGCGGATGGCGGACTCGGCGGATGTCGCGATGCTCTCGCGGTAGGTGGAATCGCGGGACAGGTTGATGCTGCCCATCACGAGCGGACGCTGACCGAGGTCGTAGGTGCGGTCTCCAATGGCAAGGGACGGCGCCGGCAGGGCGAGTTCGGCCGCATGCGAATGCGCGAGCAGACCCAGTTCCGCCAGCGTGAGCATGCGTCGAGTTTAAGGCGCTTGCTCGATATGCGCCCATCCTTGAAGGTCGTGCAGTCCGTCCTTGCGCGCCTGGGCGCACCGGATGATGCCCTCGAATGCGAAACCCGCCCGGGCAAGCGAGCGTTGCTCAGGGATGTTGTCGACGTCTGTCGAGGCCTCCACGCGGACGACGCCTCGCGCGTGCAGGACCTCGGCCAGCAGGCGCTGCGCGATCGACCCGATGCCACGGCCCCGATACGGCTCGGCGACGGCGATGCCGATGTTCAGGGCACGGGAACCTGGCGTGGGCCCGTACCAGACCGCGTGGGCCGAGAGGTCGCCTACGGGCACTGCAGCGCCGTCGTCGCCCGTGACCTCGATCAGCCATCGCTCCATGACCATGTCCTTGACCTCTGGGGCCATCGTGCCCCAGTCGTCCCAGGTGCTCGAGGACTGCGGCCGCGGGTGGTCGTTGTCGATGGACCGGATGGTCACGGCCCCGAGCCCGGGGATCGCCGGCCTGGTCACGGCTTCGAGCAGAAGAACTCGATCGGGATCGCGTCGGGGTCGCGAGCGGTCACCGCCCAGCCGTAGGGCACGTCCTCCAGCGGCCCGTGCTCGATGCCGAGTGAGTCCATGTGCGTCACCCACGCGGCGACCTCGTCCTCGGATGCGCAGGCGATCCCGATGTGGTCGAGCCCCACGCGCATCTCGTCGAAGCGCATCGGCGTGGCCGACTGGTGCTGGGTGACGCCGATGACCAGTCCGCTCGGCCACTGCATCCGCAGGCGGTGCCAGGTCTCGCCACGTCGCTCGACGACGGTCGCGGGGCCGAGCAGGGACTGGTACCAGTCCGCGCTTCGCGTGGCGTCGGTGACCGTGAGGGTGACGTGATGGACGGATCCGGGTTCGGGTGTCACGTGGCAGCCTTCCGCTGGGTCGATGCGGCGATTCTGCCATCTGGCTCCGCGCAGTGCTTGACTTCTCCCATGCCATGGGAAGTCCGTCGTGCCGTGCTGGCCGACGCGGATGCCGTCGCCGCGTTGTTCGCGCGCAGTCGCGCCGCGGCGATGCCGTGGCTTCCGGTGCTGCACACGCCGGACGAGGACCGGGAGTTCTTCGCTGGCGAGGTCACGAATGCCACGGGGTGGGTCGTCGAGGATGCCGGTCGCGTCCTGGGCTTCGCGGTGGCCCGTGAAGGCTGGCTCAACCACCTCTACGTCGACGACGACTGCCAGGGGCGCGGGGTCGGGACGGCGTTGCTAGACCGGGTGGTGCAGGAAGCGGATCCAGGCCTGCGCCTGTGGGCCTTCCAGCAGAACTACCGAGCCCGGGCCTTTTATTCGGCCAGGGGGTTCGTGGAAATCGACCGCACCGATGGGAGCGGGAACGAGGAGCGGACTCCCGACGTCCTTCTCCAGCGCGGCTAGCCGCCGATCTGGGCACGGACGGCGTAGAGCTCGGGGAAGAAGGTGAGGTCGAGCGCCCGCCGCAAGAACGGCACTCCGCTCGACCCGCCGGTGCCGGACTTGGAGCCGATGATCCGCTCGACGGTCTTCAGGTGCCGGAACCGCCAGAGCTGGAAGTTGTCCTCGACGTCGACCAGTGCCTCGCAGGCCTCGTACTCCTGCCAGTAGCCGTGGGATTGCTCGTACACCGAAGCGAAGACCGGCACGAGCGTCGGATGCAGGTGCCAGGCCTCCCGGACGTCGCGGTCCAGGATGTCCTGCGGCACAGCGTGGCCCCGGCGGTGCATGAAGCGCAGGAACTCGTCGTAGAGCGTGGGCTCGTCCATCAACGTGGCGAGCAGGGCGTGGGTGTCGGGATCGTGGTCGAAGACCTGCAGCATGTCCGGGTTCTTGTTGCCGAGGATGAACTCCACGGCCCGGTACTGCCAGGACTGGAAGCCCGACGAGCTCTGCAGGAAGGAGCGGAACTCCGCGTACTCGCTGGGCGTGAGGGTGGTGAGCACCCCCCACTGCTCGATGAGGGTGTGCTGGATGTGCTTCACGCGGGCCAGGCACTTCAGTGCAGGGGATAGCTCGTCGGTCCGCAGCAGCTCGCGGGCAGCGCGCAGTTCGTGCAGCATGAGCTTGAGCCAGAGCTCGGACGTCTGGTGCTGGATGATGAAGAGAAGCTCGTCGTGGCGTGGTGGAGCGCTGAGCGGCTGCTGGGCCGACAGCACGAGGTCCAGTCGCAGGTAGTCGCCGTAGGACATGGCCTGGCGGAAGTCACGTTGCACCGTGGCCTCGAGCGATCGGGTGTTCTCAGGCTCGGTCACCACGTCCCCTTCGACGTCGTCAGGCTACTGACCGCCGGAGTTGCGCGCAGCGTTCTTGATGACCGTCGCGCCACTGACGAGGCCCCGTCGCCACGGGGGGACGCCCTCGATCTCGATCTCGAGGCTGAAGCTCAGGAAGGTCCGGATCAGGACGATGAGGCCCAGCACGGCGACGTTCTCCAGGGTGGGCTCGACCGCGACCGTGCGGATGAGGTCGCCGGCGACGAGCACTTCCAGGCCGAGGAGCAGCACGCCTCCGAACGACTGGCGCAACACCTGGTAGGCCTGCTTGCCGTCGCCGTTGGACCGCATGGAACGAGCGGCGAGCACAAATGCGAGCACCAGCCCGGCCATGAGGATGAGCGCCGCGATCATCTCGAACACCTGTGCTGCCCGCAGCATGATGTCGGTGTACGTCGACTCGTCCATGGCGCCTCCTCGTCACATTCGGGCGGAGTAGTCCCACGAGGTCACCGTCAGCCCGTCGATTCGGACGGCCACCTCGCTCTCGATGCGCGAGAGCAGCCAGTCGGCGAGCGGAGACTGTCCAGCCCCGACATAGCGCGCGATGAGCCGTGGGAGCATGGTCGTCGCCGATGACTCGTCGAGGGTGGCATAGCCCGTGCCGCGCACTCCGCGGTACGGCGGGTCATCCCCAGACACCTCAAAGCCACATCGCCCCTCGGCCCGCAGGCGCAAGGCGAGGACGGACTCTGCTTGCGTACAGCACCACAACGTGTCGGCTTCATGCAAGAACCACAGGGACTGCACGAGCGGGAAGTGCATGCCAGACGTGGCGAGCCGGATGGGAATCACCGAGGCATCGAGGAAGGTGGCGATCTCATCCGCCGTCCACGGCCCGGAACGCACCGCGATCGGCTGCCCGGGACTCACGGAGCAATTCTCCGGCACTTCTGGTGGCGGTTCGGAGAGGCTCGCCGATCGTTTGGGCCAAGACACTGCGCGACTAGGTGGTAGCGCCCAAGGACTCCTTGGACAACTGTCGCTGGCCGATGGCCACCGCGGCGAGGTAGAGCAGCGCGGCGACCCCGATGAGCCACTGGTATCCCATCAGGAGCGAGAGGTACTCCAGGCAACCGCCGATCATGGCGCCGAACAGGTTCGCCGCGAACGCGGCTGTCGGGTTCGCGGCGTCCTTGAAGCGGGACGTGAAGAGCAGGTTGGCGAAGAAGATCGGGGCGAAGGCCAGCACGATCGCAAGGAGCAGGCGCAGCGGGACGGGCAGGGACAGCAGCATCGAGTTGGGGACCAGGAAGGCCACCGCCAGGGAGACGAACAGCGCGGTGATGATGAATGGCCTCGGGATCGGCGTCCGGCGTCGCTGGGTCACCTCGATCGCGGCGAGGACCGCCACGAGCACGCCGGTGAAGACCAGCGCGTTGACCACCCAGGTCGTGCCGAACAGCAGTGCGAAGGTCGTGATGGACCGGGTCTCCAGCAGGAGGAAGGCCGCGCCCATGAAGAACAGGTCGCCATAGCCGCGCATGCGCGAGAACGGACCGCCGAAGACCCGCACTCCGATGAGGGAGACGCCGATGATCAGGGCGATGACAATGAGGTACAGCGACGGGATCGTCCGGTCCTTCAGGTACAGGAATGGGTGATCGTCGGCGGCGGGTGTGGGGATGTCCTGGCCGGCCGCGGCGACGGCTGTCCGGTCCCATACGGCGCCCGGCGCGCAGACAGCGTTGGCGGCATCCTTGGCGATCGTCACTGCGGCGACTGACTGCATCGCCGTGAACGTGTCGAGGCACGGAGTGTGGCCGTAGACCTGGTCGACGGTCCCTGCGAGCCGGTTGATTAGCCAGGGCTCGCGGTAGTAGTTGTACATCGCGAAGACGCCCTCGTCGGTGAGGTGGTCTCGGGCCGCGGCGATGGACTCCTCGGTGAACAGGTAGGACTCCAGCCGCAACTGGCTTGCACCGCTGACCAGCGTGAGCGAATCCGGCAGGGCGAAGAGGATGAGGTCGTACTTGTCGTCGGTGCGGGACAGGAATGCCCGTCCGTCGTCGATGTAGACGGAGACACGGGGATCGGCATAGGGCTGGTTCGGGTTGACCTGCTGCCCGATCTGCTGGATGCGCGGGTCGATCTCGACGGCATCGACGTGCTCCGCCCCCATGGCAAGGGCCAGGGCCACGTCGGTGCCCGTACCGGCACCCACGACGAGGACGTTGCGCAGGGGATTGTCGACGGCGCGTTCGTAGGGCCGTCCGTACATCGGCTCGATCTTCAGCCGCTCGGCGAAGTCCAGCACGTTCTGGTGCGGGATGCCGTTCACCTGGATCTTCGTGAACTCCACGGACGTGCCCACATTGAATGTCTCGGTGTGGACCTTGTAGTAGGGCGACCACGACACCCCGGCCGCCATCGACTCGAAGGCGAGCGCTCCGATGACCACGAGCATGGCGATCCGCGACACCCAGGGCAGGGCGAAGCCGTACAGCGCCCACAGGATGACGAGGGTGACCAGCGGCCACACCCACGACGGCGCGCGCAGGAAGGCGATCAGGGTGAAGCCCAGGGTGCCCAGGATCGAGCCGATGATGTCCCAGCGGTAGGCGTTCAACGCCGAGAACTCGCGGAAGGCCCGACCCGTGATCTCGCCGAACATCGTCATGGTGACCGCGACGACAAGGAACACGAGCGGCAGCGACACCCAGGTTGGCAGACCGGTCGGGCGCACCTCGGTGAAGAAGATCAACTCGCTGGACGAGCCCTCGATCTTGGCCGGGAACAGCATGATGAAGGCCACCAGCAGGAGCAGTCCCAGGGGAACGTAGCGGCCCATGTCGCGCGTGGTGCGCGAGCGCAGGAAGCCCAGGCCGATCCCGAGGAAGGAAGCCAGCAGGATGAGGTTCGAGAAGTAGGACAGGTGCACAAGGTTCGCGCCGGACCACCGAATCAGCGCGAGCTGGACGAACAGCATCAGTGCGCTGGCCGCCATGAGGCGCCACCGGCCGGTCAGGACGCGACGGTAGCCCGGGATCGTGGGGGTGGCGCTCACCGCGGCACCCTAGCAAGGGGCTGGCCTGGCTCCGGGGGCATGCGCAGCACCCGGTCGGCCATCGCGGCGGCCTCGTCGAGGTCGTGGGTGACGTGCACGGCGGCCGTCGCCTCGCGACGCAGCAGGTCAGCGACGTCTGCCGCCAGCCGCTGCCGCAACTCCGCGTCGAGAGCGCTGAAGGGCTCGTCCAGCAACAGCACCGCGGGCCGAGGGGCAAGGGCCCGGGCGAGTGCCACCCGCTGGGCCTGCCCACCGCTCAGCCGCTCGACCGGGCGGTCCGCGTAGCCGTCGAGGCCTACCCACGCCAGTGCTTCGAGGGCCTGGGCGCGAGCCTCACGTCGGTTCTGGCCCAGCCGCCTGAGCCCGTAGGCGACGTTGTCGCCGACGTCGAGGTGCGGGAAGAGCAGCGGCTCCTGGAAGATCATGCCGATCCTGCGTCGGTGGACCGGCCATGCGGTCACGTCGATGCCGTCGACGAGGACGTGCCCGCCGAGGGCGGGCACCACGCCGGCGAGGCTGGCAAGCAGCGTGGACTTGCCGCTTCCGCTCGGTCCCACGATCGCGACGATCTCGGCCGGTGCCACGGACAGAGACAGGCCATCGGCGAGGACGGTGCCGTGGCCGATGGCGAGGTCAATCGCCTCGAGCCGGCTGGTCACGGGGTCCCCACGGCTGCGGGCTGGCGGCTCGTGCCAAGCCGGTCCACGAGCAGCACGAGCACGAGCGTGATGGCCACCAGGACCATGGCGAGGGCGGCCGCGACGCCGTAGGACTCCTCGCCTGGGCGGCCGAGCAGCCGGACGATCTGCAGCGGCACCGTCGGGTTCGTCGCCCGGGCGAGGAAGGACGCGGCACCGAACTCACCCAGCGATACCGCGCCGGCCAGTGCGGCCGAGGCGAGCATCACGATCCGCAGCACAGGTCCGTACGCGGTGAGGAACGCACGCGTGGGGCGGGCACCCAGGCAGGCCGCCACGGCAAGACGGCGGTCATCGGTGCCGCGCAGGGCCGGGGCGACGACGGCGACGACCAGCGGAACGGCGACGAGTGCGTGCGCGAGGGGCACGAGCAGGCCCGTGGCGCGCAGGTCCAGGGGCGGCCGGCCGTAGGCGAGCAGCGTGCCGAGCCCCACCGTGGCGGCCGAGACGCCCAGCGGGACCACGGCCACGAGGGCAATCCACCGCGTCGGCCCCCGGCCGAGCACGGCCACCGCGGCCAGCCCGCCCACCACTGCGGCGATCGCGGCCGTGATCAGTGCGTAGCTGATCGACGTCCCCAGGGCGGACAGGGGCGAGCCGATCCGCGTGGTCCCGGCATCGACCGAGCCGATGGCCTGCCACCACGCGAGGCTCCAGGACCCGCGCGACCGCAAGGAATCGACGGCGAGGGCGAGCACCGGTGCGAGGACCAGGACCGCGATGCCTGCTGAGGTGACGCGCACGCCGATCGTCCCGGAGCGGCTGGTGGGACGCCGCAGCCGGATCGGACGCATCACCCGCCGGGGGGAGCGGCGGGACAGGGCGGCCCCGCCCAGCAGGATCGCCGAGACGACCACGAGCTGGATCGCCGCGGTCGCCGCCGCTCCGGGGAAGTCCAGCAGGACCGACGTCTGGCGCAGCACCTGCGACTCCAGGGTCCGGGTGGACCCACCTCCGAGCAGCAGGACGATGCCGAGCGAACTGAACGAGAACACGAAGACGACGGCGGCGCTCGCGGCGATCGAGGGGACGAGTGCGGGCAGGGTCACGGTGCGAAAGGCGGTCCATCGGATGGCCCCGAGGGTGCGGGCCACGGCCTCGTGGCGGTCGTCGTGCTGCGCCCACTGCGCTCCTACGATGCGGGCCACCACGGCGAGGTTGACGTAGGCATGCGCGACCACGACGAGGAAGAGGCCCTGCGGGATGCCCGGGCCGACCAGGCTGCGGAAGGCCAGGGCCACGACGACCGTGGGCAGGACGAACGGGATCGTGACCAGCGCCTGCGCCAGTGCCCGGCCGCGGAAGCGGTACCGCGAGACCACGTTCGCCATCGGCAGCCCGACGGCAAGGGCAAGGGCGGTGCTGGCGAGGGCCTGGGCTGCAGCCAGTGCCGCGACCTGCCCCGTGCCGACGGGGACCAGGGCGGACTGCCCGAGCCCATCGAGAATCCGCGCACCGAGGGCGACGAGCGGGTAGGCAAGGAAGGCGAGCAGGAAGGCGCCGGGCACCAGCCACGCCCAGCCGACCCAGCGGGGCAGGCTCAGCGACCCATCACCGCCCCCCATTCGGCCAGCCAGTCCGGGACGCCAGCCGCGACCTCGTCGGCCGCGATCTGGAGCGGGTTGGCGATTGCCGGCGCGAACCGGGTGAACACGTCGGGCAGGGCGACCCCATCGCGAGCGGGCAGCACGAACATCGACAGCGGCAGGTCGGCCTGGACCTCCGGTGACAGCAGCCAGTCCAGGACCGCCTGCGCGCCGGCAGGGTTGCTCGCGCCCGCCAGGACGCCTGCGTACTCCACCTGCCGGTAGCAGCCATCCGGCATGACCGACGTCGATGGCCGTTCGGGCTTGGGGTCGCTGGCATACACGATCTCGGCTGGCGGGCTGGTCGCGTACGAAACGACCAACGGCCGGTCGCCGCCCCCGCCCCCCTTGGTGAAGTCGCCCATGTATGCATCGGTCCAACTGCCGGCGACCGTGACGCCGTTCGCCGCGAGCCGGCGCCAGTAGTCCGGCCACTGATCCCCGTACCGGGCAACCGTGGAGAGCAGGAATGCGAGCCCGGGCGACGAGGTGCCGGGATCCTCGACGACGAGCAGGTCCCGGTACTCCGGTGAGGCCAGGTCCTCCAAGGTCGACGGGGGCGCCAGCCCCGCGCTCGCGAAGAAGCCGTCGTCGATGTTGACGCAGACGTCCCCGAAGTCGACCGGCGTGAGCAGTCCGCCGGCAGTGTCGTCGCGCAATTCGGGCCGGAGGGCGTCCGCGGCGGAGGAGGCGTACGGCGCGAAGACGCCCGCCCCGACGGCGCGAGACCGCAACGTGTTGTCGACGCCGAAGAGCACGTCGGCGGTTGGCGCGCCCGCTGCGAGGATCGCACCCGCGACCATGCTCCCAGCGTCGCCGGCCGTCACCACCTCGAGGACCAGCCCCGTTCGAGCCTGGAAGTCGTCGATGAGCGATTGGCTCAGCACGAACGACTCGTGCGTGAGCAGGCGAACAGTGCCTGAGGCCGACTCGGCCGTTCCACCGCAAGCAGACAACGCTGCCGCGGTGGCGATGCCCGCTGCAAGAAGTGCCTTGACGCCCATGTCTATCCCTCCGCTGGCATTACCCAGATCAGGTTCATGGGTCGGTGGGAGCGGCCACCCTCTCAGCCCGCCGATCTCGCGAGCTCCCCGCCTGCAGGGTAGCCCAGCCCGGCGCACGGGTGCCATGCCGGTCATCTGCTCGCTCTGGCATGGTGTCTCCATGGAGGAAATCGACCGGCAGATCATCGGGCTGCTGAGCGCCGATGGACGCATGTCCCTCGCCGACATCGCCCGCGAGACGGGGTTGTCCACCTCCGCCCTGCATCAGCGGGTGCGCCGGCTCGAGCAGCGTGGCTTCATCACCGGCTACCGAGCTGAGGTCGACTACCGTGCGGTGGGGCTGCCGCTGACCGCCTTCGTGTCCCTGACGCCGATCGACCCTGCGGCCCCGGACGACCTGCCGGAGCGGCTGGTCCCCATCGAGGAGATCGAGGCCTGCTGGTCGGTCGCGGGCGCGGAGGCCTACATCCTCAAGGTGCGGGTCGTGGAGCCGGCGGACCTCGAGGACCTGCTTGCCCGGATCCGATCGGCCGCCAACTGCTCCACCCGCACGACGATCGTCCTGTCGACGGCGTTCGAGGGCAGGCCGCCCAGGATCCCTTAGGGTCCCGCGGCGGCTAGCCTGAAGACATGTCTGACCGCACCCGAGCCGCCTTCACGACCACGGACGCATGGACGCTCGTCTCCCCCCGGCTCATCGTTGCCCGCCGGATCACGCTCTCCTTGGCCTACGTGCTGGTCGCTGCCGGGGTCGTGGCGCTGTTCCTCATCCCGGCTGTGCCGCGGTGGGTGGCGATCGGCGCCGCCGTGGTTGCCGTGGTCGTGTTCGGCTGGCTGTGGTGGCTGATCGGGCGACGGGTGCGTTCCTTCGGCTACTGCGAACGCGGTGACGACCTCCTCGTCACCAGCGGCATCATGTTCCGCCGCATGGTGATCGTCCCCTACGGCCGCATGCAGCTCGTCGATGTCAAGGCGGGACCGATCGACCGTTGGCTCGGTGTCACGACCGTGCAATTGCACACGGCGGCCGCGACGACGGACGCCAAGATCCCGGGCCTCGTGCCGGCCGATGCGGCCGACTTGCGCGACCGGCTCGCGCAGCGCGGCGAGCAGCGCACGGCTGGGCTGTAGCCGTGGCCGGGCAGCAGCCTCCGTCGAACGTCGGCGACGACCTCGGGCTGGGTTTCGCGCTGCCAGGTGGAGTCCCCACCGATGCCCAGGGCCGCCGCAAGGTCCATCCGATCTCGCCGGTCGTCCATGCCGTCACGGCGATCCCCATCGGGATCATCATCGTCATCGCGTTCGGCTCCGGCGGCCTCTTCGCCGGTGATGCCCGCGTACTCGCCATGGCGGCGGTGGCGCTGGTACTCGTCCCCTTCGTGGTCGGGGCCGCTGCCTACCTGTCGTGGCGGAAGCTCTCCTACTGGTTCGACGCCGACGGTGACTTCCGCGTCGACTCAGGCGTCATTACGCGCAAGGAGAGGCGGCTGCAACTGAGCCGGCTCCAGTCCGTCGACGTTGCCCAGCCGCTCTTCGCCCGCCTCTTCTCGCTGGCGGAGGTGAGCGTCGAGGTGGCCGGGCAGCAGGGCTCGAAGGTCTCGTTGCGCTTCCTCACGCTCGACGAGGCCCGGTCCCTGCGCAACGAGATCCTCGCCCGCTCGGCTGGCCTTCGGCATGACACCGCGGAGGCGCCGGAGACCCCGATCGCGACCGTGGCCCCGCGCGACCTTGCCGTGTCGCTCCTCATGCGCAGCGTGACCTTCTTCCTGCTGCTTGTCACGGTCGTCATCCTCGTCGTCACGGTGATGGCAAGCGGGTGGGGCGGACTTGGCCTTGCCCTGGTCACCGGCGGTGTGCCGATCCTGATCGTCGTCACGGAGTTCATCACCTTCTTCAACTTCACGGTGAGCCAGTCGCCGGACGGCCTCAGGCTGCGGTTCGGCCTGGCGAAGACGCAATCCCGCACCGTTCCGCCGGGTCGAGTCCAGGCGATCGAGTTCGTCGAGCCGCTGCTGTGGCGCAAGCGGGGCTGGATGCGGGTGCGGGTGAATATCGCCGGGATGGGCGCCGCCGATTCGAGCGGCAATCGCGAGGAGACCCTGCTCATCCCGGTGGCCACCCGCGAGGTGGCGCACGGGATCGTCGAGCGGGTCCTGCCCGGCCTCGACCTGGCCGGCATGGAGTGGCACCCCGCGCCCGATCGGGCCCGTCGCCGGTCGGTCATCCAATGGCAACGCCTCGCCTATGCCTGGGACGACTCGGTATTCGTCGCGCGCCGCGGCCGGGTGACCCGCCACGTGATGGTCATCCCGCATGCACGCGCTCAGTCAGTGCGCTTCACCCAAGGGCCATGGGAACGGCCGCTGGGACTGGGCAGCGTCCACGTCGACACGACCCCCGGACCGGTCAAGGTGTCCGCCCTGCACCTCGATGCTGGGGTCGCCCAGGAGTTGGTTCGGGCGGAGTCCGATCGAGCCGAACGAGCCCGGGCGCAGGACAGGTCCATCCGGTGGGCGGCGCCGGACACAACGAACGAGGCCTAGCCCGCGGCGCACTCTCGGGCGATCGCGTCTGCGAATGCCGCGACATCGGCCTCGGTCGTGTCCCAGGCGCACATCCAGCGGACCTCGCCGGTGGCCTGGTTCCACGTGTAGAACCGGAACTGCTGCTGCAGTCGTTCGGTGACGGCGGTCGGCAGGACGGCGAACACGGCGTTGGCCTGCACGGGTCGCACGACGGTGACGCCGTCGATTGCCCTGACACGCTCCTCGAGATTGCGAGCCATGGCATTGGCGTGCTCGGCATTGCGCAGCCACAGCCCGTCCGTCAGGAGGGCAAGGAGCTGTGCGCTGACGAAGCGCATCTTGCTCGCCAGCTGCATGGACGACTTGCGCAGGAAGTCAACCCCGGGAGCCGCATCCGGATTGAGCACGATGACGGCCTCGCCCATCATGATGCCGTTCTTGGTGCCGCCGAATGACACCGCATCGACGCCCGCGTCGGTCGTGAAGTCCCGGAAGCCGCTGCCGAGCGAGGCGGCCGCGTTGGCGAGGCGGGCACCATCGACATGAAGCGACATGCGCAGCCGGTGAGCGTGATCTGCGATCGTGCCGATCTCGTCGGCGGCGTACACCGTGCCCAGCTCGCTCGACTGGGTGATGGTGACGGCTCCCGGCTGGGCGCGATGGACGTCGCCGAAACCCCACGCCTGCGTGTCGATGAGGTCGGTGGTCAGCTTGCCGTCGGCCGTGGGGATGGTCCACAGCTTCAGCCCGGCGCCGTGCTCAGGAGCTCCGCCCTCGTCGACGTTGACGTGGGCGGAGGCCGCGCACAGCACCGCCTCCCACCGCCGGGTCATCGCTTGCAGCGCGACCACATTCGCTCCGGTGCCGTTGAAGACGGGGTAGGCCTCGGCCAGCGGCCCGAAGTGGTCCTTGATCGCGTCGCGCAGCGCAGCCGTGACGTCGTCGTCGCCGTAGGCGACCTGGTGGCCGGTGTTGGCCCGGTCGATGGCCGCAAGCACGTCGGGATGGATGCCGGCGTAGTTGTCGCTGGCGAAGCCGCGCCAAGGAGTGGTGGTCATGTAGGCGAGTATCCCGCAGCGGTGAGGTCGACCCGGGCGCCGTTGTCGATGGGATGGAGGCAGGCGTGGGCCAGCGCGGCAGCGAGCACGTCCACGTGCGTGTATCCGGGCCACTCCTTGCCTGGGTTCTCGGCGAGCATGGAGTCGGTGAGCAGGGCCTTGACGGCGACGACCACGGCACTGGCCGCGCTGTCGCGCAAGTAGTGCGCGACGCCCGCCATCCACGCCTCGGCTGCCGACTTCGCCGCCGCGTAGGCGACGTTGCCGGCCGTGGGCCGCGCCGCCGCCGTGCTCGTCACCATGAACATCCGGCCGGTATCGCTGCCCCTGACGGTGGCCCCGAACACCGAGGTCAGCACGGCAAGCGTGCCCACGACCGGTGCCTGCAGCGCGAACCAGTTCTCGGCCGATGCAGGCTCGAGGGTGGCCGAGCCGCGCCACCCGCCGACCAAGTGGATCAGTACATCGACCCGGCCCAGGCGCGAGACGAGGTCGTCGTGCAGGGCTTGCACCGCGGGGATGTCGAGCAGGTCGATGGCGTGGGACTCGCCGCTGCCGCCGCCTGCCAGGACGGGGGACAGGGCCGCGCGAGCGGCCTCCTCGCGCGAGTCGAGGACGACGACGTGGAAGCCCGCGGCGGCGAGTGCGCCGGCCGTGGCGGCCCCGGCCCCACCGGCCCCGGCCACGACTGCCACCGGCGCTGACGGCGAGGCGGCGCGGGTCATGCCGTGATCCCGGTGGTAGCCGCGATGGTGGCCTCGAGCTTGCGCTGCAGCGCGTCATAGAAGACGTTCAGCGGGAACTCGTCGGGCAGGACGGCGTCGACGACCTCCCGCAGTTCACCGTCGAGGGGAAGGGCGTCGGGCCCCTTGGCCCAGGTCGAGGCGGGGTGTGGCTCCACGAGCCCGGACACGAACTGGTGAGCGGCGATCCACTGGGCCAGGCGCGACCGGTCGATGCCGCTGCGGTAGAGGCTCTCGACCTCCGCGCAAAGGGCCACGACCGAATCGGTCACGCGATCCCAGTCGATCGTCAGGACGTTGTCGGTCCATCGCAGGACATCGTCGCGGTGCAGCCAGGCGAACATGATCTGGCCGCCGAGGCCGTCATAGTTGCGCACCCGCCCACCCGTGATGGTGAACCGGAAGAGCCGGTCGAACAGGATGGCGAACCGAATGAAGCGGCCCAGGTGCACGCCGTCCTCGTCGAGCACGAGTGTCTCCCGGAACGTGGTGAGGTCGCATCGAAGCTCCTCGAGGGCGTACATCCAGTACGGCATGCGCTGCTTGATCATGAACGGGTCGAACGGCAGATCGCCTCGTCCGTGGGTGCGGTCGTGGATGAGGTCCCACAGGACGAAGGTCTCCTGGGCCAGCCGCTGGTCATTCAGCAGCAGGTCGACGTCGGGCGGAAGCGAGAGACGCAGCGTCTCTGCCGCGACGCGCGAGACCACGCGGAACCGCGCCGCCTCGCGATCGCAGAAGATCCCGCCCCAATGGAAGTCGGCGGTCTCCCGGGTTGCGACGGTCTCGGGGAACAAGACGGCCGAGTGCGTGTCGTAGCCCTTCGTGAAGCCGACGAACTCGATGGGCACGAAGGCCGGGTTGTCGTAGCGCTCCTCCTGCTCGCCCAGCCAGTCCGGCCAGAAGGTGCGGGTCACGACGGCTTCGAGGTTGCGGTTCGGGTTGCCGTTCTGCGTGTACATCGGGAACACCGCCAGGTGCTCGATGCCGTCCTCGCGGACGAGGTCGGGTCGGAACAGCATGAGCGAGTCCAGGAAGTCGGGCACGGCGAAGCCGCCCTCGACCCAGCGGGCCAGGTCGACCTGGGTGGCGGCGAGGTGATCGGCCTGGTGCGGGAACCGTCCCGCCAGCGCATCGACCGACGAGATGACCGTGGCCACTGCCGCGCTCGCCTCGGCGTGACCGGAGGCGGGGATCGAGCCGTCCTTGACCTGCAACGGCCGGATCGTCTCCACGGCGCCGACAAGTGCGGCCCAGTCCAGGTCGGCCTCGATCCATGATGCCGCGGACGCCCCTGACGCCCCTGACGCTACGGACGAGCTGGCGGTGGCCATGGCCGCCCGGCCGCCCGCGGCCCACGTCACCACGTTGAGCCAGAGCTGGCGGTGGCCAAGGTCGCCGATCGAATCGTCGCCGAACAGGTCCGAGTCCGCGGCTACGACCACGCGCCCACCGGACGTCGTGCACGTCATGAGCAGTCCGGCTGCCGCGGGGTCGGCGCCGGCGGACGTGCGAGCCACGGTCTCGACGGCGCGGATGTCGCCTGTCGCGGCGGCGTGCAAACTGCCGGCGCGGTAGAAGCAGGCGTCCCCGACGCGGGCCGTGAGGTCGTGCTGCGGGCCCCGGACGAGGTCGGCCATGACCCACGTCGGGACGTCCTTGAAGCACTGCCCGGGGTCCTGCACCGTGACGTTGTCGATCGCGACCCCGAACTTCAGGGCTAGGTCGGCGAGGTTGTTGCCGTACTTGGCCTGCTCCGTCTCGGCGAGGATGACCAGCCCTCCGCCACCGCGCACGAAGCGGGCAATGGCGTCGAGCTCGTCGTCGGCCAGGCGCGGGGAGCCTGATCCGGTGGTGTGCTCCCACGCATCCTCAGCGGCATGCGGCAGGACAAGCACGTCGACCGGGGCAAGCGCGTCGTCGGTCAGCGGCCCCGTCTCGTGCACGGCGACGGACAGACCGGCTCGCTCGGCGTCGGCGGCGGCCTGGGCGTATGAGGCGTCGGCGGGGTTCACCGGGTTCATGCGGGCGGCCACCTCGGGGCGGGTGGACCAGGCCTGGCGGTGCGATTCATCGACCAGGACGCGGGCGAGCGGGCGCATGGTGCCTCCCAGTGACGGAAATTCGGGTGAAAGAAGGCTAGCAGAACGGACGATATGCGGCGAAACCGTCACTCCGACGGAGATCCTCCGGGATCCGTGTCGTCTGAGGCCAGGAGCGCCAGCCGGCTGCGGGTGAAGACCGCTGCAGCCAGGATGCCTGCGCACGCCAGCAGCAGGACCACCGTGATGGCGTCCAGCCCGATGGCGACGAGCCGCACGACGGCGGCGCCCCCCATCATGAGGGCGGCGAACGCCTGCAGGAACAGCGAGAAGCGCAATTGCCGGCGCAGCGAGTCGTCAGCCACGGCGATCCACATCCGTGGCGTTCCAGCATCGGATCACCTGCTGCTCATGCTCGAAGCCGAGAGCGGAGATGGTGGCCGGATCCAGCGCGAACAGCCTCCCCGCAACCGGGTCGAGCCCGAGCCAGCGGGCGGAAAGGATCCGCAGCACGTGCCCATGCGCCACCAGCACGCAGTCCCGTCCCGATGCCACGACGGGCAGGCAGCGCTCGATCACCCGGTCGACGCGCACCCGGACGTCGGTGAGCTGCTCCCCAGGGGTCGCGCCCGGCGGGATGGGGTGGTCCCACACGACCCACGCCGGATCGCCCAGATGCTGGCGGATCTGCGCGGTCGTCTGGCCCTCCCAGGCCCCGTAGTCCCACTCGACCAGATCGGCATCCACGGCGTCGGGCACGAGCCCCGCGAGGCGTGCGGTCTCGCGGGCACGCTGAAGGGGGCTGCACAGGACCAGACCCGGCGCGACTCCGGCCAGCTCGCGCCGGATGGCCGCGGCGTCGGACTCCCCGCGCGGAGTCAGGGGAATGTCGCTTGTCCCGGTGTGCCGGCCGTCACGGCTCCACTCGGTCTCACCGTGGCGGACCAGCCAGATGCGCGATGGCGCTGCGGCCATGCGCACCTCCTGCGTCCGGCGATTTCGCGAATGACAGGAGCGAACGTACACTCGAGGCATCGCTGCGCCGCAGCGGTTGGTCTTCCCCGGTGGTCGATCACGTGGTGCACCCCGGTGCATCCCTTGCGAGTCTTGCTCGTGGTCGAAGTCGGGTCACTCATTCAAGGCGCGCCAGTCGTCATGAATGGAATGTGAATGAGCCACGCTGTGCCCCCGTCCTTCGCCGATCTCGGCATCTCGCCCGCCCTCGTCCCCGCCCTCGTGCGCGGTGGCATCACGGATCCCTTCCCGATCCAGGTGGCCACCCTCCCCGACGCGATCGCGGGCCGCGACATCCTCGGCCGTGGCCAGACCGGCTCCGGCAAGACGCTGGCGTTCGGCCTGGCCCTGCTCACCCGGCTCGACGGACGCCGCGCGATGCCGCACAAGCCGCTCGGGCTGGTACTGGTCCCCACGCGCGAACTGGCCATGCAGGTCAGTGATGCGCTCAGCCCGCTGGCGCACTCCCTGAACCTGAGCGTGCGGCTCATCGCGGGTGGGATGCCCTACTCCAAGCAGATCCGCAGCCTCGAGCGCGGCGTGACCGTGCTGGTCGCCACTCCCGGTCGGCTCGTCGACCTCATCAACCGCGGGGACGTGGACCTGTCCGACGTCGCGATCACGGTCCTCGACGAGGCCGACCAGATGGCGGACATGGGGTTCTTGCCGATCGTCCGCGAGATCCTCGACCAGACGAAGCCGCGCGGCCAACGCCTGCTGTTCAGCGCAACGCTGGACGGCGACGTGGATTCGCTCGTGCGCCGCTACCTGCGCGATCCCGCCACTCATTCCCTCGACCCTGTCAACGCTCAGGTGTCGACGATGGACCACCACGTCCTGCTCGTCCACCCGGCCGACAAGGACGAGGTCACGGCGCAGATCGCGGCGCGCGATGGTCGCACCCTCTTCTTCATGCGCACGCAGGCCGGTGTCGACCGACTGGCCGGGCAGCTAGCAGCCCAGGGCGTGCCCGTGGGCGCACTCCACGGCGGCAAGACGCAGGCCGTGCGAACCCGCACGCTCGATGCCTTCCGCAAGGGGGAGACCCCGGCACTGGTCGCCACCGACGTTGCCGCACGCGGTATTCACGTCGATGGCATCAGCCTCGTGGTGCACGTGGATTCCCCGACCGACCCCAAGGACTACCTGCACCGCGCCGGGCGCACCGCCCGCGCCGGCGAATCGGGCACGGTCGTCACCCTCGCGTCACCCAAGCAGCAGCGCATGGTCTCCTCGCTGACCAAGCGGGCTGGGGTCGATCCGACAGTGCTGCGAGTGCGGCCCGGCGACCACGCGCTGAACAACATCACCGGTGCCCGGGAGCCCTCGGGCGTTCCGTGGGTCGCGCCCGTCTCCCGCTCGGCCGCACGATCCGGCGGACGCCCGCGATTCGCCCCCCGCGCCGGCGGCCGCCGCCGCCCGTAGATCATCCTGGATAACCCCTTTCGGCCCCTTCCGGCCGTCTGGACGCGGCCTACACTCATAAGTGCAGGTCGACTGGGCCTTTAGGCGGTGGGGGAATGTCCGGTATGCGACGGCGGGGGCGTCCTTGGCTTCGTCGCGCCCTGGCCGTCTCCATTGTCGCTGCGACTCTCGGCGTGCTTCCCGTCAGCGGCGCCGTCGCGGAACATCGTCACGATCCGTCGCCGAACCGGCCCGCCGCCGCCACGGCGACCTCCTTCTCGTGGGCCTGGGCGGACGGGTCCGCGACCGCGACCCGCACGTTCGCGCAGTCGGAGTACCGAGGCTTGTCGTTGCCTCGCATCCTCGTGACGACGACACCGACCATCGCGCCCCTGCCGGTGTACCTGCAGTTCTTCCAGGAGGGCTCCTGGAACACCGAGGCCATCGTCCCCACCAACCCGCACGGCCAGGCGATCATCTCGTTGGATCCCTACTGCGAGGACGGCAGTTGGTGCGACGGGACGTACAGCTACCGCCTGAAGGTCGGGCGGATCATCACGATGATCACCGTCGTCTTCGACGAGGACTGACGAGAACCGAGCCGCCTTCGTCCCACTTCCAGCGGTGCGTCGTCAGTTGTGGCCGCGGCGCGCCGGAGGCGCGC
>JAUSNB010000048.1 GCA_030645615.1 Actinomycetota bacterium | reverse complement strand
GAGGTCGCCACCCTGTGCGTCCGGGCCGCCCTCGACGCCGGTATCAGCACCTTCGACACAGCAGACGTCTACGCGAACACGGCCGCGGAGACCGTGCTGGGCAAGGCCCTCAAGGATGAGCGGCGTGAATCGCTGGAAATCTTCACCAAGGTCTTCGGCCCCACCGGCCCCAAGGGCCACAACGACCTTGGCCTGTCCCGCAAGCACATCATGGAGGCCATCAACGGCTCCCTCACCCGGCTGCAGACGGACTACGTGGACCTTTACCAGGCCCACCGCTACGACTACGACACCCCGCTGGAAGAGACCATGCAGGCCTTCGCGGACATCGTGCGGCAGGGCAAGGCGCTCTACATCGGCGTCAGCGAATGGACGGCCAGCCAGATCCGCGACGGCCACGCCCTCGCCAAGCAACTCGGCTTCCAGCTGATCTCCAACCAGCCGCAGTACTCCATGCTGTGGCGGGTCATCGAGGCCGAGGTCGTGCCCACCAGCGCCGAACTCGGCATCGGCCAGATCGTGTGGTCCCCGTTGGCGCAGGGCGTGCTCACCGGCAAGTACCTGCCCGGGGAGCCGGCCCCTCTGGGCACGCGCGCCACGTCAGCCGAGGGATCCGGGATCATCTCTCGCTGGCTGCGCGACGACGTGCTGGCCGCGGTGCAGCGGCTCAAGCCAATCGCGGCGGACCACGGGCTGACCGTCGCGCAATTGTCGCTGGCATGGGTGCTGGCCAACCCCAACGTGTCGGCAGCCATCATCGGCGCGTCGCGGCCCGAGCAGGTCGACGAGAACGTCAAGGCTTCAGGGGTGTCCCTCGGGCCTGACTTCCTGTCGGCAATCGACGACGTGCTGGCCGACGTCATCACCCGCGACCCCGGCCTCACCGCCTCCCCCGCCCGCCGACCATGACATTCCATTGGGCCTATCAGGCACCGGATGGCACCGAGCCAGCCGATCGGCCCGCCTCGCAGGCCTTCCCCACCCAGTCGGACGCGGAGACCTGGATCGGCGAGAACTGGCGGGGCCTGCTGGAATCCGGTGTCGACCAGGTGGTGTTGATGGAGGACGACCACGCCGTCTACGGCCCGATGAGCCTGCGCCCGGCCGACTGACGCACGGCGACGGGCGTCGAGGCGCCCTGCTTTGACACGCATGGCCGGCGCGTGGTCGGATCAGGCCACAACTGCATCCCGCTTTCGAGTTCCAGGGGAAGTCCGGTGAGATCCCGGCGCTGTCCCGCAACCGTGGTCCCCCGTGGGGGGTGAGTCGGAGCACCTGGCGAGAGCGAGCGGCTCCATCCGTCGAGGTAACGGGACGGGAGCTCGGGTCACGGCCCGATCGCCCCTCTTGCGCATGTCGCAGGAGGGTTTTCCATGCGATCGATGCCGGGGCGTGAGCCTTCGGTTCCGGACCGCTCACCCCAGAAGGACATTCATGCGCTTCACGAAGATCACTACCGTGGCATTCTCATTGATGGTGGGCCTGACCGCGTCGGCCCTGCCGGCACAGGCAAACCCGCCCACACCCACGGCAACGCGCTCGACAAGCGGTCTGTTCGGTTCGGCCGACCCGACGTACGACGGGGCCTACCGTCAATCGATGGCCCTGCTGGGCCTGACCGCCGCCAAGGCACCCCTCCCCCCGTCGGCCGTGTCGTGGCTCGTCGCCCAGCAGTGCGCGAACGGATCGTTCCAGGCGTATCGCGCCGACCGGACGCAGCCCTGCGCCGCCCCCGACCCTACGGCCTTCTCCGGACCGGACTCGAACTCGACGGCACTCGCGGCGATGGCGCTGCGGGCCGCCGGCCGAAAGGCGCAGGCCGCACGCGCCGTGGCCGCCCTGCTGTCGACCCAGAACGCTGACGGCGGGTGGGGCTACACCCTCGGCGGTACGTCAGACGTCAACTCCACGGGCCTGGCGCTGGCGGCCGTCGCCGGTCAGGTTCGGACCAAGGCCGCCGCGACGAAGGCCACGGCCTACCTGAGCAGGGCCCAGGCGCCCTGCTCATCGCCCATCACCTCGCGCTTCGGACTGCCGTACCAGCCTGGCGGACCCGTCGATGCGCTGTCATCCGCGCAGGGCCTGATCGGCCTGTCCGGTCCCCTGCCCATCTCGCCCGTCGAGTCGCCGAGCGTGCGCAAGGTCACGTGCAGCTCCGCGCCGAGTGCACAGCTGGCGTCCTTCCTCGCCCGCGTCCTGCGAGCCACGAACGGGGCCATACCCTCGGTCGTCGACAGCACCAAGACGGACTGGAACACGACCGCCACGGCCGCGATCGCGCTCTCGGCAGCGGGAGGTGCGCCACGTGGGGTCACGCTCGCGCTGGCCGCTCTCGGCCAGAACATCGTGGCCTACACCGGCAGCGGCGCGACCGCCTCGCCGGCGGCCCTCGGCACCCTCATCCAGGCCGCAGCCGCTGGCGGCGCCAACCCCCTCAGGTTCGGTTCGGCCCGCGCCAATCTCGTCGCGAACCTGCTCGCGACGCTGCAGAAGTAAGAGCCCACGGTGCGCCGTGCCATGACGATCGCCGCGACGATGATGATCGCGGCGATCGTCGGCATCGGCGCCGCCGCCTCGGCGGACGCCGCCGCGTACAGGTACTGGACGTACTGGCACGGCTCCGCGACGGGCTGGTTGTTCGCCACGGGCGGGCCAGCGTCAACCATCCCCGCTGACGGATCGGTGGAGGGATGGCGATTCGCGGTCACCACGGCGGCTGGGGCGCCGGGCGACCAGCCGAGGGTGGTGCCGTCGTTCACCGATGTCTGCGCCGACACGCCCGCAGAGGCCGGCCGCAAGCGGGTCGCGCTGGTCATCGACCCCGGCCCCGAGGACGCGGCCCCGTCCGGCCAGGCCCCGGGACCGCTGGTGGCCACCTGCGTCGTCGCCGATCCCGATGACAACGGATACCAGGTGCTGCGGTCAGTGGCCGTGGTCCGCACCGAGGCCGGACTGGTCTGCGGCATCTCCGGATACCCGACCGGGGAGTGCGCCCCCGTGATCGAGGAGGCCGGCGACGCCGGCGTGATCGCATCTGCTGCGTCGGTGGCACCGGTCGCGGTCGCTGCCCAGCCCACGACTCCCCAGTCAGATGCCGGGACCGGTGCTCCGTGGGCGACGTTGCTGGTCGTCGTCGTCGCCGGCGCCGCTGGCCTGCTGTTCTGGCGCAGGCGTCATGGGTGATCCTCGCTGGCTGCATGCAGCCGCGTGGTGGGGGTGGGCCCTGGGCCTGGCCACCGCCGCCAGCCGGACGACCAACCCGCTCCTGCTCGTCCTCATCGTCCTCGCGGCCGCATGGGTCGTGCACGCCCGCCGGCCATTGGCTCCGTGGGGGCGATCCTTTGCCTTCTTCCTGCGGCTCGGCGTCGTCGTCATCGTCGTCCGCGTGGCGGTCCAGGTGCTCTTCGGCGCCTCCGTGGGCACGACGGAGGTCATCTGGCTGCCAGGATTCACCCTGCCGTCGTGGCTGGCCGGCGTGCGGATCGGCGGCGAGGTCACCCTCGAGTCGATGCTCCTTGCGCTGTACGACGGGATGCGCCTGGCCACGATCATCATCTGCGTGGGCGCCGCCAACTCGCTGGCCTCGCCCACGCGGCTGCTCAAGTCGGTGCCGGCGGCGCTGTATGAACTGGGGGTCAGCGTCGTCGTCGCGCTCACCTTCACCCCGCAGTTGGTGACCGACGTCGAGCGGCTGCGCACCTCGCGCAGGCTGCGCGGGCGCTCGACCCACGGCCCGCGCGCGATCGCGGCGTCGGCCGTTCCGGTGCTCGAGGGCGCGCTCGAACGGGCCGTGACCCTTGCCGCGGCCATGGACTCCCGCGGCTATGGGCGTCGCGGGACCGTCACCGCGCGGCAGCGCCGGCTCATCGCCGTGGCCTTGCTGGGGGGCCTGGTCGCTGCCTGCATCGGCAGCTACGCCCTCGTCTCCGCTGGCTCCCCCGCGGTGCTCGGGCTGCCCCTGCTCATCCTCGGCGTGATCGCCACCGCAGCGGGGCTGGTCGTTGCCGGACGTGCGTCCACGCGCACCACGTACCGGGCCGACCCGTGGCGGCTAGCCGAATGGCTGGTCCTCGGCGCGGGCGTGGCGGTCGCTGCGGGCTTTGCCGTCTTCGGCGCCCTGGGCCTGCCCGGCCTTGACGCCCCGGTCGACCCACCCGGCTGGCCGACGCTGCCACTGGTGGCCGTGCTCGTGATCGGGCTCGCCGCGACCCCGGCCTGGACCGCGCCACCGCTCCCGCCCGGGCATGCCGCGTCCGCGCGCGCGGAGCCGGCGGCCCTGGAGCTGAGCGCATGATCACCTTCGATCGCGTCACGATCACCTACCCGGGTGCCGCTGAGCCCGTCCTGCGCGACGTCAGCCTGGTCATCCCCGAGGGCGAGCTCGTGCTGGTGGTCGGCCGAACCGGAAGCGGCAAGACGACGCTCCTGCGTGCCATCAACGGCGTCGTCCCGCACTTCACCGGCGGACGGATGGCGGGGAGCATCGTGGTCGGCGGCCGCGACACGGCCACGCACCCGCCCCGCGAGCTCGCCGACCTCGTCGGTGTCGTCCCGCAGGACCCGATGAGCGGCTTCGTCACAGACATGGTCGAGGACGAGCTTGCGTACGGCATGGAGTGCCTGGGCCTCGCTCCGGATGTCATGCGGCGCCGAGTCGAGGAGACGCTCGACCTGCTCGGGCTCGCCGACCTCAGGCAGCGGCCGCTGATGTCGCTGTCGGGCGGCCAGCGACAGCGGGTGGCGATCGGTGCGGTGCTGACGGCCCATCCGCGGGTGCTCGTCCTTGACGAGCCCACGTCCGCGCTCGACCCAGGATCCGCGGAGGAGGTCCTGGCAGCCGTGCATCGGCTGGTCCACGACCTGGGCGTCACGGTCGTGATGGCCGAGCACCGGCTCGAGCGGGTGGTGCAGTACGCCGACCGGGTGATCATCGTCCCCGGCCAGGGCCAGCCGCTCCTGTATGGCAGCCCACCGGAGCTCATGCGCACCGCGCCCATCGCTCCCCCGGTGGTCGAGCTGGGGCGCCTCGCCGGGTGGCACCCACTGCCCTTGACGGTGCGTGATGCGCGCCGGGCCGCCGGGCCGCTGCGGGACCTGCTGGTCGGCCACACCCCGCACCTGCGGGCCGTGCCGACCTCGACCGACGCGTTGGCGACGATGCAGCGCCTGGTGGTGCGGTACGGCCCGGTGCCCGCCCTGCGCGGGGTCGACCTGTCGTTGCCGCCGGGCCAGGTCGTCGCGCTCATGGGCCGCAACGGGGCCGGCAAGTCGACCCTGCTCAACGCCCTCGTCGGCATCGGGCCGGTCGCCCAGGGGTCGGTGACGGTGGGCGGTCGCGACCCCCGGGCGCTGCCCGGCAGCGAGCTCCTCGGCTTCGTCGGGCTCGTGCCGCAGGAGCCCGGCGACTTGCTGGAGTGCACGACCGTGGCCGACGAGTGCCGCGCCGCTGACCGGGATGCCCGATGCGCACCCGGGACGACCCGGGCCCTGGTAGCGCTGATGGCACCGGAGATCGAGGACGGCCAGCATCCGCGCGATCTCTCCGAGGGCCAGCGGTTGCTGCTCGTGCTGTGCGTGGTGCTCTCCGCGCGCCCGCCCGTCCTCCTGCTGGACGAGCCCACCCGAGGGCTGGACTACCCCACGAAGGCCCGGCTCGCGCGGATCCTGGCCGACCTCGCCGAGGCGGGGCACGCCATCCTGCTGGCCACCCACGATGTCGAACTGGTCGCCGAGGTCGCCGACCGCGTCGTCATCCTCGCCGACGGCGAGGTCGTCGCAGACGGGCCGACAACGGACGTGGTCACCTCGTCACCCATGTTCGCGCCGCAGGTGGCCAAGATCCTCAGCCCCCAGACCTGGCTCACGGTCGACCAGGTGGCCGCTGCGCTGGGGCCGGTCGACGGCCCCGCCGGCGCCGGGCTCGGTGGGGAGCAGGCCGGGTGAGCACGAGTGCCATCCGGCTGGGTCCGCGGTCCCGAGCCGCCATCGGACTGGCGTCGGCCGTCGGCGTGCTGGCCTTCACGTGGCCACTGCTGGCCAGCCCCCAGTCTGCGGCCGTGGCACACGCCGCTGACGCCCCGTTCCTGTTCGCCGTCGTGGTCCCCGTCCTGTTGCTCGTCGTGCTCGCCCAGCTCGGTGACGGCGGCATGGATGCCAAGGCGATCGCCGTCCTGGGGGTGCTGTCGGCCGTCATCGCGGCACTCCGGCCACTCGGTGGCGGGACCGCGGGGATCGAGCCGATCTGGGTGATCCTGGTCCTGGGCGGCCGGGCCCTCGGACCGGGCTTCGGCTTCTGCCTGGGCGCCATTTCCCTGTTCGCGTCTGCCCTGCTGACCGGGGGGGTGGGGCCGTGGTTGCCCTTCCAGATGCTCGCGGCGGCCTGGGTGGGCCTGGGTGCCGGGCTCCTCCCTCGTGCCAGTGGCCGTCGGGAACTCGCGCTGCTGGCCGGCTACGCGGCCGTTGCCTGCATCGCCTACGGCTTCCTGCTGAACCTGTGGTTCTGGCCATTCACGGCAGGCCTGCCCGAGCAGATGGCCTTCGTCCCGGGCGCGTCCTTCGGCGAGAACCTGGTCGCTTGGCTTCGTTTCTGCCTGGTCTCGTCCCTGGGGTACGACATCCCGCGCGCCGCGCTCACGGTCGTCCTCATCCTGGTAGCCGGCCGCCCGATCCTGCTTGCACTTCGCCGCATGACGCGCCGCGCCGCCTTCGATGCGGCCCCGGAGTTCGTCGCGCCCATGCCGTCGGCGCCCCGGAACTGAGATTCCCCGAAGGGCTGTCCCCGGCGTCGTAGGCTCGGCGCCGGGGCAGCGCAAGGAGGGGCAAATGGCAAGCGACGCACTGCCCGCCGAGGTGTCGGCCGCCATCGCCCGGATCGCCTCGCCGACGGAGTCGGCCGTCGAACTCCCACCGGGGGAACTGGCCAGGCTCGAGGCGTGGTGGCGTGCCGTCGGTGACGGGCAGGCCCCACGCGTTGCTTGGGTCACTGCCTCACCCGACGCACGCGACTCGCCGAGCGCTCTCTCGGCCGGGCTCGCCGCCGCCGACGCGGTCATCGACGCCGGGGCCACCCTCATCGTTCCGGCCGTCCCCGAACCTGATGCCGTGGCGGCCAGGACGGTGATCGCGGTGCTCTCGCGGGCCAGCGCTTCCGCGGTCACGTACCAGTCCCCCGGGATGACGGACGCGGCATGGATGACCCTGTGCGCCCAGATCCGCGACCGCGCAGCCGATGTATCGGCCCTGCGAGCCAGCCCCCTGGCGCTGCTGGACGCGCTCGGCGCCGGCGCCATCGCGTACGCCGCGGGAGTGCTGCTTGGGTCGGCCGCGAGGCGCACGCCATGCCTGGTCGACGGCACCGATGCCCTGGCCGGCGCCCTGATCGCGGATCGACTCAGCTTCCGGGCCCGCGAATGGTGGCGGGCCGCAGCCACGAGTCCGGATCCGGGCCGGCAGGTGGCCGCAGACCGGATCGACCTGGCGCCGGGAGTGCCGCTGGGCCTGGTCGTCGAGGATGGTTCCGGTGCGCGTGCCACCGTGGCGCTGCTGGGGATGATCGCGGAGGACGCGTCCTAGCGCGTGCTTGGCGTGACGAACGGCGGCTTGACCACCCGGAACCGGGAGGCGCGGCCACGGACGTCGACGATGACCTCGTCATCCACTGCGACGCTGGCATGGAGCAGGGCGAGCCCGATGCCCTGGCGAAGCGTCGGTGAGAAGGTCCCGCTGGTCACTTCCCCCACCCGTTCACCCCCCTCTTCTGCCAGTACCCGCATGTGCGGCCGGGGGATGCCCCGATCCAGGGCCAGCAGTCCCCTGAGCCGTCGCTCCGGCCCGGCGGCCCGCTGGGCGGCGATGGCCTCCCTGCCGCAGAACGCCGGCTTCTCCCAGCCGACGGCCCAGCCGAGCATGGCCTCGACTGGCGAGATGTCCGGGCTGATGTCCTGGCCGTGCAGCGGGTATCCCATCTCGGTGCGAAGGGTGTCCCGCGCACCCAACCCGGCCCGGGTGACCCCGAGCCCGGAGCCGCGCACGAGCAGGGCATCCCACACGTCGCCGAGGATCGCGGCCGGCGCGACCAGTTCGTACCCGTGCTCGCCGGTGTAGCCGGTGCGGCACACCACGACCGGGACACCCTGGAAGTCGGCGGACACCATGGTCATGTAGTCGTGCTCGGTCGGAAAGCCGAGCGCGCCGACCAACTCGGCGCTGCGCGGCCCCTGCACGGCGATGATGCCGTGGTCGTCGTGGTGGTCATCGACGCTGACGCCGTCTGGCGCGGCCGCGCGCAAGGCGGCCACGACCGTCGCCGCATTCGCGGCGTTGGGGATCATGAAGACCTCGTCATCGGCCCATCGGTAGACGATCAGGTCGTCGATGACGCCGCCGCGGTCGTTGAGCAGCATCGTGTACTGGGCCTGGCCGCTGCCGACGCGCCCGAGGTCGTTCGCCAACGTGGAGTTCAGGAAGTCGACCGCTCCCGGGCCGTGGATCCGAGCCTTGCCCATGTGCGACACGTCGAAGATCCCGACCGCCGTGCGCACCGCCGTGTGCTCGGCCACGACTCCCTCGTACTCGATGGGCATGTCCCAGCCGCCGAAGTCCGCGGTCTTGGCGCCGGCCGCCGCGTGGCGCCCGTGCAACGGGGTGCGCTTCAAGTCGGTCATGGGGCGACCGTAGCCGGTCACGCCACGGCACGCCTATCCGCTCGCGCATAGGGTTGGCGACATGACCTCGACCTCCACCGCGAAGATCGTCCTGTCCGACGCCAAGCCCGGCAGCCTCGTCGTGGATGCCCTGATCCTCGCCCTCGCTCCGGGCCGGGGCAAGAAGGTCGAAGTGGCGTCCGCGGGACTTGCGCAGTCCGTGCGTACACGGCTGGCCGAGGGATTCCTCGCCGTTGGCGCGAACGGCCGCCCCGGCGGGATCGCCAAGGTCCCAGCGGGCTCCGGGATAGCAGCGCCCATTGTCGTGGGGATCGGCGACGCGGCCGGGTCCGCCGAGGCTCTGCGCCGGTCGGTCGGCGACGCAGTGCGCAGCCTCTCCGGGAAGCGCCGGATCGGGATCGCCATCCCGCTCGACGACGCCGATGCGTTGCTCCATGTCGCCATCGCGGCGCAGCTCGCCTCGTACGAGTTCACCTCGTTCAAGGGCGGCAGCAGCCGCCCCGCCTCCCGGACGATCACGATCGTCGTCGAAGGCCCCGTGACGGCCGAGCAGCGGCATGCGATCAAGGACGTGACGGCGGTGGCCACCGCCGTCAATCTTGCCCGGGACCTGGTCAACACCCCGCCGAACGCCCTGCCGCCGAGCGCACTCGCCGACGCGGCGGTGGCAGCCGTGGAGGGCCTGCCCGTGGACGTCGAGGTCTGGGGGGTCGACGACCTGACCGCGCAGGGCTGCGGCGGGATCCTGGCCGTCGGGCAGGGCTCCGCCAACCCGCCAAGGCTCGTGCGCATGTCGTACGAGCCTGCCGATGCGGCCGCGCACCTGGCCCTCGTCGGCAAGGGCATCACCTTCGACACCGGTGGCATCTCCATCAAGCCGGCCGAGAGCATGCACGAGATGAAGGGCGACATGGGAGGCGCAGCCGCCGTCCTCGCGTCGATCCGGGCGATCGCCGAACTGGGCCTGCCGGTGAAGGTGACCGGGTGGATCCCCATGGCAGAGAACATGCCGGGCAGCGGGGCCCAGCGACCCGGCGACGTCATCACGATCCGGGGAGGCACGACCGTGGAAGTGCTGAACACGGATGCGGAGGGTCGGCTCATCCTTGCGGACGCCCTGGTCCTGGCGGCCGAGGAGTTCCCCGACCTCATCATCGACGTCGCCACCCTCACGGGTGCCCAGCGGATTGCCCTCGGCACCCGGACCGCAGGTGTCATGGCCAACGAGGACGACGCGCGCGCCGCGGTTTGCGCGGCGGCCGAGGAGGCCGGCGAGCAGATGTGGCCCATGCCGCTGCCCGACGACCTGCGGTCATCGCTTGAGTCGACCACCGCCGATCTTGCGAACATCGGCGAGCGCCTCGGCGGCATGCTCACCGCCGGGGTGTTCCTGAGCGAGTTCGTCCCGGCGACCCAGCCCTGGGTGCATATCGACATCGCCGGTCCGGCATTCAACGCCAAGGGGGCCTACGGCTACACGCCCACGGGCGGCACCGGAGCCGGCGTGCGGACCTTCGTCCAGGTGGCCGCCGAGATGGCCGGCACCGCGGGGTAGCGACCCACCGCCGGTTGGCAGGGGGCGTGTCGCATCGGGTGCGATCGGTGACAGGATGGGCCGAGCGTCGATGACGCCCGCGACCGCGACGACAGGGGTGGACGAGAGTGGCGAACGCAGACTTGGTGATCCTCGGCGGCGGCAGTGGCGGCTACGCCTGTGCCCTGCGGGCGTCCGAACTCGGGATGTCCGTGATCCTCATCGACAAGGACAAGCTCGGCGGCACCTGCCTGCACCGGGGCTGCATCCCGACGAAGGCTCTCCTGCACGCGGCCGAGGTGGCCGACAGCGCCAAGGACAGCGAGGCCTTCGGCGTGCGGGCCGCCTTCGAAGGCATCGACATGCCCAAGGTCAACGAGTACCGCGACGGCGTCGTCAGCCGGCTGTACAAGGGCCTGCAGGGGCTCGTCAAGAGCCGCAACGTGACGTTCATCGAGGGAGCCGGGCGCTTGGTGTCCCCCACCACCGTCGAGGTCAATGGCGAGCAGCACACGGGATCCCATGTGATCCTCGCCACGGGTTCCTACGCTCGCAGCCTCCCCGGACTGGACATCGGCGGGCGCTTCATGACGTCCGACCAGGCCCTGAACCTGAACTTCGTGCCGCGCAGCGTCATCGTGCTGGGCGGGGGTGTCATCGGGGTGGAGTTCGCCAGCGTATGGAAGTCCTTCGGCGCCGAGGTCACGATCGTCGAGGCACTCCCGCACCTTGTCCCCAACGAGGACGAGGCGTGCTCCAAGGCCCTCGAGCGGGCTTTCCGCAAGCGCGGCATCGCGTTCTCGCTGGGCAAGCGGTTCGCGTCGGCCACCCAGGACGACTCGGGGGTGAAGGTCACCCTGGAGGACGGCACCGAGCTGGGCGCAGAACTGCTCCTCGTCGCCGTCGGGCGGGGGCCCAACACCGCCGGAATGGGATTCGAGGACCAAGGCGTGGCGATGGAACGAGGGTGGGTCCTCGTGGACGAGCGGCTGCGCACGAACGTGCCAGGCGTGTTCGCAGTCGGCGACATCACCCCGGGGCTGCAACTGGCGCACCGGGGCTTCCAGCAGGGCATCTTCGTGGCCGAGGAGATCGCCGGCCTGAGCCCGGCGATCGTGGCCGACGTCAACATCCCCCGGGTGACCTACTGCGAGCCCGAGGTCGCGAGCGTCGGGCTCACCGAGGCCCAGGCCCGGGAGCAGCACGGGGCCAACGTCGCCGTCTACGAGTACAACCTCGGCGGCAACGGCAAGAGCCAGATCCTCGCGACGACGGGGTTCATCAAGCTCGTCCAGATCACCGACGGCCCAGTGGTCGGCATCCACATGGTCGGCTCCCGGATCGGGGAGCAGGTCGGCGAGGCCCAGCTCATCGTCAACTGGGAGGCGACTCCCGCCGATGTCGCGACCTTGATCCATGCGCACCCCACCCAGAACGAGGCGATGGGCGAGGCCCATCTCGCCTTGGCCGGCAAGCCCCTGCACGCCCACGCCTGAGTCATCGGACCACGAGAAGGAGCCCTGATCATGTCGGTGTCCGTCACCATGCCTCAGCTCGGCGAGAGCGTCACCGAGGGCACGGTCACCCGCTGGCTCAAGCAGGTCGGTGACACCGTCGTGGCCGATGAGCCGCTGCTGGAGGTCTCCACGGACAAGGTCGACACCGAGATCCCCGCCCCGGCGTCCGGCATCCTGATCGCGATCCATGTCGGCGAGGATTCGGTGGTCGAGGTGGGTGCCGAACTCGGCGTCATCGGCGACAGCGCGCCGGCGGCCGCACCACCGGCCGCACCACCGGCCGCAGCCCAGCCGCCCGCCCCTGCACCCGCCGCGCCTCCCGCTCCCGCACCCGCACC
>JAUSNB010000036.1 GCA_030645615.1 Actinomycetota bacterium | reverse complement strand
TGCTGCGGCGATTCCGCGCGGAATCGCCGCAGCAACTGCCCACTCGGCGGGGGTGACATGCAGGTGGGGCGGGCCGAAGCCCGCCCCACCTCACGTGCATTCCGGCTCAGCTCTCCGGCGGCTGGTGGAACCCCTTGTGCTCGTGCTCGAGGGCGATCTCATCTGCCGAGGTGACACCCTCGGGCAGGTCGATGGTCGTCTTCGGCCCGGTGAACCACTTCTTGGCCGACAGATGCCAGCCGATCCACAGCGCCAGCAGGATCACCCCGAGGACAATTGGTGCGTAGTTGACCGCCTTCCAGTCGAATGGCACCTCTTCCGCACTCGGCGCCCCCAGGAACCCGCGCATGAACAGAGGGGCACCGCCTGGGTACAACGGGAGGATGAAGTAGACGGAGGTAATGAGGATCTCCGCGATCGCGAGCGGGGCCATCCACTTCCACTTATTGCCTAGGTTCCACGATCCCTGCTTGAAAGACGTCCCGGCCCTCCACCGGTAGTAGATCGGGATCGCGAACGCCAGGTACAGGCCGAGCACGCCGATCGACACAACGGCAAAGAATGCGGTGACCGTGTAGATCGGCTCCTCCTCGGTGCCGATATTGACCTTGAGCAGGGCCGGCAGCGTCAGCGCCAGGCCGGCCACCGACACGGCCAGCACGGCCAGCACGGGGGTCTTGCTCTTGCTCAGACTCGCCCAGTACTTCGCGCCCGGCACCGCGCCGTCACGGCTAAACGCGAACAGCATGCGCGACGCCGAGGTGAGGCAGGCGGTGGTGCAGAAGAGCTGCCCGAGGGTCGCGATCATCAGCACCGTGCCCGCCAGTTCCGGGCTCAGGGCCTGGTCGAAGATGACCTGGACGCCCCCGCCGCCGGCGGATACGGCGTCCGGATCCTGGACGGCAAACAGGAACGCCAGAAGCAGCACCCAGCCGCCGATTGCCGAGTAGAAGATCGACCGCCAGATGCCCTTCGCGGCGCCATCGGCAGCACCCTGGGTCTCCTCCGAGAGGTGCGCGGACGCGTCGTAACCGGTGATGGTGTACTGGGTGAGCAGGAAGCCGAGCGGCAGCACGTAGAAGAAGAAGCCGAACCCGTCGGTTCCGGGTCCATTGAGGCTGCCGTCTGAGCTGCCGAACAGGCCGAACGTGTTGTTGATCCTACCCGTGAACACGTTGGCTGCGTCCCAGTGCACGGCTCCGTCCTTGAGGAAGAACACCAAGATGACGACAACGATCGACGCGCCGAGGACATGCCACCACACCGAGATGTTGTTGAAGATCGCGAGGAGGTGGCTGGAGAAGATGTTCACGAGGGAAGCGAAGATGAGGACAATGAGGAAGATGACGAACACGCGCTCGAGTGAGTAACCCTCCGCCCACGATGCGCTGAACCGCGACATCGCGTAGTCGAAGAAGGTAGCCGTGCCATAGGCGACCGAAGCGACGATGGCGATCAGGCCGACGAGGTTGAGCCAGCCCGTGTAGTAGCCGGCCTTGACGCCACCCAGCTTGCTCGCCCACCAGTAGATGCCACCGGAGGTCGGATAGGCCGAGACCAGTTCGGACAGGCAGAAGCCAATCACCAGGATGATGGCTGCGATCAGCGGCCAGCCTAGGGAGATCGCGATCGGCCCGCCGTTGTTCCATCCGAAGTAGAACGTCGTGAAGCAGCCGGCGAGAATCGAGATGATGGAGAAGGAGATGGCGAAGTTCGAGAAGCCACTCCAGGTGCGGCTCAGTTCCTGCTTGTAGCCGAGCTCCGCCAACTGGCGTTCATCCGTGGTGAGTTGAGTTGCGTCTGGCACCGTTGCCTCCTCGTTGCACGGCCGCCCCCGCGAGGGTTGACCCCTGACCGGCGGACACTAATAGCCGCAGTTTCCTCGCGGAGGGCGAATCGCCTTGTTCGACACGCGGATCATCCCGTCCGGGTTGCGTTCAGAACATAATGCCGCGCTGCCCGATGTTCAGGCGCGTCCGACCTCGTCGAGCCACCTGGCGAAATCGGCACTGTCGAACTCCGAGACCGCACGCTCGTACTTCTCCATGCCCCACGACCAGTAGTTGAACTCGATGGGGCTGATCTCCTGCTGGATCGACGCCCAGAGAGTCCACCCGTACTTCGACATCAGGGCCCACAGCCGGGCGCGGGCGACCTTCGCCCGGTCCGGCTCCCGCCAGTAGGCCGTCACCAGCGGCTCCAGCAGGTCTTCGGGCAGCGTGGATTCGCTCCATATGTTTCCGAGCTCGAAGCTTGCCTCGTTGTTGCCTGAGTACTCGTAGTCGATCAGCCAGAGCCGAGTGCCGTCGTCGATGATGTTGGCGGCCAGCAGGTCGTTGTTGCACGGCACCGTGCGCTCGGGCGACAACGCCATGGCTCGCCGCATGCGCACCACGTGGTCCTCGAACTCCTCGTAGCGGGCGGGGAGCCGGTAGCCCCTCTCCCGAACGATGGCCAGGTAGCGGGCCTGGATCTCGAACATGTCGAAGTCGCTGGCGAAGTCAGGGCCGGCGTGCAGGATCCTGCAGGCCTCGGCGATCCGCACCAGGTTGGCCGGATCGGCGACGTCCTCCGGGCCGAACGTGCGGCCCTCGACCCACGCCACGACGAGGACCCCGGCGCCCGGGACGAACTGGGTCACGGACGCCCCCGCGCCTGAGTGCGCGGCCGCCACGGAGTTCAGGTACTCGTTGTCGCGGTCGATCGACAGCAACGACGACTCCGCATCGGACAGGCGAACGACGAAGTCCCCGGTCGGCGTGCACACCCGGTAGTTACGGTTGGTGATGCCACCGTCAAGGGGCCTGACCTCCGTAGCGTCGGCCACGCAGGCCGCCAGCCGGAGCCTCTCGGCGTCGTGCGCAGGGAGTCCGTCCAGCAGGGATGCCACGATCCGGGAGCGTAGCGAGAACCCGGTGCTGGATAACCCCATACGGTCCTGGCCCAGGTGCGGTTGAATGCCCGACGTAGCGCCCAGGCAGCATGAAGGAGACCCCATGGCCCGGCCCGAACCGTTGACCCCCTCCGCGCTCCGGGAGGACGTGGCCCTCGGGCGCGTGGACACCGTGGCCCTGGCGATCACCGACATGCAGGGCCGCCTGCAGGGCAAGCGGATCGATGCCGACTACTTCGTCGACGAGGTGATGACCGGCTATACGGAAGGCTGCAACTACCTCATGGCCGTGGACATCGACATGAACACGGTCGATGGCTACGCGATGTCCTCCTGGGACAGCGGCTACGGCGACATGGTCATGCGGCCGGACCTGGCCACCCTGCACCGCGTGCCCTGGCAGCCGGGCACGGTGGGCGTCCTCTGCGACCTGGAGACCGAGGAGGGGGGACCGGTCACGCCCTCCCCCCGGCAGGTCCTGCGGCGCCAGCTCGAGGCACTCCATGCGGCCGGCCTCGGGGCCTTCGTCGGCACGGAGCTGGAGTTCATCGTCTTCCAGGACACCTACGAGGAGGCATGGCTCTCCGGGTACCGCGACCTGACGCCGGCCAACCTCTACAACGTCGACTACTCCATGCTCGGCACCGCGCGCATCGAGCCGCTGCTCAGGAGGATCCGCACCTGCATGACCGGCGCCGGCATGGTCGTCGAGAGCGCCAAGGGCGAGTGCAACCTGGGCCAGCACGAGATCGCCTTCAAGTACCAGGACGCACTGCGCACGTGCGACAACCACGTGATCTACAAGAACGGGGCCAAGGAGATCTCCTCGCAGGAGGGGATGTCACTGACCTTCATGGCCAAGTTCAACGAGCGCGAAGGGAACTCCTGCCACATCCACCTGTCCTTCCGGGGCAGCGACGGGAGCATGGTGATGGCCGACCATCACGACCCGGAAGGGCTCTCGGCCGAGGGGAAGGCGTTCATCGCCGGCCAGCTCGCGCACGCCCGCGAGCTCACCTTGATGTTCGCGCCCCAGATCAACTCCTACAAGCGCTACGTCCCCGGGTCCTTCGCCCCGACTGCGATCCGATGGGGCCGGGACAACCGAACCTGCGGGTACCGGCTCGTCGGCCATGGGCAGTCGCTGCGCCTGGAGAACCGGGTTCCGGGCGGCGACGTCAACCCGTACCTCGCGGTAGCTGGAATGGTGGCTGCGGGCCTAGACGGGATCCAGCGCGACCTGCCGCTTGAGGATGCCTTCGTCGGCAGTGCCTACGCCGATGACTCGGCGCGCATCCCGAGCAGCATGGGCGCGGCGCTGGATGCGTGGGAGTCCTCCACGTGGATCCGGGAGACGTTCGGCCAGGAAGTGCAGGACCACTACACCAACATGGCCCGCATCGAGCTGGCCGCGTACGGCAAGGCGGTCACCGACTGGGAGCGGTACCGCAACTTCGAGAGGATCTAGTGCCCACTTGCATGACCTTGCCACTCCCGCCGTGGACCACGGCCGAAGCCTGTCGTCGCAAGGTCCAGATCAGGCAATTGGCTGGGCCGGTTCGAGATCCGCTAGGCGTGTGGCCCTGCGAACACGAATGACCTGGGAGACAACGAGGACGAAGACGAGTGCCACGAGTCCAAGCAGGACGGCGACGAGAGCCTTGCCCTGCGGGGCGAGCAGGGTTTCCTGCGGAGCCACGTACGGCGAGACGGATTCGGTGACCTCAAGCGGGACCTCCGCCTCGACGGCGTCCGCCCCGACCTCCGCGTAGTAGGTTGCCGACATCACGAAAGACCCTGTCTCCGTCGCCACGTAGGTGACCGTCGCCGTGCCGTCGGCACCCGTCGGAACCTTGCCCACGGGGACACGGTTGTCGCCCGGGGCGAACATCGACGTGCTCTGATAGAAGGTCACCGGGGCACCCGCGACGGGCTGGCCAGCTGCCGTGACGACGGCAGTGACGGTGACCTCCGGCCCTGCGACCGTCGCTGTGACCGACATCCTGGCGGAACTCGCCATGTCCTCCGCACTTGCCTCCGGCGCGGACGCGATGCCGACGGCCAGGAAGGCGCCCATCAGGATGGCGGCGGCACCGGCAACGACGGCCTTCTTCGCTCGCTTCGCGTTGTTGCCGGGTGCTGCGTGACGGTTGGGCGTGATGGGATGCCCGGCCAGTTCGGCCACCTCGTCGATGGCAATCAGCGGGACGACCCGGAAGAGCAGCATCAGGCCGAGGGGGATCGCTGCTGCACCGGCCAACGTGATCGCGATCGAGACCCAGGTGAAGTGGAAGTAGTCCCCGAACGACCCGGTGAGTCGGTCATAGCCCGCCGTCTCGACAACCATGAGCACCCGCTTGACCCACATGATGACCACTACGAGGCCTGCGGCGATGGCGATGCCCCACACATTGCGGGTCCACGGCAGCGCGACCAGGACGATGGGCGCGAAGGTGCCGAACAGGAGGAAGATCCAGAACCACATGGCCACGTCGCCGACCAGCATCCCGTGGATGATCTCCGAGGGTCCGGACTCGCCGACGTACGCGGACGGAAGCAGATCAGCGAACGTCAGGTAGATGTAGACGGCGCTGAGCGCCACCATGATGAACCCGAGGCGCTCGAAGTGCCTCTTGGTGATGTAGGTCTCGAGGTGGTAGCCGCGGCGGAACCCGGCCGTCACCAGGATGACCAGCGCGATGCCCGAGTAGAGGGCCGCAATGACGAAGTAGGGCGCCCAGATGCTCTCGTGCCAACCGGGCCGGCTGACCAACGCGAATGCCCACGACAGGACGGAGTGCACGGCCACGGCGAGGGGGATGATGAGGATCGCCGTGATGAGGATTGCCGAGTGCAGGACCTTGCGCTGACGCGTCGTGCCCACCCAGTTCCGCGAGATGAGCCGGTACAGCAGCTGGCGGCCGCGGCCGAGCTCGTCCGGGTGGGCGCCGCGCAGGATAGCGGTGTCCGGGACGAGCGGGAGGAGGAAGAAGACGAAGGTCACGCACGTGTACGTGATGATCGCCATCATGTCCCAGAAGACGGGCGAGGCGAAGTTGGGCTGCGTCACCATCTCGAGGACCCGCTCGGGGCGCCCGAGGTGCGGGAAGATGAACGCGGCGCCGACGAGCACGGTGACCAGGGCCATGCCCTCCGACAGTCGCGCGAGCGGGGCTCGCCAGGTCGCACCGGTCAGCAGGAGGATCGCGGATACCACTGCGCCGCCGTAACTGACGCCGATGAAGGCGACGACGTCCGCGATGTAGATAGCCCAGAACGAGCTGTCGGAGTAGCCGGCGACGCCCATGCCCTGCTCGAGCTGCACGATCCAGGCGTAGATGCCGAAGGCCACGATGACGGCAAGGATCGCGATGGCGACCCAGAACCTCATGCTGGCCCTGCGCATGGGCCGCATGGCGGCCTCGACCACGCCGGTGACCTCGTCGATCGGTTGCGCTGCGTCAACGACGATGCTCATGACACGCCTTCCTTGGGCCCGCCGAGGGGCTGGCCGTTGCCGAGGATGTAGAAGGTCCGGGGCTCGGTGCCGAGCTCCTCCTGGAAGCGCACCGCGTTGTTCTCGCGAAGGAAGGTCGAGAGCTTCACCGTGGTCTTGCCGTTCACGGCGACGTCGGTGATGAAGTCGCCGATATAGTGCACCCCGTTGGGGCAGGCCTCCACGCAGGACGGCAGTTCCTTGCTGTACGGCAGCAGATCGGCGCACAGCACGCACTTGCCGACGGTTCCCACCTGGTTGGCGGGGAACTGGGGCGTGTTGGGCGACGCCGCCGGCATCCGGTTCGTGGGCGCGGGCGGGTTCCAGTTGAAGTACCGGGCCTCGTAGGGGCAGGCGGCCATGCAGGCCCTCGAGCCGATGCAGGCGTCCTGGTCGACCAGGACGATCCCTTGGGGGTCGTGATAGGTGGCGCCCACCGGACAGACGTTGAGGCAGGGTGCGTTCTCGCACATCTGGCAAGGCACCGGCATGAAGAACTCCTTGCCGGCGTCGTCCTCCCAGGACAGGACGCGCATCCAGGTCTGGTCCGGGGGCAGGCCATGGCGCGTCTGGCACGAACTGATGCACGCGCGCTGGCCGGTGCACTTGCGCAGGTCGACCACCCGGCACCACTGATGCTCAGACCCGGGGTCGGTCAGCGCCTCCGCAGCCTGCGCCTCATCCCGGTAGGCCACGATGCCCAGCGATGCACCAGCAACCGCGACGCCGGCGACGCCCAGGGTGAGCAGCATGTTCCGGCGTGAGAGGTTGCCCTCGTCGACCGAGCACGCGTCGGAGGATCCACCGCCGACGGGTGTCAATCCCAGGTCCACTGTCTTCCTGCGTCCGAGCATCATGAGCACCTCATCCTTGACGTGGGTTGCCGTGAAACGAGCCGGGCTGGTGGGGGCAGTTGGCCGCCCCCACCAGCTGGCGTGCCTGCTACTCGGTGACGGTGATCGTCGCCGTCGTCGTCTCCATGCCCGGTGCCGAGTCAGTCAGCGTGTATGTGCCGGCCGCCATCGGGATCAGGTACAGGCTGGTCGTAATGCCGGCCTCGACGTCCGCTGGCCGGATCTGGGCGCCGGTGGTGAAGCCGTCGGAGGCCGTCACCTTCCAGGCCGCCGAGGCCTTCAGGAGGTCCTCGAACTCGTAGACGTGCATGACCGTGCCCTCGTTGGTGAAGGTGATCGTCGCGGGCACGCCGACCTTCAGGTCGGTGTTCTCGGGCTTGTAGAAGCCCGTGCCTTCAGCGCCCTCCTGGTCGCCCATGGTGATGGTGACGGCGGTGGCGTCGGTATCCCATGTCGGCATCGCCGCGGCGATCATGTCGGTGGCGCCGGCTGGCACACCGAGGGAGCTGAGCGGCTCGATCACAGGCGCTGGTGCCGTGGGCACCACCCCGGTGACGTTGACGGAGCCTGCCAGGCCGTCAACAGGCACGCCGTCAGCGTCGACTCCGACCAGCGGGTACGTGCCGGGCATGACCGGCACGATGAACAGCGAGACGGTGCTGCCCGCGGCCGCGTAGATGTCCGAGAACTGGAACATCTTGATCTCGGCACCGGATTCGGTCTTGCGCACGGCCGAAGCCTTGAAGAAGTCCGGGGCGGAGATCCCCTGGTCGGCTGCGCCACTGTTGGTGATCTGGATCTCGTACGGCATGCCGGCGGTGAGGTCGAGCGCCGCAGGTGTCATGGCTGCGCCCAGGTCGAGGGCCAGGACCTCCGCGGTGTCCCAGTCGGCGGCGTCCTTGAAGTCGCCGACATTGGAGACCCACTGGTCCGCGCCCAGAGATGCGGCCGCGGCTTCGTCACTGGCGGCCGCGGACGCCGGCGCTGACGCCGCATCTGCCGACGCACCGTCGGCGGTCGCGTCGCTGCTGCCGCCACCGCATGCGCTGAGGGTGAGGAGTAGCACGCTGGCGACCGCGAGTCCCCCGACGGCGCCACGGTTGATTCTGCTGGCCATCCGTCGGCCGGCTGGGCTGGTCATTGTTTCCTCCATCGAGTGCGTTCTTCGAGTGTTGCCGCCGGATGGATTCCCGGGCATCTCGAGCATCGATGCGATGCACGGCCACGCGCATCGGTGATCTACGCATGCCCCGTCGGTGAATCCACCTAGCCGCGGGGGGACTAAAGGCGCAGGGGGACCGCGACGAGCGGGCGTAGAGTCGGCGACTTGGGACACTCATGGGCCTCATGCCTCGCGAGCGGCCAGCCAGGGAGACGGACATGGAGAATCGTGGCAGTCCGACGCCTGTGCGGGTGCTCATCGTCGATGACCACCCGATCTTCCGCGCTGGCCTGAGGGAGCGGCTGGAGTCGCTCGATGCCCCGATCGAGGTCGTCGGCGAGACCGGTGACGGTGCCACCGCGCGCAGCATGACCGCCGCGCTGTCCCCCGATGTCGTCCTCATGGACATCTCCATGCCCGGCATCAACGGAATCGAGGCAACGCGGATCATCCGGGCGGAGTTCCCCGAGGTGGAGGTCGTCATCCTGTCGGTCTATGACGACGACCAGTACGTGCATGCGGCGCTGGAGGCAGGAGCCAGTGGCTACTTGCTCAAGACAGTTGAGGCCGGCGAGCTCCGGGAGGCCGTCATCCGGGTCGCCAGCGGGGAGTCGGTTCTTTCCCCGTCCGTAGCGCGGACGGTGCTCGCGCGTCTCTCGGGCGCACCGTCGACGTCGTCTCCGTTGAGCGACCGCGAGCGCCAGGTGCTGGAGCTCGCCGCGCACGGGGCATCCAACAAGTCCATTGCCAAGGACCTCTTGCTCAGCACCCGCACCGTGGAGGCCCACCTGAGGAACATCTTCGAGAAGCTGGGCGTGGCATCGCGCACCGAGGCCGTTACCGAAGCCATGCGCCATGAGTGGATCCGACTGGCCGATGGTCGCTGACTGGGTCCGGCGCTTGCGGATACCCATTCGGGATCCCCGATTCTGGGTGATCCAGATGCTCGTGCTCGTCATCGAAATCGGTCACCTGCTGCTGGAGCACACGCAGGTCCTCCTCGGCGAATCCGAGTTGTACCTCCTCTCCGTTTCCGTGTTCCTCATTCCCGTTGTCTACGCAGCGCTGGCATTCGGAATGCGCGGAGCTATCCCAACAGCCCTCTGGGCACTCGTCTTGTCGCTGCCCGAGATGAGCATGCACGGCTGGACCACCCGCATTGGAACCGTTACGCAGTTCTCGATCGTCCTTGCCATCGCCATCATCGTGGCCCTGCGGGTAGACCGAGAGCACAAGGCAGCGCGAGCGTCAGAACAGGCGAATCGTCGCCTGTCCCGGCTGAATGCGACCGCCTCGGCGGTTGCCAGTTCCCTTGACCTCGATCACGTGCTCCAGGTCACCCTTCGCGCCAAGCTGGACCCGAATCGCGTGCAGGTCGCGTGGATCCTCCTCCTTCCGGACGGCGAGGCGCCCGGGTCAACCCACATCGAGGCGAGCAAGATGGAACAGCCGCGGAGCCTAGACGCTACTCAGCGAGCCCTGACGGAAGCGGCCTGCATCACCGGCCGGGAGCAGCGCAGTCCGGCGGATCGTGCCGGCGTGCACACCGCGGTCGCGGCCCTGACCTGCCAAGGGCAGACCGTGGGCGCATTGGGGGTCACTCAGCCCGTCGACGGCATCGCCCCTGATGAATTCCACGTCTTGAGCGCCATGGCCAAGCAGCTCAGCGTAGCCATGGACAACATCCGCACCCACGCGCGGACCAGTGATGCACTGGTCCAGCTGTCCCAAGCAAAAGAGAATTTGGAGATCTACATCGAGATGGCCACGGAAGCGCAGGAGGAGGAACGAAAGCGCCTGTCCCGTGAACTGCACGACGACATCCTGCAGTCCTTGGCCGTGGCGAGGGGACAAGTCGAGGCCGTGACTGCGAGCGCCCAGCCAGGCGTCGATACCGCCCGGCTGTCCGAGGTCCTCGAGATCCTGACCGACACGATGGGCAACGTGCGTCGCTACTGCAAGGATCTTCGACCCTCCCTCCTGGATGATCTGGGCCTGGTCGACGCCGTCGATTGGCTTACCGCCGACATGCAGAAGCGAACCGGCCTGCGCGTCGAACTGGCCGTCGACGGTGATCGCCGGCGGCTGGGCAGCCGCGACGAGTTGTTGGTGTTCCGGATTCTCCAGGAGGCACTGAACAACGTGGAGCATCACGCGAATGCAACCCACGCCCGGGCACGGCTGGTGTTCACCCCCAGCACGCTCACGGCCGTCGTGTCCGACGATGGACGAGGGATGGCACCCACGGGCCGCAGTGGTGGCCACCCCGGCAGTCGAGGGCTCGGGTTGCGCGGCATGGACGAGAGGACCAAGCTCCTGCGCGGCGTGCTCATCATCGAGAGCCGGACGGGGGCGGGTACCACCATCACGCTCACATTGCCTAGCACGGCCCAGTCCCTCGGGTGACCCGCTGTCTGTCACGCCCGCTTTCGTAGCCAAGCGCAGTCCATGACTTGAAGAAGTGTTCACCTGCTAAAGTCGCCGCAGTCGTTGGGAGGCACGGTGGCGAGACCTCTGTATGAGGCCAAGGCGGACTTCTTCCGCACCCTCGGGCACCCTGCCCGAATCCGCGTGCTGGAGCTGCTGTGCGATCGGGAGTACGCCGTCCACGAACTGCTGAGCGAGATCGACATCGAGCCCAGCAACCTCTCCCACCAGCTGTCCCTGCTGCGGCGCACCGGGTTGATCGCCCAGACCCGGCGAGACGGGCAGGTGTTCTACTCCATCTCGGCCCCCGAGATCCGTGACCTCCTGCTCGCCGCGCGGGCCATCCTCCTGGACGTCATCCGGGACAACGACGTCCTGAAGAGGGAACTGAGCTCCCGCCGGAGGGGGGTGTCGTGACCTCCCAACGGCCCACCTCCGGCGGGGACTCCTGGAGCCTCGCAGCGGCCGCCCGTTGGGGCCTGTCCAGCACGCGCGCTCTGCTGCCCCAGCGTGCCGACTTCACCGCGATGCGCCGCGACCCCAAGCGCGACGTGATCGCCGGGATCACCGTGGCCTTCGTGGCCCTGCCGCTGGCCCTGGCCTTCGGCGTCGCCTCGGGGATGGGAGCCGCGGCCGGGCTGGTCACCGCCATCGTCGCGGGCATCGTGGCGGCGGTGTTCGGCGGCAGCAACCTCCAGGTCAGCGGTCCTACCGGTGCCATGACCGTGGTGCTGCTGCCCATCGTCGCCCAGTTCGGAGCGCCCGGCGTCCTGGTGGTCGGGATGATGGCCGGGCTCTTCCTCATCATCCTTGCGTTCGTCGGGGCCGGCCGGTACATGCAGTACATCCCGCTGCCGGTGGTTGAGGGGTTCACTCTCGGGATCGCGGTGATCATCGGCCTGCAGCAGGTGCCCGCCGCCCTCGGCGTGACCGCCGAGGGAGAGAAGGTCCTCGTCGTCGCCTTCAACGCACTGCGCGAATGGATCGCATCCCCGGACTTCGCTTCCATTGCGGTGACGCTCTTCGTCGCCGGCGCCATGCTCCTCACCGTCCGGTACCGCCCCGGGTTGCCGATGTCCCTGATCGCCGTGGCGATCACCACCCTGGCCGTCGCATGGCGCGGGATCGACGTCGCGACGATCGGAGCGATCCCGACCGGGCTTCCCAGCCCGGCGCTGCCGGAGATTCCCTGGGATCAGCTGACCACGTTGATGGTGCCGGCCGTGGCCGTTGCCGCCCTGGCCGCCCTGGAGAGCCTGCTCTCCGCGACCGTCGCCGACGCGATGAGCGTCGGCGAGCGGCACGACCCCAACCGCGAGCTCTTCGGCCAGGGGATGGCGAACCTGGCGGCTCCAATCTTCGGCGGCGTTCCCGCGACGGCGGCCATCGCGCGCACCGCCGTCAACGTGCGCAGCGGCGCCCGTTCGCGGCTGGGGGCTATCACGCAGTCGGTGGCCCTGCTGCTGGTGATCCTCGTCGCTTCCCGGTGGGTCTCGTACATCCCGCTGGCCGCCCTGGCCGGGGTCCTCCTGGCGACCGTCGTGCAGATGGTCGAGATCTCCAGCCTGCGCGCCCTGCTCAGGGCGACCCGCGGCGATGCGCTGGTCCTCGTCGCCACCGCGCTCGCCACGATCGCCCTCGACCTCGTCACCGCCGTCGTCGTCGGGCTGGTCGTCGCGGCCCTGTATGCGCTGCGGCAGGTGTCGAGGTCCGCGCGGGTGGACGAGATGCCCCTGGACCTGACCGACCACACCGAGGAGGAGCAGGCGCTGCTCAAGGAGCACGTGGTCGCTTACCGCCTTGACGGGCCCCTCTTCTTCGGGGCGGCGCACCGATTCCTGCTTGAGGTGGCCGAGGTCAGCGAGGTCCGCGTCGTGATCCTTCGGCTGTCCCGCATCCAGACCCTGGACGCGACCGGGGCGATGGTGCTCGGCGACACCATCAAGTCCCTCGAGGACCGCGGCATCACCGTGCTCCTGTCCGGCATCCGCCCGGACCACGAGAACGTGTTCCAGGTCCTCGGCGTCTACGACCACCTGGCCCACGAGAGGCACATCTTCACGAACACGCCCGACGCCATCGCGCACGCACGGTCGCACGTGCACAAGACGCACACCCATGCCGACCCCACGACCTGATCGGACAGGCCCCGTGATGCCACGCACCTTCCTGGGTCGCGAACCCGTCATCCAGCAGCACGAGGCCGGGCCCGGCCCAGCGGGCCTTGATCCGCAGGCACGGCGGCCGGCATGACCTTTCGAAGGGCTCTGCGGCTGATCACGAAGACAGGCCGCGTCGCCGAGCCGGCTCCCCCGCCACCCGAGCCGCTGCCCGCTCGGCCCGCTGAGCTGGCCGGGTCGGTGCAGATCCGGCACGTCGACTGCGGGTCCTGCAACGGGTGCGAGATCGAGATCGCCAATGCGTTCGGCCCCGTGTACGACGTCGAACGATACGGAGCACGCCTGGTCGCCTCGCCCCGTCATGCCGACGTGGTCCTGGCCACCGGCGTCGTCACCCGGAACATGCTCGACCCGCTCAGGCGAACGATCGACGCCACGCCGCGGCCACGGCTGGTGATCGCCTTGGGCGACTGCGCCCGCAACGGCGGGATGTTCACCGGGGCCTACGGCGTGGTGGGCGCAGTCACCGACGTCGTGGACGTCGACCTGGAGATCCCCGGCTGCCCCCCTGAGCCGGAGGCGATCGTGTCGGCCCTGCGACGGGTGACCGGCCGGTGATCGCGGCGGGCCTGCTGGCCCAGGCCGGGCTGATGGCCGCGGCCGTCGTGCTCGCCGCCGTGGTGCCCGCCCGCTACCGTGCCCGGGCGGCCGGTCCTGCCATCGCGGGGATAGGCGTGGCGGGCGCCGTCACCGGACTCCTGGCGCTCGGCGGCAGCCAGGGCGTGGTGGAGATGCCCGTCGCGCTGCCCATCGGCCCGCTCCTGCTCTCCCCCACGGCCCTGGGTGGCTTCTTCATGCTGGTCATCGGCATCGTCGGTGCCATCGCCGCGGTCTACGCCATCGGATACGTCCACGGGCCGTCGGCGTCCCGGTCATCGTGGATGGCGTTGGCGGTGTTCCTGGCGTCGATGCAGCTCGTCGCGGCCGCCGCCGATGTCGTGTCGTTCCTGCTGTTCTGGGAGCTGATGGCGGTCGCGTCGACGGCCCTGGTGCTGACCGAGCACGCCCAGCGGGCCACCGTCCGCCCGGCCGCCATCTGGTACGCAGGCATGACGCAGGTGAGCTTCTTCCTGCTCCTCGCGGGCTTCGGGATCCTCGCCGCGCAGGCCGGCAGCACCCAGTTCACCGCCCTGGCCGTCACGGCAGGGGACTCAACCGAGGCGAACGTCGCCTTCGTCTGCCTCGTGCTGGGCTTCGCCGCCAAGGCCGGGGTCGTCCCCCTGCACGTGTGGCTGCCCCGGGCGCATCCCGAGGCGCCGAGCCATGTGTCGGCGCTGATGAGCGCGGCCATGGTCAAGCTGGGCGTGTACGGGGTGATCCTGGTGGTGACCCGGTTCCTGGTAGGCGGCGCCACATGGTGGGGCCTGCTCATCCTGGGCCTCGGACTTGTCTCCGCCGTCTACGGAATCCTGCAGGCATCCGTCGCCAGCGACCTGAAGAGGCTCCTCGCCTACTCCACCACGGAGAACGTGGGCCTGATGCTCCTCGCGATCGGGTCCGCCGTCCTGCTGCGCTCGAACGGGACGACCGGGGTCGCGGACGTGGCGCTGGCCGCCTGCCTGCTCCTGGTGATGGCGCATGCGGCTTTCAAGACGACCTTGTTCCTCGGGGCCGGGTCCATCCTGCGAGCAACCGGGGAGCGCGACCTCGACCGGCTCGGCGGCCTGGGTTCGCGAATGCCGCTGACCGCGGCCGCGTTCGGGATCGGGGCACTGGGCGCCGCGGCTCTGCCGCTCACCGTCGGCTTCGTCGCGGAATGGGTCCTTCTGCAGGCGCTCATCCACGGCGCCAGCGCGTCGGACCGGATCCTCGCGATCGTCATGCCCCTGACGGTCGGCGCGGTGGCACTCACCGCCGGCCTGGCCCTGATGACCTTCGTCAAGGCGTACGGCATCGCCTTCCTCGCCCGGCCGCGCAGCCAGGGAGCCGAGCAGGCCCGCGAGAGTCCCCTGACCATGCGCATGGCAATGGCCGCGGCCGCCATGCTGGTCATCGCGCTCGGCTTGGCGCCCGGCCTGGCCGCGCGGGCGGTGGCCGACGCGGCCGGGCTCGTCGGCATCGGGTCCACGGGACTGCTCGGGATCGACTTGCCCGCCGTCGGCGCGCTCCTCGACCCGGCGTGGCTGGCCATCCTGGCGGCGGCGCTGGCCGTCCCCGTGCTCATGGTCTCCCTGCGCTACGCCCGCCGCCGGCCGCGGCGCGAGGTCGACCTTGCCTGGGGGTGCGGCGGGGTCCGCGTGAGCCCGCGCATGCAGTACACGGCCACGTCCTACGCCGAGCCGCTCGCCCGCATCTTCGATGACTCCCTGCGCCCTGAGCGAGACGTCATCGTCACCCACTCCTCCGAGGCGCGGTACCTCGTCGAGCGGATCCAGTACCGCCAGCGGCTGTCCGACGTCTTCGAGACCCGCCTGTACCTGCCCGCGATCGGCCTGGTCGACCGGATGACCACGGCCGGCAGACGGCTGCAGAACGGCAAGATCCACTTCTACCTTGCCTACTCGTTCATCGCCTTCCTGGTCGTCCTCGTGGTGGTGACGCTGTGAGGCTCGACGCGGCCGTGCTCGCCGTCACCCAGGTGGTCGTCATGGTCGTCCTGACCCCGCTGCTCATCGGGCTCATGCGCCAGGTGCGCAGCCGGCTCGAGGGACGCGCGGGCGCCGGCATCGCCCAGCCGTGGCGCGACGTGCGCAAGCTCCTGGCCAAGGAGGTGCTCAAGGCACCAGGCACCAGCTGGGTCCAGGCAACCGGGCCGGTCGTGCTGGTCGCCTCGAGCCTGGTCCTGTGCGCCCTGATCCCGCTAGTCGGCACCGTCGCCTTCCCGCTGATCCCCGACGACCTCTTCGTCGTCGTCGGCGTCCTGCTCATCGGCACCGTGGCCCTGGCCCTCGTCGGACTGGACGCGGGATCCGCATTCGGCGGCATGGGCTCCAGCCGGCACATGACGATCGCGGCACTCGTCGAGCCCACGGTGCTGGTGGCGATCTACGCCCTGTCGGTCCCCATCGGGTCCTCCGCCCTGTCCCAGATCGTCGACTCCCGCATGCAATCCCCCGCAAGCATCGCGGCCCCCGTCAGCCTGCTCGCCCTGGTCGCCCTGGCCATCGCGGTCATCGCCGAGACCAGCCGGATGCCGGTCGACAACCCCTCCACGCACCTCGAGCTGACGATGGTCCACGAGGCAATGACCCTGGAGAGCTCGGGCCGTGACCTCGCGTGGCTGGAGCTCGGCTCGTGGCTGCGGCTGGCGGCCCTCCTCGGCCTGATCGGCGCCCTGGTCCTTCCGTGGGGCCTGGCGACCGAGATCACGCCCCTCACCCTTCTCATCGGCGTGGTAGCCGTGACGATCAAGCTGGCAATACTCGGCGCGGTGCTGGCCACCGTCGAGGTGTTCCTCGCCAAGCTGCGCCTGTTCCGCGTGCCAGAACTGCTCGCCGGCTCCTTCGTCCTCGCGCTGCTGGCCGTCACCGCGTCCTACCTGACGGTGCAGGCCTAGCCATGAGCGACGCGGTCCTGGCCCAGGCACTCGGCATCTGCTCGGCGCTGCTGCTGCTCTCCGCCGTCCTGCTCGTCTGGCGCCGCGCCCAGGTGACCGCCCTGCCCCTGCTCGCCCTGCAGGGCCTCGCCCTGGCCGGCCTCGTCGCCGTCATCGCGATCAGCGAGGGCAGCCTGGAACTGCTGGGCGTGGCGCTGCTGGTGCTGCTGTTCAAGTCCATCGTCATCCCCTTGGCCCTCGCCCGCGCTGGACGCGGGGAGTACGGCGGCGCCCCGCTCATCAACACCGCGACCTCGCTGATCGCCGTCGCCGCACTGACCGCGCTGGCCTACGCCATCAGTGCACCGCTGGCCGTCCTGGGGACCGGACCCGCCATCCAGGCGATCCCCGTCGGCATCGCCCTGGTCCTCTACGGGTTCCTGCTTCTGGTCACCGGCCGGCACGCCATCGCCCAGCTGATCGGGTTCCTCGTCATCGACAACGGCACCGCCACCGTCGCCTTCCTGTCCTCCGGCGGCGTCCCGATCATCGTCGAGCTCGGCGTCTTCCTCGACGTGCTCCTCGTCATCCTCATCCTGTACGTCCTCACCGGCCGCATCCGCGACGAGTACGGCTACGCCGACCTCGACGACCTTACCGAGCTGCACGACTGATGGCCGTCCTGCTCATCAGCCCCCTCGCCGCCTGCCTGGTGCTGGCCGTGTCCACCATCCTGCTCAGGCGCGCGTGGCTCAACCGAGTGGCCGGGCTGCTCGCCGGCACCGGCATCCTCGCGAGCGGGCTGGCCATCGCGGCCGCCGTGATGTCCGACGGCCCGCTCACCGCGATGGGCGGACTGCTGCGGGCAGACGCCCTCACCGCGTTCATGCTCATCGTCGTGGGAGCGGTCGGCGTGACCGCCACCTGGGGAAGCCTCGCGCCGAGGGGCTCCACCCGCGCCGACGCCTTCGCCTACCCCACCCTCATCGTCGCGTTCCTGTTCGCCATGACGCTGGCCGTCCTCGCCGACAACCTCGGCATCTTGTGGGTGGCCCTCGAGGCGACCACCATCACCACCGCATTCCTCGTGGGCCACTACCGCACCCGCGGGTCGCTCGAGGCCGCATGGAAGTACGTCGTCCTCGGATCCGTCGGAGTCGCCATCGCCCTGCTCGGCATCGTCCTTCTCTACGCGGCCACCGTCCAGGCCGGCCAGCCCACCTTGTCCTGGGCGTCCCTGGCCCTGGGCGGCATCGACCTCGACCCCGGCCTCGTCAAGATCGCCGCCGGGCTGACCCTGCTCGGCTTCGCCACCAAGGCCGGCCTCGCCCCCATGCACAGCTGGCTGCCCGACGCGCACAGCCAGGCCCCCGCCGCCGTGTCCGGGCTCATGTCCGGGGTGCTGCTTGCTGTCGCGTTCTACGGCATCCTGCGCATCCAGGCCATCACCGACGCCATGATCGGGCCCGAGCTCATGCGCGGCCTGCTCATCGCCGGCGGGCTGCTGTCCATCGCCGAGGCCGGCGCCCTCATCCTGCGCCAGCGCGACCTCAAGCGCATGCTCGCCTACTCCAGCATCGAGCACATGGGCATCATCGCCCTCGCCGCCGCGATCGGCGGTCCGCTCGCGATCTCCGCCGCCCTGCTGCACATGCTCGGCCACGGCCTGGCCAAGTCCAGCTCCTTCGTCGTCTCCGGCCGCATTCTCAACGTCGAGGGCACCACGCAGATCAGCCGGATCCGCGGCCTGCTCGCACGCCGGCCAGGCGTCGCCATCCCGTTCCTCGCCGGCACCGCGGCGCTGCTGGGCATGCCGCCCTTCGTCCTGTTCTTCACCGAGGTCGCCATCGTCATCGCCGGGTTCCAGCGCGGGCTCGGCTGGGTCATGGCCGTGGCCATCGCGCTGCTCCTGCTGGCGTTCGTCGGCATCGCCCGGCACGCCAGCGACATGTCGTTCGGCACCGGTCACGATGACGATGCCCCCACCGGCGCCGTCGAGGACCGGGACCGGTCCTGGCACGGGCCGGCCGCCCCCATCGCGCTGGCCCTCATCGCGGCCATCGTCATCGGGCTCCTCGCCGGACCTCTGTCGACCCTGCTCGCCGAAGCCGCCGCCACGCTGGCAGGAGGATCTTGACCAGGCCCGGCTACCGTCACGCCCGCGCGGTCACCGCGGACGATCTGCCCGACGCCGTGCAGGCCCACCTGGACGACGGCTACCAGGTAGCCATGGTCGCCTGCCATGAGGACGTGGACGCCTTCCGCATCGTCTACGTGCTGCTGCGCGCCCGGGCCGACGACCGCAGCGAGCTCGTACTCGCCGTGCCGAAGGACGCTCCCGCGGTCCCCAGCCTGGCCCGCCTGGACTACTCCCTCGGACGGTTCGAGCGGGAGATCCGCGACCTGTACGGGGTCCGGCCCCTGGAGCATCCGCTGCCGCGGCGCCTCGTGCGCCACGGGCATTGGCCCAAGCGCTACTACCCCATGCTGAGCAATGCCACTCCCGACCCCGCGTTCGACCAGGACATCGGATCGTTCCCCTTCATCGAGGTCGAAGGCGACGGGGTCTACGAGATCCCCGTCGGCCCCGTCCACGCCGGCCTCATCGAACCGGGTCACTTCCGGTTCTCCGTCGTCGGCGAGACCATCCTGCGCATGAAGGCCCGGCTGTGGTTCGTGCACCGCGGCATCGAGAAGCTCCTCGAAGGCACCGACCCCGGCACCGCCATCCAGGTGGCCGAGCGAATCAGCGGCGACACAGCCGTCGGCCACTCATTGGCCATCACGATGGCCATCGAGGAAGCCGCCGGGATCGCCGTCACGGACGACGACCGGGCCACCAGGGCGCTGCTGCTCGAACTGGAACGCCTCCACAACCACGTCGCCGACATCGGTGCGCTGGCCAACGACGTCGGCTACGGCCTCATGAACGCCCACGCCCTGCGCCTGCGCGAGGACCTCCTGCGCATCAACCAGGCCACTACCGGGCACCGCTTGCTGCGAGGAGCCATCCACATCGGCGGCACGCAACTCATCGCGCTGCCCGACCCGGCACGCCTGCAGTCCATCGCCGACACCGTCGCCGAACTGTCCGCCATCACCATCGGCAACGCCACCGTCCGCGACCGCTTCATCGGCACATCGGTCCTCCCCGAGAACCAGGCACGTCGGCTCGGAGTCCTCGGCTACGTCGCCCGCGCATCCGGCATCGACATCGACGCGCGCCGGGACCACCCCTTCGCCGACCTCGGCGATGACTTCCGGGTGGTGCAGGAATCGGCCGGCGATGTCATGAGCCGCTACGCCGTCCGCGTCCGCGAGGTCCAGGTGTCCACCGCCGTGATCAATCACCTCACGAAGCGACTCGACGGCCGCACCGGCCAGGCGCACCCAGCCGCAGTATTCGGTCCAGGATCCGGCCTCGGCATCGTCGAGGGCTGGCGCGGACGCATCGCCCACCGCGTCGAACTCGATGCCTCGGGCCACCTCGCCCGTGCCAAGATCGTCGATCCCTCCTTCGTCAACTGGCCCGCACTTCCCGTCGCACTCGCCGACACGATCGTTCCCGACTTCCCGTTGACGAATAAGAGCTTCAACCAGTCGTACGCCGGGAACGACCTCTGAGCATCTCGCGATCCTCGGCGTGAACGAGTACAGCAGGGCCCTTCGACGTCGACTGGACGGACGCCTGACGGCCGGGCACGGGTGACCCGCGCACCTGACATGGCGGTCGGCCTCCTCCACATCTGGGTCAGGGCCGAGCGCGTCGGGCCGAGCCTGCGCAGCGTCCGCCACTACCTGGAAATCGGACTGGTCGAGCCCACCGCACGCACCAAGGGCGGTTCCGGCTCTACGGCCCTGAGCAGGAGGAATGACTCAAGGTCCTTCAAGGCATGAAGCCCCTTGCGTTCACGCTCGACCCGATGCACGACCTCGTCCAGCTCCTCGACGACGTCTCCCGGGCCAGGTCCGCCACCTCGCCTGGGCCCACGCTGCGCCTACTGTGCACGTTTGTCGCCGTTGCGTCTCGAAAGCATCTCAGGAGCCTGCGGACCGGGTCGCACGCTTGGCACGAGCCCTCTGTACGTGCGCCGTCGCGCCGAAAGCGGGTTCAATGGAGCCATGTCGCGCGCGGTGATGATGGTCGAGGACGACGAGGCGATTCGGCTGGTCCTGCGGGCCAACCTCGAGGACGAGGGATACCGCACGGTGGAGGCCGAGACGGCCGAGGAAGCGCTGCTGATGCTCGTCGACGAGCAGCCCGACGTCATCCTCGTCGACATGCGGCTGCCCGGCATCCAGGGCCTCGACCTGATCCGCAGCATCCGGGGCACCAGCCAGGTGCCGATCCTGGTCGTGAGCGCGCAGGGTGACAGCCATGACATCGTCGCCGGCCTAGAAGCGGGAGCGGACGACTACGTGACCAAGCCCTTCGTGACGAAGGAACTGATGGCCCGTATCCGGACGCAACTGCGCCGCGTGGCCCCGGTCGAGGAGGAGGAGCCGGCAGCCTTGGTGTGCGGCCCGATCGAGATGCGCCTGGACACCTACGAGGTGGTCAAGCACGACATCGAGATCCCGTTGTCGCGGATCGAGTTCTATGTCCTGTACGAGCTCATTGCAGCGCGCGGCCGGGTGCTCAGCCGCGACCAATTGCTGCGCAAGGTATGGGGCTACGGGAACGCGGGCGATGGGCGCATCGTCGACAACCTCGTCTACCGGCTCCGCACGAAGCTCGAGGACGACCCGGCCAACCCGCGCTTGATCCTGACGGTGCGGGGCTTCGGCTACCGCATGCGGGGCTAGGCATGCACGGCGCCAGGCAAGGCCGCTGATGCGCATGGGCTTGCGAGCCCGGGTGGCCCTGTCAATCGCGCTGATCTGCCTGACTGCCGCCGGGACGGTATCCGCCGCCGCATACGGATTCGCACGCTGGTACCTCGTCGGGCAGCGTGAGGCCTCGGCCTTGACGCGCGCTGCGCTCGACTCCCGCGCCGTCGACGCCGTATTGGTATCCGGCGGCGATCCCGGTGACGCCTTGACGCAAGTGCCATCGGTCGGAACCTCGCTTCCCATGGTCCGCGTCGGCGACGCCTGGTACACCGCCTCGGTCACCCTGCAGCCGGACGCCCTCCCGCCGTCGTTGCTGGCGCTGGGGGTCGCCGGAGGTGGCCAGATGAGGTTCGCGGTGGAGGACGACGCCTATCTCGGCGTTGCCCTTCCCGTCGAGTCCGGCCTGTACGTCGAGGTGTTCCCCATCAGCGACCTGGACCGCACGCTCACGTGGGGAGGATGGATCCTCCTCGTCCTGACCGCCTTCACCGCCCTGCTCGGAGCGGCCATCGGCGCGTCGTTGGCTGGCCGGGTGCTGGGCCCGCTCGGACGCCTGCGGATCGGTGCCCGGCAGATCGCCAGCGGAGCCCTGGGGACGCGCATCGGGCTGACCGGCGACAGCGACCTGGACCCCATCGCTGACGCCTTCAACGAGATGGCCGAGGCGGTCGAGGATCGCATTGCCCGGGAGAGGAGGTTCAGTGCCAACGTCAGCCACGAGCTCCGGTCTCCCGTTACGTCGTCACTCGCGACCGCCGAGCTCCTCGAGCGGCAAAGCGACGCCCTGCCCGAGCGCGAGGCACGCCTGGTGACCTTGCTCGTGAGCCAGATGCGCCGGATGTCCAAGGTCCTGCTGGACCTGCTCGAGATCAGCCGCCTGACGTCGGAGGACCCGCCTCAGTGGGAATCGGCCAACATCGCCGGGCTCTGCCGCGAGGTACTGGCGCATCGAGGGGTCGACCAGAACCTCGTGGTCGGCGACGAGCCCGTGGTGCGGACCGATGCCCGACGTCTCGAGCGCATCGTGGGCAACCTCGTCGACAACGCCGAGCGGCACGGCGGTGGCCTGACGCTGCTCCTCATCGAGCGCGACGCCCAGAACGTCCGGATCAGAGCGGAGGACTCGGGGCCAGGAGTGGACCCCGACGTACGCGAACGGCTGTTCGAGCCATTCGCGCGCGGCGCGTCGCAGGCCCGAACGGAAGGTGCCGGACTGGGACTGGCGATCGTTCGCGAGCAGGCGCATGCACTGGGCGGCGAGGTGCACGTTGAGTCGCCCGCTGCCGGCGGTGCCCGCTTCGTCGTGGACCTCCCGATCATGAAGGACGAGCCATGAGCCGCGAACGGCTGGCCGCGCCGCTGCTGGCGTGCGCACTGCTGGCCGGCGGGTGCGGGGTACCGCTGGACGGTTCGGCAAACCCCGTCCCGGCCAACCTGCTGCCTCCCTCTCAGCCCGCGGCCACGGCCGACCCGAGTCCATCACCGACACCGGATCCTGGGGCGACGGCGGTGACCGAGTCGCCGCAATCCCGGCTCCGCCTGTGGTTCGTCCAGGAGGACGGCCTGGCCGCGGTCGAGTCCGCCCTGCCGGTTGGCTCCCCCGCGGAGGCGGTCATGGCGGCCCTGGCACTCGGTCCTGCGCCCGACCAGTCCGAGGAGGGACTCCGCACGATCGCCACCGACCCCTTGACGGGCGAGCCCCTCGTGGCCGTCGTCCCGAGCGAGGCCGAATCCGACTCCCCGCTCACGGGGCCAGTCGCGTCCGCGGTACCGATCGATGACCCCCCAGTCGTCGTCCGGCTGAGTCCCGCCTTCTCGGCCCTCCCATCGACCGAGCAGGTCCTGCTTCTCGGCCAGGTCGTGCTGTCCTTGACAGGAGCCGGCGAGGGCTCGGTCGCCTTCACGGACGACTCCGGCACGTCGGTGGGAGTCCCGCTCCCCGATGGTCGACTGCTCGACGTGCCGGCCACTGCCCGTGACTACAACGCGCTGATCGTCCGGCCGTAGGCAGGGGCATGCCCCGGGTCATTGCTGTCAGCCGGTCGACGCCGTCAGCAAGGCCCCAAGCTCTCGGGCTTCCTCGCCACTGAGCGCGATCACCAGCCGGCCTTCGTTGTCTCCGACGGGGATGCGGACGGTGCACGCCTTCCCGTCCCACTCCACTTCAGTCTCGCCCTGGGTCGTTCGAGGCTTGAGGGCACCCATGCCGCGGCTCCTTTGCTGCGTTGTCGTCAGTCGAGCCATCCAGCGAGGGCCCGTAGCCGCCCCGCTACTCGGGCACGCACCCTGCGCTCGGCCGGAGGCGCGGCATCCATCACCGATGAGGTCCCGGCGAAGTAGGGCAGCAGCAAGTCCTCCATCCGATAGTTGCCCGGGTCCCGGCCGGCCAGCTGGCCCGCCGCGAAGAGGGCTCCGTGGCCGAACGCCTCCCGCGAGATGGCCTCGTGCCGCAGCCGCACGGTCTGATTGGGAAACCCGAACACGACTTCGTGCACCCCGATGATGCCGCCCGCGCGAACCGAGTGAACCGCCTCCTCCGGCACGTCAAGGGCCGCCGCGAGCTTCAGGGCCGTCCCGGACCTGCCCTGCTTTCCGGCGAAGTGCTCCTCGACGACCTGGACATCCGCATGCGGCGACATGCGACGGAGCACCTGGCTCGCGATGAGGATGAAGTTGATTCCCAGCGTGATGTTGGGGGACCACAGCACCGGAGTGGTCCGCCCGTGTCGACGCAGGTCCCGCTGTCGATGCTCCGAGTAGTGCGAGATGGCGGTCACGATCGGGACACCCCGGCGCGCGGCGGCCTCCCCGTAGTAGGACAGGCCGTCCTCCGACGAGAAGTCGATGATCGCGTCGACGGGTGATCGATCGAGGAGATCGTCTGCGCCGAGGCTATGCGCGCTGACGATCAGCCCCTCGTCCTCGGCAGTCACACCGAGCGCGTCGGCGGCCCGGTCGGGCGATCCAGCGCCGGAACGACGGACGACCCACTCCAGGCGGGCCGTTGCGTCGCCCAGCAGTACGGCGGCGACGTCACGCCCCGTCCTGCCGAAGCCGACGAGGCCTACCCGCAAAACCGCGGTGGTGATCGCCGGGAGGGCGGCATCGGCAAGGGGGGATGACTGCGGTTCATGCGCCAGCAGCGAAGGGAACTGATCGTCGGCGCACAGCGTGTCGGGGATCGTGGCGGTCATGCGTCCTCCTCCGATTGGGCGATCGACCGGTCGTCGCCGGCCATGTCCACAGCCACTATCGCCCGGCTATCTCTCCTCCCCCGCACGTCTGCGGCTCATCACGTCCCCAGTTGCGTCTCAGATCCGTCTCGGCAAGTGGCCGGGCCCCAGCCTCTCGACCCGATACCGTCACCCCTTGGTGCCTCATCAGCACCGAGGACTCCGCACCGTCCTCGCCGAGTGGGCAGTTGTGGCGGTTTCGCTGCGCGAAACGCCACAACAAGTGCCCACTCGGCGGACGTACCAGAGAGAGGGACGACCATGCGCGACAGCAAGTGCCGGCGGCTCGAGGGCCGAGTGGCCGTCATCACCGGTGGCGGCAGCGGGATCGGCCTGGCCTCGGCCCGGCGCCTCGCCGACGAAGGCGCCAAGGTCGTCATCGGTGACACGGACTCTGCCGGGGGCCAGGCCGCCGCCGACGAGGTCGGCGGCCTGTTCGTCCAGGCCGACGTCACCAGCGCCGAAGATGTTGCCGGGATGTTCCGTGCGGCGAAGGACACCTACGGCAGCATCGACGTTGCCTTCAACAATGCCGGCATCTCCCCTCCCGACGACGACTCCATCCTCGAGACCGGCATCGACGCCTGGCGCAGGGTCCAGGAGGTCAACCTCACCAGCGTCTACCTGTGCTGCAAGGAGGTCCTGCCCTACATGCTGGATCAGGGCAAGGGCTCGATCATCAACACGGCATCATTCGTCGCCACGACGGCGTCGGCGACCTCGCAAATCTCCTACACGGCGTCGAAGGGCGGTGTCCTGGCGATGTCTCGCGAACTGGGCGTCCAGTTCGCGAGGTCCGGCGTGCGGGTCAATGCGCTGTCACCCGGTCCCGTGGCCACACCCCTGCTGATGGAGATATTCGCCAAGGATCCCGAGCGCGCGGCACGCCGCCTGGTGCACGTCCCGCTGGGCCGGTTCGGGGAGCCGGAGGAATTGGCGGCCGCCGTGGCCTTCCTGGCCAGCGACGACTCGTCGTTCATCACCGCTTCCAATTTCCTGGTCGACGGCGGGATCTCTGGGGCCTACGTCACTCCGCTGTAGCGGCGGCGAACCGGCTGGCAGCGGCCACGAAAGCCGCAAGCAACGGGGCGTCCGGCACCCTGCGGTCCGGGTGCTCCGGGTGCCACTGCAAGCCGAGGCAGAAGTCGACGCGAGGATCCTCGATCACCTCGACGGTGCCGTCGGCTGCCCAGCCGGTGACGACGAGGTCGCCCGCGCTCGACACGGCCTGATGGTGCGAGGAGTTCACGACGAACGGGCCGGTGCCGAGCGTCTCCGCTGCGAGGCTCCCGGGAGTGAAGGTGGCCGTGTGGTCGACGAACTCCCCGGGCCGCTCGCGGTGGACGAGGCCCGTGGCGAGTTCCGGCAGGTCCTGCACTAGTGCCCCGCCGTGCGCCACCGCCATCACCTGCATGCCGCGGCAGATGCCGAGGACCGGCATGCCGCGTTCGCGGGCCCGCTGGTACAGGCCGAGCTCGGACGTGTCCCGCGACGTCCGGGGCGCATCCGCGGTGACGTGCGGGGGCTCGCCGTACAGGCCCGCGTCCACGTCGGCGCCGCCGGCCAGCGCCAGCCCATCCACGCGGTCCACCACCGACGGGTCGTTGCCCGGGGGGAGCACGATGACCTCGGCCCCCGCCCCCTGGAACAGATCCACATACCACTGCGGGATGAGCGCGGCAGGGAGCTTCCATGCGCCCCACTGCGCGGGTTCCAGGTAGCAGGTCAGGCCGATGACGGGGCGGGTCATGCGGGGAGTCTGCCATTGCGGTCGATGCTGCGGGCCGGCCACAACCAACCCCCGCACGGCTAGCATCGGGCGGTGCAGTTCACGGCAACGGGAACGGACACGAGCGACTGGTGGCGCGATGCCCGGCTGTGGGCACTGCTGACCCTCCTGCTCGCCGCCTTCAGCATCAACGTCATCATGGCCAGCGCGACCTTCTTCATGTTCCTGTCCATTCCTGTCGTCGTAGCCTCCTCCTTCGCGGGCCTGCGCGGCACCCTTGCGCTCGGCGCGTGCGCCCTGACCCTGGCGGCGGTCTCGGTGGCACTCGTGGAGGATCAGTTCTTCTCCGAGCCCGAGGCCCCGCTGCGCATCATCGTGTTCGTCCTCGTGATCGCGGCGTCGGCCTGGATGGCGTTCGCGCGGGAGCGTGCCGAGGCGCAGCGACGGATCGCCGAGGCGGAGCTCGACCGGCGGGCGCGCTTCGACGAGCTCACCGGGCTGCCCAACCGAGAGGAGGCACTGGAGCTCGTGGCCGCCTCACTGCAGCGCGCCCGTCGAGCGGGCGATCGCCTCGACGTACTGTTCGTCGACATCGACTGCTTCAAGGACGTCAACGACAGCCACGGCCACCTGGCCGGCGACACCGTGCTGCAAGCAGTCGCAGACCGGGTGCGGTCACATCTGCGCGAGGAGGACTTCGCGGCCAGGATCGGCGGCGACGAGTTCACCGTCGTCCTGCACGGCGCGGGGCAGGGCGACGACGCGTTGGTGGTCGCGGACCGGATCCGGGCCGCTGTCGCCCAGCCGCTCGTCGTGCGCGGAGCCACCATCACTCCCACCGTGAGCATCGGGGTGACTCGGGCAGGCCCCCTCGATGACGTCGACTCCGTCTTCAGCAGGGCCGACGCGGCGATGTACCGGGCCAAGGCGAGCGGCCGCAACCAGGTCCTATCGGGCTAGCCGGGGGCAGGACCCGTGGACGAGCGCACGACAAGTTCCGGGCGGAAGACGAACTCGTCGCGAGGGGCGGGCGTGCCGTTGATCGCATCGACGAGGGCCTGCACCGCGGCCGTCCCCATGGCTGACACCGCCTGGCGCACGGTGGTCAGCGGAGGATCGGTGAAGGCGATCAGGCGCGAGTCGTCGTAGCCCACGACGGACACGTCCTCGGGCGTACGCAGCCCGCGCTGGCGGACCGTCCTGATCGCCCCGAGCGCCATGAGGTCCGACCCGCACACGATCGCGGTCACGCCCAGGCTGAGCAGGTGGTGTGCCGCCGCCTGGCCTCCCTCGACCGCGAAGAGCGAGTGGGACACGAGGCCCTCCGCCTCCGCCTCGTCGATGCCGGTCAGCCGCGTCATGGCGGCGATGAATGCCGCCCGCTTGCGCACGACGGGGACGAACCGACGCGGGCCGACCGCCAGCCCGATGCGGCGATGGCCCATCGACGTGAGGTGGGCGACGGCCAGGTCCATGGCGGCCGCATCGTCGTCGGAGATGAAGGGGGCGTCGACCCCGGGTGCGTACCCGTTGACGAGCACGATCGGCAGGCCCCGCTCGACCAACGCCGAGTACCGGGACACGTCGGCCGTCGAGTCGGCGTGCAGGCCCGAGACGAAGATGATTCCGGCGACGCCTCGGTCGAGCAGGAGGTCGACGTACTCGTCCTCCGTGACGCCGCCCGGCGTCTGGGTGCACAGCACCGGCGTGTATCCCTGCTGCGCGAGCAGGGTCTCCATCACCTGGGCGAAGACGGGGAAGATCGGGTTCTCCAGTTCCGGCACCACCAGGCCGACCAGGCCCGACCTGCCCCGCAGCCGCAGCGGCCGCTCGTAGCCGAGGACGTCGAGGGCGGTCAGCACCGCCTGCCGCGTCGTGGAGGACACCCCGGGCCGGTCGTTGAGCACGCGGGACACCGTGGCCTCGCTGACCCCGGCCTGCTCGGCGATGTCCGACAGCCGCGCCCTGGGGTTCTCGGTCACGTGCGCCACCTTAGGGCGCGGCGTGCAAGGCTTGCGCCCATGCGCCTGACCGGGAGCCTCGACGAGCCGGAGCTCGCCTTCCTGCCGTGGTCCACCGCACTCGAGGAGTGGCCCGACGACCTGGTCGTGGCCCTCCCCCGCGGCATCTCGCGCCACATCGTCCGGTTCGTGCGGCTCAACGGCGTGGTCTACGCCATCAAGGAGGTAGAGCAGCACTATGCCCAGCGTGAGTACGAGCTGCTCTTCGACCTGCAGCGCCGGGGGCTGCCGACCGTCGAACCCGTGGGCAGCGTGCTGGACCGGATCGACGAGAACGGCGAGCCGCTCCCGGCCGGGCTGGTCACCCGGCACCTGAGGTTCTCGCTGCCCTACCGCGCCCTCTTCTCCACCAGCCTGCGCCTGGAGACTGCGCACCGCCTCCTCGACGCTCTTGCCGTGCTCCTCGTGCAGCTGCACCTGGCCGGCTTCTCCTGGAACGACTGCTCGCTCTCGAACACCCTGTTCCGCCGAGATGCGGGGGCGTTCGCTGCCTACCTCGTCGACGCAGAGACCGGCGAGCTCCACCCGACCCTGTCGAACGGGCAGCGCGACTACGACCTGGAGACTGCAGCGACCAACGTCGCCGGGGAGCTCATGGACCTGCAGGCCGGCGGACGCCTGCACGAGGGCATCGACCCCATCGTCACCGGTGTCTCCCTGGGCACCCGCTACGAGGCCCTCTGGCAGGAAGTCACCGGCCCCCTGGTGATCACGCGCGAGGACCGCTACCAGCTCGACGCACGGGTCCGGCGGCTGAACACGCTCGGCTTCGACGTGGCGGAGCTGCAGGTCCGCACCGATGTCGACGGTGACCACATCACCGTCACCCCCAAGGTCGTCGACTCGGGGCACCACTCCCGCACGCTGATCCGCCTCACCGGCCTCGACGTAGAGGAGAACCAGGCCCGGCGCCTGCTCAACGACCTCGACTCCTTTCGCGTAAAGATCGGTCTCGGCCGTGAAGACGAGGAGTTCGCCGCCCACCGCTGGGTCACCGAGCGGTTCGAACGCGTGATGTCCGAGGTCCCTGCTGCGATGCGGGGCAAGCTCGAGCCGGCGCAGATCTTCCACGAGGTACTCGAGCATCGGTGGTTCATGTCCGAACGGGCCGGCTGCAGCGTGCCCTTCGAGAACGCCATCAGCGACTACGTCACCTCGATCCTGGCCAAGAAGCCTGACGAGCATGCCGTTCTCGGCGCGCGGGCCGGCACCCCGAGCGACGACACGGCGGAGCTGAGGATCGTGCTTCCGCTCGAGGGGCCCACGTGACCGAGGACTTCCTCGCGCTGCTCACCATCGCGACGATCGCCGCCTTCGTGCCGCTCCTCGTGGGCCTGCTCCGGATCAAGGTCGCCGAGGTCGTCCTCCTGCTCGGCGCCGGGATCCTGTTCGGGCCCGAGGCGATCGGGTGGATCCAGGTCGACGAGTCCATCGAGTTGCTCTCCGAGCTCGGACTGGGCCTGCTGTTCTTCCTGGCCGGGCTCGAACTCGAGGCCCGCATGGTGCGCGGCATCGGCGGGCGGCTGGCAGCCGCGGGCTGGCTCACCTCACTCGTCATCGCGTCGGCGGCGGCGCTGTTCCTCACGTTCGAGGGTGCGGTCCAGGACACCCTCGGTGTCGCGATCGCCCTGACGTCAACAGCGCTCGGCACACTGCTGCCGATCCTGCGCGACCAGGGCGAGCTCGGCACGCCGTTCGGGCGCCTCTTCATGGGTGCTGGTGCCTGGGGCGAGTTCGGGCCCATCATCGCCATCTCCGTGCTGCTCGGCACGAAGTCCTCCTTCGTGGCCCTGCTCAGCCTCGTGGGCTTCGGCCTCGTCGCCCTGATCCTGGCCACCCTGCCGGCACGGCTGGCCGGCGACCGGGTGCGCTCTATCCTCGAGCGCGGCCACCGCACCAGTTCGCAGACCGCGCTGCGCTTCACCATGCTGCTGCTCATCGCGCTTCTCGCCCTGGCCGGCACCTTCGGCCTCGACGTCGTGCTCGGCGCATTCGTGGCGGGCATCATCGTGCGGCGGTTCTCGCCCCCGAGCGAGGAGTCCCCGCTCCAGATGAAGGTCGAGGCCATCGGCTTCGGCTTCCTCATCCCGCTGTTCTTCGTCGTGTCGGGAGCCAACCTCGACATCATCTCGATCATCGAGAACCCCGGCCGACTGGCGGTCTTCTTCGTCCTCTTGCTCGTCGCACGCGGGCTGCCGCAGTTCTTCCTCTACCGCTCGGTCCTGCCGGACACTCGCGAGCGGGCCCGCTTCTCGCTCCTGGTCGCCACGGGCCTGCCGATCATCGTCGCGGTGACCGCGCTCGAAGTGGAGACCGGCATCATGGACCCGCGCAACGCGGCCGCTTTGGTAGGCGCGGGCGCGCTGTCGGTCCTCGTCTTCCCGCTGCTGGGCAACTGGCTCGTCCGGGGCCGGGCAGTCGCCGAGCCCAGCGATCAGGATCGGGCCGAGAACACCGCCTGAAGCACGATGCCGGCGGCGACCGACGCGTTGAGGGACTCGACCCCGGCGACCATGGGGATGCTCACGCGCCAGTCGCAGGTCTCCCCAACCAGGCGGGACAGCCCCTCGCCCTCGGCACCGATCACGACGATGACCGGGTCGGCAAGTGTCCCGGCGGGCAGCGAGTCGAGGGTCGCGTCGGCGTCGGCGGTGAGCCCGATCACGGTGAACCCCGCCTTCTGGTAGGCCTGCAGGGCGCGGGTCAGGTTGCCCACCTGCGCGACCGGAACCCGGGCCAGCGCGCCGGCGGATGTCTTCCACCCCGATGCGGTGACGCCGACCGAACGGCGGGTGGGGATGACGATGCCGCCGGCGCCGAAGGCCGCAGCGGAGCGGGCGATGGCGCCGAGGTTGCGCGGGTCAGTGACCCCGTCGAGGGCGACCAGGAGCGTGTGCTGCTCGAGGTCCTCGGCATCCGAGTACTGGTACTCGGGCATGGTCAGCACCATCCCCTGGTGGACGCCGCCCTCGGTCATGCGATCCAGCTCGGTCTTGGCCACCTCGAGGATGGGGATGGCCGCCGCCACGGCCAGCCGCATGGCCTCGCGCCACCGGTCGTCGGCCTCCAGCTTGGCCTGGACGTACAGGGCCGAGGCCGGCACGTGGGCGCGCAGCGCCTCCACGACCGGGTTTCGGCCCATGAGCATGCTGCCGCCAGATCGCCGGCCCCCGGACCGGGCGGCGGGCTTGCGGCCTGACGCAGACATGCTGGCCGCCGACTTGGCCTTGGCCCGCTCGCGCCGGGCGGCCGGATGGTGCGGCCGCTCGGTCGCCTTGGGCGTAGGCCCGCGACCCTGAAGCGCGGCCCGGCGCTGGCCCCCGGAGCCGACGGTGGAGCCCTTCTTGGTGCCGTCCTTGCGCATCGCTCCGCGGCGCTGCGAGTTGCCTGCCATGTGCCCTCCCGTGCTCAGTCGTCCAACGACCATCGCACGCCCTGGGGCGTGTCCTCGACGCGGATTCCGATGCGGTCAAGGCCGTCGCGGATCGCGTCGGCTGCCGCATAGTCCTTGCGCGCGCGGGCCTCCGCGCGCTGCTCGAGCACCACCTCGACGAGGGCGTCGATGACGCCCGCCTCCCGCCCCGACGAGGATCCTGCCCACGGGTGCTGCCACGGACCGAGCCCGAGGACGTCGAGCATGGCAACGGCGGCACGGTACGCCGACTCCGCTCCGCCCCCGTCATTCGCGGCCAGGCAGGCGTTCCCGCGGCGGACGGTGTCGTGGATCACGGCGAGGGCCTGCGGAACGCCGATGTCATCGTCCATGGCCTCGTCGAACTCCGCCGGGCGTGCCTCGTGCATGACGGTCGGGGTCCCCGGGGTGCCGAGGTACGACGCGGCCCGGTCCAGGAACCCCTCGATCCGGCGATATCCCTGGCCGGCCTCGGCGACGGCATCGTCGGAGTACTCCATCATCGAGCGATAGTGCGAGCCCGCTAGGTAGTACCTCAACTCCACGGCGCGCACCCGGGTGAGGACCTCGTCGACCAGCAGCGAGTTGCCCAGCGACTTGCTCATCTTCTCGCCCGACGTGGTGACCCAAGCGTTGTGCAGCCAGAAGCTCGCGAACCGATCCCCGGCCGCCACCGACTGGGCGATCTCGTTCTCGTGGTGCGGGAAGATCAGGTCCAGGCCGCCGCCGTGGATGTCGAAGGCCGTCCCGAGGTACTTCGCGGCCATGGCGGAGCACTCGATGTGCCAGCCGGGCCGACCGGGGCCCCACGGCGTCGACCAGGCCGGCTCGCCCGGCTTGGCGCTCTTCCACATGGCGAAGTCGCGGGGATCGCGCTTGGCCCGTGCCTCCGAGTCCGCCGCCGCCAGCATGTCGTCGATCCGCTGCCCGCTGAGCGACCCGTACGCATCGAACGACCTCACGTCGAAGTACACGTCGCCGTTGGCCGCGTACCCCGCGCCGGCCGCCACGAGCCGCTCGATGAGCTCGACGATCTCGGGGATGTGGCCCGTGGCGCGCGGCTCGTAGGTGGGCGGCAGGCAGCCGAGTGCGTCGTAGGCACGCGTGAAGGCGCGTTCATTGCGCATGGCTATGACCCAGTGCGGGACGTCCTCGTGCTCGGCGTTGTGGATGATCTTGTCGTCGATGTCCGTGACATTGCGAACGAACGTGACCTCGAGCCCCTTGGCCGTCAGCCACCTGCGGATCACGTCGAAGGCGATGCCGCTGCGGATGTGCCCGACGTGGGGCGGCGCCTGGACGGTGGCACCACACAGGTAGATGCCAGCCCGCCCCGGGGTCAGGGGCGCGAAGTCGCGGATCGACCGCGTCGCGGTGTCGTAGAAGCGCAGTGCCACGGGGGGAACAGTACCGAGGCGGGCGGGACCGGCTTGACGCCTCGGGACGCTGCTACCGCGTGACGACCTTGTCCGGCCTGATCCGCACGACGACGCGGACGTTGTCCGTGCCGTCGTCGCCGGGGTAGCGCTCCCAGCCCCGGTAGGCGTGGCCGAGGCGGTCGATGAGCTCGCGGCCGCCTTCCTCGGTCAGGGTGGCGGTGCCGCGCACCTCGACGTACGAGTACGGGCTGTCTCGTGGGTAGACGAGGACGGTGGCCCGGGGGTCGCGCTCGAGATTGGCGTGCTTGCGCCGGCCCTTCACGGTGGAGACGAGCAGGTCGTCGCCGTCCCGCTCGACCCACACCACGGACAGGTGTGGCTGCCCGTCAGGCTCGATCGTCGCGATCGTCGCGAACTCCGGGGCGTCGAGCCATGCCTTGGCTGTCTCGGGGATCGTGGTCATGAGCAACTCCTATCGGGTGACGTGGCCTAGTGAGGCGATCGCGATCGCCGCGATGCCTTCGCCCCGGCCGGTGAGGCCAAGGCCGTCGGTGGTCGTGCCGGAGACCCGTACCGGAGCACCAGCCGCTGCACTGAGGATGTCCTCGGCCTCCTGGCGTCGGGTACCGATGCGCGGACGGTTGCCGATGACCTGCACGCTGGCATTGCCGATCAGCAGCCCGGCGGCCCGCACGAGGCCGGCAGTGTGCGCCAGCAGCGAGATGCCCGATGCATCGGACCACTGCGGGTCATCGACCCCGAACACCGATCCCATGTCGCCCAGGCCGGCCGCGGACAGCAGCGCGTCGCAGAGCGCATGGCTCGCGGGATCGGCATCCGAATGCCCCGCCAGCCCAGGCTCGCCGGGCCACAGCAGCCCGGCCACCCACAGCGGGCGGGAGGCATCCACGGCGTGCACGTCCGTGCCGATCCCGACCAGGGGGATGGAGTCGCGGTCAGACGGCACCGGCTGCCCTCCTGCGGGCCAGGATCGCCTCGGCGATGACGACGTCCAGCGGGGTGGTGACCTTGAAGGCCTCCTCGTGCCCGGGCACGACGTGCACCCGGGTTCCCAGCCGCTCGACCAGGCCGGCATCGTCGGTGGCGACAGCGTCAAGATCGGCGGCGGCGTGCGCCCGCTGCAGCACGGCCCGGTCAAAGCCCTGGGGGGTCTGGATCGCGCGAAGGGACTCTCGGTCGACCGTGCGCTCGACATCGCAGGCGGCGTCGACCTGCTTGATGGTGTCGACGACTGGCAGGCCGGGCACGACGGCCGGGTGCCCCGACCGCACGGCCGACACCACGGATCCGACGACCTCGGCCGGCACGAGCGGGCGAGCGGCGTCATGGACGAGGACGACGTCGACGTCGTCCGGCAGCCCCAGCAGGGCCCGAGCGACCGAGTCCTGCCGGGTAGGCCCGCCCGTGACGACCACCACCTCGGCGGAGAACTCCTGGTCGGCCAGCATTGAGGTGACCGCCTCGACGTCGTCTTCCGGAGCAGCCACCACGACGAGATCCACCACTCGGCTGGCGGCCAGGGCCCGCACGGCGTGGACGAGCATGGGAATGCCGCCGAGCGGCCGCAGTGCCTTGGGTGCCCCCGGGCCGAGCCGCTCACCGCGGCCCGCAGCCGGGACGAGGGCGGCCGTGCGCCCCAGGTCTCCGGGCGTCACGTATCCGTCGGCCGTCAACCGACTAGGACGCGAGGACCTCGTCGAGGATGGCCTCTGCCTTGTCCTCGTTGGTCTTCTCGGCCAGCGCCAGTTCGCTCACGAGGATCTGGCGGGCCTTGGCGAGCATGCGCTTCTCGCCGGCCGACAGCCCGCGCTCGCGCTCGCGGCGCCACAGGTCGCGGACCACCTCGGCCACCTTGATGACGTCGCCGGAGGCCAGCTTCTCGAGGTTGGCCTTGTAGCGGCGCGACCAGTTGGTCGGCTCCTCGGTGTAGGGCTGCCGGAGCACGTTGAACACGCGGTCCAGGCCCTCGGCGTTGACGACGTCGCGGACGCCCACGAGATCGACGTTGTCGGCGGGCACCCGGACCGTGAGATCACCCTGGGCGACCCTCAGGACCAGGTACTTCCGATCCTCCCCCTTGATGGTCCGCATCTCGACAGCTTCGATGAGTGCGGCCCCGTGATGGGGGTAGACGACCGTGTCGCCGACGTTGAACGTCATAGAGGGGGGCCCCTTTCTCAGGCCCTCTAGGCTACCACGGGCACACCCCCCGAATTCCGGCGCCTGCCCTGCCGCAGAAGCGGCACCGCGCCCTCCAGCCACGGGCCGCTTCGCTACTCTTGTGCGCGTGAAGCGCACCCACGCCGCCGCCCTCCTGGCCCTCGCCGTCCTCGCCGTCCCGGCTCTCACTGGATGCTTCAACGGGCAGGGGGCGACCACGTACACGCAGGCCTCGATGAACTCGGGCAACGGCATCGAGGCGCGGGTCGGCCCGATCCACGTCGAGAACGCGACCCTGGTCCAGGGAGCGGAGGGCTCGACGTCGGCCACGCTGACCACCCGCATCGTCAACGAGAGCGGCAGCCCGGACCGCCTCGTCTACGCGACCATCAACGGCCAGCCAGCCGACATCACCGGTGGCGGCACCGACCTCGGGGCCGGCGCCTCGGTGTCCTTCGGCTTCGACGCGGACAACTGGATCAACACCTACGCGCTTGACGCACCGGTGTCGTCGTACGTGCCCGTGGAACTCGGCTTTGCCGAGTCGGGGCTGGTCAGCATGCAGGTGCTGATCGTCCCGCCGGTCGGCTACTACGCGGGCATCGCTCCCAACCCAGCCACCGCTCCGGCCGCCTGACCGGCCAGAGGCCGCCTCAGGCCCGGGTCACGCCTCGAACTTGTAGCCCAGGCCGCGAACCGTCAGCAGGTGGCGGGGCAGCGCCGGATCGTCCTCGATCTTGGCGCGCAGCCGCTTGACGTGCACATCGAGCGTCTTGGTGTCGCCCACGTAGTCCGACCCCCATACGCGTTCGATGAGCTGGCCCCGGGTGAGGACCCGGCCCGAGTTGCGCACGAGGTACTCGAGGAGGTCGAACTCCTTCAGCGGCATCGAGACTGTTCCTCCCCGCACGGTCACGACGTGGCGGTCGGCGTCGATGCGCACGGGACCGGCCTCCACGGTCAGCGGCACCAGTTGCTCGGGCTCGCCGTTCCGGCGCAGCACTGCCCGCACGCGGGCCAGCAGTTCGCGGGACGAGAAGGGCTTGGTGACGTAGTCGTCGGCCCCGAGCTCGAGCCCGACGACCTTGTCGATCTCCCCGTCCTTGGCCGTGAGCATGATGATCGGCACCTGGGACTTCCCGCGGATGACCCGGCAGACCTCCGTGCCGGGGATGCCCGGCAGCATGAGGTCCAGCAGCACGAGGTCGGCGCCGCGCTGGTCGAACGCCTCGACCGCGCTGTTGCCGTCGGCGGCCACCTCGACCTCGTAGCCCTCGCGACGCAGCATGAAGGCCAGCGCCTCGGAGAAGGACTCCTCGTCCTCCACGACCAGGACCCGGGTCATGCGCGCGCCTCTCCGGGAATGGACAGCAGGTTCACGGCAAGCTCGGTGCTGTCGCGGTCGAACGGGGTTGTCGCGTAGTAAGCTGGCAGTCGCAGCGTGAAAGTGGACCCGACGCCCGGCTCGGACCACACGGTGCACTCCCCGCCATGGTTCTGGCACACATGCTTGACGATAGCGAGGCCCAGCCCGGTGCCACCGGTGATCCGCGACCGGGCCTGGTCGACGCGGTAGAACCGCTCGAAGATCCGGTCCAGGTCGTTGACCGGGATCCCGATGCCCTGGTCCTTGACGGAGACCTCCACGATCGTCCCCGTCGACCTCGCCCCGACAGCGACTCGCGTGTGGTTGGCCGAGTAGGCGATGGCGTTGCTGAGCAGGTTGCGCAGGGCCGTGAGCAGCTGGCCGTGGTCGCCGTAGACGGCCGCGCCGCTCGCCTCTCCCGTGACGAGCTCGATCTCGTGGCGAGCCGCCAGCGTCCGGACCTCCTCCAGCGCACGCGCGATGAGGTCGTCGACATCGACTACCTCGGCATGCGTGAGCGGGTCGTCCCCTTGCAGGCGGGACAGGTCGATGACGTCCTGGATCAAGTGGCTCAGCCGGCCAGCCTCGGACTGCATCCGCTCGGCGAAGTGGCGGACCTGGTCGGGGTCGTCGCTCGCCGCGAGGACCGCTTCGGCGAGGAGCGACAGGGCCCCGACGGGGGTCTTGAGCTCATGGCTGACGTTGGCGACGAAGTCGCGGCGGACCACGTCGACCCGGCGCTCCTCGGCGAGGTCGTCGATGAGCACGAGGATGGCTCCGGTGCCGAGGGGGGCCACCCGTACGCGCAGCTCGAGCAGCTCACGGCCCAGCGGTGGGCGACGCACCCGCATCTCCTGCTCGCGGGCGTGCCCATCCTCGACGACTCGTTCGATGAGGTGAGCGATGTCCGGGATCGTCACCGCATTGCGGTTGACCAGGCCCAGCGCCAAGGCCCTGGCCGAGGCACGCAAGACGGTCGCATCCGGGGCGACGACCATCGATGCAGAGGGCAGCACGCTGAGGACGCGAATGACTTCGTCGGGCACGGCGGGCTTGATCGCGGTTCGGGCCATGGCAGGCGATTCCGCGGCCGGGGAGGACGCACTCGAACGTCGACGGCGGGCCACGCGCCAAGGATAGGCGGGGTTTCCTCACGTGTGACTCTGCAAGCGCCTTGCATGCAACGAATTACCCGAGCGTTCATCCCCAGCGCGTGGCGTTCACCTCCCGTACCCGGGCCGTTCATCCGGGGCACGATCGGGCCGGCGGGCCGCCAGGCAGGGATACTCTGGTCCGGCGCGAGGCCGCCCGGCTCGCCGGACTTGCCCACCGCGGGAGCCGCCCGATGACGTCTGCCTACGCCGAGCAGCTGGACCCGGTCTACGGCGAGCTCGTGCAGATCACCACGCTCGTCGGATCCGCGATGAACCGGGCCACCCAATCCCTGCTGGACGCCGACCTCGCGATGGCCGAAGCCGTCATTGACGCCGACGCGCAGATCGACACCCTGACGAGCGACGTCGAGGACCGCTGTTTCGACATCATCGCCCTCCAGCACCCCGACGGAGAGGCGCTCCGCGTCGTCATCGGAGCCCTTCGGATTGCCGCCTCCCTCGAGCGCATGGGCGACCTCGCCGAGCACGTCGCGAAGCAGGCCCGCATGAGGTACCCGCGGATCTCGGTGCCCCTGGAGCTGAGGGCCACATTCGCGGAGATGGGCGGCCTGGCCGAGGCGATCGTCTCCAAGACCGGGTCGGTCATCGCCACGAAGGACGTCGCGCTGGCGGCCGACATCGCCCGTCACGACGTCGAGATCGACCGGCTGCACCGCGAATTGTTCACGATCGTCCTCATGCCGTCCTGGTCGCATGGCGTCGAGGCAGCCATCGACGTCACGCTGCTGTCGCGCTACTACGAGCGGTATGCCGACCACGCCGTCTCCGTGACCCGGCGCGTGGTCACGATCGTCACGGGCGAGCCCTACGTCGGTGTCTCCCTCAACTGACGCGCGGCCCGCCGATGGCGCCCAGGTGGCCGACCGGCGGGGAATGCGCGAGACTTCCGGGCGGTTGACCGCGGGGAGCCTCGGATTGGCTCTTGGGGAAAGGGGACGCATGGTCGTCACCACGTCGCTCGACGCCGTGCGTCGGCGACCGCTGCCGCGTCGCATCGCGCTGCTGTCCATCCACACCTCGCCGCTGGACCAGCCAGGCACCGGTGATGCCGGCGGGATGAACGTCTACATCGTCGAGACCTCGCGCCGGCTGGCCGAGGCGGGCATCGAGGTGGAGATCTTCACGCGAGCCACGTCGTCCTCGCTGCCCCCGACCGTGGAGACGTCGCCCGGCGTCACGGTCCGGCACGTGACGGCCGGGCCGTTCGAGGGGCTGCTCAAGCACGACCTGCCCGGCCAGCTCTGCGCGGTGACGGCCGGCGTGATGCGCGCCGAGGCCGCCCGCCCCGAGGGCTGGTTCGACCTCATCCATTCGCACTACTGGCTGTCCGGGCAGGTGGGCTGGCTGTCCAAGGAACGGTGGAACGTGCCGCTCGTCCACTCCATGCACACCATGGCCAAGGTCAAGAACCGGGACCTGGCCCGAGGCGACCAGCCGGAGCCGCAGATGCGGCTGATCGGGGAGCAGCAGGTGGTCGAGGCCGCCGACCGGCTGGTGGCGAACACAGCCGATGAGGCGACCGAGCTGGTCAGCCTCTACGGCGCGGATCCGGACCGGGTCGACGTCGTGCACCCGGGAGTCGACCTTGATGCCTTCCGGCCGGGCAGCCGGGCGGAGGCCAGGCGCGAGCATCGCATCCCGGCCGACGCGATCCTGCTTCTCTTCGTGGGGCGGATCCAGCCCCTGAAGGCCCCCGACATCCTCATCCGGGCCGCGGCCGACCTCGTCGCGAAGGACCCGACCCTGCGCAGCAAGCTGGTCGTGGCGATCTGCGGCGGACCCTCGGGGAGCGGCATGAGCCAGCCCACGGCGCTCATCGACCTGGCCCGGTCCCTTGGCATCCTTGACCTCGTGCGCTTCGAGCCACCGCGCGACCGCGCCTCGCTGGCGCAGTGGTACCGGGCGGCCGACGTCGTCGTCGTCCCGTCGTACTCCGAGTCCTTCGGACTCGTCGCCGTCGAGGCGCAGGCCTGCGGCACCCCGGTCGTGGCCGCTTCTGTCGGCGGCCTGAGGACCGCGGTCGACGACGGCGTGAGCGGGATCCTGGTCGCCAGCCACGACCCAGGCGACTTCGCCGACGCGATCGCGCGGGTCGTCACGCAGCCCGGCCGGCGGGCCTCGCTGGGCATCGGGGCCCGCATGCACGCCAGCGCGTTCGGGTGGGCCGCGACCTCGGCCGGGCTGATGTCGTCGTACTCCGCGGCCCTCGCGAACGCTGCGGTGGGCAGCCGCCACGCCAGCCTCGGTTCGTGAGCGCGGAAGCGGCCGCCGAGGCCATCCGGGCGTACCTCGACGAGTCGGGCCTGGACTGGGAGCCGGGTGCCGGTACCTCGTTCGTCGCCGTCATGCCGGGTGAGCACAAGCTGCGCACCGCCGTCTCGTTGACGGTGGGCCGCCAGGCGGTCACCGTGAATGCCTTCGTCGCGCGGCACCCCGACGAGAACGAGGGGGCCGTCCACCGGTGGCTGCTCGAGCGGAACCGCCGCATGTACGGGGTGGGCTTCGCGATCGACCAATTCGGCGACATCTACCTCGTCGGGCACCTACCGCACTCCGCGGTGACGCCCGAGGAACTCGACCGCGTGCTGGGGTCCGTGCTGGAGTACGCCGACGGATCCTTCAATACGATCCTGGAACTCGGCTTCGCCAGCGCCATCCAGCGCGAGTGGAAGTGGCGGATCTCGCGCGGGGAATCCACGGCCAATCTCGCGGCGTTCGCCCATCTGGCCGACAGTTCCGCCGAGGGCGCGGGCGATCCACCGGCCTGACCCATGCGGCAGGATGGGCGCATGACGATCGCGGCCGCGCCCTACACGCTGATCCTGCTCCGCCACGGCGAGAGCGAGTGGAACGCCAAGAACCTGTTCACCGGCTGGGTCGACGTCGACCTCACCGAGAAGGGGCGCGTCGAGGCGGCCCGCGGCGGGGAGCTGCTCGCGGAGGCCGGCCTGCTGCCCGACATCGTGCACACCTCGCTGCTCAAGCGCACGATCAAGACCGCGCAGCTGGCCCTGGAGGCCGCCGACCGGATGTGGATCCCGGTGGTCCGCAACTGGCGCCTCAACGAACGCCACTACGGCGCCCTGCAGGGGAAGAACAAGAAGGAGACCCTCGAGGCCTACGGCGAGGAGCAGTTCATGCTGTGGCGTCGCTCGTACGACGTCCCCCCGCCCCCGATCGAGCCGGATGATCCCTTCGCCCAGACCTACGATGCCCGGTATGCGGCCCTCCCGCCGGAGGCGCGTCCCCGCACCGAATGCCTCGCCGACGTGGTGCGCCGGATGATCCCCTACTGGGAAGACGTCATCGTCGCCGAGCACCTGCGGGCCGGCATGACGGTCCTCGTCGCCGCCCACGGCAACTCCCTGCGCGCGCTCGTCAAGCACCTCGACGGGATCTCGGACGATGACATCGCCGGGCTCAACATCCCCACCGGCATCCCGCTGGTCTACCGACTCGACGCCGACCTGCACCCCGTGGTCCGCGGCGGGGAGTACCTCGACCCGGAGGCGGCCGCGATTGCCTCCGCCGCGGTCGCCGCCCAGGGCAAGAAGTAGCCGCATGGGGGCCGCAGCCCACGGTCGGACGCAGCGGCTGGAACTCGACGACTCAGGGCTGCGCCAGTGGCAGGCCCTCGTGCTCGCAACCGACCCGGAGACCGGGATCGTCCTGGATCGCTCCGCCTTCTACCCCGGCGGTGGCGGCCAGCCACCCGACCACGGCGTCCTCCTGTGGGGCGGTGTCCAGACACGGATCGTCGACGCGCGGCGGCTCGACGACCTCTGGCTCGTGCCGATGGACGGCGATCCGGTACCGCCGCCGGGCACGGTCGTCACGGGCGCTCTCGAGGACGACCGGCGGACCGCGCTCATGCGGACGCACTCCGGGCTGCACCTGCTGTCCGGAGTGGTGTTCCGCGACTTCGGCGCCCTGGTGACAGGCTCGAACATGGACCCGCTCAGTGGCCGGCTCGACTTCAACCTCGACGACGTACCCGCGGGCTTCAAGGAGGCGGTCGAGGCGGCCTGCAACAGCGAGGTGTCCGCCGACCGGGCCATCTCGGCCTACGAACTGCCTCGGGAGCAGGCCCTCGCCATCCCGGACGTCATCAGGACCGCGAGCAACCTGCTGCCCCCCACGATCGAGATCGTCCGGATCGTCGACATCGCCGGGCTCGACGTCCAGGCCGACGGCGGCACGCACGTGGCGTCCACGCGCAGCATCGGGACCATGCGGGTCACCAAGGTCGAGAGCAAGGGCAAGGGCTTTCGGCGGATCAGGATCGCGATCGACGCCTGAGCGGCGGGGGGCCGATCAGGTGCGCGGCTACCCCTGGCCGAGCGCGGTGTGCCACGCGTCAAGGGCCGCTGGAGAGAAAAGCACGAAGCGGACGAGCCCGACCGACGAGTCCGGATGGAGCCGTCCGTGCTCACGCACCGCGCGGATCGCGATCGGTGCGGCGGCCGGAGCCGTCCAACCGTAGACCCCGCAGGAGATCGCCGGGAACGCGACGGATGCCACTCCGAGGCTGCCGGCGCATGCCAGTGATTCGAGGTGGCACGACGCCAGCAGCGCCGGGCCTCCGTCGGGGTGCTCGTCGTGCACGGGGCCGACCGTATGGATCACGTACCGGGACGGAAGATCGAATCCGGGGGTCGCCACCGCCTGCCCGGCGGGCAACCCGTCGGGGAGGTCGGTGTCCCGAAGCCGCTGGCAGGCGGCCATCAACCGCGGTCCGGCCGCCACATGGATCGCCGCGTCGACTCCGCCGCCGCCGAGCAACCCCGAATTGGCGGCATTGACGATCGCATCGACGTCCTGCTCGGTGATGTCGCCCAGGACGGCCTCGATGCGCACGGTCTTCCCTAGCGCGAGCCGGTGATGTCGATGATCCGCGTCCGCACGTCGAAGAGGTACACGAGGGCGATCACGATCCCGGCTATCCCGAAGATCGACAGCGTCAGGGACGGCAGGATGCCGGCCAGCGCGGCCAGCCCGGTGAGAACCAGCCAGAGGACCTTGGACTGCCGGCCGACCGCGGGGAACGCAGACGGCTGGCGCCGCAGGCAGTCGATGAACGCATAGCCCTTGAGCGCGAGGGTGATCGCCCACAGGGCCAGCACGACGAGTTCCTGGACGTTGCCGAACATTGCTCCACGCTAGCGCCTGCGGGCGTGACGAAACGACGGGAGGGGCGCAGGTGCGCCCCTCCCGTCGCTCATACGTGTCCCGCGTCAGACGCCAGCGGCCTCACGCAGGAGGGTCACGGTGTGGTTCACGTTGCCGCGCAGCGACTCCGCCGCCTCGTTGACTGCCTCGCGGGTCTGCTTGGTCATGTCAGCGACATCGACCTTGGGGAAGTCGACCTTGGGCATCTCGACCTTCGGCATCTCCAGCTTGGAGAAGTCGACCTTCGAGAGGTCGAACTTGCGCAGGTCGAACTTCGGGAAGTCCACCTTCGACAGGTCGAACTTCGGGAACTCGACCTTCGACAGGTCCAGCTTGCTCAGGTCCAGCTTGCTCAGGTCGAACTTGCTCAGGTCGAACGCCGGCAGCCCGAACGGGCCAGTTGCCTCCGGGCGCTTGACGGCCTTCTTGGTAGCGGTCGCAGCCTTGGTGGCCGACTTCTTGGCGGCCGTGGTCTTCTTCGCCGCCGTCTTGCGGGCAGCGGTCGTCTTCTTCGCCGCCGTCTTGCGGGCGGCCGTGGTCTTCTTGGCCGCAGTCGTCGTGACCTGAGTGGTCACGGTCTCCGGGGTGGTGTCGGCGTTGTACTCGGTCGTCATGGCCTGTCCTCTCGTTCCTGCTTCTCGGGTTCGGTTGAATCGGTGTGGTCCGTGGTTGCCGCGGCCCGCTCGGCCTGGGCTGCGTTCTCGGCCTGGAAGGCCGCGTAGATCTGCAGCAGGGTCGTGCGCTGCCGCTCGCTGATGGTCGGATCGGCTGCGATGGCGGTCGTGACGGTCGAGTCGCCGTCTCGCTGGTCGAGGATCCCGGCCTGGAGGTACAAGGACTCGGCTGAGATCCGCAGGCCCTGGGCGATCCGGCTGAGGATCTCCGCGCTCGGCTTGCGCAGGCCCCGCTCGACCTGGCTCAGGTAGGGGTTGGAGACGTCGGCAGCCTTGGACAACTGCCTCAGGGACATCTGCGCCTGGTCGCGCTGCTCGCGGATGAACGCGCCGAGGCTGCCGAGTCCGTCGAGTCCGTCGAGTGCCATGCCGCCAGTATGACTCCGCCTGCTTGCAATTGCAAACGCTGCCGCTAGCAGGAGTTAGCGTGCCCTGCATCACGCCACCTGACGTTCGGCTGGTCAGCCGACCAGCGAGTGCAGCCTCCCGACCGCCTCGCCACCCCCGAAGACGGGCTCCTCCCGGAGGCCAGCCAGCGCACCCGGGTCGGCTCCCAGCCCGATCAGCACCTCGGCGAGGACGACTCGCCGGGCAGCATCCGAGCCGTCCTCGACCTTCACGGCGATGGCCGTGCCATCGGGCAGGGCAGCCACGTAGACGCCGGCCGCCCCATCCTTCGCCATCAGGCCGGGTACCGCCCGCATGAACTCCGTGACGTCGCGGCGGGTGCCACCGACAACGTCGGGGTGGTCCCGCATCGCCGCGGCGACCTGGCCCTCGGGCGATCCCGCCTCGGCCAGCACCAGTCGCGCGGCCGATCGGGCCAGGCCCGCGAGCGAGATGGCCAGGACCGGCGCCCCGCACCCGTCCACCCCGGTGTGCGCGATGGGCTCCCCCGCGAGGGACGCCAGCCGGGCGGCAATGGCCACCTGCAGGGGGTGCGCCGGGTCGCGGTAGGAGTGCAGTGACCACCCCTGGGCGACACACGTCGCCAGCATCGCCGCGTGCTTGCCTGAGCAGTTCATCGCCACCGAGGTCCGGGCCTGCCCCGCGCCCAGCCAGGCGTCCCGCTCGACCGGGTCCAGCGGCCAGTCCGGCGGCGTCTGCAGCCAGGTCTCGTCCAGCCCCGCATGGGCGAGGATGTCGCGCACCGCGGAGAGGTGAAACGGCTCCCCGCTGTGCGACGAGGCGGCCAGGGCCAGCAGGCGCGGCGGCAGGTCGAGGCCGCTGCCCACCATCGCCGCGGCCTGCACCGGCTTGTTGGCAGAGCGCGGGTAGATCACCTGGCCCGGATCCCCCCACGAACGGACGACGGCGCCCGCGCCGTCGACGATGGCAACGTGCCCGACGTGCACGCCCTCGACCATGCCGCTACGGGTGTACTCGGCGATCGGGACGGGGCTGGGGGGCGACGGCACGCGCGAATGATGGCACGCTGCTCGCCATGCGGGCAGTCCTCCAGCGCGCGAATGGCGCGTCGGTCGTGGTCTCGGGGAGCGTCGTGGGCGCATTCGACGGCCCGGGGATCGTCCTGCTCGTCGGCATCACGCACGACGACACCGTCGCCCGGGCGCAGCGACTGGCCGACAAGGCCTACGACCTTCGCGTCTTCGACGCCGGCCACGCCACAAGCCGGCACCTGCCGGCCGATGCGCCGCGCGAGCTGTCGGCGTCGGACCTGGGCCTCCCCGTCCTGGTCGTCAGCCAGTTCACCCTGTACGGCGAGACCCGCAAGGGACGCCGACCGACGTGGGACCGCGCCGCCTCCCGGCCGGTGGCCGAGCCCTTGGTGGCCGCGGTCGTCGACCGCCTTCGCGAACGCGGAGCGGAGGTGGCGTCAGGCGCGTTCGGCGCGGACATGCAGGTGTCCTTCACCAACGACGGCCCCATCACGATGCTGCTGGAGATCGACGACTGAGCGTCCACCAGTGAGCCGTCAGGCCTGGACCACCACCTGCTGGCTTGCCGCGACATCCCCTTCGGCGGTCCGGACCGCGGCAACGACGTCCACCGGCGACGCTCGCCTGACGACCGCCGTGGCGATCGGGCCTTCCTCGAAGTGCCACGCGGCGGTCCCTACCCAGCCGACGTCCGTGCCGTCGACGAAGACACGGTCGCCGTGGGCGGGCAGCACCTGGTCGCTGCCGTCGAGGTGCAGCAGGGCCAGCCGTCTCGGCGGACGGCCCAGGTTGTGCACCCGGGCCACGGCCTCCTGGCCGCGGTAGCAGCCCTTGTCGAGGTGGACCGCCGGGCCGATCCAGCCGACCTCGTGCGGGAGCGTGCGATGGTCGGTCTCCAGGCCGATTCGCGGGACGGCCGCGGCCACCCGCAGGGCCTCCAGCGCCCAGGTGCCGGCGACCTCCTCGTGGGAGGCGAGCCGGTCCGCGACCTCGCCGATCGGGAGCACCACCTGCCGGCCGGGCAGCGAGCCGGGGCGGTCGGCCACGTACTTGTCGGCGGCGCCGCCCCGGTCCGAGCCGGCGTCGACCCGGCCGCGCCCGGCGAAGTCCGCGGGCACCAGCCAGGTGGGAAGGAGCGGATCGGCGGACCACTCCTGCTCCCAGACCACGCCATGGCTCGTCGATCGGTCATCGATCTCGACCCGAAGCAGGAACCGCATCGAGTCGAGGTAGGTCACCAACGCGGCGGCCGAGCCGGGCTCCACGATGATCCACGTGCGCTCGCCGTCGTCGACGAGGTGAAGCTCGTGCTCGACATGGCCATGCGGACTCAGGACGAGTGCCAGGGACGAAGCGCCCGGGGCGAGGGTCGACAGGTGCTGGGTGGTCAGGTCGTGCAGCCAGGTCAGCCGGTCCGGCCCGGCGACCGTGACGACGCCGAGGTGCGACAGGTCGACGGCTGCGCGCCCGGAGCCCAGCATGCGCTGCTCACGGTGCGGGTCCCCGTAGTGCCACGGAACGCCGGGGTCGGGACCGCCCGAAGGCGGCGCGACGGCGGGCGGCCGGGAGCCAGCCGGGCTCACGGCGCGTCGTCCGCCTCGAGGTCCAGCGGGCGGTCCTTGCACTCGGCGCAGAGGCCGTGAACCGAGACGTGCGAGATGTCGGTCCGGAACCCGAAGTCGTCCTCGAGGCGCGCGACGAACTGGGTGGCCACCTGAGCGGGAACGCTGAGGACCTTGGCGCACCGGTCGCACACGAGGTGGATATGCACGTGCTCGTCCACCGAGTGGTACGTGGGCGGGCCGTGGCCGATGTGCGCGTGCGTGACCAACCCGACGTCCTCGAGCACCTCGAGCGTGCGGTACACCGTGGACAGGTTCACGCCCGTCGCGGTGCGCTGCACCTCGACGAGGATCTCCTCCGGGGTGCCGTGGCCGAGCGACTCGACGGCTTCGAGGACGAGCTGGCGCTGGGGGGTGATCCGGAAGCCGTGCTCGCGCAGCCGGCTTTCCCAGTCCTCGGTCACGCTTCCTCCGGTGGCTCGTCGTCGCCGGCCGGCGACAGCTGGGCGGCGAGGTGGTTGGTCATCTCCTGGCCAACCGCAGCCATGTCGTAGGTCCACAGCAGGCGCCCATTGACGAGGCCGTACATGCGGTGGCCCTCGGTGTACTCCTTGGCCGTCGTTGTGCGGGCCACCACGTCGGTGCGCAGGTCGACCCGGGCGCCGACGACCTGGGCGTCCTGCAGCCCGGTCACCTCGAGCCGTCCGCCGTAGATCTCGGCGTAGCCGGTCGGGTGCGACAACGTGACCTCGATGCGGTTGTCGTCCTGCGGCCGCCAGAAGCCCGCCTCGGTGGCCAGCGGCCGAACCCGGGCACCGTCGTCGTCGAGCAGCCAGCTGCGCGACGAGTAGGCAAGGAAGGGACGGCCGTCGGTGCTGAAGGCGACCTCTTGGCCGAAGCGGAAGTCATCGATGGTCGGGTACTGGCCCGTGCCCACCCCGACCCAGCGCCCGAGCAGCCACGCCCAGGGGCGCAGGGGCTCGGGAAGCGCAACACCCGACCCCGCGAGCACTTACTCCTGGCCCTTGAACAGCTTGTAGACGACGTAGAAGGAGAACCAGCCCGCCGCTGCCGTCGCGACGATCAGCATCCCGGTATAGGCGACCTCAACCATGCCGGCAGCCTATCCAATGGCGGCGTGCGTACCCGCCCGGACCGGCCGAGCGCGATCAGCGCGAGGCAAGGCGGCGGCCGAGCAGGTACATCTCGCAGCCAAGGCAGAACCCGAACGCAGCATTGAGGAACGCCGCGGCGAGGGCGAACGCCACCGCGACCGTCGCCACGACCGTGACACCGGCCAGCGAGGCCACGAGTGCGACGACCAGGAAGGCCAGGCCGACGGCCTGGGCGAAGCGCGGGGGCGCGGCGTCCTCGAGCTCCGCGGGAGGCGACAGTCGCGGCCGGACCACGCGGCGGAAGAAGATCCCGTACGGCTGCGCGTGCAGGCCGACGATCGCCCCGAGGGCGAACACCAAGGTCTGCCAGGCGATCAGGACGGTGCCGGCCGGCGTCCCGATGAGGACGAGGGCGAGCGCGAGGATCACTGTCGTGACCGCGCCGCCGAACCTGGGGCCGCGGGGGTCGACCTGGACGCGCGTGCAGTCCCCTACGAGGGCGGGCGGCTTCGTCGCGGTCATGACGGACTCCTGGATGGGATTGACGGTTCGGGGAACACGACGGTAGGCGGTGATCGTCACCCCGTCGATCGTGGGTACCGCAAAGGCGCGGGCCTCGTTGCTGCAAGGGATTCGCAGCAATCAGATGGCGAAGTCGGTGGATTCCCCGGGGACGATCTCGCCGATGGCGGCAATGACATCGGCCTTGCGGGGCAGCCCGCTGGCGTGCTTGCGCAGGACCCCGCCGGCATCGAGGAACATCACCGTGGGGGTCCGCCGGATATCCAGCGCCCGGACGAGATCGAGGTTGTCCTCGGCGTCGATCTCCACGTGCGTGACCCCGGGCACCATCGCCGTGACCTCCTCCAGGATCCGCCGAGTCGCCCGGCACGGCTGGCAGAAGGCCGTCGAGAACTGCACCACGGTTGCGCGCGGGCCGAGTCGTCCGTCCAGCGCCTCGACGAGGGCAGCCGAGCGGGCGTCAGGAAGGTCGGCCACGATGTCGACCTCGGGGTCCCCGGGCGAGGCCGGCACGATGCCGGGGACGGTCGGCGGGACCGGCGAGGCCGACTTGATCCGCCCCGACGTGCGGGCATTCCAGATGCCGAAGACCGTGGCCGCGATGAGCACGCCGGCGACGACCCATAGCCCGGTCATTCCCCGTCCTCCATCATGTCCCGCGCCAACCCGTCGACGTCCGTCGCCATTCCCGGCGCCGTAGCGCGCGCCCACGAGCCGATGCGGTCGAGGATCTCCGTGGAGACTGCCGATTCGGCGTGGCCGAAGCCGGGGACCAGCAGAAGGTCCGTACGCACCCCGGATCTCCGGGCCGAATCGTGGATGGCCTGCGGGTGCTCGATCGGGAAGTACCGGTCGACGTCGCCATGCACGACCAGGAGCGGGATCCCGCCCAGCATGGAGGCCGCCTCGTAGGGCGGGGTGGGCTGCGGGTCGGGCCAGCCCTCCCCGCTCACCCGGGTACCGGACATGCGCATCGCCAGCCGGCCGGATCGGCTGCCGACCAGGTGGTGCACGACCCGCATGATCCGGGTCCCGCGGTAGTACCAGAAGGCAGGGGCGCTCACACTGACCACGCCGTCGACGCGGCCCTCGGGAAGTTCCCCCGTCGCCGAGAGCCCGGCCTCGCGCAGGACGACGGCGCCACCGAGCGAGAAACCGACCGTCACCACTCGCGGGTAGCCGAGGTCACGGGCCCATTCGACCGCGGCCGCGACGTCGAGGACCTCCCGCTTGCCGACAGTCGATGCACCGCCGGAGCGGCCGTGGCCCCGCATGTCGATGGCGACCACCGAGCCGAACCGCAGCAGCCGCCCCACGACCTTCTGCACCCGCTCTTCGCGCCAGTTGCCGGTGAAGCCGTGCACGACGACGAAGCAGAGGTCGGCCAGGTCACCGGGGCGGTGCATAGCGCTGATATCGACGCCGTCGGCCGTCACCAGCATCCGCGCTTGGTCCGCCATGCCGCCTCCTTTGCTCGGTGCCGTAACCTTCTGCCATCGACCGTCCCGCCATGCGGGAGCATCAGTCCGAGGAGGTGCCCACGTGCGACTCATTCTCCTCACCCGCGCCATGGAGTCCTCGGCCGAGGTGCTGCCGGCCCTGGGGCTCCTCGCGCATCACGTGCGCACGATGCCGGCCGAGCCCACTGCGCTGCTCAACGCGCCCTCGTGCGACGCCCTGCTGGTCGATGGCCGGCGCGACCTCCCAGCCGTTCGGGGACTGACCCGCCTGCTTCGCCAGACGGGCGTCGGCGTCCCGCTGCTGCTGGTCGCCACCGAGGGCGGACTGGCCGCGATCCAGTGGGACTGGGGCATGGATGACGTCCTCATCGACACCTCCTCCCCTGCCGAGGTCGAGGCCCGCCTGCGGCTTGCCGTCTCGCGTGCGGCCGAATCCACCGGCGGGCCCACGGAGGCGCCCGAGGAGATCCGCAGCGGAGAGCTGCACATCGACGAGGCGACCTACACCGCCCGGCTCCGGGGGCGCACCCTCGACCTGACCTTCAAGGAGTTCGAGCTGCTGAAGTTCCTCGCGCAGCACCCGGGGCGGGTCTTCACCCGCGCCGTGCTGCTCCAGGAGGTCTGGGGCTACGACTACTTCGGGGGCACCCGCACCGTCGACGTCCACGTCCGTCGCCTGCGCGCCAAGCTCGGCGTGGAGTTCGAGGCACTCATCGGCACGGTGCGCAACGTTGGGTACCGGTTCGTCCCGGACGGCTCCGGCGCCAGCGCCGGACTTGCCGCGCTCGACGACGCCATCACGCTCCAGGCCTGAGCCATGCCAGCGCAGCAGCCCGATCGCGGGTCCGCTCGGCATGTCGTCGACGTGCGCCCCCGGCTCACGGTGGACCAGATCACGGCGGTAGGCCACCTCCTCGACCGGGTCACCGAGCACGACGGCATGCGCCCGATCTCCGAGCACGTCTGGCTGCACCTGCGCGAGGGCGGGGACGACCAGGGACAGCACATCGTCGCGACGGACACCGCGGGCATGGTCGTCGGCTACGCCCACCTCGACGTGACCGACCCGGTCGACGGGCCGAGCGCCGAGCTCGCGGTCGACCCGTCCGCCCGTCGGGTCGGGCTGGGGCGGCGGCTCATCGACGAACTCGTCCGCCACTCGCCGGACGGACGCTTGCGGCTGTGGGCGCACGGGGAGCAGGCCGGGGCCGCCGAGCTCGCCACGAGCATGGGCTTCCGGCATGCCCGCGTGCTCTGGCAGATGCGGAGGTCCTTGTTCGCCCCGCTGCCGCGCCCGAGGTTCCCCGCCGGCGTCATCGTCCGGCCCTTCCGCGTCGGCATCGACGATGCTGCCTGGCTGGACCTCAATGCCCGCGCCTTCGCCCAGCTCCCGGACCAGGGCGGCTGGACCACGGTCGACCTCGATCGCCGGCTTCGCGAGCCGTGGTTCGACGCCGAAGGGTTCCTCGTGGCGTGGTCCGGGGATCGGATGGTCGGCTTCCACTGGACGAAGGTCCATGGGGCAACTCCGTCGGGCGGCCAGCACCACCACGAGGCAATCGGGGAGGTCTACGTCGTGGGTGTCGACCCAGCCGAGCGCGGCACGGGCCTGGGCCGGTCATTGACCCTGGCCGGCCTGCACCACCTCCGCTCGCTCTCGCTGAGCCAGGCCATGCTCTACGTCGACGCGACCAACACCGCGGCCATCTCGCTCTACGAATCCCTCGGCTTCGCCCGCTGGGACACCGACGCCCTCTTCCGCCGGACCCCCTAGGCCCCGGTCCCGCGGGACCACGGCGACGCGGCCAGCCGCTTGTGGGAACATGCATGCGTGACCAGCCCCCTCATGCAGCGCCCGGTCGTGGACGAGCCCTTGCCGGCCGACCGCTTCCTGGACCGCGAGCTGTCCTGGCTGGCCTTCAACCGCCGGGTCCTCGAGCTGGCCGGTGACATCGACCTCCCCGTCCTCGAACGGGCCAAGTTCCTGGCCATCTTCGCCAGCAACCTCGACGAGTTCTTCATGGTCCGGGTGGCCGGCCTCAAGCGCCGCATCGCGACCGGCATCGCGGTGCGGGCCGCCTCCGGATATACCGCCCGGGAGGTGCTGGAGCGGATCTGGACCCACGCCTATGAGCTGCAGCGCCAGCAGGCAGACCTGTTCAACCACGACATCCAGCCGGCACTCGTCGCCCACGACATCCAACTCCTTCGGTGGGACCAGCTGACCCCCCAGGAGAAGGCGGAGACCGAGCTCTTCTTCGATGACAAGGTCTTCCCGGTCCTGACCCCGCTGGCCGTGGACCCCTCACACCCCTTCCCCTACATCAGCGGGCTGTCGCTGAACCTCGCCGTCGTGGTCCGCAACCCGGTGACGGGCAACGAGCTCTTCGCCCGCGTCAAGGTGCCGCCCCTGCTGCCGCGCTTCGTGGCGGTGGCCGAGCTTCGCTTCGTTCCGCTCGAGGACGTCATCGCCGCGCACCTGCACACGCTCTTCCCCGGGATGGAGATCGTCCAGACGCACACCTTCCGGGTGACCCGAAACGAGGACGTCGAGGTCGAGGAGGACGACGCCGAGAACCTCCTGCAGGCACTCGAGCGCGAGCTCATGCGCCGGCGCTTCGGGCCTCCGGTCCGCCTGGAGGTCGAGGAGTCCATCGACCCGCACGTCCTTGAGCTGCTCATCAGCGAGCTGGGCGTCAACGAGCTCGAGGTGTTCCGGCTGCCGGGACCGTTGGATCTCACCGGCCTATGGACGCTGGTGGGCCTGGACCGCGACGACCTGAAGGAACGCAAGTTCGTCCCCAAGACGTCCCGCCAGCTGAGCGAGGTCGAGACCGCGACGGCGCCTGACGTCTTCGCGGTCGTGCGCGAGCGAGACGTGCTGCTGCACCACCCGTACGACTCCTTCTCCACGAGCGTGCAGCTCTTCCTCGAGCAGGCCGCCCGCGATCCTCACGTGCTGGCCATCAAGCAGACCCTGTACCGCACCTCCGGGGACTCCCCCATCGTCGACGCCCTCATCGATGCGGCGCAGGCGGGCAAGCAGGTCCTCGCCCTCGTGGAGATCAAGGCCCGCTTCGACGAGCAGAACAACATCGAGTGGGCCAGGAAGCTTGAGGAGGCGGGCGTCCACGTCGTGTACGGCCTCGTCGGCCTGAAGACCCACAGCAAGCTCTCCATGGTGGTCCGCGACGACGGCGACCAGTTGCGCCGGTACTGCCATATCGGCACCGGCAACTACCACCCCAAGACCGCCCGCCTCTACGAGGACTTCGGCCTGCTCACCTGCGACCCCGTGGTCGGCGAGGACGTCTCCAACCTCTTCAACGTGCTGTCCGGCTACTCGATGAACACCGACTACGAGCGCTTCCTCGTCGCCCCGCACTCGGTCCGCACGGGCCTGGTCGAGCGGATCGAGCGCGAGATCGACAATCACCACCAGGGCCTGCCGAGCGGGGTCCGGTTCAAGTGCAACTCGATCGTCGACGAGGGGATCATCGACGCGCTCTACCGGGCCTCCCAGGCAGGGGTCGCCGTCGACATCTGGGTCCGCGGCATCTGCGCCGTGAGGCCGGGCGTGCCCGGCCTCAGCGAGACCATCCGGGTGGTCAGCATCCTCGGCCGCTTCCTCGAGCACTCCCGCGCCTACTGCTTCGAGAACGGCGGCAATCAGGAGGTGTGGATCGGGTCGGCCGACCTCATGCACCGAAACCTCGATCGCCGCGTGGAGACCCTCATCCGGCTCATCGACCCCGAAGAGGTCGCGGGCATCGAGTCGCTGTTCGATTTTGCCTTCGACGAGCGCACGGCGGCATGGGACCTGCTTCCCGACGGCGCCTGGGTCCGCCGCCTCCTCGATGCCGACGGCAACCGCCTCCGCGAGTACCAGGAGACGCTCATCGACATCAAGCGCAGGGGGGACTTCGCCCCGTGACCGATGCCCGGCCGACCTCCCACCGCGAGGTCGAGCGCAAGCTCAGGGTCCATGGCCTGTTCGAGATGCCGGACCTGCAGGTGCTCGACGAGGTTTCGCGGATCGACGCCGGCGAGCCGTTCACGATGCACGCCGTCTACCACGACACCGATCGGCTGACCCTCTTCCGATGGGGCATCACCCTGCGCCGACGCGTGGGCGGTTCCGACGAGGGCTGGCACATGAAGCTCCCCGTCGCGGGGTCCGACGGATCCACCCGCGACGAGATGCACCTGCCCTTGGCTGAAGGCGAGGTGGGCTCGGTGCCCGCCGCCTTCATCGAGGTGATCGCGCCGCTGCTGCGCGAGCAGTCACTCGTGCCCGTGGTCAGCCTCGTCACCGAGCGCACCCCGCGGATGCTGCACGGGGCCGACGACCGGCCGTTGGCCGAACTGGTCGATGACGTCGTGTCGGCACTCCACCAGGGACGCACGATCAGCGTGTTCCGCGAGCTGGAGATCGAGGCCGTCGACGCCGATGACCCTGACGCCATGGCCGTGCTCGACGCAACCGTGCGCCTACTGACTGCCGCCGGAGCCGAGCCGAGTTCGGTGAGCAAGGCGGCCAGCGCGCTCGGCCCGCGGACCGCGGAGCCGCCCGACGTACCGGCCCTGCCGCTGCCGCGGGCGGGCGACCTCGCCGTCGACGCCATCAGGGCGGTGCTGTCCCAGCATGTGCGCCACCTGCTGCTGGCCGACGTCGCGGTCCGGCGCGACCTGCCGGACTCGGTCCACCAGATGCGGGTGGCAGCGCGGCGCCTGCGCAGCTCGTTCGCCACCTTCGCCTCCCTCCTCGACCCGGCCGCCTCCGAGCCATTGAGCGACGAGCTCAAGTGGATCGCCAGCGAGCTCGGGGCCATCCGCGACACCGAGGTGATGATCGACCGGCTCGACCGGCATGCCGATGCCCTCGACGATCCCGCCGACACCGCCCGGGCCCGTGGGGTCATCGACCCGGTGCTGGCCCGGCGGCTGGCGGCCGCCCGCTCCAGCGCGCTTGCAGCCCTGCGCAGCGATCGGCACCAGCAACTCGTCGACGACCTCATGTCCGCCGCGATCGACCCGCCGGTCCTCGACGCGGCCTACGCCCCGTGCGACGTGGCCTTGCTGCCCCTGGTGGCGCGCACGTGGCGACGCCTCGACAAGGCCATCGCCGGCCTGGAGCTCGACGGCGAGAGCACGCCGTGGCACCTGGCGCGGATCAAGGCCAAGCGCGCCCGCTACGCGGCCGACGCCGTGGCCGGCATCTTCGGCCGCCGCATGGAAGCGCTCGCCGAGGGGCTGGCCGACGTCACCGAGCTGCTCGGCGACCACCAAGATGCCCACGTAGCCCAGACCATCATCCGCGAGCTCGCGTCGCACGAGACGACCGACGGCCTCACCGGGATGTCGCTCGGACTGCTGCACGAATTCGAGGCGGAGGAGGAGATCCTCGACCGGATGCGCTTCGCCGAGCTGTGGCCGCGCGTGCGCAAGTCGGCCCGCAAGGCCGGGGTGGCGTGAGGCATGTCCAGTCAGTCGGCGATCCGGGCGGCAGGAGTCGTCCTCCTGCGTGACGGCGAGCATGGCCGCGAGGTCCTGCTGGTCCATCGCCCGGGTCGGGCGGACTGGTCACTGCCGAAGGGCAAGCTCGACCCCGGCGAGCACGTGGTCGCGGCGGCCGTGCGCGAGTGCGACGAGGAGACGGGGTTCACGCCTGTCCTCGGCCCGCCGCTGCCGAGCCAGTCCTACAGCGTCCTGAGCCAGCCCAAGGTGGTCACCTACTGGGCCGCGACCGTCAAGAGCGACGAGGGGTTCGCCCCTGACGACGAGGTGGACGAGATCCGGTGGGTCGGTGCCGAGGATGCAAGAGCCCTGCTCACCTATGCCAACGACGCGAGCCTCGTGGCCCTGGGGGCCGGCCTGCCGCTCACGACTCCACTCGTCGTCCTTCGCCACACGCAGGCACTCAAGCGATCCGCGTTCAAGGGCAAGGCCGACGAGGACCGCCCACTCACGGGCCGCGGCCGCAGCCAGAGCAAGGGTCTGGTCCCCCTGCTCGACGCGTTCGGCATCACCGAGGTGCACAGCTCGTCGGCTCGTCGCTGCATCGAGACCGTTCGCAGGTTCGCGAAGTCGATCGATGCCTCCGTCGAGGCGGAGCCGGACCTCAGCGAGGAACGGCACGAGGCCAAGCCGTCCGCAACCGCCAGGCGGGTCCGGCAGCTCGTGCGCGTCGACGCTCCCCTCGTCATCAGCACTCACCGACCCGTGCTGCCCACGATCCTTGAGGCCCTGCAGGACGAACTCATGGTCGACGCAGGCGATTCCCGGTGGGCCCGGGCGTGGGACCCCAAGCTGCCTCCCGGCGGATTCATCGTCGTCCATCGCACGCGCGCCGAGGACGGCTCGATGCGCGCGGTCGCGGTCGAACGGCACACCGCCAGCGGGGAGTGAGCCGGTCGTGCGGGCGACGCGGGTAGCCCTCGCCGGCCTGGTGGCCGCCCTGGCGTGGGCTACCGGGGCATGCGGCTCCGTGACCACGGGCGGGCCGGCCTTGCCCGTCATCCAGCCGACCCCGGCCGCCGATCCGTTCTCCTCCGCGATCATCATGACCCGGTCGTGGGCTTCCGCGGAGGCGTCCATCGCGGGGCTCACGGTCATCGACGGCCGAGAGCACTCGATCAACGGCGAGGGGTACCTCGGCCTGGACGAGGGGCTGGGCTCGGTGACCTGGTCCACTGCCGACGGCCTGGTCACCGAGCTCGTCAACGAACGCGCCGTCTTCGCCAGCACTGGTGCGGGCTGGGCGCGCCAGCCCGGCTGGCTCACGGACACCTCGTGCCTGGCCGACCCCTTGCGCGGACTGGCCGAGGCACCCGGGACGATCGTGCTCGACCCTGCCGACGGACTGCGTCGATACCGGGTGCGGCTCCCGCTGACGGCGGAGTCGGTGGGGTGCTCGGGGATGTCAGTGCTGGGGACCGCCCAGATCCTCGCCTGGCCCGGACTCGCGGGTTCCGTGGACGTGACCGGATGGGTGGACCCCAACCACCGGCTGGTCCGGATCGACCGCGAGCTCACCGCGAACGCGCCGGGACATTCGGCGACCGCGGCCATCACCACCCGGTTGGAGAACTTCGGGATCATGCTCGACCTGGAATCGCCGCCGTCGGCGTCGGTCACATCTCTGCCGTGACGGCCTTCCCCAGGCAGACGATCCCGGCACTGCTGACCGTGTAGCGATCACGGTCACGCTCGAGGTCGACGCCGATCTGCGCACCGTCCGGAACGACGACGTTCTTGTCGAGGATCGCCCTCCGCACCACCGCATTCCGGCCGATCCTGACGCCCGGCATGAGGACGCTGCCCTCGACATAGGCCCCGGCATCGACGTAGACGCTGGTCGCGATGACCGACGTGCGGACATGCGCTCCGGAGATGATTGTCCCCGCGCCGACCATCGACTCGTGCGCGTTGCCGCCCTCGACGAACTTCGCCGGAGGGAGCGACGGCAGGTTGGTGAGGATCGGCCAGCGCCGGTTGTACAGGTTGAAGATCGGGTGCACCGACACGAGGTCCATGTGCGCATCGTGATAGCTGTCGAGTGTCCCGACGTCGCGCCAGTAGCCGTGGTCGCGTTCGGTCGCCCCGGGCACGATGTTCTCCGCGAAGTCGTAGACCTGGGCATCGCCCTGCTCGGTGAGCATCGGGATGATGTTGCCGCCCATGTCATGCACGGAGGCCGGATCGGCCGCATCCGCCCGCAGCACGTCGATGAGGCCCTGAGTCGTGAAGACGTAGTTGCCCATCGACACGTAGCAATGGGCGTCGTCCCCCGGGATCGTCGGGGGGTCGGCCGGCTTCTCCAGGAAGTTGGTGATGGTGCGGCCGTCGGCCGCAGTCTGGATGACCCCGAACTCGCGCGACTGCGACTTGGGCATCCTCAGTCCAGCGACCGTGACGGTCGCCCCATTGGCGATGTGCGCCCGGATCATCTGCTCGGGGTCCATGCGATAGACGTGGTCGGCACCGAAGACGACGACGTACTCGGGCCCCTCGTCGTAGATGAGGTTCAGGCTCTGGAAGATCGCGTCCGCACTGCCGGTGTACCAGCGCGGCCCGAGCCGCTGCTGGGCCGGAACCGGCGTGACGTAGTCGCCGAGCAGGCTGGACATGCGCCACGTCGTGGTGACGTGGCGGTCGAGACTGTGCGACTTGTACTGGGTCAGCACGCACACCCGACGCAGGCCGGCATTGATGAGATTGGAGAGGACGAAATCCACCAGTCGGTACGACCCCCCGAACGGAACGGCCGGCTTGGCGCGGTCGGCCGTCAGCGGCATCAGCCGCTTGCCCTCGCCCCCGGCGAGGACGACGGCGAGCACGTGGGGGTCGCTGCTCACGCCAGCAGACTATCGGGGTTGGGGCAGTCCTGAAGGGCCATGAGGCGAACCGGTCTAGGCTCACCCCGTGCGCATCGGGATGCTGACCAAGGAGTGGCCACCGGACATCTACGGGGGTGCCGGGGTGCACGTCGAGCACCTCGTCGCGGAGTTGCGGCGCAAGGTCGAGGTCGACGTTCACTGCTTCGGCGAAGCCCGGTCGGACGCCACCGCACACGCAGTCCCGGCGTCCCTGCTCGGTGCAAACGCGGCGATCCAGACCCTTGGCGTGGACCTCGAGATGGTCGCCGGCGTCGCGGGGGCGAGCCTGCTGCATTCGCACACCTGGTACGCCAACCTGGCCGGCCATGTCGGGAGCTTGCTGCACGAGATCCCGCACGTCCTCACGGCGCACTCCCTGGAACCCTTGCGGCCGTGGAAGGCGGAGCAGCTCGGCGGGGGATACCAGGTTTCCTCGTGGGTCGAGCGGACTGCCTACGAGGGGGCCGCGGCCATCATCGCGGTGAGCCACGGGATGCGCGCCGATGTGCTGGCGGCCTACCCGACCATCGACCCGGAGCGCGTCCACGTCGTGCACAACGGCATCGATACCGCCGTCTACCGACCCGATGCCGACGACGCCGCCCTGCGCGAGTTCGGCATCGACCCCCGGCGCCCGTACGTGCTCTTCGTCGGCCGCATCACCCGCCAGAAGGGCATCGTCCACCTCATCAACGCCGCCCGCAGGTTCGGCGAGGACGTCGTGCTCGTGCTCTGCGCATCCTCCCCGGACACAGCGGAGATCGGCGAGGAGACAGCTGCGGCCGTCGCCAAGCTGCGCGCCGAACGCGGCGATGCGAGCGTCGTGTGGATCCAGGAGCAGGTGACCCGGGCGAAGATCATCCAGTTGTTCACGCACGCGCTCGCATTCGTGTGCCCGTCCATCTACGAGCCACTGGGCATCGTCAACCTCGAGGCCATGGCGTGCGAGACAGCCGTCGTCGCGAGCGCGGTCGGCGGGATCCCCGAGGTGGTGGTCGACGGCGCCACCGGGCTCCTCGTGCCTTATGACGCGGCCGAGCCGCGGGCATTCGAGGTGGCCTTCGCCGATGCGGTCAACGACGTGGCGGCCGATCCTCGGCGCGCCCGCGCCATGGGGGTCGCGGGCCGCGAGCGTGCCATGTCCGACTTCGGATGGGACGCCATCGCCGACCGCACGATCGCCGTGTACGACGCCGCGCTTGCCGGGTGAGCGACCTCGCGGAGCCGCTGCCCGGCGTCAACGTGACCCGGCCGGGCCACCCGGCAACCGGTTATCTGCTGTACCTGCTTGCTGCCACCCTCTTCGCCCTCAACGGGACGATCTCCAAGTCCATCCTCGTGACTGGCATCGAGCCTGCCCGGCTGTCCCAGCTCCGCGTCACCGCGGCCTTCCTGATCCTCCTCGTCGTCGTGGCACTGACCCGGCCGGCGGCCCTTCGCCTGCGCCGCAGCGAGATCCCCGTCCTGCTTGCGTTCGGCATCCTCGGCGTGGCCATGACCCAGTGGCTCTACTTCGTGGCGATCGAGCGGCTCCCCGTGGGTGTCGCCCTGCTCATCGAGTTCACCGCGCCCATCATGGTCGCGCTGTGGTTCCGCTTCGGGATGCATGAGCGGGTCAACCGGATCGTCTGGCTGGGGCTGACGCTTGCGATGGTCGGCCTGGCACTCGTAGGGCAGGTCTGGCTCGGGTTCACGCTCGACGGCATCGGCGTCCTTGCGGCATTCGGTGCGGCCGCGGCGCTGGCCATCTATTACGTGCTCGGCGACCGGCAGGTGCGTCGGCCGAGCCCGCGCGACCCGGTGTCCCTCACCATGTGGGGCTTCGGCGCGGCGGCGGCCTTCTGGGCGATCGCGCAACCGTGGTGGTCCTTCCCGTGGTCGGACCTGACCGGGATGGGGTACCCACTGGGCGCCCAGGGCGCGGCAGTCCCCATCTGGGCTCTGTGCGCCTACATGATCGTCCTGGGCACGGTCGTCCCGTTCTGGCTGGTCCTGGTCTCGCTTCAGCACATCCGCGCATCGCAGGCGTCGGTGGTCGGGATGACCGAGCCGCTGCTCGCCTCGCTCATCGCCTGGATCGCCCTCGGCGAAGTGCTCACGCCGGCGCAACTGGTGGGCGCCGTGACGGTGCTCGCCGGGGTCTTCCTAGCCGAGAGATCCCGCTAGCCACTCGGTTGAGTGGCCAGGCGTGGCGGAGCCGCGGAGCGGAATCACCCCCACGCCTGGCCGCTCAACGGGATCGACCTCGCGCGAGGATGCCATCGACGGCGCGCTGGTCGTGCTCGTCGAGCCCGGGGACGTGCCCGGGCTCGGGCCGCCACCCGCTGATGTCGAAGGGCGCATCGAGCACCTCGACCGGACCGGTCTGCGTGCTGGCACTGCGGAACCGGCCCCGCGACCGCAGTTGCTCGTGCTGCCACACCCCTGGCAGGTCGTTGACGAAGGCCACGGCGATCCTCGCCTCGGCCAGCCGGGCCAGTGCGTCGTCGCCTCCCATGCTCGCCAGTGCGTCCGAGACCATCGTCTCCACTTCGTCGACGTGCGCGATCCGGGCCGGGTTCGTGGCGTACCGCGGGTCGTCCACCAGGGCGGGTCGGCCGAGCAGCCCCGTCGCGAGCCGGCTCCACTCCGGATCGTTCTGCACGGCGATCAGCACCGTTCGTCCATCGGACAGCCGGAAGGTGCCGTAGGGCGCGATCGAGTGATGCCGGCGTCCGGTGCGCCGGGCCTGGCCGTCGCCGTAGACGGCGCCGTAGAGCGGCGCCGACATCCACTCAGCAAGGGCATCGATCATGGCGACCCTGATCGCGGCGCCGGTCCCCGTGCGCCCGCGGCGCACCAGCGCGGCCAGGACGCTGGACAGGGCGTACATCCCGGCGGCGATGTCGGCCACCGAGAACCCCACCTTGCTCATCTCCTCGGCACCGGTCACCGAGAACGCCCCGGCCTCGGCCTGGATGGCCAGGTCGTACGCCTTGTCGGTGGATCGTGGGCCGCCTGCTCCGTAGCCGGAGATCGCGCACGCGATCAACGCCGGATGCCGGGCCACCAGGTCGTCGGGGTCGATACCCAGTCGCGCGGCAGCCTCGGGCGAGACGTTGTGGACGAACACGTCGGCCCCGGCGATGAGCAGGGCAAGCGTCGCGCGGTCGTCGTCTCGCCGCAGGTCCAATGCCAGCGACTGCTTCCCGCGGTTAACCCAGACGAAGTTGGCTGACTGACCAGCCATCGCTGAGTCATAGTGGCGCGCAAAGTCACCACCCGGCGGCTCGACCTTGAGCACGAAGGCACCGAGGTCGGCCAGTTGCCGCGTCGCGAAAGGCGCAGCGACGGCCTGTTCCAGGCTGACCACGACGAGGCCAGCAAGCGGGGCACTCGACTCGTCGCGGGCAGCGGCTTCAGGCATGGGGCAAGATCGTACTGGCCGCTCTCCTTCGAGCGTCCAAGATTGTCGTTCGGGGCCGAACGGATGCCGCTAGGCTCTGTCCCCATGACCGACCTCCGAGGCTTCCTGCCGCCCCTGTCGCCGTCAGGCGCATCCGCGCTCGTGCCCGAGATGCCTTGGCACTACTCGGGAACGTTGCTCACCGTCGAGTACCGCACGGACCCAGCGAACGTGCGATCCCTCCTCCCCGACGACCTCGACCTTGCTCCCGAGGACCCGGGTGCGGTTGCCTTCATCTGGGCCGACTGGCAGTCCTGCAGCGCCGGCGGCGCCGAGCTGCTCGATCCATCCCGGTCGCAGTACCTGGAGGCATTCGCGGTCGTCCGGTGCGCGTACCAGGGCACCACGTACAGCCGGTGCGTGCTCATCTGGGTGACAACCGACTTCGCGATCGGACGCGGGTGGTTCCAGGGCTACCCCAAGAAGCTCGGCAGCGTGTACGTCACCCGCCCGTACAGCCATGGCAAGGCCGCTCCCCGGATCGCTGCAGGAGGGACGTTCGGCGCCTCCCTCGCGGCGTACGACCACCGGCTGGCGACCGCCCGGGTGACGCTGCGCGAGCCGAGTGATACCAACGGCTTCGTCAACGGCCACCCGATGGTGCACCACCGCCTCATGCCGTCGCTGACGCCCGGCGCGGGGATGTCCCTGTCCCAGGTCGTCACGATGGGCGGGGTCGATGCGGACCTCGGCCAGCCTTGGGTGGGCGACGCCGAGCTGTCCCTGGCCGACTCGCCGTGGGATGAGCCGGCCTCGCTCCTGCCGGTCGACGAGGTCATCGCGGGCTACTACCGCGAGGTCGGGGTGACCTTCGCCGGCGGCTCACTCCTCTCGGATGCCTCCCGGCCCGTCTAGGGCTTCAGCCTGACGAACACGCCCTGGAACTTCACGGCGCGTAGGTGCATGTCTGAACGCACCAGGTCCGCCACGCCATGAGGCAGCGACTCCAACTGCCAGGCACGCTCAGCATCCACATCATCCGGTGACGCGGAAGCCACCGCCCGTATTGCGTAGAAGGCTGCGCCCAACTCGTGATCGGCCATGTGAGCCGTAGCTGCCGCCTGACCGCATGCACGCGCAGCAAGGCAGGCTGCCCCTTGCGCCTCTCGGGCCGCCGCATGCGCGGCCACCGCGGCAGCACGTGCTTGTGTCACAGAGCCTTGACCGGCGGCCCACGCGCGGCCCGCCGCCACAGCGGCTGCGGGCCTGGAGTCGCCCGGGCATGCGTCCTCGAACACCGGCAGGACCCGCGCGGCACAGCCGGCCGCCCACACCGCCAGCAGTCGGTGGTCAGCATCGGCCAGCAACCCGCCACGTTGAACAGCGACCAAGCGAGGGTCACGAGACGAGCCGGTCATGCTGCCTACTGTGCCACGGCACGCGCGGCAGGAATCGGCCCGATCAGCTGACGAGGTCGGCGATCGCGTCCTCGTTCTCCTTGTTCTGGCGCACGGAGCCGAGGATGACTCCGAACACGAACAGGATGAACGGCAACGTGATGAGGAACCAGCCGAGCAGGTTCAGGCCCCAGGCCTGGGCCGTCGGGTCCACTCCCTCGGCCACCGTTCCGGCGAGCAGCCCGAACCTGGACGTGAGCAGGTATTGGCCCAGGGCGAGCAGGATCGCAGCGCCTGCCGGGGCGATGATGCTGTTCCAGGCGTTCGCCCCGGCCGGGTTGCGCCGGAAGTACACGATCACCGCGAGGCAGACGAGGATCTCCACCCACAGGATGGCCACGACGGCCAGCCCGCTGAACCAGTAGAAGAGGTTCAGGACAGGGTCCAGACCGCGCACGGCGAAGATCACGATGACGATGCCAGAGATGACCGAGGTCGTGATCGAGGACAGTCCGGGGGCGCCGAACTTGTTGACCTTGTCCAGGCTCCGGGGCAGCACGCCGGCGCGGCCCATGGCGAAGAAGTAGCGCGCGGCCGAGTTCTGGAACGCCAGCAGCCCGGCGAACAGGCTCGACAGGACGAGCCAGCCCATGACAGTCGCCATCCAGCTGCCGACGTACTCCGTCGCCACGCCGAAGAGAACCGCGGCGGGGTCGGCGAGGCCACCAGACATTTCCAGAACCCTGTCGATGACGGCTTGTGACCCCAGCGCCGTGACCATCGCGAACGATGTGAGTGCGAACACGACCGTGATGGTGATGACGGCCACGTAGGTGGCCCGGGGCACCGACTTGTGCGGGTCCTTGGCCTCCTCGCCGTAGATCGCGGTCGCCTCGAAGCCGATGAAGGAGGCGAAGGCGAAGGCCAGGGCGATGCCTGCCGAACCGGCGAGGCCGCCCACGAAGATGTTCGACGGCGCGAAGGAGGCGGCGAGGTCGAAGCCCTCGGGTCCGCCCTTGAAGATGACGGCCAGGGCCGTGACCAGCAGGGCAAGGAGCTCCAGGCCCATGAGCACCCCGAGCACCTTGGCGCCGACGTCGACGCTGAGGAGGGAGAGGACGAGGACGATCGCCCATGCGATCAGCGACCACACCCACCAGGACCACTCGATGCCGAAGACGCTGGCCATCTGCCCGGCCGTGATCGCGCCGAAGAACCCGTAGATGGCCAGCTGGACCGCGAGATAGGCGACGAGGGAGACGAACGCGGATCCGACGCCCGGCGCGATGCCCAGCCCGCGGCCCACGTAGGCAAAGAAGGCACCCGCATTCGTCACGTGGCGGCTCATGACGTTGTAGCCGACGCTGAACAGCAGCAGGACGAGGCCAACGGCGAGGTATGCACCGGGGGCCGCTGCGCCGTTGCCCAGGACGATCGCGACAGGAACCGCGCCTGTCATCCCGACGAGGGGCGCGGCGGCCGCAACGACGAAGAAGACGATGCCGATGACCCCGAGGCGGCCATGGTGCAGGGCCGTCTCCCTGGTCTCTTCCGGCGCGGGCTGCAGTCCTGCCATGTCGGGCTCCTTGCGGTCGGTTGTCACGAGGAATTCACGGGTGCACACGATCGTGCGGGTCCGAACGACCAGTACTTGATGCGCAAGAGTGGAGGACGAGGTGCCCAGAGTCAAGCATTTCGGGGCAGGTCGCCCCGGGTTCTAGAAGTCCTCGATGTACTCGTCGAGTTCCCACTGGGTGACCTCGCGCGTCGCGGGGTCCTCGACCTCTTCCTCGTACCTGCGGATCTCGTCGCGCTTGAGCGTCTCGTAGGTCGACACGAAGGCGTCGCCGATGATGCCGGTGAGATAGGTGTCCGTCCGAAGGGCGTCGAGGGAGGCATCCAGCGACATTGGCAGCGCTGGGCGCGATTCGTCCTGGTACGTCCAGCCCTCAGACGGGTCGGGGCATTCGAGCTGGCGGGTCAGGCCGTCCAGCGCAGCCGCGAGGATCACCGCGATGACGACGTAGGGGTTCGCGGCGCCATCGCCGATGCGCACCTCGATCCGGCCTCCCGGGCCGCGCTCCGGCGGGATCCGCACGAAGGTGGTGCGGTTGTCGTACCCCCAGTTGGACCTGTACGGGGCCATCGTGTCGGGCCCGAGCCGCTTGTAGGCGTTGATCGTGGGGTTGCAGAAGGCCACCAGGGCAGGTGCGTGCTCGAGGATCCCGGCGATCATCCTCGTCGTGATGAGCGACAACTCGCCTTCGGCGTCGTCCATCATCATGCTGCCCGCGATGTCGGTGACCGACAGGTGCAGGTGGAAGCCGCTTCCCCCTTCGTCGCTCCAGGGCTTGCCCAGGAAGGTGCCGAGGATGCCCCGGCTCGCGGCCACGTCCTTGACCGCCGTCTTCAGCAGGAAGCATCGGTCGGCCGCGTCCAGCGCCTCCCCGTGCCACAGGTTGATCTCGTACTGCGACGGGCAGAACTCGTGGTTGCCGGCGAAGGCACCGATGCCCAGCCGGTCGACCATGCGCAGCAGGTGCAGGAAGGTGCCGTCGGGGTCCACCGCCGAGCCCGTCGTGTAGACGCGCCCGGTCTTGTTGATGATCCGCTCCCAGCCGTCCTCGCCTCTGCGGGCGAGGTAGAACTCCAGCTCCGGTCCCACGATCGGGATCAGGCCCAGCAGCTTGTACTCGGCGATGACGCGCCGCAGCAGCGTGCGCGGGGAGATCATGTTCGGGGTGCCGTCCGGCTCGTCGATGTCGGCGATGGCGAAGGCGACGCCCGGCTCCCACGGGATGGGCCGGATCGTGGTCGGGTCCAGCCGCGAGACCATGTCGGACAGCCCGTCCTGCAGGCTGCCGTGGCCATCGAGCACCTCACCGCGGGTCGTCGTCGTCCACGTCGCCTGGCAGAAGGTGGGTCCGTGACCGGCCGCGCGCTCGAGCTGCGACACCGTAATGTCCTTGGATCGGGTCAGGCCCAGCACATCCGGCCAGATGAGCCTGAGGATGTCGATGTCCTGCGTGTCGAGTTCGCGTCGGACATCGGCGAGGTCGGTGTGCATGGATTGCCTTTCGCTGTGTTCCCGAAGGGGCTACGGTGCGGGTCCGAGGAGTCGTTAGGCTCCCAACGATCTCCCGGATAGTAGAGGCAGAGACGGCGACCTGTCGCCCCCTTGCAGCAAGGAGTCGGTGTGCGCGCCCTGTTCCTCCAGCACGACCACGTGAGCCCGCCCGGACCCGTCGCAGAGCGGTTCGCCCATCGGGGCTACGAGGTCGTCGAGGAGGTCGTCGTGGCCCCCGAGAACTTCCGCGAGCCAAACCAGCCGTTCCACTTCCCCGACCCCCGGGAGTTCGACGTCCTCGTTCCAATGGGGGCACCTTGGGGGGCGTGGGACGACGAGAAGATCGGCTCGTGGCTCCTGCCGGAGATCGAGTGGCTGCGCGAGGCCGACGAGCTCGGCGTACCGGTCCTGGGCATCTGCTTCGGCGGCCAGTTGCTTGCCCGCGCCCACGGGGGGACGGTCTCCCGGGCGCCGCGGCCCGAGATCGGCTGGACCGCCATCTGGTCCCAGGAGCCCGGCCTCGTCGGCCCTGGGCCGTGGTTCCACTTCCACTACGACCGCTGGCAGGTCCCTCCCGAGGCACGGGAGATCGCCCGCAACTCCCGGGCCTCGCAGGCCTTCGTGATCCGGCGCAACCTGGCGGTGCAGTTCCACCCCGAGCTCACGGCTGCGACCCTGCACGGCTGGCTGGAGCTGGACGGGAGGGAACTGGTGGTGGCCGACGGGCAGGACCCGGACATCCTCTACCAGCACACGCTCGCGGAGGGTGAGGACGCGGCCCGGCGGGCGCACGACCTGGTGGACGCCTTCCTCGACCAGGTCGCCGCCAGCTGACCCGCCCGCCGAGCTTGAGGTTGGCGTGGCTTCCACTGTCTGGTAGCCACGCCAACCTCAAGGGCGCCGGGGGCTAGGCCTTGCGGACCGGCAGCCGCTTGAAGCCATGAACGAGGTTCGAGCGCAGGTACTCCGGGGTCCCGTTCGGCACCAGGTCTACGTCGCGGCTGAGCAGGTCCTCGAACATGATCTGGATCTCCAGCCTGGCCAGCGCGTTGCCCAGGCACATGTGCGGGCCGCCACGACCGAAGGTCATGTGCTCATTGGGCTTGCGGGTCACGTCGAAGGTGTACGGGTCCTCGAACACCTCGGTATCCATGTTCCCCGCCCCGAACCACACGACGACCTTGCCACCGGCCTTGATCTCCTTGTTGTTGAGGATCACGTCGTGCGTGGCCGTGCGGCGGAAGTGATAGATGGGGCTCGCGTAACGCAGGAACTCCTCCACGGCCCACGGGATCAGTTCCGGCTGCTCGCGCAGCAAGGCGATCGCCTGGGGATTGCGCATGAGGTTGTTCATCGTGTGGGTGATGGTGTGTCGCGTGGTCTCGTTCCCCGCGATCACGAGCAGCAGGAAGTAATTGCGGAAGTCGCGAGCGTCGATGGGGATCCCGTCGGACGGCGGGGTGTTCAGCACGATGGACACCAGGTCCTTGCCGTCGCCCCCGCGCCGATTCCAGGCCAGCTCGTAGCCGTACTTGAACACCTCGAGCGCCGCCGGGGACCGGAACGGCAGGTCCCGGTACTGCTCGCTCTCCGGTGAGTCCGCCAGCACGTCGGCGTGCTCGGGGTCGGTGTTGCCGACCATGCGGTTGCCCCACTTGATCAGCTGCGGGATGTCGGATTCGGGGACATCGAGCATCTGGGCGAGCACGCGGATGGGGAAGTCCGCAGCGACGTCGGCAACGAAGTCGAACTCGTCGTTCACCAAGGCCCGGTCGAGGGTCGTCGCGGTCAGGCCACGCAGGAAGGTCTCGTAGCCGGCGATCGCCCGCGGGGTGAACTCGGGCTGCAGCATCTTGCGAAGGGCGCGGTGCCGGGTGCCGTCGGTCTCCAGCATCGATCGCCGGATCTCCATCTGCCGGGTGTCGAGCTCCTCGATGCTCACCGCACCCACCTGGCTCGAGTACGTCTCCGTGTTGCGCAGTACCTCGACGATGTCGTGGTACCGGGTGACCGACCAGAAGCCGGCATTCGGCTCGGGTTCGACGTTCCAGTGGACGGGCGAGTTCGTGCGCAGGTCGTCGAACACGGCCCACGGTGCCCCGTTCGCGAACAGGTCGAGGTCGGCCAGGGTGACGTCCGTGACGGTGCTCATCGATCCTCCGCTTGCGTGATCATTCGGGCCCAAATTATTGGCCAGACTGTAATGCCCCGGCGCCGGTTGTGGGAACCTTTGGCCGCGGCCGCTCAGATTCCCGGCCCAAACACGAACGAAGGGACGTCCATGGCAGGCCCGCACACCCTCGCCGAGACCGAGCGCGCGGTCGAATCCCGCCTGTCCGACATGAACCTGGACTTCGAGGCGATGGCGGTGACGTCGAACCTCTTCCGCGCCGCCAACGCCGTCCGCAACCGCCTCGAGGGAACCGTCCTGAAGCCGCACGACCTCACCTGGACCGCCTTCGTGGTCCTGTGGGTGACGTGGATCTGGGAGGAGGTGGAGACCCGCATCATCGCCGAGGAGGGCGGCTTCTCGAAGGCCACGCTCTCTGGAGTGCTCGCCACCTTGGAGAGGCGAGGCCTGGTCGTAAGGGAGCGCAGTGCCGACGACGGGCGCCTGGTGATCGTTCGGCTGTCGCCCGCCGGACGCCGGCTCATGCGCCGGCTGTTCCCGCTCTTCAACCAGCAGGAGCAGGCCGTCGTGGCGGCCATCCCCGCCGCCGACCGCCCGGGCACGGCCGAAGCGCTGCGGCGCATGACCGTGACCGCCTCCGAGCCCCGCTAGCGGCACGACGGCCCCATGGGCGCATTTGCCGAGAGCCTGACCGTCGAGGCCCTGGACGCGGACCCGTACGGGGCCTACCGCCGCCTGCGCTCCGAGGAGCCCGTTGCGTGGGTGCCCGCAGTGAACCTGTGGCTGGTCACTCGGGCAGCCGACGTCGAGTACGTCACGACCCACCCCGAGGAGTTCAGCGCAACGGTCGACGGATCCCCGCTCGACCTGTCCTTCGGGGGGCCAAGCATCCTCACCGTCGACGGTGAGTCCCACCTCGACAAGCGGCGCAGCCTTGACCGCAAGTACCGCCCCCGCACCGTGGCGGGCTACATCGACGCCCTGGTCCAGCCGATCGCGGATGCGTGCCTGGCTCGGCTGCTGGCCCGGCCCGGTCGGCGGGCCGAGCTCATGGCCGAGTACTTCGAGCCCATCTCGGTGCTCAGCCTCGGCGCGGTGCTCGGCCTCGGGCACCTGCCGGCCAGCACGTTGCAGGAATGGTTCCACGGACTGGCCATGGGCGCGACGAACTTCGAGCGCGACCCCACGAAGCAGGCCGAGAACGATCGCACGGCGGCGGCCATCGATGCCGCGCTGCGCCCGCTCATGGAGCGGCTGCGCCACGAACCCGACGATTCCACGATCGCCCACATGCTCACGACGGGCCGCGAGCCCGGCAGCCCCCGCCCAGTCGACGAAGTCATGCCCTCCCTCAAGGTGATCATCCTCGGCGGCATGCAGGAGCCGGGGCACGGAGCCGGCTCCTGCCTCGTCGGGCTGCTGCAGGACCCGGCCCAGCTGGACCTCGTGCGGCGCGAGCCCGAGCGCTGGGACGACGCGGTGCATGAGGGCCTGCGCTGGGTGGCGCCCATCGGCACGCAGACCCGCCAGGCCGTGAGCGACACCGCGCTGGGCGGCACCCTGATCCCTGCCGGCGCGCCCGTTGGCGCGGTGGTGGCCAGCGCCTGCCGCGATGAAGCAGCCTGGCCGGACCCCGACCGGTTCGACATCAGGCGCGAGCGCCGGGCCCACGCCGCCTTCGGCTACGGCCCGCACTTCTGCGCAGGTCACGCTTTCGCGCGGGACCAGGAGCGAATCGCCCTGCGGACCCTCGTCGACGCGCTCCCCGGGCTGGCCCTCGACCAGGGCCACGACGTGGTCATGCGCGGCTGGGAGTTCCGCGCCCCCACCTCCCTCCACGTCACCTGGTAGCGGCTGCCACCAACTGCCGCACGAGGGCCACCTGGCTCGCGTCGGTGGCGAACGTGTCCTCGGGGTGCCACTGCACGCCACGCGTCCACGCCGGTGCGTCCACCGCCGCCGCCTCGACCGTGCCGTCGTCCGTCGAGGCCAGCACGGTCAGGCCCGTTCCCAGGCGATCGATCGCCTGGTGGTGGTAGCAGGAGATCTCGACGTACTCGGCGTCGATGCCCAGGGACGCGCCCGCGTCGGCCAACGACACCTGCTGGACGAGGTGCCGATGGTTCTCAGGCATGTCCACCACGAGGGTGCCCCCACGGACCACGTTCAGCACGTGCAGCCCGCGGCACACGGCCAGGAGCGGCACGGCATGGTCCAGGCAGTACCGGGCAAGCGTGAAGTCGGCCTCGTCCTGCACGGGGTCGACGTCATAGACGGCCTCGTGGTCCGCGTCGCCCCCGTATCGGGACGGGTCCACGTCGCCGCCCCCCGGGAGCAGGACCGCGTCCATGCCGCGCAGCCGGCTGCCCCAGTCAAGCGCGTCGGCGTCCGACCCGGGGAGCAGGACGACCGGATCGCCGCCCGCCGCCCACACGAGCTCGAGCAGCGCACGGGATGCCACCACCCCCCGGGAGCGCAGCGCGCTGGCCGACTCGGTGAACCGGCCTGGGATGGCGATACGGGGGCGGGGCACGGGTCCTCCAGGGGCTGACGCGGCAGATCGGGCTGGCTCGGGGGTGACGCGGGACAGATTATCCATTAGGGTCCGAACGAATCGGGCCACCGTGACCCGGTTACCCGGCACAATGGGCGGTTCGTCGCTCATTGTGCCGCGCACATATCGGTCGAGGAAGGGCTGCGATGCCGTCTGCAGTGGTCGCCGGCGTGACGGTGGATACCCGCCACTGGATCGGCGGCCGGCGGGTGGCGTCCGCGGAGACATTCGAGTCGGTCAGCCCGATCGATGGCAGCATCATCGCGCGGGTGGCCCGCGGAGGCGCGGCCGAGGCGGATGCCGCCGTCGCGGCTGCCCGAGCCGCCTTCCCGGCCTGGGCAGCCCTGAGCCCCGCTGAGCGCGGAGCGATCCTGCACAGGGTCGCCGACAACGTCGAGGCCCATATCGAGGAGCTCGCGCAGCTCGAAACGGCCGACAACGGGTCGCTCCTGCGCTCGCACCGTCGCGGCGTCATGCCCCGCGTGGTCCTCAACCTGCGGTTCTTCGCCGACTTCGCGATCGAGAAGCTCCAGCACCCCGAGTTCGAGACACGTGGGCACGTCAACCACGTCTCATGGGATCCGGCGGGCGTGGCGGTCATCATCACCCCGTGGAACGCGCCGCTCATGCTGGCCACCTGGCGGATCGGCCCGGCGCTCGCCTCGGGCGACACCGTGGTTGCCAAGCCGCCCGAGTGGGCCCCCCTCAGCGCCTCTTACTTCGCGGAACTGGCGCACGAGGCGGGCCTTCCGCCGGGGGTCTTCAACGTGGTGCAGGGCCTCGGCACCGAGGCCGGGGCCGCCCTCACGGCCAATCCCGACATCTCGCGGATCTGCTTCACCGGCTCCGTGCCGACAGCGAAGGTCATCGCGCACGCGGCCGCCGACAACCTGGTTCCGTGCTCCTTCGAGCTCGGCGGCAAGAGCCCCACCGTGATCCTCGATGACGCCGACCTCGACCTCGCGGTCGACCTGGCGGTCGAGCAGTACGACAACGCCGGGCAGGTGTGCCTGGCGGGCACGCGGCTGCTGGTCCAGGAAGGCATCGCGGAGGCCTTCGCGTCGCGGTTCTCGGAGCGGGCCGCCCAGATCAGGCAGGGCGATCCCCGGGACGAGGACACCCAGATCGGCCCGAACATCCACATCAGGCATGTCGAGCGGGTCGAGGGGTTCATCGAGCGGGCGAAGGCCGACGGGGCCACCGTGGCGTACGGCGGCGAGCGGAACACTGCCCTAGGCCCGCACTACTTCCAGCCCACGCTGATCGTCGACGCCCCGGCCGGAAGCGAGATCCTCACGCAGGAGGTCTTCGGCCCCGTCCTCACCATGCAGACCTTCGCCACGGACGCGGACGGGCTTGCCCTGGCCAACGGCACCGAGTTCGGACTGGCCGCCTGCGTCGTCACGGGCAGCAGGTCGCGGGCCGAGGCGTTCACCAAGCACCTGGTCGCCGGGACCATCTGGGTCAACTGCTTCTTCGTGCGCGACCTCGCCGCGCCGTTCGGCGGCTCGCGCAAGTCCGGCGTGGGCCGGGAGGGCGGGATCTGGTCCTTCGACTTCTACGCGGACGTCAAGAACACCGTGTACGCACCCAACGGATGGACCGAGGAGTAGTCATGGGCGAGGTTGTCGGCGCGGGACTGCTGTCCCACGTCCCTACGATCATGCTTCCGCTGGAGACCCGGCTCGAGCTGAATGAGGGCAAGGAGATCTCCCTCGTCCCCGCGCTCAAGGCGATCCGCGCCGAGAAGTTCGAGACCCTCGACTACGACACCGTGATCGTCCTCGACTCCCACTGGTTCACGACCGTCGAGTTCGTCGTAACCTCGCACGAACTACGGGCCGGCCTGTTCACGGCGGAGGAACTGCCCCGAGGGATGTGCCGGATCCCGTACGAGTGGCGCGGCGACCCTGCGCTCGCGCACGCCATCGCGGCGCAGGCCGATGCGCACGGCACGTGGATCACGGCCATCGACGACCCGTACCTGCCGCTGTACTACCCGTCCATCAACATCTGGAGCTACCTAGGGAAGGGCCTGGACAAGCAGTGGATCTCGCTGAGCGTCGCCCAGACGGGAGACACGGAGGACTATCTGCGCGTGGGCCGGGCCATCGGCGCGGCCATCAAGGAGACCGACCGGAAGGTCATCATCGTGGCCACCGGCTCGATGTCCCACACGTTCTACCCACTGCGCGAGATGCGCGACCACGAGGCCAGCGACCCCTCGCACATCTTCAGCCAGAAGGCCTTCGACATGGACCAGGAGCGCCTGGGCTGGTTCTTCGAGGGGCGCCACGACGAGGTGCTGCGCACGATGCCGGAGTTCCTGACAGTGCGTCCCGAGGGGAAGTTCGCCCACTACCTGATGATGGCGGCGGCCCTGGGCGAGGAGGAGTTCTGCGCACCCGGCGTCCAGTACGGGGACTACGAGAACTCCGTGGGCACGAGCCAGGTGCACGTATGGTTCGACCGCCCGGAAACGGGCTGGACGCGCAAGGGAGCCGCTGCATGACCGAGTACCGCCGTGTCCTGCTCGACGGCAGTCCCGTCCTGGTGAAACGGGACGGCGACGACTTGGTGTCCCCGGATGGCCGCGTCGTCGCGATCGACGACGCCATCCACCTGCCGCCCTGCGAGCCAACGAAGATCATCGCGGTGCACCTGAACTACCGCTCCCGTACCGACGAGCTGATGACTCGCCTGCCTCCGGCCCCGACCTACTTCCACAAGCCCATCACGGCGCTCAACTCCCACCTCGGGGCAGTCGTCCGGCCGCAGCGGTGCAAGTGGCTCAACTACGAGGGCGAGATCGTCATCGTCATCGGACGGACCTGCCGCAACATCTCCCCCGACGAGGCCGCCGACTACATCGCGGGCTACACCGTCGGAAACGACTACGGCCTGCACGACTTCCGCGACACCGACGCCGGATCGATGCTGCGCGTCAAGGGAGCCGACACGCTCGCGCCGATCGGCCCCGGCCTGGTGACGGACTGGGACTTCCACGACAAGCGCATCCGGACCCTCGTCAACGGCGAGGTCAAGCAGGACTCGACGACGGGCGAGATGGAGTGGGACATGCACTACCTCGTGGCCGACATCGCTCGAACCATCACCCTGGTGCCCGGCGACATCCTCTTCTCCGGCACTCCGGCGAACTCCCGGACCGTCTACCCCGGTGATGTCGTCTCTGTCGAGGTCGAGGGCCTGGGCACCCTGACGAACACGATCGTCGAGGGGCCTGCTCCCATTCGCGACGACGTCGGCGCCCAGCCGACGGAGAGCGAGGAGGTGGTCTCCACCGCGATGGGGGGCGACTGGGAGTTCCGGGGAATCCGCACCCCGTCCAAGGATCTCTACCCGTCAACAATCGAGGAGCAGGAGTAATGGTCAGGATCTCGGTCGACATGGACAAGTGCCAGCACTACGGGCAGTGCTGCTTCGAGGCCGATGACGTCTTCAGTCTCGATGACGACGGCAAGCTGGTCTACCAGGCCGAGGCCGACGAGTCGCGGCGCGCCGACGTCGAGAGCGCTGCCGACGTCTGCCCCATGCAGGCCATCACGGTCGAATAGCACGGCCATGACAGGTGCCGGCGGCCCAGGTGTCGTCATCGTCGGAGCAGGCCTCGGTGGGCTGCGCACCGCGGAATCCCTGCGTGCAGCCGGCTACGCCGGCCCGATCACGGTGGTCGGGGACGAGCCCCACCTGCCCTACAACCGGCCACCGCTGTCGAAGGAGGCGCTGGCCGGCGGGGTCGACGTCTCCGGGCTGGAGTTCCGGCGCAAGGCCTCGGTCGACGACGTCGTCTGGCGGCTCGGCTCGGCCGCGCACTCCGCCGACCTCGCGGCGCGGACCGTGACCCTCGCCGACGGCACCGTCCTGGACTTCGACGCGCTCGTCGTCGCCTCCGGCATCCGTCCACGCCGCCTTCCCATCCCTGGGCCGGTCCAGGGCCGCCACCTGCTGCGCACCGCCGACGACGCCGAGGCCGTCCGGACCGAGCTCGGGCCCGGCGCCCACGTCATCATCATGGGCGCCGGGTTCATCGGCTGCGAAACGGCCGCCACCGCTCGCAAGCTCGGCGCCGACGTCACGATCGTCGCGCTGGACGAGCAGCCGATGGTGCGGCCCCTTGGGCCCGAGCTCGGAGCGGCGATGCGACGCCGGCACGAGGCACACGGGGTCCACTTCCACCTCGGCACGACGATCGACGCCTTCCACGGCGCCTCGGACGAGGGCCGCGTTCAGTCCATAGCCCTGAGCGACGGCACCGAGCTGCCCGCGTCACTCGTCATCGAGGCGGTCGGCTCGGTGACCAACACCGAGTGGCTGCAGGGCAACGGGCTGGACCTGTCCGACGGCCTCCTCGTCGACAGCGCCATGCAGGTCGCGAACGACCATGCTCCTGTCGTCGCGGTGGGCGACATAGCCAGGCACCCCAATGCGCTGTTCGACGGGATCCCGCACCGCATCGAGCACTGGAACATGCCCACCGAGACCGGCCGACGGGCTGGCCAGACCCTCGCGGCCCTGCTGGCCGGCGAGGAACCCGACCGCAGTCCGTTCACCGGGATGCCATCGTTCTGGTCCGACCAGTACGACCACAAGCTCCAGTCCTTCGGCATGCCGGGGCTGGGGACCCGGTCGGTGCTCGCCGAAGGCGACTACGACGGGCCGTGCGTGGTGGAGTACCACGACGACAGCGGGCTGGTCGGCGTGGTCAGCATCGACAGCACGCCGGCCCTGGTCCCGTACCGCAAGGCGATCATGGCCAGGCCGGTCGTCACGTGACCGGGGACCGCAGGCCACTGTCCCTCGGGGACCAGCGGGAGGCGGCCCTGGAGCATGCCGCGCGCATCGTCGCGCGGGCCTGGCGGGAGTTTGACGAGGCCCGCGACGTCGAGACGCTCCCGAGCGCAGAAATGGTGGCCCTCCTGGAGGAGCCGCTCCCCGAGCATGGGACCGACGTCATCGCGGGGCTGGACCTCGCGGCGGACGTCCTCGACGCCTCCCTTGCCCAGTCCCGGCCGCGCTACCTGGCCTACATCGGCTCGAGCGGACTGGAGGTCGGCGCCCTCGCCGACCTCCTTGCCCACTCCTACGACATCAACCTCGCCCTGGATGCCCGCGGTGCGACACTGCTCGAGAAGCAGACGATCGCGTGGCTGGCCGACTTCCTGGGCTTCCCGGCCGGGGCAGGTTCCTTCACCAGCGGCGGGACCATCAGCAACATCACGGCGCTCGCCGCCGCGCGCGAACGCGCCCTTCCGGGCAGCCGCTCCGCTGGCATGGGCGGGCACCGGGCCAGCCTGTTCTGCTCGGCCGAGGCCCACTACTCCGTCATGCGCGCCGCCGAACTCCTGGGCATCGGCAAGGACAACGTCCGCCCGGTGCCCATCGACGACCGTCGCCGGATGCGCCCTGACCGGCTTGCCGACCTCATCGACGCGGATGTCGCCGCCGGAGTGACGCCGATCGCCGTGGTCGCGACTGCCGGCACCACCCTGACCGGTGCCGTGGACCCCATCGGCGAGATCGCGGTTGCCTGCCGGCAGCGAGGGGTGTGGCTGCACGTCGACGGCGCCTACGGACTGCCCGCGGCGGCCGCGGCAAGCACGGCGCCGCTATTCACGGGCCTCGACCAGGTCGACTCGGTCAGTGTCGACGCGCACAAGTGGATGTTCGTGCCCAAGGCGTGCAGCGCCCTGCTCGTGCGCAACAAGGCCGACCTCGCCACTGCCTTCTCGCACAACGAGGCCTACATCCCGCACGAGGACGACGAGCTGAACGCCGTCGACGTGACGCTCGAGTACTCCCGGCCATTGCGTGCCCTCAAGCTCTGGCTTGCTCTCCTCGTCCATGGGGCACCCGCCTTCCGCGACGCGATCGAGGGCAATGTCCAGCAGGCAAGGCTCATGTACAACCTGGCCCGCGATCACCCGCGGTTCGAGGTGCGGCAGCACGAGCCGCAACTGTCCATCACTCCGATCCGACACGTGCTGCCGGGCTGCACGAACCGCGACGCGCACAACGAGGACCTGTGCCGCGCCATGCAGCAGGACGGGCGGGTCTACATCTCCCCGGCGATCATCGATGGGCACACCTGGCTGAGGCCCTGCTTCACCAACTTCAGGACAACGCAGGAGGACGTCCGGGTCACCCTGGCCGTGGCGGACGAGATCGGCCAAGCCGTCTGCGGCGGGCACTGAGGGGCGGCGGCTATCCTCCGAGCGTGACTGACGCGGGCGGGCCAGGCGCCGACGGGGTGGCGTTCCCGACGGGCGGGGACGGACGGCGCAGCACCACGGGCACGGGGCGGGCGATCTTCGCCGACTCCGCCCGCCGCGTCGATCCCGCGCTGGCTGCGCGCATCGAGCACACCTCCGACTGGCGCACCGGCTACATCGCCCCGTTGCGTGACATCGTGCATGCGGCGGCTCTGACGCCCGACGCGGCCATCACTGTGTCCGCTGACGGCCTGGACTCGGCCCACCGCCGCTTCACGTTCGTGCGGTCGGGCCAACGATCGACGTTGCTGGAGGCGATGAAGCGCCATCGCGCACCGACCCTCGGGTCGGTCACGGTGCGGGGTGCCAGCCAGCCCCAGACGGGACTGTCCTTGCCGTACCGCGGGCAGCGCCTGTTCGGCGACGATCTGCGGCGGCAGGCGGACCGGTGGACAGCCGACGGCGTGGCGGAGCCCGGGCTGGCCGAGGCCCTCCACCTGCTCCTGGACAACCCGGACTGGCTGGACCTGAGCGACGTTGACATCGCCATCCTCGGAGCGGGCGCCGAGATGGGCCCGACCCGCTCCCTTCTGCGATGGGGCGCTCGAGTGCACGCGGTCGACCTGCCCCGCCCGGCCCTGTGGGAACGCCTCATCGCGACCACGCGGAGCACAGCGGGATCACTGCGCATTCCCATCGCCCTCGACGCCGCAGGCGCGCCGCCCTTCGTCGTCGACGGGCTGGTGCACCCCGAGGACGATGCGACGGTGGCCGGCCGCGCTGGCGTGGACCTGCTGCGGCAGACCCCCGAGATCCGAACCTGGCTGGCCGAGATCGAGCATCCGTTCGTGCTGGGCACCTACGCGTATGCCGAGGGCGCATTGCACGTCCTGCTCTCCATGGCGGCCGATGCGATCGCCGTTGACCTCCTCGCCAGCCGGCACGACTTGACCCTCGCCTACCTGGCCACGCCAACCGATGTGTTCATGGTGCCCTTCGATGCGGTCGAGGAATCCCGACGCCGATGGAACTCCCGGGGCCTCGGCGGCCTGGTCCAGGCGCCGTTGCGACTGCTCAGGCAGTTCGAGCCCAACTACCCGCACGACTACGCCACAGACAGCGGGATCCGCTTCGGCATGAACGATGCACTGGTGAGCCAGCAGGGACCCAACTACGCCCTGGCCAAGCGGCTGCAGCGCTGGCGTGCCCTCGTCGCCCGGCACGCCGGGACGCCCGTGTCGCTCAACCTGGCCCCGGCTACCCGCACCCAGTCGGTGGTCAAGAACCGCGTGCTGGCCGCGGCTTACGCCGGCGCCGGGCGGTTCGGCGTCGAGGTGTTCGAGCCCGCCACATCGACGACGCTCATGGCCGCCTTGCTCGTGCACGACCTGCGCAACCCTGCCGCCGCAGCGAACCCGGCCACGCCGCTCGGCAACCCCATGGACCTGTTCGCGCAGGCAGCCAACCACGGGGGGCTGTGGCGCGCCGCGTACGCCCCGCGCAGCATCCTCGGGATGGCCGCGGTGCTCGGGATGTTCGAGTCCCGGGCGTGAGTCACCCGACGGTCGCGACTGCCCTGCTGGACCTGTTTGCCCGTCATGGAGTCACGCGTGCGTTCGGCATCCCCGGCGTCCACAACCTGCCCTTCTGGGACGCCGATCCGGCCAGGTCACCGCGCATCGTCGGCGTGCGGCATGAGCAGGCAGCGGGCTACGCGGCCGATGGACTCCACCGGGCCACCGGGCAGCCAGGGATCGCCCTGCTGACCTCGGGGCCAGGCGCCGCCAACGTCGTCGGGGCGTTCGGCGAGGCGGTCGCGAGCGGATCCCCGCTGATTGCCGTGGCCAGCGAGGTCGGCGTGGCCCAGCGATCGGCCGGCGGCCCCCGCGGCCTGCTGCACGAGATGGCGGACCAGGGGGCCATGTTCGCCGCCTTCGGCGCCCCAGCCCGCGCGGCGCGCACCCGGCAGGAGGCGATGGCCGCGGCCGTCCTCGCCCTTCGCGATGCTTGGGGGCCGCCGCCGCAGGCCTCCTACGTCGGAATCCCGTCCGACATCCTCGGCGAGCCATGGACAGCGGCCATCCCGCACATCCCGCGATTGCCCGCGCCCGTCGCCGACCCCCACCGGATAGGCGAGCTCGCGGAGATTGTGGGGCAGGCGTCCCGGGTGGCCCTGTGGCTCGGCGGAGGGGTCGTCGCGGCGGGGGCCGAGGAGGCGGCCCGCACCCTCGCCCGCCGCCTAGGCGCGCCCGTGTTCACGAGCTACGCCGGCCGAGGGCTGCTGGCCGGCGAGCCGCTCCTCGTCGACGTCCCCGCGCACGAGCCGGAGGCCCGCCGGGTGCTGGCGCAGGCGGATCTCCTGCTCATCATCGGCTCGTCGTTCGACGGCATGAACACCATGAACTGGCGGCTGCCGCTGCCGCCGCGACGCGCCGCCATCACCCTCGGCGCCCAGGTGGCCCAGACCGTCGACCTCGACTGCCTCATCCCGGCGGACGCAGCCCACGGAATCGCCGCGCTGCTCGAGGCCCTTGACGCCGACGGGATGGCTGTCCGCCTGCCGTGGGCCGGCACGGAGCAGGTGCGGCCAGCGGCCGTCGAACGGATCCTGGCCGACCCGCGCACGGCCGAGGCGATGCGCATGGTGCAGGCGATCGACGAGGCGTGGCCGGCCGATGGTGCCGTGGTGTGCGACATGGCGGTGGCGGGCTACTGGTACGGCGGGTACTCCCAGCAGCCGCGGACCCGCCGCCTGCAGTACCCGGTCGGCTGGGGAACGCTCGGGTATGCGCTACCGGCCGCGATCGGGCCGGCGTCAGTGGGGATGGCGACGCTGGCGGTCTGCGGGGACGGAGGGCCGATGTTCGCCTTGGGCGAGCTGGCCACCTATGCCCAGGAGTCGCTGCCCATCACGCTGCTGGTGGTCGATGACGGGGGCTACGGGATGCTCCGCTTCGACCAGCAGGTGTTCGGGCACCCGGAGCGCGGCGTGGACCTGCTCACCCCCGAGTGGGGGTCCCTCGGGGCCGCCTTCGGCATCACGGTCGACCGGGTCGCGCAAGCGGCGCAGCTCGGTCCGTCCCTTCGCCTCGCGCACGAGGCGAACCTGCGCGGGGAGCCTCGCCTGGTGGTCTGGGAGGAGCGGCTCTACCCGCCTCGGACGACGTCCCCGCGCTGGTCCGAACCCGACTGACGCCGACACCAGCCGCCAGCGTCAATCCCGGGGCCCCGGATTGACGCCTTCCGCTGGTGTCGGCGGATGGGCTAGCTGCCCTGGCCCATCGACCACATCGCCCAGAGCGTCGTGCGGACCTCGCGGGGCTGCTGCAGGACCGTGGTGATGGCGTGCGCGACATCGTCTGCGGTCAGCCACTCGGCGAAGCGCGGGTCGTTGTCGACGCGTCCGGTGCCCACGGCGAACTCGGTGCCCACTCCCGCCGGGCAGATCGCGGTGACCCTGATCCCCTTCTCGCGCAGCTCCCTGTCCAGTGCACCGGCCAGCCCGACCTGGGCGAACTTCGTGCCCGCGTAGACCGCCTCGTCCCCACCGCCGCGAAGCCCCGCCACCGACGAGACGATGACGATGTCACCGCCACCGGTGGTTTCGAGCATGGCGGGCACGGCGGCCCGCACGGCCCACACCGTCCCGTCGTAGTTGGTGTGCATCATGCGCTCGACCTCGGCATCGCTGTGGTCGAGAATCGATCCGTACAGGCCGATCCCGGCGTTGGGGACGATCGCATCGAGCCGGCCGAACGATGCGACGGCCTCGGCAACAAGCCGTCGGCAGTCGTCGGGGCTCTGCACGTCCATCGTGACGGCCTTGGCGTTGCTCGCACCCAGGCGCGCCACGGCCTCGGCCAGCCGCTCCTCGCGCCGCCCACCCAGCACGACCTTGGCACCGGCCTCGACGAGCTGCGTCGCGGCGGCCGCCCCGATGCCTGCCGTAGCGCCGGTGATGGCGACGACAGTGCCGGTCAGGTCGCGGGTCCGGTAAGGCATCGATCCTCCAGTGTCCGTACGGGAATGGCGGCCACTCGCCGTCATTGACCAACCTACTCCCGACGAGGACGGACGCATCCCGGGGCCGGGCTGGTTTACTCCCTCCATGCCCCGGCCCCTGTCCGTCGTCCTGCTCGGCTACGGCCTAGGCGGCCGCGTCTTCCACGCACCCCTCATCGCCGCGACGCCGGCGCTGTCGCTGGACGCCATCGTCACGCGCAACCCGGATCGCCAGCGGGAGGCCCAGGCTGCCTACCCGGGTGTCGCGGTGCTCGACACCGCCGAGGCGGCCTGGGCGGGCTCCTACGACCTCGGCGTCATCAGTACCGCGAATGTCACCCACGTGCCCTACGCCAGGGCGGCGCTCGGCGCGGGCATGCATGTCGTCCTGGACAAGCCCATCGCCGCGACGGCCACCGACGCCGAAGGCCTGGCCGACCTCGCCGCGGAGCGTGGTCGCCTACTCATCCCGTACCAGAACCGACGATGGGACAGCGACTTCCTGACCGCCGAGTCGATCGCGGCGTCCGGGAGGCTGGGCGTCATCCACCGCTTCGAGTCGCGCATCGAACGCATGCGCGTCGTCCCGAAGACCGGCTGGCGCGAGTCCGTCGACCCCGAGGACATGGGCGGGGTCCTGTACGACCTGGGGGCCCACCTCGTCGACCAGGCGGTCAGGTTCATGGGCGCGGTCTCGTCGGTCGCCGCCACGGTGCGGACGGTTCGCCCGCCAGCGGCAACGGATGACGACGTCATCGTGCTGCTGGAGCACGTGTCCGGGGGCGTGAGCGTCCTGACCATCAGCCTGTGCGGCGCCTTTGCCGGGCCCCGGCTCACCGTGCTCGGCACCCGCGGTGGCCTGCGGATCCAGGCGAGCGACTCGCAGGAGGCCGCCCTGGTGGCCGGGCTGCGGCCGCAGGCGGGCACGCCATGGGGAGTGGAGCCCGCGGGCACCGAGGCGGTGCTCCTCGAGTACGACGATCAGAGCGTCGCCTCCGAGACGCTCGTGCCGCTGGAAGACGGGCGGTGGCCCGGCTTCTACCCGGCGGTGGCCACCGCGATCGTGGACGGCGGTCCCGGGCCCGTGCAGGCCGAAGACGTCGTCGCCGACCTGCGTGTTCTTGACGCCGCAAGGGAATCCGCCACCCGGGGCACGCGCGTCAGCCTCGTTCCTCCCGCAGGTCACGGACCGTCCAGCGGGTGACCTGGGTGTGCGGCCGGCCCGGAACGGCCATCGGCACCGGCGCGCCCAGCCCGTCGTTGACCCCGTTCGGCGGCCCGCTCTGCGGCTCGATGCACGTGGCCATCGGCAGTTGGTCGAACACCACGAACCACGATCCGTCCGACTGCACATCCAGGGCGAGCGCTCCGACCCACGTGAGCCGCATTCGCCCGTCCGGTACGACGAGGGCGTCGTCGAACGGGCCGTATGCGGTCGAGAACGGGACCCGCTCACCCGTCGGCAGGTAGTCGGCCCCGCGGACAGCCACCTCCGTCGCGTCGGCGTCCCAGACCAGTCGCTCGCCGACCCCGAGGTCGCGGCGGAACCACGGATGCCAGCCGACGACCGCGGGGAACGGCATCTCGCTCGCTATGACCGTGATCGTCGTGGTCAAGGTCGCCTCCTCCAGCAGGTACCGCAGTTCGACGGTCATCGGCCACGGCCAGTCGGGGAAGTCCGACCGTCGGAGCAGCAGCGACGCAGCGGCGTGGGACTGTCGGTGCTCGACGACCTCGAGCGGCCCGGACAGGACCAGCCCGTGCAGGGCCCAGGCCTCGTACGTAACGGGCAGGACGACCGCGCCGGCCTCGGTGGTGACCGTGTTGTCCCGCAGGCGACCCGCCCACGGCGCCATCGGGTACATGCCGTGCTCGACCGGGTCGACGCCGTAGGCCGCGAGGAGCGACAGCCCACCTGCCTCCCACCGGGCAATTCGCCCACCGACCGCGGCGTCGACGACGACGGCCATCCGGCCAACCGTCAGGACCCGGGCGTCGACGACGGCGGGCTCAGGACGCAACGGCATGCGGGGATTCCTCGAAGACGGCGATCGGGTCTGCCAGCAGCGCATTGAATGCGGTCTCGGCAGCACCGAGCAGCGTGCTGTCGCCCCGGAGGGCCGGCACCTCGACGCGCACCTGCTCGCGGGCGGCCGGCAGGGCGAAGTGGATCCGGCGGGCCACCTGGGCGCTCACCCGCGGGAGCAGCAGCCGCAGATGGCCGCCGAGCACGATGACCTCGGGGTTGAACAGGTTGACCAGGTTCGCCATGCCGATGCCCAGCCACTCACCGACCCCCTGGATCGCCTCCTCGGCGCGTCGGCTGCCCGCCTCGGCCGCGGCGAGGACGTCCTCCACCTCCACCTGCTCGCCGCCGAGCCCCGCCTCGCGCACGACCGCGTCCCGGCCGATCTCCGTTTCCCAGCATCCGCGGGCTCCGCAGCGGCAGGTGACTCCCTCCGGGTTGACCACCATGTGGCCGATCTCCCCGCCATACCCGCCGGCCCCCATCATGACCCGCCCGTCGATGATGATCCCGCCACCGATGCCGACCTCGCCTGAGACGTAGATGAGGTTGCGCGTTCCGATGCCCACGCCGCGGGCATACTCGGCGATGGCCCCGAGATCGGCGTCGTTGTTGACGACCACGGCCGGGCAGACGTCGAACTCGGCCATCAACGCGTCCCGGACGAGATCGCCCAGGGGCACGTCGACCCAGCCGAGGTTCGGGGCCAGCATGACCCTCCCGTCGGCATGGTCGACGATGCCCGGGACGCTCACGCCGACGCCGACCCAGGCCGCGCGATCGGGCGCCTTCGCCAGGACCTGCCCCGTCAGGCTGACGATGTTCCGCACCGCGGCCTCAGCCGTATAGCCACTCCGTCGGTGCCGTTGCTCCTTGCGCAGCAGCACGGCGCCGCCGAGACCTACCAGCGCGACGACGGTGCGCTCGACCCGGATGTCAAAGGCGACGACGATGGCCGACTCCGCCACGGGCTGGACCATGAGCGACGGACGGCCGACCTGGCCGGCCGAGCCGGCCCCCTCGAACACGAGGTCGATCTCGGCCAGCTCAGAGACGAGCACGCCGACCGTGCTGCGGTTCAGGCCGGTGAACGCGACCAGCTCCGAACGGCTCGTCGCGCCCCGCTCGTGCAGATGCCTCAGCAGCCTCGCCAGGTTGTGTCGACGCACGTCGTCCTGGGTGGCCGCTCCCCTCGTCACCATCGGCGCAGCGGCCCGCCTACGACGGCGCTGAGCGCTTGCGCGAGATGGCGTCGACGCTCGCCGCAAGGAGCAGGACAAGGCCTGTGACGACGTACTGGATGCCCGACTGCTGGGTGATCAGCGGGAGCCCGTTCGCGATCACGGCGATCACCAGGCCACCGATGACCGCGTCGAAGATCCGGCCACGCCCGCCGAAGAGGCTCGTCCCGCCGATGACCGCGGCGCCCACGGCGAACAGCAGCGTCTGGGCACCGCCAGTGGTGGGCGAGACGGAGTTGTCGCGTGACGCGATCAGGACGCCAGCGACCGCCGCCAGCGTCGAACAGATCATGAAGCAGTAGATCTTGACCGCCTTGACGCTGATGCCGGCCCGACGGGCCGCCTCGGAGTTGCCGCCCACCGCGTAGATGTGCCGCCCGAAGGACGTACGGATGGTGACGAAGGTGAGCCCGACCAGCAGCACGAGGACGACCAGGACAGCCCACGGGACGCCCTGGATGACCGGGATGCAGCCGGCTGGATCGGCCGGATCGTTCGTGATGCAGGCGGTCTTGCCGGGCCGGACGATCTGGCGCTCCTGGTTGAGCAGGTAGACGCCAGCGCCCAGGATCACTGCCAGCGCGACGACCTTGGCGATCCACACCGACGTGGCGGTGGCCTTGAGGCCCGCCTTGCGACGCCCGCTGATCGCCCGGAAGGTCACGAGCGCGTACCCGAGCACGACGATCGCGAACAGCAGCCAGCTCGTCCACACCGGCATGTTGCGGTTCATGACGGCCAGGAGCTCGTCGCTGCGGAGCGTGATGGTGCCGCCCTCGCCGATGATCAGCAGCATGACGCCCTGCAGCGCGAGGAACATGGCAAGCGTGACGACGAAGGACGGGATTCCCAGTCGGGCGACGAGCACGCCGATGACGAAGCCGATCAGGGTTCCGGTCAGCAGCCCGAGGACCAGCGCGATCGGCCACGCCATGCCCCAGGACGTCATGGCGACGGCCAGCACTGCGGCCGAGGTGCCTGCGGCGAAGCCAGCGGACAGGTCGATCTCGCCGAGGAGGAGCACGAAGATCAGACCCATGGCCAGGACGATGATCGCCGTGCCCTGATTGAGCAGGTTCGCGAAGTTGAACAGGCTGAAGAAGGTGTCGGGCTTCAGCGCGCTGAACAAGATGATGAGGGCGATCAGGCCGAGGACGGCCGGCATCGAGCCGACGTCACCGCCCTTGATGCGGTTGAAGTAGTCACGGACGGCCTGCCCGACGCCGCCACTGTCCCCTGCCTCGGGGAGGTCGACGTCAGTGGACTGCGGGGCGCTCATACGACACCGCCCGCGGCCGCTACCTCGGGTTGCAGGCCCATGTCGCCGGACCGGCCCGTGGTGATCAACTCGACAATCGCGCTGTGCGTGACGTCGCTGACCGGGACCTGCGCAGCCATGCGCCCCAGGTAGAGGCAGGCGATGTAGTCGGCGACCTGCATGACGTCGTTCATGTTGTGCGAGATGAGGATGACGCCGAGGCCGTTGTCAGCGAGCCGGCGCACGAGGTTGAGGACCTGCTCGGTCTGGGCGACGCCCAGGGCGGCGGTCGGCTCGTCGAGGATCACGAGCTTGGAGTTCCACAGCACGGCGCGGGCGATGGCGACGGTCTGCCGCTGGCCGCCCGAGAGGCTGGACACCTGCTGGCGGACCGACTTGAGAGTCCGCACGGACAGGCCCTTGAGGGTCTCGGTCGCGCGCTTCTCCATGGCGATCTCGTCGAGGACGACCGCCTTCTTCTCCTCGCGGCCCAGGAACATGTTGTGGACCACGTCGAGGTTGTCGCACAGGGCGAGGTCCTGGTAGACGACCTCGATGCCCAGTCCATTGGCATGCTTGGGGTCGGACACGTGCACCGGGGTGCCCTCGAACAGGTACTCCCCCGAGTCGAACGGGTAGATGCCGGCAACGCCCTTGACGAGCGTGCTCTTCCCGGCGCCGTTGTCACCGACCAGGGCGGTGACCTTGCCCTCGTAGACGGAGAGGTCGACATCGCGCAGCACGTGGACAGGCCCGAAGGCCTTGTTCACCGCCCTGAGCTCGAGCAAGGGCCTGTCTGAATTGGTCATGGCGTCACCTTCTCGCAACCTGTCGATACGGCGGGGAAATTTCAGCAAATGCGTCCGGTACGACGGTGGGGGCGAGTGTCTTCACCCGCCCCCACCGCGACTTGCACTGCCCGGGAACCCGGGCAAGGGGTTGCTACATCACGCCGAACTCGGCGCACAGCGCCTTGAGCTCGTCGGTCGTGCAGACCTTCTCCGCAGTGGTGAAGCCGTCAGCGATGACGTCCTTCACGTTCTCCGGGTAGATCGCCTGCGGCACCAGCAGAACGCTGGGGACCTCGGTGCCGGCCTCGCTGTCGGCGGTCATGCCAGTGGCAAGAGCGTCGGCAGCAGCGGTGTCACCGTTGATGAGCGCCACCGCGAGTGCGGCAGCAGCGTTGGCCTCCTGCTTGACGGCCTTGTACACCGTCATGCACTGGGTGCCCATGAGGACGCGCTGCAGACCCTCGTCGGTGGCATCCTGGCCGGTGACGAAGATCTTGCCGGCCTGGCCGTTGCGGTCGAGGACCGCGATGACCGCGCCGCCGAGGCCGTCATTGGCTGACGCAACGCCGACGAAGTCGCCGTTGGCCTCGGTGTACATCTGCTCGAAGATCGTGCCGGCCTTCGTGTTGTCCCAGTCCGGAACGGACTGGTCAGCAGTCGGGGTGAAGCCAGCGGCCTCGATCGCGGCCGAGTAGCCCTGCTTGAAGAGCGTCGCGTTGTTGTCAGTCGGCGAGCCGTTCAGGTAGGCCACGGGACCCTCGGTGATACCCGCATCGTTCAGGCACTTCACGAGGCCCTCGCCGATGGTGGTGCCGACGGCTACGTTGTCGAACGACACGTAGTACTTGGCACCGCCGCCCAGCGTGAGGCGGTCGTAGTCGATGACGGGAACGCCAGCGGCGTCTGCCTTGGCGATGACCGCGGCAGCCGACGGGCTGTCGAGGTTGACGATGAGGAGCGCACCGCAGCCGCTGGCCAGCATGCCGTCGGCGATGGTGGCGAACTTCGCCTTGTCACCGTTGGCGTTCTGGATGTCGTACTCGATGCCAGCGGCCGTGAAGGCCTCCTCGAGGAACGGCCGGTCGGCCGTCTCCCAGCGCGCGGACGAGGCCGCGTCGGGAAGGATGACGCATGCCTTGCCACCGGCAGCCGGAGCGGCCGAGGACTCAGCGGGCGCAGCCGACGACTCGGCCGGAGCGGCCGAGGACTCGGCAGGTGCAGCCGACGACTCGGTCGAGGTTGAGCTCGAACCGCAGGCGGCCACGAGCAGCGATGCGGCGGCAAGGCCGGCGACTGCTCCGATCAGTTTCTTGGACATGCGTTGCTGTCCCTTCCCCGCAGGGGCTTCCTGCGATTTCTCGTGAGATGGAGTGGTGCCGTCGACCCCGTGGATCGCGTCAGGCGCGGTAGCGCATCACGCGATCCCCAGGATGTGGTCGACGACGAGCTGGTCGAGGGCCTCGTTGCCATAGCTGAGATCAGCCAGGACATCGAGGTCGAAGTTCTCGGCCAGCAGTTGCCCCGCCGAGGACGCCGAGTAGGCACCTACGGAAGGGACCGCGAGTTCGGCGACCTTGGCTCGCGCCATCGCCTCCGCCACGCGGGGATCGGTGTCGAACGCGCGGGCCTTGTCCGCGAGTGCGAGGTAGTTCCGGATGCAGCCCCGGGCGAAGTCCCACACGCCCTGGACATCCTCAGTGCGGTACGCGTGCGCATCGAAGTGCTTCGCGCCGGAGTAGCCGCTCGACTCGAGCAGGCGCACCAGGAAGAAGTGGTCCTTGATGCCCTCGGACCCGAACCTGAAGTCCTGGTCGAAGCGCCCGATGCGCTGGTCGTTGAGGTCGATGTGAAAGAGCTTCTCCTGCCACATCGCCTGCGCAACACCTTGGTAGAAGCTGAGCCCTGACATCGTCTCGTGGGCGACCTCAGGGTTCAGCCCGACCATCTCGGAGTGCTCGAGGGTCTCGATGAAGGCGAGCGCGTGCCCCACCGTCGGGAGGAAGATGTCGCCCCGCGGCTCGTTCGGCTTGGGCTCGAGGGCGAAGCGGATGTCGTAGCCCTTGTCCTTGACGTACCCGCCCAGGTAGTCCAAGGCCTCCTTGTAGCGGGAAAGGGCGTCACGGGTGTCCTTCGAGGCAGCGGTCTCGACGCCCTCGCGGCCACCCCAGAAGACGTAGATGGGAGCACCGAGCTCGGCTGCCACGTCGAGGTTGCGCATGACCTTCTGGATCGCGTAGCGGCGCACGTCCCGGTCGTTCGAGGTGAGCGCACCGTCCTTGAAGATCGGGTGGTAGAAGAGGTTGGTCGTGGCCATCGAGCAGACCAGCCCGGTCTCGTCAAGCGTCCTCTTGAACTCGTCGAGCTCGGCCCTGCGCTGGCTCTCCGTCGCTCCGAACGTCATGAGATCGTCGTCGTGGAAGCTCACGCCCCAGACTCCGATGTCGGCCAGTCCCTTGAGGATCTCGGTGGTCTCGAGCTTCGGGCGGACGGCCTCGCCGAAAGGGTCCCGGCCACGGTTGCCGACGGTCCACAGCCCGAAGGAGAAGCGGTTCTCGGGGCGAGGCGTCAGGTCCACTCAGAATCCTTTGCGGTCCAGCGCTTCCGGGGCTTCCCTCGGTGCGCCGATAATTGTTGTCTCCGCGAACATATGGCTGTGAGCGGCGCCACACAAGCCGAATGACGCAACGATTCGACACGTTTCAGTAACGATTCGATCACGTTGCAACCGGCGTGAGGGCCGGTTCGGTCAGTACAGCGCGCTGCGCGCGGCCGCGTAGGCGTCGCGCAGGGCCGGCACCGGCGCCGGCTCGAAACGTGTTGTGGCGCCGGCCTGCGCGTCCGGCCAGGCCGGGGCGTCCATGCCTCCCGACAGTGCCCAGGCCGCCTGCCTGGCTGCCCCGTCGGCCACGTACTCCCCCGGCGGCGGCACGTCGACCGGGACGCTGAAGAGCGTGGCGGCGACCTCTCCCACCGCGCGGTTCGCCGCGGCCCCGCCGATCAGCAGGATCCGGCGGGGCTCGACACCGACCTCGACAAGGGCATCGACGGCATCCGCCAGCCCGCCCAGCATCCCCTCGACCGCTGCCCGGGCGACGTTCTGGGGCGTGAGGTTGGTGCGAGTGATGCCGTGCAGCGACCCACGGGCGTCGGGGAGGTTGGGCGTGCGCTCGCCGTCCAGGTAGGGCAGCAGCGCAAGTCCGCCTGCCCCGGGCTCGGCAGCCAACGCCAGTGCGGCGAATGCATCGAGGTCCACGCCCAGGAGCCCGGCCGCCGATGACAGGACCCGGGCCGCATTCAGGGTGCACACGAGCGGGAGGAAGTGGCCCGTGGCATCGGCGAACCCGGCCACCAGGCCGCGCGCGTCCCGGGCCGGCGTCCGCGACACCGCGAAAGCGGTGCCCGACGTTCCCAGCGAGACGACGACGTCGCCGGGCTGGAGGCCCAGTCCGAGCGCCGCGCCCATGTTGTCGCCGGTGCCGGGGCCGAGCAGGATGCCCTGCGGCGTATGGCCGGCAGGCTCCGCCGGTCCGGCCACCCGCGGCACCAGCGGGACATGCCCTAGGGCCAGGGCGAGCAGATCGGGGCGGTACCCATCCGTGATGGGAGACCAGTAACCCGTGCCCGACGCATCACCGCGGTCGGTCACGGGCTCCTCGGGTCGACCGGCGAGGTGCCACGTCAGGTAGTCGTGCGGCAGCAGGATTCGAGCGGTCCGGGCGGCGTTCCCCGGCTCGGCCCGCGCCATCCAGCGGGCCTTGGTGACCGTGAACGAGGCCACCGGCACGCTGCCGACCGCGTCCGCCCACGCCTGCGGGCCACCGAGTTCCCGCACGAGGTCGTCGGCGTCCGGTGCCGAGCGCGTGTCGTTCCACAGCAGGGCTGGACGGACGACGAGACCCTCCTCGTCAAGCGCCACCATCCCGTGCTGCTGGCCCGCCACCGCGAGAGCGGCCACCCCTTCCAGGGCACCTCCGGTGGCTTCGTCGAGCGCGGCGAGCCAGGCCCGCGGGTCCACCTCGGTGCCATCCGGATGCGCGGCCCTGCCCTCGCGGACCAGCCGGCCGGTATCGGCGTCGCGCACGACGAGCTTGACGGACTGGGTCGACGAATCGATTCCCGCGACGAGAGGCATGGCGGCACGGTGCCATACCCGCCTCCGACCGGCCAACCTTTACCCGGACTTTGCCGACGCGTGGCCCGCGGCGCACCCGCGGCAGCAAAGGATGTCGCCATGACGATCGCGACCACTGACGCCGCCGAGCGGCTCGGCCTGTCCCTGCGCTCCTCGCTGGCCGTGCACCTCGCTGAGCACGGGCACCTGCCGGCCTCCCGCGGCCGCCACGGAAGCGTCGCCGGGAGCCTTGTCGACGAGGTCGAGCGCTCCGGGTTGCGCGGCCGGGGCGGCGGCTGGTTCCCAACGGCAGTCAAGCTGAGGGCGGTGGTCGAGAGCTCGGCGGCCCGGGGGCGGCTGTCCACCACGAGGCGTCCCGTGGTGATCGGCAACGGGATGGAAGGCGAACCGGCCAGCGGCAAGGACGCCATGCTGCTGGCGGCGTCGCCGCACCTGGTCCTGGACGGCATCTCTGCCGCGGCCCACGCCATTGGCGCGACCGAGGCGTACCTGGCAGTCCATCGTGGGTCGCACCTGGTGCCCGGGCTGCTCGCCGCCCTGGCGGAACGCGCGGAGGCCACGGTGGACGAGATCCCCATCCGGCTGGTCACCCCGCCCGCGCGCTACGTTGCCAGCGAGGAGAGCGCCCTCGCGCACTGGGTGGGCGAAGGCCTGGCCACCCCGGTGCATGACCGCAGGCCGTTCCAGTCGGGGGCGGGCGGCCGGCCGACGCTCGTGCAGAACGTGGAGACCCTCGCCCACCTTGCCCTCATCGCCCGTAACGGCGGCCCATGGTTCGCCGGAGTCGGGTCCCCCGCGGCGCCCGGGACCACGATGGTGTCGGTCGGCGGCGCCGTGGCCGCGCCAGGGGTCGTCGAGGTCCCCACCGGCACGTCCGTCGCCAGCATCCTGGATCGATGCGGCGGCCCGACCGCCGACGTCACCGGCTTCCTGACCGGCGGCTATGGAGGGGCATGGGTGCCCACGGCCGGCTTCGCTGCCACGCCGTGGGACCCGGACTCCGTCCGCGCAGCGGGCGGCGTCATCGGCGCCTCGGTTCTGTGGGCCGTCGGGCCGGACACCTGTCCCCTGCACGAGATGGCCAGGGTGGCGGCGTGGATGGCGGGCGAGACTGCCGGCCAGTGCGGACCCTGTGCGTTCGGGCTGCCGTCCGTGCGGGATGACGTCCACCTCCTCGCGGTGCGGCGCGCGGGCGCCGGTGACGCCGATCGCCTCCGCGCACGACTTGGCCTGATCAGCAACCGTGGCGGCTGCAAGCACCCCGACGGCACCGCGCGGTTCCTCGCCACGGGTCTGGCCGCGTTCCCCGACGAGGTCGCGGCCCACCTGGCCGGGCGCTGCTCGTTCGGCTCCACCCGCCCCGGAAGCCCGTCGAGCCTCCCCGTACCCGAGGCTCGCCTGGCCTCGACCGACGTGAACGGAAGGGACTTCGCATGACCGCGCGGCCGGCCACCCAGATCCTGGTCCTCAACCCCACCACGTGCGACGGACGCGGCCTGTGCGCCGAGGCGGCCCCCGGGCTCGTCGACCTCGACGAGTGGGGCTTCCCGCTCCTGACCGGCGGGGGCCTGCGCGCCGACATCCCGGGCGAACGGCTCGCCGAGGCGCGAGATGCCGTGCACGCGTGCCCGGCCCTCGCCCTGCACCTGGAGTCGGCCGCCCGCCATCGTCGTTGAGCCCCGGCACGGGGCATGCGCCGTGGCTACGCTGGACGGCGTGACCGAGCCACTGCGCATGCCCCCGTCGGACCAGACCATCGTCTACGTGCAGGCGGGGCGCCCGTTCCAGACCTCCACAACGGTCAAGGTCATCTCCGTCATCGCCGCGATCCTCACCGGTGGCTACATGCTTCCGTGGGCGATCGCCGCGGTCCGTGACCTGCGTAGCCACGTCGGGGTCGGCATGGTCAACCTGCTGCTGGGCTGGACCATCGTGTTCTGGATCGTGGCGCTGGTCATGTCGCTGCGACGCAAGCGCCCGGATGAGGCCTGACGGCGTGGAGTTCTACGGCCACGTCATCGATGGCCATGAGGTGCCCTCGCTCGATGGAGCCACGATGGACGACGTGGATCCGTTCACGCGCGAGCCGTGGGCCCGGATCGCCCTGGGCGGCAAGGCCGACGCGGACCGTGCCGTGGCCGCGGCCCGGGCGGCCTTCGACGAGGGGCCGTGGCCACGCATGGGCTTCGAGGATCGTCACCGGATCCTGCACCGGCTGGCCGACCTCATCGACGCGCACGCGGACGAGCTGGCGATGGCCGACACGCGTGACATGGGCAAGCCCATCGGCCAGGCGCGGCACGACGCGGCCCGTGCCGCGTGGAACGTACGGTTCTTCGCTGACCACGCGCGGATGTCGACGGCTGACGCCTACCCGATGGACTCCGGTCACCATGCCTTCGCGACGTACGAGCCAGCCGGGGTCGTCGTGGCGATCTCGCCGTGGAACTTCCCGCTCATGCAGAGCACCTGGAAGACGGCGCCAGCCCTCGCCTGGGGAAACACGGTGGTGCTCAAGCCGGCCGAGGACACGCCCGTATCGTCGACCATGCTCGCCCGGCTGGCTCTGGCGGCGGGCATGCCGCCCGGGGTCCTCAACGTCGTGCACGGCTATGGCCCCGAGTCCGTGGGTGCCGCCCTCACGGCAAACCCCAGCGTGGACCGGATCACGTTCACGGGGGAGTCGGGCACCGGGCGGGCGATCAGCGAGGCCGCGGCCCGCAACCTCGTTCCGGTGAGCCTGGAACTCGGCGGCAAGGGCCCGAACCTCGTGTTCGACGACGCCGACCTGGACAACGCGGTGGCCTGGTCGGTCGAGGCGATCTTCCGGAATGCGGGCCAGATCTGCCTGTCCGGCTCCCGGCTCTACGCGCAGGCCGGCATCTACGACGAGTTCCTCGAGCGGTTCCAGCGTGCCGCGGAGGCGATGGTGGCGGGCGACCCGAAGGATCCGCAGACGCAGTTCCCGCTCGCCCTCGCCAGCGAGGAGCACTTCCGCAAGGTCGCTGCGTACCTCGACACCGTCGAGCAGGACGGTGGCCGGATCCTCACCGGAGGGATGGGGCCCGGCTGGAGCGTCCTGCCCACGATCATCGTCGATGCCCCGCCCGCCGCCCGGGTGTGCCGCGAGGAGATCTTCGGGCCGGTCTGCGTGGTTCATCGATTCCAGGACGAGGACGAGGCCGTAGCGGCTGCCAACGACACCCGCTATGGGCTCAACGCCATGGTGTTCACCGAGAACCTGTCCCGGGCGCATCGCGTCTCCGCCCGCCTGCGAGCGGGAACGGTCTGGGTGAACTGCTTCTTCATCCGAGACCTCCGGGCGCCCTTCGGCGGGGTCGGGGATTCCGGCGTGGGGCGCGAGGGCGGGACCTTCAGCCGGGAGTTCTTCACCGAGCCGAAGGCCGTCATCATGCAGGTGGACCGGTAGTCCGAGCACCACAAACCTGCAGTTGCGGCCACACCGGCGCCCGGGAGTGTCCGGAAGCGCAGGTTTGTGCGCTACTCGTCGTCCAGGGCTATCGCGACGGTCTCCTCCTGCGACACCAGGTTCGCATCCGCGTCGAACACGCTGACGGTCTCGTCCTCGAGGACCAGGCGACCGTCCTCGTCGATGATGTCGATGGTCTCGTCGACGATGCTGCCCTCGGCACTGGTGGCCACGATGACGTCGTCGACGACAGCGCCGAGCACCTCGCCATCGTCATCCGTCACCACCGCCACGTCGACGGACTCGCCGATCTCGATGACGTCTTCGGTCTCGTCGGCCATGAGTCCTCCAGTTCCTCGCATACGGGCCCCCGTCGTCGAGGCGGGGGTTGGCAGTCTAGGTCCGGGGCACGGGAAGCCGAGCCGAATCGATCAGTCCGCCAGGAGGCTCGACACCTCACGGAAGGCGACCCCGAGGTGCTCGGACACGGACAGGTGCCCTTGTCCCTCCAGCACGTGGGCGTGTGCGCCCGGGACGTTCCGGGCCAGCCAATGCCCGTGGGCCACGGGCACCATGAGGTCGGCCGTGCCGTGCCACACGTGGATGGGCACGCGGACGTCGGCGAGGTCGAACCCCCACGGCTGGACGAACGCAAGGTCGTCGTCGTGCCAGCCCCACACGCCCGTGGAGACCGACCACCGCAGTTCCGCCGCCATCGTCGCTGCGAAGGACGTGCGCAGCAGGTCGCGGTCGACGGGCGCAAGCAGGGAGGCCATGGCCGCTGTGACGTCGTCGGGCGAGATCGCCGCCAGTTCGGCCCCAGCCTCAGCGAGGAAGCGCTCGAGGAACCACTCACCCGCCAGCGCGGCGCCGAACTCGTGCCAGTTGTCCTCTCCCATGCCAGCCAGCCAGTTGAGCCCCTCGGCGTCCATCGGCGCGACACCCGCCAGGCTGATGGCCCCGGCGCACCGGTCCGGCAGCAAGGCGGCCGTGGCGATGGCGTGCGGCCCCCCGCCGGACCAGCCGATGGTCACGAACCGATCGTGCCCGAGCGCATCCGCGAGTGCCGCGGCGAGCGGTGCCACGCTGGCCACGGAACGTCCCGGACTCCGGGTGGAACCGCCGTAGCCCGGGCGCACCAGCTCCACCAGTCGCAGGTGGGCATCCCGGGCGGCGGACACCATGACCGGGTCGAGCGGGCCGGCGGCTGGCGTACCGTGGTGGTAAAGCAGGAGCCCGGCGCCGTCGGGCGCACCATCGTCGGCGAAGTACTGGACGACGCCCTCGGCCAGGGTCAGCGAGGCGGGCAGTGCCAAGGACGCAGGCAGGTCAGTCATGCCCTCACCCTCGCACGCGGACCCGGTTGCTGGGCGGGGACACCGGAGTGGGACCAAGCCCGGTCAGGGCGATGACCCGCAGCCGGTACGAACCCGGCTCGGGAGTGAACCGGCAGGACTGAATGCGGCGTTCGTCGGGCACCAGCCGGCACAGGACGGTGCCCTTGCCGTCGGTGACGAGGTACCGGTCGACGACCGCGGTCGTCGAGCCGGGCACGCCGGCGAATCGGGCCGTGACGACGCCCTTCCTGCTGACCGAGGCACGCGGGGCAGCCATCCTGGCCGGAGCCGCGATGGTGATGCTCACGCCTGCGGCGATGGGGTCCGCATCGCCCTCGCCGTCGACGTTGCGGCTGCGGACGGTGTAGCCGTGCACCCCATCGGCGACGCCGGGCAGGATGCACGAGGTCGACTGCGTCTGGCACACGATGGTGCCGGTCTCGTCGATGACGTCGTACCCGGTAACGGTCTCCGGAGACAGCGCCGGCGGTTGCCACTGGACAGTGACGTCACGGTTGGCCGCGCTCGCGGTCACCTGCCCGGGAGCCCCGGGGATGGCGGCGTATCCCACCCCGACCAGCGCGGAGTTGAGGAAGGGCAGATACCCGCTTGCCGCCGTGCTGACGTTGAAGATCGTCGGCGATGGCGGGTTCTGACAGGGGCTGTTCGACCCGACTTCGACGCCGATGAGGTACTGACCCTCCGCCGTGGTGCGGAAGACCGGGCCGCCACTGTCGCCCGGGCAGATCCCCTTCGTCGCATCCTGGGCGGTGGCGAACGTGTCGCCCAGCGAGCTGCCCGGCGAGTAGGACAGGAGTGGCAGCGACACCGAATGCGGAAGCTGCGAGGTCAGGCTCGGACCGATGAGCCCATAGCCCGCGTGGTCGACGACAGCCTGCTGGCTGGTCCACACGCCGATCTCGAAGCGCGAGGCCAGCCGGGAGTAGGCGGGGGCACCGAGGTCGGACTCGAGCTCGACGATGGCGATGTCGTTGGGCGAGACACGCCCATTGCCGTTGACGTAGCCAGCCGGCACCGTCCATCGCACGACGCGCACGGGCGCGGCTCCCTGCGGACCGGTGTTCGAGTAGACCTGCGCCGGGGCCCCGGGCGGGAACACCGCGAGTCCGTCGGCGAGCGCCGAGCTGCCCGGCGTGGTGACGCAGTGGGCTGCCGTGAGGAGCAGCCGCGGCCGCCACAATGCCGCCGAGCAGAGCGCGACCCATGCCCCGCCCCGGTTGATCGCGAGCGCCACGACCCCGGCGTTGCCCGCCGACACCGCCCCGCCATAGACGCGTGAATCCCGTTCGGTACCTGCATGGGCGGGCGGTGTCAGCAGCGCAGCAGCAGTGAGCACGACCACTCCCACGCGGAGGGCGGCCGGCATTCGCATGAGCACATGAGACCACGGAACCAGCTCCCGCACTACGCTGCCCCGCGTGGACGCCTACGCACAGACCCGCCTTTATCGTGCCGGCGCCCTGGCTCTCGAAGGCTTCCCGATCGGGGACGTCTCGGACTACGTCGCCGAGCCAGACTGCGTGGTCTGGGTCGATCTGCTCGACCCCGACGAGGCAACGCTGGCCGACATTGCCGAGGAGCTCGGACTCCACAGGCTTGCCGTGGCCGACGCCCTCGACACCCGGCAGCGCCCCAAGCTCGATCGCTATCAGACCCACGAGTTCCTGAACATGTATGACGTCCAGCTCGACCACGACACGGGCAGCCTTCTCACCAGCGAGGTTTCCGCCTTCATCACGCCGCGCGCCCTCGTCACCGTACGCAAGGACCGAGGCTTCGACATGGACGAGGTGCTGCGGCGCTGGGATGCCTCCCCCGATCTGGCCGGCAGCGGTGTTGGCTTCCTTCTCTACGGGCTCATCGACTACGCCGTCGATCGGCACTTCGCAACGGTGCAAGACCTCGATGAGGAGATTGAGGAGCTCGAGGACATGCTGTTCGACGACCGGACGCCTGACTCGGCGCTGCAGCGGCGTTCCTTCGCCCTGCGGAAGAGTCTGGTCATGCTGCGCCGCGTCGTGCTGCCGATGCGCGAGGTGGTCAACAGCCTCATGCGCCGGGACCTGCACCTCGTCGGCGACGAGATGCTGCCGTATTACCAGGACGTCTACGACCACGTCTTGCGCGCGACGGAGTGGACCGAATCCCTGCGCGACCTGGTCTCGACAATCCTTGACACCAATCTCACCCAGCAAGGCAACCGGCTGAACGTCATCACGAAGAAGGTGACCAGCTGGGCGGCGATCATCGCCGTTCCCACGGCGATCACGGGCTGGTACGGCCAGAACCTGCCCTACCCCGGTTTCGCCAGCGTGAGCGGACTGATCTCATCGATCATCCTTATTGCTGGCATATCTGCCAGCCTGTACTGGGCCTTCCGGCGCAACGGATGGCTTTAGCGCCGGTTCTCGACGCGGCAGGACGCCTGGTTGCGCAGCCGGATCCGCAGCGCCACGGCCATGAGGGCGATGGACAACACCGCGAGGAATGGCTGAAGCGGGGCGAACCACGTCACGGCCCCCGAGGCACCCAACGCGAGCAGGACCAGCTTGTTGCAGACCGGGCACCCCACGGCGAAGAAGGAGACCAGTCCACCGGCCACGCCCAATCGGCTGGCCCGGTCGGTGTCCGGGCCTGGGTCGGCGTCCTCGCGGACATACGTGGCGACGAGCAGCCCGCCGAGGATTCCGGTGAGCACCACGACCGGGTAGGACCACCATGTCACGTCGATCGCCCGGCCGAACACAGGGTTGGGGATCACCGCGGTGGGCACGGCCACCAGGACCGCGGTGGCGGCGCCGCCAAGGATGGCGACCAGCCAGCGGCGCGACGACCAGGACCGAAGCACGCGAAACATGAGCCAGCAATCCATCGTCATGAGAGCGCCGACACTACTGACTCGGTGACCATTCCGCCCGCGAGGAGCAGCAGCAGGCCGGCGAAGGAGCGCTCCAGCAATCGTTGGGAGATGCCGTGGTTGAGCGACGACGCGACGAGCGCGCCGATGACGCCGCCAATGACGACCAGGCCCGGGACCTGCCATGAGATATCTCCCCAGGTGTCGAACCGGAAGCCCAGGGCAGTGACGCTATTGAGGGCGACCACGACGAGCGAGGTGCCGGTGGCCACCGCGAAGGGCAGCCCGTAGACGAGCACCAGCGCGGGCACGACCAGGAAGCCACCTCCGACCCCGAACAGGCCCGTGAGGATCCCCACGGAGATGGCGACGACCGGCAGCAGCCACGGGCCGCGACGGGTCGGCTCGCCGGAGTCGGCACGGGATGACTTGCGCCACATGGCCACAGCGGCCCCGGCCATGACGACGGCGAATCCGACGATGATGACGACTCCCGGCACCACGTGCACGAGCCGTGAGCCGATGAGCGTGCCGACGATGCCGACCGACCAGAAGACCAGCGCCTCGCGCGTACGCACCTGGCCGAGCCGCAAGCGAGGCACCGCACCTGTGGCCGCGGCTGCGGCGACGACCGCCAGCGAAGCTGTCGTTGCCTGGAGCGGGTCGAGGCCGAACAGATACAGGAACGCGGGCACTGCCACGACAGCGCCGCCCGCGCCGATGAGCCCGAGGATCGCCCCGATGGCGAGGCCAACCAGCAGGGCCTCAGCGACGATCACGATCAGTCGGAGTAGGCGGCACCGAGAAGTACGTCATGGGCCACCCGCGCGATCGGCAGTCCAGCCTTCTCGGCGTTGGCGAAGTCGTCATCGACGTGGATGACGCTCACGCCTGCCGACTCCAGCAGCGACGCCGCGATGGACGCCCGGAATCCACTGCCGCAGTAGGCCCACACGGGTCCGTGGTCGGCATTCTCCTTCGCCCACGACTCCACCTCGTCCAGCCGCCCGCGAAGCTCGTGCAACGGCACGTGCTTGGCGCCCTCGACGAACCCCTCGGCCACCTCGCTGGCCCGGCGCAGGTCGAGCATGGCCAGGCCCGGGTCCGCCGCGCGCGCGGCCGCCAACTCCACGTGCGTGACACGTCGGTAGGACGACACCGGGGTTGCCTCCGTGGTCCAGTCGGCCGGACCGCCGACGGCGAAGGCCGCGGGGCGGTCGATCCCGATCCGCACCAGCTCGAGCTGCATGTCGCTCACCTCGGCCTCGTCGGCACCGAGCAGCGTGACCGGGGTCCCCCAGTCGATGAGCCAGCCCAGGTAGGTCACGGCATTCCCGTGCACGTCGAAGGACAGGGATCCGCGGATGTGGCCGTCAGCGAAGATGCGGCGATGACGCAGGTCCACGACCCACTCGCCGGCCGCGATGCGACGGGCGATATCGGCCGCCGTCGCCACGCTAGGCAGGCTGAGGTCGATCGGCCCCGCGCCCGCCTGGTTGGCCGGGCCCATGTGCGCGTAGTAGGCCGGGAAGGCATCGAGGCCCGCGATCAGCTCGCTGACGAAGGTCTCCTCGTCGACCGCGAAGGCGGGATTGGCGACGAGTTGCTGGGCCACCGTGGATGACGTGCCCACCGTGGCGGTCGCGCTGCAGAAGGAGCCGAACCCGTGCGTCGGGTAGAGCTGCGCTGAGGGGGTGACTTCCTCGGCGATGCGCCGCATCGATCGCCACTGGTCGCGGGCCAGGGGCTCGGTCAGCGACGGGCCAAGCAAGTCGGGACGGCCGACACTGCCGTAGAGCATCGAGCCGCCGGTGAACAGGGCATGGTCCGTCCCGTCGATGTTCACCGCGAAGGACAGGTGGTTGGGGGTGTGGCCCGGCGTGTGGAGGACTCGGATGAGCCCGATGTCCGCCGCGAGTTCGTCCTTGTCGTTCACCTGATGCGCACCGAACGAGATATCCATGCCGTCGGGTACGACGTAGTCAGCCCCGACGGTCCGGGCCAGCTCGAGGCCGCCGCTGACGTAGTCGTTATGGAAGTGGGTCTCCAGCACATGCGTGGCCGACCATCCGCGGGCATCGAGGATCTCGGCGACCCGGTCGATGTCCCGCTGGGGGTCGACCACGATCGCGGAGCCGTCACGGCCCACGACATACGAGCGATCACCGAGATTGGGGGTGTCGATGGGCACGACCTCGAGCTGGGAATTCACTAGACCACCATTCCTGGATTGGTTGAGGGCGTCAAAGCCCGCCTTGCGGAGATCGTGCGCGAGGATCAGCGACAGGTGCAGCGGTTCTGCGGGGGGACGCTCGCAAGGACCTGCTCGACATGCATACCGCAGCCGGAGTAGGTGACCTTGTTGCATGAGCGGCACGGGGCGGGGCTGCACATAGGGAAACCTCCATGAGTCGTGAGTGGATGCTGAAACTATACCCCCGGGGGTATCCGGATGCAAATCCGGATACACGCTCAGCCGCGCACCTCCGGGCCCTCGTCCAGACCCCGCCGAGCGTGCCGCCCAGTCGCGTACAGGCCGACGATCATCGCGACGAAGGTGACCAGGTAGATCTGGCCCGTGATGGCCTCGCCGGTCGACAGCAGGTGCCCCAGTTCCGTCTCGGCGACGTAGTCGCCGAAGCCGAGCGTGCTGAGCGTGGACAGGCTGTAGTACATGAACGTGGTCGTCGGCTCAGAGGTGCCGAAGAAGGGCCCGGCCGCCCAGTCGACAGCGAGGAAGGCATAGAAGAAGGCGATCGGGATGGCGAGGTAGGCGGACAGTGCGCCCATGATTGTCTGGGGCGTGACCTCGCGATGCTGCAGGAGCCGGCGAACGGTGACTATCGGCACGCAGAAGGCCAGCAGCACGATGAGCAGCGGGGCGGAGTCGGTGGTCACCGTGAGTGCAGGCGACAAGGTAGTGGCTCCCGCCAGCAGCAGCACGATGAGGATGGACACGACGACGATCACATCGGCCACCCGCAACCAGTGACGGGCGAGTCCGGACGCACGCAGGGCGAGGAGCAGCATCACGCCGACGACGGCGTTCGCGCCTGCGGCCATCAGGGTGCGCATGGGCTGCTCATCGTCGATGGTGAGGTCGACAAGCGACAGGACGATGATGGTCAGCACGGTGATGACCAGCAGCAGGCCGAACCGGTCGAGGTAGGCGGACCGCTCGTCGAACAGCGACCGCATCGGCGTATGTCGACCAGCGTCGCCGTCCCCGTCGCTCACGGGCGCCATGCTGTCACTCCGATGGCAGCGAGTGCGATGACCGGGAGCGCGGCCGTCAGCGCGAGCCTTCGGCCGATGGGCTCGGGGTCAAGCCTCGCCAGTCGATGCGTCCGCATCGCCACCAGCGCCGCGAAGGCCAGCGCGGGAACCGCTGCCAGGGCCAGCCACGCGGCAGGCGCCGCCCGGACGACCAGCCCGCGCTCGACCAGCACGGTGACCGCCGCCACTCCGAGCAGCGTGCGCATCCACGACATGCGGGTGCGGCCTGCGGGCTCGTCGAATGGCGCGGTCACAGCTGCAGCCACAGCAGCATGGCGAGCAGTACGCCGATGACCGCCACGCACGCGCCGACGACCAGGATCCCGCGCGACCGATGCATGGGCCGGCCCGTTCGCATGACCGTGTCGGCCCGCGACCAGCGCACGGTGCCGGTGATCGCCACCACGACGCCGAGCAGGACCGTCACGATCGCGAGGGGGCCGATGACGGAATCGTCCGCTCCCACCTGGACGAACTGGTCGAGTGCCACGCCGCCCGCGATGATGCCGAGCGCGGTCCGAATCCAGGCCAGGAAGGTGCGCTCGTTGGCGAGCAGGAACCGGTAGTCGACGGCCGTTGGCCCTTCGCCCGCATCCATCGCCTACCTGGCCCCCGGCTCCACGATCTCGATGTCGCCAGTGACGATGCCGGCGTACTCCGGATGGCGTTGGATCCAGCCCGCGATGAACGGGCAGACCGGCCGCACGTTCCGGTCGCCTGTCGCGCGGACATCATCGAGGGCGAAGCCGGCCAGCGCCGACCCGACGCCCTGGCCCTCGAAGGCGGGGTCGACCTCCGTGTGCGTGAAGACGACGAGGTCATCCGTCAACTCGAACTGCGCGTAGCCGGCGGGGATGCCGTCGACCGTCGCCTCGTAGCGCATCGCGGCATCGTCCCGACGCACGTTGATGTCAGCCACGACGACTCCTCATCGCGCGAGCGTATCCCGCTTGTCGTCAGCCACGTCGAGCGTCCCTCACGTTGACGATCAGGACGACCAAGGCGGTGCCGGCCAGCAAGCCGGCCAGGGCGAACTGCCAGTTCCGGAGGAAGGCGACCACGAGGTTCGCGATCGCGATGACCAGCAGCGCCCGCCAGAGGTAGGCCAGCAGGAAGCCGCGGGCAAAGGCCTCGACAGCGAGTACCACGAGCAGCATGAGGACGGCGGCGCTGATCCGGGACCATGAAGCAGGCAGGATCAGCGAGGCCACCAGCAGCAGGATCAATGGCGTGCTGATGATTGCCCAGGCGCTCAACAGCTTGGCCCGCCCCCGGTCGCTCGATGCGAGGGGAGTGCGGCGATGACGCAGGTGCGCGTGCGGGTCGGGCGACGAGATGCCATCGCGCAAGGCCCGCACCATCCGCTCCCGCTCGTCGCGCAACCGCACCGACGCCAGCCGTGCACCGCTGACCCGCCTCTCCTCGGCTTCCAGGGCCCTCACTTCCGGAGCACCGGGAGGCAGGCCCGCTGCCCGGGCGGCCAGGTCGTGGCGGCCACCCTCAGCGGATTCGTCGAGTACGACCAGCTCGGCATCGATCTCGCCGAGGCGCTGGGCCACCAGTTCGAGTTCCGCCTCGCGGTTCGGAGCGACCTTGGCAAGGCCGGCCCAGCCGACCGGATCCCCCCACGACGCCCGCACCGTGGCGTCTCGCTCGTAGCGGGGGCCGGCCGGCCCCCGCTCGCCGCCCAGCCGGTCCCGCGTGTCGTGCCCCCAGAGACCGCGATAGTCCCGCACCCACGGCGTCTCGTCGTCGATGAGGACGGGCGACCACGAGACGGCCTGGCCGGGTCCGATGCCCAGGCCGTCGCCGCGCGCGTAGTCGATGTACGGGATCCCCAGGCCCGATCCCTGCGCTGCGCGCGTCCACGGAGTCAGTACCTTCGCCGCGCGTCGCAGGGCCGGCACGATGCCGCCGAGCCGGGGTGGCACCACGGTGATGAGGTAGTCGCCGGCGAGGTAGGCGCCCGAGTGGGATCCGGCCCCCGCGAAGACCACCGGGTGCCGGCCCTCGACCAGCATGAGGTCGGGATCGTCCCACCGCCGACGCAGGTCGTCGCCCGTCTCGTCGTGCGCCGAGAAGACGACCCATCTCGCATACGGCAGCCCGTGCTCGTCAACGGGGCCGATGCCGTCGAGGTAGACGGTCACCTGCTCCCAGTCGGCCTCGTGCTCGTTGACGCCTGAGAAGCCGGAGCGCCAGTTGTTGAATGCGTAGAAGTACCAGTACTGGCACACGATGTAGCCCCCGTACCGGACGACGCGGCCGTGGTAGGCCGGTACGTCCGGGCGAAGATGCTCCTGCTGCATCTCGAGGGAGGCCAGCGCGCTGCCGCCCGGCACCGCACCCCGGATCAGAAGGGAGAGCCGGCTGAGCGTGTCGATGACCCGGGCGAACAGGCCGACCTCGGCCAGCCGGTTGCCCGCGCGGAACGTCGGCCGAACCGTGCGCCGCCAGCCCTTGATCCGCTGCCACCGCGAGGCCTGCACGGACACTGCGCTGAGCGACTGCCCCGGGCCGTCAAGGGCCGCCCCCCACTGCGCCAGCAGCGCTAGGTCAAGCGCCCCGGGATCGGCGACCTTGGCGAGCACGCCGTCGGGCCCCTGCGTCCACAGGCTGCACCTGCGGACGTACTCGTCGACGCTGACCGGGACGAAGTACTCACCCTGGGTCAGCCGAACGACCGGCTCGAAGGCCCTCAGCAGGCGAAGGTCGTCAGGCGCATCGACCTGCCCCGGCGAGGGAGACGTCACGCGCCGGCCAGCGCGGGATCGAGGTGCACGGTGATCTTGTCCCGGCCGGTCTCCTTGGACTCGTACAGCGCCTCGTCGGCGCGCTGCAGCGCTTCGGCGAAGCCGTCCCGCGCCAGGCCGTGCGCGGCGGTGACCCCGATGCTCACCGTGATCGGATGGTCGATCCCCTGGTCCAGGAAGCCGAGCTCCGACACGCGTGACCGGACCCGCTCGGCGACCGCGACCGCTCTCTCCTCGTCGGCGTCCATGAGGCACAGCAGGAACTCCTCGCCACCGAGGCGGTACGCCCCGTCGTCCCCGCGAACGGTCGAGCCGAGGACCTTGGCGACCCGGGCAAGAACGACGTCACCCGTGGCGTGCCCGTACGTGTCGTTGACGTCCTTGAAGTGGTCGAGGTCCAGCGAGATGAGCGCGTAGTCGCCCACCGGAACGGCCTCGTCCAAGGCCCGGCGGTTGCCCAGGGCGGTGAGCGGGTCGGTCATGGCCTCCGTGCGGAGCGCTGCGGCCCGTCGCGCCTGTGCATGCCGGTCCACGAACTCGTCGATCGCCGGCCGCATCGTGGTGGACATGTCCTCGAGCATCCGCATGAGGTCGGCGTCGGGGTGATCGTCGTCGCGCGTGTGGATCGACAGCAGAGCCGCGGGGCTTCCTGGCAGGGCGACGACTGGCCACGCGGGGTTCGGCTCGCGGCGCACCGGCTTGGCCAGCCCGAGCCCCCACATGGACCAGCCGACGTCGGGCAGGTCGATGAACAGCGCGGCCTCGCGGGCATCGTGCGTTCCGGAGAGGATCACGTTGATCGCGTTCACCAAGGAGGCCGGATCGACATTGGTCAGCAACACCTCGGTGATGCGCGCCCTCGCCTCCGAGATCCGCAGGAGGCGCTTCAGGTCGAGGTCCGCATCGGCCAGGGCGAACACGCCGCAGTCGATCTCCTTGAGCGCCGCGAAGGCAGGCTCCACAAGTTGCGTCGGGATGATGTGGCCGTGCTGCGGGGCAATCCGCTGGATGTCGGGCCAACGCTGCTGGATATGGGTGAGGCCGGCCGTGAGCAGTTCGCGGCTGGGCATGTAGTGCTGATGGAACGGACGCGCCGATTCGACGATGTAGTCGAGGTCCTGCGACACGAGCACCGCCGAGTCCGGCACGAACCCGCCGAACAGGTCGGATGAGAACAGGGTCTTGCTGCCGGTGTCGAATGACACCATGGCCCCCGGGAAGTGCAGGTACGGGGTGAGCACGAACTCCAGCGCCTCGCCACCAGCCAGCGGGATTCGCCAGTCGTGGTCCTCGACGAGGTAGTAGTCGAAGCGATGGCCGTAGTGCTTGAGCAGCGCCTGCGCGCGCCACTCGGTCACGACCACGACGTCGTCGCGCGTCAACCGATTCGAGAGGTACGGCAACGATGCGGCGATGTCCGGGTCCGGGTGATGGCAGACGAGATACCTGATGTCGGACAGGGTGGCCACCTGCTCGATCTTGTCGAGCGTCTCCTCGATCGTGAGCGGCGAACCGGGGTCGAGCAGCACGCCATTGCTGCCGTTCTCCAGGTAGTAGGCGTGGCACTGGAAGGTGTCATCAGGCAGCCGGGCACCCACCCACCACACTCCTGGAGCGAGCTGCACAGGCTTATCCACGTTCATCTTTGGCACGTATCGGAGCCTACGGCGCACTATCCCCTCACGCCGGACGACCGCCTAGGCCAATGGTCCCGTCGCATCCGCCAACCGGCCCTGTTTCGGCTGTTGCATGGGGGGAACATTGAAAGGGAAGGGCAGCGGACGGGGAACGCCCGGGCCGCACCGAATATCAAGGAGGCGGTCATGAGGACGATGCTGAGGATCCGGGACTGGATGCGAGTTGACCTGGGCGCAACGGCAGTCGAGTACGCGCTGGTCGTCGCTGGCATCGCGGCCGCGGTCGTGGCAGCTGTGGCCCTGTTCGGCCCGCAGCTCCAGACCCTCTGGACGGGCATGTTCTAGGAGGGGACCCGCTCGCACGCTGGTTGCCAGCCGATGGTGGCGCGAGCCTCGAGGCTACGGTGCAAGGAGCGGAGTGAGCGACCATGAGGAACCCACACGACAGGGGCGCGGTGGCGGTTGAGTTCGCCATCATCGCGCCCCTGCTGCTGTTGGTGATCTTCATGATCTTCGACGCCGGTCGGTACTGGTTCGTGCAGATCAGCCTGGTCAACGCGACATCCCAGGCGGCGCGATCCCTCGCCAATGGGGGGACCACGGGATCGGCGCAATCCATCATGAGCCAGGCTGCGGCGTCAGCGCTCACCCTGTCGCAGGCGCCATCGCTCGGCACGAACGCGACCGGCTGCACGCTCGTCTCGGGCGAGAGGTGGGCAAGTGCCTCCGCCAACCTGGACTTCGTCTTCCTGAGCCCGGTCGGGTGGTTCCTGCGGATCAACCCCAACTCCACGGCCACGGACTCGCTGAACGTCAGCAGCACATCGAGGTGGGTATGTCCCGCCACGTAGTCGACGCAGCACTCCGCGGCCACGATGAGGGGGCCATCGCCGTCATGGCGGGAATCCTCTTCTCGACCATGGTGTTCTTCATCATGCTGGCGTTCGCCGTCGACTGGGGCCTGGTCAACTGGGAGCGCTCGCAGGTGCAGCGCAGCGCGGATGCCGCGAGCTTCTCGCTGGCCTGGAAGTGCGCGCAGAAGCAGCCTGCCTGCGCCTCGCTGAGCTCGGCCACGGCGTTCGCCGGCAGCGTCGCCGCGAGCAACGCCGAGGACGGCCTCATGGCCGTCACCAACATCTGCGGCCGGGGCACCGGCGGCGAGCCGGCCCAGGCGTGGCTCACCGCCCGCCCATGCGCGAGCCCCCCCGGCGGCAGCGATGCATATGTCCAGGTGGCCGCCACCAGCCAGACGAACGGCGGCAACTTCATCACGCTGCCCTTCACGGGAGTGATCTCGCAGGAGGCGGGGGGCGACCAGGCGGTGCTGTCCGCCGCCGCGACGGCCTCGTGGACGACGGCGGCGCGCACGGCGGCACTGGTGATCAGGCCCACCCGCGTGTCCGGGACCAGCAACACCATCACCTACCGGGCAAGCAACAGCAATGGCGACGGCTACTCGATCGTGACTGCACCTGATGTGTCGAGTTGCTTCTTCACGACCGCGCCGCCCGTCGGCAGTTCACTGACGTTGTCCTCGTCTTCCGCCACCAGCACGGCGGTCACCACGTGCAGGAATGCCTTCGATACCGAGCCGACCCCATTCGTGGTCGCCGTCGCGTCAGCGAACAATCGCAGGACCGTCTCGGAACTGCGACTGGTCACCAACCTCAGCCGAAGCGGCACGAGCATCGTCGTGACGTGGGGCGGCCCGGCGAGCACCGCGCCGGTGACAGTGACGATGCAGCCATGAGCGAGAACGGGGTCCCAACATGAAGCGCGTCGTCCTCCTGATCGTGGCAGCGGTCCTCCTCGCATCGGCCGCCGGCATGGCCACCTTCTGGTTCGCCAGCCGGGCCGAGGAGCGGGCACTGGTCGGCTTCGAGTTCGTCGGGGTCTACTCCACCCTCGCGGAGATCCCCGCGAATACGACGCTGGGCCAGGCGGTCGCCGACGGCCTGGCCGGGCCGACCGACGTCGCGGAGCGCTTCGTTCCCGACAACGCCCTCACCGAGATCACGCCAGAGAACTCCTCGTTGATCACGCCCGTCACGCTCGCGGAGGGGCAGTTGCTCCTGAATGGCGACTTCGTCGTGCCGCCGGACGCGCCGGTACTGCTCGCCGTGCCCGACGGGATGGTGGCGGTGTCCGTGGCGTTGAGTGACCCGCAGCGGGTGGGCGCGTTCCTGCAGCCCGGCTCGCCGATCGCGATCCTGCATACCGGGCAGAACCCGGATGCGAGCGGTGCGGTGACCACGAGGACCGAGGTCCTGTTCAATCGCGTCGACGTGCTGGCCGTGGGCGAGGTGAGCGACGACTCCGTCGTCAGCGTGAACGTGTCGGTGGGCGAAGGGACCCCGTCCACCCTTGTCACCGTGGCATTGGAGCCAGGACAGGTGACCCGTCTGGTCCACGGCATCTCCACCGGCACCTTGTATCTGGCCCTGCTCAGCGACGGGACTGCCGTGCCCTACGGCGTCCCGCAATCCACCGTCACCGGACGCTAGGAGGCGTGATGACCGTCATCCTGGGCGAGGACGAACGGGACGTCGATCGATTTCGGGTGGTCCTCGGCGAGGACGCCGCGGCCGTGACGTCCGTGCAGGACCTCCAGACCCACGTCGACACGAATCCCGGCGAGGACCTCGTGATCATCGGGCCGCATGCATCGATGCCATCGGCCACTGACTTCGCGGCGCGATACCGGCTCCAGCGGCCGAGCCTGGGCGTCGTCCTGCTTCGCCAGCGCGTCGAGGTCAGCATCCTGTCCGAAGCTATTCGCGCCGGGATCCGCGAGGTCGTCGCTGCCGACGACGTCGAGGGCCTCGTGAGCGCCTCGCGCAGGTCGCTCTCGCTGAGCCGCGAGATCCGCGGCGTGGCGGACGAGGACGCCGACGGGCAACGCGGCGAGGTGATCCTCGTCTTCGGCCCCAAGGGCGGGTGCGGCAAGACCATGGTCGCGACGAACCTCGCGCAGGCGCTCAGCGAGACCGGGCTCGGCCGCGTGTGCCTGATCGACCTCAAGCTGGACTTCGGCGACGTGGCGATCTCCCTGCACGTCACCCCAACTGTCACGATCAGCCAGGCCGTCTCGATGCAGGGTGAGCTCGACCAGCGCGCGGTCGCCTCCATCATCACGGCGTACCAGCCGGACTTCGACGTCGTGCTGGCCCCCGTCAGCCCCGCGGAGGCGGAGTTCATCGGCGCCGAGCTGGCGGCTGACATCGTCGGCAACCTGGCCCGCATGTACCGCTTCGTGGTCATCGACGGTCCCTCCTCGTTCAGCGACATCACGCTGCGCTGCCTCGATATTGCCGATCAGTACGTCCTGATGACCACCATGGACGTTCCCGCGCTGAAGAGCCTCAAGGTGGCCCTGGAGACCATGGATACCCTCGGCTACCCGCGGGCGAAGTGGCGCGTCGTGCTGAACCGTGCCGACGCGAAGGTCGGTCTGACGATGGCCGACGTCGAGGAGATGCTCGGCATCCCGGTCACCGTGTCCATCCCGTCCAGCGGCGACGTGCCGGCTTCCATGAACGCGGGCGTGACGATCATATCCACCAAGCCGGGTCATCCGGTGAGCTCCGCGATCCGCAGGCTGGCGGCGCTCGAGGCAGGCATCGACGATCCGGGCGGGCACCGGCGCCGCCGTCGGCTGTTCGGCAGGAGGCGGCCATGAGCCTGGCCGATCGCCTCAGCCACGTCAGCGGGGTGAAGGAGTGGGCCCGGCCGGGAGCAGCCCGCGAGGCCGAGGCGCGACTGGACGACTATGCGCTCCTCAAGCAGAGCGTGTACGACCGGCTGGTGGAGCGACTGGGGGCGCGCCTCTACGGAGGCGACCTCGACCGGCGCATGCTCAACGAGGTGGTCTTCGACGTCATCGAGGAAGCGATGGCCGAGCAGAATCGGCCGCTCTCCGCGGCCGACCGGGCCCGCGTGGTGCAGGAGATCATCGACGGGATCCTCGGCGTCGGGCCGCTCGAGCCCCTGCTCCGCGACCCGGAGATCTCCGAGATCATGGTCAATCGATACAACCGGATCTTCGTCGAGCGGGCCGGGCGGATCGAGCCGACGCACCTGCGATTCGCAGACGAGCGGCACCTGCGCGAGATCATCGACCGCATCGTGTCCCGGGTCGGGCGACGCGTCGACGAGGCCAGCCCCACCGTTGACGCCCGCCTGCCGGATGGCAGCCGCGTCAACGCCGTCGTCCCGCCGATCGCGGTTGATGGCGCCTCGCTGACGATCCGCAAGTTCGCTCGCGAGGCGTACACCAGCAAGGACCTGGTCCGGGTCGGGACCGTCACTGAGGAGGCGCTGGGCCTCCTGGAAGCGTGTGTCAAGGGCAAGCTCAACGTGCTCATCAGCGGCGGAACGGGATCCGGCAAGACCACCACACTCAATGTGCTGTCGTCATTCGTGCCGGACGACGAGCGGATCATCACCATCGAGGATGCCGCCGAACTGCAACTGGCGCAGCCGCATGTGCTGCGCCTGGAGTCGCGGCCGCCCAACATCGAGGGTGCTGGCGAGGTGACGATCCGCGACCTCGTGCAGAACTCCCTGCGGATGCGGCCCGACCGCATCATCGTCGGCGAGGTCCGTGGACCCGCAGCCCTCGACATGCTCCAGGCGATGAACACGGGCCATGAAGGCAGCCTGACCACGGTCCACGCCAACAGCCCGCTCGACGCCCTCTCCCGCGTCGAGACCATGGTGCTCATGGCCGGCCTGGAGATCCCTGTGGTGAGCATCCGCCAGCAGGTCGCCAGCGCCTTGGACCTGATCGTCCACCAGATGCGGCTCCGCGACGGTTCGCGTCACATCACCCACATCTCCGAGGTGGCCGGCGTGGTCGACGGATCGATCGTGCTCGAGGACCTGTTCACCTTCCGATACCACCGCGACCCGGGCCTGCCCGACCTCGGCACCCTCGTGTCGGAGGGTCGCCAGCCCGGCTTCACCGAGCGCCTGCTCGACCGCGGCGTGGAACTCGACCCAGGATGGTTCAGGAGGCCGTGATGCCCCTCGTCGCCTCACTCCTCGCTGCAGCCGCGGTGTTCATTGCGGTGATGGCCTATGCGAGCTGGATTCGGTATCGCGTGCGCGTGGACCGCCGAGAGGTCGTGGCGAGGTACAGCGTGCGGCGGACGGCCCGGCTGGACGATTCCGTCGAGCCCCCTCCGGCCGGGTCGCTCGTCGGACGAATCGACCGGCTCATCGTGCGCTACCGGCCTGGCGGCCGCACGCGTATCACCCTCGACAACGCCGGCCTGAGCCTTACGCCCGGCGCCTGGCTGCTCATCCGGGTCGGCGTGTCAGCTCTGGCGGGTGCCGTGCTGTGGGTGCTCATGTCATCGCCGCTCGTCAGCGTCCTTGGCGGGATCGTCATTGGCTTCGCGGGTGCGCACGTCTTCGTCAACCGGCGCCGCACGGCACGACGCAAGCAGTTCAACGAGGACCTCCCGGAGTTCTTCCTCCTGCTGTCGAGCTCCCTTCGCGCCGGCCTGCCGTTCATCCAGGCCCTCGAATCGGCTGCGAGCGAGGGCGAGGGCGAGATCCAGCGCCAGATGCGGCGGGCAACGGCGGAGATCCGGTTCGGCGTGAACCCCGACAACGCGCTCATGGGCGTGGCCGACCGCATGGAGAGCCAGGACATGCACTGGGCAGTGACCGCCCTGACCCTGGGCCGGTCGATCGGCGGCAACTTCTCCCGGATCCTGGAGTCGGTCGCTGACACCGTTCGACGCCGGTCGGAGGTGCAGCGTCAGCTCGCGACGTTGTCCGCGGAGGGCCGCATGTCAGCCGTGGTCATGGTGGCGATGCCGTTGACGATCTTCGCCTTCATGTTCTTCACGCAGCGCGACTACATCTCCAGCATGTGGACGACCACAGGCGGGATCGTCATGCTCGTCCTGGCCGGGCTGCTGATCCTCGTCGGCTGGTTCTGGGCCCGCGCACTCGGCAAGGTGGAGATGTAGATGTCCCAGTCCCTGCTGCTGCCGATCATCGTCGGGACGATGATCGGGCTGGCCGTGCTCATCTTCGGCGTCGCCATCCGTGACCGCGAAGGCCAGATCGCGAAAGAGGCCACGCGGGACCTGCTCAGCCACTACACGGCGGGCAGCCGCGTGTACACGGGCTTCGAGGCCGAGGGGGTATCGCGGGTGCGCGTGCACCTGGCCCCGCGGATCGCCCCCGCGAGCGCACGAAGACGGATGCGCCAGCAGCTTGCCATCGCGGGCCGCGCCGAAGCCGACGGGGTCGAGCGCATGGTGCGGCGGAAGCTCCTGTTCCTCGTCCTCGGCACGGGCCTCGGGCTGCTGCTCTCGATGCGCATGGGGGGGCTCGGCTGGCTGGCCCTGCCGATCGGCGTCATCGGCGGCTTCTACCTGCCTGACCTGCTTATCCGCTCGGCGGGCGACAAGCGAACCGATGAGCTCCGCAGGGCACTCCCCGATGCCCTCGACCTGATGCAGTTGTGCGTCGGGTCCGGGCTCGGGCTGCAGGCGGCACTGCAGCAGGTGGCCGACACCCAGGACGGCCCGGTGGCCGCCGAGCTAGGCCGGGTGCTGCAGGAGATGCATCTGGGCATCTCGCGCGCCGATGCCTTCATCGGACTCACCCAGCGCGTGCGCCAGCCAGACCTGGTCCACTTCGCGCACGCCATGATCCAGGTCGACCGGCTGGGCATCTCGATCTCCGCCGTGCTGGACGAGCAGGCCAAGGAGATGCGCGAGAAGCGCCAGTCGGCAGCCGAGGAGAAGGCCCAGAAGGTTGCCGTGAAGATCCTCGGGCCCCTCGTCGCGTGCTTCCTGCCCGCCCTGTTCATCATCGTCATCGGGCCTGCCGTCCTACGGCTCATCCGGACGTTCGCCGGCTGATCGCCCCGGCGGTACCGTGCTCGGGTGCCCCGGCCCGATGTGCTGGTCCAGCCCGCCTGCTTCCTCGGTGAGAGCCCGAGGTGGGACGCGGCTGGCCGCAGCCTGGTGTTCGTCGACATCGTGCCGGGCGTGCTCTACCGCCTGGACGACGGCGCACTGGCAGCCACCTCCATCGGCCAGGAACTCGGCTCGGTGAACCCCGCTCTCGGTGGTGCGCTGGTGCTCGCCCTGCGTGATGGCATCTTCCTGACCCGTGACGATGGGGCGACGCTGGAGCCCGTCACCCCTGTCGAGGCCGGGCTCCGGACGAACCGCATGAACGACTCACGGTGCGATCCCATGGGCCGGCTGTGGGCGGGGACGCTGGCGTTCGACGAGACGCCGGGCGCCGGATCGCTCTACCGGGTTGGTGCTGACGGGTCGGCCGACCGGGTCATCGACGCACTCACCATCCCCAATGGCGTCGACTGGAGTCCCGACGGCTCGCTCATGTACTTCGTCGATTCGCCCACCGGCCGGATCGACGTCCTCGACTACGACGCCGACGCTGGACTCCCGTCCTCGCGCCGGTCCTTCGCCACCCTCGATCGCGAGATCGGGGTACCAGATGGGCTCGTGGTCGACGCCGAGGGCGGAGTATGGGTGGCGGCCTTCGGCGGCGGCCAGGTCCGCCGCTACGAAGCGGAAGGCTCGCTCAGCGAGGTGATCTTGCTCCCGACGACGCAGGTCACCAGCGTGTGCTTCGGCGGCGACCTCCTGGACGATCTCTTCATCACGACGGCACGCAAGCACCTCACGGACGCCGAGCTCGCGGACCAGCCGCTCGCCGGTGCGGTCTTCACCTGCCGGCCTGGGGTGCGCGGGCACGTGGAGGCGATCTTCGGCGGGTAGCACCTCGTCGTGGGCAATCCGCGGCCGGAGCGGCTCCGAACAACTGGTGTGCAGAGCCCGGACACCCAGCCCACCCGACGCTTCGGCGACCTCGCGGCAGCGGGCGCTGCGGGGATCGCCTCCGTCGGGGCGGGAGTTGCAGCAGCGCATCTCCTCGCGTCCCTCCTTGCCCCGGCCGGATCTCCGCTCGTCGCGGTCGGCGGGACGTTCATCGACCTGACCCCCGCGTGGCTGAAGGAATTCGCCATCTCGACCTTCGGCACCGCCGACAAGGCGGTGCTACTCGGCGGGATCGCTGCCACCCTCGTCCTGGTGGCCGCCTTGTGCGGCGTGCTCGCGCGGCGCTCGCGCGCCGCGGGCTGCGCGGCTGTGGCGCTCGTCGCCCTCGTGGGAGCCGTGGCGGCGCTCACCCGGCCCGCGGCTTCTGCCATCGATGCCGTCCCGTCCCTGGCTGGGGCAGTGGTTGCCGCGGCCGTCCTCAGCTGGCTGACCAGGCCGGTCCCGCCTGCCCTGATGGCTGCGTCAGGAGGTGGTGCCCCGGGCACGGCGCCGACGCGGCGGTCGGTGCTGGTTGGCTCGCTCGCGGTCGCGGGCGGGGCCGTGGCAGTGGCCGCGCTCGGCTCCGCCATCGGAGGTCGCCTCCGCGACGTGAGTGCTGCGCGCGCCTCGGTGCGCCTGCCCGCGCCGAGCGAGCCCGCGACAGCCCTGGCCGATGCCGTCGACGTGCGCATCGACGGCGTCACGCCCTTCCGGGTGCCCAACGATGACTTCTACCGGGTGGACACGGCACTGGTCGTACCCGCCATCGATCCGTCGGGCTGGCGCCTGGACATCGGCGGGATGGTGCAGCGGCCCTACTCACTGTCCTACGACGAACTCCTGGCGATGCCCCTGGTGGAGCGGGACCTGACCCTGACCTGCGTCTCGAACGAGGTCGGCGGCCCGTACGTGGGCAACGCGCTCTGGCTGGGAGTCCGCCTCTCGGACCTGCTGGCCCGGGCCGGCGTCGACAGGGGAGCCGACCAGCTCTTCTCGCGGTCGGCTGACGGATGGACCGCAAGCACGCCGATGGGTGCCGTCACTGACGGGCGGGACGCGCTGGTGGCCGTCGCGATGAATGGAGAGCCGCTCCCCGCCGAGCACGGCTTCCCCGCGCGCATGATCGTCCCCGGGCTGTACGGGTTCGTGTCTGCCACGAAGTGGCTCGTGTGGCTTGAGGCAACGACGTACGCGCAGCGCGCGGCCTACTGGACCGAGCGCGGATGGGCGACCGATGCCCCGGTGCGCACGATGGCCCGGATCGAGGTGCCGCGCCCCCTCTCCACCGTCGCACCAGGAGCGATCGCGATCGCCGGGGTGTGCTGGGCGCAGCACAGAGGGATCGAGTGGGTCGAGGTGCAGGTCGACGACGAGCCATGGGTGGCGGCTCGCCTCGGCGCCGCACCGAGCATCGACACCTGGCGGCAGTGGTGGATCCCGTGGTACGCGACATCCGGACGGCACGTCCTGCGGGTTCGGGCGACGGATGCCACCGGCGAGGTGCAGCCGCAAGCACGCCTCACGCCATTCCCGAGCGGTGCGCAGGGCTGGCACGAGGTGGTGGTCAACGTCGGCTGACGACGCGCCCACGTTCGTCGCCGACACCAGCAAGTGGCGTCACTCCGCCGGCCCGGGAATGACGCCAGCGGCTGGTGTCGGCGCACCGAGCGGGCGCCGGTAGCGCATCTCCTCGAGCGGCGCGCCGCCCACGTCCTCGACCTTGACTGTTCCGTCCGCGACAAAGCCGGACCGCTCGTAGAAGGCGCGGCCGCGGGTGTTACCCGAGAGGACCCACAGCACCACGTCTACGTCGCGCGGTAGTGCATCCTCGACGGCAGCGAGCAACGCCCGGCCCACCCCGCGGCCCCACACGTCAGGCACGGCATAGATGGCCAGCACCTCGTAACTGCCGAGCGACCCTAGGTCCGCGTCACGGGCCGGGCCGAACGTCGCGAAGGCGACCACCGAGCCCGTGCCGTCGAGGGCCACCACGGTCCGGTAGCCGGGATCACCAGAATCACCGAGTTGCGCGCTCCACCGCGTCCGGCGCGCCTCCCAGCTCAGCGCATCGAGATGGGCTTGGGGCACAAGGCCGGCGTACGCCGCCTGCCACGACGACACGTGCACCCGGGCGATGCCCTCGGCGTCATCGGCAGTCGCCGCCCGAACGGAGAACCGCATGTTCCCAAGGGTGGCACCAATCCGCCGCCGCACCGGCCACGAATGACCGATGACAGCCGCGACAGGCGGCGAACCCACGAGATCAGGAGATCCGATGAACACCACGCGTACCTGCCGCAGTGCCGGCCTTGCCGCGGCCATCCTGGCCGTGCCGCTGGCGCTGGCCGCCTGCGGACCGTCCACCAGCAGCGAGTCCACCATGCCCGCTGAACCGGCCATGGAGTCGTCCGCGATGGCGACTGCCGAGATGATGGCCGGCGATCAGGTCTTCGGCGCCGCCTGCGCCACGGTGCCTACGGACGGCCCGGGCAGCTTCGATGGCATGGCCACCGACCCTGTCGCCACCGCCGCATCGAACAACCCCGCCCTGTCGACCCTGGTCACCGCGGTCTCCGCCGCCGGCCTGGTCGACTCGCTGAACTCCGCCGACGGGATCACCGTCTTCGCGCCGGTCAATGACGCCTTCGCGGCCATGGACCAGGCGACGTTGGACAAGGCCCTGGCCGACCCGACCGGCCTTCTCACCACCGTGCTGACCTACCACGTCGTGGCAGGCCAGCTTGCTCCCGACCAGCTCGCCGGGACGCACGAGACCCTCCAGGGCGGCACGCTCGAAGTGATGGGCTCGGGCGAGGAATTCACCGTGAATGGATCCGCGATGGTCGTCTGCGGCAACGTGCCGACGGCCAATGCAACGGTGTACCTGATCGACGGCGTCCTGCTCCCCTCCTGATCGTGGAGCGTGCCAGACTCACGGCGATGGACGCCTCGCCTGCCTCCCCGACCGGCATCACGCCGGGCGGGGAGGCGGCTGCCGCGCTCGCCGCCCTGCTCGCCAGGTCCAGCCGCGGCGACCAGCAGGCATTCGCCGACCTGTACGACCGGACCAGAGCACGCGTGTACGGACTGGTCAAGCGGGTCCTGCGTGACCCCGCCCAGGCGGAGGAAGTCGCCCAGGAGGCCTACCTCGACGTGTGGCGGCAATCGGCGCGATTCGACCCCTCGCGGGGCGGGGTGCTCGCCTGGATCCTCACCATCGCCCATCGGCGGGCCGTCGACCGGGTGCGCTCCGCCGAGAGCAGCCGCGAGCGGGACACCCGGTTCGCGGCGCTGGCCGAGGTCCCCGAGTACGACGTGGTTGACGAGGCAGTGATGTCGTCGCTCGATACTGCTCGCGTCCGCAAGGCCCTCGCCTCGCTCACCGACGTGCAGCGAGAGGCGCTCACGCTCGCGTACTACGGCGGATACACGTACAAGGAAGTCGCCGAGCTGCTCGGAGTACCGCTGGGAGCCATCAAGACCCGCATGCGCGACGGGATCATCCGGTTGCGCGACACCTTGGGGGTGGAGGAATGACCGAGGAAGCCCCGGACATCCACGCGCTGGCCGGCGCCTACACGCTCGATGCCCTCGAGCCAGAGCAGGCGGCCGCGTTCGAGCGACACCTGGAGTCATGCGACCCGTGCCGCGAGGAGCTGCGCTCATTCGGCGCGGCCGTGGCCGCCATGGCCGACGACGTCGCCGTAGAGCCGCCAGAGCGGCTGCGCGCCTCCGTGCTTTCCGCGATCTCGTCGGTGCGACCCCTTCCCCCCGTCGTCCCGGTTGACGAGCTCGCGGGCCGTCGTACCCGCCGAACGTCCGCTTGGCTGATGGTTGCCGCTGCCGTGCTAGGAGTGGCGATGATCGGAGCAGCCTGGCGCTCCGTGACCCTGCAGGACCAGGTCACCCAGCTGACCGCGAGCGCCGCGGACCTCAACGCCGTGCTCACCGCGCCCGACGCAGTCACCGTGACCGGCTCGGCTGACACGGGGGCCCGGGCTGCCGTGGTGGTGTCGCAGGCCCGCGGGGAGGCCGTCCTCGTCACCGAGGGTCTGGCTCCCGCGCCAGCGGGGCAGACGTACCAGGTCTGGTACATCACGCCCGGCGGGACGATGGCGTCCGCCGGATTCCTGTCACAGGGCGAGCATGCGGCAGCTCTGCTCAACGGCGACCCGGGCACCGCTGCCGCGATCGGGGTGACCCTGGAGCCCGAAGGCGGCTCGGCCCAGCCCACCACGACACCCGTGCTTGCCCTGGAGCTGCCCGCCACCACCTGACCCCTACGCCGAGTGCGCGCAGACCCGAAACCTCCTCGCGAGTGGGCAGTTGTTGCTGCTCGCGCGGCCTCCTCAGCAGCAACAACTGCCCGCTCGCGGAGGTGGGAGGGGGCTAGATGCGCAGGGTGTGCATCCCGCCGTCGACGCCGAGAATGGTGCCGGTCGTCGACCCCGACAGCGGCGAGGCCAGATAGGCGATGGCGTGCGCAACTTCGTCAGCGGTGACCAGGCGGCCCATCGGCTGCCGCTTGCGCAGCGCCTCGGCCATGGCCTCGGCATCGTCCCCCGAAGCCTGAAGCAGCCGCTCGACCCACGGGGTATCCGCCGTCCCGGGCGCGACGGCGTTGACCCGGATGCCCTCGGCCACGTGGTCGGCCGCCATGGCAAGGGTCAGCGCAGCGACGGCGCCCTTGCTCGCGCTGTACAGGGCACGGTTGCGGACGCCGACGACCGCGACCACCGAGCCGGTGTTGACGATGGCCGGGTGCGCGGACACCCGCAGGGACGGCAGGGCTGCCCGGGCCACCCGCGCCATGCCGACGACGTTCACGTCCAGCACCCGCAGCCACTCCGCGTCGTCGTTTGCCGCGACGTCACCGGCCGCGCCGATGCCGGCGTTGTTCACGACGACGTCGATGCCGCCAAGCCGATCCACGACGGCCGCCACGGCGGCATCGACACTGGCGGTGTCCGCGACGTCGCATACGACGGGCAGGTACGCGGGTGGGACGGACTCGGTGACGAGGTCGAGCACCGCAACGGCGGCTCCGCGCTGGTGCAGGAGTCGCGCCGTCGCGGCCCCGAGTCCGCTGGCCCCTCCGGTCACGATCGCCACGAGCCCGTCGAAGTCACCCATGTCATTCCTCCTGTGCTGGTGCGCGCCGCGGGTCAACGTGGATCTTGGGCCCGTCGCCCGCGCCCGCGGGCCGCTGCCCACCGAGCACGGAGGCCACGCCGTCGAGCCCGACCGTCGCGGCGACGAGGGGCCGCGGGTCGACGACCCCGGAGGCATAGGCGTCCACCGCTCCGGCCAGCCCCGGCGAGCCGCTGAGGATGCCGACCGCCGTGACGTCCTTCAGGGCAAGGATTCGGGTGTCGATGTGGCTGTGGCTGCCGGCCAGGCCGATATAGACGACGCGCTTGCCCGGCTCGACCAGTTGCAGTGCGAGGGCCGGCAGGTACGCGGCGTTGCTCGCGTCGATGACCGCATCGAACGGCAGCGCGGGCAGGGCGGGCTCAAGCCACGCATGGTCGAAGCCGAGGGACCGGGCGAACTCCAGCGACTGCTCGGTCTCGCCGAGCAGGTGGACCTCGGCCCCCTGGGCGCGCGCGAACATGGCCGTGAGCAGGCCGATCGTTCCCGGGCCAAGCACGAGGACCCGGTCGCCAGGGGCCAGCCCCGCAGCCATCGCGGCGCGCAATGCGTTCCCGCCCGGCTCGACCAGGGCGCCGGCCACGTCCTCGACCGAGTCCGGCAGAGCATGCAGAGAGGTCACCGGCACGGCCACCTGCTCGGCGAGCGCCCCGGGCCGGCCGTTGCGGATGCCGACCTCGCTGCGCTGCTCGCACACGTGCTGCTGACCCCGCGAGCAGCGAGGGCACGCGCCGCAACCGAGCATCGTGTCGCCCACCACTCGCCGGCCCACCCAGCGGCCATCCACCCCGGCCCCGGTGGCGGTGACTGTGCCGCACCACTCGTGGCCCAGCCGGAGCGGGTACTGCGCGAAGCCGTCGTGCAGGTACTGCATCTCCCCGGTGAAGAACTCCACGTCGGTGCCGCAGACGCCGACGCGGGCGACGTCGACGACGACCTCGCCGGCCGCTGCGACCGGCCGCTCGACCTCCTGCACGCCGGCCTCCCCCGGCCCCGTGACGATGAAGGCGCGCATCGCCTCGATCACCGCGGCCCGACGACCCGCTGCCGCTGGCTGCCAAGCCCGGTGATGCCCAGCTCCATCACGTCACCGGGCGCCAGGAACACGGGCGGCTTGAGGCCCAGGCCCACTCCGGGCGGCGTGCCCGTGTTGATGAGGTCGCCGGGCTCCAGCACGAGGAACTGGCTCAGGTAGTGAACGAGGAAGTAGGGGTCGAAGACCATCGTGGACGTCGATCCGGTCTGGCGGCGCACTCCGTTGACATCGAGCCACATATCCAGGGCAAGCACGTCGGGCACCTCGTCCGGGGTCACCAGCCAGGGACCGCAGGGGTTGAACGTCTCCGCCGACTTGCCCTTCGACCACTGCCCGCCGCGCTCCATCTGGAAGGCACGCTCGCTTACGTCGTTCACGATGCAGTACCCCGCGATCGCTGCGCGGGCATCGTCGACCGAATCCAGGTAGCTGGTGCGCCGGCCGATGATGACGCCGAGCTCCACCTCCCAATCGGTCTTGGTGGATCCGCGCGGGATTCGCACGTCGTCGTCCGGTCCGGCCATGGTGTTCGGCGACTTCGTGAAGAGGATGGGCTCGTCCGGCACGGCCTGCCCGGTCTCGGCTGCGTGGTCGCTGTAATTGAGGCCGATGCACAGGATCTGGTGCGGCCGCGCGATCGGCGACCCGACCCGCACGTCCCCCAGGGGCAGCACCCGTCCCGCCTCGATACGCGCCGCCACCACCTCATGGAGCCGGTCAAGGCCACCGCTGCCGAGGAAGGCCTCGTCCAGGTCCCGCACGACATCCGACAGGTCGACGTACTGGCCCTCGTCGACGAGCGCCGCCGGGCGCTCCTGCCCGGCCGCGCCGATGCGCATGAGTCTCATGCTTCGGATCGTAGGCCCCGTCTTCGGTGGTGGGATGATCGCGCCATGACCGAGCTGCGCACCGCCCAGTGGTACGGCGGGGACGACCGCAACGGCTACATCCACCGGGCTTGGATGAGGCGTGGGCTGCCCGCGGACGCCTTCACTGGCCGTCCGCACATCGCCATCGCGAACACGGCCTCGGAGCTGACGCCCTGCAACACGCACCTGCACGAGGTCGCCGGGTCCGTGCGCGAGGGCATCCTCGAGGCGGGCGGAATCCCGCTGGACCTGCCGGTGATGTCGCTCGGTGAGACTCAGGTGCGGCCGACCGCAATGCTGTGGCGCAACCTCGCTGCCATGGCGACGGAGGAGATGCTTCGGGCCAACCCGATCGACGGTGTCGTTCTGCTCGGCGGCTGCGACAAGACCATCCCCGCACTCCTCATGGCGGCCGCCTCGGTCGACCTGCCCGCCGTGGTCGTGCCTGGCGGTCCCATGCTCACCGGCACCTTCCGCGGCACGGCCCTGGGGTGCGGCACCGATGTATGGCGGCTATCCGAGGAGGTGCGCGCCGGCACCCTGTCACAGGACGACTTCCTGCGGTCGGAGTCGGCGATGATCCGCAGCCGGGGCCACTGCAACACCATGGGCACGGCATCGACGATGGGACTGCTGGCCGAGGCCTTGGGCACGGTGATCCCCGGCATCGCGGGCATCCCCGCCCCCGACTCCCGGCTGCTGGAGGCCGCCCGCGGAACCGGGCGCCTCTCCGTCGAGCTCGTCGCGCAGCAGCGCACCCCGAGCCAGGTTCTGAGCCGTGCGTCCTTCCAGAACGCGGTCGTGGCGCTGGCCGCGATCGGCGGCTCGTCCAACGCCGTCGTCCACCTGCTGGCCATCGCCGGCCGGCTGGGCATCGGCCTCACGCTGGACGACATCGACCGCATGGGGGCGGGCGTGCCCTGCCTCGTCGACCTGCAGCCCGCGGGACGCTTCCTCATGGAAGACCTGCACCGGGCCGGCGGCCTGCTGGCCGTGCTGCGCGCGGTGCGCGACCGGCTCGACCCCACCGCATTGACGGTCACCGGACGCCCGCTCGTGGACTACCTCGACGAGGCGCAGGTGTGGGACGCCGAGGTGATCCGGCCGCGCGAAGCGCCGCTGGTCGCGGACGGCGGGATGGCCGTGCTCCGGGGCAATCTCGCGCCGGACGGCGCGATCGTGAAGCCCGCGGCCGCGTCGCCGCACCTTCTGCGGCACCGGGGCCGGGCGGTCGTGTTCGACTCGATCGAGGACCTGCACGCGCGCATCGATGACCCGGGCCTCGATGTCGACGCCGACTCGGTGCTCGTCCTGCGCGGCTGCGGGCCAAAGGGCTACCCCGGCATGCCGGAGGTGGCAAACATGCCGCTGCCCCGAAAGCTGCTCGGGCAGGGCGTACGGGACATGGTCCGCGTGTGCGACGGGCGGATGAGCGGGACGGCCTACGGCACGGTGGTGCTGCACGTGGCGCCCGAGGCCGCGGCGGGCGGACCACTGGCCCTGGTGCAAGACGGCGACTGGATCGAGCTCGACGTTCCGGGCCGCCGGCTCACCCTCGACGTGCCCGACGACGAACTCGCCGCCCGCACGCCGAGCGAGCGGATGGCGTCAACCGTGGCCAGGGCGGCGCGCGGGTGGGAACGGCTCTACATCGACCACGTCCTGCAGGCAGACACCGGAGCCGACCTGGACTTCCTGCTCGGATCGAGCGGCTCGCGGGTCAGCCGCGAGTCACACTGACCCGGTGCCGCCCGGACGCCTGCGCATCAGCCCAACCGCCACGAGGGTGCCGACGACGACGGCCACCGCCCCCAACGCGACCATCACGGGACGCTGCACCCGCCCCATCGATGCCTGCATGACCCCGAGCGCATCGCTGCGCACCTCGAGGGTGTCAGGTAGGGAACTGCTGTCTGCCGCCGCGCGCTCGGCCGACAGGCTCATCTCGTCGTCCTGCGTCGCGTAGCTCGCGTGGCCGGCCGTGGCCGGCATCGACTGCTTTGCCATGGCTACTCCTATCTCCGGGCCAGGCGACGCCCACTAGGGCTCGCGATCGCCGTGTAGTTCATGCCGAAATGGTGGTACAGCGCGGACTCGTCCTCCTGCGTCATCTCCTGGCCGGCTAGGTCCAGGTCGGGCGCCGACCGGACGAGCTCCTTGGCGCACGTGACCCGGAGCTCGTCTGGCAGCACCTCGACACCGGCCAGCGGCACGAAGGTGAGGTGGCGGGCGAACACGCCCTCCTTGACCGTGCCGAACTGCGGCTCATCGGTCTCCACGTCGACGTAGACATCCTGCAGCTTGCCGATCCGTTCGCCGGCTGGGTCCACGAGCACCTTGCCGAGCCAGTCGGACACTGTCCAGACTGCTGGGGTCTCCGATGCTTCCATGATGTCTCCTCGATCGTGTTGGGTCTTGCGGCCCGCCTTCAGTCCTTGTGGACGGCGTCCTTCACCTTGTCGACGAGCTCGTCGGCCTTCTCGCCCACGTCATGGATGAACTTCTTGACGTCGCCCGCCTTCTCGTCTGCCTTGCCCTGCTTCTTCAGGTCCTCGTTGCCGGTGATGTCGCCGGCGGCCTGCTTGGCACGGCCCTTGGCCTGGTCAGCGTTGATTCCCATGATGGTTCCTTCCTCTCAGGCCAGCCGGTCGCGGCTAGCGCCTTGCGAAGACGACGTTGCTCGTGCTGGACAGGTAGCCGTCACCTGCCTGCGAGGTGCGGAGCAGTGTCCGGAACTCGCTCGGGCCCTTGGGGATCCGCACGGCGAAGCGAACCGAAGAGAAGTTGCCCATGGTTACCGACCTGACGAAGGTCCATCCGCCGAGGCTGTTCTTCCGCTGGACGACGAGGTACTTGCCGGCGTAGGACGCGCTCGAAACGACCTTGGAGGTCAGGTACAGGCGCTTGCCCTTGATGAAACGCTTGGCCAGCGTCACCTGCGGACGGACCTCGACCGCGGCGACCGCACTGGTGATCTTGTCAGTGCCGTTCAGGAACTCGGCGCGGTAACTGGTGTAGATGGCGGGCGTGACCTGCAGGACGTAGGCGCCGCCACTGGTGGTCGTAGCCGACCCGACCTTGGTGTAGGTCGCGTCACCGGTCTCCTTGGCCATGATGTCGACCACGGTGCCCGCTGTCGCAGGGACGACCTTGCCTGTCAGGTTGACGTTGTCCCCGTACACGATGGGCGACGCAGATGACGCCAGGGTCACCGTCGGCACGACTGCAGCGTCCACGGTGATGATGCCCTTGAACGTGCTCGCCCGCTGGTTGGGATCGGAGTAGTTGTACTTGCCCACGGCCGTGAACGTGCAGGACTGCGACTTGGTCGGCTGTACGACGAGCGGCTTGGCGGTGCACGTGAAGCCGCTGGTCTGCCTGATCTGGACCTCATGCACAGCGGTGTCGGAGTTCGTGAACGTGATGGTGTCGCCGGTCTTGATGGACTGGTTCATGGGCACGAAGCCGGACGCAGTGATCGTGATCGTCTGCGTCGCAGCGGTTGCCGGGGCAGCCCCAATGAGGGGAAGGGAGATTGCTGCCAGCGGCAGGCACAGAGCGAGTGCCGCGGCGCGGACGCCTGGACGGGTTAGGACATTCATGTTGCACCATTTCTGTTGGACGTGCGCTCGAGGCGAGGACCGTTCAGGGGCAGGAGCGTCTGCCGCGCACGGAGTGCACAAGAGCACCGAGCAGGTTCGGGACGGCACCGAGAGTCATCATCGGCGTACCTCCCTTGCAGCGGCTACGTCGAATGGGATCGACGCGCTGCCAGGGTCCGGGGCAACACCTTCACGGTAGCCCTCAAGCCCGACGTAAGCAATTGAGGCGCCCCTCGGCCCGTGGCCACAATGCCACCAATCGAACAGGACGAGCAGGCCGGTCAAGGGAACGGCGAGCAGAAGTCCGAGGAACACGACCACGGTATTGCCCTTTGCGGCTTGATGACGGACGCCTGTGGGCGTCTCCAGTCACCGGGTCCGGGGCAACACCAGCACAGTAGCGATCAGGACCCGCACCGGGCAAACGCTTGCACGACCACTGGCGATTGACGCGAGAAGGGATGGGTGACATGGTCGAACGGACCCCACAGGGTCGATCTGCCCTGGGCCCCGGCACTGTTCATGCCCCTACCGGATTGGCTGACATGACCTCGAACCACCAGCCCACGCAGGACGCCGAGAAGACGACCGAGAACGCCGGGCAGGCCACGACGTCGGAGGAGGCCATGGAGGCGGTAGCAGGTGTCGACGGCCACGTGAACGAGTCCGCCTACGCCCCGACCGGGCAGGAGCCCATCACGGAGCCAGTCGACGACTGACCCGCACGAACGCGTCGATCGCTTCCTGCAGGTCCTCGCGGCTATGCGCCGCGGATAGCTGCACCCGGATCCTTGCCTGCCCCTCCGGCACGACCGGGTACGAGAACGCGACGGCATACACGCCCTCATCGAGAAGGCCCTGCGAGAAGGCCGCCGCACGGTGCGCATCACCGAACATGACGGGCACGATGGGATGGTCTCCCGGCAGGATGGCGAATCCCGCAGCGACCATGCGCTCCCTGAAGAACGCCGTGTTCCCGGCCAGCCGCTCGCGCAGGTCCGCCGAGCCCTCCAGCAGGCGGAGCGCGGCGAGGGACGCGCCCGCGACAGCCGGCGGGATGGAGTTCGAGAACAGGTAGGGGCGGGACCGCTGCCGCAGCAGGGCGATGATCTCCGCGCGCCCGCTGGTGTAGCCGCCAGACGCCCCGCCGAGGGCCTTGCCCAGCGTGCCGGTGACGATGTCCACCCGGTCGGCCAGACCGTGCAGCGCGGGGGTGCCGCGACCGCCCGGGCCGAGGAAGCCCACGGCATGCGAGTCGTCCACCATCACGAGTGCGTCGTGCCGCTCCGCGAGGTCGCAGATGTCGGGCAGGCTGGCGAGGTACCCGTCCATGGAGAACACGCCGTCGGTCACGACCAGCCGGCGCCTCGCCCCCGCCGACTCAACCAGCCGTGCCTCGAGATCGGCCATGTCGGAGTTGGCGTAGCGCAGCCGGGTGGCCCGGCTGAGCCGGATGCCATCGATGATGGAGGCGTGGTTGAGCGCGTCGGAGATGACCGCGTCGTCCGGGCCGAGCAGGGTCTCGAACAGGCCACCGTTGGCGTCGAAGCACGAGCCGTACAGGATCGTGGCGTCGGTGCCGAGGAATTCGCTGAGCGCTGCCTCGAGCTGCGTGTGCAGGTCCTGCGTCCCGCAGATGAAGCGCACGGACGCCATCCCGAAGCCGTGGTCATCGAGTGCCCGATGGGCGGCCGCCACGACGTCGGGATGGTCGGCCAGGCCGAGGTAGTTGTTGGCGCACAGGTTCAGCACGCGCCGGCCGGCCACCTCGACATGGGCGCCCTGCGGGGTCGTGATGACCCGCTCGCCCTTGGTCAGGCCGGCCTCGTCGATGGCAGCCAACTCACCCGCCAGCTGCTCGCGCACCTTCCCGTACATCGCCTATGCCTCCCAGTCGAGGATCACCTTGCATGCGTCGCCGCCCTCGGCGGCGTGGAACGCCGCGCGGAAGTCGTCGGCTACGTAGCGGTGCGTGATGACCGGGCTGACGTCGAGCCCGGACTGCAGCATCACGGTCATGGCGTACCACGTCTCGTACATCTCGCGGCCGTAGATCCCGCGGATAGTCAGCATGTTGAACACGACCTTGTGCCAGTCGATCTCCGGTGCCTGCGTGCCGATGCCTAGCAGGGCGATCCGGCCGCCGTGGGCCATGTTGGCCACCATGTCGGGCAGTGCAGATGGGTGGCCTGACATCTCCAGGCCTACGTCGAACCCCTCGGCCATGCCGAGATCGCACTGCACCTCCGCGAGGGTCCCTGAGCGCACGTCGAGGGCCACCGTCACCCCGAGCCGTCGCGCGATCTCCAGCCTGTGCGGATTGACGTCGGTGATGACGATGAACCGCGCGCCCGCGTGCCGGGCGACCGCAGCCGCCATGAGCCCGATCGGCCCGGCTCCTGTGATGAGGACGTCCTCCCCGAGCACGGGGAACTGCGTGACGCAATGCACGGCATTGCCGAACGGGTCGAAGATCGCCGCCACGTCCAGCGAGACGCCGTCGGCGTGCCGCCACACGTTGGTCATGGGCAGGCACACGAACTCCGCGAAGCAGCCCTGCCGGTCAACGCCGAGCCCGGACGTGTCTGAGCACAGGTGGCGCCGCCCGGCCATGCAGTTGCGGCAGCGACCGCATACCAGATGGCCCTCCCCGCTGACGATGTCGCCCGGCTGGAAGTCGTTCACGTTGGAGCCCACTGCTGCGATCTCGCCGACGAACTCGTGCCCGATGACCAGGGGTGGCTTGATGCGCTGGGCTGCCCAGTCGTCCCAGGCGTCGATGTGGAGGTCGGTGCCGCAGATGCCCGTGCGCAGGACCTTGATCAGCACATCGTTGATGCCGGCGTCGGGCACCGGCAGGTCGACCATGGACAGGCCCGGCCCGGCCGTGATCTTGGCGAGCGCCCTCATGACCGGAGCATAGGCAGCAGCAGCGGCCTCAGCCCGTGGTGGTGGTGATCTCCACCTCGGCCCACTGGCCGCCGCCCCGTCCACCCGATGTTGGCCCGAGGTGCGCGGCGTCCTTGTTGCTCACTCCCTGCACAAACGACGGGCATGCGTCGCTCGGGTAGATCTGGGTGATCTTGTCCCGCCGCTGGCCGTTCTTCATGCGCCGGTCATCGTCGATCAGGGTCACGGTGCCCACCGTCCCGACCACGCAGTCCACTGAGTCGTTGCTTGCCGTGACCCGGACGGTGAGCACGAGGGTCTTGCGTGTCCCGTGCGGGGAAGCGGAGTAGGCCCATCCGATGACCTGCGTCTCCATCGCGGCTTCGGGGTAGTTCAGGTAATCGTTGCGCGTCGACGTGCCGCCACTGACCGTCCCGGCCGCATTGTTCAGCAGTCCATGTCCGTCGAGGTACACCTTGCCGAGCTGGAACTCGGGCACGATCCGGACGAGATTCGCGTAGCCCTCCATCGTGAAGGTTACGGTCGCGATTGTCGCCGTGGGCACCGCCGGTCCCGCCATCACTGAACTCAGCACCATGGCGACGAGCCAGGACATCGCGCCTCCCGCCTGCCCCCGACCGGCCAAGGCTCCCCCGACGCGCGCCGAGTGTCAATGGCTACGGGTCGAGCCGGTAGCCCAGGCCAGGCTCGGTGATCAGGTGGCGGGGACGGGCCGGGTCAGGCTCCAGCTTGCGGCGCAATTGCGCCATGTACACCCGCAGGTAGTGCTGCTCCTTCTCGTACCCCGGTCCCCAGACATCGGTCAGCAACTGCTGCTGGGAGACGAGGCGCCCGGCGTTGCGGGCAAGCACCTCCAGGAGGTGGTACTCGGTCGGCGTCAGCCTGACCTGTACGCCTCCCCGGGTGACGATGCCCGCAGCCAGGTCGACCTCGAAGGCCTCGGTGCTCACGACGTCCGGCCCGGAGGCCGGCCCGGCCACCTGCCCGCGCCGCGCGGCCGCGCGCACCCGTGCCAACAGTTCGTTCATCTCGAAGGGCTTGGTCACGTAGTCGTCGGCACCCGCATCCAGGGCCGCGACCTTCTCGGCTCCCGTGCTGCGTGCGGAAAGCACGACCACCGGCACGTTGCTCCATCCGCGGATGCCATGCAGCACCTCGATGCCGTCGAGGTCGGGCAGGCCCAGGTCGAGCACGACGACATCAGGGCGCGTCCGAGACACGAGGTCGAGTGCGGCGCGCCCGGTCGGTGCGATGTCGACGTCGAAGCCGCGGGCCCGCAGGTTCACCGCGAGTGCCCGGGCCAGGGCCGCCTCGTCGTCGACGACCAGCACCCGCGTCATGGCTGCCCGGCTCCCGCCAGCGGGAGCGACACCACCATGGTCAGGCCCCCGCCCGGGGTATCCTCGGCCTCGAGGGTGGCATCGACCGCCTCGGCCAGGCCCCGCGCCACCGCGAGCCCCAGCCCCACGCCCGTCCCGGCCGGTGCATCGCCGAGTCGCTGGAACGGCTCGAACATCCGGTCCCGGTCGGACGTGGCCACGCCCGGACCCTGGTCGATGATCCGCAGTTCCAGCCGTGAGCCGGGCACCGTGGCCGCGCACAGCCGCACCGGCTGGTCGGCGGCGGAATGCCGGATGGCGTTCTCGACCAGGTTCGCGACCACCCGCTCGAGCAGCCCCGCGTCGGTGACGATGAACGGGAGGGATTCGTCCGTCTCGTCGATGACGCGCCCCGCGGGCAGGCCCTGGAGCGCCCGCTGGACCACCTCGTCGATCGATACCGCCTCCATCAGCGCCCGGACCGCGCCGGTCTGCAAGCGGCTCAGGTCGAGCAGGTTGGCCAGCAGTGCATCGAGGCGATCGGCCGCCTCGGCCGCGCTGAGCAGGAGCGCCCGCCGGTCGGAGGGGTCGATGGCGAGCTCGTCGTCGAGCACGGTGGCCAGGGCGGCCTTGATGCCGGCGACCGGCGTGCGCACGTCGTGCGACACGGCGGCGAGCAGGGCGGTGCGGACCGCGTCGGTCTCGCGCAGGCGGGCCGCATCCGCGGCGCGGGCGGCCAGCCGGTTGCGCTCGAGGACGGCCCCGGCCTGGGCGGCGAACGCGTCGAGGACCCGGCGATCCGATGCGGGCACGGGCCGCCCGCAGAGGGCCAGCGACAGCCCGGGGCCGGCATCAACGACGGCGTCCGCGTCGTCCAGGCTCCTGGGTGGGAAGTCCCCTGACACCTCGACCACGAGTTGGTCGCGGCCCCCCGGGTCCTCCTCGAACAGCGCCGCGCTGCGCATGCCGAACGTCTCGCAGGCCTGGTCGAGCAGCGCCTGGACCCCGTTGCCCCGCCCGAGCACGCCGGCCGACAGCGAGGCGAGGACGTTCGCCTCGGCGCGACGGCGGGCCGCCTCCTGCGCACGCGCGCTGCTGCGGTCGACGATCGTCGCCACGACGGCCGCCACGAGGACGAACACGGCGATGGCGAAGGCGTTCTCCGGGTCCGAGACGGTGAACGTGTGGATCGGGTCGATGAAGTAGTAGTTGGCCGCGAGGCCAGCCAGCACCGCGCTGACGATGGCGGGGACCAGGCCGCCGATGAGCGAGGTGGCGACGACCCCGAGCAGGTAGGCAAGCAGCACTGTCGTCAGGCTGAGGGAATCGGCGAACGGCCGAAGGGCGAACGTCATGACGGCCGGTATGGCGATCGCCAGCACCCAGGCCCACACGCCCCGGGTGCCCGGGCGGTGCTGCCGCCGGTGGGCACGCCGCGACGCGGCCCGCTCGTGAGTGACGACATGCACGTCGATGTCGCCCGAATCCCGGACGATGAGGTCCACGGTGCTTGGTCGCAGGGCCAGGCTCAGCCGCCCGCGCCGGGAGGAGCCCACGACGACCTGGGTGCCGTTGACCGATCTCGTGAAGTCCAGCACCGCTGCCGCCACGTCCTCGCCCACGACGGTGTGGAACGAGCCGCCGAGGTCCTCGGTGAGCTGGCGCAGCCGGGCGACCTCGTCGGGCGAGGCGCCGAGGGTGCCGTCGCCCCGGACGACGTGCACCCCCACCAGCGCTCGGCCCGCGCTGCGGCCGGAGATCATCGCCCCGCGACGCAGCAGCGGCTCCCCCTCGGGGCCCCCCGAGAGCGCGACGACGATGCGGGTGCGCGCCGCCCAGGTGTCATGGATGCCATGGTCGGCCCGGTACCGTTCCAGGCCCTCCTCCACCCGGTCGGCCAGCCACAGCAAGGCCAGCTCCCGCAGGGCCGTGAGGTTCCCGACCCGGAAGTAGTTGCCCATCGCCGCGTCGACTTTCTCCGGCGCGTAGACGTTTCCGTGCGCCATCCGGCGACGCAGCGACTCCGGGCTCATGTCCACGAGCTCCAGCTGGTCGGCGGCGCGCACCACGGAGTCAGGGACGGTCTCCCGCTGCTTGATGCCCGTAATGGCCTCGACGACGTCGTTCAGGGACTCGAGGTGCTGGATGTTGACCGTGGAAATGACGTCGATCCCGGCATCGAGCAGCTCGTCGATGTCCTGCCATCTCTTTGTGTTGCGCGAGCCGGGCACGTTGGTGTGGGCCAGCTCGTCCACGAGCACGACCTGGGGCCTGCGGACGAGGATCGCATCGACGTCCATCTCCTCGAACTGGGCGCCGCGATGCTGGACCGCGCGCCGCGGGGTGACTTCCAGCCCCTCGATCATCGCTGCGGTGTGGCGTCGGCCGTGCGTTTCCACGAGGCCGACCACGACGTCGGTGCCACGCTCGATCCGACGGCGCGCCTCGCCGAGCATCGCGTACGTCTTGCCGACGCCTGGTGCGGCGCCGAGGTAGATGCGCAACTGACCGCGAGTCACGTGCCCATTGTCCGGGCTGTCGGTCGAGGTGGCGACCGGCTCGATCACCCCAGCCCCTCCAACGCGAGGTTGAGCACGAGTACGTTGACGCGGGGCTCGCCAATGAAGCCGAGCAGCCGGCCCTCCGTGTGCTGCGACACCAGGGTCGCCACGACCGAAGGGTCGAGTCCCCGTGCGGCAGCGACGCGGCCGACCTGCTGCTGCGCGTACTGCGGGCTGATGTGGGGATCCAGCCCACTGGCCGACGCGGTCACGGCGTCGGCGGGAACGGCGGCGGGCTCGACTCCGTCCCGGGCGGCCGCGGCCGCCTGGCGCTCGCCGACCTGCTGGACGAGCACCGGATTGTCGGCCGCCAGGTTCGAGCCGCCGGTCGCCATCGGGTCGTATCCGCCAGCCGAGGGGCGAGGCTGGAACCACTCGTCGGTGTCGAACGGCTGCCCGATGAGCGAGGATCCCACCACGACGCCGGCGGCGTCCGTCACGAGCGAGCCGTCGGCGGCTGTCGGGAGCATGCGGCCGACGCCCAGGACAACGAGCGGGTAGACGATGCCGAGGACCACGCTCATGAGAGCAAGCACGCGCAGGGCCACCCAGGCCTGCCTCAGGAAGAGGTTCATTCCGGTCACCCCATTCCCGGGATCTGCGAGACGACAAGGTCGATGAGCTTGATCCCCGCGAAGGGCACGAGCACGCCCCCGAGTCCGTAGACCAGCAGGTTGCGGCTTAGCAGTCTGGAAGCGCTAGCCGGGCGGTACCGGACGCCGCGCAGGGCAAGCGGGATGAGCGCGACGATGACGAGCGCGTTGAAGATGACGGCCGACAGGATCGCCGAGTTGGGGCTCGACAACCGCATGACGTTGAGCGTGTCGAGTCCCGGGTAGGCGACCACGAACAGCGCGGGGATGATCGCGAAGTACTTGGCGATGTCGTTCGCCACCGAGAAGGTCGTCAGCGACCCCCGCGTGATGAGCAGCTGCTTGCCGATCTCGACGATGTCAATGAGCTTCGTCGGATTGGAATCCAGGTCGACCATGTTGCCAGCCTCCTTGGCGGCCGACGTCCCGGTGTTCATCGCCACCCCTACGTCTGCCTGGGCCAGGGCGGGCGCGTCATTCGTGCCGTCGCCCGTCATGGCGACCAGCCGGCCGCCCTCCTGCTCCCGCTTGATGAGCGCCATCTTGTCCTCGGGCGTGGCCTCGGCGAGGAAGTCGTCGACGCCCGCCTCCTCCGCGATCGCGCGCGCCGTCATCGGGTTGTCACCCGTGATCATCACGGTGCGGATGCCCATCCGACGCAATTCGTCGAAGCGCTCGCGGATGCCCTCCTTGACGACGTCCTTCAGGTGGATGACGCCCAGGATGCGCGGGCCGTCCGCGACGACGAGGGGGGTGCCACCCGCGGCCGAGATGGCATCGACGGCGGCGGCGACGGCGGGCGGGGTCTGCCCCCCAGCGGCGGCGACGTACGCGAAGACCGCGCCGGCCGCTCCCTTGCGCACCGTGCGGCCGTCGACGTCGACGCCGCTCATGCGCGTCTGCGCCGTGAAGGGCACCCAGGCGGCGTCGCGCAGGACACCCTCCTCGCGGGCGCGCAGCCCGTGGCGCTCCTTGCACAGGACGACGATCGAGCGCCCTTCCGGCGTCTCGTCGGCCAGGCTGCTGAGCTGCGCGGCGTCGGCGACCTCCTCGATGCCCACCCCTGGGGCCGGCAGGAGCTCGACCGCCTGCCTGTTGCCGAGGGTGATCGTGCCGGTCTTGTCCAGCAGGAGAGTCGACACGTCACCGGCCGCCTCCACCGCGCGGCCGGACATCGCCAGCACGTTGCGCTGCACGAGTCGATCCATGCCGGCGATGCCGATCGCTGACAGCAGCGCTCCGATCGTCGTCGGGATGAGGCACACCAGGAGAGCCACCAGCACGATCACGCTCGTCGTCGTCCCCGAGTAGGCCGCCAGCGGCGAAAGCGTCATGACGACGAGCAGGAACACGATCGTCAGCGATGCCAGCAGGATGTTGAGGGCCACCTCGTTGGGGGTCTTCTGCCGACTGGCCCCCTCCACGAGGGCGATCATTCGGTCGATGAAGGTGTGTCCAGGCGCGGCCGTCACCTGCACGACGATGCGGTCGGACAGCACCTTCGTGCCGCCGGTGACAGCGCTTCGGTCACCGCCGCTCTCCCGGATCACGGGCGCGGACTCACCAGTAATCGCCGACTCGTCGACGCTGGCCACGCCCTCGATCACGTCCCCATCGCCGGGGATCACGTCACCGGCCTCGCAGACCACGAGGTCACCGACCGTCAGGTCCGTCGCCGGGACGACCGCCTCGGCCCCGTCGCCACCCAGGAGCCGGGCCATCGTGTCGCGGCGCGTCGCCCGCAGGGTCGCGGCCTGGGCGCGGCCCCGTCCCTCGGCCACCGCCTCGGCGAGGTTGGCGAAGACAGCGGTCAGCCACAGCCATACAGTCACCGACCAGGCGAACACGCTCGGCTCGACGATCGCAGCCGCGGTCGTGAGCGCGGATCCGATCAGCACGACGAACATCACCGGGTTGCGCCACATCACCCGGGGATCAAGCTTGCGCATGGCATCGGGCAGCGAGGTGACCAGGGCCTTCGGCTCAAAGGCACCGGAGCCGATGCGCGGCCGCGCGGGAGCATGGGTCTGGGCGAGCGTCATGGCAGCGCCTCCGCGATAGGTCCGAGGGCCAGCGCCGGCACGAAGGTGAGCCCGGCGACGACCAGAATCACTCCAGCGACCAGCACGACGAACAGCGGCCGGTGAGTGGGCAGGGTCCCCTCCGTCGCCGGTGCCCGGCCCTGGGCCGCGATCGACCCGGCCAGGGCCACCACGAAGCAGATCGGCAGGAACCGTCCGAGCAGCATGGCGATGGCGAGGCCGATGTTGTAGAAGTCGGTGTTGGCATTAAGTCCGGCGAACGCCGATCCGTTGTTGTTGGCGGCCGACGCGAACGCGTAGAGCACCTCGGACAGGCCATGCGGACCGGGGTTGAGGATCGATGACCGGCCCGCCTCCGTGGCCATGGCGATACCCAGCCCGATGAGCAGCACGGCCGGCGTGGCAAGGACGTACAAGGACACGAGCTTCATCTCACGCGCGCCGATCTTCTTGCCGAGGTACTCCGGCGTCCTGCCCACCATGAGGCCGGCGATGAAGACGGCAACGATCGACGCGATGAGGATGCCGTACAGGCCGGCACCCACGCCGCCCGGCGCGACTTCGCCGAGCACCATGTTGACGATGGCCAGGCCGCCGCCATACGCGGTGTACGACGAGTGCATCGAGTCCACGGCCCCGGTCGAGGTGCCCGTCGTGGCAGAGGCAAAGACGGCCGACATCGGCACGCCGAACCTGACCTCCTTGCCCTCCATCGCCGCGCCGGCCAACTGCAACGCCGGGCCGGCATGGCTGACCTCGGCCCACACCATCAATGCGGTGATCGTGCCCCAAAGGCTGGCCATGACGGCCAGGAGAGCGTAGCCCTGGCGGAGGTCGCCCACCAGCCGGCCGAACGTCCGCGTGAGGCTCACCGGGATCAGCAGGATCAGGAAGATCTCGAGGAGGTTGGTGAGGGCCGTCGGGTTCTCGAACGGGTGCGCGGAGTTGGCGTTGTAGAAGCCGCCGCCATTCGTGCCGAGTTCCTTGATGGCCTCCTGGCTGGCCACCGGGCCGCCCGTGAGCGTCTGCGGGCCGCCCGCGAGGGTCGTGATCGTCGTGTCGCCGGCGAGATTCTGGACCACCCCGCCGACGAGCAGGACGATGGCGAAGACGAACGCGAGCGGTAGCAGGATCCGCAACGTGATGCGGACCAGGTCGACCCAGAAGTTGCCGAGTCGGTCGGTGTGGGTGCGCGCAAATCCGCGCACGAGCGCCACCGCGACCGCGATGCCCACGGCCGCCGAGAGGAAGTTCTGCACGGCCAGACCGGCGGCCTGCGCCGTGTAGCCGAGGGCTGCCTCCCCCGAGTACGACTGCCAGTTGGTGTTGGTGACGAAGCTGACCGCGGTGTTCAGTGCCTGCCACGGCGGCATGCCCTCGTGACCGAGGGAGTAGGGCAGGTAGGCCTGCAAGCGCAGCAGCGCGAACAGGGCGACGATGCTGACGGCGGAGAAGGCCAGCACCGACCGCAGGTACACCGACCATCGCTGGTCCGCGGCAGGGTCAACCCCGACCACGCGGTAGACCATGCGCTCCACGCGCCCATGCCGCGGGGATTCCAGGACTCGAGCCATGTAGTCGCCCAACGGGCGGTAGGCGAGTGCCAGCGCGCCCAGGAGGACTACGACGGACAGGACGGCAGCCAGGGTCGAGTCCATCGCCGTCAGAACCGTTCCGCGTGCACGAGCGCGAACACGAGGTACACCAGGAGGGCCACGCCCACTCCCAGTGCGATCCAGCCGAGGACGTCCACGTCCGCACCACCTTGTCCGCCCGAAACCCGGGCCAAAACAAGGCAACACCCGTCAGCGTGCGGGAGGCCGGCCCGTTGACGGACCCTTGACGGGCTGGTCGGCGGTCCTTACGGATCCTTGACGGCGCGGGCCTACCCCTTGGCGAGGTGGGCGACGCGGGGGCCCATCGCCTCGGCCAGCGCGATGACCCCCGAGAGCGGCCGAATCATCACGGTGAGCTCCGTCACCAGGCCGTCGGCGTCGAGCGCCAGGTGGTCCAGGCCCTGCACCCCGCGCGTCCCAACGGTGGCCGTGAAGATCAGAGCATGGCTGCCGGTCGCCTCGAGCTCGTCGGTGTAGACGAAGTCCTCGAACACCTCCATGACGTTGCCGAGGACCTCGGTCACGGTGTCACGGCCGACGAATGGCTGGAACGCGACGGGGCTGCGGAAGACGACGCCCGATGACAGCGTCGCCGACAGGGCGGTCAGGTCGCGCGCCTCGACGGCGGCGCGGAAGGGGTGAGTCACCATCGCAGGCTAGGCCCAGCGGCGGGTGACGTCTACCGGACCGTGACCGTCAGGGTGGCGCCCCACTCACGGGCCCGGTCGAGCTCGCCGTCGTGGATCGGGCCTGGCGTGCCGTCGACCCAGAACGTCATCGGTTCGGCGGCCTGCCGGCCACCGGCACCCTTCAGCGCCTTGGCTGCCTTCTTCGCCGCGGAGCCCGGCACCCGCGGCTTGGACACGCGGGTGTCGAATGCTGCGAAGCCCGCCGAGATACTGCCCAGCCCGCCGATCCACTCCCGAATCCCCGGCTCGTCGGGGTCATCAGGCTTGCCCGACTGCCGGTGAGCATCGGCGCGGGTCGACGCGCGGGACATGCTGAATGCGTGAGTCGGGCCACCGACGACGAGGAGGTCGACCTCCGGGCCGACGGAGGGCTTCGTGGCGACGTTGACACAGGGTGCCCCGCCGAGCCCGGCCGCGACGGCGTGGGCGACGGCATCGGTGTTGCCGAACATGGACTCGTACACGACCAGGGTGCTCATGCGTCCATCATTCGCCCCGCCCGACGGCGTAGCAACGCAGGAACTCCACCGCGTTGAACGGCCGGTCGTGGGGCTCGCGCTGCGCGCGCAGCCCCCACGACTGGCCGTTCGTCAGGCTTGCAGCTCGGTGAGGATTCCCTCGATCTGCCCCATGGCCTGCGACATGCCTTCCTCCATGCCCATGGCCACCAGCTGCTCCATGGATTCCAGCGAAGGGAAGGTGGTCGCGATGACCATGCGGGTGACCCCCTGTTCCTGGGGTTCCACCGAAACCTGGATCACCATGGACGGCATGGCCGGATCGGGGTTGCCCTCGGAGTCAGCGAAGCCGTCCTCGAACGACAGGCTGGCTGGCGAGTCAACGGCGAGGATCCGCCACCAGCCGCGCGGCTGGTCGCCTTCCGGGCCGGTCATGTAGTAGTTGACCCGGCCGCCGGGCGTGAGGTCGTGGTCGACGACGGTGGCCGGGTAGGTCGGCGGTCCCCACCAGCGCTCGAGCAGGCGCGGATCAGCCCACAGGCGCCAGACGTGCTCCTGGGGTGCGGCGAACTCGGCGGTGATGGTCATGGTCAGTGCCTCGGGGTCCTTCACCGTGCTGATGATGCTCATGCGTTTCCTTCCTGGAGGGGCTCGGCCGGGATGGTCGCGAGGACCTCGCCGAAACGGTCGAGGCGGTCGCGCCAGACGTCCTCGTAGTGGTCGAGCAGGCGCCGCGCAGCACGCACACTGTCGATCTGCCCGGTCACCCGGCTCTCCCGGCCATGCCGCTCCTTCGTCACGAGCCCGGCCGACTCCAGCACCGCCACGTGCTTCTGCACGGCCGCGAGGCTCATGGCGTAGTTCCGGGCGAGGGATGAGACAGAGTGCGGGCCGACCAGCGAGCGGGTGAGGATGTCACGCCGGGTGGCGTCGGACAGGGCATGCAGGATCCGGTCGGTGCGCGCCTCGTCCAGCATTACTGCAACCATTTGATTGCAGGTTAGCGGAGGCCTCGGGCTACTGCAAGGCCGACGTGACCCCGAGGTCGCGGGCGATGAGCATCCGCTGCACCTCGCTGGTGCCCTCGCCGATCTCCAGCACCTTCGAGTCCCGCCACATGCGCGCCACGGGGTACTCGTTCATGAATCCGTAGCCGCCGTGGATCTGGGTCGCCTCGCGGGCGTTGGTCACGGCGATCTCCGACGCGTGCAGCTTGGCGATGGCGGCCTGCCGCTTGAACGGCTCGCCCCGCAGCATCCGGTCGGCGGCGTCGTAGTAGGCGAGCCGGGCCGTGTGCGCGCGCACCTCCATGTCGGCGAGCTTGAATGCGATCGACTGGTTGGAGCCGATCGTGCGGCCGAACGCCATCCGGGTGTTCGCGTAGGACAGCGACTCGTCCAGGCAGCCCTGCGCGAGACCGACGGACAGGGCCGCGATGGCGATGCGGCCCTCGTCCAGGATCCGCAGGAACTGCGCGTATCCCTGGCCGGGCACGCCGAGCAGGTTGGCCTCCGGCACCCTTACGTCGGCGAACGACAGCTCGTGCGTGTCCGACGCGTTCCAGCCGACCTTCGAGTACTTCGGCGCCACTCCCAGTCCCGGGGTACCCGCCGGGATGATGATGGTCGAGATCTCCTTCTTCCCGGCATCCGATACCCCGGTCACGGCGGTCACGGTGATCAGGCCGGTGATGTCGGTCCCGGAGTTCGTGATGAAGGACTTCGACCCGTTGATGACCCATTCGCCGTCGACGAGCCGCGCGGTGGTCTTGGTGCCGCCGGCGTCACTGCCTGCCTCGGGCTCGGTCAGCGCGAACGCGCCGAGCATCTCGCCCGAGCACAGCCGCGGGAGCCATTGCCGCTTCTGCTCCTCGGTGCCGAAGCGGTACACGGGCATCGCCCCCAGCGAAACCGCGGCTTCGAGGGTGATGGCGACAGAAGAGTCGACCCGGGCGATCTCCTCCAGGGCCAGGCACAGGGCGAAGTAGTCACCGCCCGAGCCGCCGTACTCCTCGGGGAACGGTAGCCCGAACAGCCCGAGTTCTCCCATCCCCTTGACCAGTTCGTACGGGAAGGTGCAGTCCTCGTAGTGCTGGGAGATGACCGGCGCTATCGCATCGTTGGCGAAGTCCCGGACGACCGACTGGAGGGCGCGCAGTTCGTCGTTGAGCATTCCGTTGATCATCTGGGCGGCTGCCCTTCCGTGAGGGGTGGGGGACTTCCATCGGCGGGGTCGTTGCCGCGGGCGAGGGCCCGCACGACGTTCGAGGTGCTGGGGCGGCCGAGGATCCCGGCCATCCAGGCGCTGGTCGCGACGAGCGCGTCGAGGTCGATGCCCGTCCGGATGCCCAGGCCGTGCAGCATCCACACGAGGTCCTCGGTGGCGAGGTTGCCGGTGGCGCTCTTGGCATAGGGGCAGCCACCGAGCCCGCCAGCGGAGGAATCGAGGGTCGTGATGCCCGCCTGCAATGCCGCGAGAGCGTTGGCCAGTGCCTGGCCGTAGGTGTCGTGGACGTGGAGGGCGATCGCCTCGCGCGGAACACCGGCCGCAGCGAAGGCATCCACCAGCTCGACGACATGCCCTGGCGTGGCCACGCCGATCGTGTCCCCGAGCGACAGCTGATAGGCGCCGAGTTCGTAGAGCCGCTTCCCGACGCCCACCACCTGCTCGACCGGGACGGCGCCCTCCCACGGGTCGCCGAAGCACATCGACAGGTACGCGCGAACCGCCATGCCCGAACTCAGCGCACGGTCCACCGTGGGCGCGAACATCGCGAACTGCCCGTCGAGCGTGCGGTTCAGGTTGCGCTGAGCGAACGCCTCCGTCGCGCTCCCGAAGACGGCGATGTGCTCGACACCCTTCTCGATCGCCCGGTCGAGCCCGCGTTCATTGGGCACGAGGACGGGCATCGGCAGGCGACCGCGCAGCCCCGCGCGGTCCAGCAGGTCGATGAGCTCCGATGCATCGGCGAGCTGCGGCACCCAGCGGGGGTGCACGAAGCTGGTTACCTCGACGATGGGCAGTCCTGCCTCGACGAGCCGGGAGATGAACTCGGCCTTGGCGGCAACCGGGGTGACGGTGGGCTCGTTCTGCAGCCCGTCGCGCGGCCCCACCTCGTACACGGTGACCTCGGCAGGCATGCCAGTGGCGAGGGGATGGGCGTCCGGCTGCCTCATGCCGCCTCCCCTTGCTCCTCGACCACGAAGAGCGTGGCACCGAGCTCGACCTGGCTGCCCGCGACCGCGGTCACGAGGGTCACCGTCCCGGCAACCGGGGCACGCAGCGGCATCTCCATCTTCATGGCCTCGAGGACGCCGAGGACCTGGCCCGCGCTGACCTGCTCGCCAGCGGTCACGAGCACCTCCCGGATGGATCCCGGCATCGGGGCGAGCACGGACCCGTCCGAGGCCTCGTGGTGCGCCGCCGGGCCGAAAGCGTCCGACCGTGCGAAGGCGAACGCATGGCCGAGGTGGGCGACGACGACACGGTGCGGCTCGACGCGCGCAACGGCCTCGCGCGCCCGCCCATCGATCTCCACCCTGATCGTGTCCGGGCGGCCATCGGCCAGGTCGGCGACCGTCCACGATCGCCCGTCGCATTCAACAGTCCCGCCGGCGTGGACGAGGTAGACACTCGAGCGCTCGCCGACGACCAGCTGGGCGACGATGGGGGCCGCTTGGCCGGCCATTCGCCACCCATCGGCCGCGGCGAACGGGTGCCCGGAGTCTGTCGCCGCCGAGCGGGCCAGGGCCCAAGCGGCAATCACGCCGGCCTCGTCCTCGCCGTGCGGGGTGATGGCCGCCGGGTGTGCATCCAGCCACTGGGTGTCGATGTCGCCATCGCGGAACGCGGGGCTGGCGGCAAGGCCGCGCAGGAAGCCGATGTTCGTTGTCAGCCCGAGGATCGCGGTGTCATCGAGCGCCGCCACGAGCGCACGACTGGCAGCCTCCCGGTTCGCGCCGTGCACGATGACCTTGCCGAGCATCGGGTCGTACGACGTGCCGACGACCTGGCCGCTCTCCAGCGCGGCATCGACCCGGGCGTGCTCCGGCCAGCGAACCAGGTCGGCCCGGCCGGACTGCGGCAGGAAGCCGTGGAAGGCGTCCTCGGCGTACACGCGGGCCTCGATCGCGTGACCGGTCACCCGGATATCCGACTGGACGAAGGCCAGCTGCTGGCCGTCGGCGATGCGCAGCTGCCACTCGACCAGGTCGATCCCCGTGACCATCTCGGTCACCGGGTGCTCGACCTGGAGGCGCGTGTTCATCTCGAGGAAGTACGCGTCCTCGCCCTTGACGAGGAACTCCACCGTGCCCGCGTTCTGGTACCCGACCCGGGTCGCCAGCGCGACGGCCGAGCCGGTGATCGCCTGGCGGACCTCCTCGTTGATGAAGGGTGCCGGCGCCTCCTCGATCACCTTCTGGTGCCGACGCTGGGCGGAGCAGTCCCGCTCGAACAGGTGGACCACGTGCCCATGCTGGTCGGCCAGCACCTGCACCTCGACGTGGCGGCCGCCCTCGACGTAGCGCTCGACGATCAGCGTGGCGTCGCCGAACGCGCTCTGCGCCTCGCGCCGGGCCGCCGCGAGCGCCGCGTCGAGGTCCTCAGGGACACGAACGATCCGCATCCCCTTGCCGCCCCCTCCTGCCGCCGCCTTGACGAGCAGCGGGTACCCGATGGCACCGGTGTCGACGCTCGCACCGGTGACCCGGGCCTCCGGCACCACGGGCACCCCGACCGCGACGGCGGCCTCGCGGGCCTGGTCCTTGCGGCCCATGAGGTCCATCACGCCGGCCGTCGGCCCGACGAACACCAGTCCGACGTCGCCCACCGCGCGGGCGAACTCGGCGCGTTCTGACAGGAAGCCATAGCCCGGGTGGATGGCGTCCGCGCCCGCCCTCGCCGCCGCCTCGAGCAGCGCGTCGATCGACAGGTAGGACTCGGCAGCGGCGGCCGGTCCGATGCGCACGGCCTCGTCGGCAGCGCGCACATGCGGAGCCGCGCGGTCGGCGTCGGAGTAGACGGCCACGGTCCGCAGGCCGAGCGACCGGGCCGCCGAGATCACTCGGATGGCGATCTCGCCGCGGTTGGCGACGAGCAGGGTGCCGTAGGTAGTGATGCCCGGTGTGCGCATGCCCGTCACATCCGGAAGATTCCGTAGGAGGGCTCGGGGATCGGCGCGTTCGACGCGGCGGCAAGGCCGAGGCCGAGCACGCGCCGGGTGTCGAGCGGGTCGATCACGCCGTCGTCCCACAGCCGTGCCGTGGAGTAGTAGGGCGAGCCCTGCGTCTCGTACTGCTCGCGGATGGGGTCCTTGAACGCTTCCTCGTCTGGCCCGCTCCACTCCTGCCCGGCCGCCTCGAGGCCATCGCGCTTGACGGTGGCGAGCACCGTCGCGGCCTGCTCTCCGCCCATGACGGAGATGCGCGCGTTGGGCCACATCCACAGGAAGCGCGGGTCGTACGCCCGCCCGCACATGCCGTAGTTGCCGGCCCCGAAGGAGCCGCCGATGACGACGGTGAACTTCGGCACGACCGAGCAGGCCACCGCGGTGACCAGCTTCGCGCCGTCGCGCGCGATGCCGCTGGTCTCGTACTCCTTGCCCACCATGAAGCCGGCGATGTTCTGCAGGAAGACGAGCGGGACGCCCCGCTGGTTGCACAGCTCGACGAAGTGCGCTCCCTTGAGTGCGGACTCGGAGAACAGGATGCCGTTGTTGGCGACGATGCCGACCGGGTAGCCCCAGACGCGCGCGAACCCGCACACCAGAGTCTGCCCGTAGAGGGCCTTGAACTCGTGGAAGCGGCTGCCGTCGACGATGCGCATGATGACCTCGCGCACGTCGTACGGCACCTTGGCGTCGGTGGGGACGACGTCGTAGAGCCCGGCCGGGTCGACGGCCGGCTCCTCGACTTCGTGCTGGCGGATGGACGGCTGAACGGGTCGCTCGAGCGTCGCGACGATCGAGCGCACGATGGCCAGTGCCTCGGCGTCGTCGGCGGCGAGGTGGTCGACCACGCCCGAGCGCCGCGCATGGACGTCACCGCCGCCGAGCTCCTCGGCCGTGACCACCTCGCCGGTCGCTGCCTTCACCAGTGGCGGGCCGCCCAGGAAGATGGTGCCCTGGTTGCGCACGATGACCGACTCGTCCGACATCGCGGGGATGTAGGCGCCGCCAGCGGTGCACGAGCCCATGACGGCAGCGATCTGCGGGATCCCCGCAGCGGAGAGGTTCGCCTGGTTGAAGAAGATCCTGCCGAAGTGCTCCCGGTCCGGGAACACCTCGTCCTGCATCGGCAGGAAGGCACCGCCCGAGTCCACCAGATAGATGCACGGCAGCCGGTTCGCCCGGGCCACCTCCTGGGCGCGCAGATGCTTCTTGACCGTGAGCGGGTAGTACGTGCCGCCCTTCACCGTCGCGTCGTTGGCCACGACGACGCACTCGCGGCCCTGCACCCGCCCGATGCCGGCGACGACGCCGGCCGACGGGACGTCGTCGTCGTAGACGCCGTGCGCGGCCAACGGGCTGAGCTCGAGGAAGGGGCTGCCGGGGTCGAGCAGCCGGTCGACCCGGTCGCGTACGAGCAGCTTGCCGCGGGAGACGTGCCGCTCCCGCGCGGCGGCGGACCCGCCGATGCGGGCCGCGGCGACGAGCTCGTGCAGCTCCTGAACGAGTTGCCTCATGTCTGTCGCCATGCCGCTCCCGTCGCCCGTCTAGTTAATGGAGATTAACCTAAGGGCGCCCCATAAGGAAAGGGGAACAGCCGGTTTCGTAGATGGCTATTAGCCGCCCGCGCCGTCAGACGGCGAACATGTCCATCGTCAGCGTCCGAAGCAGGGGGCGGGATTCGTCGGGGCCGAGCCGCGAGGCGCTGAAGGGGGTGGAGTTCATCAGCCCGAAGGCCGCCACCACGGTGGCCCCCGCCTCGGGGATCGACAGGGCGGGCTTCAGCTTGAGCAGCACGGCGGTCCAGTAGTCGATGTAGGTGCGCTGGAGCCGGCGCACCGTGCGCCGGTCCTCGCCGCGCAGGTTCCCGAACTCGCGCCACTGCAGGATGATCAGCTCCGGCCTCGTGACTGAGAAGTCCACGTGGGCCGCGACGAGCGCCTTGAGCAGGTCGTGCGGGTCGGCGTGCTGCGTGCCGAGGGCTGTCGCCTCGTCGAGCAGGAACTCGCTGATCTGCACGAGGATCGCGCCGAGGATGTCGTCCTTCTTGTCGAAGTGCCGGTACACGGCCGGCCCCGAGATGCCGACGGCTCGGCCGATCTCGGTCAGCGAGACGTTGTGGAAGCCATGGTCGGCGAACAGCTGCGCGGCAGCGTCCATGATCTGGATCCGCCTGGTCGTCGAAGGGGCGCTCATGCGGCCCCCTTCCTCCCAGCACCGTCGCGTGCGCGCGCCCAGCGTACGCACGGTCACACCGTGGCCGGCCCTTCGGCCGCGGGACGGGCATATCGTGGATTCGTTCGTCGTCGTCCACGTGCCCAGGAGGCGCCATGCAGACCACGGTCGACCGGCGAACGCTGATCCTTGCCGGGATCATCGTCGTGCTCGTTGCGGCCGTGGCATTCCTGCTCGGCGCCGGCCTCACGCGTGACAACGCCGTGACACCGGTCGGCATGATGGGCAACGCCACCGGGATGGGAATGCACGGAGGCGCCACCGGGGCCGGGGACCTGTCCGGCTCGGACGTCATGTTCCTTCAGATGATGATCCCGCACCACCAGCAGGCAGTCGACATGTCGGACCTCGCGCTGGCGACGTCGACCGACGAGGAACTGCGCGCACTCGCGACGGAGATCCGCGACGGCCAGGCGGCCGAGATCATCCAGATGGAGGGCTGGCTCGCTGACGCGGGTGTGGCCTCGGACCTGGGCCACCCTATGGGGATGGGCATGGGCGGCATGCTCTCGGCCAGCGAGCTGGCGACCCTGGCCAGCTCGTCCGGAGCGCCGTTCGACAGCCTGTGGCTGGCGGGGATGATCCGGCACCACGAGGGTGCCCTCCACATGATCGGCATGATCCAGGACAGCGCGAACCCCGACCTGCGGGAATTCAGCGAGAGCATCCGGGTCGTGCAGACCGCCCAGATCGAGCAGATGCAGGACATGCTGGTTCGGCTCGCGGCCTAGGAGCCGGCTCCGACTCATCCTCCGCGGATGACCATTCCGCAATTCTATGGAATAGTGCCGAAAGGAGGTGCCATGAGCGAGCGCGTGATCGCCCTGCTCGACGAAGGACTCGGCAACCAAGCGTACCTGGTGGACCTCGGGGACGGCCGGGCGCTTGCACTGGACGCGACTGTGGACCTGCGGACGCTCGATCACGAGGCCGCCACCCGGGGGCTCAGGGTGGTCGTGGCCGCGGACACGCACCTGCACGCGGACTTCCTGTCCGGGTCGACCCGGCTGGCCCGCCGCGACGGCGCCCTCATCCTTGGCTCCGCACTCGGCGGCCGTCTCTTCGACCACGTGCCCATGGCGGATGGGCAGGCATATGACCTCGGCGGACTGACCCTCGTCGGCTGGACGACGCCCGGGCACACGGACGAGCACATGTCCTACCTGCTCATGGACGGTGACGGCGTGCTGGCGGCCTTCACCGGCGGATCCCTGATCGTGGGGTCGGCCGCCCGAACCGACCTGGTATCGCCTGGCCGGACCGACGAGCTCGCCCGGGCGCAGTTCCGCTCACTGCGGCGCCTGGCCCAGCTGCCCGACTCGACCCCAGTCTTCCCCACTCACGGCGCCGGCTCGTTCTGCTCGGCACCGCCCGGGGCCGACCGGATCACGACCATCGGCCGCGAGAAGGCGACGAACGCACTCATGGCGCTCGAGGACGAGGACGAGTTCGTGGCCCGGCTCCTGGCCAGCCTGGGCACCTATCCGCCCTACTTCCGCCGGCTCGGCGCCGTCAACCGCGACGGCGTGCCGGACCTCGACACCGGCCCGCTCGCCCGGCTCGGCCTGCGGGAGCTGCGCTCACTGCACGCCTCCGGCGCGGAGATCGTCGACGTGCGCCCGTCCGACCAGTTCGCCGCCGGCCACGTCCCCGGCTCGCTGGCGATCGCCCTGCGGCCGGTGCTCGCCACCTGGCTCGGCTGGATGGTCCCCGACGACGGCACTCCGCTCGCCTTCGTGCGCAATGGCGACCAGGACCCGGAGGAGATCGTGTGGCAGGCCCGCAAGGTCGGCTATCGCAACCTCGCCGGCGAGCTCGACGGCGGCTTCGCGACGTGGGCCGATGCCGGGCTCCCGGTGGGACGCACGCCACTGGTCGACGGCCACGCTGTGGCCGGCGCCGTGCCGCTGGACATCCGGCAGGCGAACGAGTTCGCCTCCGGCCACGTGCCCGGTGCGGTGAACGTCGAACTGGGCGACGTCACTGCCGAGCGCGCCCCGGCGGGGAGCCTCGTCACGATGTGCGGCGGGACCGACCGTGCCATGACGGCCGCCAGCGTGCTCGAGCGCCAGGGGCGCAAGGTTTCCGTCCTCGAAGGCGGCACCGGCGCGTGGGCACGGGCCACGGGCCGGGAGCTCGTGACATGAGCCGGCCCAGGTCCATGCAGCTGGGCCTGCGGCAGAACCTCGCGCAGTTCAGCCTGCTCGTCGCGGTCAACGCCCTGGTGGGCGGGATGCTCGGTCAGGAGCGCACGGTGCTGCCGCTGCTGGCCGGCTCCGAGTTCCACCTCGACGCCTACACCGCCGCCATGACGTACATCCTCGCCTTCGGCGCATCCAAGGCAGCGACGAACTACTTCGCCGGCACGCTGTCCGACCGGTTCGGCCGCAAGCCCGTGCTCGTCGCAGGCTGGATCATCGCGGTGCCGGTGCCGCTGCTGCTCATCTGGGCCCCGGGCTGGGGCTGGATCGTGTTCGCGAACGTCCTGCTCGGCATCAGCCAGGGCATGACCTGGTCCACCACCGTCGTCATGAAGATCGACCTCGTCGGCCCGGCCCGGCGCGGCCTGGCCATGGGCTTCAACGAGGCCGCCGGCTACGCCGCGGTCGCCGCCACCGCCCTGGCTACCGGATACCTCGCCGCCGAGTACGGCCTGCGGCCCGCTCCCTTCCTGCTGGGCATCGCGTTCGCGGCCCTCGGCCTGGGCGTCTCGGCGATCTTCGTCCGCGAGACCCAGGACTTCGCACGGCTCGAGGCGGCCGGCCACGTGCCCCGGGCCGACGGCAGGCACGATCACCTGCACGACGAGCTGACCAACGGCCAGGTCTTCCTGCAGACCTCGTTCAAGGAGCCAGCGCTGTCCGCGGCCAGCCAGGCCGGCCTGGTCAACAACCTCAACGACGGCCTGGCCTGGGGACTCTTCCCGGTCCTGTTCCTGTCCGCCGGCCTGTCGATCAGCAAGATCGGCATCCTCGCCGCGCTCTACCCGGCGGTGTGGGGCATCGCGCAACTCGGCACCGGCGCACTGTCCGACCGGTGGGGCCGCAAGTGGCTCATCGCCAGCGGCATGTGGCTGCAGGCGGTCGGCCTAGGCATCGTCGCGGTGTCGAACGAGTTCGGCTGGTGGGCGGTCGCCGCGATCCTGCTGGGCCTCGGCACCGCCATGGTCTACCCGACGCTGCTCGCCGCCATCGGCGACGTCGCACACCCGGCCTGGCGCGCCCGCGCAGTCGGCACGTACCGGCTGTGGCGCGACGGCGGCTTCGCTGTCGGTGCGCTGATGGCGGGCATCCTCGCCGACCTGTATGGCATCCGGTTCGCCATCACCGCCGTCGCCATCCTCACGGCCGCGTCCGGAGTGGTCGTCGCCGTGCGCATGTACGAGACCCACCACCGGCCCGCCCCTGCCCCGGTTGGACGACCGGCATGAGCCAGCGCCACGCCAAGACCGCGATGTACGAGCAGTTCGCCCGGGCCGGCAAAGCACTGTCGAGCCCCAAGCGGCTGGAACTGCTCGACCTGCTGGCCCAGGGCGAACGGACGGTCGAGTCGCTGGCCTCGTCGGCCGGGCTGGGGCTGTCCACAGCGTCCCAGCACCTTCAGGCACTCAAGGACTCCGGACTGGTGCGCGCCCGTCGCGACGGCACCTTCATGCGCTACCGCCTGGCCGGGGACGACGTCGCGGGGCTGTTCGCCCTGCTCCGGACCGTCGCGACCACGCACCTCGCCGACGCCGAGCGGGCGGCCGCCGAGTACCTCGGCGCACCCGAGGCCGACGTCGACCCGGTCGAGCGCCAGGAATTGCTGCGCCGAGCCCGGGCCGGCGACGTGGTCGTGCTCGACGTCCGCCCCGCCGTGGAGTTCGAGGCAGGCCACATACCCGGGGCGTTGTCCATCCCGTTGGGCGAGCTCGAGCAGTGCCTGCACGACCTGCCCGAGCACGTCGAGGTCGTCGCCTACTGCCGTGGCGCGTACTGCGTCCTCGCGTCTGACGCGGTGCGCCTGCTTGCGAGCACGGGCCGGCGGGCCCGGCGGCTCGACGAGGGCATGCTCGAGTGGCGCCTGGCCGGGCTGCCCGTCGAGGTAGGTGCCGCGTGAGCACGCTGCCCGAGTGGGGCTCGGTCCTCGCCATCGTGGCGCATCCCGACGACGAGTCGTTCGGCCTCGGCGCCGTCCTATCCGCCTTCGCCGACTCCGGCGCACGGGTGCACGTGCTGTGCTTCACCCGCGGCGAGGCCTCGACCCTGCACGCGGTCACGGGCGACCTGGCAACGCTGCGGGCGGACGAGCTCAGGTCGGCGGCCGCCCAACTCGGGATCGTCGATGTCCGGCTGCTCGCGTTCCCTGACGGCGGCCTGGCCGGCATCGACCACGGGGTCCTCCTCGCCGATGCGCTCGCCTACGCCGCGGAGGTGGAGCCCGACGGCCTTATCGCGTTCGACCCTTCCGGCGTCACGGGTCACCCCGATCACCGCGCGGCCACGGCAGTGGCGGCCCAGGTGGCGACGATGCGGGCCGTGGGGATGCTCGGCTGGACCGTCCCCGACAGTGTCGCGCGGGCCCTCAACAGTGAATGCGGGTCCTCGTTCAGTGGGCACGCGCCGGGTGACATCGACATCACCCTGACGGTCGACCGGACTCACCAGCGCGCGGCAGTCGACTGCCACCCCAGCCAGGCCGTGCCCGGCAGTGTCCTGTGGCGCCGCCTCGACCTGCTCGGTCGACTCGAGCACCTGCGCTGGCTCCACCACGCCCCGCAGGAAGGCCCATCATGAACTCCCTGATGATCATCAACGGATCCGCCTACGGGCTGGACTCGACCTTCCAGGCCATCCGGCTCGCTGCCTCGCTGGCCAAGCGCGACGGAGTCGAGATGACCGTCTTCCTCATGGGCGATGGCGTCACCGCCGCCATGTCCGGCCAGAAGACCCCGGACGGCTGCTACAAGCTCGACCGGATGCTGGGCGTCGTCTCCCGCAACGCAGGGTCGATCAAGTGCTGCGGCACCTGGATGGACGCTCGCGGGATCGGTGACGGGATGCTCATCGAGGGGGCGGTTCGCTCGACCATGGAGGAGCTCACCGACCTCACCCTTGCCGCAGCCAAGGTCCTGGTCTTCTAGGCCACGATGGCTGCCCCGCACCCTGGCCTGGTCGGTCGCCCGGTCTACCTGGACTACAACGGCACGACGCCGATCGACCCTGCCGTGGTCGAGGCCATGGCCCCGTACCTGTCCGTCGAGTTCGGCAACCCTTCGAGCACTCATGCCTACGGCGTGGGGGCCAGTGTCGCGCTGGCGCGGGCCCGCGAACAGGTGAGCAGCCTGGTATCCGGCAGAGGCGGGCGAGTCGTCTTCACCAGCAGCGGCTCCGAGGCCGATGCGCTGGCGATCCGGGGTGCGGTTCTCGCCGCGATCGACGCGGCTCGCACCCCGGTGCACGTCGTCACCCAGGTTACCGAGCATCCCGCGGTACTGGCCGCATGCCGGTACCTAGAGCAGCGCCACGCGGTCTTGGTGACCTACCTCGGCGTGGATGCCCACGGCCGGGTCGATCCCGACGAACTCGGTGCAGCCCTCACCCAGGACACGGTCCTCGTGTCGATCATGCACGCGAACAACGAGACCGGCACCCTCCAGCCGGTCGCCGAGATCGCCGCCATCACGCGCGACCATGGCGTCCTGCTGCACTGCGACGCCGCACAGTCGATCGGGAAGGTCGAGGTCGACGTCGATGCGCTGGGCGTCGACCTGCTCACCATCGTCGGCCACAAGATGCACGCCCCGAAGGGCATCGCGGCGCTGTACGTGCGTGAGGGAGTCGCGCTGGTCCCGCTCGTCGGGGGCGGCGGCCAGGAGTCCGGGCTGCGGGCCGGCACCGAGAATGTCCCGTACATCGTGGGGCTCGGTGCGGCCGCGAAGCTGGCGGCCGAGGCCCTGTCGCGAGGAGAGTCGCGGCGACTGGTCGCGTTGCGGGACCGGATGCACGTCGAACTGGAAGCCGGCCTGCCCGGTCGGGTGCACCTCAACGGTCATCCCGGCGAACGGCTGCCCAACACACTCAACGTGAGCATCGACGGCGTTCCTGCGCTCGGCCTCCTGGCATCCGCGGTCGACCTTGCCGCGTCGGCCGGATCGGCCTGCCACGCCGGCCATGACGAGCCATCGCCCGTCCTGACGGCCATGGGACTCCCGGCCGCGGTTGCGCTGACCGCCATCCGTCTGTCGGTCGGTCGGTGGACGACTGCGGAAGACGCAGCCAGGGCGGCCGCGGCCCTCATCACTCTGGCGGAATGACCTGAACCGACGCGTGATTGGCGCCAACCGACCGTGCGCGCGCCTCAGTCCGGGTCGTCGTGCTCCTCGTCCGGCGGCGGCACCGGGGGGCCGGACGGGCAGTCCCCTTGCCAGGCCGCGTGCGTCGGCGCGGGGGGAGCCTGGCCTGGATTCTCGGCCAGCCACTGCATCGTCTCGGTGAGGTACTCGCTGTTGGCCTGCCTACCGGCCGCATTGCTGAGATCCCAGCCGCAGGGTGTCGATTCCGCGGGCGACGACGGGCTGGCGGCGCCGCACGCTGCCAGCACGAGGGCCGTGACGGCGAGTGCGACTGCTCGTGCCCGGATCAGGCGGCACCCCCCGCGACCGACGGGATGACGAACAGCACTGTGCCGGGCGGCACGGGCGTGCGCAGTCCGTCGAGCGTGCGGCACTCGTCCTCGTCCACGTAGACATTGACGAACCTCCGGACGGCGCCCGTCTCGTCCCGGACCCGACGGTCAACACCGGGCGCCATCGAGGCGAGGAGGTCGAGCACGTCCGCCAGCGTGGCGCCCGGGGGCGCATCGACCGCGAGCTCCCGTTGCCCGCCGGCGTGCTCGGCCAGGGACTGCGGGAGCCGGACGGTGACCAGGGATCCGTCCGTCATGCTCAGGGACTGATCCGCACCGACAGCACGTCGGGCAGACCCGAAACGACCTCGGTGAACGTGCGTCCGCCGTCGAGGCTGGCGAAGACACACCCGTTGCGCGTGCCGAAGGCGATCGCGGCGTCGCCGTCGTGCTCGATGACATGTGCCGAGTCGCGCATGACGGACGCGTAGTGGCCGTCCGGCAGGCCATCGCCGGTCTCGGCCCACGTGGCACCGGCATCGTCCGTGCGCCACAGCCGCAGCCGGCCCTCCGGCGGGAACATGGTCTCGGCGTCGATCGGAATCACCCACGCGGTGCCGCCCTGGGACGGGTGCGCCAGCACGACGAAGCCGAAGTCCTTCGGCAGCCCCTCCATGATCGGCTGCCAGGCGTCGCCGGAGTCGTCGGACCGGTAGACGCCGCCGTGGTTCTGGGCGTAGACGCGGGACGGGTCGCCGCCGTCGACGGCGATGCGGTGCACGCACTGATTGAACTCGGGGTACTCCTCCGGCTGAAAGTCGACCCTGATCCCCCGGTTGGCCGGCACCCAGCCGCTGTCGCTGTCGGCCGATCGGTAGACGCCGCCCGTGCTCATCGCGACGACCATCGAGCCGTCCGGCCGGGGCGCGATGGTGTGGATCGCCGCCCCGCCGGCACCGGGCATCCACTCCGGCCGGTGCGGGTGCTCCCACAGGCCGGCGTTCAGGGTGAACTCACTGCCGCCGTCGCTCGACCGCCACAGCGAGTGCGGTTCGCAGCCGGCCCAAACGACATCGGCCTGTCGCGGGTCGGGGGTGAGGTTCCAGATCCGCTCGATCGCGACACCCGCGTCCGGAGGAAAGGCGATCGCCCGGTGCTCGGGGTCCGACCATGTCACGCCGTCGTCGTCGCTGAACAGGACCGACGGTCCCCAGAACCAGCTCCGTGCCCCGGCGAGCAGCCTCGGCGGGTCGCCCGCGCCACGCGGCATCCAGGCCACGCTGCTGAACTCGGCCATCGCCTTCAGGGGCTGGCTGACCTCCCACCCGTCGGCACCACCCTTGGCGGTCCACAGGCCCTTGCGTGTTCCGATCGCGATTCGCATGACCGAAGGCTAGGCGGCCCCTCCGAATACCGGAAGGGATTCGCCACCAGCGTTACCCCAACCACCCCGCCGACCGGCCGGCGCTACCCGGTGACGTCGCAGCGGTTCCGGCCCGCGAGCTTCGCCCGGTACATCGCCGCATCCGCCCCCGACAGGAGCGCGTCCGCGGTGACCTCCGGGTCATCGGTGACCATGGCACCGACGCTCACGGTGACGGCGATGGCCTCGTCGCCAACCCGAATCGGCTCGGCCATCGCGTCGACGATCCGCTCGGCCAGGCCGCGGGCCTCCTCACGTCCCATCGGGGAGCACAGCACGACGTACTCGTCGCCACCGTGCCGCGCGACGGTGTCCTCGACGCGGGCGGTCAACTCCAGGCGACGGGCCACCTCGATCAGCACGCGGTCCCCCACCTCGTGGCCTGATCGATCGTTGACTGACTTGAAGTGGTCCACGTCGACGAAGAACAGGGCCCTCGGGGCCGGATGGCGATTGAGGGACAGCAGGGCTCCTTCCAGCCGGTCCATCAGCAGGATTCGGTTGGCGAGACCGGTCAGCGGATCGTGGAGCGCCTGGCGCCTGATGGCGCGCTGGGCGTTCTTGACCTCCGTCATGTCGCGCATCGAGGAGAGCACACCGACCACGGCACCGCTGGCATCGCGGTCCGGGGTCAGGGTGACGTGGAACCATGCGCCTTGATCCGCCAGGTCGGGGTCGCCCGCGAACTCGAGCACCTCCGGAGTGCCGGTCTCCAGCACGCGCCGCAGGGCCGGCTCGTAGTAGGCCAGCCAATCCTCGGGCATCCCCGTCTCTCGGTCTGTCCGGCCGATGAGGTCCGCCAACGGCATCCCCTTGAATCTCTCGCCGGCGGGGTTGGCGTATAGGTACCGCAGGTCATGGTCGTAGTGGCCCATGGCGTCCGGTGAAGCGTTGAGCACCGCGCGCAACTGTGCCTCCACCCGCGCCAGTCTCCGCTCGGCGCGCTCCCACTTCGTGACGTCGCGCGAGTAGCCGAATGTGCCGATGACAGTCCCGTCCGGGCCGCGTAGCGGGAACTTGCTCGTCTCCACCCACGTACCCGGCCGGCCCGCAAGCCGGTCGACCTCCTGCTTGTCGATCATCGACCCCCCTGTGCGGGCGATCCGCTCTTCGTCAGCGCGCAGGGCCGCCGCGTGCTCGGCATCGGTCAGATCGGCATCGGTGAGACCCACCATCTGATCGGGGGTGCGGCCAGTAAGGGCGGCGCACGCCTTGCTCACCCGGATGAAGCGCCCGTCGAGGTCCTTGAAGAAGTAGATGCCGTCGGGGGTGTCGAACAGGTTGCGCGCGCAGAGTGCGTCCAGCTCCGCACCCGGCTCGTCCATGCGGCACCACCATCTCTATGGCAAGGCTGCGAGCCTCGGCGAAAGCAAGGTTACGGGCAGTGATGAGGCATGAACGATTATTGCCCCATGGAGTTCGAGTTCGACGCCGAGTTGTGGCGGTGGCCGGGCGACGCTGCCTGGCACTTCGTCTCGATGCCCGAGGCCTTGGCGAACGACATCCGCGACCGAGTTGCGGGGACGACCCGGGGCTTCGGCTCGGTCAAGGTGCGCGTGCAGGTTGGCCATACCCGGTGGGATACGTCGCTGTTCCCGGATTCCAAGACCGGCACCTACGTCCTGCCGATGAAGAAGTTGGTGCGCGAGCGGGAGGGACTCGACGTCGGTGACGTGGTCCGCGTGCACCTGGCCCTTGACGCCTAGCCTGGCTAGGCCTAGCATTCCTAGGCATGCGTGGAGAATCACTCAAGGGCCACCTGGACCTACTGATCCTGGCGGTCCTGTCGCAGGGTCCCCTGCACGGCTACGCGGTGATCGAGGAGCTGCGCAGTCGGAGCAATGCCGTGTTCGACCTGCCCGAAGGCACCGTCTACCCCGCCCTGCACCGGCTGGAGAAGGCTGGCCTTCTCTCTAGCAGCTGGAGCGAGGAGACGGGCCGGCGCCGGCGCACCTACGACCTCACCCGGAAAGGCCGGGCCAGCCTGGTGTCAGGTCGGTCGAGCTGGCAGGACTTCTCCCTCGCGGTCAGTCAAGTACTGAAGGGGGCGTCGTGGAACCCGACCTGATCGACGCCTACGTCGACGAGCTCAGGCGGTCCCTGGCGCGCAATCGCAGGGCTGCCGACGTCGTGGCGGAGGTGGAGGACCACCTCCGCGAATCCGCACGCCGTCTCTCCGGCCACGGCGTCGACGCCGTGACCGCGCAACGCCACACCATCGACCGCTTCGGCGACCTCCGGGTCGTCACCCGTGCATTCGCTACCGACGCTGGAGGACTTGCCATGGCCACACCATTCACCCGCGCTGCCGGAGCCATCGGCTACCTAGCCGTCGCCCTGTGGCTGCTCGCCGCGGCCGCGCGCGGCCTCGACTACTTCGTCGTCCCCGAATCCGACACCCGCATGTATGCCGCCGTGAGCGTGCTAGCGGCCCTCGCCACGATCGCCACGGCGGTCACCATCGCCGGGATGCTCGTGCGCAGCGGCGGCGTGCGCGGGGTGGCCGCCCTCATCGCCCTCGCCGCGATGGTGCTCGCGGCGCTGATGATGGCGACGGCACCGTGGGCCTGGGTCTTCACCGCGGTCCCGCTCACGGCCGCGGCGATCATCGCGGTCTGGCGGATGCGGGCTGTCGGAATGGGCGGGCGGTGGGCCGACCTCTCGCTCGTGCTCGCCTGGCCAGCCGGGGTCCTGCTGACCGTCGTCGGCGAGGCAATCAGGATCGGGCCCCGCGACTACTACGGGGACTACCCGTGGGCGTTCCTGGCGGGCCTGGTCGTGGCCTTGCTGCTCTACTGCGCGGGGCTGGTCGGCGTGAGCCTGCGGCTCCGCACCGAGCAGCCGGTGGGCGAGGCAGCAGTGGCCGGGAGCCCGGCCTGACCTTGGCTGGCGGGCACGCGGCCATGACGCAAGCCCGGGTGACCAGGTGGCTGGCCTGGTTCGTGGGAGTGGCCTTCATCTTGCTGGGCTTCGTCGAGGTCCTGGCCCGACTGCTGTCCGACGAGCCGGTGGACCCGACGGCGCTGGCATGGTGGTTCGCCGCCCTGTGCGGCGGAGGGGCCTTGGTCCTGCTGGGCAGCTTCGTGATCACCCGCCCTGGCCTTGCACTCGCCGTCGTCATGCTCGGCTGCCTCCTCGGAGTCGTGGCCACCGCCTGGACCGTCGTCCTGCCGCTCCTGGCCCTAGTCCTGCTGGCCCTGCGCGTCCGTCACGCCAACGCATCGTCCGGTCGCGCTGGGCAGCAGCATTGACGGCTGAGCTCGCCGCCGGTCAGCGGGCGTCTGCCGAGGACGATCGCTGGAGGAAGTGACCGCGTTGGTGCTCGAACACGAGGTGGGTCTGGGCCTGGCCGACGCTCGGGTCGGAGGTGAGTGCCGTCAGGACGAACGACCGGAGACCAGCAGGGTCTGCAACGGCCACATGGACAAGGAAGTCCTCGGTGCCCGAGACGTGGAACGTCTGGATCACCTCAGGCAACTGCGCCACGCGCGCCGCGAACCCCAGCACGTGTGGGGCGTCGTGCGTACGCAGCCGCAGGGCCACGATCGCCTGGACCGGGCAGCCGACCGCGGCGGGGTCCACGTCGGCGGTGAAGCCGCGCACCACCCCTCGATCGACCAGTGCTCGGACCCGGGCCAGGGCCGTCGATGCTGCGACCCCTACTCGCGCAGCAAGTGCGTTGTTCGGGATCCGGCCATCGCGCATGAGCTGGGCGAGGATCCTCGCGTCGACATCGTCGAGAGGCTGAACATCCTTCGGCCGGGCTTGGTCTGCCAGGTTCATGGCCGCATGATATTCGGCATCTGTCCGAACTACGCTCAACTATTCGCGCGATCTGTCGTTTCCACGAACTTTCGGTCATCCTCGGCGCATGATGACGACCTCCGAACGCTCCCCGTACCGGCTCGACAGCCTGGCGGTGCATGCCGGCCACGACGACCTCGGCGCGCTGGGCGTCCATGCGCTGCCCATCGACTTGTCGACGACCGCCCCCCTCGACAGCATCGACTCCGGCGGCCTTGCCTACGAGGCCCTCGCCTCCGGTTCCCCGCTATCCCCCGGCATGCCTACCGTCTACCGGCGGGCCTGGAACGCGACCGTGGCCCGGTTCGAGGGGGCGATCGCTGCGCTCGAGCAGCCGGACGGCGAAAGCGAGACCGTCGAGGCCGTCGCGTTCGCCAGCGGGATGGCTGCGATGGCGGCTGTGCTGCTCTCGCGCGTGCAGGCGGGCCTTCCGCATGTCGTCGCGGTCCGCCCCCTCTACGGCGGGACCGACCACCTGCTCGCCACCGGAATCCTGGGCACCACCGTGACCTTTGTCGACGCCGACTCCGTCCAGGAAGCGATCGGGCCAGCGACGGGACTGGTGGTGGTCGAGTCACCCGCCAATCCGACGCTGGACCTGCTCGACATTCGCGACATCGCGCGGCAGGCGGGCAGTGTGCCGGTACTTGTCGACAACACGTTCGCGACACCGGTCCTCCAGCGTCCGCTGGGCCTGGGTGCCGCCTTCTCCCTGCACAGTGCGACCAAGTACATCGGCGGCCACGGCGATGCGATGGGCGGAGTTGTCGCCACGCGCGCCGAGTACGCGCGCCGGCTGCGCCCGATCCGCACGATCACGGGCGGGGTGCTGGACCCATGGTCGGCATACCTCCTGCACCGCGGGCTCCCTACGCTGCCATTGCGCATCCGTGCCCAGCAGGCGTCCGCCGCGCGGATCGCCGAGTGGCTCGCTCAGCAGATTGGCGTCAGCCGCGTCTTCTACCCGGGCTTGGCTGAGTGCGATCCCCGTGGCCTCGTGGGGACTCAGATGACCGGGCCCGGCGCCATGGTCGCATTCGAGCTTGCTGGCGGGTTCGCTTCGGCGGAGAGGCTGTGCGCCAGGCTCAGCCTGGTGACCCACGCGGTGTCGCTGGGCGGCGTCGACACGCTCATCCAGCACCCTGCTGCGCTTACCCACCGGCCGGTAGCTTCCACAGCCAAGCCCGGCGAAGGCATCATGCGGCTGTCCGTCGGCTTGGAAGACGTCGAGGACGTGATCGCCGATCTCGCGCGAGGCCTCGCCTGACCGGGATTCAGCCGACCAACGAGACCTCGTCCCCGACGGTGACCCGACCGGGAACCATGACCTCTGCGTAGACGCCGAGGTAGAACCCAGCACCGAACTGCTCGGTCTTCTGGCGCCCCCGGAAGCGCCCGATCATCTGGAGCGTCTTGAGGTCGACGTCGCCCGTTTCGGGATTTCGGGTCGTCGCCGCGCACCGCCTGACCGGGCCGCCCACGATGACGACCGCGGAGCCCACGCGCAACCGCCGTCCCTCCCACCGGTCCTCGTCGAGTGCCTCACCGCCGGAGATCTCGATGTTCATGCGGAACCTCCGGGGGTCGACCGGGTCCGACTGGTTCCGCGCGGCCAGTTCCTTGACCGTGGGTGCGCCGAGAAGGGTGACCCCACACACGTCAAAGCCCCCGGAGGAGCCCTTCACCAGCCGCACAGGACGCCCAGCGATCCGCGAGAACAGTTCGTCCCAACCCAGGACGACGTGCCCACCGACCGTCCGCAGGCCGTAGAAGTCGGTGGCCACGGCTTCACCCAGCTCGACCGCAGCCGAGCGCACGGATCCATCCGGGCCATGGACATCGAGCACGCCGGTCGCCTGGTCGAACGCCGCGCGGTACCGCAGCAGGTACCCGACATCAGTGCAGGACACCAGGCCCAACTCCTCGTCCACGACGAAGAAGGCACGATCGCCAACGACCCCTTCATCGGACAGGTCGAGATGGTCAGGGTGGTGCACGGCAAGGCTCTTCACTGGTGTGAGCGACAGAAGCGAGACTCGCAAGCCGCCACCTCCCAACATCTCCTGCGAATGTGCATCGAGGGCCGCGCAGGAGAGTATCGGGTTCACGTCCCGCTGACCCCGCGTTGCCGGCGGGCTGCCTTCTCCTCGTACATCAGGGCGTCGGCGCGCTTCAACGCCGAGGCGAAGCACTCATCGGTGGGCCAGTCGACGATCCCGCACGACCAGGGCGTCTCGTCCACCTCCCGCATCCGCCGAACAAGCGCCCGGGCACCGTCCGTACCCGTCTGGGGCAGAACGAGCAGGAACTCGTCACCACCCGTGCGCACCGCGAGATCATCGGGCCGCAGCGTCCCTCGCCAGGCATCGGCCAAGGACTTCAGGACCAGGTCGCCCCAATGGTGACCGCGCGCATCGTTCACGGCCTTGAACCCGTCGATGTCAATCACGACGAGTGATCTCGGGAGCTGGGTGCGACCCGCCCGCGGGTGCAGTTCCAGGTAGTCATTGAGGCCGTCCCTGCCGAGCAGTCCGGTGAGCGAGTCATACCGAGCCTGGCGCTCGAGCTTCCCGACAAGCGTGTTCAGTCCCACGGCGAGGGCCAGCGACATCGTCGTGATAATGATCCATGCCATGCCCAGGTCCCCCGCCGTTCCGGTGATCCGCATGACGATGAACATGCCACCGGAGACGATGACGACGTAGGCATAGCTCACCCAGCCGTGCCACCAGTAGCTGGCGTAGAGAACGGCGCCGATCGCGCCGATGGACCATGTCGCAATGCTGACGAGGTCACCCAGCACCACGCAGAGCGCATAGATGGACCAGATCTGCAGCAGCAGCATCCCGTGCAAGAGCCACACGGGTGTCCGGTTCGCCAGTGACATCAGGACGACGATGACGACGAGCTCAAAGGCGCATTGCAGCAGCCAGCCCGGAGGGGGGGACACTGGCGCCGAGAACCAGGCTCCGAGGACGATCGCATTCAGCAAGGAACCCAGGGCCCACAGGAGCATCGTCCACACTGGGCCTGGCAGGGAGGCGATACGCGCTCTCATGTGCGCCTCACTCCCGACGTGACCCGTCCGATGCGAGACCGCCGGTTTGAGCCTATGCGCACGAACCCACCGAAGGCCCGACTGGAAGGCTGCCCAGGATCGGTGCCATCCGGTCAGTCGTGGGAGACCGCTCCCGCCGCGTCGACCAGGGCGGCAAAGAAGGCCGCGCTGCGGGGTTTCTCCGGATGCCACTGCACGCCCAGGGCGAAGCGCCTGTCGGGCCACTCCACGGCCTCGATGCACCCATCGGTCGCGGCACGCGCGGTGACCAGTGCCCCGACCCCGATCCGGTCGATGCCCTGGTGGTGGTGGGAGTTCACGGCCATGGTCGGTGAGCCCGCGATGGTGGCGAGCAGGCTGTTGTCCTCGATCCGGATGTCGTGGAAGCAGCCCTGGTCGAGGAACCCGGGTGCTTGCCGATGGTCGTCGAACCCGGCGCTGACAAGGTCCTGGTGCAGGCTGCCCCCGGTAGCGACGTTCATCAACTGCACCCCCCGGCAGATGCCCAGCAGTGGCACGTCGCGCTCAAGGGCCGCCAGGATCAGTGGCGTCTCGAACGAGTCCCGGGTCGGTGAGGTCTCCTCGAGCTCGGGAGCAGGGCCCTGCCCGTAGAGGCCGGGATCAAGGTCAGCGCCACCCACGAACAGCAGCCCATCAACATGGTCGAGGATGCGGGTGAACGTCGAAGGATCGTCCATGCCCGTGGGCGGGATCACGATGGGGAAGGCGCCTGCGTCCCACAGGGCCGACACGTAGGTGTTCGCGACCAAGTGGGCGCCCTCCTTCCAGAACCCCCACGCGGCGGTCGTATAGACGGCAGGGATCCCGATGACGGGCCTGGGATTTGGTCTGGAGGTCATACCAACAGACCATATGACAGCCAGCAGTGTGCGGATCGCACAGTGGCTGGGGCAAGTGCCACCATTCCGCCCACTGCCCGAGGTGGCACGTGGCACTTGGCTGTAGCCCACATGGCGGAGAGAACCCGTCTCCCAGTCCTGGAAGCGGAGTCTGACTTGGGCAGCGCCGAAGACGCCAAAGTGGCGGTGCAGGAGTTCATGTCAGCGAACCGGATCACGACGGTACGGATCCAGGCCCCCGATATCGACGGCCTGCTCCGCGGCAAGCGCATTCCCGTGGATTACTTCTCCAGCAGCGTGGCGTACAAGGGCAGCAACATCGCAAACATCCTGTTCGGCTGGGACATGGTGGACGAGCTCCTCGACAACCTCTCGTACACCGGCTGGCACACCGGATACCCCGACGTGACCCTGCTGCCCGACCTGTCGACGATGCGGGTGGTCCCGTGGGAGCCCGGCACCGCCATGGTGACCTGCGACATCACCGAACTCGACGGGACGCCGGTGTCGATCTCTCCCCGGGAGGTGCTCAAGCGGGTCATCCGGCGTGCCGAGTCCTCGGGCTTCGCGCCGATGGCGGCATACGAGTTCGAGTTCTACGTGTTCGAAGGATCCCCGAAGGAACTCGCCGACCGCAAGTGGCGCGACCCGCAGCCCATCACCCATGGGTCGCGCACCTACAGCCTCTACCGAGGAACGGGCACGGAGTTCCTCCTCGGCGAGATCCGCCAGACGCTGCACGACTGCGGCATCGATATCGAGGCGAGCAACAGCGAGCACGGCCCCGGCCAGTTCGAGGTCAACATCCACTACGCGGACGCCCTGGCCGCTGCCGACCAGGCGTCGATCCTGAAGAGCGCCGTGAAGGAGATCGCTGCTCGGCACGGCTACACGGCGAGCTTCATGGCCAAGGTCAACCAGGCGTGGGCCGGGTCCTCGGGACACCTCCACCAGAGCCTGTCGAACCTGGACGGGTCGCCGGCCTTCGCCAACGCCGCGGACGGCGACTCCCTGTCCGCCATCGGCCAGCAGTACGTCGCCGGCATGCTTGAGCTGACGGCAGCGTTCACGGCGTTCTACTGCCCGACCGTCAACTCCTACAAGCGGACCGAGGGCGGGTCCTGGGCCGGATCCAGTGTCACATGGGGGCGAGACAATCGCACCGTGGCCGTCCGTGCCATCCCTTCCACGGGGCCCGCCGCCCGGATCGAGAACCGCATCCCGGGCGCCGATGCGAATCCCTACCTTGTCATCGCCGCCAATGTCGCGTCGGGAATCTATGGAGTTGAGAAGGCCCTGACCCCGCCCGCGGCGATGATCGGCAATGCGTATGAGGACCCGGAGGCCAAGTTGAAACTCCTTCCGGGTTCCCTTGAGGCCGCGACGTCCGCGCTGCGTGCGAGCGCTCCGGCGCACGATCTCCTCGGCGATGACTTCGTCGAGCACTTCGCGCTGACCCGCGACTGGGAGATCCGTCAGTTCGGCCGGGCGGTCACCGACTGGGAGACCGCCCGCTACCTGGAGATGACCTAGGACCCTCCGTCGGTCACCGCGCACCTGACATTTCCGCCGTCACCATGGGAGACATCGGCATGACTGAGATACCGGTACGGGACTTCGACTTCCACGGGCCAGCGCTCGACACGATCTTCGACACGTACAAGGAACTGCGTGATCACTGCCCCGTCGGCTGGAGTGATCGCTACGGCGGCTTCTGGTTCCTGGCCAAGAACGAGGACATCTTCAACGCCGAGCAGGACTGGGCCACCTTCTCGGTCGCCCCGAGCATGCTCCTGCCCGCCTTCGGCACGGACGAGCCCATGATCCCCATCGACATCGACCCACCGCTTCACAGCGCCTACCGCAAGTTGCTCCTGCCCCTGTTCACCCCCCGGGCCGTCGACGCCCTCACGCCCCTCGTCGAGGAGACCGCACGCACCCTTGCGGACGAAGTCGTCAAGGGCGAGGTGGCTGACATCGGCCTGGGGTACGCCCGTCCGCTGCCCTCGATCATCTTCTGCACGCTTGTCGGTTACCCGCCCGAGGACTGGCACATGTTCGACGGCTGGGTTGATCGCATCATTTACGACCGCGACGTCAACCCCGATGAGTCCGCGACGGCGGCCAATGAGGTCAGGGACTACCTCTGGTCCCTGGTGGAGCGACGGCGACAGGAGCCGCCGAAGGACGACATCACGGGGCGGCTCATCACGGCACAGATCGATGGCAGGCCGATCACCGACGAGGAGATCCTCAACTACGGCTACCTGCTCTTCCTTGCGGGACTGGACACCACAGCGTGGGCCATCCGCTCCAGCTTGTGGTACCTGGCCCGGAATCCGCAGGATCAGGAGCGCCTGCGTCGGGATCCGGGACTCATCTCCTCAGCCGCGGAGGAGTTCCTCCGCACGATGTCCCCCGTGCAGGCGATGGCCCGCACAGCGACCAAGGATGTCGAGGTGGGGGGCTGCCCAATCAAGAAGGGCGACCGAGTCGTCCTCGCTTTCGGCTCGGGGAACCGCGACGAGGACGCCTACCCGGACCCTGACGAGATCATCATCGACCGCGAGGAGAACCGTCATTTCGCCTTCGGCGCCGGCATCCATCGCTGTCTTGGCTCCAACCTCGGCCGGCGAGAGGTCATCGTGGCGCTGAGGGAGTTCCTCGACCGGGTCCCCCCGTTCGAGGCCGTTAACCTCGACGAGCCGTGGCACGGTGTCGGCCCGCTCACGGTTCGATTCATCCGCGAGGCCTGACCATGAGAATCGCAGTGGACCCCAGCAAGTGCCAAGGGCACAACCGGTGCATGATCTTCGCTCCCGACGTGTTCGAGGTCGACGACTACGGCTTCGCGACCGTCCAGAACCCGGCTGGCACCGTTCCGGAGGAGCGTGTCGAGGCGGTGCGGACGGCGGTGGCCAACTGCCCCGAGCTGGCCATCTTGGTGCTCGAGGACTGACGATCCGGCCCACTCGTTGCCGGCCGGCGTCTAGCCTCGCCATGTGCAGAACGAACGTCGCGAGGTCCCGGTCGTGAAGAGCGCTCGCGGCAACCTCGGCGGCAGCCCGCTCAAGGCCGCCGACTTCGAGCTGCTGTACGACAGCCTCCGCGACGCGGAGAAGCGGGTAGCACTCCTGACCGACGTCATCGAGGCGCTGAGCCAGTCGCGAGATGCCGCGTCGCTGCTTCAGCGAAGCGTCGAATCCGTGGTGCGAGCCATCGATGCCAGTGGGGCCTTCGTCTACCTGTGGAATGAGGAGATCGGCCAGTTCGTGCTAGCGGTTGCCACGGAGGGCCACCAGAAGGCCTTCGTCGGCCGGATCTCATTGCGTCCTGGCGAGGGGCTCACCGGCTGGTCCGCCCTGATGCGCCGACCCGTGCTGATCGGCAGGAACCTCGACAGCGATCCTCGCGTGGTCATGTTTCCCGAACTGCTCGAAGAGGATTTCCGGTCGTGCCTGATCGTGCCCATCCTCATTCCAGGCGGCGATCCCGTGGGGGTCTTCTCGATCTACTCCGTGGCAGAGGAGGCCTTCACGGACAACGACCTCCGTCTCGTTGACGAGGTCGCCCGCCTCCTGGCGAGTGGCATCGACCGGGCCCACGTGGTCGACCAATGGGAGCGCCAGTCAGCGGCGTTGGAGTCGCTTATCGGGCTGGCGGAGGCGGCGCCCAAGGATGTCCAGGGCTGCCTAGCCGAACTCATCCAGCGAGCCACCGCCATCGTCCCGTCCGACATCGGCATCGTCGAGACCCTCGACTACGAAGGCTCCATGGGGGACTCGGCCGCCGTGGCGACACGCCGACCACTGCCCGACCATCTTGGCGAGGACGTCCGGAGCGAAGTCGTCATGACGGCCGCCACCGCAAGGCAACTGGTGAAGTCCGCTTCACCGGCATTTCAGTCAGCGAGCATCCCCATGCGCCTGGGTGAGCGAACAGTCGGCGTGGTCACCACATTCCGCACCTCCGCCTACACGGCCGCCGATCGCTCCGTGCTCGAGGCCATCGCCAGCTACGGAGCGCTGGCACTGCAAGCAATCTCATCGCGAGCATCGGGTGACTCGGCACTGGGGAAGCTCGTTTCCGCGCAGTCGGACGAGGAGGCCGCTGCCGTGCTTGAGCGGCACGGGTGGCAGGCAGGCTCGTGGGCTACCCCCGTCGTCATTCGGTGCGACCCTGACCTCAGCCTGTCAAGCGGGCGTTCTCTGGACAGCGTCGTCTACACCGTCGAGTCTGTCTTCTCTGGCAAGTGGCGGCGTGTCATGTCCGCGACTCCCGGAGTTGTCGCCGCCCTCGTGATGTCCCGGGAGCAACCCACCGGCAGTGACGACGTGACCTCGTGGGCGGTCCGTGAAGTGGTTGCCGCGCTGGAAGACAAGGGCCAAACGGCCGGCATCGCGATCGGAGTCGGCAATGCTGCAAGCACTCCCGCGCAGATCGCTGCACAGTGTCGATTGGCGGCCCGGGCGATGAACTGGGCGTCGCTGACTTCCGAAGGCGTGCGGCTGGCGGAGGGTGGCGACAACGGCCTCGGGCAGCAGATCATGGCACTGAGCCGCTCACTCACCCCTGCCGTGCAAGGCCACCTGGAGACCGTCCAGCGGGTCAAGGACTACGACGACCGTCACGGCACGGACCTGCTGGGGACACTCGAGGTCTTCGTCCGAGAGCACGGCTCGGTCCAGCAGGCGTCCGACCGGCTCTACATCCACCGGAACACGCTGCGGCAGCGGCTGAACAGGATCTCCGCCCTCACGGAGCAACCACGGGGGTTGGTTGACGACTGGCTGCCACTCCTCCTGTCCATCCTGATCCTGCGCGAGCCCTAGAGGCTCAGGAGAACCCCCCATTGAGCCGCTCCGACGGCGTCGCGCCATTTCGCATTGCGGTCCAGTCCTCCGCACTCGAGGACCTGCAGGAGCGCCTGCGGTGGACGCGCCTGCCGGACCAGATCGAGGGGGCCGGGTCCCGCTTCGGCATCTCCACGAACTACGTCCGCGAGTTGTGCGACTACTGGCGCGAGGGGTTTGACTGGCGCGCCGTGGAACGAACCCTGAATCGATACGACCAGTTCCGCACAACGATCGACGGCGAGAGCATCCACCTCCTGCACCAGCGCTCTGCACGGGCCGGCGCCATCCCCCTCTTGATGGTGCACGGCTGGCCGTCCACGGTCTTCGAGTGGCACAAGGTCATCGAGCCGCTGGTCTCCCCGAGTCCTGCGGCGCCCGCATTCCATGTCGTGTGCCCGTCCTTGCCGGGCTTCGCCTGGTCAGGTCCAACACAGTCCCCCGGTTGGGATGTGCGCCGCATGGCCCGCGCATTCGTCACCCTGATGGATCGTCTGGGCTACCGGCAGTTCGCGGTGCATGGGACTGATTGGGGCTCGATCATCGGCACCGAAATGGCCCTCGCCGAGCCGGCACGAGTCATCGGCCTTCATCTCAACATGGTCCTCGTGCGCCCGCCCCTGCGGGAGGCTGCGATATCGGAGGCGGAGCGCCAGACCATGGAGAGGCAAGAGCAATGGCTCGCTGAGGAGATGGGTTACGACGTCATCCAGTCGACCAAGCCGCAGACCCTCGGAGTAGCACTCAATGATTCCCCCGCGGGGCTCGCCACCTGGATCGTCGAGAAGTACCAGAACTGGAGCGACTGCGGTGGCGAGGTGGAGCGCCGCTTCAGCAAGGATGATCTGCTCGCGACCGTCGCCACGTACTGGCTGACCGGAACGATCACGTCGTCTATGCGTCTCTACCGCGAGTACGCGACGATGCAGCCTCGATTCGGCTTCGACGGCAAGCACGTAGAGGTCCCGACGGCCTGCGCGATGTTCCCTGCGGAGATGTACCACCCCCCGCGCAGTTGGGTCGAGGCCCGCTACGACGTCCGGCGCTGGTCAGTCATGCCGGCCGGGGGGCACTTCCCTGCTTTGGAAGAGCCGGAACTGCTCGTGGACGACATCCGGGCGTTCTTCGGCGAACGCTGAACAACCTCGCCGCTCAAGCAGGCCAGATCTTGCGGCCTCCACCGGGTGGGACGAGCCGATCGACGGCAGCCTGCTCTTCAGCGGAGAGCAGCGGGGCAAGCCCGGCCGCGGCGTTGGCCGCCGACTGGCGTCCGTCCCGCGCGCCCGGGATCACGGTGCTGACGGCCGGGTTGCTCCGCACGAAGCGCAGGGCGAACTCCGCCATGCTCTGCCCGTCAGGAACGACAGCGCGCAGCCCCTCGACGACGGCGAGGTCGCGCCGGTACTGCTCGTTCTGCTCCGGGGCGTTGATCCAGTTTGCCCGGAAGTCGCCTTCGGGGAACGTGTCCGCTGCACCGTACTTGCCGGCGAGGATCCCCATGGCCAAGGGCCCGCGGACGATGACTCCGATGCCGTTGGCTGCGCAGTAGGGCAGGATCTCCCGCTCGGCGGTGCGGTTGAGGATCGAGTAGTCGATCTGCAGGACGCTGCAGTCGCCGGCCGCGTTGAAGTGACGGACAAGGTCGAAGTCGCTCGTGCTGACACCCCAGGCGCGGACCTTCCCCGCGGACCTCAGGGCCTGGAATCCCTCGATGAACACATCGGTGTTGGGCTCGAGGTAGTTGATGTGGCACTGGATGACGTCGAGGAAGTCGGTGTCCAGACGACGCAACGATCCCTCGACTCCGGCAACCAGCTTCTCGACGGTGTCGTACTGGGAGTGGTTCGCCTCCCGATCGAAGCCGGTCCAGCCGATCTTGCTCGCGACGATGAACTTCTCACGCCGCCCCTTCATCGCCAGGCCCAGCAACTCCTCGGAGTGACCCTCGCCGTAGACGTCGGCAGTGTCGAAGAAGGTGATGCCTGCGTCGAGCGCTACCTCGATCGCGTCCAGGGACGCCTGGTCCTCGGCCGGCCCCCATTCGCTGCCGGCGACCGCCCACAACCCGAGGCCCACATCGGTCACCTCTATGCCCGTCGCCTTGCCCAGCGGGCGGACAGTCATTCTCGGCTCGGTGCCAGTCATGGTGCGGTGCTCCCATCCTCTGCCGCTGACGAGTCTCGCCTGCCGGTCTTCGCTCATTGTCGTCCTGGGTGGGCGGCGAAGGAAACGCCAGTTCCGGATCGCGACGGGCATTAGCATTCACGGCATCGGAGGTAGCCATGGTGGCGAAGCTTCAAAGCGTCCTTGTCGTGACCTCAGTTCTGGCCGCGGCGTCGGTGGGGCTGGCCTCCCCCGCATCTGCAGCACCTCGGTACTGCGTTCCGGTGGCGGCCTACGTCGACCTCGGCAAGCAGATCGCCGATCTCCCTGCTTCTGACCAGCTGTCTCCCGAGCAGCAGATCGAGTACGACCGCATCACATCCGAGATGGACCGGGTGGCCAGGCAGGCCTACCGCGCCATGCGTGCCAATGGTTCGGACAGCGCACTACGCCTCGCACGTGCGTGGCGCGGGCACGCGCTGGCAGACTCGGGAACGCTCTGGGACTACATCCAGAGCGGCTTCAAGGCCGACAAGATCATCAGGGCGCGGTGCGGCTTCGGCCTGGCCTGATTTGAGTCTCGGGCCAACTCGCCAGAGGATGGACCATGCCCTCCACGGGAACGAGCCCCGAAGCCTCCCACGCCGCACCACTCGTCGTCGTGGCGAATCGACTGCCGGTCGAGTACGTCGGCAACGCAGGTGAGGGTGAGTGGCGGCGCGCCCCCGGCGGCCTGGTGAGTGCGCTTGAGCCGGCCTTGGCAGGCCGACCGGCAACGTGGATCGGATGGAGTGGCCACACCAGCGACAGCACGGAGCCAGCGTTGCCGGAGGCTATCGACGACCTCCGCATCGTGGCCGTTCCGCTCTCCGGCGAACAGGTCGAGCAGTTCTACGAGGGCTTCTCTAACGGCGCACTATGGCCGCTGTACCACGACGTGGTCGTGACACCGGCCTACCACCGGCCCGAGTTCGTGGCCTACCGCGAGGTGAACGCCGTGTTCGCCGCGAAGGTAGCCGAGCTCGCTCCCGAGGGCGGCACAGTTTGGGTCCACGACTACCAGCTCCAGCTGGTCCCGAGGATGCTGCGCGACGCGCGCCCCGACCTGACGATCGGGTTCTTCCTGCACATCCCCTTCCCACCGGTGGAGCTCTTCGCCCAGCTCCCTTGGCGACGCCAGCTTCTCGAGGGCCTGCTGGGCGCGGACCTCGTCGGGTTCCAGACCCACGACAGCGCACGCAACTTCCTGGGGGCGACCCGGCGGCTACTCGGACTGGACCCCGGCGGGGACCGGGTCGACGTGCCCGACCAGGACGGCCAGCGAACCGTGCGCGTAGGTGCCTTCCCCATCGGCATCGGTGCCGCGGCATTCGACACCATGGCGCGCGCTCCACAGATCCAGGCCCGCGCCCGGCAGATCCGTGAGGAGATGGGGGGCTTCCGGCTGCTGTTCCTCGGCGTCGACCGGTTGGACTACACCAAGGGCATCGACGTCCGGCTGCGCGCCTTCTCGGAGGCGCTGGCCGAGGGCCTGCTGGATCCCTCCGAGGTCACGATGCTCCAGGTCGCGATCCCGTCACGCGAAACCGTCGAGGAGTACCGGAACATCCGCGACGAAATCGAGTTGCTCGTCGGTCGCATCAACGGTGACTTGGGCCGGGTGGGCGACCCGGCGATCCACTACCTCCATCAATCGGTATCACGGGAGGAGCTCGTGGCGATGTACGTGGCCGCCGACGTCCTCCTGGTGACCCCCCTGCGCGACGGCATGAACCTCGTCGCCAAGGAGTACATTGCCTCGCGAGTGCAGGAAACCGGCGCTGTGGTGCTGAGCGAGTTCACCGGCGCGGCCGAGCAGCTCCAAGAGGCCTTCATCGTCAATCCCTACGACATCGAGGGGCTCAAGCGCACGCTGGCGGCGGTCGTGGCGTCGACACCTGAGGAACTGGCCCGGCGGCTGCAATCGTTGCGCACCAATGTGTTCGAGGACGACGTGGACCGTTGGGTGCGTACGTTCCTCGCCACGCTCGAGGGCCACGTGCCGTGACGACGGAAGGTTCCGACCCGAGTGGGCTGGACGCCGCCATCTCGCTCCTGGCCACAACGGACCGCCTATTGGTGTGCTGCGACTTCGACGGGACGATCTCCACGCTGGCCGAAGAGCCGTCGGCTGCGCGCCCTGTAGACGGGTCGGTTGCCGTCCTTGACGCCCTGGCCCACCTGCCCGACACATGGTCAGCCATCGTGTCGGGCCGTGCACTGATTGACCTCACCCAGCTCGCCGGGATGCCGGAACATGTGCACCTCGTAGGAAGCCACGGCACCGAGTTCGAGGCCGGCAGGATCCTGGCGGTGAGTCCTGGCGAAGGGGAGTTCATCGACCGGATCGTCGAGCAGTGCCGAACGATCGTCGATGGAGTCGCCGGCGTCGTGCTAGAGACAAAGCCGGCGAGCGTCGCCGTCCACGTGAGAAAGGCGCACCGACGCGACGCAGCCCGGGTCCTGGACGCGGTGCGTCAAGGCCCGGGCAGCCTTCCCGGCGTCCACGTCCTCGAGGGGAAGGAAGTGGTCGAATTGGCGGTCTTCTCCGGGACCAAGGCGGACGGAGTGGACGCGCTACGTGAACGGTGGGACATCACCGGGACGCTCTTCGCCGGAGACGACGCCACGGATGAGAGCGCCTTCGCGGCCCTGCGAGCCGGTGACCTCGGGGTCAAGGTGGGCCCGGGGCCGTCCGTTGCGGGCTGGCGCGTCGACGACCCGGTGGCCGTCGTGGGCGTGCTGGAGCGTCTCCGGTCCTTGCGGCAGGGGCGCTGAAACACGCGGGCGCGCCTGCCACTCACGGCCCTATCGATCAGTACTTGCGCGCGGGCCTGCCGTACTTCTTCTTGAGACGCTCGATTGGGTCGCTCGCACGCGGCTGGCTGGCCGGACCGTACAGGGACAGGCCGGCAAGCTGCACCCAGTACGCGAGGGAACTCCACAGTCCACGCAGGCCTCGTCGTCGACCCACGAACTCTTCCGGTGTGACGGGGTCAGTAGCGCCATGAGGGTCGACGATGTCTCGCAAGCCTTCTTCGTGGCCTTTCGCAGGTGTCGCCATGCTCATGGTCGCTCTTCGCGGTCAGGAGGCGGGTTGTCGTTCACTCGGGCCAGGACGGTCTCGTTGTCAACCCGCTCGCCATCAGCGGCATCGGTCTCGTCCGTGGAAGGTGGATTGTCGTTCAGTTCCGCCAACGTCGTCTCGTTGTCGACGACATCGTCAGGATCGGGCTTGGTTTCGCTGGTCATGGGGGTCTCCTCTGCGCTCGATATTCACCCAAGTGTGGGCATGTCCGCGCCAGCAGGGCGTCCCGACTGACTTCGGGACGCCCTGCTGGATACGCCGCTAGTCCTTGTGGACCGCGTCCTTGACCTTGTCCACGACTTCCTCGGCCTTGTCGCCCACCTTGCCGACGAACTCCTTCACGTCGCCAGCGGCCTGATCGGCCTTGCCCTCCCTCTGCAGCTTCTCGTTGCCGGTGAGGTCACCTGCGGCTTCCTTGACCTTGCCCTTGGCCTGATCGCTATTGATACCCATGATCATTCCCTTCTATTGGTGTCGTGCGGGTTTCGGCATGCATCTCGAAGCGGACGATCAGACGACGTCCTCGTTGACCTGGCGCTCGACACCCGTGACCGAAGTGGTGGTCGCGACCGGCGCCGTGGCGGCGACCGGAGTCACGGTCGTCTCGGTGACAGTTCGCCGACGACGGGGTGCGAGCACGACCATCGTCAGTATCAGGCCGATGACGCCGGCAGCCATGAGGATCCATCCGACGATGCTGATGTCAAGACCAGCGACGGTTGCGTTCACGGCGAAAGCGAGGATCGCTCCGACGGCAAGCAGGAAGATGCTGAAGCCAATTCCCATGATGGTGTCCTTCTGCTGGAGTTGGTGTCCCTCCGGATGGAGGGAGTGAGCCGTGGAACGGCTCGATCAGTAGTACGACCGACGGCCGCCGACCGGCTTGCCGATCGCGCCGAGCAGCGTGAGCACGGCGCCCACGATAAGGAGGATCACGCCGATGGTGGTCAGGATCGAGATCTTGGCGACCAAGCCGACGACGATCAGGATGATGCCGAGGATGATCATGATGTGACTCCCGGTGCCTTGCGGCCTAGCGATGCGTCGACCGGGGTCCAGGGTCGTGTCCGCGGATATGCGGAACCACTTCCAGTGAACTCCCCCTATGGCGGCATGTCAAACCCGCCAAAACAGTTGCCAACCCGCAACTGGACCTGACACAGTGATGGGACGACCGGTCCAGAAAGCAGCCGGATCAACGCAATTCCTCCCCTTGAGAGAATGCCGTGGATCCTGGCCCCGAGACCAATGTGCCTGCAGTCGGCACCGTCGACCTGCTCGAAGAGGAGCTGGTCCGTCGCTACCTGCCCATGACGCGCCGCTTGGCGAAGCGATTCTCCGGTCGCGGCGCCGATGCCGACGACCTGCTTCAGGTGGCCAATCTGGCTCTGATCAAGGCCTACAGGGGCTTCGATGCCGATCGGGGGCTCTTCGAGGCCTACGCCAAGGTCAGCATCAGCGGGGCCTTGAAGCGGCACCTTCGGGATCACTGCTGGACGATCCGGCCACCGCGACGTGTGCAGGAACTGCAGGCGCAGATCAGCAAGGCAACGGACGTGATGGCTCAACAGGGCGCCACGCTCCCGACCCCGAGAACCCTCGCGTGCTACATGGAAGCGAGCGTCGCGGACATCACCGAAGCGTTGTCTGCTCGCGGCTGCTACACGCCGTCCTCGTTGGATGAACCGGTCGGGCAAGCAGGGCGAACGCTCTCCGAGAGCCTGCGCATGGTGGAAGATCCCTACACCGAGGTCGCGGAACACCTCACCCTCGTTCAGATCTGCAGGGATCTGTCCGAAAACGATCGGGAGCTCATCCGACTGCGCTTCTACGAATGCCTGTCACAACGGGAGATCGCGACGGAGATCGGGGTCAGCCAGATGCAGGTGTCCAGGCTGCTTGCCCGGCTGATGGAGCGCCTCCGTCAGCGGGCCCTCGAGACGATGGCGGCGTAACCCTCCGATGTCCACGCAGGTCACGATGATGTGTCCAGCGCGACGATGGTCCAGTGGTCGTCGTCTTCGCCTACCGAGCCCACATGCAGCAGGGACACTGTGCGCATACCGCCGAGACCGCCACCGGAGGCACCGTGCAGTGTCACCACCGCGGCCTCACCCTCGCGCCAGCTGCGTACCGTCATAGGGCCGTGGTCCCACCTGGTCCTGTCCGACTGCGCGTCAAGGGTCCCCAGCGCGGTGAAGGGCAGTTCGTCGATGCGGATTGCCAGCTGCGCCACGTCTCCGGGACCGGGCATGGCCGAAGCCACGGCCCATAAGGCCACAGAGTCGCCGCGCATTAATCGCAGGTCGAAGTGGTGGGTGCGGGCCCGGTGCTCATAGATGCTGAACGCCCTGGCGGCCACAGGCGCCTGGGTGACAACTAATCCCAATCCGGCACTGTGGGGCCTCCCACCGACGTCACCGCGAGTCCTGAGTTCCACGACACCTCCCACCGCCTTGTACCCCAGTCCGGTCCTCCCAATCGCTTGTTTGGCATCCGGGAAAGGGGGTACTGGACGTCTGGCCGATCAACGGGAGCACGCGCTCCCCGTCCCCGGAGGTACCAGTGTCTGTGTGGATCATCCTGCTCATCGCAGCTGTCGTTGCCGCCCTCATCGGGTTCGGTACGGCCGCCAAGTGGCTCTTCATCATCGCGATCATCCTGCTCGTGGTGGGCCTCATCAGCCTCGTCCTCGGCAACCGTTCACGAACCTGATTGCTGCTCACGCGCCTTAGCTCGGCGCGCCCAACGCCGACGCAGGGTGACGACGCCTGCAACTGCCAGCGACGCCCATGCCACTCCGAAGAGCCACCCGCCCAGCACGTCGCTGGGCCAGTGAACGCCAAGCCACACGCGGGTGAGGCCCACGACCGCTGCCCAACCGGCCGCGGCGGACACCAGAAGGATGCGCTGCATCGTCGTACGCATGTGAGGGGCTAGGGCCCACACCACGAAAGCCGCGAAGATGGTCGCCGCGGTTGTGTGCCCCGACGGAAAGGTCGGACCACCGGCCGTGCCGGCCCAATCCCTCTCGAGGGGCCGGACCCCCCCGACCGCGGCATTGATGAGAAGGCCAAGGTAGACTCCTAGGCTGGCGATTCCGGCGAGGAGCATGCCGGATCCGATTCGTGACCGAATGGCACGCCGTCCCGGACTTGCCAAGGCGCCCACGACGATGAGGGCCGGTAGGACAACGACGGTGGCGCCGCCCCATGTCAGCCAGCGCGCCAGGCCGATGGTCAGTTCGTTTCGGTTCACCAGCGCCCAGGAGTGCAGCTGGAGGTCGGCGGCGGACACCGCACTCGTGTGCTGGACGACCGAGACGGTCAGGGCCGCGAAGAGGAGAGTGGTCCCGGCTCCGAGTATCACCAGGAACCCTGTCGACGGAGCGGCGTCTGGCACAACCTGGCGGAGGTCGACCGCCACTCCGGACTCCGGTGGCAGGCCCGGCGCGCTGGGCGAAAGCGTGTCCTGCAACGAACTGGGGGCACCGCCCGGATCCTGCGTCATCACGCCCTCCCGAGCGGGTGCGCGGGCAATGCAGGATCGGGTGCAAGCGTCCTGCTCGTCGCCGATGGCAGAGGTCGCCGTTCCATCGCGACGCGCCTTCGTGCGACGGGCAGCAAGGTCACGAGAACGATTGTCAGCCACAGGCCACCACCGATGTAACCGAAGATGACGTCGACGGGATAGTGCATGCCGCGATAGACCCTAGAGATGCCGACGACGGCTGGAACCGCCCAGGAGGCGGCTGCGATGAGCAGTGCCAGCCACTTCGTTCGCATCTCGCGATTGACGATGACGGCGATGCATCCGTAGAGGGCCACCGCCGCCGCGGTGTGTCCCGATGGGAAGCTCGAGGTAGGCGGAGCCGCATCAAGCTGGAGCACGTCGGGACGGTCCCGTTGGACCGCGGCCGTCACGATGAGGAAGACCAGCAGCTCCCCCATGATGGCGGCACCCAGCACCAGGGGTTCGCGCCACCGACCCAGCCACAGCCGCGTCACGACCACCATGACGATGAGCAGCGCTATGCACGAGAACGTGTCCGCGAGGGTGCTGCCCGCCTGGGTGAGGGTGTTCAGGAACGGAGTCCTGTGGTCGACGAACCACCCATTGACGGATTCCTCCCAGGCGATCAACGGTCGCGTGATGTCGACGTCCACGATCAGCCATCCGATGACGGACAGGCCCAGCGCCAGCACTAATCCGCCGCCCACCAGTTGAACTGCCGCACGTCGGCGGTCAATCGGTGGGTAGACCGTGTGGGCTGCCTTGCTCATGCAGGCTGTCCGTCCGGAACGTGGCGCCATACTGCCTCGGCCATTCCGTAGATGCCGAACACGATGAGTCCGCAGCCAAGGGCGGCCACGAGCAAGCCGCCGAATGGCTGGTCGAGGAGGGTGCGGAAGGCCTCGTCAATGCCGCCCGCCATCTCGGGTTGCGTCGTCCACGCTGCGACGATGATGAGGGCTCCGGTGACGAAGAAGACAATCCCGCGCGACACCGTGCCGACGCTGCCGAGCCAGACGATCACCGTGCGCCTCGGCTGTGGCAGGTAGCCGAAGTACCGCATGAAGGCGGACGACCAGCCTTCGTACAGCATCGCGATTCCTACGCCGACGACGATGACGCCGGCGGCAGCAACCAGCCAATGGCCACCCGTCTGCTGCATCGCCGTCCCCGCCAGTTGTGCCTGCTCCCCGGACTGCGACTCCCGGGTGCCTGCGAGCAAGGCGACAGCACCGAAGGCCAGCACGCCGTAGGCAAGGCCCCGGGCCAGTGATTTCACGCGGGGTCCTGCTCCGTCCTCACCCTTGACCCCGAAGGCGGCCTCGGACAGGCGCCAGACGGCATACCCGGCGAAGCCGACGGCCATGGCCGCGACCACGGCGCCGCCCATCGGCTGGGTCAGCACCTCGCTGAGCGCTCCACGTTGGTCAACGTCGGCGCGTCCTCCGGCCGCTACGAGGACGGCTAGCCAGCCCACGGCGAGGTAGACGAGTGCTCGTGCGGCCAGGCCCGCGCGGGCCACCCACCCCATCGGTTGGCTTTCGGCGACCTTCTCCCCGACATCCTGCACGGGGTTGACGGTGGTCATGGCTGGCCTGCTACTTGTCTGCGTGCGCTAGCTGGTCGGCATTCGGGACGCAGATCGTCGTCGACTTGGGCATCACCTTCACCTTGAGCTTGCGGGTGGGCTTCTGCTCGCTGCCGTCGACCTCGTAGGCCACACGCTGGTCGAACTCGACGGTCATGCTTGTGCCGCGCGTGGTGCTGACGAACGGGGAGCCCTCCACCCGCCCGACGGCCGCGCGGGTGAGGGTCCGAAGCCACTGGGTACGACTCTTCGCGCTGACGACGCCCATCTCGATCATTCCGTCGTCGGCACTGGATCCATCAAACACCTCGATGCCCCCCAGGACCTCGCTCATGTTCCCGAAGAGGACGCAGGTGATGGGACCCTTGTAGAAGCGGCGCCCCTCGAGGTCGATCGTCGCCTTGACTGGCTTGACTGCAAGGTTTCGGGCGCCCGACCACAGGTAGGCGACTCGCCCGAGCCGCTCCTTCATCCCGTCGCTGGCGTCACGCATGACAAGGGCGTCGAGTCCCCCGCCCGCCATGATGGCGAAGTGGTTCCCATTTACCGTGGCCGTGTCGATCTCCCGCCGGTCGCCGTGCAGCCCGATCGCGACTGCCTTCTCGATGTCTTGCGGGACGCCCACGTTCCTGGCCAGCAGGTTTCCCGTGCCGGCGGGGAGGATCGCGATGGGGATGCCGGAGCCAGCAAGGGATTCCACGCACATGCGGACCGTCCCGTCGCCACCCCAGATGAAGACAAGATCAGCGCCGTCCTTCGTGGCCTGGCCGACGCACTCCGGGACCTGCCGGCTCTTGGCCACCTCGTACCAGAGGGGTTGGGCGAACCCGGACTGCTCGAGTAGGGCGCGCAACTGCGCGAGACCTCCGCCCATGGTCTTGGCCGAGTGCGCGATGACCGCCACTGTCGTCATGCGGCGGCCATGACGACCACGGGGTGCTGCAGTGACGGTGCTCGGTAGGCAAGCATGAGGGGCTCCGATCAGGTTGGGCGCGCCTGTAGGTACCCCCGTTTGCACGCCCCGAAACCGCCCAACCAGGGCGGTGGTCAGGCGGTCATCCGCTGACGGGACCCCATGAGGACCTCACACTCGGCTGCGTACTGAGCCGCTACCGCGCTCCAACTGAGCATGGGTGCGAGCTCACGCACCTTGACCTCCATCGTCGCCAGCAGGTCCGGGTCGCTGGTCGCCGTCTGGATCGCCATTGCCAAGGAGGTTGGATCCTGCTGCGGGACAAGGAGTCCCGCGCCGCGGCTCAGCATCTCGATTGCGTGTGGGAACCGCGTGGCGATGATGGGGCGCCCGGCCCCGATGCTGTCAACGAGGACACCCGACGTCACTTGCTCCACCGTGTCGTACGGGAGTACCACGATGGTCGCCCCCGCAATGAACTCCGTCAGGTCCTCGACATCCCTGTATGAATCATCGAAGGTGACCAGATTGCTGATGCCCAGGGCGTCAGCACGAGCGGCGAGCAGATCGCGGTAGTGGTGCCCCTCCCGCGCGACCACCTTGGGATGCGTCGCACCTGCGATGGTGTAGCGCACCGGGTGCCCCAGTCCGGCCAGCAGGCCGACCGCCTGGATCACGTGTTCGATCCCCTTCCCCGGGCCAAGCAAGCCCCAGGTCAAGAGCTCCGCCTCGGGGTTCGCCCGATGCCATGCCCCCGTTCGCACATGCGCCGCCAGAGCGGCACCGTGCGGGATGGTGACCACCTTGGAACGGTCGATCGGGGAGTAGGTCTCGAGTAGTCGCTGGCGAGCGGACGAAGACATGACGACGACCCGATTGGCCAGCCGGCAAAGGTCCACGAGGAGTTCGGCCTGGTGGTTGGACGCATGCTGAGGCACCGTGTGCAGGACGACGATCACAGGTGCGTCGACACCACCGAGAACCTCGAGCACCTCGTCGCCATCCGGCCCACCGAAGATCCCGTACTCATGCTGGACGATCGCAACATCGCAGGAGGACAGCACTGCGGCGGTGCGTCGCACAGAGGAAGCCGATCCATTGACCAGCACGCCGGCGACGGTGTCGTGCAACAGCTCCTTGGCCGTGCCGTCCTCCACCCGCACGATCTGAAGGTGGTGCCCCAGCGCTACGAGCGCGCGCTCGAGTGCAGCGGAGAAGGTCGCCAGGCCACAGACCGTCGGCGGGTACGTGCTCAGAATCCCGATCGACAATGCGGGCATCTCGGACTCCTCCCGCTGACGGCCCCGCAGCGAAGCCTCAGTTCCCCCGCCACGTACCCGGAACCTGAAGTCCGAAACCCCTGCGCATGAGGACGCCAGATTGAGGCGTGACGACCGGGGTATGTGACTCCGTAGCCCCTCACCGCTCGACGGTGCGTCGAGCGGCGGGCACCAATGACCTGGGAGGTCTAAAGGATGCGATTGTCATGCTGCGCGATGACCACAAGTCGGTAGAGCGGATGTTCAAGGCCGTCGAGAAGGGCGACCTAAGCGTTGTCCCCGAGATCTGTGAGGCGCTGACGGTGCACGCAACGATCGAGGAGCTCGTGTTCTACCCCGCAGTGCGCGCCGAGGGGGGCGATGCGAAGGAGGACATCGGCGAGGCGGTGGAGGAGCATCACCTCGTCAAGATCCTGATCGAGGAGCTTGGTCAGCTCCCCTCCGAGGACGAGGCCTACAAGTCCAAGGCCACGGTGCTCATGGAGCTGGTCAGGCATCACGTGAAGGAAGAGGAGGACGAGCTCTTTCCGAAGGTGCGCTCCGAGCTGGGCCGCAACCGCTTGCTGGAGCTCGGCGACGAGATGATGAAGCTCCAGGCGAACCTCGTCGGACAGCCGGCCTGATCTGCATCAGCGAGACGGCAACGCCCGGCACGGGCTCAAGTCGTGCCGGGCGTTGTGTCAACCGCCGAATCAACTGGTGGCTGGCGTGGTTCGGTGCCGGGCGACGCAGGCCAGTAGTGGTGCCGAGTACGCGGACAGCTCTATCCGTTTGCAGGTGAGCCCAGGACGACCCGAGAACGCCACCGCTGCTCGTCGTATGCGTGCGCGATGCTGGACTCGAGGAACGGGATCATGGCGTCCGTCAGCGCCATGGGCGTCGACTCCTGCGGGAAATGCCCCGCATCAAGAATCTCGCACGTCTGGGCCAGCGGAAGGCGCTTTGCCACCCGCCGGTGATGCTCGGGTGGGATTGCCCTGTCGTCGGCACCCCATGCGAGGAGGACGGGAATGTCCACTAGCGCCGCGATCGTGCCGGTCGCGCTCATCATCTGCCCCTGCATGTCCAGGACCGTGCGTGCCGTCCGGACGAACGTCCGGCGATGGAGCCTCGTGCCCATTGTCGAGAGGGCGTCCGCGATGGGCGCAGCGTCCTCCCGCGACATCAGGTAGGGGAGGCGCGACAGTGCCTCGAGTGCCGGGTGCGCGATCGCCCGTGGGAGCATGGGCAGCCCGGAGATGAACCTCTCCGCACCGGGCAGGGTGGCCGCCCGAAGCAGGGGTGTGACTTCCGAGCCCAGTCCTGCGCTACTGATCAGCACTAGCCGTTCGGTGCGCTCGGGATACTGGTATGCGAACTGCATCACCGTGCCACCGCCGAGACTGTGCCCCACCAGGCTGAGGCTCTCCAGGCCGAGTCGAAGGACGAAATCGCGCAATGTCGACGCCTGCGCTCCGGGTGAGTAGTCACCTAAGGGAGCATCCGATTCGCCATGGCCCGGCAGGTCCACGGCGATGACCGTGAACGTCCGTGCGAGCCGGGGGAGGATGGCTTGCCAGGTACGTCGCGTACCGCCCAGCCCGTGGACCAGGAGAAGAGGCGGACCGCTGCCTGCACGCGTGTAGGCGATCGATCCGCTGGGCGTCGCTAGACGACTGACGGGTGATTGCGCAAAGGCCTCGCGGCTGATGCGGTCACGGTGACGCTCGCTTACTGAGCTGTGCTGGGCCACAGTGGCGTCCACGCTGTCTGCTTGCCGCATCCCCTGCACACCTCGTAGTAGTCGTTTTGCTCGTTCATGGCCGCTGTCCAATCGTGTGAATCAATACTGCAACCCAACGGCGCATCAGTGAATGAGGCAGTCATCGCGTGCTCTCCTTCTCGGCAGTCAGACGGCCGTGCCGTTGGCACTTTGAGTACCCCCGCGCCAGACACCTGAAACGCGTATTGCGTCGAGCAAGGAAGGCGATCATCAGTCGCCGGCCACCTCATCCGTGGCTGATTGGCCAGCACGCTCCGCAGCTAGATCGTCGTCGGCCGCGTCGTCCGGGTCCGGTTCATAGATCTCCTCTGGGACCGAGACGTCGGCCGAGACGCTTCGGTCATTGCTGTTGCTATCCATGAGATTTCCCTTCGCGAGTGGGGTTAGCGACTCGAGAAGCACCAAGGCGGAGGACTCTCCCACGCCGCCACCACAATCGGCGGAACGCGCAGGTCATTGATGGTTCTCCGGATGGGGGTCAGCGAGCCTTCTCGGACCGCGCTCTTGTCAGGGTCGGATCCAGGAGACTCAGTGGCGGGGGTCGTCATGCTCACTCACTTCCTAGGTAGGCCTCGGTCTGCACCAGATCAGTAGTAGGTCTTGCGGCCTCCCACAGCGCGACCCATTGCGCCGAGGATGGTGAGGACAACTCCGATGATCAAGAGGATGACGCCAATGGTCGTGAGGATTGAGATCTTCGCGAGCAGGCCAACGACGATCAGGATGATTCCAAGAATGATCATGACGTGACTCCCGGGGCCTCGCGGCCTGTCCTTGTTCGGCCGACCGGGGTCTGGGGTCGCGTCCGCGTGTCCGCGGAACTAGGAACAGTCAACGCCGAGCGGAGCGGCCTGTCAATCGGGCACGACTGTGGCCGGGTGAGTGTTGCGAGCACGGCAGTGCCAGAAGTCGAAGACGACGAGAAGTCCCGTGAGCGAGGCGCCGAGAAGTATCCCGAAGACGATCATGACGAGATGCCTCCCAACGGCGTGTGGGCTGGGCCGTCGAGGACTTCGCCCGATATCGAGAAGCGCGACCCATGGCAGGGGCAGTCCCAGCTCAAGTCCTGGTCGTTCCATCGCACAAGGCAACCCATGTGCGTGCATGCCGCATCGACCTCGTGCAGATCGCCTGCGTGATCGCGATACCGGGCGACGGTGCGTCGGCCTTCGCGCCGCACGCTGGCCTGGCCGGGTTCGAGGGTGGTGCCCTTGGAGCCGGTCAAGGATCGGAGCCGATCGCCGACGAAGTGCCCGGCGACTTCGGCGCCCGTCGTCACGAGGCCGGGCAAGGCCTGCGGCAGACCGGTGCGCCCGGGGTCCCAGTCAGCGGCCAACGGACCGGGATCCGAGCCCGTGACCAGTGAGTGGAGGACCTCGGCGGCAGCGGCGGCGTTCGTGTACCCCCAACCGCCGAAACCTGTCGCCATCAAAGTGCGAGGATCGCTGCCAACCTGGCCGACCATGGGCAGATGGTCGGCGCTGCGCAGGTCCTGAGCCGCCCAGGTGAATCCGATCTCCGCGATGCCGAAGACATCGCTGGCCCACCGAGCCAGGCTGTCGGCCAGGGTCCGAGATGAGCCCCCACGTCCCACGATTTGGTGCTCTCCGACCGCGACCAGCCAGGGACGTCCTTCCCACTGAACGACCCTCGTCGAGCGCGTCGGGTCATCTGGGGTGTAGGTGCTGCCTGCCCGCGCCCCGGGAGGAAGAGGGCCGGCCAACGCGAACGCTCGGCTGGGGACGAGTCGCGTGAACGCACCTGCACGGTTCAGGAAGGGCATGTGGCTCGCCTGGACGATGTGGTCTGCCGCGATGAACGACCCGTCGGATACCCCGACGCGCAGGCTCGACCCCAAGGACTCGACGGTGCGTGCCGACAAACCGGGTACGAACCACACGCCGAGTGCTGCGCAGGCCGCCGCCAGGCCATCGAGCAGCGCCGCGGGCTGGACCAGTGCCTGGCCCTCATGCCTCAGGACCGAGACCGCGTCGACCGGGATCGGCAACGGGCCGCCCGCGACGGTGGGAATGCCAGCCAGAGCGGACAGCCGTGCCGTCTCGAGCAGGTCGGCACGTCCCTCTTCCCTCGTCGTGTAGACGAAGTGCGCGTCATCGATGAGGTCGCAGGAGATGTCGTATCGACCGATCGTCTCGCGAAGTCGTTGGAGGCCAGCCGCGTTGGCAGCGCCGTACCTGACGGCAGCGTCCGGGCCCGTGCTCCTGGCAATGCTGGCGAGCGTGGTGCCGTGGGCTGCCGTGATCTTGACAGTGCTGTGGGTCGACGTGTTGTCGCCGAAGGAGCCGGCATCGATGACAGTGACATCGATACCCGCTTCGGCAAGGCTCAGGGCAACGAGCAGCCCGGTGATCCCCGCACCAACGACGAGCACATCTGCGTTCCAGGTGGTTTCACGATCGGTGAGAAGCGCTGATGCCGGGACGGCGGGCTGACAGCCGGCCAGCCAAATCGACGTCGCCTGGGTCATGACGAGGGCTCCTGTCCGGCGGTGCCGTCGGACGCCGAGCAGGGCCAGGATGGACATACGAGTGCCCCGGTCCGCCACACGTCCTTGGACGCGTCACCGGGGTCCGGGGCAACGTCTCCACGCTAAGGGCATTCGGGGCGCGACACAACCGCGTGCTTCTGGGGCAGGCTGGTGCGGGTCAGGCGGTGGTGAGGCCGGGGATCGGCGTGGGGTCGGTGACGACGGCGCGCGCGACGGTGCTCAGGCGAAGGTTGCTGTTTCGGCAGTAGCCGCGCAGCAGGGTGAACGCCTCGTCGACGTCGCACC
>JAUSNB010000034.1 GCA_030645615.1 Actinomycetota bacterium | reverse complement strand
GGCTGAAGCCCGGGATCGAGCATTTCTATGCGATGAACATGCTGGTGCTGCCGCGCCGCACGCTGTTCATCGGCGATACCTACGTCAATTACGATCCGACTGCGGAACAGCTCGCCGAGATGACCCTGCTCGCGGCGGACGAGGTTGCCCGCTTCGGCCTGGCGCCCAAGGTGGCCCTGCTCTCGCATTCGAGTTTCGGCACCGAGGACACGCCGACCGCGCTCAAGATGCGCCGCGCCCTGGAGATCCTGCGCAACATCGCCCCGCAACTGGAAGTCGATGGCGAGATGCACGGCGACGCGGCACTGTCGGAAGACATCCGGCGCCAGGTATTCCCCGACTCGACGCTGAAAGGCCAGGCCAACCTGCTGATCATGCCGACCCTGGATGCCGCCAATATCTCCTTCAACCTGCTCAAGACCTCGGCGGGCGACGGGCTGACCGTGGGTCCGCTGCTGCTCGGCGCCGCGCGTCCGGTGCATATCCTGACGCCGACGGCGACGGTGCGGCGCATCGTCAACGTCACCGCCCTGCTGTCGGTCGAAGTGCAGCAGCAGGCGAGGAGCAGCGCTTGATCGACCCCTGACGGAATCGCGCACCACCCTGATTCCACCGACTGCGGTGCGCGCCCGGATAGGGTGCGCCGTTTACCCGCCCGAGTTAATGTTGTTGGCGAGTCTTGGCGCTTAAGCCCTTTATTTGAATGGAAAAGTTTCTATGCCGCCTATTTTGGAGGGGATATCCTCTGTTAGAATGATTCGATTGCAGGAGGGGGCGTCTCCATGAGATTTGCACTACTGATTCTGTTTGCCGTGGCAATAGTCGGCGCTGGCGTGACGCCGACCCAGGTCGCCGCAGCCGAGAAGAAGGCGGTCGCCGCCAAGAAAAAGCCGCAGCGCATCGTGATGCAGATCAAGGCGAGGAAGACGATGCGCATCAGGTCGGCGCGGCGCGGCGCAACTCTGGATGACGCCCGCCATCTTGCCCTGCAGTCATCCGCCGTGATGGTCATGGATCAGGCGACGGGCGCGGTGCTGTTCGCAAAGAATCCCACTGCCGTGTTGCCGATCGCATCGATCACCAAGCTGATGACGGCGATGGTTGCCCTCGATGCGAAGCCCGACCTGAAAGAGAGCCTCGCAATCAGCGACGAGGATGTCGACCTGGTAAAAGGCACGCGCTCGCGCCTCAAGGTCGGCAC
>JAUSNB010000026.1 GCA_030645615.1 Actinomycetota bacterium | reverse complement strand
CCCAGGACATGCTTTCGATGTATTACCAGCTGGTGCTGCTGGCGCCACGCAGCGGGACGGTCGAAATACCGATCGCCACCGGCCGCAAGCTGGTCAATTATCGCTTCGACGTGCTCGGCGAGGAAACCTTGATTTTCCCGGGCGGCGGGCGGCAGACCGTACACATCAGGACGCGCAGCGGCAAGGACAGCATTGACATGTGGCTGCCCATCGACGAAGGCGAACAGTCGCGCGGCATGCCATTGAAGATTCGTATCCTGGACCGCAAGGGCGAGATTTACGATCAGATCGCCGACGATTTGCCCCCGACTGGGCCACAATGAATCCACCCACCCACCTATTGGTCACGCCAGAATGAACAAGGACAGGAAACAAGACCGTCCGCAACGGTCGGCACGAAGCGCATCGGCTCCCGTCCGGCGCGGCGCGGCTTCGCCCGCAAAGGCGGGTCCGGCGACAACCGAGGCACCGCCCGCCGAGGGCCTTGCCGCCGACCTGCTGAATGCCGCGGTGGCTGCCACGGCTGCTTTGCTGACCTTCACGCAGCCGGCCGATGCCGCGCTGTCGGCCTTTTTCCGCGCGCGCAAGAGCGGCGGTCGCGACCGCGCCTTCATTGCCGAGACGGCATATGCCGTGCTGCGACGGAAGCGTTTGCTGGAGCGCCTCGCCGTCTGCGGGCCGAACCTCGAACCGGCCTTCCTCGCACCGGGGGCCACGCCCAGGCGCGCGCCGAAGACCGCCGGCGCGCGTCGCGTTTCGCCGCGTGAATTGGTTCTGCACACCCTGTCGCGGGTGCGCGGCATGTCGCAGCGCCAGCTCGAAGGCGCGCTGATGCCCGGCGAAGCCGAGTGGCTGGCGGACATCCGGCGCCAGCCGGAACCGGAACTGACGCTGGCCGAGCAGCTGGATTTCCCCGACTGGCTGGTCGAACGCCTCTCAAGTCAAGCGACGGGCCGCCCCGAGATTGACTTGGCCCCCGCGGGGGGCGGCGCGGACGGTGCTTCCGCGCCGGGGGCCGTGCCGGTTCCGCGCATGACGCCCGAAGAACTGCTGGCCCTGGCGCGCGCGCTGAACACCCCGGCACCGCTCGACCTGCGCGTGAATACCCTGAAGGCCGAGCGCGACGACGTGGTCCGACGGCTCGCTACCGACGGCATCGTCGCGGTACCGACACCCTATTCGCCGCTTGGCCTGCGCCTGAAGACCAAGCCCTACCTGGCCAAGCATCCGGCCTACCTCGATGGCAGCATCGAAGTGCAGGACGAGGGTTCGCAACTGCTGGGCTTTTTGCTGCAGCCCAAGCGCAGCGAAATGGTGGTGGATTTCTGCGCCGGTGCCGGCGGCAAGACGCTGATCCTCGGCGCCATGATGCGCTCCACGGGGCGCCTGTATGCCTTCGACGTATCGGACAAGCGCCTGGCCAAACTCAAGCCGCGCGCCGCCCGCGCCGGGCTGTCCAACGTGCATCCGGCCTGCCTGTCCGGCGAGAACGACACGCGCGTCAAGCGGCTGCAGGGCAAGGCCGACCGCGTGCTGGTCGATGCGCCGTGTTCCGGGCTGGGCACCTTGCGCCGCAATCCCGACCTGAAGTGGCGCCAGTCGCCGCAGAGCGTCGATGAACTCACCGCCAAGCAGGCCGCCATCCTCGCCGCCGCGGCCAGGCTGCTGAAGCCCGGCGGCCGCCTGGTATATGCCACCTGCAGCATCCTCGCCGAAGAGAACGAGGACATCGTCAACGCCTTCCTCGCCACGCACGCCGACTTCCATCGCCTCTCCGCGCAGGAGGTGCTGGCGGCGCAGGGCATCGCCATCGACTGTGGCGAGGACATGCGCCTGTCGCCGCAGAAGCACGGCACCGATGGTTTCTACGCAGCAGTTCTTGAGCGAACCAGGTGATCGTGAAACATGGAGCGGCCGCAGGCCGCGAACCGATGTCACCCCCTTGCTTGGCAAGGGGGCTGGGGGGATGGTCGTTGTTAACAGCGCTTGCGCTGGCGCTGTCTTTCAGCGCCAGCGCCACGCCGCTGCCGGCGACAGGGACGGTCGAAGTGCTGTTCACACCCTGGGACGATGCCGAAGGCGCCATCATCCGCACCCTGGGCAAGGCGCGCGAAAGCGTCCATGTGCAGGCCTACCTGCTGACCAGCCGTTCGATTGCGAAAGCGCTGCAGGACGCCAGGGCGCGCGGTGTGGTGGTGGAGATCGTGGCCGACCGCGAGATGCTGGAAAAAAGCGACAAGTCGCTGCTGCCGCTCCTGGCCGAGGGCGGCATCCCGGTCTGGCTGGAAACGCGCTACGCCGCGGCCCACAACAAGGTGATGCTGATCGATGCCGCGCAGGCCGATGCCGTCCTCATCACCGGCAGCTACAATTTCACTTGGTCGGCGCAGGCGCGCAACGCGGAAAACCTGCTGATCCTGCGTGGCAATCCGGCGCTGGTGCGGCGCTACCTCGATAACTGGCGGCGTCATCGCGACGAGGCCGAAAGAATGAACGGAGGGCGCTGAGATGAAGCAAAGCGCAGTGGCCAGGGTCTGGCAGGAAGTTCAGGTGTACCTGAACGAACCGGATCTGGGTTGGCAACTACTGGTCATCGCCGCCTGCCTGCTGCTGGCCCTGCTCGGCGAGAGCCTGCTGCGACACCGCCAACCCGGCGCGGGTCGCGTCTGGGAACTCGGCCGCGGCGGGCTGAAGCGCGTCAGCTTCCCGGTGCTGGCGCTGATCCTGGTGCTGCTGGCGCGCTGGATTGCGGAAGACTGGATTCGCGTCGGCCTGTTCTCGCTGGCCGTGCCGCTGCTGGCCTCGCTGGCCGTCATTCGCGCGGTGTTCTACATCTTGCGGGTCA
>JAUSNB010000025.1 GCA_030645615.1 Actinomycetota bacterium | reverse complement strand
CAAGCACGACCACGATCACGATCACGACCATGACCATGATCACGCCGGTCACGACCACGATCACGAGGAGCACTGACATGTCGGGTTACAACATCCCCAGCGTCGTCGAGCAGACCAGTCGTGGAGAGCGCGGGTACGACCTCTACAGCCGCCTGCTGCGCGACAACATCATCTGGCTCGACACGCCCATCGACGACGGCTCCGCCAGCCTGACGTGCGCCAAGCTGGTGTACCTGGAGAGCGAGAACCCCGACAAGGACATCAGCATCTACATCAACAGCCCCGGTGGCGACATCACTGCGCTGTTCGCGATCTACGACACGATGCAGTTCATCAAGAACGACGTGGCGACGATCTGCCTGGGCCAGGCGGCTTCGGCGGCGGCGGTGCTGCTGGCGGCCGGCACGAAGGGCAAGCGCATGGCGCTGCCGCACAGTCGCATCCTGCTGCACCAGCCCTACGGGCAGGTCGGCTACGGCCAGGTCACCGATCTCGAGTTGGCGGCCAAGGAGATCTTGCGCATGCGCGATCTGCTGGAGGAACTGCTGTCCAAGCACACCGGCCAATCGCTCGAGCGTGTTCACGCCGACACCGACCGTGATTTCGTGATGGAAGCATCCGAGGCCCTCGCGTATGGCATCATCGACGATGTCATCACGTCGCGCGACGTCGTGGACCGTACCGGTCCCATCCGCTGAGCGCGTCGCGACGACGCCGTTCGAACTTGTGAGGGGATGCTGCTGTGGCGAAATTCGGTGACACAGGTGAGTTGCTGAAGTGCTCGTTCTGCGGCAAGTCGCAGAAACAGGTCAAGAAGCTGATCGCCGGTCCGGGCGTCTACATCTGCGACGAGTGCATCGACCTGTGCAACGAGATCATCGAGGAAGAGCTCACCGACACCGGCGAGCTGCACTTCGATCAGCTTCCGACGCCGCGCGAGATCCGCACCTTCCTCGACGACTACGTGGTCGGGCAGGACGAGGCGAAGAAGATCCTGTCGGTCGCGGTCTACAACCACTACCGCCGCATCCAGTACCAGCAGAACGCCGGCGTCGGCCGCCGCGACGACGTCGAGCTGCAGAAGAGCAACATCCTCATGCTCGGCCCGACGGGGTGTGGCAAGACCCACCTCGCGCAAACGCTGGCCCGCCTGCTGAACGTGCCGTTCGCGGTTGCCGACGCAACGGCGCTCACCGAGGCCGGCTACGTCGGTGAAGACGTCGAGAACATCCTGCTGAAGCTGATCCAGGCCGCCGACTTCGACGTGAAGAAGGCCGAGACCGGCATCATCTACATCGACGAGATCGACAAGATCGCGCGCAAGAGCGAGAACCCCTCGATCACCCGCGACGTCAGTGGCGAGGGCGTGCAGCAGGCGCTGCTGAAGATCCTCGAGGGCACGGTCGCCTCCGTCCCGCCCCAGGGCGGGCGCAAGCACCCGCACCAGGAGTTCATCCAGATCGACACCACCAACGTGTTGTTCATCGTCGGAGGCGCGTTCGCCGGCCTCGACACGATCGTCGAGCAGAGGCTGGGGCAGAAGCGACTTGGCTTCACGTTCGACATCGTCGACGGCGAACGGGTCGACGAGGACACGAACCCCGACGACATCTTCAGCCACGTCATGCCCGAGGACCTGCTCAAGTTCGGCATGATCCCCGAGTTCATCGGCCGGCTGCCGGTGTTCACCTCGGTGAGCAAGCTCGACCGCGAGGCGCTGGTCGCCGTCCTGACCGAGCCCAAGAACGCCCTCGTGCGCCAGTACCAGCGGCTGTTCGAGCTCGATGGCGTCGAGCTCGAGTTCGGCACAGACGCACTCGACGAGATCGCGGAGCAGGCGCTCAAGCGCGGCACCGGTGCCCGGGGGCTGCGCGCGATCCTCGAAGAGGTCCTCCTCAACGTCATGTACGACGTGCCGAGCCGGACCGACGTGGCCAAGGTCGTCATCAGTGGCGAGGTCGTGCGCGACAACGTCAACCCGACCCTGGTGCCGCGGGAGACCCCCCGCCGCGAGCGCCGGGAGAAGTCCGCGTAACGGCTGACCGCCTTGGCCTGGCCGCGTCGCTTCCTGACGGTGCTCGGCGCGGTCACGCTGCTCGGCGTTGCCACCCCTGCTGCTCACGCTGCGACCTATAGCGAGGCACCTCGCCCCTCGCGGACCATCGGCACGGTTGCCGTACGTGCGTGCGACCTCATCGAGATTCCGGGTTCACAGGCCTGGTGCGGCACCCTGCAACGGCCCTGGGATACTGCCGTCCCGTCCATCGGCAGCTTTCCGCTTGCGTTCTCCATCCTCCTGCCGAAGTCAGCGGCAACCACGGCGCCCGCCGTCGTCGGCATGGAGGGCGGGCCGGGATACGGCAGCATCGGCAGTGGACAGGCGTATGCCGAGATGCTGGGACCGCTCCTGCGAGACCGGGCGCTGCTTGTCGTCGATGCCCGGGGCACTGGGCGCTCCGACGCGGCCGTCTGCCCGAGCCTGGCCAGCGATGGCATCGGCTGGGGTCGCGCCGTAGCGGAGTGCGCGCGGCATCTGGGCGCCCGGGCGCAGCTGTACGCCAGTGCCCTGGCCGCTGATGATCTCGCGGCGCTGGTCGGTGCCCTCGGGCTTGGCCCGGTGGACGTGTACGGCGACTCGTACGGCACCTTCCTCGCCCAGGTGGTGGCCAGCCACCACCCCGAGATCGTCCGCTCGCTCGTCCTCGACGGCGCGTACCCCGTCACCGGCGAGACGGCCTGGTACCCGACACAGGCTCCGGCGCTCCGCGAGTCGTTCACCGTTGTCTGCCGGCGCACGCCGGCGTGCGCCGCTCTGCCCGGGTCCACGATGGCGCGTTTGCGGTCCGTGCTCGACACCGTTCGGAAGGCACCGGCCACGGTGCGTGCACCGGGCGCGGACGGTCGCATGCACCAGATCGTCATCGACGCTCCCGCGCTGGTGGCGACCCTCTTCAACGGAACCTACATACCCATCACCTACCGCGAGACCGATGCCGCGCTGCGTGCCGCCCTGCGCAGAGACTGGCTCCCGCTCGGCCGCCTCGTTGCCGAGTTCTGGTACGACGGTTCAGGGGCGAGCAGTGCCCGCCAGTTCAGCCCGGCCCAGCAGCTCGCGGTCAGCTGCTACGACTACCCGCAGCTGTTCGCGCAGGCCGCGTCGATCCCCGAGCGTCGGCGCCAGATCGCGGCTGCCGTTCGGGCCGAGAAGCAGTCGAACCCCGGCCTCTACGGCCCCTTCGCCATCGATGAGTACCTCGACTCGGACTGGTCCGCGATCGAGGCATGCACCACGTGGCCCGCCGTGGGCACGGATCCCGCCCGCCTCCCCGGCCCCCCGACGGGCAGCTACCCCGACATCCCGGCGCTCGTCCTGTCCGGCCAGCTCGACACGATCACGACGCCGGCGGAGGGAGCGATGGTCGCCCGCCAGTTCCCGCAGGCCCGCCAGGTCATCGTGGCCAACGGCCTGCACGTCACGGCCATGGGCGACCCGGACGGCTGCGCAGCTGGCCTGGTCCGTGACTTCCTCCGGGACCACGCCCAGGTCCTTGCCCAGCCGCTGGACCGCTGCGCGATCCCGCCGGTCCGCGGCGCGCCCGGATACCCGCGCACGGCGGAGCGGATCGACCTGCCGGTCGCGGTGGCACTGACCGTCGCCGACGTGCTCGACCGCGCCTGGCAGACGTACGGCAGCAGCGGGCTGGGCCTGCGCGGGGGATCGTGGAGCCTGCGCGGGTGGCCGCGCACGACTCTCACGCTGGAGCAGTACCAGCTCTACGACGGCCTGCCGGTGAGTGGCAAGGTCAGGTGGGATGTCGCCTCCGGTGCCTTGCGTGCCACGCTGGTGGCGGCCGGGCGATCGTGGACGGCTCGATGGAACACCGAGTCCTGGCGGGCGCAAGCGACTGTCACCGAAGTGAACCGCCTTGGCGGGACGACCACGACGTTCCCGGCCCCCTGACCTGCGCCGAGCCGAACGGCGTGCTGACGCCCATCATCGAGAGGCGAGTCCGAGGAACAGGGCGAGGGCTCGGTTGATCCGCATGACGTCAGCCGGGGGCAAGTGCCCCATGCGGTTCCCCAGCCTGGATCTCGGAGTCGTTGTCGTCTTGTCCACCATGATCCGGCTGTCTTGATCAAGCCGGTTCGTCGATGTGGGTCGCACGGCGAGGCGGAACAGCGGGGCATCCGTGTCGCCGGTGGCCATGGGACCGTCCAGACCTCTCCGCGATTCACTCCTCAGGCCATTGCGAGACCGCATCCACCCAGGCTTGGTCCGTGGGCTCGTGAGCGCTCGCAGCGATCAGCCGCGACTGCCGCCGTGCCTCGGTTGCGAAGCCAGCCGCCTGGACGTCCGGGACCCAGATCTCAATGGGCTTCATTCCCATCGCCCGCACCTGTGGATGATGCGGTGATTTGCTCAGTCGCGGGCGCGGCGGTCCGGCAGCAGGCCGATCTCGCGGGCTCGGCCAGCGGTGGTGCGCCTGTCCTGGGTGCCGAGGAGCTTCATGATCTCCTGGAGGTCCTTCTTGACCGTCGGGATCGAGTAGCCCAGCACGTTGGCAATGTCGGTGTTGGTGCGCTCCTGGCCGATGAGCTCGAGGATCCGGTGCTGCCGCGCGGTGATGGTGAACTCTCGGTGGGGGAGCGGCGCCGCCCTGCGCCAGCGGTCGATCAGTGCCCGGCGCTGCTCGAGGAACCACAGTGCCAGCGCGCTCGCCACGCCCTCGAGGTACTGGTAGTCGTCCGCACCGAGCTCGCGGTCGTCGAGTAGCACGGAGAGGATCCCGACGGGCGATTCCAACCACAGCACGGGAACGCACACGAGCCGGGTGGGCCGCGTGTCGATCTCCTCGGCGGCCACTCCCGGGACTTCCTCCGGGGCTTCTTCCGTGCCGGAGGCGAGCAACGGGTAGGCCCGGGGCAAGTCAGCCGTGAGAGTCGCGATCGTGCGGGCAGTGGTGAAGGCGTCGGCTATGGGCAGCGGCAGGCTGGTGACGATCGTGCGGAAGGCCGCCGCGTCAGGCCCTGGGTAGCCGAAGTTGCCGATGAGCTCGAGGGTGTCGGGGCGACCGATGCCGTAGACCTGCCCGGCGATCGCGCCGAGCGGCCCAAGCGCGCCCACGACGGCTGATCGGGTGGCGGCGTCGCCATCGGGGTTGCCGCTCAGGAATTGCAGGAAGCCGCTTAGCGCGGCTCCGCGATCTCGGCTCATGTCGCCCCCTCGGTGGATAAGCCTAGGCTATCGAGGGGGAACATCGCTGCCCGCCACGGTCGTGTGCAGGATCAGCGGGTGCGACCGGCTCACGGCAACCTCGCCCGCACCCACCAGCGTCTCCGTCAGCTTCTCGCCGGGGCGCAGGCCGGTGTACTCGATCGGGATGTCCCGCCCGGACTTGGCGATCAGGTGCCGGGCCACATCGTCGATGCGCACCGGTTCCCCCATGTCGAGGATGAGGGTCTCGCGATGCCGGCCGATGACGGCGGCCTGCAGGACGAGGTGCACTGCCTCGCCCACGGTCATGAAGTACCTGGTCACGTCCGGACTGGTGACCGTGACCGGACCCCCGCGCTGGATCTGCAGCCGGAAGGCATTGACCACCGAACCGCGACTGCCCAGGACGTTGCCGAAGCGGACCGAGATGAACCGCTCGTCGCCCTGCGGCGCAATGGCCGCCGTCATCCGCTCGGTCTCGAGCTTCGTGCGGCCGAGGACGCACACCGGATCCGCGGCCTTGTCCGTCGAGATATTGACGAACACCCGGACGCCCGCCTCGCGCGCGGCATCGAGCAGGTTCATGGTGCCCAGCACGTTGGTCTTGTGCGCCTCGTCGGGGTAGCGCTCGAGCAGGGGCAGGTGCTTGAGCGCAGCTGCATGGAAGACGATGTCCGGGCGAACGGCGAGCAGCACCTCGCGCATGCGATCGCGGTCCCGGATGTCGGCGAGGATCAGGTCGTCCGAATCCAGCAGGCCCCGGCCGTCGAGGCTGAGCTGGACGGCCTGCATCGCGGACTCGTCACGGTCGAGGATGCCGAGGAACTCCGGGTGGTACCGATCGACCTGGCGGGCCAGCTCGGACCCGATCGAGCCGCCACCACCCGTGATGAGGACGCGGGTGCCCGAGAAGAAGCCCTGGATTGCCTGCTCGTCGGTCTGGATCGGCCGGCGTCCCAGCAGGTCCTCATCGGAGACATCCTCGATGTCGCCCAGGCCGACCCGGTTGTCGATGATCTGCGACTTGCTCGGGATGACGCGAAGGCTCACGCCGAGGCTGGCGCAGCGGCCGTCCAGTCTGCGTAACTGCGCGGCCTCGACGGCGGCAATCGAGACGACCAGCACGGTCGCTCCCGTGCGCCGGACGACCGTCTCGAGGTCGTCGATGGTGCCGAGGACCCGGGTGCCCTGCAGGTGCAAGTGGCGCTTGCCGGGGTCGTCGTCGAGGAAGCCGATGGGCCGGTACCGCTCCGCGGGGTTGCTGCGCATGAGCCGGACCAGTTGCTCGCCGGCTTCGCCGGCTCCGTAGATGAGCGTGAGCGCACCAGCCCGGCTGTAGTGGAAGCGCTGGCGGTAGGCGCGTGCCGCGAACCGGCCGCCCAGCATCGCGCCAAGGGCGAGCGCACCCGCGATGAGCGGGACGCTGCGCGGCAGGTCGATCGACTCGGCGACGGCCAAGGTGACGAAGGCGGCGGCCGTGACGATCAGTGTTGCGAAGCACACCCCCACGACTTCGTCGAACGACGCTGGGCGATACCGGCCCTGGTACAGGCTGAAGGAGAACCCGACCAGCAACTGCACCACGGCGCATGCGGCCCCGACCACGACCGCCGCCGCCAACGTGCGGGCCGGGACGTCGGGGTCGTATCGCAGCAGCGAGGCCACGGGCACGGCGACGAGCCAGCTGGCCGCGTCCCAGGCAGCCTGCGGGAACCGGGGCCGGGCGCGCACGGGGCCGTTCGCGCCGGGACCGGCGGCAGCGCCTTGGCTCATGGCCCTCCCTCGTTGGTTGCCAACAGGCTAGCCGCAGGATCGGGCCGGCAGCGGACGCTACGCGCCGGACTACAGGTGCGCGACGGCGGATCCGCGAAGGACGCCGCGGGTGTCCAGCACGGGGGTGGTGTCCCACGCCAATGCCGGATCGAGGTACTCGGAGTGGGCCTGCAGCAAGATGAGCAGGTCACTGCCCGCTATGGCTTCGGCGAGGGTCGGCACCCGCCGCACCTCGGCGCTCGGCAGCTTCCAGTCGGCCACCAGCGGGTCGTGGAATGAGACGTCGGCCCCGAGCCGGATGAGAGCCGTGGCCACGTCGCGGGCCGGCGACTCGCGCTGGTCGGAGATGTTCGCCTTGTAGGTGATGCCGAGCAGGCACACCCGCGAGCCACGGATGGACCGCGAGACGTCGTTCAGCAGGTCCTGGGCCCGGCGCGCGACGTAATCGGGCATCGCGGCATTGACTTCCTGTGCCAACTCCACGAACCGGAACGGCTGCCCCAAGTGGGTCCTGACCCGATGGGAGAGGTAGTTGGGGTCGATCGGGATGCAGTGGCCCCCGACGCCCGGCCCAGGCGTGAACGGCGCGAATCCGAACGGCTTGGTCGCGGCGCAGCGGATGGCGTCCCAGAGGTCGATGCCGAGCAGGTGGCAGAACTGCGACAACTCGTTGACCAGGGCGATGTTGACGTGCCGGTACGTGTTCTCCAGCAGCTTGGTCAGTTCAGCCTCCTTGAGGCCCTTGGCCACCACGACCGTGTCGACGACGAGGGAGTAGAACTCCTCGGCCCGCTGCGTGCAGGCCGGCGTGAACCCACCCACGACCTTGGGCGTGTTGCGCAGCGTGTAGGTGTCGTTGCCCGGGTCGATCCGCTCGGGGCTGAAGGCGACGTTGATGTCGCGGCCGACCTCGAGGCCGGACTCCTCGAGGATCGGGATGAGCACTTCCTCGGTCGTCCCGGGGTACGTCGTGGATTCGAGCACGACGAGCTGCCCGGGGACGAGGTGATCACGCACGGCCGCAGCGGCCGCCCGCACGGCCTCGAGGTCGGGTCCACGGTCGTCCGCCAACGGGGTCGGCACGCAGATGACGACAACATCGGCGTCGCGCAGAACCGCGGGCGAGGTGCTCGCCGAGAAGCCGGTCGCGAGCATCGCTGCGACGCTCTCGTCGCTGACGTCGTCCACATGCGAGTGGCCGCCGTTGAGTCCATCGACGACTGCGCTCGACACGTCGAAGCCAGTGACTCGAAGGCCGCGTCGGGTGGCCTCCTGCACGAGCGGAAGGCCCACGTAGCCCAGGCCGATCACTGCCAGTCGTGGACTGTCCACCAGGCTCCTTCCCTTGTGCTGCTTGCTGGGGCGAACCTATCGGGCCGCCCGGCGCGCAAGCGCGCGCGCCGCTCAGCGATGGTGCTCGAGCACGTACCGGGCGACCGCCAGGCTGCTGGTCCACGCGGGGGACACGGCGTTGAGGATGTGGGTGGAGCCCTCGCCCGGCTCGACGACGAAGTCCATCTCTAGCCTCTTGCTGGGAACGTGGAAGAGCTGGGCACGCACGCCGGGGCGGCCCTTGGTGGTGAAGTCCGCCGGGCGCACCGACGGCACGAGGGACGCCGCCTGGCGAACCAGGTGGCTCCGTGAGTACTTGGGCAGCTCGGTGCGCAGCAGCCCCGTGACGTCGTGATGCTTGCTCGTGAAGAAACGCGGGTACGTGCGGGCGATGTCCAGCGACTCACCGATCTTCATGCCGGACGTGCCGCCGTAGTCCTCGCGCCACAGGGCGGGGATGGCGGTCGGGCCGATCTTGGCCTTCCCGTCGACCGTCACGGTGAGGTGCACGCCGAGGAACGGGTTGCGCGGGTCCGGCACCGGGTAGACGTGGCGCTGCAGGCGGCCCGGCTCCCAGTCGCCATACCAGTACAGGCCCTTGAAGGGCAGCATTCGGTAGTCCATGCCGACCCCGAACCAGTGCGCCACCTTGTCGGCGTATAGCCCCGCAGCATTGATCACGTGGCCGGTGCTGAGCCGGCCCTCGGTCGTCGTCATCACCCATCCGGGTCCGGCGCCGGTGACCGTGGCGCCGAGAACGATCCGGCCGCCGCGGTCACGCACCCGCTGTGCCAGGGCCTCGACCACGTGGCCCGGGTTGGCGACCGCGGTGGTCGGGGACCACAAGGCGCGGCCGGTGGTGCGGGCCAGCGGCTCGAGCTCCGCCAACTGCGCCTCGTCGATCATCTCCAGCGTGACCCCGTTGGCCTGGCCCCTGCGGTACAGCTCGTCGAGGGCGGCGAGCTCGCCCTCGTCCTGGGCGACGACGACCTTCCCGGTCTCGCGCACGACCACCCCGCGCTCGGCGCAGAACTCGTGCAGCAGTCGGTTGCCGTCCCGGGTGAGCCGGGCCTTGAGGGAGTCCGGCGCGTAGTAGAAGCCCGCGTGCAGGACCCCGCTGTTGCGCCCCGATGCATGCTCGGCGAGGCGGGGCTCCTTGTCGTAGACGACGACCGAGGTGTCCGGGTAGGCGGCCAGCCACGCGTCGGCCAGGGCCAGTCCGACGATGCCGGCTCCGATCACGACAACGTCGGCGGTGAGGAGGGGCACGGGTCCAGCGTAGGCGGGGCCGGCTACGCGGTGCGCGGTGCTGGAAGGGCGTCCGCCGGTGCCGGCCAGCGCTCGGTCGCGCTCAAGGTCCAGCCGATGTTGTGTGCGGCGAGTTCGCGAGGGTCGACGTTGCTGTCGGCGATACCGATGAGCCGGGTGTCACGCGTGGCGATCGCCGAAGCGGTCTGCTGGACCGTCATGCCGTCGATGCCCGCGGGCCCTTGGATGACGTGCTGGGGGAAGACCACGCCCCACCGCAGCCACCCGAAGAGGTCGGCCTGCTCGGCACCGGCTGCGGCCGCCGCAGTCACCGCGATGTGGACGCCTCGGTCCGAGAGGACGCGGAGCGCCTGGCCGGCGCCCGTCGGGACGGTATCGACGAGCACGACCGTCCTGGCGCACTCGCGGCGGTCGAGGAAGGGCGTCACGAGATTGGGCAGGGCGTTCTCGGCGGCCTCGGGGCTGAGCAGGATCGACGGGAGCGCGATGAGCATGGGCAGGTCACGCTGGTCGAGCTCGTCGGCCTGCTCCATGGCCTCCTTCAGCCGGGACAGCGCGATCCGGGTGGCCTCGGCGGCGACCTGGGGCTGCCGGCCGACGAGGGAGAGGAAGGCCTCGGGGTCGGTGAGGTCGAGGCTGCCGAAGGACTGACGCCATCCGGTCTCGACCACCATCGCTGCCACGTCGCCCGTGGTGCAGTCCACGAGCGGGGCGTATCGGGCCGGGAAGGCATCGTGCTTGCCTGCGTCGGCCCGCATCGTCTTCAGGGTGTCGACGGCCGTGACCGGGGTGTCGAGCTCACGCATGATGTCTTCGGGCCTGATGTCGTAGGCGATCAGGTTGTCGACGGTGAAGGGGTCTCGCGAGCCCTGGTCGATGGCAAGCCGGTGCAGGGCGGCGGTCATGAGCCCGTCCTGGGTGAACTCGTCGACCTGGTGCGCGGCGTAGCCGAACGAGATGCTCACATGGACGTCCACGTCCAGCCGCGCGCTCGGCACGGCGCCATGGTCGTTGACATGCTCTTGCAGGCCGCGCAGCAGGCCGATCCCGTTGCGGATGATGGGGCCGCCGCCGAGGGCAATCCAGATTCGGCCCGGGGCCTCGTACGCCGCGAACACGTCGTGCCCGGCGAACTGCTGGTGCCCGAGCGCAAGGCGCATGACCTGAGCGACGGCGGCCTGCTCGAACCGGCCGCCGGCGATGGCACCGAAGTCGTCGATGCTGTAGACGCCGATGAGCAGCGAATCGGTGTGCGGGTTCGCGTCGGCACGACGCTGCATGCGCTCGACGGCCTGGTTGAACGCGGCCAGGGTGGGCCAGCGGCTGATGCCGTCGAACATCACGTCAAAGGCAGCCTCGTCGCGGTCGTCGAACGATGCGATGACGGGCACGAGCAGCGCCGACGTGGCCAGGTCGGTGAACGTGCCGACGATGCGGCGCGAGCGCGTGATGAACCACCCGGCCCACAGCCAGCGTCCCACCGTGACGCTGCTGGCATTCGGGTGCCCGGGGACCGGGTAGAGGGGCAGGCGCAGGGTGCCGGGCTCGGCCAGGTCACGGGCTTCCGGCTTCGGGCCGTGCGGGTAGGTGTCAACCGCCGCCAGGTGCGTGATGACGTGCCCGCGCGCGTCGTCGAGGACGACCATCGCCCGGGTCGCGCCGAACACCGAGATGGCCATGCGCGCGGTGACCGGCACCGAGGCCCGCGCGGCAAGTTCGGGGCTGAGTGATCCGTCGGCGATCCGGGCCATGACCTCGCTCTGGTGCGCGGCCCACATGCCCAGCGCGCGCACGGACTCATGGACCCACATGCGGATCGAGACGAACCACAGGGCAAGGAGGGCGACGAGGAACATGCCCAGGCCGGCGAGCGCCCCGGGCAGGGCACCCTGGTCCGGGAAGGCCTTGCTGGCGCTGGTGCCGGCGAACGCGACTGACCACGCGATCAGCGCCCCGCCCAGTGCGACGATGATCCGCCGCGAGTCGAGCGCGTCGCGCAGCAGCAGCCATTGCGTGCGGTCCCGCTCGACCCAGCGGTCCACGCTGCTCACCGCGAGGCCCAGGTACGTCGAGCAGATCGCGGCAAGGACGAGCGGGACGATCGACCCCTCCACGGACACCGCGGAGGACAGCGGCGCGACGATCGCGAAGGCCGCCGCCGCCACGGCGGCGGAGCCCCACGTGGCCACGAGGCCGTGGTAGCGCGCGTTCGGATCGCGTGGCAGCCCCCTGCGGCTGATCGCCAGGAACCGGATGGTGAATGCCGCGCCAGCGAGGAGGGCCATCGCCGCCGGGTCATAGAAGAGCCCCGCGACGAGTGCGCCGACGGGGACCATCGTGAAGGTGATCGTGGTCGACCGCCACGTGCGCACGGGCGCCGTCGGGTTGCCCAGGACGCTGCGGGTGAGCGCCTCGCTGCGGGTGCGGAACACCGGGCGGGGGGCGAAGACGCTCAGGGCAACGAGCAGCGCAGCCCAGAGCAGCGTGCTGGGCATCGGCTGCCAGCGGGCGGATAGTTCGTCTGCGTGGATGGCCACCCAGGACGCTGCCACTGCCATCGCCGCGGCTGCCGATCCCAGGCAGGCCAGGCCGACCACGCCGGCGCGGACCTGGATCTGCTGCTCGGGTGCGCTGCGCGGCCGGTGCGCGGTGACAGGCATGAGCCACGCACCGAGCGCCAAAGCCGCATTCCGGGCGGGGCGGGGGGGCCGGACGGCCTCGCCGACCCTCGTCCCGGCCCCGGGATCACCCGTCCCATTAGTCACACGGGGAGGGTACCCCCGATAATGCGGCATCATGTCGCAGTCGTCGTTCCGCGCGCGGCGCCGCACGCCGTTGATCGCGGCCGGCGCGCTGGCCGCGCTGGTGCTCGCCGGCCTCGGCGGGGCGATCCCCGGTGCGATGGCCGTAGACGGCGACCCGTCCAGCCCCCCGACATCGGAGGGTGGCGGCTCGCCGGGTGGCAGTTCTGACGGCAGCGGCTCGGACGGCGTCGGTTCGAGTGCCCCGCGGCCGACCGAGACCGGCGGAGGTCAGCTACCGGGCCAGCGGCCCGACCAGCCGCGACCGGCCAATGCCGACCCGGCCCCGACCCTCGACCCCGGCTTCGTCGACGACTACTCCGTGCTGTGGCGGAAGGTCCAGCGCGGGCAGCACCGGATCGCGGTCCTCAGCGGCAACTCCAGGGCGGCCAGGCGGGTGGTCGAGGGCTCGTGGCAGGACCTCGTCGCGACCATGCGCGAGCGGGGCAAGGCAGAGGCCGCGCTGGCCGGGGCAGCCGACCAGTTCAGCGGGTCGGTCCGCGAGCTGTACATCTCGGGCAGTACCGACGTCGACATCGTCCTCGGCGTGCTGGGCAGCGAGCCCGACGAGATGCTGCGCAACATCGACAACCTCATGTACCTGCGCTCGGCGACCGGCAACGAGTCCGTCGACCTGGCCGCCGCGCAGCAGTACGCCGTCGTCGTGGAATCCGCCCATGGCGCCGCGCTGATCCGCTCCGACGCGGACCAGGAGCACGCGACATCGGTGGCGAAGGACCTGGCCCGGGCCAAGCGGCAGCTCAAGGACGACCAGGCCGAGCTCCAGGCGCTGGTCGCGGCCGCCGCACCGCAGACCGTGGTCGGCAAGGACGGCTGCCCGAAGGCCGTGCTCGACGGGACCGTGCCTGCCGACGTCGACGTCCGCACCCTGTGCAAGACCGCCGTGAAGGGGGCCGCGACCGCGCAGGCCGCGGTGGCCCTGAAGTGGGCGTTGCTCAGGCTGGGCGCTCCCTACGCGTGCGAGGGCATCGGCCGGCTCGAGGCGTGGCGGTACGACTGCTCGTCGTACGTCTCGCGGGCGTACGCCGAGGGCGCTGGCCTCGGCACGGCTGGCGACGGATGGGCCCCGTCGACCCGCGACATGGTGCCGTGGGACGGCGCGGCGCTGGACCCGCACTACGCGCCCATCCCGCCGAAGAAGCTCAAGCCGGGCGATCTCGTCCTCTATGACACCTGCCCGGCCGGCGAGGTCTGCCCGTACCGGCACGTCGTGATGTACCTCGGGCCCCAGGAGAAGGGCGGGGTGCCGATGATGGCCCACACGAATGGCTGCGGGCTCGTGGCGCACGTGGAGGCGTTCTGGGGCACCGACGTGCCGAACTTCCTGGGCGCCCGCAGGGTCATGGCCCTGCCGGGGGAGAAGCTCACGGTGTCGCTGCCCAAGCCCGGCAAGCCGACGGGGCGCTAGCCCCTCCATTCACGCGGCCCGGTCAGGCCCAGTTGGGGCCTCCTCCATCCGAAACCCCCTATGAGGGCCGAGGGAGGTTTCCGTGGTGCTGGCCGGCGCGCGCCGTCGCGGGTCGACGCATGCCGCCGCCCGGTCGAGCCTGGCCCGGGCTGACGCCGGCTTCACCCTCGTGGAGGTCCTCGCCGCCGTCGTGGTGTTCGTCGTGGTGTCCACCGCCACGATCGGCGTCCTCGTGCAGGCGCTCCGGGCCGTGCGAGAGAACTCAGACCGCTCGATGGCTGCCTCCATTGCCCGCTCCCAGGTCGAGTACCTGCGCTCCCTGGGCACGTCCGCCATCCCGATCGGCCTCCTGGAGGGCGCCGTCCCGCCGGGCCAGGACGCCACTCGCGTCGACCCCACGCTGCTCGACCCCAGCTTCACGATCCGGACCACGAGCAACTGGGTGGGGTTCGACCAGACGACCAGTTCGTGTGCCGCGGCCACGCCCGGGCAGGCCTACCTGAGGGTCAGCGTCGAGGTCGCCAGCCGGAACCTCGGCGAGCCCACGACGATCGACACGGTGATCTTCCCGAACACCACGACCTCGCAGGCCGGGACAGGGTCGGCGACGATCGCGATCATCGACCAGGTAGGGCGGCCGGTGAGCGACACCGTCGTCCAGGGCACCGACCCCCTCAACCCGGCGAACAGCTTCGCCCTCACGACCGGCTCCGACGGGTGCCTGTTCGTGCCCAACCTCACGCCCTCCGGTTCGCTGGCCGTCCACGTCTCGCGCTCCGGCTACGTGTCCGCCACGCCCACGGGCACCGACGCTGTCCTGCAGATCAGCCCCGACACGGTGTCGCGTTCCTCGTTCAAGCTGGCCGCGGCGGCGACCCTGCAATTCGGTGGCGAGAACCAGGACTACCCGATCCCCGGGGACCTGCCGGTCACCTGGCAGTTCAGCTCCACTGGGGCCAGCGCCACGGCAGCGATCGTCGGGACCCCGGTGTCGGGCCTCTGGCCCGAGCCGGCGGGGGTCAGCGCCTACGTCGGCGCGTGCACTGACGCGGACCCACTGTCGTACTCCCTGGCTCGGCAGACCTTCACGCTCGACGCCGGCGGGACCACGGTCGCCACGCTGCGGGGTGCGCCGGTGCGCCTGCGCGGACTGCCGGCCGACACGCTCGTGCGCGCCACGTACTCCGGTCCGGACGCCGCCTGCGCCGTCGCGCCCGTCGACCTCGGCCCGTCGAACGACCGGGGGATCGTGCGCGTGACGCTGCCGTACGGGGACTGGACCTTCACCGCGGACGGCGAGACCCAGGTGCTCGACAGCCCGCTGGCCCCGCTCGGCGACGGCACCGCGCCGCCGAGCGTGACCGTCTCGTTCACCCTGGCCGACCTCGACAACCCTTGCCCGTCGCCGTCCGGCACCGCCAGCCCGTCACCGAGCGAGTCGGCGAGCCCGTCGCCGTCCGGCACCGTCTGCCCCTCGCCGTCGGAGAGTGCGTCCGCGACTCCATCGGGGAGCCCCTGATGCGCAGGCGGCATGACGAGGGCTTCACGCTGGTCGAGCTCATGGTTGCTATGGGCGTGTTCGGCGGCCTCATGGTCGTGGTCGGTGGCGCGATGATGTCGGGCTTCGTCGGGGTGCGCGACGTCATGGCCCGGTCCGATGCCCAGGCAAGCGCGCAGCTCGCCGGCGACTGGACCGGGCGGCTGCTGAGGTACATCGCGGTGCCGGAGGGGCAGACCGTCGGCATCTCGGAGGCGAGCCCCACCTCCCTCACCTTCTTCACGTACTCGGGGACCGGGCCCAAGCACGACGTGCCCTACCGCGCCAGGATCTTCACGACGGTCAACGCAGACGGTTCGCAGACGCTGTCCACGCAGGTCTGGACCCCGACGGCCGTCGCGGGAGGCTGGACGTGGGCCGCCGCCCCGATGCAGCGCGACCTGCTCACCCTCCCGGCCACCGCCACGACGCCCGTGAGCGTGGTGGTGTGGGTGCGCGATCCGCTGGTCGTGCCGGCCAGCCAGCCCCGCAACGCGACGCCCGCCACCAGTGGCCCGGTGGTGCTGGTCGGCGGCGAGCTGCCGGAATCGGTCGTGCTCCAGATCGGCGACCGCAACGACCCGAAGAACCTGCTCACCCAGCAGGTCCGGCTGGAGAACATGTGATGGCGGGCGGCGCCGACCGGGCTGCCCGCGAGGACGGGGTCGCCATGATCCTGGTCGTGGCCTGGAGCGTGGCGCTCATGGCACTGGCCCTCATCGTGACCCAGGCGGCAATCCGGCAGATCCAGCCGTCGGGGCGAAGCGCGGATGCCAGCGCCGCCCTTGCGGCCGCCGAGGCGGGGATCGACGACTATCGCGCGCGGCTCCAGGCCGTGCCCACGTACTACCTCAACGACGACCCGACGAACGCGGCCCTGCACGGGTGGGCACCGGTGCCGGGCGGCAACACGGAGAGCGAGTTCCGCTACGCGATCGACGCCAGCCGGGCCGGCGTCGGCGGCGAGGTGCGGGTCATCTCCATGGGTCGCGCAGGCGGGGTCACGCGCACTGTCGAGGGCATCATGTCCAAGCGATCGACCCTCGACTACGTGTACATGAGCGACATCGAGACTCCGTCGGCCGACCTGCCGGGTGCCTACAGCACCGCGGCCAACTCGGGCGGCTCGGCGGGGGTGACGGCCCAGCAACTGGCCCGGCTGCTCTGCGCCCGCCGGTTCTACGAGACGGGGCAGGTCTCCCCGACCGGGATCAGCCCGTTGACCGGGAAGATGCGCAACCTCAACTTCTGCCAGTGGGCAGGGATCTACAGCAGCGAGCGGCTGCGCGGCGCCGTGCACACCAACGACGTATGGCGGCTGGAGGCAACCAGCCTGGTCAACACGATCGACGCGAACGCCATCACGTCCTCCTGCCGGAGCACGGCCGAGGGCCTCCAGCCGGGGGAGGCAGGCTGCTCCGGCACGCATCGGTACATCGAGACGTCCTACGGGTACAGCAACAACGGGAACGGATCCACCTGGAACACGACCAACACGCGGTACCAGGGAGACGCGGCCAATCCTGCGAACGGCACCGATCGGACGAACCGCAACCCGCGGTACGACTCGGTCCTCGACCTGCCTCCCTCGCCGGCCACCCTGAAGAAGCACGCGAGCGATTCGGGATGCGTCTTCACGGGACCGACCCGTATCAGGTTCGCCGAGGAGAGCGGCATCGGCGTCATGTACGTCACGAGCCCCGACACGAAGGTCACCGCGCCCGCCTGCGACGGGGCCGATGGTACGTCGTTCGGCACGGGCACGGCGACCAACCAGGTGACCCGGCGGATCGTGCTTACCGACCTCACCGGCATCGTGATCTACGTCCAGAATGTGCGACGGTCGACTGAGTCCGACGACCCGGACAACGCATACGACCTCAACAACCGCTGGGCCGCCGGTAGCGAGCCGTCGTGCGCGATCAAGTCCGGGACCCGCGTCTACCCGTTCGTCATCCCTAACGACGCGACGGACCAGGGCTACTTCAGCTCCGGCTCGACCTACAAGGGGTTTCCATCGGAGTTGGCCAACCCGGCCTCGCCCTGGTACGGGTCCTCGTGCAGCAACGGTGACCTGTACGTGCAGGGCCAGTTCCGCGGCCAGGTCACGCTGGCCACCGAGAGCAACGTCGTCCTGACCAGCAGCCTCATCGACTCGCAGCAGGTCGTGGGCACGACGACCGGGCAACCGCTGGCATCGTCGCAGAGCACCATTGGCGTCGTGTCGAACAAATTCACCTACATCTACCGGCCGTTCAACTCGTCGAACAACTGGGTGGCCGACTGGCGCACCTCGAATGCGGCGGACGTGAAGTTCAACTTCGCCGTCATGGCGATCGACCAGTGCTTCGCCGCCCAGGACCCGTACTTCGGCGCACGCAACGGAAACCTGTACCTGTGGGGCTCGCTGGCCCAGAAGTACCGCTGCGTCGTCGGGTCCAATGGCGGATACAACAAGCAGTACTCCTATGACACCAGGCTGGCCCGGCGCACGCCGCCCTACATGCTCGAGCTGTCGAACGAGCCATGGCAGGACGACCGGGTGGGCGAGGTGACGCCGCTCGAGCAGCCCGTCGGGATGACACCGTGGCCCCTGCTCTACGCGGACGACGTGTCCGCGACGGTGGGCAACGTCGCGGACACGGCCGGCCCCGCGACCGTCGCCGTGATCGGCACGCAGGCCCAGGTCACGGCCACCGCTCCGGGGCTCATCGTCGTCACGTACACCGTCACGAGCGGGGGACTGGCCGAGTACCGGCGGTTGGTCATCCTCGCGGAGTAGGGCGCGCACGAGATGGCCGGGACTATCCTCGAGTGGACCGAGGGGAGCCGCGTGATCGCCACCGCACCGAGCTCGGCCGAGGAGTTCTTCAGCCGCCGGGTTGCCGACGCGGGCGTGCTCTTGGAGGCCGCGCGTGCGCATGCCGCGGAGGGCGACATCGTCTCGGCGATGGCCTCGGCCCTCGCGTCAGACATCGCGACGATGCAAGCGGTCCTGTGGGAGCGGATCAACATCTCCCCGCGCTCGCCGCAGCGGCAGTTCTTCCAGGCCGCTGAGGCCCTCACGGGTGCTGTGGCGTCTCTGGCCGTGGACGGCGAGGCGGCCCCGGCCTCGGTCGCCGACGTCATCTCGGCGGAACGGGCCCGGGTCCTCAGCGCGGTCGATGACGCGCTCGCCGCCGAGGTCGCCGCACGCTGGCCGGACGTCGATTTCCTTTCCGCCTTTCCGTCGCCCGAGGGCGAGGACATGGCGCACTCTCTCAGCCAGCGCCTTGAGGGCATGTCCCTCCAGGCGTTCGTGCACGAGCGGCGCGAGGCAGCGGAGCGGACGATGCTGGAGGGGCAGTCCGCCCGGGTGCGCGGGGCCACAGCCGAGGCCATCGCGCTCGCCTACGAGGCTGACTTCCTGGCCCTCGAGGCGTACCTGGCTGAGTCGGCCGCGCTCGCCGGGGACCCCTGGCTGCTCACGGCCATCGCCCGGTGGGACCTCGTCGTCCACGCCGTCGGGGAGTTGGCCGGCCTGCCGGAGGGGTTCGGCGACGCAGTGCTGACCGTGCGCCGGGCGATGACGGCTGCGCTCGGCGACGCCGACGGTACGCGGCTGGACCTGGTCTTCGTCCCCGCCTGACCCCCGTTCCGTCCCGCCCTTCCCGCGAGTGGGCACTTGTCGCGCCGAATCCGGCGCGCGGCGCAGCAACGAGTGCCCGCTCGCGGCGCGTCAAGAGGCGCGCTGCCGGGGCGGTCAGCCGCCACCGATGCCCTCGCCGATCACGAAGAACCCGAGGAAAGCCAAGGCAGCGACCATGTGGCCCATGACCACGATGTTGACGGCGGACCGTTGGCTCCCCGGCCACACGATCAGAACGTTCACGGTTGCTGCCACAGCAGTAACGGCGAGGCCGATGATCGGCATGACCACCGTGTCCGTGACCGGATACCTGTCACGCAGGGTGGTGAGAAGCGGGAGAACCAGCCAGGTTCCGACGCAGAATGCGGCTGCAGCGAGAGCCAGCCAGCCCCTGGGTGCAGTCGGCCACACGGTTGCCCCCCACGCGGCCCGGCCCGCTCTTGGCGGAGTAGGCGATGCTGCGTCCATGCCGGTCATCAAGCCCGCCTCCCACTGCCCCATCTTGCGTCGCGCGCGAGTTCCGCGTAAGGGGCGAACGTCACGTCACCGGACTGCGGCGGATGGCGGACCACACCAGCGCGGCCATTTCGGCCGGGTCCTTGAGATCGGCTGCCGTGAACACGATGACGGTCCAACCAGCCTCTTGGAGGAGGTTCCGACGACGGGCGTCGTGGCGCCGCTGTCCTTCCGATAGGTGAACGGCGCCGTCGTACTCCACGATCACCCGGAAGTCGGGCCAGGCCAGGTCCGCGCGGGCGAGCCACTCCCCGTCGGAGATGATGTCGATGTTGCACTCGGGCCGCGGGATCCCACCCAGACGCAGCGCGCACCTTGTGAGGGATTCGCCGGGGGACTCCGCCCGCCCGTCGAGCATCGGCAGCGCCGCGCGGGCCGTCCGGACCCCTCGGCGCCCCCGTGCCCATCGAATGAGCGAGTCCAGATCCTGCGCGGTGGCGAGCTGGCGTCTCAGCACCTGGTCGCCCATCGCCACGACGTGCTCAGCCGGGAGGAACTGCGCGCAGTCCAGCCAGGTGCGCGCCGGTGTGGTGACCGTCATCCCGTTGACGACCTCGCAGTGAGTTGCCGGAAGCCTCAGGCGCCGGCCACGGACTCCGTTGCGTCGCTGTCGACTCGTGCCGGCGGCGACCGCGACGGCGACCGGCCGGTCGATGGGCGCGAGGCCGATCCACGGGGGCAGCGGCAGGTGCCACACGCGGGCGGCGGAGGTATCGCATACGACGGAGGCCTCCGGTGCGGTGATCACGGCCGCGAGCGTGCGGGCGGCGGCAGGGTCAGCCGGATCCACGGGGAAGCGCACGCCACGCGACGGCGCCACGAACCTAGGGTGGCGGACCTGAGCCGGGGTCAGCCCTGCGGCGCCATTCGCGGTCACGACGAACACACCGTGGCGGGGCGGATCGGGAGTTGAGCCGGCTGGGCGAAGGTCCATCCCCGCAGTACGCCTGACGTCGGCGGCAGCAGCCAGACTCGCGCCGGGGCTGTGGGCGCGCGCCCACTCTGCACCACCCTGTGTACCGCCCGCTCCCTCTTCGCGAGTGGGCACTCGTCGCGGCGGAGCCGCGCGGAATCACAGCAGCAACTGCCCACTCGCGAGGGGTGGGGAGGGGCTAGGGGGTGGGGGAGGGGAGCCCGGCCTGGGCGACGATCTCCTCGACGGTGGCCACCAGGTCGGGCAGCGTGGACTGCAGGACGAACATCGATCCCGTCATGTCCAGGCTCTGCAGTCCCGACGCCGCCCCGTCCGGCCCGCCGTCCTCGCCCGGCTGGTTGACCGACACCAGCCCGGTGGACGTGATCAGCATGGCTCGGTCGAGCCCCTGGACGTTGTCGAGGAAGCGCAGCAGGGAGTCGCGGGTGCCCGTGACGGTGACGTCGAGGTCCAGTTGGGCAAGGGCGACGCCGAGGTCGCGGGCAGCCACGCCGGCCGGGGTCTGCGGGTCGGTGGCCAGCGCCGGATCGCCCGCGATGGCCCTCGGCACCGAGGTGTTGATCACCGAGATCTGCTCGGCATCGATGCCGGCGCGCTTGGCGGCGTCGATGACCTGGAGGAGGACCTCGGGCAGTTCGGCCTCCTGCGGCATCGTCTCGAAGAGTGCCTGTGCCTCGGCCGCGGCCGTCGTCGCCGTCCGTGCCTGTTCGACGGCCTCCCGGTAGCGGTTCTGCAACTGCACCGTCGAGAAGTCGACCTGCTCGACCTGGACCGCAATGTCGGCGGCTGCCGACAGTCGCGGGCTGAGCACCAGGAACCACGCAGCGGTCGCCAGCGCGACGAGGGCGAGGATGCCCACGACCGACGTGTTGCGTACCCGATGACCCGTGCCCATGGTCACGGCTCCTGTGTCTGGTCAGCGGGGGCTTCTTGCGGCACCGGCGGCGTGCGGATCGCCTCGATCTCGTCCTGCGACAGCGGCTGCTCGAGGGCGAGCGTGCCGACGCCCACGGTGCCCGTGAACATCACTGCGCCCGCAGACTCCGACGTGGTCTCGGCGACCGTGGAGTTGTTTACGAACGGCCCGACGAACAGAGAATCCGCGGTCAGGACGGTCAGGAGGGCCGACACCTGGGCCCTCGTTGCTGCCGTGCCGCTGAAGGTGATGCAGCCGACGGTGATGTCCTGGGCGAATGGATCGGCGGTCGGGCACGGGTTCAGCTCGCCCCCCGGAGCCGGAATGCCACGGTAGTTCGCGGCGATGCTCGTGAACTCGACCGGCCCGCCATCGCCCTGTGCCGCGCGGCCGGCGGCAAGCAGGCGTTCGATCACGAGGGCGGAGCGCGGCTGGGCGGAGAGCGTCGTGGCGACGAGTTCCTTCTCGCCGGTGATCTGCGCATACATCTGCTTGATCGGGGCGAGGTCGGCCACCTTCGCCGTCACGACCGCATTGTCGGCGAGGGCACGGTCGAGGTCCGCCTGGGCCTGGGCCACCTGGTTTGCCTGGAGGTTCCAGACGGCGGCGAACGCCAGCAGCATGAGGCAGCCGACCGCGATGAGCCACCGACGCACTCGGCGGGCCGCGTATCCCTCGGCGACCGAAGGCGGCAGCAGGTTGACCCGCGGAAGCGTCGGCTGGAAGGCCGGATGCTCGACGTCGTCGTGGTCCGGGCTCGTGCGGCCCAGGTCGCGCTTCCAGAAGGGGACCTTGGCGGCCTGAGAGCGTCGGCGATGCGCGGCCGAGGAGGACGATGCCCGTTCCGGGCGCGCCGTCTGGCCGTCGGCCGTGGCCGTCATGGTCAGCCTCCCATCGCGAGCCCGGCCGCCACGACGAGGCAGCTGTCCGACACGAGTTGCTTGGCCACCTTGCGGCTTGGGGATAGCCCGAGGAACGGGTCCATGACGCGCACCGGGAGCGGGAGCTGCGTCGCGATGCGCTCGACCATTCCGTCGAGCAGTGCCGCCCGGCCGGACACGGTGAGGTCGGCGATGACGGTGGACGGTGCGGAGGCCTGGAAGTAGTCGAGGGAGTTGCGGATCTCCCCGATGACCCGTGTGGCCCACGCCCCGAGGGACTCCACGGTCGCGGCCGAACGGGGGTTCATCGTCGATGCGTGCGGCGTCGCTGACTCGGAGAAGACGCTGGACTCGGCGATCGCGGCGACCACGGGTGCCGGGCCATTGAGCCCGCACTCCCGCTTGATGCTCTCGGCCTGCTCGGCGGGCACCCGCAGCCGCTCGGCCACGCCGATCGTGGCCGCGTCGCCGCCGAGGTTCGAGATCGTCCGGATGAACCGAGGCTGGCCTCCCTGGTGGATGGCCACGGTGAGCTGATCGGCACCGAGGTCGGCGATGGCGTGGACGGCCTGGTCGTCCGGCACCTGCCCGCGGCAGGCTGCGCGGATCAAGGCGAAGGCCGTGGTGTCGGCGATGACCGGCTGCAGGCGGGCCCGCTGGACGACCTCCGCCTCGGCCAGCACGATGTCGGTGCTCGTGGCGGCGATCAGGATCCGGTTGACGTCGACGGGCTGGCCGTGCTCATCCGTCCGTTGCTGCTCCTCGAGCAGGTGGTAGTCGAGCTGCACCGTCGCGAGATCGACCGGCAGGGCATCGGCCACCTGGTACCGCAGGGCCGCGCGGAAGTCCTGCGGAGGCATCCACGGCAGGTCCAGCTGACGGGTGAGGACGTTCCCGTCGGCGACTCCGAACGCCACTTTCCGGGTGGAGAAGCGGCCCTTGCGCCACAGTTGCCTCAGCGCGGCCACCACGGTGTCGGAGTCGATGACGACGCCGTTGCGCACCGAGCCACGGGGCAGGTCCACGCTCGCGGCGCGCCGAATGGCGTACTTGCCCAAGCGCTTGTCCCAGGACACCTCGACCCCGCGAACCCCGCTTGCGCCGATGTCCACGCCGACGAGCGCCGTCGCTGCCATGCGCCAGCCCCCTCCCGATGGTTCTGCTGTGGTTATCGGCTCGCCGAGGCCGTTTCGGCCCAAGGGGACGATTGGGAACCTCCGGGCCGAAACCACAGGTATGGCCCTGCCGACTGCGCCCCTCGACGCCGTGGCGTCGGTTGCCATGCCGGCGCCGCATGACGAGGCCCCCGCCCAAGTGCCAGCGGACTGGTCTGCCCAGCGGCTGCACGACGTCCTGGAGGCGGCGGTGGCGTACGGGGCGTCGGATGTCCACGTGCGGGCGGGATCGCCGCCCCTGGTTCGGGTCGCGGGCCAGCTTTGGCCCCTGGACGTCGCCCCGTTCACGGCCGACGACACCGAGGCCCTCGTCCAGGACGCGCTGCCGACGGACCGTGACCGCGAGGCGTTTGCCGCGGACCACGAGTGCGACTTCGCGCTGGTGGCCGAGGGGACTGGACGGTTCCGGGGGAATGCATACCGCGAGCGGGGGTCCGCGGCCATGGTGCTGCGGCACGTCAAGGAGGTCATCCCGACCTTCGCCGAACTGGGGCTGCCACCGCTGGCGCGGGAGCTGGCCCTACGGCCCAACGGGCTCGTGCTCGTGTGCGGCCCCACGGGGTCGGGCAAGACCACGACCCTCGCCGCCATGATCGATGCCATCAACAGCGAGCGCCGCTGCCACATCCTCACCATCGAGGACCCGATCGAGTTCCTGCACCACGACAAGGCAGCCGCCATCAGCCAGCGGGAACTGCACACCGACACGCTGCAGTTCGGCAGGGCACTGCGGTCGGGGATGCGCCAGGACCCCGACGTCATCCTGATCGGCGAGATCCGCGACGTCGAGACGATGCGGACGGCCCTCCAGGCAGCCGAGACCGGCCACTTGGTCCTCGCGACGCTGCACGCCCGCACGGTCGTGGACGCCGTGAACCGAGCCATCGACGTGTTCCCCACCGCCGAGCAGCGGCAGGCGCGCGCATCCATCGCGGAATCGCTGCAGGGAATCGTGTGCCAGCACCTCGTGCCGTCGGCGAGCGGCACCGGCCGGCAGGTCGTGATCGAGACCGCGGTCAGCACCCCCCGCATCCGCGAGGCCATCCTCGACCCGGACAAGACGTCGACGCTCCAGGACATCGTCGCCGAAGGGGAGTTCTACGGCATGCGGACCTTCGAGCAGGACGCCGTGCGGCTGGTCGTCACGGGCGCCATCGCAGTCGAGGACGCCGAGCGGGTCGTGGCACGAGCCGCCGACCTGCACGTGGCCCTGCGCCGCGCCGGGTTCCGGGGCTAGGCGTGGACGTCATCCTGGAGGAGCTGCGGGCCTCGCGCCTGGCGGCCCGGCGTGAGCTGGAACTGGCCACCCTGCGGTCGCGTCCCGACGCCCCCATCGACCTCGACCCGCTGCGCCAGCGCGTGCGCGCGCTCACCGAGGAGCTGATCAGGCGGTACGCGGGGGACCTTGACCTCGTGGACCTGCTGCTCGGGCCCGAGCCGCCGCGCGCCGCGGCGAGCGCCGCCGTGAACGGTCGCACCGCAGGAGGTCGACGATGAGCTCATCGGTCGCAGACGTCCTCATGGCCGAGGGGCTCATCACGCGCGATCAATTCGCTGCGGCCGAGGCCACCGCGGGCGCCCTGGGCACTCCGGTGCTGACGGTGCTCGTCCAGCAGGGGGCGGTGGCCAAGAAGGACGTCGTGCGCTGCACCGTGCGGGCAGCGGGGCTGGAGTACGTCGAGGTCATGGACGCCACGATCGACCCCGAGGCCGCGGCGCTGCTCACCGGCGACCAGGCCCGCAAGTACGAGGTGATCCCGCTCCACATCGAGAACGGCGTGCTCGTCGTCGTCTCGGACCCCCAGACCGCGATGAACTGGCAGGTGCGCGACGACCTTCAGGCGATCACCCACCGGCCGGTCAGGTTCGCCTGCGGGCTCAAGGCCGAGATCCAGGCGCGCATCAACCTGCTGTACCGAGCGGAGGCCGAGCTCGGTGAGCTGGTCCGCGACATGCTCGACGAAGACCAGGCCATCGACATCATGGCGCCCGTGGCGTCGACGTCGGACGCGCCCCTCGTGCGGTACGTGAACCTCCTGCTCAAGCAGGCCATCTCGGACAACGCGTCGGACATCCACGTGGAGCCGAGTGAGAACAACATCCGCATCCGGTTCCGCATCGACGGTGTCCTGAAGGAGATGGCCCCGGCGCCGAAGGAGATTCAGTCAGCAGTGATCTCGCGCCTGAAGATCATGGCCGACATGGACATCGCCGAGCGCCGACAGCCGCAGGACGGCCGGCTCAGCGTGGTGTCGGCGGGCCGCAAGATCGACCTCCGGGTCAGCTGCATCCCGACGGTCTGGGGCGAGAAGATCGTCATGCGGATCCTCGACAACACAGCAGCCACCATGGCCCTGTCGGACCTCGGCTTCTCGCCGAACAACCTGGCTCGCTGGCGGCGAGCCTATGAGCGCCCGTACGGCATGCTCGTGGTCAGCGGACCGACCGGGTCCGGCAAGTCCACATCGCTTTACGCGACGCTGCACGCGGTCTCGCGGCCCGAGGTCAACATCGTCACCGTCGAGGACCCGGTGGAATACCGGATCCCGGGCATCAACCAGGTGCAGACGCACGCCAAGGCAGGGCTGACGTTCGCCGCCGCCCTGCGTTCGATCCTGCGGGCGGATCCGGACATCATCCTCATCGGCGAGATCCGCGATCACGAGACGGCCCAGATCGCCATCGAGTCGGCGCTGACCGGGCACCTCGTCCTCACGACACTCCACACCAACGACGCTCCGAGCGTGGTCACGCGACTGACCGAGATGGGCATCGAGCCCTTCCTGATCACGTCAGCCCTGGAATGTGCCACCGGGCAGCGGCTGGCGCGGCGGCTGTGCATCAACTGCCGCCGACAGGTCGAGAAGTCCCCGGCTGAGCTAGGCGTGGTCGGCTTCGAGAACCCGCCAGGGATGGTGGCGACCATCTACGAGCCGGTCGGGTGCACCTCCTGCGCGCACACCGGCTACCGTGGCCGGCTGGCGATGCACGAGGTGATGAACATGAGCGAGGAGATCTCCGGACTCGTGGTGCGTGGCGCCCCGTCGGAGGACGTGCGGCGGCTGGCCATCGAGCAGGGCATGCGCACGCTGCGCCAGGACGGCTGGCTCAAGGTCGCCCAGGGCCTGACCAGCATCGCGGAGGTGCTCCGTGTCGTCGCCTGACGGATTCTCGCTCCCGCTGACCCCGCCACCCGGGGCGCCGCTTGCGCCCATGCTCGCCGACCTCCCGATCGCGGCAGGGCTGGCACCGGTGCCGCCGCCGGCCGCGGACGAGGCCGGGATCGTGGCGCTGCTGCGCCCGAACGCGTCCGACACCGGACCCGAGATCGCCATCGACGAGGTGCTGCTCTACCTGCTGGAGAAGTCCGGGTCAGACCTGCACCTCACCGTGAACGCACCACCGATGATCCGCGTGCACGGGGAGCTCGAGGCCGTGCCGGGCTACTCGCCGCTGACTCCGCGTCAGGTGCAGGATGCGGTCTACGCACTGCTGACGGAGCGGCAGAAGCAGCGGTTCGAGGAGGCAAAGGAACTCGACTTCGCCTATGCCCTGCCGGGCGCCGCGCGCTTCCGGGTGAACCTCTTCCAGCAGCAGGGCTCCGTCGGCGCCGTGCTCAGATCGATTCCGTGGGACATCCTTCCCCTCGATTCCCTTCGCCTGCCGGCGATCCTCGGGGAGTTCGCCCTGCTGCCGCGAGGGCTGGTCCTCGTCACCGGGCCGACGGGTTCTGGCAAGTCGACCACCCTCGCCGCCATCATCGACCGCGCCAACCGCACCAGGCGCGGGCACATCGTGACCATCGAGGACCCGATCGAGTTCGTGCACCAGCACCACCTCAGCGTCGTCAACCAGCGCGAGGTCGGCGACGACACCCGCTCGTTCGCCAACGCCCTCAAGCATGCGCTTCGACAGGATCCCGACATCGTGCTCGTCGGGGAGATGCGCGACCTGGAGACCATCTCCACGGCGTTGACAGCAGCGGAGACCGGACACCTGGTGTTCGCCACGCTGCACACCAGCTCTGCATCGACGACGATCGACCGCATCGTCGACGTCTTCCCGCCCGAGCAGCAAGGACAGATCCGCTCCCAGCTGGCGGCGTCGATCCAGGCGATCGTCTGCCAGACCCTGTGCCGCACGGCGGATGGCAGCGGACGGGTGGCCGCGACCGAGGTGCTTATTGCGACGCCCGCGGTTCGCAACCTGGTGCGCGAGGGGAAGCTTCAGTCGATCCCGTCTGCTCTCCAGACGGGCTCGCGCTACGGCATGCACACGCTGAACCAGGACCTGGCCGACCTGGTGAAGGCGGGCACGATCGACCTCTCCACGGCCGTCGAGAAGTGCTCCGACCTGAGCGAGCTCCAGCAATTGCTGGGGGTGAGCCCCGATGCCTCAGACTGAGTACCTCGTCAAGGCCCGCTCCCGCTCGGGGCGGCTGGTCGAATCCAAGATGAAGGCGCTCAGCGAGGCTGATGCCCTCAGTCGTGTCCGCCAGCAGGGCATGACGCCGATCGCCGTCGAGGTGGCCGGCACGGGGCTGCGGCGCGAGGTCAACTTCGGCAAGGGCCGGGTGAAGACCAAGGACCTCGCGATCTTCTCCCGGCAGTTCGCCACGATGCTGTCATCGGGGCTGCCGATCCTGCGCTGCCTGGCGATCCTCGCCGACCAGACCCAGAGCCCCCGGCTGCGCGACCTGCTGACGGAGGTGCGCGAGCAGGTCGAGAAGGGCGAGTCCCTGTCGGAAGCCCTCGCCCACCACAAGGAGTTCCCTCCGCTCATGACGAGCATGGTGCGGGCCGGCGAGGTGGGTGGCTTCCTGGACTCGACCATGGTCGAGATCGCCGACTCCCTAGAGGCCGAGGTCCGCCTGCGCGGACGCATCAAGAGTGCGCTTACGTACCCGATCGCTGTCGGTGTGATTGCGGTCATCATCACGACGGGCATGCTGGTCTTCGTCGTCCCGGTGTTCTCCGAGCTGTTCTCCTCGTTCGGCGGCGAGCTCCCCCTCCCGACTCAACTCCTCGTGAATCTGTCCAACCTCGTCAAGAACCCGCTGTTCTTCGTCCCAGTGCTGGCCGTCCTCATCGGCAGCGCACTGTGGTACCGAGCCAACAAGTCGTCGCCCCGCGTGCGCGCGGTCGTCGACCCCTGGAAGTTCCGGCTGCCGGTGTTTGGCGCCCTGTTCCAGAAGGTGGCGCTTGCCCGCTTCACCCGGAACTTCTCCACGCTGATGCATGCCGGCGTGCCCATCCTCGGTGCACTCGACATCGTGGGCGAGACGTCAGGCAATGTCGTCATCACGCGGGCCGTCGCGTCGGTCAAGGACAGCGTGCGGCAGGGCACCGGCATCGCAAAACCCCTTTCCGAGCACCCGGTGTTCCCTGACATGGTCGTGCAGATGATCGCCGTCGGCGAGGACACGGGTGCCCTCGACGAGATGCTCCGGAAGATCTCGGACTTCTACGACCAGGAAGTCGAGGCGACGACGGAGCAGTTGATGGCTCTCATCGAGCCCATCATGATCATGGTCCTCGGCGCCATCGTCGGCGGGATGATCCTCGCGATGTACCTGCCGATCTTCAAGATCTTCGAGCTCGTCAACTGATACCGGTCGCCGCGCAAGAAACTTGGGCGGCAGGGTTCATTCCGCCCACGATCGAGCCGAAACCCCCTATGTCGGACCGCACGGGTGCGACACCCCGCGACGAGGGGTCATCGATCAGGAGCAACAGATGCTTACTCGCCTCAACAAGACACGCGACGACAGCGACCGGGGATTCACGCTCATCGAGCTCCTCGTCGTCGTCGCCATCATCGGCATCCTCGCGGCCATTGCCATCCCGGTGTTCCTGAGCCAACGGAACAGCGCACGCGACGCGTCGGTCAAGTCCGACATCAACGGCGTCGCGAAGGTCATGGAGACCCTGTACGTCGAGAACAACGCGTACCCGACAACCACGGTCGAGCTGACGGCGGGCAACCCGCAGTCCTCGCCGGGCAACCAGGTCACCGTCACGATCACGGGTGGCGGCACCGGCTACACGATCACGGGCTGCAACACCGACGCGGACGTCATGTACACCTACAGCTCGACGGCTGGCGGACTGGACCCCGCAGGCGTGGCAACCGCCACCTGCACGACTGCCGGCATCACGGTCGCACCGTAGTGGCGAAAGAGCTCATCGGCTGATGCCGTGAGGACCAGCACGGGCACGATGTGGTCGCGGACCCCCGCCGCGACCACATCGTGCTGTGCGGATTCGAGCAGGTGTTTCGACGCTGTTAAGCAAAGGATGAGCCGGTGTCATCCGGGTGTAACTCGGATAAGCCGGTCTTTGTTGGTAACAGGTGGCCAGCGTGGACCCATACCGTTGAAAGTGACGCCATGTCGACCAGCGCGCGTGCCCGGGAGGTGAGCATGTCTCGGCACCAGATCAGTGAGTTCGCCGGGCTTCGGCGCACCTTCGAGGTCGGCATGCGCCTGGCTCCCACCCACGCAGCGGCGCCGTCGGCGGCCAAGGCCCTGGCGAGCCTCATGGATGAGTTCCCCCGCGTCCCGGTGCGGCTAGTGGAACTGGTCGGGGAGGGGACGCGCGTGCACATCACCGTGGCCGTCACCCTCGGGACCATCGATGACATCAAGGTGTCCGCCGCCGATGCCCGCGAGGCGCTCAACTTCCTGAGCCGAGTCGCCGCCGCCCTCGGGGCGTACGACCCGGCACTTGTGCCGTTGCCGGCCCAGTCGGAGGCCATGCGCGCGGCGCGTAGCAGGTCGCTGCAGGACCTGCACGCGGTCGGCTAGCCCGATGGGCGCGGGCATGGACGGGGCCTTCCGGGCCCCTCTGGACGGAGACGAGATCCTCACGGCCACCCATCGCATCGGCCATCGGCTGCCCAACATGTCGGTGCGAGGCATGGACGAGGCGGAGATCTTCGCGTGCGCGCCGACGATGACATGCGACCGGGTGCACTGGGACACCGTCGACGAGTTCGATCCCCGCACCCTGCTGCCAGTACTCGGCCCCGAGGCCTACTCGCGCCAGTGGAGCGATGGGCAGCACCGGGTCTGGGTACCGGTCGGACAAGGTCACGCCGCGAGGGACGTGATCCGGCGCTGGTGCGTCGAGCACGACGTCGAGCCCGTGAACATGCGGGTCGAGCCCAAGGTCGTGTTCCGCAACGTCGACCTGATCCCGGCCGGCCTGCTCCCCGAGCTTGTCGCTGCCACCGTGGACTGGCTCTACCCGCGCACGTATGCGATCCGCCGCAAGCTGGTGGCCGATCTCGACCTGGTGGAGGCCGACGACGTCCGCTCGATGATGTTCCTGTTCGTTCATGACCATGTCGACCGCTACGACCCCGGTCGCGAAGGCGCTAATGGCACCCTGAACTTCGCAGCGTTCGTGCTGGGCAAGCTGCGGACATGGCCGCAGGACGCCGCGCGGTCCGTTTACGGGCGCGCCGTCATCAGCGACCGCATGACGCTTGCCCGGGCCGTGGACTCCATCGCGTCGGATGAAGGCAGGTCGGCCACCGAGGCCGACCGCGCTGCCGCATTGGGGACAAGCGTCACCGACCTGCGTCGCCGAGAGTCCGCCATCTCCGCGCTCTCGAACATTCGGCACCAGCAGTCCCTCGTTGTTGGCCCCGCTGACGCTGCCGATCGACTGAACACCATCGAGGTGGCCGGAGATGCTGACGTCGCCATCGGCACCGCAGAGTACGACAGCAGCGCGGAGATGACACGGGCCGTGCTTGCAGCTGTCAACGACCCGACGGGCAAGGGGAGGCGGGCCCAGGACCCCCTCGCGCTCGCGGCCGTCTACCTGACCTTCTGGGAGGAGCTCAGCCGGCCGCAGGTGGCACGCGAGCTCGAAGTGCTGCCCAAGACCGCGAACGCGGCGGTGGGCCGCGTCCTCGACAGCCTTAAATCGGCGGACCTGCGATGACCGTCGAACTCGTCGAGCCGATGCCGTGGAGCTTCACCGACTCACCGGGCGTGCTCATGTGGACGTGGCTCACCCCGCACTTCGTCGCCCGCATCACCGGGACGGAGGTCTCGGGCGGCGAGGTCGATCGTCGCGTGGTCCGGTCCTACGCCTGGGATGTCTCGGACCTCGTGCGGACCAGCCAGGGCCTCCCGCGGACGCTCGTCGAAGGGACCGCGGCCGCGTTCGAGGAGGCCGAGCTCTGCGTGCGCGAGCATGTCGGCAAGTGCTACGACCCGCGCCTGGGCTACCGGCGCTTCGCCGGCCCGCTCGCCTTCACGTTCACCCTGACCACGGGCGAGCGGCTGGACGTCAGCGGGTACATCGGCACCCGGTGCACGGTGACCGTCCTCATGCCGGATCGCACCGAGCGTGCCGTGGCTGGCGACTTCGCGGTCAGCCACTACAAGTGGCGGCTCGTCTCGGGGGACCAGGTGATCGAGATCCTGCCGGAGCACGTTCTGCGGATCACCAATCGCTCCGAGGCCGCCGAGCGGGCCGACGCCATCGTGCACAGCGACATCCACTCCGGCATCGGCCGCATCTACCACGAGGACCCACGACCTGGCTGCACGGGACGGGCCGGCTTCATGCTCGGCACGGTCGATCACGCCGGGGCGCCACGATGCCCGCTGCACGAAGCCAGCGTGCCGCAGCACCTGCTTCGCTGAGGACACCCGACCGACCACCGAGGAGGCAGGCCATGAGCATGATCGGCGGGCGAAGGCGCCCAGGCCCCGGCGCGGCGTCCGACGTGATCAATCCCGAGGTGTCGGGGGTGCTGCGCAGTGCAGCGGCGAAGGGCTTCACCGGCTCGATCGACGTGACTGACCGCTTGACCCGGGGCACGGCGCGGCTGTTCATGTACGAGGGCGGGCTGTACGCGGTTGAGCTCCCCGGGTACGTCCCGCCGGTGGCAGCGAGGCTCGGCGTATCCGACGCACCCGCCGCGGAAGCCGCGGTCGCGGCAGGTGCGGTGTCGATCGGCGCCCTGGCCGCGATCCATCAGGAGTTCGTGATCGCCTCACTGGGCGCCGTCCTCGCGCTGCCGCGAGCGAGGACCCACCTGCGCAAGGGCCAAACCAGCGCCCGCTTCTGCACGCTGCCACTGCCGGTGGATCCGTTGTTCGACCTCGTCCGGATGCGCGCCGACCGGCTGGCCGGGACGTGGGCCATGCTCGCCACCGACGCGAATCCGGCAACCACCGTCGCGCTGCGTGGCCCTGTGGCTGGGTCGGTCGTTCCCCGGGGCGAGGCCTTCACGCTCCTCGAGGCCGTCGACGGGATCCGCACGCTGGACGGGCTGGCCGCCGCCGCGGGCTTCACGCGGGCAGAGGCGGTGCACCTGGCCTCGGTCCTGGTTGATTCGGGCCACGTGGTCCTGGCGGACGAGCACCTTGCCGGCCCGACCGGAGGGCCGCTGCTGGTCCCGGAGGAGTTCGGGACCAGGGTGCCCGACCCGGTGGCGCAGCCGAGTGCGGCCACGCAAGCGGCGGGGCCGAGTCCATGGTCGGCCGCTGCTGCCGTGGCCGCCGCCGCGGTGGCCGCGGTTCCGCCGACTGCGGAAGAGCCGCTCGTGGACGATCTCTCCGAGCGGAAGGACCTGGCCGACCTGGACCCGGTCGATGCGGCCCGGGCGGCCGTCATCGCGCTTGTCGATGAACTGCAGGACGCCCTTCGCGCCGAGCAGGCTGCGGTCGAGCGGACAGCCGAGGTCAGCCGGCGACTTCGGGAGGCGCGCGCGGCCGTCGACGGGCTCGAGTCCGGTGTGCCCGCCCCCGCCACCTGACCCTTGACGCGGACGTGATGGGCTTCGTCCCGTGATCACGTCGGCCGACGGCGCTGCGGTGGCGGTGGCGTACTTCTTCGTCCTCGGCGGCCTCGGGCTCATCGTGGGGTCGTTCTTGAACGTGGTGATCTACCGGGTTCCGGAGGGGCTGTCCGTGGTCCGTCCCGGCTCTGCCTGCCCGCAGTGCCACGAACCGATCAACGCGCGCGACAACGTGCCGGTGCTGTCGTGGCTGGTGCTGCGTGGTCGGTGCCGTCATTGCCGCGCGCCGATCCCGAAGCGGTACCCGCTGGTCGAGGCCCTGACCGGCGCCGTCTGGCTCGCGCTGGGCTGGTGGGCCCTGGGTCCGCAGGGACTCGATCCGCTCCTGCCGCTGGTCCTCGTGCTGGGCAGTGCCGGGGTTGCCCTGTCCTTCATCGACCTCGACCACCACCGACTGCCCAACGTCATCGTGCTGCCGCTGTATCCGGTAACGGTGGCGGGCCTGGCCCTGGCCGGCGTGCTGTCAGGTGAGTGGCCGATCGGGCCGACCGTGGCCGGGACCGCTGCCTGGCTGGCTGTGATCGGCGGGATCTGGCTGCTGACCCGCGGACGGGGCATGGGGTTCGGGGACGTCAAGCTGGCGCCCGTTCTGGGGGCGACGTTGGGCTGGGTGTCCTTCGGTTCCTCCGTGGTCGGCCTGTTCGCGGGGTTCCTGCTCGGAGCAGTGGCCGGCGTGGTCCTCATGGCGCGCGGGCGGGCCGGGCGCCGCTCGCACCTGCCGTTCGGCCCGTTCCTCCTCGCCGGCGCCGCCATCGGCCTGTTCGCAGGTGCGGCGATCGCGACCGCCTATGCCGGCTGGGTCGCCGCCTGACTGGCGTTTCGTGGCCCAACTGGCGATTCGCGGCAAGGTGTTCAGTTCAGTCCGGCCCGGGCCGATACCTCTACTGGCAGCCCCGGCCAAGGCGAGGGAGACGGATATGCAGGCGTGGATCCAGGATGGCGCCGACGGCCGCCAGTACCTGGTCCGCACGGGTACCGGCGTGGTCACGGCCGTCATCCCTGTGGGGATCGTGGACCCGGACGAGCAGCACACCTTGTATCGGGTCGAGATGTACTGCGATGCGCCGCACGGACGCCCCGGGTCGATCCGGTACAGCGCCCACCCGGTCGTCGCCGGAGGCACCCCGCTTCACGCCGCGGCCCTGGAGGCACTGGAGCAGGTCTGGCCGGTGGCCTGGACCATCGAGTGGCACGCCCACGACTGGATCCCCGCCGACCTGCCGATCGCCTCGCTCAACCTGGTCACCGATGCCCGCTGCGTCCTGGCCGGGCTGGACCGGGTGGTCGTCCCCGAGCCGCTCGACGACCTGCCGGACTTCGTGCCGGCCGCCTGGACGCGCGGCGAGCCCGGCGGCATGGCATGACCGGCGACGAGATGGGCCTGAGCTTCTTCGCCCCGCACTCCCCGATCCCGCCGTCCGGCCGGCCGTCGGCGTTCGCTCCTGTGGACCAGAACGCCGTGATCGCCCGGATCGACGCCGTGGACGACGACGACCTGGACTCGACCTTCTTCGGCGAGGCGATCATCGACGTCGAGAACGCCGCGACCCGCTCCTTCGACATCGGCATCCGGATGCTGGGGGACGCGGACCCAGCCCACTACGGGCAGTCGCCGGTCGAGGCCTCGCCGCTGACGACGGCCGGTATCGACGCCACGCCGGCCCCCGCCGCCAACCCGACCGAGGTGCCGGTCGTCGGCCGGCTCGGCTTGGGCACGGCGGCGCGCAGCGCCTTCATCCTGCACGGCCCGGCCGGCCTGACCGCCTGACCGCGTTCTCATCCCGCCACCACCAGGTCGGCAGGAGTGCGCGGGGCGCTAGGTGTCCCGGAGGGAGCGCAGCGCTCGGCCGTGCACCTGGCAGGCCCGGGACTCGCTGAACCCCATCACCCGGCCGATCTCACCGAACGTCAGCTCCTCGAAGTAGTACAGGGCCACGACGGCGCGCTCACGCCTGGGCAGGTGCCGGATGCGCTCCCGCATCTGGCGCTGGCTGTCCTCGTGGTCGTAGATCTCCTCGGGCAGCTCCGCAGTGGCATCCACGGGCTCGCGGCGGCCCGGACCGTCATCGTCCGTCGCTTCGGCGCGGCGCTCGTCGAGGCTGGCGAGGTAGCCATTCCGGTAGGCCATGACGGTCGATCGCACCTCGGCCGCGCGCAGCCCTGTCACGTCCACGAGATCCTCGATGGTCGGCTCGCGGCCATGATCCTGCTCGAACGTGGCGGTTGCCCGGTCGATGTCGCGCATGGCCCCGCGGACGGCGCGGGGGACCCAGTCCAGGCCGCGCAACTCGTCCAGGATGGCTCCGCGGATTCGGGTCACGGCATAAGTCTGGAAGGTCAGTCCGCGGTCGAGATCGAATCGCGCGATCGCGTCGATGAGCCCGATGGTCCCGAACCCGACGAGGTCGGCCCGCTCCAGGCTGGGCGGCAACGTGATGTTCAGCCGCGACACGACATAGCGGACGAGCGGGCCATACGTCAGCACGAGGTGCTCGCGCGCCGCGAGGTCGCCATACAACCGCGCGCCGACCCACAGGGCGGCAAGTTCACGGTCCCCGTCGAACAGGTTGGCGTACTGGTCGACGTCCGCGCGATGGGCGCGTTCGGTCGCCTCTGCGACGGAGTGAAGCGTGGCGGTGCCCACAGTGTGGGTATGGGACCGCCGGTGGCCAAATGCGACCGGCGCGGGGGAATTGGTAGGGCTAGAGTTCCCCGTGTGACTCCAGAGGCGGACGGCATGCCGTCAGCAGGCGCGCCGCGTGTCATCGTCGTCGCGGAGCGGCCGCTCAGCGACCTGCTCTCATCGAACGGGATCGACTGGGCGGTGCAGGACCGACAGCCGACTGTCGCGGCGATGTGGGACGCGTTGTCGGGCGGGCGTCTGGACCAGCAGTCGCGCATCCTGGTGTTCTCGGACTCCCTCGCCGAGGGGACGTCCAGTGCGGAGTCCGAGTTGGGGCAGACAGCCCGGGCCATCGTGGCCATGGCCCACGCCGGAGCCTTCGTCTTCGTGGCTGCCTGGCGCCCCGACGCGCTCCCGCAGTTGCAGCGGCTCATTGCCGAGGCGGCGACGGCGCAGGGGGTGGAAGCGGAAAGTCTGGGCTACCACGTGCTACCGGTACAGCAGGGCGGCCGTGCCGTCCTGGACACGATCAGGCGGGTCGTGGCCGACGAGGTCGCCTTCCCGGACCAGTACCCCGCGACTGCCGACGCCGCGCTGTCGCGGGAGGCCTTCTCGCCGTCGGCCGTGTGGCAGCCGCCCGGAGCCCCTGCCACGATGCCATCACGGCGCCCGGGACTGCCGCCGATCGGCGGCCTGCCGACCCGCGCCGAGGAAGCGACGGCGGACCGGCCGAGCGACGTGCCAGCCGCGGCATCCCTGGAACTGCTGGCGCGGCCGAAGGTGCCCGGCCAGGTGACGATCACCGTCACGTCGAGCAAGGGTGGCTCGGGCAAGTCCACGGCTTCGATCCTGCTCGCCGGCTCGATCGCGAGGGCATCGCAGGACGCCGGGCAGCCCCTTTCCGTGTGCCTGATCGATCTCGATACGCGCGACGGTCAGGTGGCATCGCTGATCGGAAGGTTCATGCCGACGGCGCTGAACATCCGCGTGCAGCCGGTCTGGGACGAGGAGCGCATCCGGCGCAACCTCGTCCATGCACCGGGGCTTGGCGTCGACACCCTGCTCGCGCCGATCCGGCCGCGCACCGCCGACACGGTCGGTCCCGACTTCTACCGGACGATCATCCGGAGCCTGCAGCGGATGTACGACGTCGTCGTGATGGACACGAGCGTCCAGTACCTCGACCCGCTCATCGCGCAGGTGGCCTTGCCCGAGGCCGAGGAGATCCTCTTCGTCACCACCCTCGCCTCCACCGCCGTGCAGGGGATGGCCCGCGCCCTGCGCGAGATCACCGCGCCCGTCGACGAATCCGGGCTGGGCATCCCCCGCGAGAAGATCGGCATCCTGGTCAACCAGTCGGTCGCGAACGTCGGGATGGAGCGTGACCAGGTCCTCGCCGCAGGACTTGGAGTGCCGGTCGTCGGAGTCATCCCGCTGGCCACGAAGGACGTCCTCACCGCCACGAACCTCAACCGCATGCACTCGCTGCTCGACCACCCGCTCATCGGCCCGGCCTACAACGACCTGGCCCGCGCCTGCCTGCCCCAGCGCGCGCTCGCGCCGTGGCGGGCTCATGACGCATCCCCTGGGGCGACCGCGGAGCCGACCCAGCCGTCGGACGCGACCGCGCCCGACGACGCCGGTCGCCGTCGTGGCCTGTTCCGTCGCTAGCCGGCCGGGCGCCCGCGGCATTGCCACGCCCCTGCGACCGGTCTACCGTGAGGGTCCCGGATCGCAGGAGGCCTCATGAGCGCGGCAGGTGAGTCGATCGCGTCGGCGACCTACGCCCTGTTCGCCCTCGAGCAGCCCATCGCCATGGCGGATCTTGCGGCCGGGGCCCGGGAGTCCCGCTTCCCGCTGGCGACCACGACCACGCCGCAATGGTTCGCGGCGGCCGCTCATGACGATTACAGCCTGCTCGAGACCGCGCCCGAGTTGCTCGTCCTGCCCACCGACCTCGACTATGCCGATGCCGTCGACGTGAGCGGGATCGACCTGATCCACGTGTACGCGCCCGAACTTGCCATGGGCGTCCCCGAGCCGAGCCTTCCCGCGCCCGCCCCGGTGAAGTCACCGGCCAGCGAGGCGCCGCGGACGTCCACGCAGCTTGGCCTGCTCAAGGAGCTCTCCGAGCTCGACACGTAGCTCCTGCCCGAGCCTGGGATTAGGCTGGCTGCTCGGCCAGGACGACCTGCACGTCCAGCGGTCCTGGCCCCTCGACGATCCCCAGCCCGACGATGGAGCCGGTCGCGGCGAGGTCGCCTGCGGCGGTGCGCAGGCGCGCGGCCTGCTCGGCCGGCGCCGTGATGACGGCGCTCTCGACCGGTGCGCGCATGGACGCCTTGGCCTCGGACTTGGCCTTGCGGACCAGGCCGAGAACCGTGGACACATCGTCGACGAGCGTCGCGTCCGCGCCACCGGCCAGCAGCGCGATGTCAGCAGCGTCGGGCCACGGCTGCCGGTGCACGGATCCGTCCTGCCACCACGACCAGACCTCCTCGGTCGTGAAGGGAAGGACGGGCGCGAAGAGCCTGAGCTGCACGCTCAGCGCAGTGGCCAGGGTCGCCTTCGCGGACGCCGCGGCCGCCTCGCCCTGGCCGCCGTAGGCCCGGTCCTTGACCAGCTCGACGTAGTCATCGGTGAAGGACCAGAAGAACGCCTCGGCCACCTCGAGGGCCTTTGCATACTCGTACGCCTCGAACGCGTCGGTGACCTGGCGAGTCGTGTCGGCCAGCCGGGCCAGCAGGGCGCGGTCGAGTGGCTCGGTGATCGCTGCGTCATCGATCGTCGAGCCGTGACCGAGGACGAACTTGCTGGCGTTGAGGATCTTGATGGCCAGGCGGCGGCCGATCTTCATCTGGCCAACGTCGAAGGCGGTGTCCGTGCCCGGCCGACCCGAGGCCGCCCAGTACCGCACGGCGTCGGAACTGTGCTCCTCAAGGAGGTCCGTCGGCGTGACTACGTTGCCCTTGGACTTGCTCATCTTCTTGCGGTCAGGATCGAGGATCCACCCCGAGATCGCAGCGTTCGTCCACGGGATGCAGTCGTTCTCCAAGTGCGCCCGGACGATGGAGGAGAACAGCCAGGTGCGGATGATGTCGTGCCCCTGAGGGCGCAGGTCCATCGGGAAGACTCGGCTCCAGAGGTCCTCGTCCTGCTCCCAGCCGCCGACGATCTGCGGGGTCAGCGAACTCGTGGCCCAGGTGTCCATGATGTCCGGGTCGCCGATGAAGCCGTGCGGCACGCCGCGCTGATCGGCGGTGTAGCCGGGCGGAACGTCGCTGCTCGGGTCGATCGGCAGCGACTCCTCGGCCGGGACGATCGGTGCGTCGTAGCTCGGGTTGCCTGCCTCGTCGACCGGGTACCACAACGGCAGTGGCACCCCGAAGAAGCGCTGCCGCGAGATCAGCCAGTCGCCGTTGAGGCCCTCGACCCAGTTCTCGTAGCGGACCCGCATGTGCTCCGGATGCCACACGATCTCCTTGCCGCGGGAGACGAGCTCGGCGCGCAGCCCGGCGTCGCGACCGCCGTTGGCGATGTACCACTGCCGCGTGGTCACGATCTCGAGGGGCTTGTCGCCCTTCTCGTAGAACTTGACCTGGTGCGTGATCGGAGTGGGCTCGCCCACGAGCTCGCCGGACGCGCGCAGGATGCCGACCATGAGCTCCTTGGCCGTGTGGCTCGTGGTGCCGACGATCGCGGCGTAGTTGGCCCGGCCCGCGTCGCTGGTGATCCAGTCGGGGACATCGGGCAGGATGCGGCCGTCCCAGCCGATGATCGGCCGGGTCGGCAACTGCAGCTCGCGCCACCAGATGACGTCGGTGAGGTCGCCGAACGTGCAGATCATCGCGATGCCGGTGCCCTTGGCCGGATCGGCCAGCGGGTGCGCCACGATCGGGACCTCGACGCCGAACCCTGCCGTGCGCACGGTCGATCCGAAGAGCGGCTGGTAGCGCTCGTCGTCGGGGTGGGCAACCAGGGCGACGCAGGCCGCGAGCAGCTCGGGGCGGGAGGTCTCGATCAGGACTGTTCTGTCGGGGTCTGTGGCGGCCTGGAAGCCGATGCGGTGATACGCCCCCGGGCGCTCGCGATCCTCGAGCTCGGCCTGCGCAACGGCGGTGCGGAAGGTGACATCCCACAGCGTGGGGGCCTCGGCCTGGTACGCCTCTCCCCGCGCGAGGTTGCGCAGGAATGCCAGCTGGCTTGCTCGCTGGCTGTTGCGCCCGATGGTCTGGTACGTCTGGGTCCAGTCGACGGACAGGCCCACGCGGCGCCACACCGCCTCGAAGACCTGCTCGTCCTCGAGGGTCAGCCGCTCGCACAGCTCGACGAAGTTGCGGCGCGCGATCGGCACCTGCCGCTTGGGGTCCGGCTCGGCGGGCGGGACGAAGGCGGGGTCGTACGGCAGGCTCGGGTCGCAGCGCACGCCGTAGTAGTTCTGGACACGGCGCTCGGTCGGCAGGCCGTTGTCGTCCCAGCCCATGGGGTAGAAGACCTCGAGTCCGCGCATGCGCCGGTACCTGGCGATGCAGTCGGTGTGGGTGAACGAGAACACGTGGCCCACGTGGAGCGACCCGCTGACGGTCGGCGGTGGGGTGTCGATAGAGAACACCTGCTCGCGGTTCTTGGACCGATCGAAGCGGTAGGTGCCCTGCTCCTCCCATACGGCCGCCCACTTCGCCTCGATGCCATCGAGGGTCGGCTTGTCGGGCAGGCGGCTTGACGTCATGGGCGCCAGTGTATTTGCGGGCCGCGCAGGCTAGGCCAGGCCGGGCAGCCCGTCCAGGCTGCGCGCGTTCTTCTCGCGGCGGTACTCGGCGAGGCCGTCCTCGCCCCTCTTGCCGTTGCTCAGGTCGAGCACGTCGCGCTCGGCCCGGTACTCCATCGTCGGGACGGCGTATCCACACGATTCCGACAGCCGTTCGACGTCGACGACGATGACCGAGCGCACGCCGGGGTGCTCGGTGAAACGGCCGACGAGCCCGGCGAACCCGGGGTCCGCGGGCAGGATCACCCGGCCCCGGCCGTGCAGGCGGACGATGTTCGGCCGGCCGTCGAAGGCGCAGAACATCAGCACGATCCTGCCGTTCTCGCGCAGGTGGGCGATCGTTTCGATGCCGCTGCCGGTGAGGTCGAGGTACGCGACCGTGTGCGGGTCGACGACCGCGAAGGTGCCCGCGAGGCCCTTGGGCGAGCAGTTGACAAGCCCGTCGCCGGCCAGGGGCGCAGAGGCCACGAAGAAGACGTGCTGCCCCTGCAGCCACTCCGCCAGCTTGTCATCGATGCCGTCGAGTTCCTGGGACATAGGGCAACCGTAATCCAGGCACCTAGACTCGCCGCCGTGGCACAAGGGGTCGGGACCGAGGCGCAGTTGGCTTCCTTGTGGCAGCACCTCGAAGGCCGCTGGCCCGAGAACCGCATCGAGCCGACGCTGGCGCGCATCGCCGCCCTGACCGAGCTCATGGGGGATCCGCAGCGGACCTACCCCGTCATCCACGTCACGGGCACCAACGGCAAGACCTCCACCGCTCGCATGATCGAGTCGTTGCTGCGGTCGTTCGGGCTGCGTACCGGACTGTTCACGTCCCCGCACCTGATCGACCCGCGCGAGCGGCTCTGCCTCGATGGGCAGCCGATCGAGGCTGACCGCCTGCTGGCGGCCTGGCAGGAGGTCGGTCCGTTCATCGAGGTCGTCGATGCGAACTCCCTTGCCGACGGCGGTCCGGTCATGTCGTACTTCGAGGTCATGACGGGGCTGGCCTTCGCGGCCTTCGCCGACGCACCCGTCGACGTGGCGATCGTCGAGGTCGGCCTCGGCGGCACGTGGGACTCGACGAACGTCGCCGACGGAGTCGTCAGCGTGGTCACTGCGATCGGCCTCGACCACCGTGACTACCTAGGCGATTCGATCGCCGAAATCGCCACGGAGAAGGCCGGGATCATCAAGGCAGGGACCACGGCTGTCCTGGCGCAGCAGGAGTTGCCGGCTGCCGAGGTCCTGCTCGCGCGATGCGTCGAGGTGGGAGCCGAGGTCGCGCGCGAGGGCCTGGAGTTCGGGGTGCTGTTGCGTGAGGTGGCGGTCGGCGGGCAGGCGTTGAGCCTGCGCGGGCTGTCGGGGGAGTACCCGGACGTCTTCCTCCCGCTGTTCGGTCAGCACCAGGCCCGCAACGCCTCGGTGGCCCTCGCGTCCGTCGAGGCGTTCCTGCACGGGGTCGGCGCGCTGGATGTTGATCTCGTGCGGGCCGGCTTCGCGGCGGTCACGTCGCCTGGTCGGCTGCAGGTGGTCCGGCGCAACCCCACCGTCCTGCTCGACGCGGCCCACAACCCGCACGGCGCCGCGGCCCTCGCCGAGGCCCTCGACGATTCCTTCGACTTCGCCGGGCTGGTCGGCGTGGTCGGCATGCTCGCGGACAAGGACGCATCAGGGTTCCTCGCGGCCCTCGAGGGTCGCCTGCATCAGGTCGTGATCACCGAGCCGTCGTCCGCGCGGGCCATGCCGGTGGATGTCCTCGCGGCCATTGCAGTCGAAGTGTTCGGCGAGGACCGCGTCATCGTGGAGCGATCGCTGGCCGACGCGATCGACCGAGCCGTGGCGATGGCTGAGGAGGACGCGCCCTACGGCGGCGCGGGAGTCCTCGTGACGGGCTCGGTCGTCCTCGTCGGCGATGCGCTCAGGCTGCTGGGCTGAGGTGGCGGCTGCCGGCATGGATGGGAGGCTTGGCTGGTGAAGGTGCTGTGCTCCGCTGTGCTCGCGGCCGAGGCGGTTGTCGTCTTCTTGGCCACGTCGTTGGCTGCGTCCAACGGATCGGTCGACAACACGCGGCTGGCGTGGGGCGTGGGGCTGGCACTCACGCTGCTGCTCGTCCTGGCGATCGGCACGCTGCGCAGGCCCTGGGGTGTCGCGGTGGGATGGGCGATGCAGGCGCTGGTCGTGGCCACGGCGCTGGTCGCGGGCTGGGCGATGCTCGTGGTCGGCGGCCTGTTCGCCGTGCTGTGGCTCGTCGCCGTGCGCAGCGGGCGGCGGGTGGATGCGCTGAGGGCCGAGCAGTCGGGCGGCTAGGTCCGGCTAGGTAGGGTGGGCGCATATCCGCTTGCCTACCAAGGAGACACCCGTGTCGCAGCGCACCCTCGTCCTCATCAAGCCCGACGGCGTGGCCCGCGGTCTCGTCGGCGAGGTGATGGGCCGCATCGAGCGCAAGGGCTTCCGCATCGTGGCGCTGGAGCAGCGCACCCTGGCCGCCGAGGTCGCCGAGACGCACTACGGGGAACACAAGGACAAGCCGTTCTTCGCCGACCTTGTGGCGTTCATCACGTCCGCGCCGCTCGTGGCCGCCGTCATCGAGGGACCGGACGCGATCCTGTCCTGGCGCGCCATGATGGGCGCGACCAACCCGGCCAACGCCGCGCCCGGCACGATCCGCGGGGACCTCGCCACCGAGACCCAGAACAATGTCACTCACGGCTCGGACTCCGAGGAGTCCGCGGCCCGCGAGATCGCCCTGTTCTTCCCCGGCCTGGCCTGACATGAAGCCGGCCCTGCTCGGCCTGGGTGCCGGAGCGGCGGCAGCAGCGGGGCTGGCTGCCGCGTCACGCGGGCCGTCCCTCGTCACCTGGCCGGCGAACGTCCGCACGGCCTTCCCGCTCGTGCTCGGCGGCCTCACCGGACTCGCGGTCGGACTGAAGGTCGGCGTCGCCTCCTCGCTCCTGCGGTCGGCCGCGGGGCGCGGTCCGGGCCAGGTCACGACCGTGACGCCCGTGCTCGTCGGCGCAGGAGTCGTCGCGGCGACCGCTGTCGCGGGCAAGATCGCGGCCGATCGCCTGCTCGGCAAGCTCACCGAGCAGGGCCGAGGCCTGGACCCCGGCTTCTCGACCGCACCCCTCGACCCTGTTGTCTCTGCAGGCCCCGGTTCTGCCGTGAGCCTGGCCGAGCTCGGCCGCGAGGGGGCCCGCTTCGTGGGCACGGTCTCCACGCCCGACGGGATCCGACAGGTCACCGGGCAGGAGCCGGTCGCCTCGCCGGTCCGCGTGTTCGTCGGCGTCGACTCTGCCGGGACTCCCGAGCAGCGGGTCGAGCTCGCGATGGCCGAGCTGCGACGCACGGGCGCCTTCGAGCGCGCGAACCTGCTCATCCAGGCCCCTGCCGGCACGGGGTATGCCAACCCGACTCCCGTCGACGTGCTCGAAGTGCTGTCCCGCGGCGACAGCGCCGCCGTGGCTGTCGGCTACGGCCTGCTGCCGTCATTCCTGTCGCTGGGCGCGGTCGGGGTCGCGTCGCACACCCAGAAGCTTCTGCTCGACGCGGTGCGCACCGAACTGCAGGGGCGCGAGCAGCGCCCCCGGATCCTCCTCTACGGGGAGAGCCTGGGCGCGAAGGTGCAGCAGGCCGCGATCCCGGCGGGTCCGGCTGACCTCGACCAGTACGGCGTTGCCGGGGCACTGTGGGTCGGTACGCCCGGCGGGCTGGTGGCCGACGAATTCCACGCCAGGTGCTCGGCGGAGTCCATCACGATCGACCGGCCCGAGCAGATCCCGGCGTCGATGCTCGAGCCGCGCCCGCGGGTGTGGTTCCTGGAGCATGACGGCGACCCCGTCGTCCGGTTCCGCCCCGAGGTGTTCCGGCAGCGGCCGGCCTGGCTGCCCGTCGACGGCAGCCGCGGGCGCAACATCCCGGCGGGAATGACCTGGAAGCCGGGCATTACCTGGGCCACGGCATTCGTCGACACGATGTTCGCCACGAACGTCAAGCCCGGCGATTTCAAGAGCGAAGGCCACGACTACCGCGCTGACCTCGGTGCTGCGGTGACGGCCGCCTATGGGCTCCCGTCCGACGCGGAGGTGGCGGCAAGGCTTGAGGCCTACTTGCGGGAGCGGGAGATCGACCGCGCCTCCCGCATCGGCGAGGAGTGACCACCTGCCGACCTTGAGGTTGGCGCGCTAATGCCAGCCCCGGGAGGGCGCCAACCTCAAGGTGGGCGGAAGGGCAAAGCGGGGCAATCCGGGCAGACGGTGCCAAGGTGACCACCCGGTGGCCTTAAGATGAAGGCCCCTGCACCCGCTCGGAAGGCCGCTTCCCCATGGCAGCATCATCGTCCTTCGTCGGCCGCGACATGGCCGTCGACCTGGGCACCGCCAACACCTTGGTTTACGTACGCGGCCGCGGCATCGTTCTGAACGAGCCCTCCGTCGTGGCGATCAACAACAACACAGGCGGCATCCTCGCGGTCGGCTCCGAGGCCAAGCGCATGATCGGTCGCACCCCTGGCAACATCGTCGCGATCCGCCCGCTCAAGGACGGCGTCATCGCCGACTTCGACACCACCGAGCGCATGCTGCGCTACTTCATCCAGAAGGTGCACAAGCGCCGCCACCTGGCCAAGCCGCGACTCATCGTGTGCGTCCCGTCCGGCATCACCGGCGTCGAGCAGCGCGCGGTCAAGGACGCGGGCTACGCCGCGGGCGCTCGCAAGGTGTTCATCATCGAGGAGCCCATGGCCGCGGCCATCGGCGCAGGCCTTCCCGTGCACGAGCCCACCGGAAACATGGTGGTCGACATCGGCGGCGGCACGTCCGAGGTCGCGGTCATCTCCCTTGGCGGCATCGTCTGCTCGCTGAGCGTCCGCGTCGGCGGCGACGAACTGGACAACGCGATCATCCAGTACGTCAAGAAGGAGTATTCGCTGATGCTCGGCGAGCGCACCGCCGAGGAGATCAAGGTCGCGATCGGCTCGGCCTTCCCGATGCCCGACGAGCCGCACGCCGAGATCCGCGGCCGTGACCTCATCACCGGCCTGCCGCGCACGATCGTCGTGTCCGCGGAGGAGATCCGTCGAGCCATCGACGAGCCCGTCCACGCGATCGTCGACGCGGTCAAGGCGACGCTCGACCGCACTCCTCCCGAGCTGTCCGGCGACATCATGGACCGCGGCATCGTCCTCACCGGCGGCGGCGCGCTGCTCCGGGGCCTCGACGAGCGGCTGCGCCACGAGACGGGCATGCCCATCCTCATTGCCGACCGCCCGCTCGAGTGCGTGGCCCTCGGCTCAGGCAAGTGCGTGGAGGAGTTCGAGGCCCTCCAGCAGGTCCTGATCTCGGAGCCCCGCCGCTAGCACCCTCCGGGTGCCGGCGTCGGCCTGACGGCCCGCAAGGGACACTGGATCCATGCTGTCGCGCCGAACCCGCATCGTGCTGTCGGTGCTGGTCGTCGCGTCACTGACGTTCGTCATCCTCGACCTCCGCGGAGGACAGGGTCCCCTCAGCGGTGTTCGTTCGGTGGCGGCCAACGTGCTGGGCTTCGCGGAACGCATCGCCGCCACCGTCTTCTCGCCCGTCACCGGCGCGACCGAGTGGTGGTCGACGATGCGCGACCAGTCCGCGCAGATCCAGGCATTGACCGCGGAGAACGAGGTGCTGCGGGCCGAGGCCGAGACGTTCGCCAACGACCGCGCGCGCGTGATGGCGCTGGACGAGGTGCTGGGCATCGCCGGGGTAGGCGGCTACCGGATCGTGCCGGCTGAGGTCATCGCGGTAGGCCCGGCGCAGGACTTCTCGTGGACGATCACCATCGACGCGGGCAAGTCGGACGGCATCGAGCCGGACATGACGGTCATCAACGGTCAGGGCCTCGTGGGCCGCGTCGTCAAGACGACGTCGAACACGTCGACCGTCGTCCTGGTGGTGGACTCGTCCTCGGCAGTCGGTGGCCGCGTGGCCGGCACTGAGGAGATCGGGATCGTGTCAGGCACCGGGCGCCAGGATTCGCTGTCCTTCCAGCTCCTCGACCCGGCCGCCGACCTGCGGGTCGGCGATGCGCTCGTCACGTTCGGCTCCAAGGGCGGACGCCCGTACGCCCCGGGGCTGCCGATCGGCGAGGTGATCGAGGTGGGCGGCACCCCGGGGCAGCTCACTCGCGTCGCCACCGTCCGGCCCTTCATCGACGTCTCGACGCTCAGCATCGTCGCCGTCGTCACGCGGCCGCCGAGGGTCGACCCTCGCGACTCAGTCCTGCCCCGGACCGGAATCAGCGACCCCTCGCCGTCCCCCGTGCCGCTCGGCTCCGGCGCGTCCGAGGACCCCGGCGACACGGGTACGACGGACGGCGCGTCACCAGTCCCAAGCGCGTCCGCCGCGCCCGAGCGGGAGACGGCGGCGACGCCGGAGCCCAGCGAGAGCGGGGGCTAGCGGGCCATGACATGGCGGCAAGCGGTGGTCATCGGCATCACGACGTTCCTCGCCGTGATCGTCCAGGTGACGCTGCTGTCTCGGCTCGGGCTGCCGGGCGCCACCCCGGACCTGGTCGTCGTGACCGTCGTGGCCATCGCCCTCGCGATGGGTCCCGTGCCAGGCGCCACGGCCGGCTTCTCCGCCGGCATTCTGATCGACCTCGCCCCGCCGGCCGACACACTGCTGGGGGTCAATGCCCTCGTCTACATCGCGGTCGGCTTCATCACCGGCTTCGTCATCGATCCGCGTGACCGGACGGTGCCGATCATGATCGGGATCGTCGGGCTGGCCACCGCGGCCAGCACGCTGGCCGTGGCCGCACTCGACAGCCTGATGGGGGCGACCCGCGTCTCCTGGGAGGACATGCCCACGATGGTCCTGACCTCGGCGCTGTATGCGGTGGCGATGGCACCGTTGGTCATCGTCGGGATGGCCTGGGTGGCGCGCCGGGTGGCGCCGGACGTGTCGGTCCTGACCGGCTGATTTCCGCCATTTCTTTGTGTCAAAAATCGGGCGAAAGGGATGAAACCGGGCAGCGGGAACGCTCCGCAGCGCTGACACGTCGTACCGTCATACCCATGCGACCCCGGCGATCGCCGGTTCGCAGCGGCATGGGACGAGTGGACGGAGGGCCGGCGTGAGCGAGCGCTCGAACCTGCGCCTGCTCGTGCTCGCGGTCCTGGTCACCTCCCTGCTCGGGACCCTCGTTGCGCGGGCCTTCTACCTGCAGGTGATGACGGGCGAGACCTACCGAGCCGCGGCCGAGAGCAACACCGTGCGCGAGGCCGTCGAGCCAGCCGTTCGCGGGCTGATCCTCGACCAGGCCGGCCGCCCCCTCGTCGGGAACCGCACGTCGGTGGTCGTGACCGTCGACCGGCAGGTGCTGGAGAAGGAAGACGACGGAGGCGAGGCCGTCATCCGGCGGCTGGCGAAGATCCTCGACATGCAGGAAGCCAAGATCGCCGAGCGACTGGTGAACTGCGGCACCGACGGAGCCAAGCCGCCCCCGATCTGCTGGAACGGCTCGAGCTACCAGCCCATCCCCGTGGCCAATGACGTCGATACCCAGACTGCGCTGACCATCATGGAGCGGCGTTCGGACTTCCCCGGCATCTCTGCCAAGCTGCAGGCCGTCCGCGAGTATCCGGCGCCATTCAACGTGAATGCGGCGCACCTGCTCGGCTACCTCGGCCCGGTGACCGAGGAGCAGATCGCGGCGCAAGGGGACTCGCAGGACCCGGACCGACTGCGCATCACCGACACCGTCGGGCGTACAGGGCTGGAGCGCGAGTACGACGCGGAGCTTCGCGGCCAGCCGGGAATCACGACGCTTGCCGTCGATACGTCCGGGCAGGTAACGGGCACCTTGACGAGCACGCCGCCGGTCGCAGGCAACTACGTCATCACGTCGCTGGACGCCCGCCTGCAGTCCGTCGTCGAGGGGCAACTCGTCGCCGCGATCCAGCGGGCACGGGACGAGGGCTACCCCGGCAAGTCCGGCGCCGCCGTCGTCGTCGACGTGCAGACGGGCCACGTTCTGGCCATGGCGAGCTACCCGACGTACGACCCGGCCATCTGGATCGGCGGCGTCACCAAGAAGCAGTACCGGGAGCTCATCTCCACCGAGGCCCTGTCATCGAACGCCTACCAGGGACTCTTCGCTCCCGGCTCGACCTTCAAGGTCATCAGCACGGCCGCGGCCGGCAAGGAGGGCTACAGCCTGTACGGCCAGTACCCGTGCCCCAGCTCGGTCAGGGTCGGCGGGCAGAAGTTCCGCAACTTCGAATCGTCGGCGTACGGCCGGATCAGCCTTGCCCGGGCCATCGAGGTCTCCTGCAACACGGTCTTCTACGGCCTGGCCGAACGCATGTGGTTGGCGGCCGGTGGCCCGGAGGCCGGCAGCGCGGCCGCGGACCCTGTCGCGGAGACAGCCAAGATGTTCGGCCTGGGCTCGGCGACCGGGGTCGACCTGCCCGGCGAATCCGTCGGCCGCGTGTCGAGCCGCGAGTTCAAGGCCGAGAACTGGCGGGCGATGCGCGAGAGCTGGTGCGCCAACGCCGCGGCCGGCTACCCGGAGACCCGCAAGACGGACCCCAAGCTGGCCGACTACTTCACTGCGCTGGACAAGGAGAACTGCGAGAACGGCTTCCTCTGGCGAGCCGGCGACGCACTGAACGCGATCATCGGCCAGGGCGACACTGCCGTCACCCCACTGCAGATGGCGATGGTCTATGCGGCCGTGGCCAATGGCGGCAACCTGTACCAGCCGCAGGTGGCCAAGGCCATCGTCAGCGCGTCGGGCGACGTGATCAAGGAGTTCCAGCCGGTCCTGAAGTCCAAGGTGGAGGTGCCGAAGGCGACCATGACCTTCCTGCGGCGGACGTTGCCGGGCGTCACGACCGCGGGATCGGGGGAGACGGCCTTCGCCGGGTTCCCGTTGGACCAGATCCCTGTGGCGTCGAAGACCGGCTCGGCGCAGGTGACCGGCAGTGACGTGTCGACGTCCTGGTATGCGTCCTACGCACCCGCCGACGACCCCAAGTACGCGGTCATCGTCATGGTCACGGAGGGCGGCACCGGGTCGAAGACGTCCGGACCGAGCGTGCGCAAGATCTACGAGGCGCTCTTCGGCGTGCGCGGGGGGTCCGTCAACCCGAGCGACAGCGTCCTGCTCGGCGGGGAACCGCAGGACACCCTGCCCATCGTGCGCCCGGACGGCACCGTCATCGGCCTCAACGGGCAGACCTCGGGCGTTGCGACGGCCCGCTCCACGAGGAGATCCCCATGAGGACGGCCTACCGCGAGCGCTACTCGACGGCACCGATCGCCCGGGGGACCGGCGGACCGGGCTACTGGCGCGACCTCGACTGGATCCTGCTCGGTGCGGCCCTTACGGTGACCGTCTTCGGCTCGGTCCTGGTCTGGTCTGCCAGCCGCGCCGACATGGCCGCCGAGAGCGACCCCCAGTCGTACCTCAAGCGGCACCTCGTCAACGTGGTCATCGGCTTGGCCCTGGGAGTCGTGGCCTCGCGGCTGGACTACCGCTGGCTGCGGGCGTACACGCCGATCATCTACGGCGCGTCCATGCTCATGCTCGTGCTGCCTTTCGTGCCTGGGGTGGGCGCCCGCATCGCGGGTGCGCGGGCCTGGATCGACCTGCCCGGCGGAATGACGATCCAGCCGTCGGAGTTCGCGAAGGTCGCCGTCATCTTGATGATGGCGGCCATCTTGTCGGAGAAGCGCGACATCGAGAGCGAGCCCCGGGACCGCGACGTGCTGCTGTCGCTGGGCGTCGCCGTGCTGCCGATCCTGATCATCCTCGTGCAGAACGACACGGGGACCGTGCTCATCCTCGGGGCGGTGTCGCTGTCGCTGATCGCGGTGTCCGGCGCGCGCACGAGGTGGGTCGTCGGCCTCATCGGCGGGGCGGTCATCGGCGGCATGCTCGCGATCCAGCTCGGGCTGCTGAAGGAGTACCAAGTCGCCCGGCTCACCTCGTTCATCAACCCGACGACCGACGTCGGAAGCGCCGCCTATAACGCCAATCAGGCGCGCATCGCGATCGGCGGCGGGGGAATGTTCGGGTATGGCCTGTTCCAGGGCCCGCAGACGCAGGGCAAGTTCGTGCCAGTCAACGAGAGCGACTTCATCTTCACGGTCGTCGGCGAGGAGTTCGGCTTCGTGGGCGCCGTCATCCTGATCCTGCTGATGGCCATCGTGCTGTGGCGGGCCGTCATGATCGCGTTCCGCGCGGATGACCTGTACGGCCGGCTGGTGGCCACCGGCATCGTCGCGTGGCTGGCCTTCCAGATGTTCGAGAACATCGGCATGACGCTGGGCATCATGCCGATCACCGGCATCCCGCTGCCCCTGGTCTCGGCCGGAGGCACGTCGATGATGGCGACCTGGATCGCCGTGGGCTTGCTGCAGAATGTGCGCCTGCACGCCCAGCGCGCCGGCGTGTAGCCCCGCGTCGCTCTGCGCGTACCCTCCGGCCACCCACCTCCGCCGACCTTGAGGTTGGCGCGACTTCCACGCCCTGATTCTCACGCCAACCTCAAGATGGACGAGGGTTCGGCCGCCAACCGGTCTTCGCCAGGGCTGTACCGAGAACGCTCGGGATGTGCCCCGCGCGCTGCGTGTCCTCCCAGGTGAACCGAAGGAGAGCCGAGACATTCGATGACAGGAACGCGTTTTGCCGCCTCCGGTCATATAGCAGTGCTTCCGGCTGATCGTGGTATCGAACTCCGTCGGCCTCGACAAGGAGCCATTGGCCGCTCGGCAATTCGTAACCGATGTCGCCATACCCGAGCAGGTGACCGGATGAGTCTCGGATCGCGACCTGCAGCGTGTCCGGCGGAAAGCCGCCGTCCATCGCCCTCAGCCGCACCCTGGTCTCGAGCGGAGACTGGGCACCTTCGCGTGCTTCACTCAATCGGCGCCGGCCGGTTGCGCAATGGCGCTTGCGGCTCATGAGCTCGCTGAGCTCCAGGACGGTCTCCTTGGTGATGAGGCCCAACTCAAGCGCCGAGTCGAGGCACGACACGCCCTGCATCCGAGGAAGCAGCCGCGCGCAGTCGGCCAGGGTTCGCTTGACGTTCGTTGCCCTGAGCCCATCGATGACCACGCATTGATCGTCCGCGAGCTTCCAGAAGTGGAGTTCGATTCCCGCTCTCTGTCGCTTCTCAAGCCCCGGCGGCACTGCAAGCTGGGAGACCCGAGCTCCGACCGGCCCCTGGATGCCGTGCAGCCTCGCAGCGGAGGCCAGGACCAAGCAGGCACTCGGCCCGAGGTGCAGCTGCGCGGCGCGGTCCAGGCGTAAGGGGTCCGATTCGCCGAATCCTGGAATCGCATACACGCCCTTGTGCAGTCGCAGAGCTCGCCCGCGTAGCACGTCGTCGCGTACGGCGTCGCGACCTGCTCCGGCTGCGATCGCCTGCTCCATTGAGACGAGGCCGTGTTGATTCGCAGCCACCTCGCGCAGGGCCTGCGTGATCTTTCGCATGCATCTGGTGTAGGGCCCTGTGCCCATCGAGGTCGTGCCGTGTGAGCGGGATGTGGACCGAAGCCCAATTTGTTCGCTCCTGTGGAGTTCGATGCGCCGCCGACCTTGAGGTTGGCGTGAATTCCAGCGACGTTTTCGCACGCCAACCTCAAGGTCGATGGGGGATAGGCGGGCGCGGCTATCCTTCAGGGGTGACTTCCCCCGGTTCGACACCTGGTGCCGCTGCGCCTGCTGGTGCGGCTGCGCCCACCCTGCGCGTGCAGGGGGAGTCGGTGTTCGACGAGCTGGAGCAGCTGCTTCCCTTCATCGGCAAGCCGATCCAGTACGTCGGCGGCGAGGTCAACTCGGTGATCAAGGACTGGGACGGCGCCCTCGTCCGATGGGCCTTGATGTACCCCGACGCATACGAGGTCGGCGCCCCCAACCAGGGCGTGCAGATCCTCTACGAGGTCATCAACGAGCGCGCGGACGCCCTCGCGGAGCGCACCTACGCCGTCTGGCCGGACCTCGAGGCGCTCATGCGCGAGCATGGCGTGCCGCAGTTCACCGTCGACGCACATCGTGCGGTCGGCGACTTCGACCTCCTCGGCCTGTCCTTCAGCACCGAGCTCGGCTACACGAACATGCTCACGGCGCTCGACCTGGCCGGCATCCCGCTGCTCGCAGCAGACCGCGTCGACGGCCATCCACTCGTCGTCGCCGGTGGCCACGCGGCGTTCAACCCCGAGACCATCGCCGACTTCATCGACGCTGCCGTGCTCGGCGATGGGGAGGAGGCCGTCAACCTCATCACCGACATCGTGCGCGACTGGAAGCTCGCCGGGCGGCCCGACGGGCGCGCCGGGCTGCTGCTCGAGCTGGCCAAGACCGGCAGCGTCTATGTCCCGTCCCTCTACGACGTCGACTACCTTCCCGACGGCCGCATCAGGCGCGTCGCACCCAATCGGGCCGACGTGCCATCGCGCGTGCGCAAGCACACCCTGATGGATCTGGACGCGTGGCCCTACCCCAAGAACCCCCTGGTGCCTCTCGCCGAGACGGTGCACGAGCGCATGAGCGTCGAGATCTTCCGCGGTTGTACCCGGGGGTGCCGGTTCTGCCAGGCCGGCATGATCACGCGCCCCGTCCGGGAGCGCAGCATCACCGGCATCGCCGAGATGGTCGACAACGGCCTGTGCAAGACCGGCTACGAGGAGGTGGGCCTGCTCTCGCTGTCGAGCGCCGACCACTCCGAGATCGCCGACATCGCGCGCAACCTCGCCGATCGCTACGAGGGCAGCCAGACTTCCCTCTCCCTGCCGAGCACACGCGTCGACGCGTTCAACGTGGATCTCGCCAACGAGCTGTCGCGCAACGGCCGGCGCAGCGGGCTGACCTTCGCGCCGGAGGGTGGCAGCGAGCGCATGCGGCGGGTCATCAACAAGCTCGTCAGCGAGGAGGACCTGATCCGCACGGTCACCACCGCGTACGCGGGCGGCTGGCGGCAGGTGAAGCTCTACTTCATGTGCGGCCTGCCGACGGAGACGGACGACGACGTCCTGCAGATCGCGACGCTCGCGCGGGAGGTCATCAAGGCCGGGCGCGAGGTGACCGGCCGGAGGGACATCCGCTGCACGGTGTCGATCGGCGGCTTCGTGCCCAAGCCGCATACCCCGTTCCAGTGGGCGGCCCAGCTCGACCACGAGACCACCGACGCCCGCCTGTTCAAGTTGCGCGACGCGATCCGCGCCGATCGCCAGTACGGCAAGGCCATCGGCCTGCGCTATCACGACGGCAAGCCCGGCATCGTCGAGGGACTGCTGTCCCGTGGCGACCGCCGCGTGGGCTCGGTCATCCTCCAGGCCTGGCGTGACGGCGCGCGCTTCGATGGCTGGAGCGAGCACTTCTCCTACGACCGCTGGATGGCGGCCGCCGAGGCCGCGCTTGCCGACCACCCCGTCGACGTCGACTGGTACACCACCCGCGAGCGTGAGCGGGCCGAGGTGCTGCCCTGGGACCACCTCGACTCCGGCCTGGACTCGGAGTGGCTGTGGGAGGACTGGCAGGACGCCATCACCGAGGTCGCCGTCGAGGACTGCCGCTGGACGCCGTGCTTCGACTGCGGGGTCTGTGATCAGTTGGGCACCGAGATCCAGGTCGGTCCGACGGGTGTCGTCGACCTGCCGGCGCCCACCGTGCGGGCGGACAGCCCGGTCCTGACCGCACCATGACGGAGGGGACCGATGGCCCGGCCCGCGCCTGACCGCGATGTGGCCCCGACCGTCCAGCGGCTGCGGCTGCGCTATGCCAAGCGAGGCCGGCTCCGGTTCTCCAGCCACCGGGACTTCCAGCGAGCATTCGAGAGAGCGCTGCGCCGGGCCGACGTCCCCATGGCCTACAGCGCCGGCTTCAACCCGCACCCCAAGGTTTCGTACGCCAACGCCGCGCCGACGGGGGTGGCCAGTGAGGCCGAGTACGTGGAGATCGGGGTAGCGGCGCGCTGCGATCCAGGCAAGATCAGGGCCGCCCTCGACGAGGCGCTGCCCCCGGGGCTCGACGTCGTGGACGTGGTGGAGGCGCGGACACCCGACTTCGCCCAGCGCCTCGAGGCGAGCGTGTGGCAGGTTGAACTGCCGGGAGTGCCCCTCGACGAGGCTCGCGGGGCCGTCGGCCGGTTCCTCGTGGAGGAGGAGATCCTCGTGGAGCGGCTCACCAAGAACGGGATCCGGTCCTTCGACGCGCGAGCGGCAGTGATCTCGCTGGACTGCGCGCCCGGCGACGGCCCGAATCCGGACTGTGCGATACTGCGGGTGGTCGTGCGGCACGGAACCCCGTCCGTTCGACCCGACGACGTGATCTCCGCGCTTCGACGCGTGGCTGACCTCGTGCCGCCGAAGCCCCCTCGGGTGACCCGGCTGGCACAGGGGCCGCTAGACGAGGCAGGAACCTCCGTGGCCGATCCGCTGGCGCCTGACCGCGCGGGCTGAGGTCAGCCGGCGGGAAGGTATCCCGACGGGTTCCGGAAGACGCCGCCGGCGGTCCGAGCCAGTTGCGCCCATGCGCCCTCCTCGAGCCGCATCCACGAAGGCTTGACGAGGACAGCCGATCCGGCCCCTCGCACGAGGAGTGGCCCGACCGCCCTGGCGGCCGAGGTCCATAAGGAGCACGACCACATGGTCGACAACGACGATTCCCCCCGTCCCGCGGACGATTCCGCGCCCACCGACAAGGCCTTGGCCGACGAGGCCGTGGCCAAGCGCACCCGCCGTCGGGCAGCCAGCCGCCCCGCCGGCCCCCCGGCCGTCGAGCCCGCCGCCGCAGCAGCGGAGGCCGCGCCCCACGAAGCCAAGTCGCCGGCCAAGAAGGCCGCGAAGAAGTCCACCACGCGCAAGCCGGCCAAGAAGTCAGCAGCCGGCAGCGACAGCGCGACCACCGGCGATCAGGGCACCGACGAGCCCGCGACCGGGACTGCCGAGCCGTCGAAGCCGGCCAAGCGGGTCCGGGCCAGCAAGAAGTCCACGGCGGCGTCCGGTGACGGCGCGGGCGGCGCTGCCGACGACGGCGGCCCGACGCGCATGGCCACCGCCGGCTTCGTGGCGCCGCTGTTCGTGGCGCCGGAGCCGGTCGCGCCCGGCGCTGCCGACGAGCCTCCCGTGGCAGCCAAGCGCACTCGGCGCAAGGCGACCCCCGCGGCCGAAGCTCCCGAGCCTGCTCCCGACGGCCCCGACCACGAGGCGACCGATGCCGACGACGACGAGAGCGGCGACGGAAGCCGCCGGCGCCGTCGCCGGCGTGGCGGTCGCGGCCGCAAGCGGCGCTCGGACGAGGACGGCCCGGCCGACGAGTCGTCTGACGAGTCGCCGGACAGCGGTCCCCAGGGCGCCGGGGACGAGGCAGACGAAGGCGATGCGGCGGGCAAGCGCCGCCGCCGGCGTCGTCGTCGCGGAGCCGATGGCGAGCTCGAGCCGCTCTCCGACGATGCGCCGGCCACGACGTCGCGCTCCCGGCAGCCCCGCGACCGGGGGTCGGACGACGTCACCGGCCTGCGCGGGTCCACCCGGCTCGAGGCCAAGAAGCAGCGCCGGCGCGAGGGCCGGGAGGCCGGCCGTCGCCGTGCCCCGATCCTCACGGAGGCGGAGTTCCTCGCCCGCCGCGAGGCCGTCGAGCGGGTGATGGTGGTCCGCCAGAAGGGCGACCGCACTCAGATCGCCGTCCTCGAGGACGGCGTGCTCGTCGAGCACTACGTCACGCGCGGCTCGTCCTCGTCGATGGTGGGCAACGTCTACCTCGGACGCGTCCAGAACGTGCTGCCGAGCATGGAGGCGGCTTTCGTCGACATCGGCAGGGGCCGCAACGCGGTCCTGTACGCCGGCGAGGTCAACTGGGACGCGGCTGGCCTCGAGGGCCAGCCCAAGCGCATCGAGCTCGCCCTGAAGTCAGGCGATCCCATCCTCGTGCAGGTCACCAAGGACCCGGTGGGGCAGAAGGGCTCGCGCCTCACCAGCCAGATCTCGCTGCCCGGCCGCTTCCTCGTGTACGTGCCCGACAGCAACATGACCGGCATCAGCCGCAAGCTGCCCGACACCGAGCGCACCCGCCTGAAGTCGGTGCTCAAGCGGGTCATGCCCGAGGACGCCGGTGTCATCGTGCGAACGGCCGCCGAGGGAGCGCCGGAGGACGCCCTGGAGCAGGACGTGGCCCGCCTCGCGGCCACGTGGGAGGAGATCACCAAGGCCGCGAAGGGCGCATCGCCCCCCGCACTGCTGTATGGGGAGCCGGACCTGGCGATCAAGGTCGTCCGTGACATCTTCAACGAAGACGTCACCAGGCTCGTCGTCTCCGGCGACACGGCGTGGACCGACCTGAGCGAGTACATCGGCGCCGTTGCGCCCGACCTCGCCGACCGGCTGCAGCACCACGTGGCCACCAGCGACGTGTTCGCCGAGTACCGCGTCGATGAGCAGCTGCTCAAGGCGCTGGACCGAAAGGTCTACCTGCCGTCCGGCGGATCCCTGGTCATCGACCGCACCGAGGCCATGACCGTCGTCGACGTCAACACCGGCAAGTTCACCGGCCAGGGCGGCAATCTGGAGCAGACCGTCACCCGCAACAACATCGAGGCGGCCGAGGAGATCGTTCGCCAGCTCCGGCTCCGGGACATCGGCGGGATCATCGTCGTGGACTTCATCGACATGGTGCTCGAGAGCAATCGTGACCTCGTGCTGCGCCGGCTGGTTGAGTGCCTGGGCCGTGATCGGACGAAGCACCAGGTGGCCGAGGTCACCTCGCTCGGGCTCGTGCAAATGACCCGCAAGCGCATCGGGTCCGGGCTGCTGGAGTCCTTCTCGGAGGCGTGCGACCACTGCAACGGCCGCGGCATCCGGGTGAACCTGCACGCGGACGATCACGATCATTCGCCGAGGCACCGCAAGCCGGCCAACGCGGTCGACCCCGCCGACGTGGCGGCCCGGGCGCTGCTGGCGCAGGAGGCGGCCGCGCTCGACGGGGCCCCCGAGCCCTTGGAGGGCGGCGATGTGACCGACGTCACCCTCGCCGAGGCGCTGGAGGAGGCCCGTGAGTCGGCCCTGGACGATGTCCGCGAGGAGTTGTTCGAGGAGATGCTCGACGATGCCGATCCGGCGGAGGTCGCGCGCACGCTTGCCGAGGCCGAGGCCCTCGAGGGCGCGGTTTGACCCTATGGAGGGGGCATCCGTAGACTTGCCCTTCGCGCCTTCGGGCGCCGAACCCCAAGACGACAGGAGTTAGTGGTGTACGCCATCGTTCGCGCCGGCGGCCGGCAGGAGAAGGTCACGGTCGGCGACGTCGTGGTCATGGACCGCGTCGCAGGCGAGCCGGGTGCGTCCGTCGCGCTGGCAGCCTTGTTGCTCGTCGACGGCACCGCGGTCACGTCCGACCCTGCCGTCCTCGCCAAGACCAGCGTGACGGCCGAGATCATCGACCATCGCCGCGGCCCCAAGATCGACATCCTCAAGTACAAGAACAAGACCGGCTACCGCCGCCGCCAGGGGCACCGTCAGGAGCTCACCGCGGTCAAGGTCACCGGCATCACCCCGGGGAAGTGACGGCATGGCACATAAGAAGGGCGCATCCAGCACCCGTAACGGCCGCGACTCGAATGCCCAGCGCCTCGGCGTGAAGCGGTTCGGCGGCCAGGAGGTCAACGCCGGCGAGATCATCGTCCGCCAGCGGGGCACCCACTTCCACCCGGGCGACAACGTCGGTCGCGGTGGCGATGACACGCTGTTCGCGCTGTCCGCCGGCAAGGTCGAGTTCGGCACCCATCGCGGTCGCCGGGTCGTCAACATCGTCGCGGGCGAGTAGTCCGGGCGGCTCATGTTCATGCAGGGGGCGGGCCTTCGGGCCCGCCTCTTGTGCTTTGCATCTCAACGCACGGGAAGGCTGGCTCATGGCCACGTTCGTTGACCGTGTTGTCCTGCACGCGCAGGCCGGCGACGGGGGCAACGGTTGTGCCTCCGTGCTGCGCGAGAAGTTCAAGCCGCTCGGCGGGCCCGACGGTGGCAATGGTGGCCGGGGCGGCGACATCATCGCCGTCGTCGACACCGGCGTGACGACGCTGCTGGAGTTCCACCACAGCCCGCACAAGCGCGCCCAGAACGGCAAGGCCGGCCAAGGCGGGCACCGCAACGGCGCCGTGGCATCCGACATCGTGCTTCGGGTACCCAGCGGCACGGTCGTCACGACCCCTGCTGGGGAGGTGCTCGCCGACCTCGTGGGCGAGGGTGCCCGTTTCGTCATCGCGCAGGGCGGCCACGGCGGCCTCGGCAACGCGGCCCTGTCCTCGCCTCGCCGCCGTGCGCCGGGCTTCGCCCTGCTCGGCGAGCCGGGCGAGCGGCGCGAGGTCGTGCTCGAGCTCAAGACCGTTGCCGACGTGGCCCTCGTGGGCTTCCCGAGCGCCGGCAAGTCCAGCGTCGTCGCGGCCATGTCCGCCGCACGTCCCAAGATCGCCGACTACCCGTTCACGACGCTCGCTCCGAATCTCGGAGTCGTCACGGCGGGAGAGGTCGTGTACACGATCGCCGACGTTCCCGGACTGATCCCGGGTGCCAGCCAGGGCAAGGGCCTCGGACTCGAGTTCCTGCGGCACGTCGAGCGCTGCAGCGTCCTCGTGCACGTCCTTGACTGCGCCACGATGGAGCCGGGCCGCGACCCGATCGACGACCTCGACGTCATCGAGAATGAATTGTCCCTCTACGGGGGACTCGACGGCCGTCCGCGGCTGGTGGCGCTGAACAAGATCGACGTGCCGGATGCCCGGGTGCTCGCCGAACTGGTGCGCCCGATCCTGCAGGAGCGTGGCTACCAGGTATTCGAGATCTCCGCTGCGACCCACGAAGGGCTGCGGCCGCTGTCATTCGCCCTTGCCGAGCAGGTCATCCTGGCCCGCAAGGCAGCCGAGCCGGACGAGAACGTGCGGGTGGTCATCAGCCCCAAGGCCGTGGATGACTCAGGCTTCACCGTCACCGAGGAGGACGACGGGTTCCGGGTGCGCGGCCGCCGGCCCGAGCGATGGGTGCGGCAGACCGACTTCAGCAATGACGAGGCCGTGGGCTACCTCGCGGATCGCCTGGCCCGGCTCGGCGTGGAGGAGCAGCTCATCGCGATGGGAGCGGTCTCCGGCTCGACGGTCATGATCGGCGGGGACGACGACGCCGTCGTCTTCGACTGGTACCCGACCATCCATGCCGGAGATGCACCGCACGCCGGCCCGCGCGGGACCGACGTTCGGCTCGACGCGCGGCTCGACGAGTTCGGCATCGAGTTCGAGGATGGTCCATGAGCCGCGGAGTGCGCGGGCGGATCGCGTCGGCCGAGCGCGTCGTCGTCAAGGTGGGCTCGTCGTCCCTGACTCGGCCCGGCGGCGGCATCGACGTGCCGCGCATCGAGGCGCTCGTGGCGCAGATCGCCGCGCGCCGCCAGGCGGGGCACCAGGTCGTGCTCGTCTCCAGTGGGGCGATCGCCACGGGCTTTCCCGCGCTGGGCATCACGCGACGGCCGCGTGACCTCGCCACGCAGCAGGCGGCCGCCTCGGTGGGGCAGGGCATGCTCATCGCCCAGTACAGCGTTGCCTTCGGCCAGCACGGTCTCACCGTGGGTCAGGTGCTCGTCACGGCGGAGGACGTCATCAGGCGCAGCCAGTACCGCAATGCCCAGCGCACGCTCTTCCGGCTCCTCGACCTCGGGGTCGTTCCGATCGTGAACGAGAACGACACCGTCGCCACCGACGAGATCCGGGTCGGCGACAACGACCGGCTGGCCGCGCTCGTGGCGCACGTCGTCCAGGCTGATGCGCTGGTCCTCCTGTCCGACGTCGAAGGCCTGTTCGACGGGCCTCCCGACCGCGAGGGCTCCCGCCTGGTCACGGATGTTCGCGGCCCGGCTGACCTCTCCGGCGTCCGCGTCGGCGGCACGGGTGGCGCGGGCGTGGGCCTGGGCGGGATGGCCACGAAGGTCGAGGCAGCCGCCATCGCCACGTCGGCAGGGATCCCCGTGCTCCTGGCGTCCGCGACTCAGGTCGACCGCGCGCTGGCATCCGCCGATGTCGGCACCGTGTTCCATCCCACCGGCGAGCGCACCTCCACCCGGCTGCTGTGGCTGGCGCACGCGACCACCTCGTCGGGCAGGCTGCGCCTCGACGCCGGCGCCGTCGCCGCGGTCGTGCAGCGCAGGTCGTCGCTGCTTCCCGCGGGCATCACCGGCATCGAGGGGTCGTTCGTGGCGGGCGATCCGGTCGACCTCTTGGACGAAAATGGCAACATCGTGGCCCGAGGTTTGGTCAACTTTGACGCACAGGAGTTGCCGGGCCTGCTCGGCCGCTCCACCCGGGAACTGGCGCGTGAGCTCGGGCCAGCCTATGAACGCGAAGTCGTCCACCGCGACGCCTTGGTGATACTGGCCACCTGAGCCGACGGGCCGACGACGAGCAGGGAGTCGGCGTGGACGCTGCTGAGCCCCTGCGCCTGGTGCCGGACGAGCCCGCATCGCCCGACGTGCCCCGGTCGATGTGGCACATCACCCTGACCGTGGCCGGTCCGCACGTGCCGGATCCGGTCATCAAGTCCGCCCTCGAGCGGCTCAGCCACGAGCATCCGTTCCTGCTCTCGGGCCGCTACTCCGCCGACCGCGCCGAGGTGCGGTACTGGGAGGAGGCCCAGAACGTGTCCACGGCCCTGCGCATGGCGGTGCTGCTGTGGGACGAGCACATCGCATCAGCGCAGTTGCCGCCCTGGCGGGTGGTGGGCGTCGAGGTGGTCGACCGGGAGACCTTCCATCGCCGCGGCCGGTACATCCACGAGCAGCCCGGCCTGGTGGCCGCGGGCCGCGTCATCCCGTTCTGACCCGCCGACCTTGAGGTTGGCGTGCCTCGAGCTCCCGGAAACCCACGCCAACCTCAAGATCGGCCGGGTGGCTACCCTTGGCGGCATGAGCGACGACCGTGAGCAGGTGCTGGCCACGGCACGCCGCGCCCGCGAGGCCGCGGTCGTCCTTCGCCAGCTGACCCGCAACCAGAAGGATGCCGCCCTGCGCGCGATGGCCGATGTCCTTGACGCGCGCGCCGGGGAGATCGTCGTCGCCAACCGGGCCGACGTCGAGCGGGCCGAAGCCAGCGGCACGACACCCGCGCTCATCGACCGGCTGACCCTGACGGCTCCGCGCATCGCGGCGATCGCGCAGGCCCTGCGCGACGTGGCCGGGCTGCCGGACCCGGTCGGCGAGGTGCTGCGTGGCTACACCCTGCCGAATGGGCTGCAGATCAGGCAGGTGCGCGTTCCGCTGGGCGTCGTCGGCATGATCTACGAGGCGCGGCCCAACGTGACCGTCGACGCCGCGGGACTGTGCCTGAAGAGCGGCAACGCGGCCCTGCTGCGGGGATCCTCGTCGGCGTCCGCGAGCAACGCGGCGCTGGCCGGCGTCATGCGCGATGCGCTGGCGGGCGTCGGCGTCCCGGCCGATGCCATCCAGCTCGTCCCCGGCGAGACGCACGAGTCGGTCAAGCACCTGATGACCGCGCGCGGACTCGTCGACGTGCTGATCCCGCGGGGCGGGGACTCGCTCATCCGCAGCGTGGTCGACAACTCGACCGTTCCGGTGATCGAGACAGGCGTGGGCAACTGCCATGTCTACATCGACAAGGACGCCGACATCGACAAGGCGGTGCGGATCCTGCTCAACAGCAAGTCGCAGCGCGTCAGCGTGTGCAACGCCGCCGAGACCGTCCTGGTCCACAAGGACATCGCCGATGCCTTCCTCCCCGCGGCGCTCGCCGCCCTGAAGGAGGCTGGCGTCACCATCCACGGCGACGATCGCTTCGCGCTGCACGCGACGTCGTCCGGCATCGACTTCACCGAGGCCACCGACGACGACTGGGCGGCGGAGTACTACTCCCTCGACATCGCCGCGGGGATCGTCGACGACATCGACGCTGCCCTCGCGCACATCCGCAGGTGGTCGTCGGGCCATACCGAGGCCATCGTCACGGACAGCCAGAGCGCCGCCCAGCACTTCATCGCCGGAGTCGACTCGGCAGCGGTGATGGTCAATGCATCGACCCGGTTCACCGACGGCGGGGAGTTCGGCTTCGGGGCCGAGATCGGCATCTCCACCCAGAAGCTGCACGCCCGCGGACCGATGGGACTCCCCGAGTTGACCACCACCACATTCATCGTGACGGGCGACGGGCACACCCGCGCCTGACGTGGCGGTGCCGCTACAGTGAGGCTGGCCCGGACCAGGACAGGGGGAGGATCCCGATGAGCGTCATCACCACCGCTATCGCGATGAGCGAGGAGGCGGCTGCCGAGGGCACCCAGGTCTCGCCCTACGTCTTCGGGGTCGCGTCGTTCGTCGTGCTGTGCGCGCTCCTCGTCGTGACCATGATGATCAAGGTCGGCGACTGACGGGGAGCCTCCCCGCAGCCCCCGGAGTCAACCCGTGACCCATAGCCGCATCGGCGTCATGGGCGGGTCGTTCGATCCCATCCACCACGGGCACCTCGTGGCCGCGTCCGAGGTCGCCCACCGCTTCTCCCTGGATCGGGTCCTGTTCAGCCCGACGGGACAGGCCTGGCACAAGCAGTCCGCGAACGCGGCCTCGCCCGAGCTGCGCTACCTCATGACCGTGGTCGCCACGGCCGGCGACGCGCGGTTCGACGTGACCCGCGTGGACATCGATCGCCCCGGGCCGACGTACACGGTCGACACGCTCCGCGACCTTCAGGCCGGCTTCGGCCGGGCGCATCCGCAGGACACGGCCGACTGGTTCTTCATCACCGGTGCGGATGCCCTGGCCGAGGTGGTGGCCTGGCGCGACCCCGACGGCATCCTCGAGCGCGCCCACCTCATCGGAGTCACGCGGCCGGGCCATGTCCTGCGCGACCCCGGCCTGGCCGCCGGCTCGGCAACCCTCGTCGAGGTCCCGGCCCTGGCCATCTCGTCGACCGACGTGCGGGCCCGGGTCGCGCGCGGTGAGCCGATCGGCTACCTCGTCCCGGACGGGGTAGCCCACCTCATCGCCAAGCATCGCCTCTACGCCGCACCGTGACGTGGGCCACGTGGTGACCGACGAGCACGTATACCCCTTTCCCTGGCGCCTCATGGCGGTCGTGGCAGCGGTCGTGATTGCCGCCACGGTCGTGACCGGCCTCGTCGTGGCCCGCAACCGGGTCGCCGTGCAGGTCCCGACCGAGTCGTCCAGCTTGACCCCGGCGCCGGACCTCCTCCCGGTGGAGGAGCGGCGCCAGGTGACCATGCTGATCCAGGTGCGCGACGAGGGCGGGGGGACCGTCAGCAACGCGCTGCTCGGCGTGGGCGGCGGGACCGGGTTCATCGCCGAGTTGATCCTGCCGCGCGACCTCCTGCTGCCCACGGTGCCTCCGGTGCGGCTGGAGGAGGTCTCCGGGCCGGCCGGGCCAGTGGGGGCCCAGGGGCCGCTGGAGGTCCTGCTGGGCGTCCAGATCGACGCGACCCTGGCCCTGGACCGGCTGGCATGGATCGGGCTGCTGGATTCCCTGAGCGGCGCGGTGGATCCTTCCCACGCGCTGAGCCCGTCGTCGTTCCCGCTGATGCTGGGCCGGATCCTGGCGTCGCTTCCCAAGGACCGGGATGCCCTGGGCCAGCTCCTGACCAGCCTGGGCTCCATGGCGCACACGTCGGTCACCAACGATGACGCCGCGTACGTGCTGTCCTTGCTGGTGGCCGGCATCTCCAGCCAGCCCACCCATCGTGAGGTCCTGGCCGCGACGCACGTGCGCGCCGGTGACGAGCAGGTAGCCGTGGCCCGGCAGCCCGATGCCGATGCGGCCGTCCGACGCCTGTTCCCGCAGGCGCTGCTCCAGCCCGGGCACGCAGGCCAGGTGCGGGTGGTGGTCGAGCGCGGCGGGACCACCCTCGGCGCGGCCACCTCGGCGCGGCTCGTCCTGAACGAGTCGGGGTTCGGTGCCGTGCTCTGGAGCGCGCTCCCGGGGACGGCGACGACGACCGAGGTGCTCGTGCCGGATCCGTCCACGGAGGCAGTGGCCCGCGGTGAGGAGGTTGCGGCGGCGCTGGGCCTGCCCAGCTCGGCCGTCGTCGTGTCGGGCAGTCCCGACCCCACCGTCGATGTGCGCGTGGTGCTGGGCCCGGACTTCCGGGTCGAGTGACGCCCCAGCCGGTGTGAGAGGCTGAACACCCGCTCGACGTGAGGAAGCCCGTGACCGCAAGCCCCGAAGCCGCGACCCTGGCGATTGCCGCGGCGCAGGCCGCCTCGGACAAGATGGCCGAGGAGATCGTCGCCATCGACGTCAGCGAGAAGCTCGTCATCACGGACGTCTTCTTGCTGTGCTCGGCCGCCAACGACCGGCAGGTACGCGCGGTGGTCGATGCCGTCGAGGAGCGCCTGCATGGGCTGGGGTCCAAGCCGCTTCGTCGCGAGGGTGAGGGCGAGGGGCGCTGGGTCCTCCTGGACTTCGGCGACATCGTCGTCCACGTCCAGCTGGCCGAGGAGCGGATCCACTACGCCATCGAGCGCCTCTGGAAGGACTGCCCGCTGATCGCCCTGCCGGCCGAGGTCCATCAGGGTCGGCGGCGCGTCGAGCCCGCCGAGTAACGGCGCCGGCATGAAGCGGCGCATCGTCTTCTGGCGTCACGGACGGACGTCCTGGAACGCGCAGCAGCGGTTCCAAGGCCAGTCCAACGTCCCGCTCGACGAGGTCGGCCTGGTCCAGGTCGTGCGGGCGGCCCGGGCGCTCGCCCTGCTCGATCCGGCCCGGATCATCTCGTCCGACCTCTCCCGTGCCGCCGCCACCGCCCAGGCGCTAGCCGACGTGACCGGCCTAGCCGTGGAGGCCGACCAGCGGCTCCGGGAGACCTGGGCAGGGCAGTGGGAGGGCCTGTCGAGGGCGGAGATCGATCAGCGTTTCCCGGGGGAGCTGTCGACGTGGGCAGCGGGCTCCGACCTGCGCCCGGGCGGCGGGGAAACCCGTGTCGAGGTGGCCGAGCGGATGGTGGCGGCGGTGCAGCCGGCCGCCGACGCGCTCGCGGAATCAGGCACCTTGATCGTCGCGACGCATGGTGGCTCGGCCCGCGCCGCCATCGGAATGCTGGTGGGGCTGCCCCCGGATCACTGGGCCGCGTTGGGCGTGCTGGCGAACGCCGCCTGGTCGGTCCTGCAGGAGAACAGCACCGGCTACGGGCCGGCCTGGCGGCTGCAGGAGTACAACGCGAAGTCGCTCCCGGTCGAAGCCCTCGCGGATGATCGTTGACGCGCGTCTTATATGCTTCTGTCTCCCGTAAGGGGCTGTAGCGCAGTTGGTAGCGCACCTCCATGGCATGGAGGGGGTCAGGGGTTCGAATCCCCTCAGCTCCACCCTCAGTTGATCGGCGACTCCAGGCTCGGCAGGTCGGCATCGCGCCGCCCGGTGCGCTCCGCTGCGATCCCTGCCAGCACGACGCAGCCGATTCCGACGAGCTGCGGCGCGGTGGGTATTTGGTGCAGCACCGTCGCCCCGATGCCTAGCGCGATCGCCGGCTCGACTGCCATGAGGGTCCCGAAGGCTGACTTCGTGAGGCGGCGAAGGGCGTAGAGCTCCAGTGTCCACGGGATGAGTGGCAGCAGGAGCGCGGCAGCCAGTCCCACGAGGAGCACCTGCAGGTTGATGTGCCCCCATGCCTGCGGCAGGCCGACGAAGGCAGTGACCAGCGCGGCCACGGGCAGCGCGATCGCCAGTCCGTCCACTCCGGCGAAACGGTCACCGACGTGCGGGGTGATGACGATGTACAGCCCCCAACCGACGGCCGCGAGCAGGGCAAAGGCGACACCGGCCACGCTCGGGATCTCGTGCCACGGCTCGGTGAGGAGCACGACCCCGATGAGGGCCAGCGCCGGCCAGGCGAGCGCGCGGCGACTGCGGCTGTGCACGGCAGCCACCGTGAGGGGGCCGAGGAACTCGATGGCGACCACCGTGCCCAGGGGGAGGAGGTTGATCGCCGCGAGGAAGCTGAGGGTCATCCCGGCCGAGACGACCCCGAGCAGGACCGGGGCGCGAAGCTGCCGCCAGGTCCACGTCCAGTAGCGGGGCCGCGCAATGAGGACGAAACCGAGGGCGCCGAGGGTCAGCCGCAGCCACGCGGTGCCGGCAACCCCGATGTCGTCGAAGAGGCCAACCGAGATCGCGGCGCCGAGTTGCACGGACAGCATGGCCACGACCGCGAGGGACCACGCGGGGGCCTTGTCGAGTACGGGTGCCATGGTGAGGATAGATAGTGCACTACCCGGGGGCCGGCGCTACTCTCGGCGACGTCCACTCCGCCCAGGAACCTTGGAGGCCCTCATGCCGTCGTCGACCCGCCGTCCCATGGCCCTGCTGCTGGCCGTCGTAGGCGCCTGGCTGCTCGTGCTGACAGCGCCGGGGGCTTCCGCGTCGGCCCCAGCGGCGCCCGCGTGCTGCGGAAACGTCCAGACCGTCTTCAAGCAGGTCGTCCCGGTCGACGGGAGCACGTACGCGAACGAGGCGGTCGGCCAGGTCCGCGTGTCGAACGGGACCATCGAGGATGCCCAGGGCGACCAGATCGGCACCTTCTCGGCAAGCCACACGATCCTGTCGATCAACCCGGCGACCGGCATGCGGAAGGTCCAGAACTCCTGCACCATCACTCTGGGTAACGGCTCGATCATGACGTCGGGCATCGACTTCTGGCCGGTGGGCTCCGCGCCGGCGTCAGGGACGGAGAACACCGTGGCGATCGTCGGCGGCACGGGCTTCTACGCGGGGGCGACGGGCGTGGCGAAGCAGACGCTGATGGCGAACGGCTTCTACAAGACGCGGCTGATCTTCAAGAACGCGCGCTAGTCGCGGGTCACGCGTGCGGCTCGGACTCCACCGCGGGAGCCCTGCGCGTGGCGAGCCATGAGCCGAGGAGAACGAGCGGGAACCCGATCGCGATCCCGAGCGTCATCGGCTCGTCGAGGATGACGATGCCGAGCACGACCGCGACGGCCGGGTTGACGTACGTGATCAAGGTGGTGCGCGATGGCCCGACTTCGGCGATGAGGGCGAAGAAGATCATGAACGCGGCGGCCGTGCAGACGGCGCCAAGCAGGACCACGGCCCACCAGGCCTGGGCCGGCACCGGCTCGGTTGGCCGGGTGACCCAGGCGAAGGGCGCGTAGATGAGCGCGTTGATGGTCAGCGAGACGGCGATGACCGCCAGGCTGGGGACGCCCTGCAGCCGGCGGTCCACGATGATCGGGCCGATCGAGTAGCCGACCACCGTCACGACGAGGGCGGCGATGGCGAGCAGGTCGCCCCCGCTGACGTCCAGGCCCACGAGCGCCCCGACGCCGATGAAGCCGACCGCGAGCCCCACCAGGCGGGTGCCGGTCAGTCGATCGTCGAGCCCGAGCCTTCGGGCCAGCAGTGCCGTGACCAGCGGAACCGTCGCGATGAACAGTCCGGCGAGGGAACTGGAGATCCGCTCCTCGGCCCAGGTGAGGGCCCACCATGTCAAGGTCATCTCGACGAGGGCGAACGCGATGACCCAGCGCCAATGGCCCCGCAACTGCCCCACCTGGCGGGTCGCGACGGCGATCGGCAGCAGGATGACGGCGGCGATCGCGAGCCGGGCGAAGACCACCATCGGCGTGGACAGCCACTCGACCCCGACCTTGATCAGCAGGTAGGGCAGTCCCCAGATCAGTCCCAATGACGCGAACAGGATCCAGCCGCGTCGGGACACCGCCGAAGGCTACCGCCGCGGTCGATAGACTCGTCCCTCACCCAAGACATGCCAGCCGAGGAAGCGCCACTGATGTCAGAGAGCCCGGACGACGGCCGCGAGGCCTACGACTTCGCCTCGATCCAGGATCGCTGGCTGCCCGTCTGGGACGAGATGGCGCCGTTCCGGTCGGGCCGGCCCGACGACGAGCGTCCGCGCAAGTACGTCCTCGACATGTTCCCGTACCCCTCGGGCGACCTGCACATGGGCCACGCCGAGGCCTACGCGCTCGGCGATGTCATCGCCCGCTACTGGGTGCAGCGGGGATTCAACGTGATGCACCCGATCGGATGGGATGCCTTCGGGCTGCCCGCGGAGAATGCGGCGATCAAGAACGGCGAGGACCCCGTCCGGTGGACCTACGAGAACATCGAGCAGCAGAAGTCGTCGATGCGCAGATATGCCTGCTCATTCGACTGGGACCGGTTGCTCAACACGTGTGACCCCGAGTTCTATCGCTGGAACCAGTGGCTCTTCCTGCAGATGTACGAGCGGGGCCTGGCGTACCGCAAGGACAGCGCGGTCAACTGGTGCCCGAAGGACCAGACCGTGCTCGCCAACGAGCAGGTCGTCGCGGGGCTGTGCGAGCGCTGTGACACGCCGGTCACCAAGAAGAAGCTGAACCAGTGGTACTTCCGGATCACCGACTACGCGGACCGGCTGCTGGAGGACATGCAGCAGCTTGAGGGGGCATGGCCGGAAAAGGTGCTGCTCATGCAGCGGAACTGGATCGGTCGCTCCACGGGGGCCGAGGTGCAGTTCGCGGTCGAGGGCCGGGACGAGCCCGTCACCGTCTACACGACCCGGCCCGACACCCTGTACGGGGCGACCTTCTTCGTGGTCGCGGCCGACTCCGACCTCGCGGCCGAGCTGGCCACCGGGACCGAGGCGGAGTCCGAGTTCGCTGCGTACCTCGAGCGGGTCAAGCGGCTGTCTGACGTCGATCGCATGGACTCCGCCCGGGCGAAGTCTGGAGTGTTCCTCCATCGGTACGCCGTCAATCCCGTCAACGGGGAGCGCATCCCGATCTGGGCCTCCGACTACGTCCTGTCCGACTACGGCACCGGCGCGATCATGGCCGTTCCGGCCCACGACCAGCGCGACCTGGACTTCGCGCGCGCCTTCGGGCTCCCCGTGCGCGTCGTCGTCGCGAGCGAGGCCGATCCCGCCGTGACGGGGGAGGCGACGGCGGACGACGGTCCGCACGTCAACTCCGGGCCGCTGGACGGGCTGTGCAAGGCCGAGGCCATTGCCGCGATCATCGAGGTGCTCGAGGAGCGCGGCACCGGCCGCCCCGCCGTCAACTACCGGCTGCGCGACTGGCTGATCTCGCGGCAGCGGTACTGGGGCACCCCCATCCCCATCGTCCACTGTGCGTCGTGCGGCGAGGTGCCCGTGCCTCTCGACCAGCTGCCGGTCACGCTGCCGCCCGTCGAGGGCCTGGACCCCAAGCCGCAGGGCACGTCGCCCCTCGGCGGAGCCACCGACTGGGTCGCCACGGCCTGTCCCCGGTGCGGTGGCCCGGCCCTCCGCGACACCGACACCATGGACACGTTCGTCGACTCCTCGTGGTACTACCTGCGGTACACCAACCCGCAGGACGACACCGCGCCGTTCGACCCTGACCTGGTCCGTGAATGGCTGCCTGTCGACCAGTACGTCGGCGGCGTGACTCATGCGATCCTGCACTTGCTGTACAGCAGGTTCTTCACCAAGGTCCTGTTCGACATGGGGCTGGTCGACTTCACCGAGCCGTTCACCCGCCTGCTGAACCAGGGCATGGTCGTCATGGACGGGTCGGCCATGAGCAAGAGCCGCGGGAACCTTGTGCGGCTCTCGGATGAGCTCGCCGTTCACGGCGTCGATGCCGTGCGCCTGACGATGGTGTTCGCGGGGCCGCCTGAGGACGACGTCGACTGGGCCGAGGTGTCCCCGTCCGGGTCCAAGAGATTCCTCGCACGGGCGTGGCGGCTGTCCGGCGACGTGGCGAGCGAGCCCGGCGTGGATCCCGCTGCCGGCGACCTCGGGCTGCGAAAGGCGACGCACCATGCGCTGCACGACGCAGCCACCGCCGTGGAATCGTTCCGGTTCAACGTTGCCGTGGCTCGCGCCATGGAACTGGTCAATGCCACGCGCAAGGCGATCGATTCCGGGCCTGGTGCCGCCGATCCGGCCGTCCGGGAGGCCGCCGAGGCGGTCGCGATCATGCTGTCGTTGGTGGCGCCGTACACCGCAGAGGACATGTGGAGCCGGCTCGGCCACGAGCCGACCGTGGCCCTGGCCGGCTGGCCGGCCGTCGACCCCGCACTGCTGGTCGAGGAGACCGTGACGTGCGTGATCCAGGTGGCCGGCAAGGTGCGCGATCGCATCGACGTACCGCCGGGCATTGGCGAGGAGGACCTGCGGGCGCTGGCCATGGCCTCACCCGGCCTGGTCAAGGCGCTCGAGGGCCGTGCCGTGCGCACCGTCATCGTCCGCGCGCCCAAGCTGGTCAACGTCGTCCCAGCGTGATCGAGCTCGCCCCCGACGACGCCCGGCGTGCAGCGCTGCGCTTCGCGGGACTGCTGGCGACGGCGCCCTCGCCTGCCGTCGCCAGCAAGGCGTCGGCCTGGCGGCAGTCATCGATCGTTCGGTCCATGCTCGGCTCGCTGGGCGCGGTCCAGCTCGACACGATCTCCGTCCTCGCCCGGTCCCATGAGCTGATCGCCTACGCGCGCTACGGCGCGGTCCGCCGCACGGCCATCGAGCACGCCTACTGGAGCGACGCACACGCCTTCGAGTACTGGTCGCATGCGGCGTGCATCCTGCCGATGGAGTCGTGGCCCCACTTCGCGTTCCGGCGCCGGCACTACCTGCGCAAGGGCGAGCGTTGGCACGGTGTGCCCAGACAGGACCTGGCCGCGCTGCTGGGGACGATCCGCGACAGCGGGCCGATCACCACGAGCGATGTCGGGGGTGCCAAGCGCGGCAGCGAGTGGTGGGACTGGTCGGACTCCAAGATCGCCCTCGAGTGGCTGCTCGACATCGGCGAGATCGTCGTGTCGCAACGGGTCGGCTGGCGGCGGACATACGACCTGGCCGAGCGGGTGGTGCCCGATGCGCTACGCCATGACGACGTGACCGACGACGAATGCCATGCTGCGCTGGTCGCCGCTGGCGCCCAGGTGATGGGCGTGGGTACGGCGGGCGACATCGCCGACGTGCACCGGCTGCCCAAGGCCGCGGTGGCCCGGCACGCCGAGGAAGCCGGGCTGGTGCCGGTATCGGTGCCCGGCTGGCCGGCTGCGTGGGCCACGCAGGAAGCCCTTGGCTGGCTTTCCGCCGGCGGGCGCGACCGCCATCGCACGACGCTGCTGTCGCCGTTCGACCCGCTCGTCTGGTACCGCGAACGGATGGAACGGATCTTCGGCATGGAGCATCGGCTCGAGGCCTACACGCCGGCGCACAAGCGAGTGCACGGGTACTTCGCCATGCCGGTGCTTCACCAAGGACGCCTAGTCGCGCGGGTGGACCCGAAACGCGATGGCAGCACGCTCGTTGCTCGCCGCGTGACGATGGAGTCCACGTCCGGCCGGGCAGTCGCGGGAGTCGCTGCAGCGCTGCATGAGGCGGCCACGTGGGTCGGCTCGACGACCATCGCGGTCGAGCGCGTCGTGCCGGCCAGCGCCGCGACATCCCTCCGGAGCGCGCTGGACCGCGGCTAGGGTGCACGGCATGAACGCGCCACGAGTCGCCGTCATCGCCGACTCGACGTGCTACCTGCCCGCCGGCTGGGCGGCCGAGTGGGGGATCCAGATCGTCCCCGTCCAGGTCATCGTGGCCGGCCAGCCGCATGACGAGACCGAGGACGCGCAGGCCCAGCGCGTCGCGGAGGCGCTTTCCGCGTGGCAGCCGGTCACGACGTCGCGACCCTCCCCGGCCCGCTTCCTCCAGGCGTACGCGGCAGCGATGGAGACGGGGGCCACCGAGCTCGTCGTGGCGACCCTGTCGGCATCGATGTCCGCGACGTATGAATCCGCCACCCTGGCGGCCAAGGAGGTCGACGTCCCTGTGCGGGTCATCGACAGCCGCACCATCGCCATGGGCCTGGGGTTCGCGGTCATGAGCGGTGCCCGCGCCGCCCGGGCGGGCGCGGACACCGACCACGTGGCGCGAGCGGTGGAGGAACGCGCCGCCGCGGCGTCCGTCTTCTTCTACGTCGACACGCTTGAGTACCTGCGCCGCGGCGGGCGCGTCTCCAGCGCGAGGGCGGCCGTGGGGCACGCGCTCAAGGTGAAGCCGCTCCTGCGCGTGGTCGACGGCCACGTCGTGCCGCTGGAACAGGTGCGCACGGCCGGACGAGCGCTGGCCCGACTGGCGGACCTGGCCGTCGAGGCCGCCGGGGACCACGAGATCGAGATCGCCGTGCAGCACCTGGGATCGCCCGACCGTGCGGCGACGCTCGCCGCGAGCCTGCGCACGCGGCTGCCCGGCATGAACGTCGTGGAATGTGCCGTGGGCGGCGTGGTCGGGGCGCACGTGGGGCCGGGGATGGTGGCGGCCATCGTGGCGCCTGTCCTTCCATCGTCGGACCCGCCGACGCTGCCCGGGGACGACGGGTGAGCGAGCTGCCCGATGCGGCCTGGTGGGCCCTAGCCCTGGTGGTCAGCTACGCGATCGGTGCGATCAACCCGGCAGCGATCGTGGCCCGCGTCTTCCGGGTCGACCTTCGCGGGACCGGATCGGGGAACCCCGGGGCGACGAATGTCGGCCGCGCGCTTGGCGTCCGGTGGGCGATCCTGGTCGGCGCGCTCGACATCCTCAAGGGGTTCGTGCCGGCTTTCGTCTTCGGCATGCTGGTCGACCAGACGGCCGGCGAGATCGCTGGCCTGGCCGCGGTCCTGGGCCACATCACCTCCCCCTACCTCAAGGGCCGAGGAGGCAAGGGGGTAGCGACGACCTTGGGTGCCATCCTCGGCGTCCAGCCACTGCTTGCCATCCCGGTCCTCCTGGCGTTCGGCCTCGGCGTCGCCATCTGGCGCCGGGTGGGGATCGGTGCCGTCCTGGGCGGGGTCGCCCTCGGCGTGAGCGGCATCGTTGGCTGGCGGATGGGCTGGACAGACGAAGCGGACATGTGGTTCGCGATCCTTCTCTCGGTGATGGTGCTCGTGCGCCATCAACGCAACATCAGGGAGGCCTGGGCGCACCGACGGGCGCCCGGCTGACGTCCGTCCACAGCGCAACGTCGTACGCCGTGATCCACAGCAGCCGCGCGGGTGCGTTCGCCGGGCCCGGGGGCGCCTAACGTCCCTGCCATGTCCTGGCGGGAGCGACGCGATGCTGGTCCGCTGGCGGAGTCGGCGGTCGATCGACTGACTCGACTGGTCGGACTTCACGAGGCGGCCGGCCCCTCGCGACGTGCCTCGCCCGGTGGACCGAGCGGGCTCGCGGCCGGTGAGCCGGACCCGTGGCGCGACCTTTCCGGCGACGGCGGTGGCCCGCCTGGCCCGGCGCGCGGGTGGAGCGGGCGGTCGGTCCGCGCCCTCGCTGCGATCGTGGTGGCCTGCGCCGTCGTGGCTGCCTGGTGGTGGTGGTCCGGGCGTCCCCGGCCGATCGTCGAGCCGACGGCTACGGCGGTCGCGGGAGTCGCAGTGGCCGACGCGGTCGACGTGAGCACGACGGTCTCGGCCACGCCGCTTCCGGCCGATCCGAGTGATCCGGTCGATGTCGTGGTGCACGTGGCCGGACTGGTCTCGCGGCCCGGGCTCGTGCGCCTGCCCGCCGGCTCCCGGGTCGCCGACGCGATCGCCGCCGCCGGCGGCGTGACGAAGCCCCGGGCCGCGGACTCGGTGAACCTCGCCCGCGTGTTGGTCGACGGGGAACAGGTCCTGGTCACCCTCGGCGGTTCGGCGACGGGATCCGCAGTCCCGGCGGCGGCCACGCCCGTGGTCGATCTCAACCGGGCCGACCAGGCTGCCCTGGAATCGCTGCCGGGGGTGGGCCCGGTCCTGGCCGCTCGTGTCCTCGCGTGGCGGGCCGCGAACGGGTCCTTCCGCAGCGTTGACGAGCTTGGGGAGGTAGCCGGCATCGGGCAGGCCACCCTGGCCCGCCTGCGCCCGCTCGTCCGGGTGTGAGGACCACCGGTCCGGCCGTTCAACCGCTGGTCACCGACACCAGGTTGCTGGCCCCGGCCGCGGCCACCTGGCTCGGTGCTGGGCTGGTGGGGATGCTCCCGGACGCTGGCGCGCCCCTGCTCCTCACGGGAGCCGCCGTCGTATGCGCGCTTGTGATGTTCGCCGTGGCCCGTGCCCGCCGCCCGGGCACCCGCGCCCGCATGGCCGGCTGGGGCCGCCCGGCAGCTGTCGCCATCGCCGCTGCGTGCGGCCTCGCCGGCGCAGGCACGGCCATGGCTCACCAGGCCGCGCTGCACGGCGAGCCCCTGCAGTCCTGGGTCATCTCGCGGGCCACCGCAGACGTGGTGGGCGTGGTGATCACCGAGCCCGTGACGACCCATCCCAGGGGTGGCCGCGCGTGGCAGGAGTCGACGCAGGTGCGGCTGGCGACAACTCGGATCGCTGCCCGCGGGACGCGCGTGGCGGTCGAGGTGCCGGTTGTCCTGCGCGTCCGGGAGCCCGCCCTGCTCCCCGAGCCGGGGACCTGGGTTCGGGCGGTAGGCCGGCTGGGTCCGGCGATGCCCGGCAGTGACGCGGCGGCCGTCCTCTACGTCACGTCGATCGAGGAGTGGGCCGGTCCTGGCCCCGTGGACCGCACGGCCCATGCCATGCGCATCGGCTTGCGCGCGGCCCTCGACGGCGCGGACCCGGACGCGGGGGCACTCGTGGCGGGGCTCGCGGTCGGCGACGAGTCCACGCAGCCGCCCGACCTTGCCGACGCCATGCGCCGTAGCGGCCTGGCGCACCTGACCGCCGTGTCCGGCGGCAACCTGGCCATCGTCGTGACGGCAGCCATGGCTGCTGCCGTCGTGATGGGCCTGCCGTTGCTCGGTCGCCTCATGCTCGTCCTCTGCGCGGTCGCGGGTTTCGTGGTCCTGGTCGGCCCGCAGCCGAGCGTGCTGCGAGCCACGGCGATGGCGACGGTAGTCCTGGTCGGCGCGCTCGCCGGGGGCCGTCGGGCTGGTCCATCGGTCCTCGCGGTGGCCGTCATCGTGCTCGTCCTGCTCAGTCCCGGGCTGTCCACCAGTTACGCGTTCGCGCTGTCCGTCATGGCGACGGGCGGACTGGTCCTGCTGGCTCCCGCCATTCAGGCGCGGCTGGTGGCCAGTCCGGCAAGACGGCTGCCGGCCGCGTTGCGCGAAGCGCTTGCGTTGACCCTCGCCGCGCAGGCAGCGACGCTGCCGGTGCTCGTGCTCATGGGCGCCGCCGCAGGGTGGGTCGCCATTCCCGCCAATCTCCTCGCGATGCCCGTCGTCCCGCTCGTGACGGTGCTCGGTCTGGCAGCCGCGGCCTGCTCGCCCGTCCTGCCAGGCCTCGCGCTTGCCTTGGCCCACCTCGCCGCGTGGCCGGCCGCCTGGATCGCTGCCGTGGCGCGCGCCGCAAGCCAGGCGCCGCTGGCCGTGCTGCCCTGGCCAAGCGGGGCAGCGGGCGTGGCCCTCCTGGCGCTGGCCGTCGCCGGCCTCGCCGCGGTTCGGCATTGGTCCCCGGGACTGCTGCGCGCGGCGTCCCCCGGTGCCTTGTTGGCGATGGCCCTCGCGCTGGGGCTGTGGCTGGTGTCGCCACCCGAGCGGAGGTCCTGGCCGCCGCCCGACTGGCTGGTCGTCATGTGCGACGTAGGCCAGGGCGACATGCTCGTGCTCCACGCCGGGCCAGGTGCGGCGGTGGTGGTCGACGCGGGGCCGGATCCCGCGCTCGCCGACGGTTGCCTCGCGAGGTTGGGTGTCGATCGCGTCCCCGTCGTCGCGCTCACCCACTTCCACGCCGACCACGTCGACGGGTTGCCCGGGGTCCTTCGCGGGCGTGACATCGGGTCCGTCCTGGTCACCCCGGTCAGGGACCCGCCCGAGGAGGCAGCGGCCGTCGCCCGCCTCCTCGCCGACCGCGGGCTTGCGGCTGCTGTGGCCCGGCCGGGCCAGGTAGGCATCACGGGGCAGGTGGCATGGCAGGTGCTGTGGCCGCGGCGCGTCATCGCGGACGGGTCCTTCCCCAATAACGCCAGCGTCGTCCTGCTGGTCGAGGTCCGCGGGCGCCGGGTGCTGCTGACCGGCGACGTGGAATGGGCGGCCCAGTCCGCGCTCCTGCCGGACCTCGCTGCCCTGGTCCCCAGGCTTGCGGCACGGGGGATTGACGTCGCCAAGGTGCCGCACCACGGCTCCGCGGACCAGCACTCGGGGCTGCCCGGGGTGGTCGGCGCCGGGATAGCCCTGGTCAGCGTCGGCGCCGGCAACCCCTACGGCCATCCGGCCCCGGCGACAGTGGCGGCCTGGCAGGCCGCCGGGGCGCTCGTGGCCCGGACCGACCTCAGCGGCGACGTCGCTGTCGTGGCGACCGAGGCCGGGGTCGGACTGGTGGTGTCGGGTGGCATGCTGCCGTCATGACGGCAGCCCGGATCACGCTCGCCATCGGAGCCGAGACCTTCCTGGTCGATCGGGCCATCGCGTCGATCGCGACACGGGTGCGATCGGAGGACCCCTCCGTGCAGCGCTTCGTCATCGACGCCGGTGACGACGAAGTCGCTCCTTTGGCCCTGCGCGAGGCCTGTGCACCGACCCTGTTCGGCGACGGCGCGCTCGTCATCGTCCGGTCGCTGGACCAGGCCGAGGACGCCACGGTCGCGGCTATCCGCGGGGCCATCGCCGACCTCCCCGACAACGTCGTCCTCGTCTTCGCCCACCCCGGGGGGATGAAGGGCAAGGCCCTCGTCGACGCGATCAAGGCAGCAGGCGCCGATGTCGTCGACTGCACTGCGGTCAAGGCCGGCAAGCTCAGCGAGTTCGTCAGCCGTGAGTTCGCCTCATACCGGCGCAAGGTCACGGCCCCCGCCGTCGCCGCCCTGATGGAGTCCGTCGGTAGCGACCTGGGACTCCTCGCCGCCGCCGTGTCGCAACTGGTCAGCGACCTCGACGCCAACCCGATCGATGTGCCTGACGTGCGCTCCTACTTCGAGGGGGTGGCCGACGTATCCGGCTTCGCCATCTCGGATGCGGTATGGGAGCGCCGCCAAGTGCAGGCGCTCACGCTCATGCGCCAGTCGATGCTGATCAACGATGCAGGGCGGATGGGGCCGATGGCGGTATCGGCGTTAGCCGCCGGTGCGCGCGGCATGGCTCGGGTGGGAGGACTGCCGACGGGCATGAATGAGGCCGCCGTCGCGAAGGAGGCAGCGGTGCCGCCCTGGAAGGTTAAGCACCTCCGCCGGCAGTGGGCCATGTGGGGGCGCGATCAGCGCAGGCTCGCCGCCGCTGTCGTCGCCCTCGCCGAGGCCGACGGAGCGGTCAAGGGCGGTGTGCTCGAGCGCTCCTCGCTCGACCCAGAGCAGAAGCTCCTGCTGCTGGAGGTCTTGGTCGCAGCGACGTCCGCACCGTCCCCGGCGCCGGTCGAGGAGTAGCCTCGCCTAGCGCGCGTCGGGCAGGTGCACGGAGACGTGGCCGCCCGTGCGCTCCACGACGACCTGGGCACCGAATGTCTCGCTGAGCAGCCCGGGCCGCAGCACCTCGTCCGGCGGGCCGGCCGCATGCACCCGCCCCTCGCGCATCAGCACGAAGCGATCACACACCCGAGCCATGCGGTCGACGTCGTGGCTGACGACGATTGTCGTGTCACCTCGGCGGGAATGGTCCAGCACGAGGTCGTCGATGACCCTCCGGCCGACGAGGTCAAGGTCGGAGTCGGCCTCGTCCAGCAGCAGGATGGGAGTCTGCTGCGCCAGGACCCGGGCGAGGTGGACGCGCTTCCGTTCGCCGCCCGACAGCGCGGTGACCGGCCGGTCGACGAGATCCATCAGGCCCTGGGCCTCGATGGACGCCATGATGACCGCGTCGTCGTCCGCTGCGCGCTCGGTGCTGCGCCACGGGAAGCGGCCCCAGCCCACCACCTCCCCGACGGTGAAGGGGAACGACACGGTCGAGTCCTGCGTGAGGATCGCCCGACGGCGTGCCAACTCGACGAGGCCGAGGCTCGCGGCGTCGTCACCGAGGACATGGACAGAGCCGCTGCTGGGATGCAGTTCCCAGGCCAGCAGCGACAGGAGCGTCGACTTGCCCGATCCGTTGCGCCCGATCACCGCGGTGACCGAGCCGGCCGCGAACTCCAGTGTGGTGGGCTGCAGCCGATCACGGCCGTGCGTGCGCACCGATGCGGCCACCAGCGCCAGGGCCGGGCTCATGCCCAGCCGCCCTGGCGAGCCCGCGTGCGCCGGATGAGCAGGAAGAACACGGGGGCACCGACGATCGCGGTGATCGCGCCGACGGGGATCTCCAGCGGGTTGGCGACGAGCCTCGCCGCCGTATCGGCCGCGAGCACCAGCAGGGCGCCGCCGAGCCCGCTGAGCACAAGCAGGCGGCCGTGCCGGGGCCCCGACAAGGCGCGCACGGCATGCGGGACGAGCAGGCCGACGAAGGCGATCACGCCGACTGCCGCAACTCCGGCGGCGACCAGCAGCACGACGGCGGCCAACGCACGGTAGCGGACGACGGGCACGTTGACGCCGCTCGCCATGGCCGCTCGGTCGCCGAGGGACATGACGTCGAGGCTGGTCGCGACGGTGGCGGCCAGCGCGATGCCGAGGACGGCGAACGGCACGACGGACAGCACTCCGGGCCACGTGGACAGCGCGAAGCTGCCGCTGGACCAGAAGGTCAGCGTGCGACCCGACGCCGAGGCGCTGACCGAGGCGATGACCGCCAGCAGCGCCGCGGTGAATGCGGTCACGGCCACGCCCGCGAGCAGCAGGGTGACCACTTCGGGCCGTCGCTCGCGCATGGAGACGCCGACGACGACGGCGGTGGCCGCTCCCGCAGCAAGGCTGGCCGCACCGGCCGTCAGGAGCGTGTTGTAGGTGGCGCCGACGGCCACCGCCGCCACGGCCCCGAGTGCGGCCCCGGACGAGATGCCCACGAGGGCGGGGTCGGCCAGCGGATTGGCCAGCGACCCCTGCATCAGTGCGCCCGCGACCGCGAGGCCCGCGCCCACGACAAGTGCCATGGCGACACGGGGGGCGCGGATTCCCCACACGATGTCGGGCGTGGGATCAGCGATCCCGAGCCGCAGGGCCACCGCGGCCGCGCCGGCCAGCGCAAGCACGAGCAGCACGGCCACGGCGAGCCAGCGGCGGTCGGTCATGCCGCTTGCGACGCCAGGGCCTCGGCCAGGGCGTGGGCCAAAGCCGACGTGCGCGGGCCGAACGACAGCAGCAGCGTGTCGTCGACCGCGACGATGCGGCGTTCCGAGCCAGCCCGGGTCTGGGCGACTCCGGGAAGCTGCGCGAGTCCTTCGGGGCCGCCGACGGACTCCAGGCCCTTGGTCATCACCAGCAGGACGTCGGGGTCGAGTTCGGCCACAGCCTCGGCCGTCAGAGGCACGAAGCCGTCGAACCCGGCCTCGGCTCCCGCGTCGATGCCCCCGGCCGCATGGATCATCGCGTCGGCGCCGGAGCCGGCTCCTCCGATGAGGTAGATCGCTGAGTTCCCTCGCAGGTAGAGGAAGGCGACGCGCGGCGGCCTCCCCCCGGGGAGCGTCACTGGCGAGGTCGCCTGTTCCGTCACCGATTGTGCGGCCGACGATGGCACGCCCACGGCGGCAGCGACTGCGCTCGTTCGCCCCGCGATGTCGGCGACCGTCCACGCCTCGGGCACCGCGACCACTCGCACACCCGCGTCCGTGATCTGGGCGATGGCCTCCGGCGGCGAGGTGGCGGCATCGACGATGACCAGGTCAGGGGCGAGGGCCAGGACCCGTTCGGCGCTCGTGGCATGCGCCTGGGTGACGATCTCCGCAGCCTGGATCTGCGGTGCCTGGCTGGTCTCGTCCCGACCCACCACCCGGTCACCTACGCCCAGGGCGGCGAGCGTCTCGCCGACTCCGCTAGCGAGGCTGACGATGCGCACAGGCGACCCCGGCCCGGGTACCGACGCGACGGGAGCCATAGCGGGGATGTCGGCCGACGTGATCGTGATGACATCGGGGCGCGTCGACGACGGTGTACTGGTGCCCTCGCCCGTCGACACCGGGGATGCCGCAGGGTCGTTCGATGCACACCCGGAGAGCAGTGCGAGTGCACCTAGGGCGGCAACAGCGGACAGGCGAAGCACGAACGGATTATCGCCGGACAACCGTGCTGGTGAACCGGCGCAGCGTCGGGAACGATCCGACATGCCGTCAAGCGAAGACCCGCCCGGACTTCGTAGCCTGCCGCCCGTGCGCATCTTCGTCACCCGGGCCTTCCGTGCCGCCCTGCTGTGCGGTGCGGTCATGGGCATGGCGGCAGCCGGCACGACCCCGGTGCAGGCCACTGATCAGCAGCCCCGCGCGTCCGTGACGAGCAAGGGCGGGACCCTGACCGTCACCCCCGTGCGCGGCCTCGATCCGGCCGGCGCCACCCTGCGGGTGAAGGGCAGGGGGTTCGATCCCACCATCGGCATCTACGTCGCACTCTGCGTCACTCCACGCCGTGGCCAGGTGCCATCGCCGTGCGGAGGCGGGGTGAACACCTCGGGCCAGAACCCCGCATCGGCGTGGATCTCGTCGAACCCACCGCCCTACGGCACGTCGCTCGCCACCGCATTCAGGAAGGGCGGCCGGTTCTCGGTTGTCCTGCAGGTCTCGGCCCTCATCGGCGACGTCGACTGCCGCACGGTCTCGTGCTCGATCGTCACGCGCGCGGACCACACCCACCCGGGAGACCGTCGATCCGATGTGTCGGTCCCGGTCATGTTCCGTCCGTAGCCAGTCGGCACGGGCACGACCGAACAGGAAAGGGCAACACATGAGGAAGGTAATCCGGATGGCCGTGACGGCGATCGGCGCCGCAGCGCTCGTGACCGCGACAGCCGCACCGGCCTTGGCCGACGGTCCGTACAACGCCACTGTCGCCGGGCAGCGGCAATACACCCCGCTCGTCAACCTCGCCACGTCGTCCACCCTGACCGTGGACGTCGTCAATCTCCCCGCCGGTGTAGGCCTGTACGTCCTGCACTGCAAGGTGCCTGCTGATCCCCGGCAGCCACCGACCGTCTGCGACTCCTCGACCGGCGCACTTGCCTATCTCACCGCCGATGCGGCCGCACGGCCCACGGTCGCCATCCCCGTGAAGGTCAACGGAGAGTTCTTCGGCACCAACCCCAACCCGACGACTGCGGCCACCGGCGAGTCGGTCGACTGCCGCGTGGCGACGGGCGATCCCCGCTCGACCACGTGTGCCCTGTATGTCCTCGGTGCGGGCAAGGACAGCGCCAACCCGACCTACCTGCGGGTCTGGCCGACGGTGTTCTCGGCCGTGAAGTCCGATCGGGTGACCGACAAGGCGACCATCAGCCTCGATGGCAAGGTCGTCACGAGGGGCGTCCCGCCCAAGCTGGCGCTCAACAAGGCCGTGCCCTTCTCGGTGACGCTCGCATCAGGCCTGGCTCCGTCGGTGTCGGCGGACAACTGCTCGATCACGGACGGCAAGATCACGGCCCTGAAGTCCCAGGGCACGTGCATCGTCAGGATCACCTCGACGGGCGGCCGCAACTACAAGCCCCTGGTGACCACTCAGGTGTTCCGCCTCACCAAGTAGCCGGCCGGTCCCCGAGGCCGCCCGCAGATCAGAGAAGGGCGCCACCCCCAATGGGTGGCGCCCTTC
>JAUSNB010000020.1 GCA_030645615.1 Actinomycetota bacterium | reverse complement strand
TGCTTGCGCTGGATATTTGCGACGCTAATATCCAGCCATGGACTTCAACCTGATTCGCACTTTCGTCACCCTGGCGCGCGAAGGCAACCTGACGCGCACTGCGCAGCGCCTGCACCTCTCGCAGCCGGCGCTGTCGCTGCAACTGAAGAAGTTGCACGAACAACTCGGCCTGGTGCTGTTCGAGCGCACCCCGCGCGGCATGCGGCTGACCCGCGCCGGGGAACAGTTGCTGCCGGCGGCACAGCGCGCGCTGGAGGCGTCCAGCGAGCTGGTCAGCCTGGCGGCGGGCATCAGCGGCCAGATCGGCGGCCGCCTGCGCATCGGCACCATCGTCGATCCCGAGTTCCTGCGCCTGGGGCCCTTCCTCAAGCGCCTGGTCGAATACCACCCTGGTCTCAGCACCGACCTCGCCCACGGCATGTCGGGCGCGGTGCGGCGCGATGTCGCCGCCAATCGCCTCGACGTGGCTTATACCCTGGGCCAGCCGGGCATGGGCGATGTCGATCCGGCCTTCGAGGTGCTGACCCTGACCGGCTTCGACTACCGCGTGATCGCGCCGCCGGGCTGGCAGGAAAGGGTGCGCGGCAAGGACTGGAAGGCACTGGCGCGCCTGCCGTGGATCGGCACGCCGGCGGATTCGGTGCATCACCGGCTGCTTGCCGGGGTCTTCCGCGAGGCGGGACAAAGTCCGCGCATCGTCGCCCAGGTCGATCTGGAACCCTCGATGCTCGACCTGGTCAAGTCCGGCGTCGGCCTTTCGCTGGCGCGCGACAGCATCGCCCTGCGCGCCGCCCATGCCGGCGGCATCGTGATCGCCGACCGCGTCGAGGTGCCGGCGGAACTCGGTTTCCTGTGTCTGCGCACGCGCCGCAAGGAGCCGGCGATCGCCGCGGCATTCAGCGTAATCGCCGCCGTTTGGAGCACGCAATGAAATTTCTCCCGCAATTCATTGCGCGCCCCCGCTGCCTGTGGCACAATGCGCGCCTTCCAACGCGGAGTGGTAGTTCAGTTGGTTAGAATACCGGCCTGTCACGCCGGGGGTCGCGGGTTCGAGTCCCGTCCACTCCGCCAAGCTTTCAGCGAAAACCCGCAAGCCTTCAAGGCCTTG
>JAUSNB010000011.1 GCA_030645615.1 Actinomycetota bacterium | reverse complement strand
CGTTGTCGTTCTGGAGCACCCAGGCCACGGCGAGCTGGGCCATGGTGAGACCGGCCTCGTCGGCCACCGGCTTGAGCCCCTGCACGCGGGTGAGGACGTCGTCGTTCATGAACCGCTTGATCATGTCGGCGCCACCCTTCTCGTCGGTGGCGCGGCTCCCGGCCGGAGCCTCGGCGCCCGGCTGGTACTTGCCCGACAGCACGCCCTGGGCGATCGGCGACCAGACGATCTGGGAGATCCCGAGCTCGCGCGACGTCGGCACGACCTCGTCCTCGATGACCCGCCACAGCATCGAGTACTGCGGCTGGTTGGAGATGATCCGGTCCAGGCCCATCTGTCCGGCCAGGGCGATCGCCTCGCGGATCTGGCCCGCCGTCCATTCCGACACCCCGACGTAGAGGACCTTGCCCTGCCGGACCAGGTCGTCGAAGGCCCGCAGCGTCTCGTCGAGCGGCGTCTCGTGGTCGTATCGGTGCGCTTGGTACAGGTCGATGTAGTCGGTCTTGAGGCGGTCCAGCGAGGCGTGGCAGGACTCCATGATGTGCTTGCGGGACAGGCCTCGGTCATTCGAGCCCGGGCCGGTCGGCCAGTACACCTTGGTGAAGATCTCGATGCCGTCGCGGCGCTGGCCCTTCAGCGCCTCGCCCATGATCGCCTCGGCCTTGGTGCCGGCGTACACGTCGGCGGTGTCGAAGCTGGTGATGCCGCAGTCGAGCGCGGCCTGGATCGTGGAGCGCGCCGTCCGGTCGTCGACCTGGGAGCCGTGCGTGATCCAGTTCCCGAACGTCAGCTCGCTGATCTTCAGGCCGCTGCGGCCCAGGGTGCGGAACTCCATGGTCAGCCCTTCGGTGCCTTCGGTGTCACGGGCGCCCCGCCTCGCCGGACCCGCGGCGGGGGCAGGCGCAGTCGACGGATCTGGATCGTGCGCAGGAGGGCGTACATCGTGATGCCCTTGCGGTCCTTGGCGTCGGGGACCGCCTGGCGGGCACGGCGGTTCAGTTGCACCAGCAGGACGACGGTGTCGACCGCGATGAGCGCGGTGAAGGCGAAGAAGAAGATCGAGACGCTGGACTGGATCACCTGGTTGCGGATGAAGCCGAGGGCGAGCACGCCGATCGCCACGAAGATGAAGTACTCGGCGATCGTGAACCGTGAGTCGACGAAGTCGCGGGCGAAGGCCCGGCCGGGGCCCTGATCGCGGGCCGGCAGGTAGCGCTGGTCCCCGGCCATCATCGCGGCGCGCTTGCGGGCGCGCTCGTCGCGGTCGCGCTCGCGGGCGGCCTTGCGCGCGTCCTTGGGGTTCTTCGGGATCTTCAACTGGCTCTTGCGGGCCGCCTCGGCGTCCTTGCGGGATGGCGTGGGCCGGCCTTTCGGCGAGCGCGCATCGAGGGCTTCGGATTCGGCCGGTGCCGGCGTCTCCTCTGGCTGGGCCGGCTTCCGTCCGAACATGATCCTGCAGCCTAGTGGGTGGGCGCCGGGGCCGCGGTGGTCACGGCCGCCGCAGCCGCCTAGTCTGGGGGCAAGCACGTGCACGCGGCAGCCAGGACACCGCGGGCGTCCGTCGTCCTTCCGGAGGTAAGTCGACCATGGGTCTGTGGCAGCGCTTCACGATGATCTTCAAGTCCAAGGCGAGCAAGGCCCTCGATCGCGCCGAGGACCCGAGGGAGACGCTCGACTACTCGTACGAGAAGCAGCTTGAGCTCCTCCAGAAGGTCCGCCGGGGCGTGGCCGATGTCGCCACCAGCCGCAAGCGCCTCGAACTGCAGATCCAGGGGATCACGCAGCAGGAGGCCAAGCTGGACCAGCAGGCGCGTGCCGCGCTCGCCGGCGGGCGCGAGGACCTTGCCCGCGAGGCGCTCACCCGCAGGAGCGGTCTGCATCAGCAGATCGCCGACCTGAACGAGCAGTTGGCGACCCTCCAGGGCCAGGAGGAGAAGCTGATCGTGGCGATGCAGCAGCTGCAGTCCAAGGTCGAGACCTTCCGCACCAAGAAGGAGACCATCAAGGCGACCTACTCCGCCGCCGAGGCCCAGACGCGGATCAACGAGGCGTTCGCGGGCATCTCGTCCGAGCTCGGCGACGTCGGCCTCGCGGTGCAGCGGGCTGAGGACAAGACCGCCCAGATGCAGGCCAGGGCAGGCGCGATCGACGAGCTCGTCGCCTCAGGCGCCCTGACCGACGTGTCCGGCATGGGCAAGGACAACATCACCGTCGAGCTCGAACGCATGGCCAGCGAGTCGGACGTCGACGCGCAGCTCGCCGCCATGAAGGCCGAACTGGGCGCGGCTCCGGCGAAGCCGGAGCTCGAGGGCTAGGACGCGCATGGCACGTTCCCGGTACGAGCACGACCGGGGCCTCTCCGCCCGCATGGTGGGCACCCTCTTCGGCCTCGGCCTGCTCTACGTCGTCCTCGCGGCGGTGCTCATCGCCGTCGGCGTCAACGCCATCTTCGTGCTGGTCATCAGCGCCGGGCTCCTGTTCGGCCAGTGGTGGTTCTCTGACTCGATCGCCATGGCGGCCATGCGTGCCGTGGTCGTCACGCCCGAGCAGGCACCTCAGCTGCATGCCGTCGTGGACCGGATCTGCGCGATGGCAGACATGCCCAAGCCACGCGTCGGCATCGCCGACAGCGACGTGCCGAACGCTTTCGCGACGGGACGATCGCCCAACCGCTCGGTCGTCGTCGTGACCACGGGACTGCTCAAGAGGCTGGACCAGGAGGAGCTCGAGGGCGTCCTCGCGCACGAGCTGTCGCACGTGGCGCACCGTGACGTCACGGTGATGGCCGTGGCCTCCTTCACCGCCATCCTGGCCGGGTTCCTCATGCGCAGCGCGATGTGGGGCTCGATGGGCAGGGGTCGTGACAACAACGCGGCGGTCGTATTCATGGCGGTCACGCTCGTCAGCGTCGTCGTCTACTTCCTGTCCTTCATCCTCATGCGGGCGCTGTCCCGCTACCGCGAACTGGGCGCCGACCGCGGGGCTGCCCTGCTCACCGGCAAGCCGTCCGCGCTGGCTCGGGCGTTGCAGAAGGTGTCCGGGGAGATGGCCGCGATCCCGACTCGGGACCTGCGCCAGATGGAGGCAGTCAGCTCGTTCGCCTTCGCGCCCGCGCTGAGCGGCGGGCGGGGCTTCAGCCTGGGTTCCATCATGGCCACGCACCCGCCCTTGGAGAAGCGTCTCGAGCAGCTCGCCCGCATCGCCGCGCAGCTGGGTGAGCGGTAGCCCGTGGGGTTCCTGGACGGGATCCTCGGTCGTCGAGCCCCCGTGGGGCCGGATCTGGATGCCCTGTTCGCGCTGCCGTCGGCCGCGATCACGCTCCAGGTCTCCCTCGACTTCGTTCCGACGGGGCGCGGCTCGGTTGCCTTCCGGGCGCCGGAAGGCCGCGCCTTCGCCGATGTCGAGGCGGACGTGCGGGCGCTGCTGGACGCCGACGGCGGGCCTCCGGTGGAACTGGCCAGCGACGGCTTCGGCTTCACCTGGCTGGTCGTGCGCACGGAACCAGCCGACCTGCCTGCCGCCGTGACCGACGTCCACGCGGTCAATACCGCGCTGGTCGCGGCCGGCTTCGGGCCGCAACTGCTCTGCTCGCTGGCCTCCTTCCGGGGACCGGGTGACAGGGTCCTGGCGATGGTCTACCTGTTCAAGCGCGGCACCTTCTACCCCTTCGCTCCTCAGGGCGGGGTCGACGAGGAGTCCCGTCGCGACTCCATCCTCGAACTCCAGGTGCGTGACCTGCTGGTGCGCGAGATGCCGCTGGAGGCCGACACGTCACGGTGGTTCCCGGTGTGGTCAGCCCCGGGTCTTTGACATGGCGATGGCGGTGAGGGCTCGGCCGAGCGGGTTCGGCTCCTGCCCAGTGGCCGCCGCGGCGAGTAAGGACGCCTGCTGCTCGCGCGCCGCCGCGTCCGCGTAGTCGAAGCGCCAGCGGCTGGCGCGCTCCATGACACCGGCCCGCGCCGGGTCCGCGTCGACCACGCCGGTCGCGGTGAAGACCCGGCAGTCGTATGTGCGGCAGGCCTGGGGCCGATGGTCGTAGATCGAGCAGGAGCCATCGACCAGCATGGGGCAGCGCCCGTCCCTGTCGTGGCCCATGACCGAGTGCCCGTCCGGGAGGCCGGGCGCCGGGACGAGCAGGTCGGCCGGGATGGCAGCCCGCGCGGCCGCCTCGTCCGGCCCGACGTGGATGAACATCCCGGCACTGCAGCACGCCGTACAGGCCCCGCACGGCACAGCGGAATCGGTGCCGTCCCGCAAGGCCTGGCCAATGCTGCCCAGCCAGGTCGCGAAGTCACCGGCTGCCAGCGTCTCGGCGCGGTGCGCAGGCATCGTGCGCGTCAGTCGCGCGCGGCCACTGGCCCCGGCAGGGCCAGCATGCGGTCCAGGGCCACTCGGGCCCAGTGCGCCGTGTCGGCCTCGACCTCGATGCGGTTCACGACTGTGCCGGCGGCCAGGGATTCCAGCGCCCAGACCAGGTGTGGCAGGTCGATCCGGTTCATCGTCGCGCAGTAGCAGACGGTCCGGTCGAGGTAGACGATCTGCTTGTCCGGATTGGCCAGGGCCAGTCGCTTGACCAGGTTCAGTTCGGTGCCGACGGCCCAGGCCGAGCCGGGTTCTGCCGCCGTGATCGTCGCGATGATCTTCTCGGTCGAGCCGACCGCGTCGGCCTTCTCGACCACCTCGTATTGGCACTCGGGATGGACGATGACCTTGATGCCGGGCACCCTCTCGCGCACCTCGTCCACGCATTCCGGCGTGAACCGGCCGTGCACCGAGCAGTGCCCCTTCCAGAGGATCACTCGTGCCGACCGAATCTGCTCTGGCGTCAGGCCCCCCCCCGGCTTGTGCGGATTGAACACGACGCAGTCGTCCAGCGACAGGCCAAGTTCGCGTACAGCAGTGTTTCGGCCCAGGTGCTGGTCGGGCAGGAACAGCACTTTCTCGCCACGCTCGAACGCCCACCGCAGGCTCTGCTCGGCGTTGCTGGACGTGCAGACCGCGCCACCATGGCGCCCCGTGAACGCCTTGATCGCCGCCGTGGAATTCATGTACGTGATGGGGATGGTCGTCTCCGCGACACCGGCTTCGGCCAAGGTCGACCAGCAGGCCTCGACCTGGGCGATGGCTGCCATGTCGGCCATGGAGCAGCCGGCCGCGAGGTCGGGGAGGATCACCATCTGATCGGGGGCCGTGAGGATGTCGGCACTCTCGGCCATGAAGTGCACCCCGGCGAAGACGATGTACTCCGCTTCGGGATGTGCGGCCGCCTGCTGGGCCAGCTTGAAGGAGTCGCCGGTCACGTCGGCGAAGGCGATGACCTCGTCACGCTGGTAGTGGTGGCCGAGGATGTAGACGCGGTCGCCCAGGGCCTGCTTCGCGGCCCGGGCACGCTCGACCAGCCCGGGGTCGGACGGGGCCGGCAGGTCGCCAGGGCAGTCGACACCGCGCTCGCTGCCCGGGTCGGAGTCGTGCCCGAGGAGCAGAAGTGCCAGTGGCGTCGGCCGTGGCTCGATGAACGTGTTGCCCATGCCCCAAGTGTGGCATCCATGCCAGACGCGCCGACCGCCGGTCGCGATTGCCAGGGGAGTGTGAGAACGTACGGAATAGCGGATCGGCTCGTGCTGTTCCCGCAGCTAACTGCGTCGAAGGAGTTCCCCATGTCTGCTGACACGACAACCGAGGCGACCGTGACTGACGGAATCCTCCTGACGGACACGGCAGCGTCGAAGGTCAAGGCCCTGCTCGACGCCGAGGGACGCGACGACCTCGCCCTCCGCGTCGCCGTCCAGCCGGGCGGCTGCAGTGGCCTGCGCTACCAGTTGTTCTTCGACGACCGCAGCCTCGACGGCGACGTGGTGAAGGACTTCGGCGGGGTCGGGGTCGTCACCGACCGCATGAGCGCCCCCTACCTGAGCGGCGCGACGATCGACTTCGTCGACACCATCGAGAAGCAGGGGTTCACCATCGACAACCCCAACGCCACCGGCTCGTGCGCCTGCGGCGATTCGTTCCACTGATCCGTCACTGAGCACGGGGCGATAGGGTCCCGATCCGTGGCCGTCCTCATCACTGGGTCCATCGCGACCGATCACCTCATGACCTTTCCCGGGCGGTTCTCGGACTCCCTAGTCGCCGACAAGCTCGACAAGGTCTCCTTGTCCTTCCTCGTGGAGGACCTTGAGGTGCGCCGCGGCGGAGTGGCCCCCAACATCGCCTTCGGGATGGGCTGCCTCGGGCTGCGTCCGGTCCTGGTGGGGGCGGTGGGTCCCGACTTCGCCGACTATGAATCGTGGCTGCAGCGGCACAACGTCGACACCAGCGGCGTGCACGTGTCGGAGTCCCGGCACACGGCGCGGTTCGTCTGCACGACCGACTCGGAGCAGAACCAGATCGCCTCGTTCTACCCGGGTGCGATGTCCGAGGCGCGCAACATCGAGCTGCGACCCGTCGTCGACCAGGTGGGCAAGGCCGATGTCGTGCTGATCGGGGCCAACGACCCCGAGGCGATGCTGCGGCACACCGAGGAGTGCCGCTTCCGCGGGTATCCCTTCGCTGCGGATCCCTCACAGCAACTCGCCCGGATGGACGGTCCGGAGATCGTGCCGCTCATCGAAGGCGCCACCTACCTGTTCACCAATGAGTACGAGGCAGCCCTGATCGAGCAGAAGACGGGCCTGACGGCCACCGACATCGCCGCCATGGTCGAGACCCGCATCACCACGCTCGGTCCCGACGGTGCCCGGGTGGAGCGCCGCGGCCAGCCCACGGTGTCCGTGCAGGTTGCCGAGGAGGACCGCAAGGTCGATCCCACGGGCGTAGGGGACGCCTTCCGCGCCGGCTTCCTCGCTGGCCAGGTGTGGGGCGTGGGCGATGAGCGCTCAGCGCAGGTCGGCGCCCTGCTTGCCACCTATGTCATCGAGACCATGGGCACGCAGGAGTACGAACTGGCCCAGCGAAACTTCCTCGACCGCATGGCCCGGACGTACGGGGACGCAGCGGCAGCGGACGTCGAGCCGCACGTCACCTGCCCGCGCCCATAATCGGGGCATCGTGACTCGGGCGGTCGTCCCGCCGTCACGGTGGGCGCTGCCCGATCCCAGGGACGCCGAGCCCGGCAACGACGTCGTGGCGGTGGGCGCCGACCTAGAACCGTCGACGGTATTCGCTGCCTACCAGCGCGGGCTCTTCCCGATGCACCTCGTCGATCGCCAGGGCGGCCAGGGAGAGTTGGCCTGGTGGTCTCCCGATCCCCGAGGAATCCTTCCGCTGGATGCGGTGCAGGTGAGCAGGTCACTGGTCAAGTCCGCCCGGCGGTTCCGGGTGACCGTGGACACGGCCTTCGACGACGTCATGCTCGGCTGCGCGGACCGAGGACGAGAACGCGGCTGGATCACGGCTGAGTTCCGGGCCACGTATGGGGAACTGCACCGCCTTGGGTGGGCCCACTCCATCGAGGTCTGGGACCGCGACGGGCTGCTCGCCGGCGGCCTGTACGGGATCGAGATCGGTGGCCTGTTCGCGGGCGAATCGATGTTCCACCGCAAGCGGGACGCCTCGAAGGTTGCGCTGGTGTCCCTCGTGGAGCGGCTGCGTTCCTGCCCCGGGGAGCGCGTCATGGATGTCCAGTGGCGCACTGACCACCTGGCTTCCCTGGGGGCGATCGAGGTCCCCCGACCGCAGTACCTGCGCATGCTCGACCGGGCACTGCCGACCCCACCGTGCTTCTGAAGGCTCGCCTGGCGGGCTAAGGAAGGTCGCCGCGGGCCTCCGCGACGGAGTCGGCCAGCGAGTCGAGCAGGAGGTCAACCGTGGATTCGGCGCAGCCAAGCGGCAGTGACACGCGCACGCTGGCATCGCTGGGCAGCCCCATGGCCGCCAGCACGTGGCTCGACATCCGGGTGTCGGCCGTGCACGCCGATCCGCTCGCGATCGCCACCCCACGGCGCTCGAGCGCCGTCACCAGGGCCTCGCCGCGGATCCCCTCGCAGGTGAGCGTGACGATGTGGGGGAGTCGGTCGACGGGGTCACCGGCGGGCGCCAGGCCGGTGGCGCGCCTCGGTGCCTCGTGCCGGACCCGGTCGACCAGGAGTCGCAGCCGTTCGGACTCCTCGGCCTGGCCCGGCAGCAGGTACTCCAGGGCAGTCGCGGCCGCCGCCGCCCCCGGGACGTCCGGGAAGCCGCCCACCCAGCCGCGGTCGGGGTTCTCCTCGGGAGTCCAGCGGGTGGATGTGCGCACCACCAGCACGCCGACGCCGGCGGGGCCACCCCAGTCGCGGGCCGACGCGGCCAGGACGTCCCACTCGTCCGGGACGGTCTCGTGCCCGATGACCTGGATGGCGTGGACGAGGAGCGGCACGCCGGCCGCCCGGGCCAGCCGGCCGGCCTCGGCTAGCGGTTGCCGGGTGCCCGCCTCGGCGTTGGCGGCCTGGACGCACGCCAGGGCCGCAGGTCGTTGCAGGGCGTCGGCCAGGGCCGCGACGTCCACCCTGCCGCGTCGGTCGACGGACACCTGGTCCACCTCGCGGGCCCACCGCTGTGCCGGACTGAGCACGGCCATGCTCTCCACGGCCGTCACGACTGCCCGGCCACCGCCAGCGGTCTCGAGCAGGCCCTGCACGGCCATGCCCACGGCGGTCGGCCCGGAGGACGTGAAGTAGACCTCGTCCGGCCTCGCCCCGAGGCTGCTGGCCACGCTGGCACGAGCGGCGTCGAGCACCATCCCGGCCCGCCGGCCGGCGTGGTGCAGCCTGGCCGGGTCGGACCAGGCCTGCGCTGCGGCGGCCGCCCAGGCCCGCTGGGCCACGGGCAGCAGGGGCTGCCCGCCGACGGCGTCGAGGTACCCCGCCGGGGGCGACGGCGCGGGTTCCGGCAGGGCGGCCGGGGCCGTGGGATCCGGCATGGGCGCCACGGTAGCGGGCATCCCGCGACAGGCCCGATCCGCCTCGTGGGGGTGCCCGTACAAGGGGCTGCCGGTGCGCTAGTCTGCCGACGTCCACCTCTAAGGAAGGCGTTACGTGAGGCACCTGGTCGAGGCGCGCGCCTCGAAGGCACCCGGTACGTCCCGGCGGCTAATCAAGGCCGCCCTCGTCGGCGCGGGCGCGCTCGCCGTGACTCTCACCGCGAGCGGCTGCACGGTGAACGAGTCGCTCTTCCTGGACTTGCCGGACCCGGCCACCGAAGAGGCTTCGATCATCCAGAACCTGTGGCAGGGCTCGTGGATCGCGGCCTGGGCGGTCGGCGCGCTGACGTGGGGCCTCATGCTGTGGGCGGCGGTGGCCTACCGGCGACGCCACAAGGACGATGTGCCCGAGCAGACGAAGTACAACATCCCCATCGAGATCCTCTACACGATCGTGCCGCTGATCATGATCCTCGGCTTGTTCTGGTTCACGGCCCGCGACCAGAGCGAGATCCTGGCGGTCAGCAACGACCAGGACCAGACCGTCAACGTGGTGGGCTTCCGCTGGAACTGGGGCTTCAACTACATCGACGCGGGCGCGTATGCCGTCGGCTCGCCCGACCTGCCGGCCGAGCTCGTGCTTCCCGTCAACGAGAAGATCCGGTTCGAGCTCACCTCGCCCGACGTCATCCACTCGTTCTGGGTGCCGGCCTTCCTGTTCAAGATGGACGTCATCCCCGGCAAGACCAACGTCTTCGAGCTGACGCCGAACAAGCTCGGCACGTTCGCCGGCAAGTGCGCCGAGCTCTGCGGCGTCGACCACTCGCGCATGCTGTTCAACGTTCGCGTCGTCGAGCTGGCCGAGTTCGACCAGTACATAGCCGACCTCAAGGCGCGGGGGCAGTCCGGCCTCCTCGACACGGGGATGAGCAACGACGAGGGCCAGATGCCGGATGAGAGGACGACATGACCATCCTGAGCGAGCCGGTCGCACCGTCCGAGCCGGCGCCGTCGTCCATTCCGCGGCAGCGCAAGCAGAACCTGGGGGGCGCGATCATCTCGTGGGTCACGTCCACAGACCACAAGCTGATCGGCTACCTGTACCTGATCACCGCCACCTTCTGGTTCTTCGCAGCGGGCCTGATGGCCCTGGCGATCCGCGCGGAACTGGCGGTGCCCGGCCTGCAGTTCATGTCGCTCGAGCAGTACAACCAGATGTTCACCATGCACGGCACGATCATGCTGTTCCTGTTCGCGACACCGCTCTTTGTCGGGTTCGGAAACGTCATCATGCCCCTGCAGATCGGCGCGCCCGACGTGGCGTTCCCGCGGCTGAACATGCTGGGGTACTGGCTCTTCTTCTTCGGCGGGCTCACCGCAGCGCTGGGCTTCCTGACCCCCGGGGGTGCCGCCGCGTTCGGGTGGTTTGCCTACGCGCCGTTGAGCAATGCGGTGTACTCGCCGGCCATCGGCGGCGACCTGTGGCTGCTCGGCCTCGCCATGGGCGGCCTGGGCACGATCCTCGGTGCCGTGAACTTCATCACGACCATCTACTGCATGCGCGCGCCCGGCATGTCGCTGTTCCGGATGCCCATCTTCACGTGGTCGATCCTCGTGACCAGCCTCCTGGTCATCCTTGCCTTCCCCGTGCTCGCCGCGGCCCTTGCCCTGGCCTTCATCGACCGTCACTACGGAGCCGTGGTCTTCGACCCGGCCAACGGTGGACCGATGCTGTGGCAGCACCTGTTCTGGTTCTTCGGGCATCCCGAGGTCTACATCCTCGCCCTGCCGTTCTTCGGCATCGCCAGCGAGATCATCCCGGTGTTCTCCCGAAAGCCGATCTTCGGCTACAAGGGACTGATATTCGCGACACTGGCGATCGGCGCACTGTCGATGGCGGTGTGGGCACACCACCTGTACGTCACCGGATCGGTGTACCTGCCGTTCTTCGCCATCATGACGATGCTCATCGCGGTGCCCACGGGAGTGAAGTTCTTCAACTGGATCGGCACCATGTGGAAGGGCTCGGTGTCCTTCGACACTCCCATGCTGTGGGTGATGGGCTTCATGATCACCTTCCTCTTCGGCGGGCTCACCGGAATCATCCTGTCCGCCCCGCCGCTCGACTTCCACGTGTCGGACAGCTACTTCGTCGTGGCGCACTTCCACTACACGGTCTTCGGCACCGTCGTGTTCCTGTTCTTCGCAGGCCTGTACTTCTGGTGGCCGAAGATGACCGGGCGCATGCTCGACGAACGGCTGGGCAAGATCCACTTCTGGCTGCTGTTCATCGGTTTCCAGGTCACCTTCTTGATCCAGCACTGGCTCGGCGTCATCGGCATGCCCCGCCGGTACGGCGACTACCTGCCCGCCGACAATTTCGAGGTCATGAACCAGGTGTCCTCGGTGGGAGCGGCGATCCTGGCCGTCTCGACGCTCTTCTTCATCGCGAACGTGCTCAAGACGTGGCGCTCGGCGCCCAAGGTCACGGTGGACGACCCGTGGGGCTGGGGTGGCTCGCTCGAGTGGGCCACGTCATGCCCCCCGCCACGCCACAACTTCATCTCGCTGCCGCGCATCCGGTCCGAGCGGCCAGCGTTCGACCTGCACCATCCTGAACTGGCCGCGCCGGGTGCCCATGCCGTCGAGGCTGGCCCGATCAGGCCGGCCACGGGCGAGGGAGGCCACCAGTGAAGGTCGAAGGGCGACTCTTCGCGCTGGTCGCCGCATTCTTCTTCTTCGTGGCCCTGATCTACTGGTACGTCGCCCGCGACCCGATCGGCACCACTGCCCTGGTGATGAGCGGCGCGCTGGGCTTCCTCGTGGCCTTCTACATCCTGTACACCTCCAAGCGGGTGTACCCGAGGCCCGAGGACCGGCTGGATGCCGAGATCGATGAGGCGGACCCGGAGTACGGCTTCTACAGCCCCCACTCGTGGTGGCCGCTGGCGGTCGGCTTCGCTGTGTTCCTGGTCGTGCTCGGCTTGATCTTCGCGGTCTGGATCATCGCCCTCGGCGTGGCCATCCTCATGGTCTCCCTCGTGGGCTGGCTCTTCGAGTACTACCGCAAGGACTTCGCCACCTGATCCTGCCGTCGCGGCGGAGCACGGTCTGGGGCAGGCTCGTCGTACCCTTAGACTCAAGAGCCATCCACTGACTCACGGGAGTACTTCTGTGTCCGCTCGCCTCCTGGCCCTCGGCCTGGGCTCGGTCGTCCTTGCCGTCAGTGCCTGCGGGCCTGCCGCCACGGCACAACTGAGCACCGTCGCGCCTTCCGAGGAGTCCCGAGCGACCATTGCTGCCCTGCCGGCCAGTGGTGAGCGGATCGATCCAGGGCAGCGCATCGTCGTCACCGCCAGCGACGGCCTGCTGGCCGATGTCACCGTTCTCGGGCCCAAGGGCCCGCTCAAGGGCAAGGTGTCGGCTGATGGCACCACCTGGACGGCCCGCAAGCCCTACCTCGACTTCGGTGCCACATACACCGTCCAGGCGACCGCCATCGACCCCCGTGGGCTCACGACGACCCACGTGGACGAATTCCGGACCCTCGAGCCCAAGGACTTCTTCACCGGGTCCGTCCTGCCTGGCAAGGACGCCATCGTGGGAGTGGGCATGCCCATCACGGTGACCTTCGATCGCGAGATCAAGAACAAGGACGAGGTGGAGCGCGCCCTCGTCGTGTACACGCCGACCCCGCTCGAAGGCGCCTGGCACTGGAACAGCCCCACCGAGGTGCAGTTCCGGCCCAAGCACTACTGGCCCGGCAACATCGAGGTGACGGTGGGCCTGGAGCTCAAGGGTGTCCAGGGCGCCAAGGGCCTCTACGGGCAGGCCAACAAGTCGACCACCTTCCGAATCGGCCCGTCGATGATCACCAAGGTGAACGCCCAGACCCATCAGGCCAAGGTCTTCCGCGACGGCAAGAAGGTCCGGACGATCCCGGTGACGTCTGGGAAGATCGGCTTCGAGACGCGGTCGGGTGTCAAGGTCATCGTGAGCAAGGAACGCACGCGCGTCATGGACGCTGCCACCGGCGGTACCGAGGAGAGTGACCCCGAGTACTACCGCATCGAGGTCGAGTACGCCATGCGGGTCACCTACACAGGGGAGTTCATGCATGCAGCCCCGTGGTCAGTGGGCTCGCAGGGATGGGCCAACGTCAGCCACGGGTGCATCGGCATGAGTACCTCGAACGCCGCCTGGCTCTACGACCTGACCAACGTCGGTGATGTCGTCGTGGTCAAGGGCACCAGCAACCCGCAGAACCTCGGCAACGGCATCACCGTGTGGAACGAGGCGTGGGACGAGTGGCTGGCCAAGTCCAAGGCCGGCCCCGTCATGACGACCGCAACCGAGGCGCCGCAACTCGACGGGCCAGCGACGGATGGCGCCGCCACCGACTCCTCCAGCGCCAGCCAGGTGTCCTACAGCCGCTGAGGTCGCCGACTGGCCCACCCACTCGACCTTGAGGTTGGCGCGCTGATCCACCCCCGATTGCCACGCCAACCTCAAGGTCGCGGAGGAACAGCTAGCCCTAGGTCGCAAGGGGGCTGCCCGGCGCCAGGTCGTGCGCTGTCCAGAGTCAGTCGTGACTGCGGTCCGCGATCTGCTGGGCGTTCGTCTCCTCCATGCCGGGATGGTGCAGGACCCCGCCGTGGAAGGTGTGGATCTGGTCGGCGTCCTCGTAGTCGTGCAGAGGCGCCTCGATCGCCGCGTCATGGGCTGCATGATGCTGCCCCGCCTCGATCTCGGCTGCCGACGGCTTCGGCACGTTGTCGCCGTAGAAGAAGGTGCTCAGGCGGTGACGCAACGCCTGGATGCGGTAGAGCTTGTTGCGCACGCCGTCGGCATCTGTGCGCTCTGGGGCCGGCAGCGGCACGATGTCGGTCTTCGACGTGATGACGGCCAGGTCCTTGGGGGACAGGGGCTGGTGCACCTCGATGAACTCCCCGTGGGGAAGGCGCAGGACCCGGCCTGACTCGAAGCCGTGGAGCAGCTTCTCCCGGTCGCGGCGCTGGAGTCCGAGGCAGGCCCGCTTCGTGACGACGAAGGCGATCGGCGGCAGGACGAAGATGGCGACCCGCAGGAACCACGTGATCGCGTTGATCGACAGGTCGAACGCCACCGCGATGATGTCGTTGGCCCCGCCTACCCAGAGCAGGCAGTAGAAGACGATCGACATGACGCCGATGCCCGTACGGGTTGGTGCGTTGCGCGGCCGGTCGAGGAGGTTGTGCTCCCGCTTGTCGCCCGTCACCCATGATTCGATGAAGGGATAGAGGGCGATGGCCGTGAACAGGATTCCGGGCATGATCATGGCCGGAATCATGATGTTCCAGGAGATCGTCCACCCGAAGATCACGGTCTCCCAGTTGGGCATGATGCGCAGCGCGCCATCGAGGAAGCCGATGTACCAGTCCGGCTGTGAGCCGGCCGACACTTGGTCGGGCGTGAATGGCCCGAAGACCCAGATCGGGTTGATCGTGACGAGGCCGCCGATCAGGGCGATGATGCCGAAGACAACGAAGAAGAAGCCGCCCGCCTTGGCCATGTACACCGGCATCAAGGGGTAGCCGACCACGTTGTCGTTGGTGCGGCCGGGGCCGGGGAACTGGGTGTGCTTCTGCACCCACACGAGCATGAGGTGGACCGTCACGAGCGCGAGAATCAAGCCCGGGATCAGCAGGATGTGGACGGAGTACAGCATGGGGATGAAGCTGGTGCCCGGGAATTCGCCGCCGAAGAGCAGGAACGCCATCCACGTGCCGATGACCGGCGTCGCCTGCATGATCCCTCGGGCGATCTGCAGGCCGGTGCCGGACAGCAGATCGTCGGGCAGGGAGTAGCCGGAGAAGCCGGCGCCAAGGGCGAGCACGGTGAGCCCGACGCCGATGAGCCAGTTGAACTCGCGCGGCTTGCGGAAGGCGCCTGTGAAGAACACGCGGAACATGTGCACGGCCATCGCCGCCACGAAGATCAGTGCGCCCCAGTGGTGCATCTGGCGAAGCAGGAGCCCGCCGCGGACGTCAAAGGAGATGTCCAGGCTGGACGCGTAGGCCTCGGACATCTTGACGCCCTGCAGGGGCACGTAGGAGCCGTCGTACACGACCTCGAGCATCGATGGCTTGAAGAACAGGGTGAGAAAGACTCCCGTGAGGAGCACCACGATGAAGCTGTACAGGGCGATCTCGCCCAGCATGAAGGACCAGTGGTCTGGGAACACCTTGGCGAGGTTGCGGGACAGGAACTTGTTGCTCCCTAGTCGCTTGTCGACGTAGGTGGCCGTGGCGCCCCCGGCCTGCTCGATGGGGCTGCTCGTGGTCATCCGCGCTCCCAGAAACTCGGTCCGATGGGCTCGGCGAAATCGGACCGGGCCACGATGAAGCCTTCCTCATCCACGCCGATCGGCAACTGGGGCATGCGCCGCGCGGCTGGCCCGAACACGACCTCGCCGCTGTCGGCGAGGTCGAACGTCGACTGGTGGCACGGGCAGAGCAGGTGGTGGGTGCGCTGCTCGTACAGGGCGATCGGGCAGCCCACGTGGGTGCAGATCTTCGAGAAGGCGAGGATCCCCTGGTAGTCCCAGCCATCGCCCTGCTGCGACCGGATGTCGGCAGGGTCCATGCGGATCAGGATGATCGCCGCCTTGCCACGGGCGTTGAGGTTGCCTTGGATCTCCTCGACCTCGAGGAGATCGGCCGGGACGCCCGAGATCAGGCCCCCGACCGGCAGGTCCTCGGGCCGGACCGGGCGGTAGGTGCCATCGGACACGATCCGCAGGCCGTCATGCCACAGGGTGGTCGAGAGGATGTCGGCGGGCGACTTGCCCACCTCGTCGGGCGTCGGGACCCACAAGTCCCGCAGCATGATCACCAAGGGGATGGGGAACAGGGCCATCGCGGCGATCAGCGTGCGGCGGATCATCCGGTAGCGCGCGAAGCCGGACTCCTCCTTGCCCCGCTCGTACTGACCCGCGGCATCGAGGGTGTCGGCCTCAGGCGAGACCTGGTCGTGGCGCTGCTGGACGACCTCGACATCGGGCATGAGCTTCTTGGCCCACTGGATCGCGCCCGCGCCGATGAGGAAGATCGCGGCCCCGAGGGTGAATCCCAGCGCGATCTGCAGGGCGCCGACCTCGCCCATCACGGGGATGTAGATGGTCGCGGTCTTGTCGATCCCTATGTACGAGACCACGAACAGGATCGTGAACAGCACGGACAGCAGGAACATGGACGCGACCTGCCGCTCGGCGCGCTTGGCCGTCTTCGGGTCGGTGTCGGTGACACGCAGGCGATGCTCGACGTCGGCGTGCGGGATCGACCCGGGAGGGGCCGGCGGCTGGTGGGGGGACAGGTCGGTCATCGTGCCTTGATTCCGATCCAGACGGCGGCGGCGATGAGCGCGCCGAACGCGGCGGTGGCGAGGAACACGCCCTCGGTGACGGGGCCGAACTTGCCGAGGGTCAGCCCGCCCGGGCTTGCCTCGGTCTGCAGGGTGCGGACGTAGGCGATGATCGCCTGCTTGTCCTCGACGGTCAGCTGCGCATCGCTGAAGACCGGCATGCTCTGCGGTCCAGTGAGCATCGCCTCGTAGATGTGCTGCGGCGTGGACTCCATGAGGTTCGGTGCGTACTTGCCCTGCGTGAGTGCCCCGCCCTGCCCGGCTGCCTGGTGGCACTGCGCGCAGTTGATCCGGAACAGCTCGCCGCCAAGGGCGATGTCAGCATCGGCGTAGTCGAGCTGCTCGGCGCTCGGGATGGCCGGTCCGGGGGCCAGGGTGGCGATGTAGGCGGCCAGGGCGGCAACCTCCTCGTCCGTGTACGTCGGCATGTTGCCCGGCGCCTGAGCGCCTGGGGCGGCGAGCGGCATGCGCCCGGTGCCGACCTGGAAGGACACGGCTGCGGCGCCGACGCCGACGAGCGTCGGCGCGTTTCCGGTGCCCTGGGCCTCCAGGCCGTGGCACGAGGAGCAGCCCTCGAGGTAGAGCTGGCGGCCGGCCTCGACCTGGGTCTCGGTGCCGACGGCGGCCTGGGCTGGCTGGACGCTGCCGACGGCCGCGTAGCCGAGGCCGACGACCGCGAGGGCCCCGATCAACAACGCTGATGCCACGATGGGGCTTCGCCGTCGTGCGGCCAGGAACTTCACTGTCGCCGGACCTCTCGTAGTGGTTGCGGGGAGCGCGGGTCGGTGGTGCTACTTCAGGATGTAGATCATGAAGAACAGGGCGATCCACACGACGTCGACGAAGTGCCAGTAGTACGACGTCACGATTGCGCGGGTGGCTTGGTCGTGGGTGAACCGCTTGGTTATGTACGTGGTGGCGAGGACGAACAAGAAGGCGATGAGGCCGCCCGTGACGTGCATGCCATGGAAGCCGGTCGTCAGGTAGAAGGCCGAGCCATAGGCGTTGGAGTCCAGCCGCAGGCCCTCGTGGACGAGCGCGACGTACTCGGTGACCTGCCCGGCGATGAAGAACGCACCCATCAGGAAGGTGATGATGAACCAGCGGCGCAGGCCCTTGACGTCGCCGCGCTCCGCCGCGAACACGCCGAGCTGGCAGGTCACGCTACTCAGTACCAGGACAGTGGTGTTGACGCTGGCGAACGGGATGTTCAGTAGCTGCGTCTCCTGGGCCCACAACTCGGGGTTGACGGCCCGCAGGGTGAAGTACATGGCGAACAGCCCCGCGAAGAACATGAGCTCGCTGGACAGCCAGACGATGGTGCCAACGGCCACCATGTTGGGCCGGTTGGCCGGGGCGTGCGAGTAGGCCGGGGGGATCGTCGTTGCGTTCGCCACGGAGGGGAGTCTGGCAGATCCACGCCCCGGTTTCACCGAGACCCCCCGACCTTGTCGGCACTTTGTCGGGAACCGCTTCACAAGCCCTCCCGAACCCCGCTGGCAGGCTGGCTAGAGTGTCGCCCGTGGCCCACGATTCCTCCGCGGCGAGCGCTCCCGAACCGACCCTCTCGGTCCTCGTCTACAGCGACGACCGCCTCGTGCGACAGCAGGTCCGGCAGGCCCTCGGCCGCCGTCCTGCCGCCGATCTGCCAGCCCTGGAGTATGTCGAGTGCGCCACGGAGCCAGCGGTCATCCGTCAGGTCGACGGCGGCGGGTTCGACCTGCTCATCCTCGACGGCGAGGCGACGCCCGCCGGGGGGATGGGAGTCTGCCGCCAGCTCAAGGACGAGGTCTACCGCTGCCCGCCGACCTTGGTCCTCGTCGGGCGACCCCAGGACGCCTGGCTGGCCACCTGGTCCCGTGCCGACGGAGTGGTCGGGCATCCCATCGACGCCGTGGCCCTGGCCACGACGGCGGCCGCCCTGCTGCGCCGCCGCGTGTCGGTCAGCCCCACCTCCTGACCGCCCGCCGGTGACCGCGAGCAGCCCGTGACCGACGCCACCCCTGGCTGGCCCGCCGTCATCAGCCGGCTCGTGGCCGGGCAGGACCTCGATGACGCCACGGCCGCGTGGGCCATGGGCAGCATCCTCAGCGGCGATGCCACCTCGGCGCAGATCGCCGGCTTCGTCACCTCGCTGCGGGCCAAGGGCGAGACGCCCGACGAGGTGGCCGCGCTGGTGCGGGTCATGCTCGGGCACGCACGCCTGCTGGACCTCGGCGCCCAGGCACCGGGGGTCGTGCTCGACGTGGTCGGCACCGGGGGGGACCAGTCCCACACGGTCAACATCTCCACGATGACGGCCTTGGTCTGCGCTGCGGCCGGGGCCCCCGTCGTCAAGCACGGCAACCGGGCCGCCTCGTCATCGACCGGCACGGCCGATGTGCTGGAGGAGCTCGGGGTGTCGATCGAGCTGGAGCCGGTCGATGTGGCCGCCGTGGTCAGGTCCGTGGGGATCGGCTTCTGCTTCGCCCCGGTGCACCATCCCGCCATGCGGTTCGCCGGCCCGACCCGCCGCGAGCTCGGCATCCCTACCGTCTTCAACATCCTGGGCCCACTGACCAACCCGGCTGGCGCGACTGCCGCACTCATCGGCTGCGCCAGCGCACCCCTCGCCTCGGTGATGGCCGACGTGCTGCGCCGCCGGGGGGTGCGGGCCATGGTCGTGCGCGGGGAGGACGGCCTCGACGAGATCTCCACCTCGGCCCCCACCCAGGTATGGGATGCCACGTCCGGGCAGGTGCAAGAGCTCGTTCTGGATCCCGCGGAGGTCGGCATCGCGATAGCAGATCCCGCGCTGATCAGGGGTGGGGACCGGGTTCGCAACGCGGCGCTGTTGCGGGCGACCCTGGCCGCCGGTGCGCCGTCGGCGGGGAACCCCGACGCCGAGCGGGTCCTCGCCATCCGTGACGCCGTGGCCCTCAACGGCGCGGCCGCGCTGGCCTGCTACGACGCAGCACTGGCCGCGGATGGGGGAGAGCCGGTGGACCGACGCCCGCTGGCCGTGCGGATCACCGAGGCGATGCCACGCGTGCGGCAGGCGATGGACTCCGGCGCGGCCTTGGCCCTTCTCGACCGATGGGCCGCCACCACCCGGACGCACCGGCCATAGCGCTCTCAGGCGATGAGCATCCTCGTCGCGGTCCGGGGCTCGATCGGTCCCAGCGGACGCGCGCGCGGTTCTCGCTCCCAGCCCGTGATCGCGTCCATCCGGGCCTGGCCGAGGCGGGCCTGAAGGTCACCACCGCAATGCAGCGGCAGGGCGAGGGCCCGGTCGGTGCGCACGAGCCGCACTCCGGGGGAGTCAAGCCACCGCAGCAATTCCGTCGCCTCGTCGGGGAGCCCGGCCGGCATCGGGGACGGGCGCGGCTCGACGTGCTCCGCAGCCGAAAGGAGCGCGTCGACCATGGGACGCGGGTCGGCGCCGGGCGCGGACCGTCCCGCTGCCGCCAGCCGGCCATGCCTGATCACGTGGATGTCCCACCCGTGGTCGGCGCCGGGCTCGGCGGCGACGAGTTCGGCGCAGGCGGCGAGGCCGGCCAGCCGATGGGTACGCAGGCTGGCCCGAGCCAGGCCGGCGAGCCGCTCCCGCCATCGCGCGGCCTCCTCGAAGCGTTCCTCAGCGGACAGCCGGGACATGCGGGCGTGCACCGCGGCAGCAACGTGGCGCAGGTCGCCGGACATGGCCTCGCGAAGCCCGGCGACGACCTCCGCGTATCCCGCGTGGTCGCCGGCGCCTGAGCAGGGGGCCAGGCACTTGCCGAGCTCGGCCAGGGCGCACCCGGGGACGGTGGCGCGCGGCCGCCGAGCGAGGCGGGTCGTGCAGGTGCGCACCGGATGGGCCAGGGCCAGGGCCTCGGCCGCCTCCTGGGCACCCATGCGTGACGGGAACGGGCCCAGGTAGCGCGCTCCCGCGTCCACGTCGTCAGCGACCGTGCCGACGATCGACAGCCGCGGTGCGGCCTCGACCGTCAGCTTGAGCCAGCGTTGCGCCTCGGGTCGGCGGGACCGGCGGTTGTAACGGGGCTGCGCCGACGCGATGAGCCGCAATTCGCGGACCCGGGCCTCCAGGGGTGTCGCGCAGACGATCGGGACGACCCGTTCGGCGATGCGGACCATCTCGGCCATCCGACGGCGCTGCTCGGACGCGGTGAAATACGACCGCACCCGGGTGCGGATGTTGGTGGACGTGCCGATGTACAGGGCCTCCCCACGGACGTCCTGGAACACGTAGACGCCGGGGGAGTCCGGCAGGCCATCGGCGAGGTGCCGCTTGGTCCGCTGGGCGGTGCTGACTCGGCCGGTGAAGGCGCGCAAGTCCTCCAGGCTGGCAACCCCCAGCCCGCCGACGCGCTCCAGCAGGCGGTGCAGGACATCGGCCGTGGCCCTTGCGTCGTCGAACGCCCGGTGCGTGGGGGTCACCGTGGTGCGGAAGTGGGCGGCCAAGGTCGCGAGCTTGCAGTTGGGCACCTCGTCGCGCAGCAGGGCCACTCGCGCCAGCCGGGCGGTGTCGACGACGGGAGGGTCCGGCCAGGGATGGTCGAGCCGGGCACACGCCCCCTTGAGGAAACCGACGTCGTAGGGCGCGTTGTGGGCCACCAGGACGGCCCCGCGGGCGAACTCCAGGAAGCTGGGCAGCACCGTGCGCAATGTCGGTGCCGTCGCGACCAGGGCGTCGGTGATGCCGGTCAGGGCCGCAACGAAGGGCGGGATCGGGAACCCGGGATTCACCAGGGTCTGATACTCCCCGACGACCTCGCCACCGCGCACCTTGACCGCCCCAATCTCGGTGATGCCAGCATCGACGGGTGCGCCGCCCGTGGTCTCCAGGTCAACGACGACGAAGGTGACATCGGCCAGAGGGGTGCCGAGGTCATCGAAGGCGACCTGCTGGAAGCCAGCCAGTGCCGGCACTGCCCGCATCGCCATGAAGCGAACCTAGGTGCGCACCCTGACATGATCGCTGCTGCGACACGGCAGGAGCAGGTGGGCCTGGCGTCGATAGGCTCGGGTCGTGGCCGAGACCCGCATCCCCGATGACCGGTCGCGGTGGCGCTGTGCGCACTGCGGCAACCTCACCCGCTTCGACGTCGTACGGACGGCACGGGTGCGCGAGTTCTGGCACCTGTCCATGGGCGGGGCGCCCGTGGTGGAGCAGACCGAGGTCCTCGACGAGCAGGTCGAGCAGGTGGCCTGCCGCTGGTGCGGGGCCGGCGACCGGGTCGAGATCGTGTCTCGACCGGAGTTCGGCGGACCGGCGAACGAGGGCCCGGGGGATGGCGGGCCCTGACGGCGACCGTCAGGGCGGGCTGTCACACCCCCGATCTAGCGTGACGGCCATGATCATCGACTGTGGTTCCTGTGCCGTCGCCGGCCTGGCCTGCGACGACTGCGTGGTGTCGGTCTTGCTCGGTGCGCCTTCCTCCTCGACCACGATTCATGACGTTGCCGACGAGCACGCCGACGCCCTGGTCGTCCTCGCCGCTTCCGGTCTCGTCCCGCCGCTGCGACTGGTGCCGCGCTCGCAGGCCAGCTAGCCGGCCAGCCCATCGCGTCCGGATTGCCCTGATTAGTCCCGGTCCATTTCCCCCCGTTCGACACCGGTCTGTTACCTTGGACGCCCGGACACCTCGTGTCCGCGTGCCCGTTCAGTGGACGACCGAGGAGTGCCCTGGTGCTCGACCTGACCGCCCGCCGATGGCGTACGGCGCTCATCGCGGCCGCGGCATCGGCAGCCCTCGGGGTAGGAGCGATTGCCGTCGGGCCTGGTGCCTCCGGCGTGCCGACCGCCGACATCAATCAGGTGCGCAACCAGGTCCGTGACCTGCAGGGCAAGGCCGAGGCCGCCCATGAGCGCTACGAGCGGGCCGCGCACGAGCTCGCCGGCGTCCAGGCCACGCTCGACGGGCTGCAACGCAAGCTCCAGCGCGAGCGTGACGAACTGACCGTCGTGATGTCGGCCGTCGAGGACCTGGCCCGGTCGACGTACACCAGCGGCGGCCTCGACCCATCCCTCCAGGTCCTCATGGCCGAGGATCCCAGCGAGTTCCTGGCCCAGGCTGCCGTGCTCGATCAGGTCGCCCAGGCCCAGGCGGCGAGCCTGCGGCAGACCCAGACCGCGCGCGTGCGGCTGGCGCAGAGCGAGGCGGCTGTACAGGACAAGGAAGCCATCGCCCAGAGCTTCCGCAACGACATGGCCGACGCCCAGCAGGAGGTCGACGACCAGCTGGCCGAGGCGCAGCGGGTGCTCGCCAACCTCCAGGAGGAGGAGCGGCGCCGGCTGGCAGCCCTGCAGGCCGCCGATCGCAGCCAGGGCCTCGCCGCTGCCCAAGCCTACCTGTCCGGCAGCATCGTAGCCCCCAACAGCAGGGCGCAGGCGGCGGTCAGCTACGCCCTGTCGCAGGTCGGTGACCCGTACTCCTATAGCGCCAACCCGCCGTCCTCGTGGGACTGCTCCAAGCTGACCACCGCAGCCTGGGCGCAGGCCGGGGTCGGCCTCACCCCGATCAGCTACAGCCAGTGGAACCAGGTCCAGCGGATCCCGTCCAGCGAGGCACAGCCAGGCGACCTGGTCTTCTACTTCGGACTAGGCGCCCACCACGTGGGCCTATACATCGGCAACGGCCAGATGGTGCACGCCGCCAATCCGGGCGATGGCGTCCGGATCGACAACATCTTCGGCCCTTGGTACGCGGAGCGTTTCAGCGGCATCGGCCGCGTCATCTGACCGGTTCAGGCGTACAGGGCCTCGACGTCCGCCGCGAACTCCTTCATCACGACGTTGCGCTTGAGCTTGAGCGACGGGGTGATCTGGCCACCCTCCTCCGTCCAGTCCACGCCGAGGATCTTGAACTTCTTGATGGCCTCGGCATGGGACACGGTCTTGTTCGCATCGTTGACGGCCGACTGGATGTCGGCGATGAGGTCGGCGTCCTCGGCCAGGTCGGCAACGGTCGACCCGGCCGGCTTGCCCTTCTGCTTGACCCATGCGGGGAAGGCTTCCGGGTCGATCGTGACGAGTGCAGCGATGAACGGCTGGCCGTCGCCGACGACCATGCACTGGCTGACCAGCCAGTTGGCCCTCAGCCGGTCTTCCAGCACCGCGGGGGCGACGTTCTTGCCCGCCGCCGTGACCAGCAGCTCCTTCTTCCGGCCGGTGATCTTGACGAAGCCCTGGTCGTCGATCTCGCCGATGTCCCCGGAGTGGAACCAGCCGTCCGGCTCGATCGCCTCCGCGGTGGCGGTTGGGTTGTTCCAGTAGCCGACGAAGATCTGGTCCCCGCCGAGCAGGAGCTCCCCATCCGCCGCCACCTTGACCTTGGCCCCCGGCAGTGGCTGCCCCACGGAGCCGATCCGCAGGGCGTCTGGACGGTTGACCGTGGTGGCCGCCGACGTCTCGGTGAGGCCGTAGCCCTCGAGGATGGTGACGTTGATGCCACGGTAGAAGTGGCCCAGGCGGGCACCCAGCGGAGCACCGCCGGACACGGACCATCGGACGTTGCCCCCCATGGCATGGCGGATCTTGCTGTACACCAGCCGGTCGAAGACCGCGTGCTTGATCTTGAGCATGAAGCCGGCGCCGCCCTCGTCCAACGCCTTGCTGTAGTCGACCGCGACCTGCGCCGCGGTGTTGAAGATGTTGCCCTTGCCGTCGGCGACTGCCTTCTGCTGAGAGGAGTTGAAGACCTTCTCAAAGACGCGCGGTACGGCGAGCAGGAAGGTCGGCTGGAAGGACTGCAACGAGGGCAGCAGATCCTTGATGTCGGAGGCATGTCCGAGGCGCACCCCGGCCCGGATGCAGCCGAGCTGGATGGCCCGGCCGAACACATGGGCGATGGGCAGGAACAGCAGGGTCGAGGAGCCAGGAGCGAGGAACACCTGGGGCATGCCCTGGACCACGTTGTCGACCTCGAACATGAAGTTCTTGTGGGTGAGCATGCACCCCTTCGGGCGGCCGGTGGTCCCCGACGTATAGATGATGGTGGCCAGGTCGTCTGGCTTCACCGCCCGACGGCGGGCCTCGAGGGTCTCGTCGCTCACCGAGGCTCCGTCGGCCTTGAGGGACTCGATGACTCCGTCGTCGAACACCCACACCCGGGTGAGAGTCGGGATGTCGACGGCCACCTGGTCGTATGTCGCCTTGTTGCGCTCGCTCTCGAAGAACGCGCCAACGGCGCCGGAGTCACTGAGCATCCACTGGATCTGCTCGGCCGACGACGTCTCGTACACCGGGACGCTGACCGCCCCCGCGAACCAGATGGCATAGTCGACGAGCGTCCATTCATAGCGCGTGCGGGACATCACCCCGAGGCGTTCGCCTGGCTCGACGCCATTGGCGACGATGCCCTTGGCGACGGCCTTGACCTCGTCGAGGAACTGCTGGGCCGTCATGCCGACCCAGGCGCCACCGCGCTGCACGGAGATGATGGTCCGACCTGGCTCGTGATTGGCGCTCTCGACCACGTGGTCGGCGAGGCCACCGGAGGTGGGGGACGGGACGATGGCGGGGACGGAGAATTCGGTCTTCATCCTGCCAACGTAGAGCAGAAAGCGGGCGTATGCGAGTCCTTTTCGCGCCGCCGCAGGCGGGCCGGACATGGCAGGGTGGGCCGATGCCCATAACCGCCCGCGGCCCAGCACGGCGGTGGCTGCCGTGAGGCTGCACGTGGTGAGCGACGTGCATGGCGAGGCCGAGGCGCTGGCCCGCGCCGCCGATGGGAGCGACGTCTTCGTCTGCCTCGGGGACCTCATCCTCTTCCTTGACTACGACGAGCCCGGGCGCGGGATCTTCGCCGACTTGTTCGGCGCCGATCATGCCCAGGCATACATCGAGGCGCGCACGGCCAACCGCTTCGACGACGCCCGCGCATTGAGTGCGGCCGCATGGGCCCGCATCGGGATCACCGACCCGGCGCAGCGCTGGGCCGTGCTGGAGGAACGGGTCCGGCGGCAGTACGCGGAGCTGTTCTCGGCCATGCCGGAGCCGGCGCTGCTCACGTTCGGCAACGTCGACGTACCCGCACTGTGGCCGGCCTACCTTCGGGAGGGGCACCAAGTTCTCGACGGAGGCGTTGCCATCGTGGACGGACTGCGCTGGGGCTTCGTCGGTGGCGGCCTGGTCAGCCCGATGCACACCCCCTACGAGATCACCCCCGAGGAGTTCGGCCGCAAGGTCGACGCGCTCGGCCCTGTCGACGTGCTGTTCACCCACATCCCGCCGGCCCTGCCCGAGCTCACCTACGACGTCGCCGCGCGCAGGTTCGAGATCGGCAGCCCGGCCCTGCTGCGGTACGTCCGTGAGCACCAGCCTCGGTACCACCTCTTTGGCCACGTCCACCAGCCGCTGGCCGCGCGGACGCGGATCGGCCGCACCGAGTGCATCAACGTCGGCCACTTCCACGGCCGGAAGCGGCCCTTCGCCATGGACCTGTAGACGGTAGCCTTCGGCCATGGCCGACCTGACCGAGTCCAGCATCGTGATCAATGCCAGCTCCGCCGACATCATGGCCGTCATCGCCGACCTGCCGGCGTATCCGCAGTGGAGCGACGGGATCAACGAGGTCGTCGTGCTGAGCGTTTTCGAGGATGACAACCGTCCGGCCGATGCCCGCTTCAACCTGTCCTCCGGCGCCATCAAGGACATCTACGAGCTCGAGTACGACTGGGACGAGGACCGCAAGGTGTCGTGGACGCTGACCAAGGGCGACATGCTCACCGCCATGGACGGCGCATACGAGTTGACCCCTCATGGCGACGGCACCACGACGGTCAACTACCGCCTTGCCGTCGACATCAAGATCCCGATGATCGGCATGATCAAGCGCAAGGCGGAGAAGGTCATCGTCGATACCGCCCTCAAGGGACTGAAGAAGCGTGTCGAATCGCTCTCGCCTCCTGCTGCTTAGCGGCACCGGGGGCTCGGGCACGACGACCGTGTGCGCTGCCACCGCCGCCGAGTTGGCGGCAGAGGGACTCGCGGCTGGTCTCGTCGATGCGAGCGGCGACGCCGCGTCGCCGGAGGCCCTCGCCGCCGTGCAGGACGTCGTCGCCACCACCCTGGGCCGGGGTCTGGGAGTGCTGGGTGCGGACCCCATCAACCCGGCGGCCTGGTCGGGCCTGCCCGGGCTCGGCGGTCTCGCCGCGCTCTCGGACGTGATCACTCTCCTGGCCGACCCGTCCGTGGACGTGGTGGTGGTCGACTGCGGGCCGATCGCCAGGGCGCGTGGGCTCGTGGCGCTCCCCGCCACGATGCTCCGCCTGCTCGATGCCGCGCTCAGCCCACGGCTGGCGATGTGGCGGTCGGGCGACGGTGACCAGGACGACGCGTCGACCATATTCGACGGGCTCTCGGCTGCCCGAGCCCTCGTCCTGCGGATGCACGAGGCATTGATGCACGAGGCGACGACCGTGCGCCTCGTGACTGAGCCCGACGACCGCTCCCTGGCCCAGGTGCCGGACGCCATTGCCGCGTTCGGGGTCCTCGGGCTCGCGGTCGATGGCGTCGTCGCCAACCGGATGGCCCGCAAGGACGAAGCGCCCAAAGCGGTCCTGGCCGGGCAGGAGAGATGGCTCGACGACCTGCGTGTGGCTGCCCACCCCGTGTCGGCTTGGAAGTCGACCACACGGCCACGCCCCGTGCCGAAGGGCCTGTCACCGGCCAGCCACCTCCCAGCCGCCCCACGGGTCAACGAGCCGGCCTTGACCATCACGCCGCTCGACGAGGAGTACGCCCTCGACGTGCCGCTTGCACCCGCGGCCGTCCGTCGGGCCCGCGTCGGGCGCAGTGGCACCGAACTGGTCATCGAGTTCGACGGGGCGCATCGGTGGGTGACTCTCCCGGCCCTGCTGCAGCGCTGCCGGGCAGCCCACGCGACCCGCACCGACGGTGGCTTGCGGATCAGTTTCGTTCCCGACCCAGCCGTATGGCGGGCGCCGCAGGCCGGCCCCGCATGACCAAGGGACCGTGGTGGTACTCGGGCGACGAAGGCGTGGGCGAGCCGCCCTCGGCGGCCGCCGCCCCGGAGGACCCGGCGGCAGCCGCCCCCGCTGATCGGCCGGTCGAACCGGCCCGCGACTCGCTCGACTGGTCGGCCCTCGCCGCGGGAGCGCAGCGGCTGGTCGAGTGGGCGACGGAGCGAGTCGTCGCGCCGCACGCCGAGCACGACGATCCGCGCGAGCATCCCGATTGCGTCATGTGCCGGGCGTTGGCCTTGATGGCCGACCGTCCCGGGACGGCCTCGTCGACCCGCTCTGAGACCGTGCCGGACGGCATCGCATGGATCCCGATCCTGGGGGAGGATCCGCCGCCCGAGGCCTAGGCTGTGCCGCGTGGGCATGAGCATCGGCGTCGACCTCGGCGGCACCAAGATCCTGGCGGGCATTGTCACGGACGACGGCGAAGTCCTCTCGACCGCACGTCGGCCCACGCCGCGTCACGACGCCACCGATGTCATCGACCTGGTCGCGGAGGTCGTCAACGAACTGGTGGCCGGCACTACGGAGACCCTCGAGGGCGTGGGACTGGGAGTTGCCGGCCTGGTCGACGCAGACCGCTCCCGCGTCTACTTCGCCCCCAACCTGAAGTGGTCGCAGGTACCCGTGCGTGCGCTGCTCGAGGCGGCGACCGGGCTTCCGGTCGTCGTGGAGAACGACGGCAACGTCGCGGCCTGGGGGGAGTTCCGCTTCGGCGCTGGACGCGACGCGAACGGACTCACCCTCGTCACCGTCGGTACGGGCATCGGCGGCGGCATCGTCGTGAACGGGGCACTGTTCCGCGGGGCGCATGGCGTCGCCGGCGAGATCGGCCACATCAACGCCGTGCCCGATGGTCGTCCGTGTGGATGTGGCCGAAACGGCTGCCTCGAGCAGTATGCGAGCGGAAACGCGCTCGTCCGCGAGGCACGCCTGCTGGCGGCGGATCGTCGCTCGGAGGCCGGCGTCCTTCTCGCCCTGGGCGACGGCACGCCCGAGGGCGTCCAGGGCGTGCACGTGACCCAGGCTGCGAAGGCCGGCGACCCCATCGCGACCGAGGCGTTCGCCATCACGGGCACCTGGCTGGGCCGCGGCCTGGCCGACCTGGCCGCCGTGCTGGATCCGGAGTTGTTCGTCATCGGCGGGGGAGTCTCGGACGCTGGAGACCTGCTCCTTGCCAGCGCGAGGCAGACTCTGGCCGACAAGCTCATCGGGCAGCAGAACCGTCCCGCACCGCAGGTGGTAGCCGCCGAGTTGACCAACAACGCTGGCCTCGTGGGCGCGGCCGACCTCGCCCGGCACCGCCAGCGGGCTAGCGGCCCGACCTAGACGACCGCGCCGTCGTCGTCGTCATCGCGGTCGCTCATGCGCCAGACCAGCGACGCGAAGCCGCCGACGGCCAGCGCCACGCCGAGGTTGGCCAGCCAGCGGTCCCAGCCGAGCACCGTGGCGAGGACCACCAGTGCGGGCCCGCCGAGCACCGCAGCCCACGAGAAGCGGCCGATCGCGTCATGCGGTGTCGGGATCGGCGGGGGAGGCGGTGGCTGGAAGCCGTCGTCGTCGTAGTCGTCATCGTCGTCGAGGCCGTCCGTCGCCAGCGCGTCGTCCGCGACGGCGTCTGCTGCGGGTTCCATGGGTCTACTCCCGCCCAGGAGCGCGTCGTGGTCCAGCGCCTGCGTCTGGTCGGCGTACAGGTCGTCGCTCAGGTCAGCGACGATGGCGTCCCAGGCCCGCTGCTCGTGCTCAGGCAGCCCGGGACCGGACGTGCTCACGCCAGCAGCCTCCGTACGAAGGCGATGCTGTCGCGGTGGATCACCTCGGCGTCGTGGTCCAGGGTCGCGACGTGGAAGGAGTCCGCCAGGACGACCTCCTCTATGTCCGTCGACGAGACGTGACTGAGGATGTACTCGGCGTTCGACGGCTCCACGACGTGGTCCTGGGCGCTACGGAAGAGCAGGAGCGGGCGGTCGATCGAGGCGATGTCCTCCTTGACCAGGCGCCAGAGCGCGGTCAGCGAGTGCATGGCCTTGAGCGGGACCTTGTCGTAAGCGCCCTCGTCCTGGCCTGGCTTGGCGATGTCGTTCGAGATGCCGGGGAAGGACGGGATGAACAACTGCACCACCGGCAGCAGGAAGCGATCGGGGCGCTCGGTGTGGACGGCGGGGTTCACCAGGGCCAGACCGGTGATCGATCCCCCGTGCTCCTCGGCCAACCGCAGGGCCAGTGAGCCGCCCATCGACAGGCCCATGACGAAGACGTGGCCGCAGCGGTCCTGCAACTCGCGGAGGTTGCGCTCGGCCTCGGCGTACCAGTCCTGCCAGGTGGTGCGATTCATCTCCTGCCACGTGGTGCCGTGGCCCGGCAGACGCGGCACTCGGACGGTCCAGCCTTCGGCCGACAGTGCCTCGCCCCAGGGGCGGACCGACTTGGGTGAACCCGTGAAACCGTGCAGGACGAGGATGCCCACGGAATCCCCGTCGGACGACCAGGGCTCCGCGCCGGGGACGATCGCCATGGGGCTCCTTTCGTGGAGGCCGACCACCGGGGCCGACCGTCCCACTAGTCTGCCACCCGTAGGGAGGCCGAGCGGATGTTGTACTGGTTCCTCAAGCACGTGGTCGTGGGACCGTGGCTTCGTGTGCTCTTCCGGCCATGGGTCGAAGGCGTCGAGCACGTGCCGGACAAGGGTGCCGCGATCCTGGCCAGCAACCACTTGTCCTTCTCGGACTCGTTCTTCCTGCCGCTCGTCGTGCCGAGGCCCATCACGTTCCTCGCCAAGAGCGACTACTTCACCGGCAGCGGGATCAAGGGATTGTTCACCAAGGCCTTCTTCGCGGGCGTTGGCCAAGTCCCGGTGGACCGCTCCGGCGGCCGGGCATCCGAGGCGGCGCTGCTGACGGGGCAGCGGATCCTCGGCGAGGGCAGCCTGCTCGGCATCTACCCCGAGGGCACCCGCTCCCCGAACGGGCGGCTCTACCGGGGCAAGACCGGGCTGGCCCGCATGGCCATGGAGTCCGAGGTGCCGATCCTCCCCGTCGCCATGATCAACACGTTCGAGATCCAACCGCCTGGGCAGCTGCGGCCGAGTATTCGGCGGGTCGGCGTCCGGATTGGACGGCCGCTGAACTTCGACAGGTACGAGGGGCTGAGCAACGACCGTTTCGTTCTCCGCTCCGTGACCGACGAGGTCATGTACGAGCTGATGTCGCTCTCCGGGCAGGAGTACGTGGACATGTACGCCACGCGGGCGAAGGAACTCATCGCCGAGGGCTCGCCAGCCGACTCGCAATCGATGGTCGACGCGCGCGACTAGCACTAGGGGTCCTCGTCGGCCTCCGGGCCGCTGCCGCGGAGGTCGGGGGGTGCGTGGGGGTAGGTGCGGCCCATGGGGGATTGCCAGGTGCATGACCCGTCGGCGGATGATTGGGTGATCTGCCAGCCGGCGTGGGTCTTGAGCTGGTGGTGCCGGGTGCACAGTGCGCCGAGGTTGCCTCGGTCGGTCGTGCCGCCGTGGTCCCAGGGTGTGGCGTGGTCGACCTGGCAGCGGTCGGCGCGGCGGGCGCAGCCGGGGAACCGGCAGGTGCCGTCGCGGGCGGTGATGAACGCGCGGAGTTGGTCGGGGATCCGGTAGCGGGTGCGGCCGGCGTCCAGGAGGTGGCCGGTGATCGGGTCGGCGACGAGGCGGCGGATCGTCAGGGCTGCCTCGGCGGGGAGGCCGGTGATGAGGTCGCGGACCTCGTCGGCGGCGATCGGGCCGGATCCGGGCAGGGTGGCGGGGTCCTCGCGCAGGCGCAGCAGGGTGGCCAGGTCGATCACCACGTCCAGGTGCACCCCGAGCGTGCCGGTGCCGGTGCCGGTGCCGGTGCCGG
>JAUSNB010000070.1 GCA_030645615.1 Actinomycetota bacterium | reverse complement strand
CCGCCGCGATTCTCTGCACCGAAGAAGGCCTAAAACGTATCGGCGCCGACCGGAACCGCTGCATCATGGTGGCCGCCAGCGTGATCCGCAGTTTCAGCCATCGTGGCCTCGATCAGCCTGAGCTAAATGTCGGCCATCTGGCTGCCAACCAGGCCTATGCACAGGCAGGTCTCGGCCCGCAGGACATGCACGTCGCCGAAGTGCATGACGCCTCGGCCATGGGCGAAATCATCCAGGCGGAAAACCTCGGTTTTGTGCCGTTCGGCCAAGGCGGCCCGGCCGCCGAACGCGGCGATTTCACCCTGGGTGGGCGCATCCCGATCAATACCTCCGGCGGCCTGGAATCCAAGGGCCATCCGCTCGGCGCCACCGGTATTGGTCAGCTGTATGAGCTGGTGACCCAGTTGCGCGGCGAAGCCGGCGCACGCCAGGTAGAAGGCGCACGCCACGCGATTCAGGAAAACGGCGGCGGCTTGCAAGGCATCGAAGAAGCCGCCGTGGCGATCCATATTCTCAGCAAATAACCCATCCCGACGATCCACCGGATCAGCACTTGAGCCCCAGGCTAAGGTTGATCCGCTATCCAAGCTAACGAGGACATCAGCATGACTTACCAAAACTACACAGCCCTGAGCGTTGCCGTTACTAACGGCGTGGCCTACGTCACCCTCGACAACGGCCCGATCAATCTGATGGACATGACCATGTTGCTCGACCTCGACCGCGTCGGCCGTGAGCTGCAAGCCGATGCGGCGGTGAAGGTGGTGGTACTGCAAAGCGCCAACCCGGACTTTTTCGTCGCCCATGCCGACCTCAGCCTGATCCAGGCCTTGCCGGCAGAGATCCCGCCACGGGAAGAAAAGCTTGGCATGATTCACGCCGTCCTCGACCGTTTCCGCAGCATGCCCAAGGCCACCATTGCCAAGATCGAAGGCCGTTGCCGTGGCGGCGGCAGCGAATTGGCGCTGGCCTGCGACATGCGCTTTGCCACCCTCGGCAAGGGCGTGCTGGGGCAGCCGGAAGTCGGCGTCGGCATCATTCCCGGCGCCGGTGGCACGGTGCGTTTGCCGCGGCTGATCGGCCGTGGTCGGGCGCTGGAAGTCATTCTTGGCTGCGCCGACTTTAGCGCCGAAATGGCCGAGCGCTACGGCTATATCAACCGCGCCCTGCCGGCGGCGGAGATCGATTATTTCGTCAACAGCCTGGCCCAGCGGATTGCCGGTTTTCCAGCGCAAACCATTGCCCTGGCCAAGCAGTCGGTCGACGCGGCCGACACCACGCTGGCGGATGATCTGGCCTACGAGGAGCAGCTGTTTGTGCAAGCCGCCCACAGCGACGGCGCCAAACGCCGGATGGCCGCGGCAATGGACGCCGGCATGCAGACCCCAGCCATGGAGAAATGCTGTTTCACCCATATTTGGGGCCCGCTCGCCGGCGTGTAAACGCACCACAAAGCCGCCACCATCACACGCGGGCGGGGACATGGCCAAAGTGTTCCCACGCCCGCCCACGCGCCAGCGCTTTATTGGCCGCGCACCGTTAATCGCCCCGCCCTCCCCTGGCGTCACTTCGCCCACTGCCTAGCCCCGGTCACTCCAGATCAACCCGGGTCGCTGCTCGTCATCCATGCGTTCGCCTCGCAACAGCCGAGCCTGCAGCCCCTTTGCAGGCGCGCAAAGCCCGCGCCAAAAACACTTCAATTGATTCGCTGCAATCTGCCCTTAGGCGCGTGCTTAAGAGGCTGCTGGCCGGCCGCTTAGCGCCAGCTAATTCCGCAATACGGAATGTTTTGGATTTCCGATTGCCGCTTAAAAAGCCCCGCCCTACTCTGAACTGGTCGTCACTAACCACCCGCCAGGGGAGCTTCTCATGGACCAATTTGCACTGAACGCCATCAAAGCCTGGAACACCCGCCAGCGTCCGGATTACCAGCTGATCAAAGTCACGCAGGTCAATCCATCGATCGGCGCCGAGATCGATGGCGTCGATTTGTCGCAGCCGTTGAGCGCGGCCCAGTTCGCCGAAATCAACACGGCGCTCAATGAGCACCACGTGATCTATTTTCGCGAGCAGAAACTCTCGGACGAAGACCACAAGCGCTTCGCCCGCATGTTCGGCAAGCTGCATTCCCACCCCGGCCACGCGGCCAAAGCCAAGGCTATCGCCATGGGCGACGAGGCAGGCATCGCGGCGGCCAAGCTGTACGGCATGGGCGACGACCCGGAAATCCTGCAGATCAAGGCCGACGAAACCAGCAAGAACGTCGCCGGCGAAGGCTGGCACACCGACGTTACCTGCGACCTCGAACCGCCGATGGGTTCTATGCTGTATATCAGCGAAGTGCCGGGCGGCGGAGGTGGCGCGACCATGTTTATGAATATGCATCTGGCCTACGAAAGCCTGTCGCCGACCATGCAGCAATTTCTCGAAGGCCTGACCGCCATCCACAACGGCGGCAAGCCCTATACCGGTAACTATGGCGTGCCGGTTCCGCCGGGTGGCTGGCCCGAGGCGGAACATCCGGTGGTGGTGCGTCACCCCGGCAGCGGCCGCAAGATGCTGTTTGTCAATTACGGTTTCACTGTGCGCATCCCACAACTGGCGCCGCACGAGAGCGAGGCGCTGCTCAACATGCTTTACCTGCATTGCGCGACCATGCAGGAGCTGCATTGCCGCGTGCAGTGGTCGCCAAACATGCTGACGATGTGGGACAACCGCTGCACCCAGCACCATGCCGTTTGGGATTACTTCCCCGGTCGGCGCTATGGGCAGCGCGTCTCGATCATCGGCGCACGGCCGGCGGCCTGAACCATGGCCATCGCGATCCAGCCCATCAGCCGGGCCCTGCAGGTACTGGTGGCACTCAACCGACGGCCCCTGACCTCGATCGATGAACTGCATCGCGACACCGACTTGCCCAAGCCAAGCCTGGTTCGGCTGCTGCAGGCGCTGATCGCCGATGGCTATGTCGAGCAGATTTCCCGCACTGCCGGTTATCGCCTCAGCGCCAAGGTGCTGAAGCTGACCTCAGGCTATCGCCAGCGCGATCTGCTGGTGGATGTGGCCCGACCGCTGATGGAGCAGTTCACCCGCCAGCACAAGTGGCCGCTGTACCTGGGG
>JAUSNB010000066.1 GCA_030645615.1 Actinomycetota bacterium | reverse complement strand
GGCTGGTACGAATGGTGCGAGTCGGAGCCTGTGCGCAGCGAGTCGGGCCGCACGGTGCGGCAGCCGTATTTCATCTCCGATCCTGCGCAGGAGGTGATCGCCTTTGCGGGGCTGTGGTCCGTCTGGGAGCGCCCGGGTGCCTCGCCCATCATCTCGTGTGCTTTGCTCTCTCGCGAAGCCGCGCCGAGCATCGCGGCCATTCATCACCGCATGCCGGTGGTGCTGCGCCCGGAGCACTACGCCGCATGGCTCTCCTCGTCGACCTCCGCACAGGAAGTGGAAGCGATGATCGCCAACTGCGAGCAGCACTTCGAGGGCTACCGCGTGAGCACGAAGGTGAACAATGTGAGGAATGATTCGGAGGAGTTGTTGGAGCGGGTGGACGCCGACATTACCTTCTGAGTTTCCAAATTCTCGCCCCACCACAACACTGGCGGGTTTCGTGGAATCGTGTGAGAATCTATCGTACCGATGTTTTAACCATGAGCTGAACTGATAGGTTTCCACTCGTAATGAACCACCTAAAAGCAATATTACAAACCATTCTTTTCGAAGTGTCTGAGGACAAAGGAAAAGCTATAGAGGTTCGGAGAGACAGATTTTACTTATATATTGCCTTCTTGATGATTCACTTCGCAGTTGTTTCGCTGTTAGACCCCTTGCTTACCGAGCCAGACGCTACAATTTATGAAGGTTTATTGTCAGAAATTCACCTGACTAGAAGATATACCGGTATACAGCTCAGCACAGCGGATGGCGATATCGAGATCATGACAACCCACGGCCCAGACTTTCTAAGAAGTCTGGAGCCTCACCTTGGATCGGAGGTGAAAGTATGGGCGTACACTCGACTAAATAATTTCTACATACCTGAAGAACATCTGATACAACTTGAAGTTAATAACGAAAAATTTATTAAGAACTGGGATTCTGTATCGAGTACCGGAAAAAAGCCACGAGAGCTTTATCTTATCGCGATAGCGCTTGTTATTTTTGCATTTAAAATTCGTTCAATACTAAAAATGTTAAAGGGAAGTGACGATGCCAGTGAAATTATTAAGTGATGAGCTAATTGACCCGTTTGAGGCGTTGATAAATCTTAGTGCTTCACCAGTGGGTGTCACTGATT
>JAUSNB010000062.1 GCA_030645615.1 Actinomycetota bacterium | reverse complement strand
TCGGCCGGCGGGGCCTCGGCTGCGAGTGTCGGCGGCGCGGGCGGCGGTGGCACGACCAACTCGATCACCGGCAGTTCGGTGACGTACGGCGGCGGCGGCGGCGGCGGCGGGGCGACGGCCGGCTCGGCCGGCGGGGCCGGTGGTGCGGGCGCGACCAACGGGAACGGCACGGCCGGAACGACCAACCGCGGCGGTGGCGGTGGCGGGGCGCGCTCGACGAGTGCCTCAGTTACCGGCGGCCTCGGCGGCAGCGGCGTCGTCATCATCCGGTACCCGAAGTTCTGCGGGGTCCCCTCGGCGCCTACGTCCGTCTCCTTCTCCAGCCCGACGATGTCCTGGGGTGCGCCGGCCTTCGTGCCGAGCGGGCAGTCGGTCACGTCCTACACGGTGACCTACAAGAACCAGGCTGACGGCAACGGCAGCACCGGGTGGGGGATCTACGCCCGCGGGTCCGCGGCCACGAGCATCAACGTCACCGGGAAGACGATCTCCGACTGCACGACCAACAACTCAGGCTGGACCTGCGTCCTGACCAACAGCAACCTGGTCAGCGGGCAGACCTATGTCTTCCGCGTCTTCGCGAGGACGGCATCGACCCTCGGACGCTCGGCCCCGATCCCCACGGCGACCCAAATCACCTACGCCGTCCCCTAGCCCCGGCGGCCCGCCCGACGGGCTGGCTTCCAATGTGGCTTATTCTGGATTATCCTTATCTCCTCACCCCGGTTTCTGCCGATACCGGCATGGGGAGGAAGGGGCGTCCGGTGGAGCGCGTGCGCCCGGCTTGGACTGCCCCGACCCTGGTCCGGCTGACCGGCACGGCCGACGCCCGCAACAACATATCCGGCACCGGTGACGTCGACGCCACCTACAGCGGCTTCCCCTACGGTTACAGCTGATGAGCACGCCGACCCGCCGGTCCGCGCCCGCCTTGATCGGGGTGGGCGCGTCCCTTGCTGTCATCGCGGGCCTCGTCCTCGCGCCCACGACCCCTGCCTCGGCTGCGGCACCCGCGAACTGCACCGCGACGGGCGGCGCGATCACCACGATCAAGGACTCGAACGGGAACTTCTACAACGTCCACACGTTCACGTCGAGCGGCTCCTTCGTGCCGCCGCAGTCCGTCTCGGCGGACTACCTGGTCGTGGGTGGCGGCGGGGGTGGTGGCGGCGCCGCCGCCAACTCGGCCGGTGGAGGCGGCGGTTCAGGTGCAGTGGTATCCGGCACCGTGACGATCCCCGCGTCGTCCCAGGCCATCACGATCGGCGCGGCAGGCACCGCGGGCTCGAGCACAGGTCGAGGCGGCAGTGGGGGCACGAGCAGCATCGCTGCCCTGGCTACTGCCGCAGGCGGTGGCGGCGGTGGTGCCGGCGGCGGCAATACGACCAACCGCCGGGGCAACAACGGGGCGTCCACCGGCGGCGGCGCCGCAACAACGGGTACGGCCGGCACCGCCGGCACGACGGCCTCCGCTGGCAACCTCGGGACTGATGCGTTCTTCAACGCCACGGCGGCGAACCGTGCGGGTGGTGGCGGTGGTGGACCAGCCTCTGCCGGCAGCGCGGCAGCCAGCACCGTTGGCGGCAACGGCGGCACCGGCACCTCGAACTCGATCACCGGCGCGTCCGTCACCTACGGCGGTGGCGGTGGTGGTGGCTCGCGGACGACTGCGGGCACTGGCGGGTCGGGCAACGGCGGGGCCGGCTCGATCACCGGCAACGGCAATGCCGGCACCGCCAATCGCGGCGGTGGTGGTGGCGGCGCCGCCAACACGGCATCGGGCACGAAGACAGGTGGAGCCGGCGGCAGTGGCGTGGTCATCATCCGGTACCCGAAGTACTGCGGGGTGCCCTCGGCGCCGACATCGGTGTCCTTCTCCAGCCCGACGATGTCGTGGGGTGCCCCGGCCTTCGTGCCGAGCGGGCAGTCGGTCACGTCGTACACCGTCACCTACAAGAACCAGGCCGACGGCAATGGCAGCACCGGGTGGGGCATCTACGCCCGCGGCTCAGCCGCGACCAGCATCGACGTCACGGGCATTGACGTGACGACGTGCACGAGCAACAACTCGGGCTGGACCTGCATGTTGAGCAACAGCAACCTGGTCAGCGGCCAGACTTACATGTTCCGGGTGTTCGCGCGGACGGCCTCAGCCCTCGGGCGCTCGGCCCCGATCCCCACGGCGACGCAGGTCACCTACACCGTCCCGTAGCCTGGCAAGCCGGTCTCACTGCGACCTCATTGCGACGTAGGCAGGTCCTTTGGCCCCGGCCCGGGCCCACTTCCGCTGATAACCTTGAGGTGCAGGACGTCTGCGCGCTGAGAGGGGTGACCATGGCACCTGACCTCCAGCCGTGGGTCCGCCCCGAACTCGTCGTCCTGGCCGGCTCGGCCGACGCCCGGAACAACATCTCCGGGACAGGCGACGTCGATGCCACCTACAGCGGTTTCCCGTACGGCTACAGCTGACCGTCCCGCGCCCCATGGACCAGCCGGTGGACGGCATGCGTGCCGTCGTCAGTAAGTCGGGCCTGCACGTCACCGGTCCGACCCAGGACGCCCCCACCCGCGTCGTCGAGGTGCTCGCGTACGACGGCCTGATGACCGGCGCGGTGTATGGCCCGGTCATCGCTGCCGAGGCGCGGGCACTCGTGGAGTCTCTGGCCGCTGGCAGGGATCCGGGTGGCCCCGATGCGCCGTGGCTGGCCGTCGCCGCACTTCCCGGCGGCGGACTGGCCGCGGCGGCATCCACCATGCTGCCCAGCGGGCTGTTCTGGTCCGCGTCGTCCGGTGTGCTCATCGTGGCGTCCGACCCGGCCTCGGCGCGCGGTGCGTCAACCGGGATCGACCCGGACTACATCCGCGAGTTCGCCGCCGGTGTCGTGCCGCCTGGCCGAACCCCTTTCCTCGACGTGCACCGCGTGCCCGCCGGCGCGACTGCGAGGTGGGCAACGCCCGACTCGGCGCCCGCGCTCGCCCACTGGTCCGGGCCACGAGCGTGGCCCGAGCCGCACCTGCGCGGCCCCGGCGCGATGGCTGCCTACCTTGACGCCTTTGACGGCGTTCTGCGCGGCCTCGCCGCACGTTGCGGCTCGGTCGTCACGACGGTGTCCGGTGGGCTGGACTCGACCTTCGTCGCCGCCGGCCTGGCCCGGCTTGCCAGTGATGAATCGCCGGTCCTGGGGCTGACATATGCACCCCTGGCTGCGGCACACGTGGCCGCGGCTCCGGGAGTCGACGCGGACGAATCCGCGCTGGCGGCCATGCTGGCGCAGCAGTACCCGGGGCGCCTGGCGATCGAGGTGGTCACCAACGCCGGGCTCGTCCGTCCGCTGCACGCGGCGGCGCTTACCGCCCGTCGGGGAGGCGTGCCCCTGTTCAATCCCGCCAACGAGCCGTGGCTGTCGAGCATGCGCGAAAGCGCTGCAGATGCGGGCGCCCGCATGCTGTTCGTCGGAACCAACGGCAACGCCGCGTTCAGCTTCGAGCACGGCTACGCGGCGAGGTACAGCCTGGCCCGCGGCCGGTTCGGCGACCTGGTCCGCATGGCACGGGACCCGGACGGGCGGCTCACGTCGGCGTCCGTGCGACGGCGCGTGCTCGGCCCGCTGCGCCGACAGGCGACGGCGGGCACGTCGGACCGGGCCGCCTTCCTGGCCTGGCTGGCCCGCGAGCGCACCGGGATCGCGGCGGCCGCCAATCCCGCCGCAACTCGGGGAGTGCTGATGGCGGACCCGTTCTCCGCGCGGGCTGTCCTGGAGGTCGCCGCCGCGATCGACCCGGCAGAGTGGCAGGTCGGTGGTCGTGGTCGGGGCTTCGCCCGGCGCGCGGGTCAGGGGCGGGTGCCGGACGCGATCCGGCTGCGTTCCAGCCGGGGGCAGCAGGGCCGAGATGCCTGGTACGTCATCAGGAACGACCGCGACGAGTACCTCGACCGCATCGCCGGGCTGCCCAGCGTGCCCGGGCTTGCGGGAGTCGATGCTGGCCGGCTGTCGGCCCACGTGGCCGCGTGGCCGTGGGGAGAGGCCCACGGGCCGGCGTGGCCCGAGCACGTTGCTGTGGATCGCTTGCTCGGCGTGGCCGAGTTCGCCGGCATTTGGTAGGACTTCCCAGGCGCCGTACCCTTGGGTTGTGAAGGCCATCGGTTCGATCAGCCGTGCCGCCGCCTTTGCCGGACTCCTCATAGCTGGGCTGGCCGCGGCGCTTCTGGTCGCGCCGCCCGCGCAGGCGGCCGGTGAGTCCATCCAGGTCATCGAGTACGGCCGTGGGGATACGCAGGTCCAGTTCAGCGTGTGCCTCAACAAGGGCGACGCCCTGCCGGCCCGCCTCACCGGCACGTACACCATCTCGGGAGGCCAGGGCGCTGGCACCGTCGACTGGTCGGACCCCGATGCGTCGGCGGTCCTGGTCTCGACTGAGTCGTGTCCCTTCCCGCTGGTGACGCTGACGGCCGCGGGGCTCGCCATGAACACGACGTACACCGTGACCGTCGACGTCACCCTCGTCCCGAAGCTCGAGGACGATGACGGTGAGTTCGGGGCCGACACCACCCGATCGACGGTTGCGCTCAGCGCATCCCTGAGCCTCACCACGACCGACGGCACCGGCGTCGCCGGGGATCCCGCCGATGGTGAGGATCCGGTCGAGGGCTCCGGTTCGGGATCCGGTTCGGGATCCGGATCGGGCATTGGCACGACCCCCGGCACCACCCCGGGGACGACGCCGGGCACGACCCCCGGGACCACGCCCGGGACGACGCCGGGCACGACCCCCGAGACCACCCCGCCGCCCCCGCTCGACATCCCGAACCCCGCGGCCTTCCGGCCGGCCCAGCTGGCCGCGCTGACCCCGGCCCAGGTCGCGACCATCGAGCCGGCCGACTTCGGCCAGTTGCCCCCCGCCACGTTCAAGGCGCTCAGGCCGGCGCAGGCGGCCGAGGTGACGCCTGAGCAGGCGTCGACCATCCGGCCTGCCCGCGCCGCGGAGCTCACTCCGGCCGCGGTGGCGGCGCTCGAGCCCGAGTCCGTCGCGGCCATGCGGCCGGCGGCCATCAAGTTCCTGAGCCCCGCAGCGGTCGGCGCGATGACGAACGCCCAGTTGAAGGCGCTCACCCCGCGGCAGGTCAACGCCCTGCGGCCCAAGCAACTCGCCGAGCTCAGCAAGGCGCAGCTGGCGCTGCTGCGCTAGCGGTGTCCACGCCCGCCGAGCAATCCCCGAGGAGCCCTGCGCGACCGTGGCGTGGCCGTGCCCGGGTGGCCCAGGCCATGGCGCTTCTCGCCGTTACGGGCGCCGCTCAGCGACTGGTGCCGATGGCCCGTTGGTCGTGGCTGGTCGGCGAGCCGGCGGCGGTCCCTGATGGCTGGGGCGGGCCGACGGCCGCGATCCCGCTGCGTGCGGCCGACGCAGTGGAGTACCGGGTCAGCCGGGCGGTGACCAAGGGGGCCCAGTACCTGCCGTGGACCCCGAGTTGCCTGGCCGAGGCCGCGACCGGGCAGTTCATGCTCACCCGCCGGGGCCGGCCGGGGGTCGTCGTTCTGGGCCTGCGCCCCGTTGCCGGGGGCGGGCCGTGGGAGGCGCATGCGTGGCTGGTCGGCGAGCGCGGGGCGCTGACCGGGGGACGGGCGGCCGCGGGATTCACCCCGACGTCGGTGTTCGAGGTGCCCGGCGGGCTGCGGGCCGCGGATGTCGACCTAACCGGGTGACTGCGAACCATGGGTTATGTCCCATCTGTGTCCCACTGACTCACGCCGCTTGGGCGACGGCACGAGCGGCGCCTACCCTGACAAGGTGACGGTGCTTCGTTCGACCCGGGGCTCCCGACTCGCCAGTGCCGCAGTGGGCAGCGCAACGGCGGCGCTCGTCACCGCCGCGATGGTCATCGCGGCACCTCCGTCGCGCGCGGCAGGGGAGAGTCTCGGGGTCGAGTTCACCACCATCGGGGATTCGCAACTGCAGTTCGGCGTGTGCCTGACGAGCGGTGATGCGCTACCGGCTCGGCTCTCGGGTACCTACACCGTTACGCAAGGCGGTTCCACCGTGGCGAGCGGCAACTGGTGGACAGCGGATTCCGAGGTGACGCTGATCTCAACGGAGTCGTGCCCGTCGACGATGGCGGCCGTCTCCGTCGACGGGCTGGCCCTTGCGACCGCCTACACCGTGACCGTCGCCGCCACGCTCGACCCGCGCATCGAGACGTCGGATGGTGACTTCGTCGCGGACGGATCGAGGTCGGCGGTGGCTCTCAGCGCAAGCGCATCGGCCACCACCACCAACAGCCCGGCCGACCCCGAGCCGGTCGACGAGGAGACGCCGGTGGATGGCTCGTCGGGCGGATCGAGCGGCGGGTCTTCAGGCGGATCGAGCGGCGGGTCGAGCGGCGGATCCTCGGGCGGGTCGACGCCCGGGACCGCGCCGGGCACGACCCCGGGGCCGACGCCCGGTACGACGCCCGACACCACTCCAGGCACGGCGCCCGAGGCCACCCCGCCCCCGCTCGAGATCCCGGATCCGGCCTCGTTCCAGCCGGCCCAACTGGCTGCGCTGACCCCCGACCAGGTCGCGACGATCGAGCCGGCTGACTTCGGCCAGTTGCCGCCCGCCACATTCAGGGCACTCAAGCCGGCCCAGGCTGCCGAGGTGACGCCCGAGCAGGCATCGACCATCCGGCCGGCACGCGCTGCGGAACTCAGGCCGGTTGCCGTGGCCGCGCTCGAGCCCGAGGCCGTCGCGGCCATGCGGCCGGCCGCGATCAAGTTCCTGCGGCCCGCAGCGGTGGGCGCCATGACGAACGCCCAGTTGAAGGCGCTCACCCCCCGGCAGGTCAATGCCCTGCGGCCCAAGCAACTCGCCCAGCTCACCAAGGCGCAGAAGGCGCTGCTGCGCTAGCGGTGGTGCCCTTGTCGGGGGACATTCCGGTTCATCCACATCGACACCGACGTCGAGCTCGTCGACTATCAGGACAATCACTGAGGAGGATGGCGACATGAAGAACCCCGTGCATCCCGGAGCGATTCTCCGGGAGGACGTCCTCGCCGAGCTTGGCCTGACGGTCGCCGAGGCCGCGGAGCGGCTCGGCGTCTCCCGCGTGACCCTCAGTCGCGTTATCCACGAGCATGCGCGGGTGTCGCCCAACCTCGCGGTTCGCCTCGAAGCGGCCCGCGTCGGCACCGCTCGTGCCTGGCTCGCGATGCAGAGCGCACGCGACCTGGCGGACGAGAGGGTCGCAGGGACGCCGAAGGTGCGCAATCTCGCGACGGTCGCCTGACCGTCATCGAGCGGGTGACCGGGATCGAACCGGCCTGATCCGCGCGGGAGGACCCTCAGGACTGGTAGGCGTCCCGGCGGTGGTCTACGTCCAGGACGATCACCCGGTGGTTCGGCTCGTCGATGCGGTAGCGAACTCGGTACTCCCCGCGGCGGGCGCGCCACAGTCCGTCGAAGGGTGCGCGCAGCGGGACCCCGACGACGCGCGGCCGTCGGGCGAGGGGGCCGCTGATGAACTCCCACGCCGCAAAGGCTGCGGCGGAGGGAAGCGATTCGGTGAGCGATCGGCGTGCCCCCGGCGAGAGGATGACGGCGTAGGGGGCTTGATCCGCAGGCTCAGCTGTCACGGTGCTCGAGCAGACGGCGTTGCGCCATAAGCGCCGACATGTCCTCGTCCGTCGTCCCGTCCCCGGCCGCGACCGCCTCGTCAGCGGCGCGGATCCGTTCCATTGCCGCGTCGTCCTGCAGGAGCTCGATCGTGGCCTCGAGGGACTCCAAGTCCTCAGCCGAGAGGAGCACCACGTACTCGCGGCCGTTGCGGGTGACGTGAACGCGCTCGTGCGTCCGGTCGACCTCATCGGCGATCTCGGACAGACGCGCTTTGACCTCGGACAAAGGCAGGGTGCTCACAGACCAGAATAGTAGTCTGCGGGCGAGGCACGCGCAACGGCCGTCGTGGAGCGGGTGACCGGGATCGAACCGGCATGGCCAGCTTGGAAGGCTGGGGCTCTGCCATTGAGCTACACCCGCGTGGTGCCGGTCAAGGATAGCCCGTGTCGATTCCCGGCCGGCCCGTTCGTCGTCAGACTGGGGCCGCAATCGCGGTTCCCGCTCGACGACCGAGACGAACCTGGAGGGCACGATGCCCCTGTACCTGCTGTCGGTGTGCTACCCCGCAGATGCCCAGCAACCCGAGCCCGAGCGGCTCCAGCGGATCATGGCCGACGTCGGCGCCTGGCGCGATGCCGTGGTCGCCCGCGGATCGTGGGTCTTCGGCGGCGGACTGCACGACCCGTCGACGGCCACCACCGTGTTGGACCGGGACGGCGAGGTGCTCCTGACGGACGGACCGTTCATCGAGGCCAAGGAGCAGATCGGCGGGATCACGGTCATCGAGGCGGCCGACCTCGACGAGGCGATCGAGATGGCCAGCGCCCAGTCGCGCGCAACGACGACGCCGATCGAGGTCAGGCCCTTCATGCACGGGGGCACCGGCTGAGCGCAGAATGGCGCCAGCGAAATGTCGATCCGGCGGGCCAGGGTTCGTCGAGTGGATGAGGCACCGGACCGGCCGGGGCCGGGAGAGGACCAGACCATGACCCAGTTCCTGCTGTCCGTGCACGGCACCGGCGAGAGCCCGTACGCCACGCCAGAGGAGATGGAGCGCGCCTTCGCCGACACAGGGGTGCTGAACGAGGAGATGCGGAAGAGCGGCGTGTGGGTCTTCGCGGGCGGCCTGATGCCGGCGAGCACGGCGTCCGTGGTCCGGGTGCGGGACGGCGCCCTGCAGCACACCGACGGCCCGTACCTGGAGGCCAAGGAGCACATCGGAGGCTTCTGGGTGATCGAGGCGGCCGACGCGGCCGAGGCGACGGCGTGGGCCGAGAAGGCGACCGTGGCGTGCCGCGGTGACGTCGAGGTGCGGCCGTTCCAGTCGGAATGAGCGGAGCGCCGGCCTCTGTGGCGGCCGCCGACGTCGAGCGCGTCTTCCGCGACGACTACGGCCGGGCGGTCGCCACCCTGACGCGGTTGCTCGGAGACCTGGGCCTGGCCGAGGAGGCCGTGCAGGACGCGTTCGCGGCGGCGCTGGCCACCTGGCCGCGCGACGGAGTCCCAGCGAACCCTGCGGGCTGGATCGTCACCACGGCCCGCAACCGGGCGATCGACCGGTTGCGACGCGAGTCCACCCGGCAGCAGCGGCACGAGCAGGCGTGGACGCTCAACGCGCCCGAGGATGCGCAGGAGGTGGGCCCCGTGCGCGATGACCGGCTACGGCTGATCTTCACCTGCTGCCATCCCGCCCTGTCGCCGGCGGCGCAGGTGGCCCTCACCCTGCGGATGATCGCGGGTCTGCGCACCGACCAGATCGCGCGATGCTTCCTCGTCCCCGAGACGACGATGGCGCAGCGGATCGTTCGGGCGAAGAACAAGATCGCCGCGGCCGGCATCCCGTACCGCGTCCCCCGCGACGCCGACCTGCCGGACCGGCTCCGATCCGTGCTGTCGGTCGTCTACCTCGTCTTCAACGAGGGCTACGTCGCGAGCACGGGTGAAGCGCTGGGCGACGCCGACCTGGCCGGCGAGGCGATCCGGCTCGGTCGCCTGCTGGTGGACCTCATGCCGGACGAGCCGGAGGCGCGCGGCCTGCTGGCGCTCATGCTGCTCACCGAATCACGTCGGGCGGCGAGGACGGACGACGACGGGGCTCTGGTGCGGCTGCCGGACCAGGACCGCACCCGCTGGGACGCCGCGCTGGTCGCCGAGGGCCAGGAGCATGTGCGCTGGTGCCTGCGCCGGGGCCGGCCCGGGTCCTACCAGGTGCAGGCCGCCATCGCTGCCGTGCACAGCGACGCCGACACCGCCGCGGACACCGACTGGCGCCAGGTGCTCGCGCTGTACGACCAGTTGATGTCCATCGCCCCGTCGCCGGTGATCGCCCTCAACCGGGCGGTCGCGGTGGGCGAGGTGCACGGGCCGGCGGATGCCCTGCGCGAGGTCGACGCGCTCCCACTGGCCGACTACCACCTGCTGCACGCGGTCCGCGCGGACCTGCTGGCCCGGCTGGGCCGGCGCGACGAGGCACGGGCGGCCTACGACGCCGCGATGGCGCTGACCGGCAACGCGGCCGAGCGCGAGTTCCTGGCCGGGAGGCGGGCTCGGGCGTAGCCGTGGGCCGGCTGGTTACTGTCCGGTAGGTTCGGCTTCTATGTCCGCGCCACGACCGATCCCGGGGCCGGACGAGCCCATGCGCATCGCGTGGCTGGTATACCGGGGCAACCCGCACTGCGGGGGCCAGGGCGTCTACACGCGATACGTCGCCCGCGAGGTCGCCGCGCTCGGCCATCACCTCGAGGTGCTGTCCGGGCAGCCGTGGCCGCACCTGGACGACCCGGCGCAACTGGTCGAGGTCCCCGGGCTGGACCTGTACCGGCAGCCCGACCCGTTCCGGGTGCCGCACGTGCGCGAGTTCCGCGACAGCATCGACGTCCGGGAGTTCGCCATCATGTGCCTGGCCGGATTCCCCGAGCCGTGGGCGTTCAGTCAGCGGGCCCGCCGGCTCATCGCCGCGCGCCGGGCGGACTTCGACCTCGTCCACGACAACCAGTGCCTGGGCTCCGGCGTGCTGGGCATGATGCGCGACGGCGTGCCGGTGACGGCCACCATCCACCACCCGATCACGGTCGACCGCGAGCTCGACATCGCGCACGCGACCACGCTGCGTCGTCGACTGGCCATGCGACGCTGGTACGGCTTCCTGCGCATGCAGTTGCGGGTCGCGCCACGGATCCCGCGCGTGGTCACGGTGTCGGAGTCCAGCCGCCGGGACATCGCGGCGCAGATGGGCGTGCCCGACCAGCACATGACCGTCGTGCCGATCGGCGTCGACGAGCGGATCTTCCGGCCGATGCCGCACATTGCCCGCGTGCCCGGGCGGCTGATGACCACGGCGAGCGCCGACGTGCCGCTCAAGGGCCTGAGCATCCTGCTCGAGGCACTCGCCAAGGCCAGGGTCGAGCGCCCCGACGCGCACCTCGTCGTCATCGGCCGGCTCAAGGAAGGCAGCGCCGTCCCTGCGCTCATCGAGAGCCTCGGCCTCGACGGTGCCGTCGAGTTCGTGTCCGGGGTCACCGACGAGCGGATCGTCGAGCTCTACGCGGAGGCGGAGGCTGCCGTCGTGCCCTCGCTGTACGAGGGCTTCTCGCTGCCGGCCGTCGAGGCAATGGCCTGCGGGGTCCCCGTCGTCGCGACCACGGGCGGCGCGCTGCCCGAGGTCGTCGGGCCGGACGGCGACAGCGCGCGGACCGTTGCCCCCGGGGACCCGTCCGCGCTGGCGGCGATGATCGTCGAGGTCCTCGCCGACCCGCAGCAGCGCGCGCACCTCGGCGAGCGCGGCCGCCTGCGCGTGCTGGAGCGCTTCACCTGGCGGGCGCATGCCATCGGCCTCGTCGACATGTGGCGGGCCGAGCTCGACGAGCACCGCGCGGCGCACGCCCGCAGGGAGGCCGTCGGTGCTGACCGCTGACCTTGACCGCCTGCGGCTCGGCTCGGGCGACCTGCTGCTCGACATGGGCTGCGGCGCGGGCCGGCACGCGTTCGCTGCGCTGCGGCGCGGCGCCCGAGTGGTCGCCTTCGACGCCGACGGCGGGGAGCTCAAGGGCGTGCGCGACATGGTCGGCGCCATGCAGGACGCGGGCGAGGTGCCGCCGCCGGGTGCCGGGGTGCCGGTGCAGGGCGATGCGCTCGCGCTGCCGTTCCCCGATGGTGCGTTCGACCGCATCATCGCGTCGGAGGTCCTCGAGCACATCCCCGACGACATCGGCGCGATCGCCGAACTGGCCCGCGTCCTTCGGCGCGGCGGCCGCATGGCAGTGACCGTGCCGACCGAGTTCCCCGAGCGGGTGAACTGGAAGCTCAGCACCGAGTACCACGACATCCCGGGCGGCCACATCCGGATCTACCGCCAGCGCGATCTCGAGGACCGGCTCGAGCGCGCGGGGCTCATGCTGCGCGGCACGTCGCACGCGCACGCATTGCACTCGCCCTACTGGTGGATCCGCTGCGCCGGCGGCGTCAACAACCCCGACCGGCTCCTCGCCAGGGCGTACCACCAGGTGCTGGTCTGGCAGATCATGCGCAACCCGCCAGTGCTGTCCCTGCTGGACCGGGCGCTGAACCCCCTGATCGGCAAGAGCCTCGTCGTGTACGTGGAGAAGCCGTGAGCCCGGCATCCCTGACCGCCCGCGACCTGCGCGCGACCGTGGAGGCGATCGCCTGGGTCCAGGCCGCCGACGGCCGCATCGCCTGGGTGCCGGGCGGCAAGGCCGATCCGTGGAACATGGTCGAGGCGGCGATGGCCCTCGACGTGGGCGGCCGTCACGCCGAGGCGGCCCGGGCCTATGCGTGGCTGGCCCGCCACCAGTTGCCGGCGGGAGGCTGGCACTCGTACTACACCGGCGCCGAGGTCACCGACCCGACGCTGGACACCAACGTCACTGCCTACGTGGCAGCGGGGGTCTGGCACCACTTCCTGTCCACCGGTGACGACGCGTTCCTGCGCGCGGCTTGGCCGATGGTCGAGGCCCTCGTCGAGTACGTCCTGGCCTACCAGGCGCCCACCGGCGAGATCGCGTGGCGGGCCGACGACCCCGCTGACGGCGCGCTGCTCACCGGGTCGTCCAGCGTGCACCACAGCCTGCGGTGCGCCCTCGCCGTCGCGAACCGGGTGGGGGAGGAGCGCCCCGACTGGGAACTCGCCGTGGGTGCTCTGGCGGTCGCCGTAGCGCACCGTCCGCACGCGTTCCTCGACAAGTCGCGGTGGGCGATGGACTGGTACTACCCGATCCTGGGTGGCGTGCTGCGCGGGGAGGCAGCGTTCGCCCGCATCGACGAGGGCTGGTCAACGTTCGTCGTCGACGGCCTCGGCGTGCGCTGCGTGTCGGACCGGCCATGGATCACCGCTGCGGAGACGTGCGAGCTGGTGATGTCCCTGGACGCGATCGGCGAGTCCGCTCGCGCCCGCGAACTGTTCGGCTGGGTGCAGTTCCTGCGCCACGACGACGGCTCGTACTGGTGCGGCATGAACTTCGAGGGCGAGCGGTTCGGCCGGCCCGGCCAGTACTTCACCCACGACCAGCCGACCTGGAACTCCGCCGCCGTCGTCTTGGCCGCGCACGCGCTGGACGGGGACGGGCCGACCGCGGGCTTCTTCCGCGGCGAGCACCTGCCGGTCGGCCTGGCCGCCACGCCCACACCAGCAGCAGGCGTCAATCCGGCGGTCGCCTTCTGACGCCAGGTACTGGTGTCGGCGGGCGGCTCAGCGCTGCAGGACGCGCAGGCTGCCGGTGGTCGACATCGGCCGGAAGCCGTCGGCCACGGCCCGCTGCCACACCTCGAACGGAGCCTGCCCGCCGGCGGCAGGGTCCTCGAACACGTCGTGGATCGCCAGCAGTCCGCCCTGCATGACGAACGGGGCCCACGCCAGGTAGTCGGCCATCGCGACGTCGAGGGCGTGGCCGCCATCGATGAACAGCAGGCCGAGGTCCGTGCCCCAGTAGCGGGCGACGTTGACCGATTCACCGACGACGGTGACGACGCAGTCCTCCAGGCCGGCGTCCTCGATGGTGCGGCGCAGGAAGGGCAGGGTGTCGATGCGCCCGGTGGCGAGGTCGACGACGTCCGGGTCGTGGTGCTCCCACCCGGCCTGGTTCTCCTCGGAACCGTGATGGTGGTCGACCGTGAACAGCACCGTTCCAGCGGATCGGGCGGCCGTGCCGAGGTACACCGCGGACTTGCCGCAGTAGGAGCCCACCTCCAGAAGTGGCCCGACCGCCCCGGCCGCCTGGCCGGCGCGGTGCAGCACGAGCCCTTCGTCCTCGGGCATGAAGCCCTTGGCCGCGAGCGCGACGCGCAGGGCGCGGTCGTCGAGCGTCATGGGCCGTCGGTCGTGCCAGAGCGCGACTGCTTGTTCTTGCGCAGCGACATGGAGTGGTCGTACGCCTCGATGTACTCCTCCATGGTGCAGACCTTGATCGCCCGGCCAACGAGGTCGAGCGGGAGGTCGTCGAGCCGCTTGAAGCGCACGCACGACTTGCCCATGTCCAGGCGCTTACCGGTTGCGCGGTACTCGGTTTCGAAGGTCTCGCGCCACGCGTCGCTGGTGTAGATCGCCATGAGGTAGACCGACATGTACTGCTTCTGGGAAGCGAGCGCGGCAAAGGACAGCGGCTGTCCGTTGTACGTGTCGGGGACGACCGACAGCGGCACCTCGTAGCTGATCATCCCCCAGTTCATCGTCTCGACGATTCCCGTGGGCAGGTTCTCAAGGATGACGGCCCGGACTGCGGACATCGCCTCGCGTCGGTCCTCGGGGAGGCCGGCCAGGTACTCGTCGACGGTGGTGGCCTCGCTGCGCATGCGTTCCAGCATAAGCGGTTCGCCAACGCTGCTAAGGGAATGCTAACTTAGGCTTGCCTAAGTCCCTCCCGGATAGGTCCCGGGCCTGACCTGCCGGGAGTCCTGCGTGTTCAGCAACTACCTCATCGGCCTGCGCGAAGGGCTCGAGGCGGCCCTGATCGTCGCCATCCTCATCGCGTACATGGTCCGGTCGGGCAACCAGTGGGGGGTCCGGCGGATCTGGACCGGGGTGGCCGCCGCCGTCGTGCTCTCGATCGCCGTGGGAGCGGTGCTCGTCGTCGTCGACGAGTCCCTGAGCGAGCGCGCGGCCGAGGCCTTCGCCGGGATCATGTCGCTCATCGCGGTCGGGCTGATCACGTGGATGATCTTCTGGATGGCGGCGCGGGCCCGCTTCATCAAGGACCACCTGCACGGCGAACTCGACAAGGCCCTCGCCTCCGGATCGGTGGCCATCGCATTCGTGGCCTTCGTCGCCGTGGCCCGCGAGGGCGTCGAGACCGCCCTGTTCCTGTGGGCCGGGGCGCGCGCCACGGACGGAGCCGCGTCGGCATTGATCGGAGCCCTGCTCGGCCTCGCGACGGCCATCGTCATCGGCGTGCTCGTCTACAAGGGTGCCGTGCGCCTCAACATGGGCCGGCTGTTCCTGTGGACCGGTGCCGCGCTCGTGATCGTGGCGGGCGGAGTCCTGCGGTACGCGGTGCACGAGTTCCAGGAGCTCGGCTGGCTGCCTGGGGAGGACAACATCGCATTCGACGTCAGTGGGACCTTCGCGCCCGACGGCGTCGTCGCGACGCTCGTCCGCGGCCTGGTCAACATCCGGCCCGTGATGACGTGGCTCGAGGTGGTCGTCTGGCTGGCCTACGTCGTCCCGACGCTGATCCTGTTCTTCTGGGTCGCTCGCCGGCGCCCCGGGCGCTAGGAGCGGTAGACATAAACCCGGGACCCAGTGGGCACCCGGTCGAAGAGCCACGAGGCCAGCTTGATGTCACGGATCCCTACGCAGCCGTGGGATCCGCCGTTGTAGCCATCGCGGTCGAAGTACGGCGAGTAGTGCACGGCCTGCCCGCCGCTGAAGAACATCGCGAACGGCATCCACGAGTTGTACCGGCTCGACGTGTGGTTGCGGCTCTTCCAGTAGACGCGGAATGTCCCCTCACGGGTGTCCATCCCGGGCAGTCCAAAGCGCACGTCGGTGGTGAGCTTGACCTTGCCGTCGACGACGTAGCGCAGGAGCTTGGCGGTCTTGTCCAGGCACAGGGCGACGGGCACCGACGTGCATGAGCGAGGCAGGATGCCGATCGGGTTGGCCAGCTCGCGCAGCCGGTTCCACGTCTTGCGGTCGACCTTGCCGGTCGCCGGGAGGAAGAACTTGACCTGGAAGGCGCGCACCGCGGACTTCGTCGACTCGCCGAACCGCTGGTTCTCCAGGTTGCCCTCGTAGATGTCGTAGCCCAGCCAGGTCAGTCGCTGCTGCGCCAAGTCGACCAGGTGGCCGAAGTGGCCGGCCTTGAGCGGCAGCTCGCGCCTGGGCGGTTCCGCGGCAGGCGTGATCGGCGCGGCAGGCGTCGTCGGTGTCGTGGGATCGGGGGTCGGCGTCGTGGGATCGGGTGTGGGCGTCGTGGGCACGGAAGGGCTGGGGGTAGGCGTGGGCGCGGCCGATGCCGAGGGGCTCGGCGTGGCATCGTCGGCCATGGCCGGCAGGGCGGGGATGGCGACCAGCGCGAGGGCGGCGCACATCGCCGTCGACGCCGCGGCGATCCTGACTCTCATGGGGCCCACGTTACGGCCTTTCCGCCAATGCGCTCACTACGGTCATGTCGTCGACCTGGGTGAAGTCGTCGTAGTGCACGCCGACGGCCAGGAACGACTCCGGGACCTCCGCACACACGACCTCGTCGGCCAGTCCGCGCAGCATGGCCACGGCCTGCCACGACCCGACCGGCACGGCCACCGTCACCCGGGAGGCACCGAGGTGACGGGCCACCTGCACGGCCACCGCCATGCTCGACCCGGTGGCCATCCCGTCATCGACGATGACGACGGGCCGGCCGGCGACCGACACCGCCGGGCGGGAACCCCGGTAGGCCACGACCCTGCGCCGGAGCTCCTCCTCCTGCACCGCCACCAGCGCGGACAGGGCCTTCTCGCTGACGCGCATGCTGCGCACGGAGTCCTCGTCCACCACGCGTGCCCCGCCCTCTCCGACGGCACCGATGGCGTACTCCGGGTTGCCGGGGGCGCCCAGCTTGCGCACGACCAGCACATCCCATTCGCCACCGCAGGCGGCGGCCACCGGGACGGCCACGGGCACGCCGCCGCGGGGCAGGGCGAGGACGACGGGTGGCGGCTGCGGATCGCGGGGGAGCAGGGCGGCCAGCTGGCGGCCGGCGTCGGCGCGGTCAGCGAACATGACAGCCACCTCCCGCATCGCGCCCCTCACGAGAATGGTCCCACCGGCGCGCGGTCGTGGCCGGTCGGTGGACGTGGCGGGCGGCGGTGAGCGGGAGCCGGCCGGCCGTCTAGACTCGGCCCGGCGCCGACGCGGGGCGTAGCGTAGTGGCTAGCGCGCCTGCTTTGGGAGCAGGAGATCGGGAGTTCGAGTCTCCCCGCCCCGACCACAGCACGACCGACTCCTCCTACGCGATTCCGGCGACGGCCAGCGCCGCGCCCAGGCCCGCGATGACCGCGAGCACCTTCAGCGTGCCGAGCCGGAAACGGAACACCAGCACGGCCGCGAGCGCCGAGAGCCCGACCGATGCCCACTGGATCGACGTCAGGTCCGGGACCGGCACGACGAAAGGTCCGTACGAGCGGTCCTGGACCGAGCCGAAGACCGTATTCATCGCGAACCACAGTGCGAGGTCGAGCACGACGCCGGTCACGGCCGCGCCGACGGCGGTCAGGGCGTGGCGCAGGGCGTCGTTGTCGCGCAACCGCTCGACGAACGGGGCGCCGAGGAAGATGAACAGGAAGCACGGCACGAACGTGACCCATACCGTGACGATCGACCCGAGCACCCCAGCGACGACGGGAGGGAGGTCGCCCGGGTTGTTGTACGCGGCGAGGAAGCCGACGAACTGCACGACCATGATGAGCGGACCCGGCGTCGTCTCGGCCAGGCCCAGCCCGACCATCATGTCCTGCGGGGTCACCCACCCGTAACGGTCGACCGCCTGCTGCGCCACGTATCCCAGCACGGCGTAGGCGCCGCCGAACGTGACCACGGCCGCCTTGGAGAACAGGAACGCCTCCTGCGTCAGCACGTGCTCCGTCCCGAGAGCGACGGCCAGCGCGATTACGGGCAGCAGCCACAGAGCCAGCGCGACGAGCGCCGCCCTGAAGGCGCGGAAGGCCGTGGCCCGATCGACGTGCTCGTCGTCTGCCAGCAGGGCCGGCCGCCCGGCCCGGGGCTCGCCCGGCTGGCCGCCCAGAGGCAGCCAGTGCGGCCGCACGCGGCCGGCCAGCCAGCCGAACAGCCCGGCGACCGCGATGATCGCGGGGAAGGGGACGTTGACGAGCGCGATCGCCAGGAACGAGCATGTCGCAACCAGGACGAGGGCGGGGCTGCGCAGCGTGCGACGGCCGATGCGGATGGCGGCTTGCACGACGATCGCGACCACTGCGGCCTGCAGGCCGAACAGCAGGCCCGACACGAGCGGCACCTCGCCGAGGACGGCGTACGCGATGGACAGGGCGAGCATCGCGAAGAAGCCAGGGATGACGAACAGCGAGCCAGCGATCACGCCGCCGCGCACCCCGTGCATGAGCCAACCGACGTAGGTGGCGAGCTGCTGTGCCTCGGGCCCGGGCAGCACCATGCAGTAGTTGAGTGCGTGCAGGAATCTGCGCTCGCTGATCCAGTGACGGGTCTCGACGAGCTCGCGGTGCATGACCGAGATCTGCCCGGCCGGCCCGCCGAAGCTGTTCAGCCCGATGTAGGCCCAGACCCGGGCGGCACCGGACAGGGAAACCCCGTGGCCCGGCATGGACGGGGACGCCATCGGGGCAGCGTAGCCAGCCTCGGGCCGGGGGCCTCCGCGCCTGCGGCGGGCCACTGTGGCTCAAGTAGGCTTGGCCAGCCCCCACGGGGCGGGACGCGTGCCGTCCCTCAGCCCGGCGCTGGAACGCCAGAGCCGGGTTCGTCTAGCGCCTGGAGATCCACCGTGAAGAGCGATGTCGAGACCCTGTCCCCGACTCGGGTCAAGTTGACCGTCGAGGTCCCCTTCGACGAGTTGAAGCCGAGCATGGACGCTGCCTACGGCCGCATCGCCAAGAGCGTCAACATCCCCGGTTTCCGCAAGGGCAAGGTGCCGGCGCGCGTCATCGAGCAGCGCTTCGGGCGTGGTGCCGTCCTGGAGGAAGCCGTCAACGATGCGCTCCCCAAGGCGTATGACGACGCCATCAAGGAGCACGGCCTGGTGCCCGTCGGCCGGCCCGAGGTCGACGTCACCGAGCTGGTCGACGGCGAGCCGCTGGCCTTCACGGCCGAGGTCGAGGTGCGACCCGAGTTCGACCTTCCTGACTACTCGTCGCTGACCGTCACGGTCGCGACCGCGGTGCCGTCGGACGAGGACATCGCGCAGCAGGTCGAGTCGCTGGCCTCGCGCTTCGCGACCCTCAATGACGTGGAGCGCCCTGCCGCCAACGGCGACGTCCTGCTCGTGGACATCGCCGGAGCAACCCCCGAAGGCGACGCCCTCGAGGACTTGTCCGGCACCGCCTTGTCGTACGAGCTCGGCACCGATGGCATGCTCCCCGGCTTCGACGAGGCAGTCGTCGGTGCCGCCAAGGGCGAGGTGCGGGTATTCGACTTCACTCCCGAGAATGGCGACTGGGCCGGCATCCCGCTGACTGTCACCGCCACCGTCACGGCGGTGCGCGAGCGCGAACTGCCGCCCATCGACGACTCCTTCGCCCAGTTGGCATCGGAATTCGACACCATCGACGAGCTGCGGGCGGACCTGGCCGAGCGCCTGGTGCGGGTGAAGCGCATGGAGCAGGGCGCGGAGGCACGCAATAACGTGCTGGAGGTTCTCCTGGCCGCTGTCGACATCCCGCTCCCCGAGGGCGTCATCGCGGCCGAGGTCGAGGCCCATTTCGAGGACGGCCACGACAGCGGCGACGAGCATCGAGCCGAGGTCGAGCAGCAGGCCCGCGATTCCCTGAAGAGCCAGTTCGTCCTCGACAAGGTGGCCGAGGCCGAGCAGGTCTCGGTCGGCGAGACCGAGCTGTCCGCGTGGCTCATGCAGCAGGCCCCGCGCTACGGCATGAGCCCGGATGCGTTCGCCCAGGCGCTGGTCGAGTCCGGCCAGGTGTCCATGGCGATCCAGGACATCCGGCGGGCGAAGGCCCTCGCCGTGGTGCTCGAGTCGGCCACGGTCGTCGACACCGACGGGGCCAGCGTGGACCTCGCGGCCCTGGACGAGGAGATGAACCGGGCTGCCGGCCTGGCCCAGGCGCAAGCGCAGGCGCAGGCGCTGGGGCTCGACGCGGCCGCCCTGCCGGACTTCACGGGTGTTCCCGCCGACGAGGCCACCGACCACGACCACGACCACTGAGCCCTGCCGAACATCAAGGTGGATCGCGGGGGTCCGCGCAATAGGCTCGACGCATGAGCAATGGCAACGGGAGCAACGGCGCGGCGGCCGGTGGAGGCGCGGTCTACGGACTCGGCCTTATCGGCGCAGTCGTGTGGAACTGGCAGGTGGCGGACAGCTTCGGTGGATACGTCTGGGGCTTCCTGGAGTCGCTGGTCTGGCCCGGGTTCCTGGTCTACGAGTTGTTCCAGCTGGCCAGCTAGCCCGGCTTCGCCGGCCGCCCGGCGCAGGGGGGCATTCGGCTCACGGCGAACCGGGCACGCGCGAGGAAGGCCCCGAACCCCGTTCGGGTTAGGGTCAGACAAGCAGGAGTCGCAGTAGGCGACGGCAACGGGAGGGCCAGTGAGCCAGATGAACGAGCCGCAGTTCCGGGGAACCGGAGGCGGGATGACCGGCTTCGGCGACATGCTCGACGAGCGACTGCTGCGCGAGCGCATCATCTGGCTCGAGGGCGAGGTCCGCGACGAGAACTCCAACCGCATCGCCAAGCAGCTCCAGGTGCTCGCAGCCGAGGACCCCGACCGCGACATCTCCCTCTACATCAACTCGCCCGGCGGATCGATCACGGCCGGCATGGTCATCTACGACACGATGCAGCTGATCCCCAACAACATCACGACGGTGGCGATGGGCCTGGCGGCCAGCATGGGCCAGTTCCTGCTCGTGGCGGGAAGCCCCGGCCAGCGCTACGCCACGCCGAACACCCGGATCATGATGCACCAGCCATCCGGCGGCCTCGGCGGAACCGCGTCCGACATCAAGATCCAGGCCGAGCAGATGCTCTACATCAAGAAGCGCATGGCCAAGCTCATCGCCGAGCACAGCGGGCAGTCCGTCGAGACGATCGAAGCCGACTCTGACCGCGACCGCTGGTTCACGGCCGACGAGGCCCAGGCTTATGGCCTCATCGACCACATCTACACGTCGGCGTCGAACGCGCCAGAGTCGAATGTGCGCAAGGGCAAGGGAGAGAGCACCAAATGACCTTTCAGGCCACGACGGGCCCCTCGGCCCGCTACATCCTCCCGGAGTTCCGGGAGCGCAGCGCCACGGGAGAGCGGATCCACAACCCGTACACCAAGCTCTTCGAGGAGCGAATCATCTTCCTCGGGGTGCAGATCGACGACGCCAGCGCCGACGACGTCATGGCGCAGTTGCTCTGCCTGGAATCGATGGACCCGGACCGCGACATCCAGATCTACATCAACTCCCCGGGCGGCTCGTACACGGCCATGACGGCGATCTACGACACGATCCAGTTCGTCAAGCCCCAGGTGCAGACGGTGTGCCTGGGCCAGGCTGCCTCCGCGGCAGCGGTGCTCCTCGCGGCCGGCACGCCCGGCAAGCGGTTCGCGCTGCCGCACGCGCGCATCCTGATCCACCAGCCGTACACCGAGGGCGGCGGCCAGGGCTCGGACATCGAGATCCAGGCCAACGAGATCCTGCGCATGCGGGTCGAGATGGAAGGCATCCTCGCCAAGCACACCGGCCGGGAGCCCGAGCAGGTGGCCAAGCACATCGAGCGCGACAAGATCCTCACGGCGGCGGATGCCAAGGAGTACGGGATCATCGACGCCGTCATCACCTCCCGCAAGGCCTGACTCTCCCTTCCTCTTCACCGAGTGGGGAGTGGGGGGGGGGGGGG
>JAUSNB010000047.1 GCA_030645615.1 Actinomycetota bacterium | reverse complement strand
GCGATCGTGGCGTGGATGATCGACTACAACACCGAGCGCCCGCATGCTTCACTGGGCGAACGCACCCCCGCCGAATCACGAGCCGAAGCGGCACCACACAAAACAGCAGCCTGACCGTCAAGCGCAACAGGGGTCACTACGGACGGAACGCGAAAATCCCCCCAATTTCGTGAAGGGATTACGTGTCCGAGGGGGGACTTGAACCCCCATTCCCCGTAAAGGGAACTAGCACCTCAAGCTAGCGCGTCTGCCAATTCCGCCACCCGGACGAGGTGAACCGCCGAAAGCATACCTGCGGAGCGCATGGTCCGCGGAGAGGCCTCCGAGACACGTGCATGCGGGCCTAACCGAGGGGCAGGATGGCCCCATGACCGCGACTCCAGCCGCCCTTGAGCCCCTGCCCGACGCCGAGGCCGAGGTGGTGCAACTGACCCAGGAGCTCATCCGGATCGACAGCAGCAACTGGGGCGACGCCCCCGAGACCGTCGGCGAGGCGGAGGTGGCCGAGTACTGCGCCGCACGCCTGCGCGAAGTCGGCCTGGACCCGGAGATCATCGCGACGACGAGCAGCACCCGGCAGGCGGTCTGCGTCCGGATCCCCGGCACCGACCAATCGGCGCCTGCACTCCTGCTGCATGGGCACATCGACGTCGTGCCGGCGATGGCGGAGGACTGGTCGCATCCGCCCTTCGGGGCCGAGCTCGACGAGGGGTTCGTCTGGGGCCGTGGCGCGGTGGACATGAAGGACATGGACGCGATGATCCTGGCGGTCGTACGCGCTTGGGCCCGCAACGGGATCAGTCCGCGGCGGGACGTCGTCGTGCTCTTCCTTCCTGACGAGGAGGCCGGCAGCCGGCACGGCTCGCACTGGCTCGTCGACAACCGCCCCGACCTGTTCGAGGGGGTCAGCGAGGCGATCGGCGAGGTCGGCGGCTTCTCTCTGACCGTCCGCGACGACCTGCGGCTCTACCCGATCCAGACGGCGGAGAAGGGGATCAGGTGGCTGCGGCTGCGGGCGAAGGGCCGAGCCGGGCACGGGTCCATGCTCCATGACGACAACGCGGTGACCGCTCTGTGCGAGGCGGTGACGCGGGTCGGCCGTCACCAGTGGCCGGTCCGGCGCACCAAGACGGTGGACAAGTTCCTCGACGACCTGTCGCAGGCCTATGGCGTCGACCTCACCGGCGGGGAGCTCGACAAGGTCATGGCGCACCTCGGCACCCTCGGCATGCTCGTCGGCGCCACCATGCAGAACACCGCCAACCCGACGATGCTCGCGGCGGGCTACAAGCACAACGTGATTCCGGGCGAGGCCACCGCCTCGATTGACGGGCGGGTGCTGCCCGGCTACGAGGAGGAGTTCGAGGACACCATCCGGGCCATCGTGGGAGATGCGGTGACGATCGAGACCGTGGTGGAGGACATGGCCATCGAGGCTCCCTTCGACACCCTCACGGTCGACCTCATGGCCGCCGCGCTGAAGGCCGAGGACCCCGGCGCACGTACGATCCCGTACATGATCTCCGGCGGCACCGATGCCAAGGCGTTCACCCGCCATGGGATCGACTGCTACGGCTTCAGCCCGTTGCAGATGCCGGCGGACCTGGACTACTGGCGGCTGTTCCACGGCGTGGACGAGCGGGTGCCGGTCGACGGCCTGCGGTTCGGCGTGCGCGTGCTCGACCGCTTCCTGCGCGCCTGCTGATGCTCGCCCGGCGGGTACTGGCGGCCGCGGGAGCGGGCGTCGTATTCGTGGTTCTTGCAGCTGTCCCGGCACCTGGAGCCACGCGCGCCGGCACTGAGCCTGTGGTTGCCGGACACCTCGAGATGGAGCATGCCCCGACCGGGGTGGCGGTCAGCCCCGATGGCACTCGGGTCTACGTCGTGAACGAGGGTGACGAACGCCAGCCCGGCCACGTCATCACCGTCATCGACTCGGCCACCCTGGCCATCACGTCGATGGTGGAGACCTGCTCGGCACCGGTGGACGTGGCCACGGCCGTAAACACCATCCTGGTGGCCTGCACCGGTGGCCAGGTGCTGCGCGTCATGGATGCCACGACCATGACCGTGCTGCGAACCGTCGCCCTTGGCGCCGATCCGCTGGCGATTGCCATGTCGCCGCCCGGCGACGTGGCTTACGTGCTGGCGTACGGTGCGCGGTCTCCGAAGGTCGTCCCGGCCCTCATTGTCGTCGATGTCGCTCGCGGAACAGTCGTGGACCGCGTAAGAGTCGGAGCGATCCCGCGTGCACTCGCGATCAGCCCGGACGGACGGCGCGCATACGTCAGCAACTGGGGGAGCGGCAGTGTCAGCGTGATCAACACTCGCACGAGGAAGGTGGTCACGACCATCGACCTGGGCAAGACGATGCCTGGTGCGCTGGCCGTGAGCCCCGACGGGTCCCGGTTGCTGGTGAACCGGGAGAACGCCGGGGTGCCCAAGCCGCGGATACTCACCGTCAACACCCGGTCGTTCGACGTCGTCGCCGCATTCCGGCCGGGCATCAAGGTCGATGCCATGGCGTACAACGACGCGACCATGCCAGTTCTCGGGGGCTTCCACTCACGCGGAACGCTGCTCCTCACCGCAGCCGAGGTGGATTACGAGGACGCCTTCGCGATCATCGACCTGCGCACCCAGCGCCTGCTCACGAGCGTCCCCCTCGACGCACCGTGCCGCGGGGCGGACGGGTTCATCGGCGTGGCCATCGCTCCGGACCAGCGGCGCGCCTACGTCGTGGGCGAATGCCTCGGCCAGCCCGGCACGCTCACCGCCATAGATCTGCCCCACTAGCCGGTCAGCCGGTGCGCATCATCCGGTAGACGCGGCGGCGCAGACGCACCTCGCGCCGCCCGTCCGGCCACAGGCGCAGCCGGTCGAGTTCCCAGTTCTCGGTCTCCGCGGCGCCCGTGAGCAGCACCCGGGCGGTCTCGCGCGTGGTGCCCCGCGGCAGCCTCAGGTCGAGGTACTCCCACACCGGGCCCGTCCGCGTCGCCATGGCCGCCTACCGCCGCTGGGCCCAGCCGGACTCGGGGTAGCCCATTGCCGGCGACGAGACGTCGTCGAGGGCCGTGAGGATCTCCTCGGGCAGCTCGAGCTCCTCGGACGCGAGGGCGGCGAGGAGCTGGGTATTGGTGCGGGCACCGAGCACGGGGGCCACCACCCCGGGCCGGTCGCGCAGCCACGCCAGCGCGACCTCCGAGGGGGACGCGCCCAGCCCCTCCGCGGCCGTGGCCAGGGCATCGACGATCCGGCGCCCGCGTTCGTCGAGGTACGCCTGCACCCAGCTGGCCGTCTCGGCATTGGCACCCCGGGAATCGATGGGGGTGCTGTGCCGGTACTTGCCCGTCAGGACCCCTCGGCCGAGCGGCGACCAGGCGAGGATCCCCATGCCGACTGCCTGCGCCGCGGGTACCACCTCTCGCTCGATCCCGCGCTCGAGCAGCGAGTACTCCATCTGGGCGGTCACGAGGGTGGCCCGCCCGGCACCGGCCTGCTGCCAGGTCGCGGCGCGGGCCATCTGCCAGCCCGAGTAGTTCGAGATCCCGACGTATCGCACCTTCCCGCTGGCCACCGCCGCATCGGCCGCCGCGAGCGTCTCCTCCATGGGCGTCCAGGGATCCCATGCGTGCAGTTGCCAGAGGTCGACCCGGTCCGTGCGCAGCCGCCTCAGGGACGCGTCGAGGGCCCGCAGCAGGTGCAGGCGTGAGGCGTTGTACCGGCGGTCAGGTCCGGCGACCGCCCCGGCCTTCGTCGCGATGACTACCTGGTCCCGGACCTCGTACTCCGCGACAAGCTCGCCGACGAGTGACTCCGACGCCCCGTCGCCGTATGCGTCGGCGGTGTCGATGAGCGTTCCGCCCGCGTCGAGGAAGACGGCGAGCTGGTCGCGCGCGTCGAACTCGTCGGTCGAGCGGCCCCATGTGCCGGTGCCGAGCGCCAGGCGGCCGACCCACAGGCCCGACCTGCCCAGCGGCCGCAGTTCCATGTCGGCACGGTACCCCGATCGACTGGCAGGCGCCGTAGGCTCGCCTCGACTGCGAGCAGGAGGACGGACATGCGACTGGGACTGAACCTGGGGTACTGGGGCTTCGGCAACGATGCCGACAATCTGGTGCTCGCGCGGGAGGCGGACCGGCTGGGCTACTCGGTGGTGTGGGCAGCGGAGGCCTACGGTTCCGATGCAGCGACCGTCCTGTCATGGGTCGCGGCACAGACCGAGCGGATCGACGTCGGATCCGCCGTGTTCCAGATCCCGGCCCGCACGCCCGCCATGACGGCGATGACGGCGGCCACCCTGGACACGCTCTCCGGTGGCCGGTTCCGGCTCGGGCTGGGCGTGTCCGGGCCCCAGGTCTCGGAGGGCTGGCACGGCGTGCGGTTCGACCGGCCCCTCCAGCGCACGCGCGAGTACGTGTCGATCGTTCGCAAGGCCTTGGCCCGCGAGCGGCTGTCCTTCGACGGGGAGTTCTTCACGCTGCCGCTGCCCGACGGGCCTGGCAAGGCGCTGACGCTCACGGTCCACCCCGTCCGCGAGTCGATCCCGGTATACCTCGCCGCCATCGGCCCCAAGAACCTCGAGCTGACCGGGGAGATCGCCGACGGCTGGCTGGCCATCTTCTTCGCGCCGGAGAGCGCGGCCGAGATCATGACCCCGTTGCGTACGGGCCGCGAGAAGACCGGCCGGTCGATGGAGGGCTTCGACGTGGTGCCGACGGTGCCGGTCGTCTTCGGCGACGACGTGGCTGCGTGCGCCGACCCGATCCGCGGCTACTCGGCGCTGTACATCGGAGGCATGGGCAGCCGCGAGAAGAACTTCTACAACCAACTTGCCACCCGCATGGGCTACGAGCAGGCGGCGATCGAGATCCAGGACAAGTACATGGCCAAGGACTACGCCGGGGCGGGTGCGGCTGTGCCGCTGGAGTTCATCGACCGCACGTCGCTCATCGGTCCGCGCGACCGGGTCCGGGACCGCCTGTCTGCGTTTGCCGACGCGGGCGTGACCACCCTGACCGTGGCGGCCTACGACGGTGACCTGCAGACGCGGCTGGCCACGCTGCAGACGATGGCCGAGGTTCTCGAGGAGTCGGGCTTGGCCTCGTAGTGTCCTGGTTCGAGGCCATCGTCCTCGGCGTCGTCCAGGGGCTCACCGAGTTCCTGCCCATCTCGTCGAGCGCGCACCTGCTCATCCTGTCCCAGCTGTTCGGCTGGGAGGACCCGGGCGCGGCCTTCACCGCGGTCACTCAGATCGGCACCGAAGCGGCCGTTATCATCTACTTCCGCAAGGAGATCGGGCGGATCCTCGTCGCGTGGGGACGGTCCTTCGTGGACTCCGACGCCCGAAGGTCGCCTGATGCACGCATGGGCTGGCTGATCGTCGTGGGGACGATCCCGATCGCCGTCCTCGGGCTGGCCTTCCGCGACCAGATCGAGACGGTAGCCCGCAATCTGTGGCTCACCGCTGCGATGCTCATCATCTTCGGCGTGCTGCTAGGCGTCGCGGACGCCCTGGGCGCGCGCGTGAAGGAGGAGCGCGACCTCACCGTGCGCGACGGCATCCTGCTCGGCTTCGCGCAGGCATTGGCGCTCATCCCAGGGGTCTCTCGCTCCGGCGCGACGATCACGGCGGGCCTGGGGCTGGGCTTCACGCGCGGGGCTGCGGCCCGCTACGCCTTCCTGCTCGCCGTCCCGGCCGTGCTCGCCTCGGGATTGTTCGAGGCGCGCAAGATCGGAGACGATGCCTCGGTGGCCTGGGGTCCCACGATCCTGGCCACCCTCATCGCCTTCGCGGTCGGGCTGGGCGTGATCACGTGGCTCATGCGGTGGCTGACGACGCGCTCCTACCTGCCCTTCGTGCTGTACCGGCTGGCCCTCGGGGGTCTGCTGCTCGTGCTGCTCGGCACGGGCGTCCTCACCGCCTGATCCTCACAGCCAGCCGGACCTCTTAAACGCGCGGAATAGCAGCACGCAGGTAACCGCCATGACGCCGAGGACCATGGGATATCCCCAGGGGGAATGCAACTCGGGCATGTAGTCGAAGTTCATCCCGTAGACCGCCGCGATCGCCGTGGGGACAGCCGCGATGGCGACCCACGCGGAGATCTTGCGCATGTCCCGGTTCTGCTGGAGGTCCTGCAGCGAGGTCGATGCCATGAGCATCGTCATGAGCAGGTTGTCCACCGACTCGACCGTGTCGTTGACACGCAGGAGGTGATCGCCGATGTCGCGAAAGTAGGGCAGCATCTCAGCCGGCACCCAGTCCATCTGCTGAGACACGAACAGGTGCGCCCAGTTCGCGAGCGGTCCTACAGCGCGCCGGATCTCGACGTTCTCGCGCTTGAGCCGGTAGATCCCGCTGGGCGTGCCGGTGACGCGCGTGGTCGAGAAGACCTCCGTCTCGAGGTTCTCCACGTCGATGCTCACCTCGTCGCTGACGGCGAGGTACCCGTCGACAACCTGGTCGAGCACGGCGTACAGCACCGAGACCGGCCCGTGCCCTCGCAGCGCCGGGCTGCCGGCAAGCCGTTCCCGGATGCCCGACAGGTTGCCTAGCGCGCCGTGGCGAACCGTGAGGGCGAACCAGGGGCCGATGAACACCGCGATCTGCCCCGTGTGGACGTCGGACGTGCTCTCCGTGTAGTCGAGGACCTTCAGCAGAGCGAGGCCCTGCCCGTTCTCGTCGATCTCGAACTTCGGCCGCTGGGCGGGATTGGCCGCGTCCTCCACCTGCAGGGTCGGGAGCTCGAAGATCTCGGCCACCATGTCCAGCTCGGCGCGGGTCGCCTCGAACAGGCCCAGCCAGACGAACGATCCCTCGATCGACAGGCACTGCTCCCGGAGGGCCCGCACCTTCGGCTCCGGGTGGCCGTCGCCCGGGTTCTCCCATGAGTGCACGTCGCCCACGTTGACGACGCCTTCGGCGGTGTACAGGCCCATCCCACGGATCACGTCGTCATTGTGGGGCACCGCGCCGCGTGCCGTGCGGCACGCCACGATCTACGCTGGCGGGATGCCGACCGTCCTGCTCATCCGCCACGGGCGTACCCGGGCCAACGCCGACGGGGTGCTCGCGGGCTGGGCTGCGGGCACGGTCCTTGACGAGAAGGGCCGTGAGCAGGCGGCGGCGCTCGGCCTGCGCCTGGCCGGCGTACCGCTGGCGGCGGTCGTCTCGTCGCCGCTCGAACGCGCGGTCGAGACTGCCGACCTCATGCTCACCGCGGCCGGGACCACCCCGCCCCGGCACGTCGACGACCGGGTGGCCGAATGCCGCTATGGGGACTGGACCGGTCAGTCGCTGAAGGTGCTGGCCAAGGACCCCCTGTGGAAGGCGGTTCAGGCGCACCCGAGTGGCGTGGTCTTCCCCGGCCCTGAGGGTGAGGCGATGACCGACATGGCGCACCGGGCCGTCGCGGCCATCCGTGACTGGAACGAGCGGCTCGGCCCTGACGCCGTCTTTGCCGTGGTCAGCCACGGCGACGTCATCAAGGCATGCCTGGCCGATGCGCTCGGCCTGCACCTCGATCAGTTCCAGCGCATCATGGTCGACCCGTGCTCCGTCAGCATCGTGACCTACTCGCCGCACCGCCCGTTCGTCGTGCGGAGCAACGACACCGGTGGGGACCTGTCCTGGCTGGCCGCCAAGCGCCCGGGTCGGCGCGGGAGACGGCGCGCCGCTGACGCGCCCGTCGGCGGGGGAGCCGGCCGGTGACCCGCCGGGTTCACGACTTCGCGTCGCCGGGCAGGTTCGTGGCCGGCACGGTCGGGATGCCGGGGGAGCGAACCTTCTTCCTGCAGGCGCGTCAGGGCAATGAGTTGACGAGCGTGGCGCTGGAGAAGGCGCAGGTGTCGGCGCTCGCGGACCGCGTCGACCAGCTCCTCGACGAGGTCGCCAGCACCCGGGCCGAGGAGGGGGAGATCCCCGCTGACGTGCCGCCCGGGCTGGCCGACGCCGAGCCGCTCGAGGTCCCGATCGTCGAGGAGTTCCGGGTGGGGGCGATGGCGATCGGCTGGGATGACGCCAGCCGCCGGGTCGTCCTCGAGGCGCATGCGGTTACCGAGGACGACGAGGACGTGCCCGACATCGCCGACGACACCACGGACGGGCCGGACACCCTTCGGGTCTGGCTCGAGCCTGCCCGGGCGCGCGCCTTCGCCCAGCGGGCCCGCATCGTCGTGTCGGCCGGCCGGCCACCGTGCCCCTTCTGCAGCCAGCCGCTGGACCCGTCCGGGCACGTGTGCCCACGGGCGAATGGCTACCGCAGGCGCGCATGATGGTGCCCCGGACGGCAAGCGCCGTGCTGGAGACCCTGGCAGCCGGGGAGCTGGTGGTCGAGGGGCGCATCGCGGGCGCGTCCAACGCGACGCTGCTCGCGACGGCGGGAGACTTGCGGTGCGTCTACAAGCCGGTCCGCGGTGAACGTCCCCTGTGGGACTTTCCTGACTGGACCCTCGCCCGCCGGGAGCTGGCCGCCTACGCCCTTTCGGAGGCCGTTGGCTGGCACGTCGTGCCGGCCACGGCGTGGCGCGAGGACGGGCCTGCTGGCGAGGGCATGTGCCAGGCATGGATCGAGTCGGATCCCGAAGCCGCACCGGTCGACGTAGTCCGCCCCAGGCAGGCGCCGGACGGGTGGCGGCATGTGCTTGATGCGACCGACGGCGCGGGCCAGGACGTGCAACTGGTCCACGCCGACACCGTCGCCCTGCAGCGGATCGCGGTCTTCGACGTCCTCGCCAACAACGCCGACCGCAAGGGCGGGCACCTGCTGACCGACGCGGCCGGCCGTGTGTGGGCCATCGACCACGGGGTCACGTTCGCCACCGAGTCGAAGCTGCGCACGGTGCTGTGGGGCTGGTCCGGCGAGCCCGTGCCGCAGCCGATCCTCGACGAGGTGGCAGAGCTCGCCGAGGTCCTGGGGGCGGCCTACGATCCGGTGGACCGCTGGCTGGACGACGCGGAGCGCGACGGGTTGCGCCGCCGGATCCAGCGGTTCCTCGCGCGCGGGGTCTTCCCGGCGCCGTCCGGCCGTTGGCCCGCCATCCCCTGGCCGGTGTTCTGACCGCTGCCGGCGGCCTCCCGGGCTCTCACGCCGCGGATAGGGTGTCCGCGTGAAGTCGTGGGCCATCCCGTCTATACCCGACCTGCCCGGCTCCGGGCTGCCCTTGCGCCTGCACGACACGGCCTCCGGCGAGGTCCGGGCCACGGACCCGGGGCCGCTCGCGCGCATGTACGTCTGCGGCATCACGCCGTACGACGCCACGCACATGGGTCATGCCTTCACCTATGTCACCTTCGACTTGATCAATCGCGCCTGGCGGGACGCCGGCCACGAAGTGCACTACGTGCAGAACGTGACCGACATCGACGACCCACTGCTCGAGCGCGCGGTGGCCACGGGGCAGGACTGGCGGGCGATCGCGGACCGCGAGACCGCCCTGTTCCGCGAGGACATGGCGGCACTCAACGTCATCCCGCCGCGGGACTACATCGGCGCGGTGGAGGCGATCCCGTCGGTCGCCAATCACGTGGCGACGCTTCAGGAGCGGGGGAGCGTCTACGCGGTTGACTCCGACCTCTACTTCCGGGTCCGCAGCGACGCGACGTTCGGCTCGGTATCGCGCCTGGATGCGGCGGAGATGACCCGCATCGTCGGCGAGCGCGGCGGCGACCCGGACCGGCCCGGCAAGGAGGATCCGCTGGACTGCCTCGTGTGGCAGTCGGCCCGGCCGGACGAACCGGCTTGGGACACCCCGCTCGGGCACGGCCGCCCGGGCTGGCACATCGAGTGCGCAGCCATCGCCGTGGACCACCTCGGCATGGGCATCGACGTCCAGGGGGGCGGCACCGACCTGATCTTCCCGCACCACGAGATGAGCGCCGCCGAGGCGCAGGTGCTGCACCAGTCCCATCCGTTCGCACGGCACTACGTCCACTCAGCCATGGTGGGGTGGCAGGGCCACAAGATGTCGAAGTCCCGCGGGAACCTCGTGTTCGTGTCGACGGAGAGGCACCGCGGCATCGAGCCGGCCGCGATCCGGCTGGCGCTGCTGGCGCACCACTACCGGTCAGAGTGGGAATGGACTGCGCAGGGACTCGCCGAGGCGCAGGCGCGGCTGGACCTCTGGCGCGCGGCGTCCGGCGCCGAGCAGGGCCCACCGGCCGATGCCACGCTTGCCGGCATGCGGGAGGCGCTGGCCGACGACCTCCAGGCCCCCGCTGCCCTGGCAGCCGTTGACGCGTGGGTGCTGGCCCAGCAGGCGGGCGCAGGGGAGAGCAGCGCGGACCCGGCAGCACCCCGCCTGGTCCGCGCGGCCGTCGACGCCCTGCTCGGCATCAGGCTCTGATCGACTGGAACGGTCCTAGGAGCCGGCCTTCTTCTCGTCGTGCCCGCCGAATTCCTTGCGCATGGCACTGAGGACCTTGTCGGCAAACAGCCCGCCGCCCTGGCTCTCGAAGCGCTCGTAGAGCGAAGCGGTGAGCACAGGGGTGGGGACGCCCTCCTCGATCGCCGCGATCGACGTCCAGCGACCCTCGCCCGAGTCGGACACGCGCCCGCTGAACTCGTCGAGCTCGGGTGACTTCTGCAGTGCCAGGGCCGTGAGGTCCAGCAGCCATGAGCCGACCACGCTGCCTCGGCGCCACACCTCGGCGATTGCCGGGATGTCGAGGTCGTACTGGTAGTACTGCGGGTCGCTCAGGGGCGCGGTCTCGGCATCGGCGTCGCGTGACTGCTTCCCCGCATTCGCATGCTTGAGCACATTGAGGCCCTCCGCGTAGGCAGACATGAGCCCGTACTCGATCCCGTTGTGGACCATCTTGACGAAGTGGCCCGCGCCCGACGGTCCGCAGTGCAGCCAGCCGCGCTCCTCGGGCGACGGCTCGCCCGTGCGGCCTTCGGTCCGCGGCGCGCTGTCGACGCCTGGCGCGATCGTGTCCCACAGCGGCGAGAGCCGGTCGACCGCCCGGTCCGGCCCGCCGATCATGAGGCAGTACCCGCGATCCTTGCCCCACACGCCTCCCGATGTGCCGACGTCGAGGTAGTCGATGCCCCGGTCCGCCGCCGCGATGCCCCTGCGGATGTCGTCGCGGTAGTAGGAGTTGCCGCCGTCGATGAGGCAGTCGCCGTCCTCCAAGAGCCCGGTCAGCTCGGCCACGACGCTCTCGGTGATGTGCCCGGCCGGGACCATGACCCACACGGCACGAGGCGCCGGGAGCGCGGACACGAGGTCGGCAAGGCTGGAGGTGGCCGTCGCCCCCTCGGCCGCAAGGTCCGCCACGGCCCCTGGATGCGAGTCGTAGACGGCCGCGGAGTGTCCGTCGGCCATAGCCCTGCGGACCAGGTTGGCCCCCATGCGGCCGCAACCGACCATGCCGAGGGCTACTCGCGGGCCGACGGTTCCCTGTGGCGAAGCGCTGACGTCGGCCATGTTCTCTCCTTGCTGGGCGGGGCTCACACGCTAGTGGAAGGCTGCGCACCATGACGCCGAACCAAGCCGCAGCCGACCCCACCCTGACCCCCGCCTGGGCCGAACTGGCCGCCCTGGCGGGCGCGCTCGACGGCACGACCATCCGGGCGCTGTGCGAACGCGACCCGCAGCGCCTGGAGTCGCTGGCCTTCACGGGGGCGGGAGTGAGCCTCGACGCCACCCGGCAGCGGGTGACGCCCGACGTCGTCGCGGCGCTGTTGCGGCTGGCCCAGGAGCGAGACGTCACGGCCCGGCGCGACCAGATGCTGGCCGGGGAGCACATCAACGTGACCGAGGACCGCGCGGTGCTGCACACCGCGCTGCGCGCCCCGGCCGGCTCGGCTCTCGTCGTCGACGATCAGGAGGTCTCGGCTGACGTGCAGGACGTGCTCGCGCGCATGTCCGCGTTCGCGGACGACGTGCGATCGGGCACGTGGGTGGGAGCCAGCGGCCAGCGCATCTCGGCGGTCGTCAACATCGGCATCGGCGGGTCCGACCTCGGCCCGGCGATGGCGTACCTCGCCCTGCGGCACTTCAGCGACGGCGACATGACGTTCCGGTTCGTGTCCAACGTCGACCCGACGGACATGGTCGAGGCGCTGCATGGCCTCGACCCGGCCGAGACGCTCGTCATCGTGGCGTCGAAGACCTTCACCACGCTCGAGACCATGAGCAACGCCCATGCGGCGCGGGACTGGGTCGTCGGCGCGCTGGGAGAGGACGCGGTCAGCCGCCACTTCGTCGCCGTGTCGACGAACGCCGATCTGGTCGAGGGGTTCGGCATCGACACCGCCAACATGTTCGGCTTCTGGGACTGGGTCGGCGGGCGGTACTCGATGGACTCGTCGATCGGCCTGAGCACCATGATCGCCATCGGGCCGGCGGGCTTCCGCGACCTGCTGGCCGGCTTCCACGCGATGGACCTGCACTTCGCGAGCGCGCCCGCCGAGGTGAATCTGCCCCTGCTGATGGGATTGCTGGCCGTCTGGAACCGGAACTTCCTCGGCATCCAGATGACCGCGGTGCTGCCGTACTCGCAGTACCTGAGCCGATTCCCGGCGTACCTGCAGCAGCTCACGATGGAGAGCAACGGCAAGAGCGTGCGGCTCGACGGCGCGGCGGTCGGCTACGACACGGGGGCCGTGTTCTGGGGGGAGCCCGGCACGAACGGGCAGCATTCCTTCTACCAGCTGCTCCATCAGGGCACCACGACCGTGGCGTGCGACGTCATCGTGGTGGCCCGCTCCGACAACCCGCTCGGCGATCAGCAGGACATGCTCGTCGCCAACGCCCTTGCGCAGGCCTCGGTCCTGTCGATGGGCCGCACGGCCGCGGAGGTTGCGGCCGACGGGACGCCGGCGGCGCTGGTGCCGCACAAGGTCATGCCGGGCAACCGCCCGGTGAGCCTGATCATGGTGGAGAGCCTGACGCCGCACGCCCTCGGAGCGCTTGTCGCGCTGTATGAGCACAGTGTCTTCACGCAGGGAGCGGTCTGGGGGATCGACTCCTTCGACCAGTGGGGGGTGGAACTGGGCAAGAAGGTGGCCATGGGGATCCTCGGGGACCTGCGGGCCGGCTCGGCAGACGATCCGGTACTCGACGGCCCGACCCGGGCGTCCGTGCAGCGCTACCTCGCGATGCGGGGCTAGCGGTCGTCGGCGCCGCGGCGCCTCAGATACCGCTCGAACTCCCGCGCGATCGCCTCGCCGCTTGCCTCGGGCAGATCGGTGGCGTCACGCACCTCCTCGAGCTGCTTGACGTACTCCGCCACCTCCTCGTCCTCGGCCGCAAGCTCGTCGACCCCGGTCTCCCACGCGCGGGCCTCGTCCACGAGGTCACCGAGCGGCACCGGCATGTCGAGGATGTCCTCGATACGCCGGACGAGCGCCAGCGTGGCCTTGGGACAGGGGGGCTGGGCGACGTAGTGGGGAACGGCCGCCCAGAGGGACAAGGACGTCAGGCCGAACCGGGTGCAGGCGTCCTGCAGGACCCCCACGATGCCGGTCGGGCCTTCGTACGTGGATGGCTCCAGGCCGAGGCTGGCCTGCAGTTCGGCGTCAGCAGTGGTCCCTGTCACGGGGACTGGCCGGGTGTGCGGGATGTCGGACAGCAAGGCGCCGAGCGTGATCACGAGGGACACCTCGAGCTCGGTAGCCAGGCCGAGGATCTCCCGCACGAACTGCTGCCACTTCATGTTCGGCTCGATGCCCTGGACCAGGACGATGTCCCGCGGGTACAGCGGCACGCGGGCGATGTAGATGCGGGTAGCGGGCCAGGTCAGGCTGCGCACGCCCGTGGAGTCGACGCTGATGTGCGGACGGTTGACCTGGTAGTCGTAGTACTCCTCGGAGTCGAGGTCGGCGAGTGGCTGCGCATCCCAGACCTCGCGGAGGTGGGCGATCGCGCCGGACGCCGAATCGCCCGCATCGTTCCAGCCCTCGAAGGCGGCCACGAGGACAGGGTCGACCAGCGTCGGGAACTCGTCGAGCTCGATCATCAGGCAGCACCTCCCAGGGCACGGTCCGCGGACGACTCGCCGACCAGGGCGTCGATGAAGCCGGCCACCAAGGATGGCCACTGCAAGGGTACGTCGTGGATAGCACCCGCCCAGCGGTGGACGAGCAGGTTCGGCCGCGAAGCGGCCTGCGCCACGGCGGCCCGTTTCAAGCCGGCCCAGGCATCGTCGTCGCCAGCCTGGCCAGCGGGCTCGCAGACGATGGCCCAGAGCGGGGTCCCTGCCGCGGTGCACGCGTCCAGGTCGACGGCCGGGTCCACATCCAGCAGTCCGTCCAGAACGGCCAGGTGCCGGTTCATGCCGATCCTGCTGCGGACGAGGCCCTCGTCATCGACCACGAACGTCGGCCCGAGCGCAGCCCGCACCTCGTCCGTCAGCCGGGTGGCAGGCGCCTCTCCCCGCACCATGGCCCAGAACTCCTCCTGCGGCATGCCCAGCGGCGGAGGGGTGAGCGCGCGACGTACTTCGTCCCTCGGCCCGAGCGCCGCCGGGGACCACAGGCCGCCGTCGACCAGCCCCGCCGCGCGCACGCGGTCGGGGGCCGCGGCGGCGGCCGCGAGCGCCACGGAGCCACCCCAGGAATGACCGACAACCACCGCCTGGGACCAGCCGACCGCGTCGAGCAGCGCCAGCACATCCGCCGCGCACGCCGCCACGGAGAAGTCCGACCCCAGCGGGGTGTCGGATTCGCCGTGGCCACGCTGGTCGAGGGTGGCCACGGGTCGTGCCCGCATCCGGCGGACGACGGGCCCCCAGAACGCGCGCTGCTGGCTGAGGCCGTGCAGGAGCACGACCGGCAGCCCGTCCGCCCCCGAATCGTGCACGGTGTATGCCAGCTCGATCCCTGGTGCGGCAGCCAACTGCCCATGACTCGTCGCCATGCCCGCCACCGTAGTCGGATCGGCTGGGCTCCACGGCAGGTCGCTAGGCTGGCCCGACCATGAGCACGAGCACGCATCCCACCCACGGCCGCGGATCCCTTCGCGATGCCCTGACTCGCCGGGTGGTGGTGGCCGACGGCGCGATGGGCACCATGCTCCAGGCTGCCGACCCGTCGCTGGACGACTTCCAGGGGCACGAGGGCTGCAACGAGATCCTCAACGTCACCCGTCCGGAACTGGTCGCGAGCGTGCATGACGCGTATTTCGCCGTCGGTGTCGATTGCGTCGAGACGAACACCTTCGGGGCCAACCTCGCCAACCTGGGCGAGTACGGCATCGAGGACCGGATCTTCGAGCTGGCCAAGGCTGGCGCGCAGATCGCCCGAACGACAGCCGATGGCTGGTCGACCCCGGCTCACCCGCGGTGGGTGCTGGGATCCATCGGGCCGGGAACCAAGCTGCCGAGCCTGGGCCACGCCCCCTACGCCACGCTGCGGGACGCGTACGAGCAGGAGGCCGCCGGGCTCATCGCCGGAGGAGCCGACGCGCTGCTCGTCGAGACGGCGCAGGACCTGCTTCAGGCCAAGGCCGCGCTCGTGGGCTCCCGCCGGGCGATGCGGGCCGCCGGGGTCGACGTCCCCTTGATCGCACAGGTGACCGTCGAGACCACCGGCACGATGCTGCTCGGCACGGAGATCGGCGCCGCCTTGACGGCCCTTGCCCCCTTGGGCATCGACTTGATCGGGCTGAACTGCGCCACGGGTCCCGCCGAGATGAGTGAGCACCTCCGCACACTGGCCCGCACGTCCGCCGTCGCGCTGTCGTGCATGCCCAATGCAGGCCTGCCGGTCCTCACGTCCGATGGTGCGCACTACCCGCTCACGCCCGCTGAGCTCGCGGACGCCCACGACCACTTCACCGTCGACTTCGGCCTGTCGCTCGTCGGCGGCTGCTGCGGGACGACCCCCGAGCACCTCAAGCACGTCGTCGACCGGGTGCGCGGGCGCGACCTCGCCCCGCGATCGGCCCGCATGGAGGCCGCCGCCGCGTCCCTCTACCAGTCCGTCCCGTTCCGGCAGGACACGACGTACCTGTCGATCGGCGAGCGCACCAATGCCAATGGCTCCAAGGTCTTCCGTGAGGCGATGCTGGAGGGTCGCTGGGACGACTGCATCGAGATCGCGCGTGACCAGATCCGCGATGGAGCGCACCTGCTCGACCTGTGCGTCGACTACGTGGGCCGCGACGGGGCTGCAGACATGCGCGAACTGGCCGGCCGGCTCGCAACGGCCTCGACCCTCCCGATCGTCCTCGACTCCACCGAGCCCGAGGTCATCCGCGCCGGACTGGAGATGCTCGGGGGCCGCGCGGTCATCAACTCGGTCAACTTCGAGGACGGTGACGGCCCGAGTTCGCGCTTCACCCGCGTCATGCCCATGATCGTCGAGCATGGCGCCGCAGTCGTTGCGCTGACCATCGACGAGGAAGGCCAGGCCCGGACGGCGGACCTCAAGGTCGCCATCGCCGATCGGCTCATCCGCGACCTGACCGGCAAATGGGGCATGTCGGTGGGCGACATCCTCATGGACACCCTCACCTTCCCCATCGCGACGGGCCAGGAGGAGACCCGGCGCGACGCCATCGAGACCATCGAGGCCATCACCCGGCTCAAGACGCTGCATCCGGGCGTCCAGACCACGCTCGGCGTCTCGAACGTCTCCTTCGGGCTCAACCCCGCGGCACGCCAGGTGCTCAACTCGGTGTTCCTTCACGAGTGCGTCAACGCAGGCCTCGACTCAGCCATCGTTCACGCGTCCAAGATCCTGCCCATGTCCAAGATCCCGGACGAGCAGCGCCATGTCGCCCTCGACCTGGTGTACGACCGCCGCGCCTACGACGCGGATGGCAACGTCACGTACGACCCGCTCCAGGCCTTCCTGCAGCTCTTCGAAGGAGTGGAGGCGCGGTCCCTGTCGGCATCGCGCGCGGAGGAACTCGCGCTGCTGCCGCTGTTCGAGCGGCTCGAGCGGCGGATCATCGACGGAGAGCGGATCGGGCTCGAGGCCGACCTCGAGGAGGCGATGGGCCAGCGTTCACCGCTCGAGATCGTCAACGACACCCTGCTCGCGGGCATGAAGGTTGTCGGAGAGCTGTTCGGCTCGGGGGAGATGCAGCTGCCGTTCGTGCTGCAGAGCGCCGAGGTCATGAAGACGGCTGTTGCTTACCTCGAGCCGCACATGGAGCGCACCGACGAGTCCGGCAAGGGCACCATGGTGCTCGCCACCGTCAAGGGCGACGTCCACGACATCGGCAAGAACCTCGTCGACATCATCCTGAGCAACAACGGCTACACGGTGGTGAACATCGGCATCAAGCAGCCGATCTCGGCGATCATTGAGGCAGCAGAGGAGAGCCGCGCGGACGTCATCGGCATGAGCGGCCTGCTGGTCAAGAGCACGGTCATCATGAAGGAGAACCTGCTCGAGCTGAACTCCCGGAAGGTGGCGAAGCGGTTCCCGGTCGTCCTGGGCGGCGCGGCCCTCACCCGCTCGTTCGTGGAGCAGGACCTGGCCGAGGTGTACGAGGGCGAGGTCCGGTACGCGCGGGATGCCTTCGAGGGCCTGCGCCTGATGGACACGATGATGGCCGTCAAGCGCGGGGTACCCGGCGCGGCTCTCCCCGAGTTGCGCACGCGCCGGGTCACGACGGCGGCCCGGCCTCAGCTGACCGAGCCGGCGGACATGCCAGCACGCTCCGACGTCGCGGTGGACGTACCCGTCCCCGCCACGCCGTTCTGGGGGGACCGGATCGTGAAGGGCGTGCGGCTTGCCGAGTACGTCCCGTACCTCGACGAGCGGGCCCTGTTCCTGGGCCAGTGGGGCCTCAAGCCCACCCGAGGCGATGGGCCCTCATACGAGGACCTCGTCGAGGCCGAGGGCCGGCCCCGGCTGCGCCGCTGGCTGGATCGCGTGCAAACCGAGTCCATGATCGAGCCGGCCGTCGCGTACGGCTACTTCCCCTGCTACTCCGAGGGCGACGACCTGGTCATCCTGACGGAGCCTCGCCCGGATGCGCCCGAGCGGACCCGGTTCAGCTTCCCGCGCCAGCGGCGCGACAGGCACCTGTGCCTGGCCGACTTCTTCCGGCCCCGGGAGTCCGGCGAGGTCGACGTCGTGGCGTTCACGGTGGTCACCATGGGCGAGGCCGCCTCACGCGCCACGGGCAGGCTGTTCGAGGCCGATGCCTACCGCGACTACCTCGAGCTGCACGGACTGTCCGTTCAGCTCACCGAGGCGCTGGCCGAGTACTGGCATGCACGGGTGCGCGAGGAGCTGGGCCTGGCCGCATTCGACAGCGGGGACATGGACTACCTCATTGCCAAGCAGGGCTACCGCGGCTCGCGCTACTCCTTCGGCTACCCCGCGTGCCCGGAACTGGAACAGCAGGTCCAGTTGATGGAGCTGCTGCGTCCCGAGCGCATCGGCGTGCGGCTGTCGGAGGAGTTCCAGCTCCATCCCGAGCAGTCGACGAGCGCGATCATCGCGCACCACCCCGAAGCCAAGTACTTCAACGCGACCTGACGGTGGCCAGCGCCGTGGACCACGGGCCCGATGCTGTCCTGTTCGACATGGACGGCACCCTCATCGACAGCGAGGGCCTCTGGCTGAGGGCCGAGGAGATCGTCATGGCCCGGATGGGGACCGGCTGGACGGAGGCGGACCAGAGGGAGTGCCTCGGCGGCCCGGTCGAGCGCGTCGCGCAGTACATGGTGGCCAAGGCGTCCAGCGACCGCGACCCTGTCGGCGTCGGCACAGAGCTCCTCGACGAGATGGAGTCGTTGCTCCGCAGCACGCCACTGGCCTGGCAGCCCGGGGCGCGATCGTTCCTGGACGACGCCCGTCGCCGGGGGATACCCACGGCCCTCGTGTCGGCGTCGTGGGGGCGGCTCATCGACGCCGTCAGCGAGCAGGTCGAGGCAGAGGTGGGCGGCCCCGCATTCGACGTGGTCGTCGCGGGCGACGAGGTCGAGGAGAGCAAGCCGCATCCCGAGCCGTACCTCACAGCGGCGAGCGCCTTGGGCGTCGCCCCCGAACGGTGCCTGGTCCTCGAGGATTCGCCCACCGGGGTTGCGTCCGGCGTGGCCGCCGGGTGCCGGGTGGTCGCCATCCCGCATCTTGCGATGATCGACATCCCCGGCGTCCGTGTCCTGGCGTCGCTGACCGGCCACACCGCGGCGTCCCTCTGGGCGGGTGAGTAGGACGACATGACCACCCTGCCCTCTGATCGGCTCGTGCTGCGGCCGCCGCGGCCCGTGGATGCCGAGGACGCCCTTGCCCTGCGATGCGGACCACTCGACGGCGAAGGTCTCCTACCGGGTGGTGCCGTGGCAGCGGCGGAAGGGATACGCCCGCGAGGCCGTCCGTGCCGTGACGGCCTGGGCGTTCGCCGAGCGTGGCCTGTCGCGCGTGCAGTGGGAGCACTCCGTTGCCAACACCGCTTCCTGCGGGGTCGCGCTCGCATGCGGGTACCGGCTGGAGGGAACCCTCCGGTCTGCTTTCGTCACCGCGGACGGGGTGCGCCAGGACGTCCACGTCCACGGCCGGCTGGCAGCGGACACCGGCTACGACGTGCAGGGGTAGGTGCCTTCCAGCCCGTTAGGGCAGGTGGCACGGGTCCAGGTCACTCCGGTGAGGTTCGCTCCGGTGAGGTTCGCTCCCGTGAGGTTCGCGTCGATCAGTCTGGCATCGGTCAGGTTGCCGCGGGTGAGGTTGGCGCCCGAGAGGTTCGAGTCGATCAGGTAGGCGCCCGTCAGATCCGCGCCCGTCAGATCCGCGTTGATCAAGGACCCCTCATTCAGGGATCCACGGGTCAGGTTCACGTGGGTCAGGTTGGCGTCCTCCAAGTCCGCACCAGACCCACCAGCGCCGATCATTGTGGCGCCCGTCAGGTCGGCGTTACGCAGCTTGGTATTGAGCAGGTTCGCATCGGTCAGGTTCGCGCCGGCCAATTGTGCCCCGTTCAAGGTCGTTGCCCATAGTGTCGCGTCGGTCAGGTTCGCATGGCGCAGGTTCGCGTTCTCCAGGTGAGCGATGTACATATACGCATCGGTCAGGTCCGCGCGACTCAGGTTTGCGTGGCGGAGGTTGGCGTCGGTCAGTCTCGTGTGGCGGAGGTTGGCGCCGCGGGCGTCGACACCGATGAGCGACGTGTCACGCAGGTCCGCATGATGCAGGACAGCCTGCGCAAGGTCGGCCCGCCGCAGGTCCTGCCCGTGCAGGTCCGCCCGCGGGCACACGACTGGGCTTGCAGCGAGGTCACACGACCGTGAGGCGACATCGCCCAGCGGTATGTCTGCCGCGGCCGGTCCGCCGGCCAGCAGTAAAGGCAGGCCGGTGGTGACTGCTGCGGCTACCAGGGCCACGATCGATCGTGAGCGCATGGTGGGAAGGGTCGCAGCAACCGCGATCCCAGTAAATGGGGCTCGGGGAGATTCTGCGACCGGGGCTAGGGAGCGGCGTCCGCTTCGGTGACCGACTCGGCCCGCGAGCTTGACGTCGGCCAGTCCGCGCGAGCCGGGAGCGGGGGAGGGGTGCCGCCCCAGGCCGGGCAGATCGCCTTGTGGCTGCACCAGTCGCAGAGCCGTGACGGTGACGGGGCGAAGTCCCCGGCGTCCGCCGCGCGCGAGATCGCGTCGCGCAGCGCAAGCACCTTGCGCTCGGTCGCGAGCAGGTCGTCGGCGTCCGGCTCGTACCGCAGGACCTCGGAGTTGCCCAGGTACATGAGTTGCAGCAGCCGGGGGATGGCCTCGGTCATGCGCCACCAGGCGAGGGCGTAGAACCGCATCTGGAACATGGCCTTCGCCTCGAAGAGCGGGCCTGGCGACCGCCCGGTCTTGTAGTCGACGATGCGCACCTGGCCATCGGGCGTGCGGTCCACCCGGTCGATGAAGCCACGCACCTCGAAGGATGCGGCCAGTTGGGCAGAGACGCCCAGCTCCCGGGCGTGCGGCTCCAGCCGCCGCGGGTCCTCCAGCGCGAAGTAGGCGGCCAGCAGCGCCTCAAAGTCAGGGGGTGACCCGTAGGCGGCCGAAACGACCGTGGCGGACTCGGCGTCGTCGTGCTCAAGTTCGCGGAATGCCCGCTCGGCCAGTTCGGCGGCGGCCGCCGGGGTGCGCTCCGTCGCGGGGAGGTCGAAGAGCGTCTCCAGGGCCCGGTGCACGAGGGAGCCGCGGATGGCCGCCGGCGACGGCTCCTCGGGGAGCCGGTCGATGGAGCGGAACCGGAAGAGCAGGGGGCAGGTCATGAAGTCGGACGCCCGGGACGGTGACAGGGAGGCCGGGAACGGCACCGGCACAGCGGGCATGGGTCGAGCCTACTGAAGGCCCCGGATAGCCTCCACGCATGTCGCAGGACTCCGAGCACGTCGACCAGCACGTCATGCAGTGGCGTCGCCGCGGAGACTTCCTCGCCGGTGACCTGGTCCAGCTGACCGACCCGCGGGGCAAGATGCACACGATCACGCTCGAGCCGGGCAAGGTCTTCCATACCCATCGCGGCCAGTTGCCGCACGACGACCTCATCGGCCGGCCGTCCGGCTCGGCGGTGACGTCGAGCAACGGCACGACGTACCTGGCCCTGCGGCCGCTGCTTGACGATTTCGTGCTGTCCATGCCGCGGGGGGCCACGCCCATCTATCCGAAGGACGCGGCCCGCATCGTGGGCCTGTGCAGCCTCGGGCCGGGCGCTCGCGTCCTCGAGGCCGGCGTGGGGTCGGGGGCCCTCACCTGCTCGCTGCTGCGCGCCGTGGGCGATGAGGGACTGGTGCACAGCTACGAGAGGCGCGCCGAGTTCGCGGACGTGGCCGCGGCCAACGTCGCGGCGTGGTTCGGCGCCAGCCCCGTGTCGTGGCGGCTGACCGTGGGCGACCTGGTGGAGCAGATCGACGACTCGGAGATGGACGCCGCCGTACTGGACATGCTGGCTCCATGGGAGTGCGTTGACGCTGTCGCGGCGGCCTTGGCCCCGGGCGGCGTGGTGGTGGGATACGTCGCCACGACCACCCAGCTATCGCGACTCGTCGAGACCATGCGGCTGTCGGGTGACTGGACGGAACCCCGGGCCGAGGAGTCCCTCCTGCGGACCTGGCACCTCGACGGGCTCTCCGTCCGGCCGGACCATCGCATGAACGGGCACACCGGATTCCTCGTGACGGCCCGTCGGCTGGCCCCGGGAACCGTCCTGCCGGCCCGCCGCCGGCGTCCCGCCCCGGGGGCCTACGGCGAGGACTACGACGGGCCCGGAGCAACGCCCCCCGAGGCCTGAAAGCGCGTGTCGCGGGCCGCCATGGGGACGCCTGCCGGGGCGCCGCGGGTTACAGTGGCGAACGAGTCCACCGGGAGGCGTCGTGACGGAGTCTGAAGGCCTGCACGCACGGGTGCGGTCACTCGAGTCGGCCCTGACCGAGGTGCGGGGGGAGCTCGCCGCGCAGAAGGACCACAACGCTCGGTTGATCTCGACGCTGCGGGACGCCCGGGAGCAGATCGTCACCCTGAAGGCCGAGGTCGACCGGCTGGCCGAGCCCCCCAGCGGGTTCGCCACCTTCGTGGCCAGGCACGCCGACGGCACCGCCGACGTCGTGTCGTCAGGCCGAAAGCTGCGGGTGGCAGTCACGCCCGGGATCGGCCTCGAGGACCTGGTCGTCGGCCAGGAGGTCATGCTCAACGAGTCGATGAACGTGATTGCCGCCCGGGCGTTCGAGAGCACCGGGGAGATCGTCATCCTCAAGGAGATCCTGGAGGACGGGGAGCGCGCCCTGGTGATCGGGCACACCGACGAGGAGCGGGTGATCCGGCTGGCCCAGCCGCTGCTCGAGATCAAGGTGCGGGCCGGGGATTCCCTGCTGTGCGACGTCCGGTCGGGCTACGCCTTCGAGAAGATCCCCAAGTCCGAGGTCGAGGAACTCGTGCTGGAGGAGGTCCCGGACATCCAGTACCAGGACATCGGTGGGCTCGCCGACCAGATCGACGCCATCAAGGACGCCGTCGAACTGCCCTTCATGCATCCGGACCTCTTCGCCGAGCACGACCTCAAGCCGCCGAAGGGCATCCTGCTCTATGGCCCGCCCGGGTGCGGCAAGACGCTCATCGCCAAGGCGGTGGCGAACTCCCTGGCGCGCAAGGTCGCCGAGCGCACGGGCCGTGAAGAGGGCAGGTCCTACTTCCTCAACATCAAGGGCCCGGAACTGCTCAACAAGTACGTGGGAGAGACGGAGCGGCACATCAGGCTGGTGTTCCAGCGGGCCCGGGAGAAGGCATCCGAGGGGATGCCCGTCATCGTGTTCTTCGACGAGATGGACTCCCTCTTCCGCACCCGTGGCTCAGGGGTGTCCAGCGACGTCGAGAACACGATCGTGCCACAGCTCCTCAGCGAGATCGACGGTGTCGAGAGCCTGGAGAACGTCATCGTCATCGGCGCCTCCAATCGCGAGGACATGATCGACCCGGCCATCCTGCGACCCGGTCGCCTGGACGTGAAGATCAAGATCGAGCGCCCCGACGCGGAGGCCGCGCGGGACATCTTCACGAAGTACCTCGTGTCGACCCTCCCGCTCCACCGGGACGACCTGGCCGAGCACGGCGGCGACCCCGAGGCATCCTGCCGCGACATGATCCTGCGCGCCGTCGAGCGCATGTACACCGAGTCTGAGGAGAACCAGTTCCTCGAGGTGACATACGCCAATGGGGACAAGGAGATCCTGTATTTCAAGGACTTCAACTCCGGGGCCATGATCGAGAACATCGTCGCCCGCGCCAAGAAGATGGCTATCAAGGACTTCCTCGACCTCGGCGAGAAGGGGATCAGGGTCCAGCACGTGCTCGCCGCCTGCATCGATGAGTTCCGCGAGAACGAGGACCTGCCGAACACGACGAACCCCGACGACTGGGCGCGCATCTCGGGCAAGAAGGGCGAGCGCATCGTCTTCATCCGCACCCTCATCCAGGGCAAGAAGGGCTCCGAGCCGGGTCGCTCCATCGAGAACGTGGCGAACACTGGGCAGTACCTGTAGTGCCCCTGGCCGCAGCCCGGAGGGCGGCATGAGCGTCCATCGGGTGATGGGCATCGAGACGGAGTACGGCATCACCGTCCCCGGGCACCCCACCATGAACGCCATGGTGTCGAGTTCCCAGATCGTCAACTCCTACGGGCAGTTCGTCGCCCGGGGCCAACGCACCAAGGCGCACTGGGACTACGACGTCGAGAGTCCGTTGCGCGATGCCCGCGGCTTCGACATGACGAGGGCCGATGCCGACCCGTCGCAGTTGACGGACGAGGACACCGGCATGGCGAACGTCATCCTCACCAACGGCGCCAGGCTGTACGTGGACCATGCGCATCCGGAGTACTCCACGCCCGAGGTGACCAATCCGCGCGATGCCGTGCTATGGGACCGGGCCGGGGTGCGCGTGATGGAGCGGGCGATGGAGCTGGCGGCGCAGATCCCGCACGCGCCGCCGATCGTGCTCTACAAGAACAACACCGACAACAAGGGTGCCTCGTACGGCTGCCACGAGAACTACCTGATGCAGCGGGCCACGCCCTTCGCCGACATCGTGCGGCACCTCGTCCCGTTCTTCATCACGCGGCAGGTCTTCACCGGGTCCGGACGGTTGGGCATTGGCCAGGACGGCCGCACCTCAGCGTTCCAGCTGACCCAGCGGGCGGACTTCTTCGAGGTCGAGGTGGGGCTCGAGACCACGCTCAAGCGCCCGATCATCAATACCCGTGACGAGCCGCACGCCGACCCCGAGCGGTTCCGTCGCCTCCACGTCATCGTCGGAGACGCGAATCTCAGCGACAAGGCCACCTACCTCAAGCTCGGGACCACCGCCATCGTCCTTTCGATGATCGAGGCGGGCTTCCCGGGAACGCGAGACTGGTGGCCGGCCCGTCCCGTCGCCGAGATGCACGCCGTCTCGCACGACCCCTCGCTTGCTCACCGCATCGAGCTCGCCGACGGAGGTCGCCTCACCGCGTTGGACATCCAGCGGGGGATCCACGAGCAGGCAGTCGCGTTCTGCGCTCGCGAGCAGGCCGGGCCGCAGGATCCCATGACCATCGACGTCCTGGACCAATGGGGCCGCGTCCTCGACGCCCTGGCGGCCGACCCCTCGACGTTGGCACGCGAGCTGGACTGGGTCGCCAAGCGATCGCTCATGGAGGGGTACGTCCGCCGCGACGGACTGGGCTGGGATTCCCCGCGCCTGCAGGCGATCGACCTGCAGTACGCCGACATCCGACGGGAGAAGGGGCTGGCCGCGAGGCTTGAGCAGCGCGGGCTGCTCGACCGGATGTTCACCGACGACGAGGTGGAGCGGGCGATGCACCAGCCACCATCGGACACCCGCGCCTACTTCCGGGGCGAGTGCATGCGCCGGTACGCCGAATCGGTCGCGGCCGCGTCCTGGGACTCGGTCGTGTTCGACGTCCCGGGCTACGACTCCCTCCTGCGCGTGCCGACTCTCGAGCCGCTGCGCGGCACCAGGTCCCACGTGGGCGATTTGCTCGAGGACGCCCCGGACGTAGCCACCCTCATGGAGCGGCTGGGGGCGCAGCCGCCTCGCCGGAGCGGCGCCGCGAGATAGCCTGTCCTCATGCCGCAGCGAGAATCAGCAGAGCAGCGCCGGTCCAGCCGCGAGGATGTCGTCGACGAGGAGGTCGTGCACTCCGCGGAGTCCGCCCCGGCCGAACTCGACGCGGAGGTGGACTCGATCCTCGACGAGATCGACAGCGTCCTGGAGGAGAACGCCGAGGACTTCGTCAAGTCCTTCGTGCAGAAGGGCGGGCAGTGACCGCCACGCCCGGGCTCCCCGGCGCCTTCCGGGCAGCGGGGTCCGCGTCCTTCGTCGACTTCCTTGCGGCGCTGCACCCCGACCGGCTGCCGATGCCGTCCGAGCCTGCCGGGGGACTGGCCCCCCATGGCACGACCATCGTGGCCCTGCGCACCGATGGCGGGGCGGTGATGGCGGGTGACCGGCGCGCCACGATGGGCAACCTCATCGCGCAGAACGACATCGAGAAGGTCTTCGCGGCGGACGACCATTCCCTCATCGGCATCGCCGGCACCGCAGGACTGGCCGTGGAACTCGTTCGCCTCTACCAGGTGGAGCTCGAGCACTACGAGAAGATCGAGGGGCTGCCGCTGTCGCTCGACGGCAAGGCCAACCGGCTGGCGACCATGCTGCGGGGCAATCTCGGGATGGCCATGCAGGGACTGGCGGTGGTCCCGCTTCTGGCTGGCTACGACGAGGCTCGCGACGCCGGTCGGATCTTCTCCTACGACGTCACCGGCGGTCGGTACGAGGAGCACGACTTCTACGCGGTCGGCTCGGGCTCGGTCTTCGCCCGCGGGTCGTTGAAGAAGCTCTTCCGCCGAGGTGCTGGCACCGACGAGGGCATCCGCGCGGCGCTGGAGGCCCTCTACGACGCTGCCGACGACGACAGCGCCACGGGCGGGCCGGACATGGCCCGCGGCATCTACCCGGTCGTCGCCACCGTGGGCAGCGCGGGCGTGCGGATCCTCGACGACGAGGAGCTCGAGCCGCGTGTGCGCGCGATGGTCGAGGCACGGATGGCGCGGCCCGACGGGCCGAGTGCGTCCGACGCTGGGGGTGGCTCATGAGCGTTCCGTTCTACGTCTCGCCCGAGCAGATCATGCGCGACAAGGCGGACTTCGCCCGAAAGGGCATCGCGCGGGGCCGCAGCGTCGTCGTCATGCAGTACGACGCCGGCATTGTCTTCGTGGCGGAGAACCCGTCGCGCGCACTGCACAAGATCGGCGAGCTGTACGACCGCATCGGCTTCGCGGCCGTGGGCAAGTACAACGAGTTCGAGAGCCTGCGGGTTGCCGGCGTGCGGCTGGCAGACCTCCGGGGCTACTCGTACGACCGCAGCGACGTCACGGGCCGGAGCCTGGCCAACGCCTACGCCCAGACCCTCGGCACCATCTTCACCGAGACACCCAAGCCCTTCGAGGTCGAGATCGTGGTCGCAGAGGTGGGTCACACCTCGGCGGACGACCAGCTGTACCGGCTCATGTTCGACGGATCGGTCGCCGACGAGCGCGGGTATGTGGCCATGGGCGGCTCTGCCGAGCCCATCGGCACCGGCCTGCTGGAGGGCTGGCAGGAGGGCCTCGACCTGGGGGCATGCATCCGCCTCGCCGTGGGGCTGATGGGGGAGCACGGCGACGAGAGGCCGAGGACGCTCACCGAGGCGCAGCTCGAGGTAGCGATCCTGGAGAGGTCGCGCCCCCGCCGCACCTTCCGGCGGCTCGTCAACGGCGAGCTAGGGGTCATGCTGGCGCACTAGGGTGCAGGGCATGGCCGCTCCCGGGAACGTCTCGTTCGTGCGGGGTCGACGGGTTACGGCTGCTGCTCTGTGCGCATCTCTCCTGGCATTCGGCGCCGTCGCGGGGGCTGCTGCACCCGCCGTGGGGGCTGCGCTGACCGCCGCGGAGGTCGAGGCGAGACTCCTCACGCCTCAGGAGGCGGCAACCGCTGCCGCGTTCACTAGCGCCCTCAGCACCTACAGCGGAGGGGCGAACACATGCGTGTCGTCACCGTACGTGGAGTGCGTACGGACGTGGGTCAGCGACGATTATGCGCACGCCTATCCGTATTTCCTCGGTGTCACCGCCCTGGCCACGGACGTCGAAGCGCGCGAGAGACTGGCCCACGTCCGAGAGTCCGTCCTGGCCTCGACGGGAGGTGCGATCCTCCTGGCCGGCACGAGCGCATCGTGGGCCATCTCCGTGCCCTCCTCGGACGGGGCGACCGATGCCGTCCATGCGGCTGCCGTGTCCGGCTCGGTCCTCGTGCGCGCCTCGTGCACCGGCTTCCACGGGCAGGTGCCCGTCGCATCACTCCGGACTTGCGCCGAGGCCGTGGTCACGTCGCAGGCGTCACGCTTCGCTTCATCGTCCGGCCAGGCGGGCGGCGTGCCCACCAGCACTGGGCTTCCGGTCATCAACCGGACCACGCTCGAGCCAGGCGACGTGGCCAGCAGCAGCGTCGGCTTCTGGACGTCTGCGACCCCCATCACGAAGTATGAGGTCACGTGGCTCAGCTGCCCATCGGCCAAGACCGGCACGTCCGGCTGTAAGGCGGTGAAGAGAGGCGAGGGCAGCTACCGGGTCACCCCGAAGGACGTCGGTCGCAGTCTCATGGTCCAGGTGGTGGCGCAGAACAAGGCGGGCAAGTCGAGCGCCATCCTGTCGAGCAAGACCTTCCCGGTGGTCCCGGGTCGCCCCGTGGTCGTTCCTGCCGAGTGGGCACCTCGCAAGTCGGGATCGTCATGGACATTCCCCGCAACCATGCAGGCGATCGAGCGATGGCTGTCGAGCACCCGGGAGCGGATCACCGTGGAGCTTGTCGCCGTCGGGCAGGGGGCCAACAAGATCCCCGGCGCATTCGGGAATGACATCGACGCCAACGACATCTTCCGGGTCTCGCCTGCCCCCGGATCGACGATCGTGGGCACGCCCGACAAGCCGGGCAAGCTGCGCGTCTACTTCTATGAGGAGTCACTCCGCGGCTGCCCTTCGACCAAGACGTTCAAGAAGTGGTTCGCACTCGCCAACCATGTCCCCATGTGGCAGGTGACGTCGCTGCTGGATCGGAACAAGTGCCCATGGCGAGTGGAGTGGTCCGACGACACGACGCAGTTAACCGCCGCCAATGTGGACGTGTTCGCGATTGAACCAACTGCTGGCGGTGGCAGCACCTCGGTCGCCGTGCTCACGGTCGATCGGCCCTCGGTGGAGGCCGGCCTGCGATTGCAGTTCGCCATCCCCGACGCGACGTACCGACAGCAGAACCCTGAGTATGCGACCCTCACGACCGACCTGGGCCTCGTCGCCTTCGCTGGCACCCTGTCCGCATTCGAGGTGTCGGCCATCCAGGCCAATACCGGGTTCGGCGTGGCCGGTGTCCAGTTTGAGGTGTTCGGGCCCGACGGCTTCCGCAGGATCTCCGCGAATGGCGGCCGCTCCAGTTCAGTCGTCCTGACGGGCGGCTTCGGCCAGACCGGATCGGTGCGTGTCCTGGCTACCGTCGAGGATCGCAATGGAGTTCACTACCAGGCCTACGCCGACATCGCGGTGACCGGCCCGAACGGCGTCGCGGGAGGTCCCGACGTCACCATGCTCGACGGGCGTTGCATGTCTGCTTCCGGCCAGTCAATGAGCTGCTTCGGGCCCACCTACCTTCCCGTGACCAAGTTGGCTGCTTCTCTGCGGCAGAAGTCGGGTCTCGTCGTCCCCGGCGGACTGAACGGCATGGACGTGATCAAGTACGTCACCGACGCGGGACATCCTCTTAAGGTGCTGGTGGCCAACGCATCGCTCAGTTCAGGGGCCGGACGGTCGGGGGTACGTGCCGTTGCCTGTGCGTGGTACGACCTCGTATGTCACCTTGGCAACCTGCTGGGGATCAACGCAACGACGATACCGAAGGTGGCGCCGCCGCAGGGGAAGGCCACTGCAAAGAAGCCTGCACCTGCCGTGCTCCAGCGGAATGTCCAGCTCATGCCGGGCGGGGCCCCCGTGGCGGGCGTGGCGGCCGGAGGCTGCCTCGCCCTGGGTGGCGGGGCCTTCGTGTGCTCCGGGCTGTCCATCGACCCGCAACGCACCGGACTGTCGGCCTCGTCGCTCGTGGGCATGGACGGGGCAACGCTGATCGGCCCCGACGGGGCAACGCTCGTGGGACCTGATGGCGGCACCTTGGTCGCTCGAACCCTGGCCAGCCTGATCGGGCCCGACGGCGCGACCCTGGTGGGGATGGACGGGGCAACCCTCGTCGGGCTTGACGGTGGAACCCTTGTGGGTCCCGATGGAGCAACCCTCGTCGGCGTCAGCCCTGCGTTCGCCCAAGGCGTGCCGGCCCTGGGGGTCCTGGGCTTCAACTGATCCGGCGAGTGCGGCGGCGTCACGCACGGTGCGACGTACTGTAGGAGCGTGGACCGCCGGATCTTCGGGATCGAGACCGAGTACGGCGTCACGTGCACCTTCAACGGCCAGCGCCGGCTCAGCCCCGACGAAGTCGCCCGGTACCTGTTCCGGCGCGTGGTCGCCTGGGGCCGCAGCAGCAATGTCTTCCTGACGAACGGCTCGAGGCTGTACCTCGACGTCGGCAGCCACCCGGAGTATGCAACCGCGGAGTGCGACAGCATCACCGACCTGGTCACCCACGACCGCGCCGGGGAGCGGATCCTCGAGGGGCTTGTCGTCGATGCCGAGCGACGCTTGCGCGAGGAAGGCGTGTTCGGGGACATCTACCTGTTCAAGAACAACACCGACTCGGCAGGCAACTCCTACGGGTGTCACGAGAACTTCCTGGTGGAGCGCCGCGGGGAGTTCAGCCGCCTGGCGGAGCGGTTCATCCCCTTCCTCATCTCGCGCCAGCTCATCGCCGGGGCCGGCAAGGTCCTGCAGACCCCGCGCGGGGCCGTGTACTGCCTGAGCCAGCGAGCCGACCACATGTGGGAGGGAGTCAGCAGCGCAACCACGCGGTCCCGCCCGATCATCAACACCCGCGACGAGCCGCACGCCGATGCGGACCTCTACCGACGGCTGCATGTCATCGTGGGCGACAGCAACATGAGCGAGACCACCACGATGCTGAAGGTCGGCAGCGCCGACCTGGTCCTGCGCATGCTCGAGGCGGGCGTGGTCATGCGGGACATGTCCCTCGAGAACCCCATCCGGGCGATCCGGGAGATGAGCCACGACATCACCGGCAAGCGCACCGTGCGCCTCACCACCGGGCGTGAGCTGTCGGCCCTGTCCATGCAGTGGGAGTACTACGAGAAGGCGGCCGACTTCGCCGAGCGACGCGGGCTGGTCGACGAGCCCACCGGCACGACGCGCCGGGTCCTCGAGTTGTGGGGCAGGTCGCTGAAGGCGATCGAGGCCGACGACATCAGCCTCATCGACCGGGAGATCGACTGGGCCATCAAGCAGCGAATCCTGCAGCGCTACATGGAGCGCCATGGCCTGGGCCTTGAGTCCGCCCGGATCGGGCAGCTCGATCTGGCCTATCACGACATCAACCGGCGCCGCGGCCTCTACTACATGCTCGAGCGCAGCGGCCTGGTGGAGCGGGTCACCACCGACCTGGCCGTCTTCGAGGCCAAGTCAGTGCCGCCGCAGACAACCCGCGCGAAGCTTCGCGGCGATTTCGTGCGGCGGGCGCAGGAGCGGCGCAGGGACTTCACGGTGGACTGGGTGCACCTCAAGCTGAATGACCAGGCCCAGCGGACGGTGCTCTGCAAGGACCCGTTCGCGGCGGTTGATGAGCGCGTCGAGCGGCTGATCGCCGGCATGTGAAGCCGCGGGCAGGCGCACCTGCAGGGCGTGCATGGCCTAGGCTCCCCGCATGAAGCGAATCGCCATCGCCGCCGCGTCCGCCACCCTCCTGATCGGGCTCACCGCCTGCGGCAGCCAGACTGACGAGAGGGTCGAGCCGGACGCCATCAGCGCCGAGGAGACGGCTCCTGCCGAAGAACTGCAGTCCTCGATCGCCGCAGGGGCCCCCTATGTCACGGTGGACTGCGTGAGCACGCAGGCGATGCCCACCGACAGCCTCCCCACGGGCAGCGTCACGGTCGGGTCCGCCTCGGCCGCCATCCAGCCCAACGGCGCCCCCACCGTCACCATCGCCACGGATGCCACCCCGGCCACCGAACTCGGGATCGCCGAGGTGGTCGAGGGCAGCGGGGCGGAGGCCGTGGCCGGCGACACCCTGACCGTCAACTACTGCGGCGTTGGCCTAGGCACCCAGTCGCTGTTCGACTCGTCGTACGCCAACGGCACCCCGGCCACCTTCCCGCTGGACGGGGTCATCGCGGGGTGGCAGGAAGGGGTGCCCGGGATGAAGGTCGGCGGCACCCGGCTGCTCGTGATCCCGGGCGAGCTGGCCTACGGCGACGCGCCTCCGCCTGGCATCGACGTCAACGAGACGCTGGTCTTCACGGTCGAGCTCATCAGCATCGGCTAGCACCCGTCCCGGCTCGCCGCGAGCCCCTCGTTCCGCATGCCGAGATACCGCCAAGGAGACACCACATGAGCACCAAGCCCGAGATCGAGTTCCTGGAGGGTCCGGCGCCGACCGAACTCGTGATCACGGACGTGATCGTCGGGGAGGGCGCGGAGGCGGTGCCCGGTGGGCGCGTCGACGTTCACTACATCGGCGTCGACTACGAGACGGGCGAGCAGTTCGACGCCTCGTGGGACCGCGGTGAGTCCATCGCGTTTCCCCTCAACGGCCTCATCGCCGGCTGGCAGGAGGGCATCCCCGGCATGCGTGTCGGCGGGAGGCGCCAGCTCGTGATACCGCCGCGGATGGCCTACGGGGAGAGCGGCGGCCACCGGTTGGCAGGCCGCACCCTCGTCTTCGTCATCGACCTCATCGACGTCGGGTAGCCGCACGCATGACCGATCGCGTCGATCGCACCGAGCGACTGCTCAATCTCGTCCTGTGCCTCATGGCCACGGCGACCGCCGTGTCGAGAGCCACCATCCGGCAAGCGATCCCTGGGTACGGTGACGCACCGTCCGACGCAGCCTTCGAGCGCATGTTCGAGCGGGACAAGGACGAACTGCGATCGATGGGCATCCCTGTCGAGACCGTCCTTGACGTAAGCGGCGAGGTCGTCGGGTACCGCATACCGGGAGACTCGTACGTCCTCCACCCCATCGACTTCACGGTCGAGGAACGCGCCGCGATCGCGCTCGCCGCACAGGTCTGGAGCGGCGCGTCGATCGCTCCTGTACCGGGCACGGCGCTGCGCAAGCTCGAGTCCGCGTCGGCTTCCGGGCACGACTGGACCCCAGCCGACCTTCGCGGACCGGTGGAGCTGACCGCCGCCGACGCCGCGCTGCTGCCCCTCATGCAGGCCGTGCGGGACGAGAAGGTAGTCACCTTCGACTACCGCGCCCCGGCCGATGACACCGTACGCAAGCGCACGGTCTCGCCATGGGGGCTGAGGTCGAGTTCGGGCCGCTGGTTCCTCGTCGGCCACGATCACGATCGCGAGGCCCAGCGGACCTTCCGCCTGTCCCGCATGCACGGCCCCGTCCAGGTGATGGCTGCCGCGCGCATTCCCCCGCCGGAGGGCTTCGAAGTCTCACGCGCGGGCCTGGATGCGGGACCGGATGAAGGCGTCCGGGCGAGGTTCCGGGTAGCGCCCGGGCGGGCGGCCCGACTGCGCCGGATGGCGGCTGCGCAGGGAGTCGTCGATGCATTCGAGGCAGACACGATCACCGTCGAGCTGAGATCCCTCGCTGACGCGACCGCCATCGCATGCGCGGCGGGAGTCGACGCCGTGGTCGTCGAGCCACCCGAGGCGGTGGCGGCGGCCAGGGCGGCCCTCGCCGTCATCGCCAGTGCGCACGGGGACGGCGGGTCATGAGCGGCACGGCGGCGGAGCGGCTGTCGCGGCTGCTGGCACTCGTGCCCTGGCTGCGCGCCCACGACGGCGTGACCGTAGCGGATGCCGCAGCGCATTTCGGGGTGATCCCGGACCAGTTGGAGCAGGACCTGTGGCTGCTCATAGTCTGCGGAGAGCCTGGCTACGGGCCGGGGCAACTTGTGGACATCCAGTTCTGGGACGAGGAAGGCCGGATCCACGTGCTCGACGCGCTGACCCTCGAGCGGCCCATGCGGCTGAGCCAGCAGGAGGCGCTCACGCTGCTCATCGCCCTTCGGATGCTCGCCCAGGTCCCCGGCGTCGAGGACCGCGAGGCCCTCGTAACCGCGGCAGTCAAGCTCGAGCAGGCGGCAAGTGCCACCGAGGCGGCTCGCGCGATCACCGTGAACGTCGGTGTCTCACCGGAGGTGCGCGGCGTGATCGAGATGGCTCTCGCGTCCGGCGGCGCCACGGCCATCCGCTACGCGTCGGCAAGCAAGGACGAGGTCACCGACCGGACCATCGAGCCGCGCCGGCTGTTCACGACCGACGGGACGGTGTACCTAGAGGCGTACTGCTACTCGGCAGGCGCCTTGCGCACCTTCCGACTCGATCGGGTGGTGTCGGCCGCCCCAGGGCAGGCGCCGGGTCCGCCCGAGTCCCCGGGCCCTGGGGACCCCACGACCGATCCGCCCGCCGTGCCGGCGACCGCCCTGCTCGCGGTGTCCCCGGAGGCGCGCTGGATTATCGACGTGCACCACGGGGCCGTTGAGGGGGAGGGGGCCGACGGGTCCACGCTCGTCCGCCTGCGCATGCTGTCGCCCGACTGGGCCCTGCGGCTCGTGCTGTCGCTGGCAGGCACGGCCACGGTCCTCGAGCCGCCGGAACTGGTTGAGACCGTGGCGGGTGCCGCTCGGTCGGCCCTCGCGGCGTATCGTTAGCCATCCTGCAGCGTCGGCTCCGGACGCACGACCGAGGAGTACCCAATGTTCAGTCAGTTGCGCGGCTGGGAGTGGCTGATCATCGTGGCCCTCATCCTCCTGCTCTTCGGCGCCAAGCGGCTCCCAGACGCCGCACGCGGCCTGGGCCGCTCGCTGAGGATCTTCAAGGCGGAGACGAAGGGGCTCGCCGACGATACGTCGAAGGACGCACCCGGCAAGGCCACCGATACGGCCACGCCTGATGCCCTGAGCGCACCTGCCCCCGAGGCTCTGCCCGCCGCCGGCCAGGCACCGCCGGCAGCCCCTGCTGCCGCCGAGGCCCCGGCGCCGGAGCGGACCGAGGGCTGACCACCCGCCTCACATGGCGATCAAAGAGCGCGGCGCCGACCGTGCGGCCGCGATGCCGCTGACGGAGCATCTGCGGGAGCTTCGGTCACGGCTGGTGAAGGCCGGGCTGGCCATCGTGGTGGGCATGGTCGTCGGCTGGATCTACTACGACCGGCTCTTCGCCTGGCTCAGCGAGCCCTTCAACGCCGTCGTCGAGCAGTCCAGGGCCGAGGGCCGCGAGGTCACCCTTGCGCTGACCGGGGTGGCCGATCCGTTCGTGCTGCAGATGCAGGTGGCCGCGGTTGCCGGCCTGGTGCTGTCGTCCCCGGTGTGGCTGTACCAGTTGTGGCGCTTCGTGACCCCCGGGCTGCACAAGAACGAGCGTCGATGGGCGGTCGGGTTCGCTGCCGTCGCGGCTCCGCTCTTCCTGTCCGGCGCCCTGCTCGCGTACGTGCTGCTGCCTTACGGCCTGCAGATCCTGTTCGGCTTCACGCCTGAGGGCGTCGAGAACATCGTGTCTGTCGATCGATACCTTTCCTTCTTCCTGCGCATGATCCTCGTCTTCGGGATCGGCTTCCTGGTGCCGCTCCTGCTCGTGCTGCTGAACTTCGCGGGCGTCCTGACGGGGCGAAAGCTGGTCAGCTGGTGGCGCTGGATCATCATCAGCGTGCTGCTGTTCTCGGCAGTGGCCACGCCGACGGGCGACCCGATCAACCTCCTTCTCCTGGCTGTCCCGATCCTGGGCCTGGTCGCGATTGCCGTGGGCATCTGCCTGCTCAATGACCGGCGCCGTGATCGACGTTCCGGGCGGATGGACTACTCCGGGCTGGACGACGACGAGGCCTCGCCCCTCGACCCGAACCCGTCACCGCTCGACGAGCCGACGCGCGACGACGGCGCATAGCGTGGTCGAGGCTGACACCTGGCTGGTGGTGAACCCCGCGGCGGGCGGCGGCAGGGCCGTGCGCCACGCCGAGCTGGCCGCGCACGCGCTGGCGGCAGCAGGCATCGCCTACCGCGTGGTCCGACCTGCCTCGGCCGCGATAGCGCAGGCTTCGGTGCGTGAAGCCGTGGCGTCCGGTGCCCGCGCAGTCGTCGCCTGCGGGGGCGATGGCACGGTGCACACCGTGATCCAGGAGCTGGTGGGGACCGGCGTGCCGTTGGGCATCGTTGCCGGAGGGTCGGGCGACGACATCGCCATGGCCCTCGGCTTCCCGCACGGCGATGCGGCCGCGGGGGCCCGGCACCTTGCCGCGGCGCTGGGCTCAGGCCAGGTCCGCCACGTCGACGCTGGACTGGCCGAGGCGAGCGACGGCGCCCGGCATCACTTCGCGGGCGTCCTGTCGACCGGCTTCGATTCCGCCGTCAACGAGCGCGCCAACGCCATGTCACGACTGGGCGGGCAGCGCTACACCGTGGCGATGGTGCGCGAACTCGCCTCCTTCCGCCCGGTGCGATACTCCCTGACCATCGACGGGGAGCTCATCGAGGGCGAGGCCATGCTCGTTGCCGTCGGGAATGGCCCGAGCTACGGAGGGGGCATGCGGATCTGCCCGGCGGCAGTCCCGGACGACGGCCTGCTCGATATCACGTGGCTGTCTGCGGTCTCGAAGGTCACCTTCCTGCGGCTGTTCCCGTCGGTCTACAAGGGCGAGCACGTACGCCAGCCCTACGTGCGCACCTACCGCGGTGCCCGGCTGCGCGTCAGTGCCGCCGGCCAGGTGGCCTATGCCGACGGCGAGCGGGTCGGCCCCCTGCCCGTCGACGTCCGCCTGCAGCCCGGCGCGCTGGCCGTCCTCGGCACTGCCTGAGCGCGGTACCGCAGGTCTGGTCGTAGCCTGAGGTCATGGCCAGCCCCGCGGAGAGGTACGCCGCGGCCAAGTCCCGCGGGGAGCGCACCCGAGGACAGGTGGGTGCCTTCGCCGAGGGCTATCTGTTCGGCCTGGACGACTTCCAGCTCGACGCGTGCGCGGCGCTCGAGCGGGGTGCCGGAGTGCTGGTCGCCGCCCCGACGGGGTCGGGGAAGACCGTGGTCGGGGAGTTCGCCATCCACCTCGCCGTGGAGCAGGGGCTCAAGTGCTTCTACACGACGCCGATCAAGGCGCTGTCGAACCAGAAGTACAACGACCTGGTGGCGCGTCACGGCGCTGCGCAGGTCGGGCTGCTGACGGGCGACAACAGCATCAACGGCGAGGCACCCATCGTCGTGATGACGACCGAGGTCCTGCGCAACATGCTCTACGCGGGCTCATCAACCCTCGGCGGACTCGGCTACGTCGTCATGGATGAGGTGCATTACCTGGCCGACCGGTTCCGGGGCGCGGTCTGGGAGGAAGTGATCATCCACCTCCCCGAGTCGGTGACCGTGGTGGCCCTGTCCGCAACGGTGAGCAACGCGGAGGAGTTCGGGGCGTGGCTCGAGGCCGTTCGAGGCGACACTGCCGTGGTCGTCGAGGAGCACCGCCCGGTGCCCCTGTGGCAGCACGTGATGGCGGGCAGCCGCATGTACGACCTCTTCGTCGACGACGACCAGCGGATAGTGAACCCCGAGCTCGTGCGCCTCGCCCGGGAGCAGGAGCGTCGGGAGAACCCACACCGCGGGCACGGCCGCGATCGGCAGAGACGCCGCGGGCCGATGACGCCCTGGCGCAGCGACGTCGCGGAGCGGCTGGAGCGGGACGGGCTTCTCCCGGCCATCTACTTCCTGTTCAGCAGGGCCGGCTGCGACGACGCGGTGCGGCAGTGCCTGCAGGGTGGCCTGCGACTGACGACGGCCGAGGAGCGTCGCGAGATCCGCCAGGTCGCGCTGGCCAGCACCCTGGAACTGCCGGACGAGGACCTCGCCGCCCTCGGCTTCGACGAGTGGCTCGAGGCCCTGGAACGGGGACTGGCCGCCCACCACGCCGGGCTGCTGCCGGTGTTCAAGGAGATCGTCGAAGGGCTCTTCCAGGCCGGCCTGCTCAAGGTGGTCTTCGCCACCGAGACGCTCGCCCTCGGCATCAACATGCCCGCCAAGTCGGTCGTCCTCGAGCGATTGGTTAAGTGGAACGGCGAGACGCACGTGGACCTGACCCCGGGGGAGTACACGCAGCTCACCGGGCGGGCAGGACGGCGCGGCATCGACGTCGAGGGGCACGCTGTCGTGCTGTGGCATGCCGGGCTTGACCCACGTTCGCTAGCCGGCCTGGCCTCCACCCGAACCTATCCGCTGCGCTCCTCGTTCCAGCCCTCGTACAACATGGCGGTCAACCTCGTGGCCCGCATGGGCCGGCATGCCGCGCGCGAGGTGCTGGAGACCTCGTTCGCGCAGTTCCAGGCCGATCGCTCCGTGGTCGGCCTGGCCACCGAGCTGCGCAAGGTGGAGGAGGCCAAGGAGGGATACCGGCAGGCCATGGCGTGCCATCTGGGCGACTTCGAGGAGTACGCCGCCCTCCGGGAGTCCCTGTCCCGCCGCGAGAAGGACCTCTCCCGGCAGGCGGCGACCCAGCGCCGGGAGGCGGCGGAGGACTCGTGGCTGGCCCTCCGCCAGGGCGACGTCGTCGTGATCACGACCGGGCGCCGGGCCGGCCCCGCCGTCGTGCTCGACCAGCGCCGGCACCGCAGCCCGGTCATGGCTGGCCGGCCCATGGTCCTGACCGGCGACGGTCAGGTGCGGCGGGTATCGGTGGCCGACACCACCCAGTTCGTCGAGCCGATCGCGTCCGTTACCGTCCCCAAGGGCTTCGTGGCGAAGGATGCCCGGTCCCGCCGGGACCTGGTCAGCGCACTGCACTCGGTGATGGGCGACATTCCGCACGAACGCCGCCGCCGGTCCACCCAGGCGTCCGAGGACGCGGAGATCCAGGCCATGCGCGCACGGCTCAAGCAGCATCCCTGCCACGGCTGCTCGGACCGCGAGGTGCATGCGCGCTGGGCGGAGCGCTACCACCGGGTAGACCGCCAGATCAGGGACCTGGAGCGCAGGGTGGACGGCCGAACGAACTCGATTGCCAAGCGTTTCGACCGCGTGTGCGAAGTGCTCACCGAGCTGGGCTACCTCACGTCGTCCGGGAACAGCGCACAGGTGACCGACTCCGGTCGCATGCTCATGCGGCTGTACACCGAGGCCGACCTCATCGCCGCCCAGTCGATCCGGGAGGGCGCGTGGTCGTCGCTCGATGCGGCCGAGCTGGCGGCGGTCTGCGCCGCCGTCGTTTACGAGGCGCGCGGAGCGGACGACGAGGCGCCCGCTGCCATGCCCACCGTTGCCGTCCGCGAGGCGATCGAGCGGCTTCGCGGGCTGCACGAGGAACTGGCCGACCTCGAGAGCAGGCATGGGCTCGCGATCACCCGGAAGCCGGATCCCGGGCTGGTCGATTCCACCTACCGATGGGCCAAGGGAGCCAACCTGCTCGAGGTGCTCACCCACGGGGACACCACAGCGGGTGACTTCGTGCGGTGGACGCGGCAGGTGATCGACCTGCTGGGGCAGGTCGCCCAGGCGGTTGACGTCGACGACCCGGTGCGCCACACGGCGCACGCCGCCGCAGACCTGGTCAACCGCGGAGTGGTGTCCTACTCCGCCTCGGTGTGACGGGCCAGGGCGGACATCAAGTCGGCCACCTGCCGCTGGACTCCCCACCGTTCTGCCAGTCCCTCGAGCGCGTCTCGGTCGACTGCGGGGGACCGGTCCAGCACCGGAAGGTCCGTGCGCAACCGCGCCACGATCGATGCGGCCGCGACCTCGTCGCGAGAAGCGAGCAGCGCCGCTGCCAGTCGGCGGGTCATCGGGCGAGCGTCGGGCGTCTCGTCCGCCGCAGCCAAGATCGCGTCGACGGGGCCGAACGCCTGGACGAGGGCTGCCGCCGTCTTGGCTCCGATGCCCGGTACCCCCGGCAGCCCGTCGGATGGGTCCCCGCGCAGGACGGCCAGGTCCACGTACCGGTCCGCCGGAACCCCGTAGCGCTCCAGAACCGATGCGGGGTCGAGCAACGGCCACTTCTCCATGCCACCGTTGACCGTCAGCAGCAGGCGGGTGCGCTCGTCCACGATCTGCACGAGGTCCCGGTCGCCGCTGACGGCGATGGTCGGCCGCGGATCCAGTGCCGCAAGGCTGCCGATGACGTCGTCGGCCTCGAAGTCGCTGAACCCGAGCCGGGGGATGCCGGCCGCATCGAGCAGGTCAGCGATGGCCTCGGCCTGGTCGCCGAGGGAGTCCGGCTCCTGCTCCTGGCCGGTGGCGGCATCAGCCACCCGGTGGGCCTTGTAGGACGGCATCAACTCCACCCGCCAGTCCGGGCGCCAGTTCGCGTCCCAGCAGGCCACGACCTCGGCCGGCCGGTGCGTCGCCACGATGCGGCTCACCGTGGCAAGGAACCCGCGCACCGCGTTGTGCGGTCGGCCGTCCGGTGCCGTCATCGATTCGGGCAGCGCATGGAAGGAGCGGTAGTACAGGGAGGCGGAATCCAAGGCCAGGATCGGGCGATCCTGCGGGGCCATGGCCGCAGTCTGGCAGAACCGGGTCGCGCGGATGCCCGCGGCTAGACTCGTCGAGACGGGAGGGCAGCGATGCCGGAGAGCAGGTTCGCGGCGCGACTGGCCGCAGTAGGGCAGCATGCGAGCGACGTGGGGGTTGACGCCGTCCTCGTGACGCCGGGGCCGGACCTGCGCTACCTGGTCGGCTACGACGCCGTTCCGCTGGAGCGGCTCACCTGCCTGGTCGTGCCGGTCCGCGGCCCGGCGTCCATGGTCGTGCCCGGCCTGGAGCGGCTTGCCGCTCTCGCCAGCCCCGTCGGCAGGCTCGGGCTGACCCTCCATGCGTGGGGCGAGACGGACAACCCCTACGCGCTTGTTGCGTCGCTTCTGCCGGATGCCCGCACGGTGGCCGTCGATGACCACATGTGGGCGCAGAAGGTCCTCGCCCTGCGCACGGCCATGCCGGGTGCGGAGCAGGTGCTCGGCGGCCCGATCCTGGCCGCCCGCCGGATGCGCAAGGACCCGGATGAGGTGGCGGCCCTCATGGCGGCGGGAGCGGCGATCGACCGAGTGCACGAGCGGGTGTCGACGTGGCTGCGTGCGGGTCGCACCGAGCGAGAGGTCGCCGGCGACATCGCGGAGGCAATCATCGACGAAGGGCACGTTCGGGTCGACTTCATCATCGTGGGCAGCGGACCGAACGGCGCCAGCCCGCACCACGAGGTGTCGGACCGCGTGATCGAGCCGGGTGACATCGTGGTCGTCGACATCGGAGGAACCATGCCGGACGGGTACCGCAGCGACTGCACCAGGACATACGCGATCGGCCGGCCGTCGTCGGACTTCGCGGACAGCTACGCGGTGCTCAAGCAGGCGCAGGCGGCCGCTGTCGCCCACGCGCGAGCCGGAGTCACGTGCGAGAGCGTCGACGACGCCGCCCGTAGTGTCCTATCTGACGCTGGGCTCGGCGAGCAGTTCATCCATCGCACCGGCCATGGCATCGGGCTCGAGACCCACGAGGAGCCCTACATCGTGACGGGTAACCGCCTGATGCTGGAGGCCGGCATGGCATTCAGCATCGAGCCGGGCTTCTACAGCGAGGGCCGGTTCGGGGCGCGGATCGAGGACATCGTCATCGCGACGGAGGACGGCGTCGTCATCGCGAACAACACCACCCGCGACCTGGTGATCGCCTGATGCCGCCGTGGAAGGGTGCTTCGGTCACCCGCCTGCTGCCCACCCCCGAGGCTGTCGAACTCCTCGCGATGGCTGAGGAGTTCGCCGCCAAGGAGCTCGCCCCCCGCGCGGCGCGAGACGAGGAGGCGGCTGCCTTCCCTCGCGACGCCTTCGTCAGCATGGGCGGTCTGGGGCTGCTCGGCCTGCCGTTCGAGGAGGAGTACGGCGGCGGCGCCCAACCGTACGAGGTGACCCTGCAGGTGCTCGAGGAGCTCGCCCGGGCCTGGCTCACGGTCGGCGTGAGCGTGAGCGTCCACTACTTGGCCTGCTTCGGAGTGGCCAATTTCGGCACGACGGAGCAACGGGACCGCTGGCTGCCCGAGATGATCGGCGGAAGCCTGCTCGGCGGGTACTGCCTCTCCGAGCCGCAATCAGGCTCCGATGCGGCGGGCCTGGTCACGCGAGCCGTGCGCGAGGGCGACGAGTACGTCGTCCACGGCACGAAGGCGTGGATCACGCACGGCGGGGGTGCCGACTTCTACTCCACGATGGTGCGCACCTCCGACGACGGGCCGCGCGGCATCACGTGCCTGCTCGTCGACGGTGGCACACCGGGACTGTCGGCGGCACCGCGCGAGCGGAAGATGGGGGTCAACGCATCGCCGACCGCGCAAGTCATCTTCGATGGCGCAAGGATCCCGGTCGAGCGCCGAATCTCCGATGAGGGCGCCGGCTTCGTGGTGGCCCTTGCCGCGCTCGATGCAGGCCGCCTCGGCATCGCGGCCTGCGCCGTGGGCCTGGCCCAGGCCGCCCTCGATGCCGCGGTCGACTATGCGTTGGGTCGCCAGCAGTTCGGCAAGGCGATCATCGACTTCCAGGGGGTCGGCTTCATGCTCGCCGACATGGCCACCGCCGTCTCCGCCGCCCGCGCCTTGTATGTCGAGGCGGCGCGCCTGAAGGACGCCGGCCTGCCGTTCGGCCGCCAGGCCGCCATGGCCAAGCTCGCGGCGACCGACGCCGCCATGAAGGTCACGACCGATGCCGTCCAGGTGCTCGGAGGTGCTGGGTACACCGCCGACTTCCCCGTCGAGCGGTATTTCCGGGAGGCCAAGGCCCTGCAGATCGTCGAGGGCACCAACCAGATCCAGCGGATGGTGATCGCACGCGCGCTGAAGGGCGAGCGCACGCGGTGACCGAAGGCCCGGCTTGGTCCTCCCGCGACCAAGTGCTGCTCATGGGCGGCACCATCTACTCGCCGGCGAGTCCCTTCGCCACCGCGATGCTTGTCGAGGGCGGCAGGGTCGCCTGGGTAGGCGAGGACTCGGCCGCGCACGCGTACCGGGACTCGGCCGTCGCGGTCGTCGACCTGCGAGGCCGCCTGGTGACGCCCGGCTTCGTCGACGCCCACGTGCACGCGACCAGCACGGGCCTTGCCTTGACCGGCCTCGACCTCAGCGGCACGTCGTCCCTTGCCGAGGCCCTCGACCTCGTGTCGGCGCGGGCCCGCCAGTTGCGCGGCGGGGTGATCCTCGGCCATGGCTGGGACGAGACTCGTTGGCCCGAGGGCCGCGCGCCCACCAGGTCCGAGCTGGACCGCGCAACGTGGGGCAGCGTGGCCTACCTGTCCCGCATCGACGTGCACTCCGCACTTGCCTCCAGCGCCCTCCTGGCCATGGTTCCCGGCATCGAGGCACTGCCGGGCTACTCCTCGGATGAGCCGGTGTCACGGGAAGCCCACCACGCCGTCCGCGAGACCGCGCTTGCCTCGATCCCTGCCTCCCTGCGGCAGGAGGCCCAGCGAGCCATGCGCGACCACGCGGCGCGGCTGGGCATCGTCGCGCTGCACGAGATGGCTGGGCCGACCATCTCGGGAGAGCACGACCTGGTCGAGGTTCTCGCCCTCGCCCGTCATGAGCCCGGGGCGCTGGTCGCCGGCTATTGGGGCCAGCTCGCGGAGGACGGCGGGATCGAGCGAGCCCGCGAGCTCGGTGCTCTCGGTGCGGCGGGCGACCTGTTCGCCGACGGAGCCATCGGGTCGCGAACCGCGTGCCTGTGCGCTCCGTACGCCGACGACCCCGCCACCACCGGGGCCGGCTACCTCGACGCCAGCCAGGTTGCCGAGCATGTCGTGGCGGCCACGGAGGCCGGGATGCAGGCGGGCTTTCACGTCATCGGCGACGAGGCCACCCGGAGCGTCATCGCAGGCTTCGTCGACGCCGCCGGCCGCATGGGGGTGGAGCCGGTGCGTTCCGCGGGTCACCGGCTCGAGCACGCCGAGATGCTCGACGACGACGCGATCGCGGTGATGGCCCGGCTCGGGATCGTCGCCAGCATGCAGCCCATGTTCGACGGGCTCTGGGGCGGCCCGGGCGGCATGTACGAGCGGCGGCTCGGGTCGCGGCGGGCGAACTCGATGAACCGGATCGCCGACCTCATCGGGGCCGGGGTCCTGGTCGCATTCGGCTCGGACGCGCCCGTGACGCCCTTGGGCCCCTGGGCTGCGGTCGCCGCGGCAGTCCACCACAGCGTGCCGCAGCAGCGCGTGTCCGCCCGCGCTGCGTTCTCCGCGCACACCCGGGCCGGCTGGCGAGCCGCGGGGGAGGCGGGGACGGGCGTGCTCGCGCCCGGGGCGCCGGCCCACTACGCCGTGTGGACCGTCGACGAGGTCGTCGTGCAGGCGCCCGACGAACGCGTGGCTGCCTGGTCGACCGATCCGCGCAGCGGCACGCCTGGACTGCCCGTCCTGGGCGGCGATGCACCTCTGCCGCAGTGCGAGCGCACCGTCGTGGCCGGCCGGGTCGTCCACGACAGCGGCGTGCTGGCGTAAGTCATGTCCGAGCCCTTGGTACGCCTGCCCCTGGCCCTGTGCCTGGCGGCCGCTGCGGGCGTGGGCATGTGGGCTGCCTTCCCGCCGATCGGCCTCGGCATCGCCGCTGTCGCCGGCGTGGCCCTCCTGACCGCGGCGACCTGGCGCGCGGGCATCCGGCGGGGCCTGCTGGCGGGGCTGGTCACCGGCCTGGTCTTCTTCATCCCGCTGCTGCACTGGATGAGCGTCGTGGGCACGGATGCCTGGCTCATGCTGAGCTTGTACTGCGGCGCGTGGCTGGCGCTCGTCGGCGCCGGGACAGCGCTGGTCACCCGGCTGCCAGCGGCGCCGGTGTGGGTCGGCGCCGTCTGGGTGCTCCAGGAGGCCTTGCGCGGCCGGATCCCCTGGGGCGGGTTTCCCTGGGGGGACCTCGCCTTCGCCCAGCCCGACACCGCCCTGGGCGCCCTCGCCGCCTACGTCGGCGCCCCCGGGCTGTCCTTCGTCGTGGCCGGGATCGGAGCCGCGGTGGTTGCCGCCATCGTCGCGTTCCGGGACAGCCGGATGCGCCCGGCCGTGTCGTGGCTGGCGGGGGCAGCACTGGTTGCGGCCGGATCGGCCGTCCTTCCGCTGGACGCGGCCGGCGACAGCGTGGGCGGCCCGACGTCGGCGAGCATGGCCGTGGTGCAGGGCGGCACCCCGCAGTTCGGCATGGGCGCCCTCGACGTACGGCGCGCCGTGCTCGAGAACCACGTGGCACAGACCCTGGACCTCGCTGCCGCGGTGGCGGAGGGGCAGGTCGCCCAGCCGGAGTTCGTGCTGTGGCCGGAGAACTCGTCCGACCTCGACCCCTTCCGGGATCCAGACGTCGCGCAGGCGATCACGGCCGCCACACGGGCTGTCGGGGTGCCGATCCTCGTCGGCGCCGTCATCTCGGCCGATGATCCCACCGGGGTGTGGAACGTGGGCATCGTCTGGGATCCCGAGCTCGGCCCGACCGAGATGTACATCAAGACGCACCCCGTGCCGTTCGGTGAGTACATCCCGTTCCGGGCCTTCCTGGCGCAGCACATCGCGCGATTCGAGCGGGTGCCGCGCGACTTCCTGCCGGGCGACCGTCCTGGCAACCTCGACATCGCAGGGATCGCGGTGGGCAACGTGATCTGCTTCGAGATCGCCTACGCGGATGTCGTGGACGCGGTGGTCGACGGAGGCGCGCGCCTGCTGACCGTCCAGACCAACAACGCCACCTATGGCGGCACGGCCCAGCCGGAGCAGCAGCTGGCCATCTCGCGCCTGCGCGCCATCGAGACGGGCCGGACCGTCGCGGTGGCCGCGACGTCGGGGATCTCCGCGATCATCGACGCCACGGGCGGGGTGTCCGACCGGATGGAGGAGGGGGAGTCCGGCTGGGTCGTCGCCGAGGTCCCGCTGCGCGGCCAGCTCACTTGGGCGTCGAGGATCGGCCACCTGGTGGAGATCGCGCTGTGCCTGGCCGCCCTGGCCGCGATCCTCGTCGGCGCCTCGGCCATGGTGCGCGCACGCCGCATTAGGCTGGCGCGGTGACGTCGGCACCCTTCAGCGACCTCGGTCGCATCCTCGTCATCATCCCCACCTTCAACGAACGGAGCACGCTCCCGCCCATCGTCGCTCGCGTGCGCACGTCTGTTCCCGAGGCTCACATCCTCGTCGCGGATGACAACTCCCCGGACGGCACCGGCCAGATCGCGGATGGCCTCGCAGCCGCCGACGATCGCGTGCACGTCATGCACCGGCTGGGCAAGGAGGGGCTGGGCGCCGCATACCTCGCCGGGTTCGCCTGGGCGCTCCAGGAGGGGTACGACGTCATCGTCGAGATGGACGCCGACGGCTCGCACCAGCCGGAGCAACTGCATCGGCTCCTGGCTGCGCTCCGCTCGGCCGACCTCGTGCTCGGCTCACGCTGGGTGCCCGGTGGATGCACCGAGAACTGGCCCCGCAGCCGGCAACTGATCTCCAAGGGCGGCAGCGCCTACACCCGGATCATGCTGGGCGTCCCGATCCAGGACGCCACCGGCGGCTACCGAGCATTTCGCGCCGACACCCTGCGGGGCCTGGACCTGCACGAGGTGGCGTCGCAGGGCTACTGCTTCCAGATCGACCTCGCCTGGCGGGCCCTGCAGCGAGGCATGCGGGTGCGCGAGGTCCCCATCACGTTCGTCGAGCGCACGGCCGGGGCAAGCAAGATGAGCCGCAAGATCGTGGTCGAGGCGCTCTGGCGGGTGACGGCATGGGGCGTCGACGACAAGGTGACCAGGGTGCGCCGCCGGGCACTCGCGCGCCGGGCGCACCAGCACGACAAGGGGCCCCAGGACGACGGCGGTCAGGGAAGCGCCCCGTGACCAGCATGCGCAGCCGGCTGCTCCTGTTCGGCTACCCTCTGCTCGAGGTGGCCACGGCCTACGCCGTCGGCGTGCTCATCGGCTGGGGCTGGATGCTCCTGCTCCTCGTTGCGGGCATCCCGGTGGGCCTCGCCGTGATGCGCAACGCCGGAGACGGTGCCATGCGGGACGCCCAGCGGGCGGCATCCTCGGGGCGGCCGGTCGACGGGAGCCGCCATGCGCTGGCGTTCGTGGGCGGGCTGCTCATCATGATCCCCGGGTTCTGGACCGACCTCGTCGGGCTGCTGCTGGTCATCCCGGTCACCCAGCGGCTCTTCCGGTCCCGGGGCCGGGCGTGGCTGGAGACCCGCTTCACGACGGTACGCATGCCGGGGGTGCGCTACCCGAGCGGAGACGTCATCCAAGGGACAGTCATCTACCCCGACGTCCATGAGGACCGCTCGCCGGCAGACGAGTGGCCGCGGAATCAGCAGCCCGGCCCACCGGAGGCGTTGCCTCCTGGTGGACCGGGCCCCTGAGGTCAGGCGGACTTGCGCAGCGGGGTGCGCTTGACTCCATCCTGAAGGTGGAGCAGATCGATCCGCTCCTGGAGCAGGACCTCGAGATCGGCGATGGTACGACGCTCGAGCAGCATGTCCCAGTGGCTGCGCTGGTGCTTTTCAGGCTTGGCCGCGGGAGCGTCGACGTCGGTGCGACTGGCCGTACGGCCGCAGCGGCAGCCCCACTCGAAGGGGATCTCCTCGGCCTCGACCGAGAAGGGCACGACGGTCTGGTGCCCGACCGGGCAGGTGTAGGCGATGACTTGGCGCTCAGCCGGGACCACGTGCGCATCGGTCTCGTAGCTGAGGTAGCCGAGCCGGGTCCCGCGCATCGATTCGCTCATGGTGTGTCCCTCTCGTACGAAGCCGTCATTGTGATGACAGTTCTGACGGGAGGGGTATTCCCTCGGTTCCGCCTTTGCAAACCCCTTACATTCGGTCCACCTCACGGCCATGAGGGACGTCCGGCGGATCATCTGTCCGATAATCGGTTGGCCGGGACCGGGCGCTCGTCGGCCCGGGTGCGCTACGTTCCCCGGATGACCCGTCGACCACCAGCGTTCGCGCTCGTTTCCCTGCTCGTCGTGGCCCTGGCCGGGGGAGCGGGGTCGGCGGGAATGCCGGCCCTCGCGGACGAGGCTGCGCCCGCCTCGTCGCGGGCGACGACGACCGGGCAGGGCGGCCAGCCGTACCGGGAACCGGTGGTCCTGGCCCCGGTCAACGGGGTACTCGAGGTGACCCTCACCGCGCAACAGGGCGAGATGACGCTCGACACCGCGGCTGGGCCGGTCCGCAACGCCCTGCTCTTCGGCTATCGCCTGGCCCGGGGCCAGGCATCGAACGGGGAGGCAACGGGGGAGAACCTCTACCCGGGGCCGACCCTCAACGTGAGCCCGGGCGAGACCCTCATCGTGCACCTCGAGAACGAGCTGACCGATCTCACGATCCGGGACTACCAGGAGCCCGCCTTCACCCCGGTCGGCGAGGCCGTCCCGCTGTACCCGAAGCAACTCAAGGACTCGCCCTACAACCTGCACACTCACGGCCTGCACGTCAGCCCCGCGGGCAACGGCGACAACGTCCTGCTCAACATCCCTAACGGGATGACCAACACGTACACCTACGCGATCCCGGCCGACCACCCGGCTGGCCTGTACTGGTACCACTCGCACCGGCACATGCTCACCACGCCGCAGGTGTACCGCGGGCTGCTCGGGATGATCGTCATCGGGCGCGCCGACGGCGGCATCCCGGCCGTGACCCAGCAGGGCCTACCGGTCCGCACGATGGCCTTGCAGTACAACTACGTCTTCAACCGGGCCGGCGGCCAGACCGTCATGAACAACGCATTCTGGCCTGCCAACGTCAGCACCCTGAAGAAGGCGACGAAGGCCTCCTTGGCCAACGGCACGTACGAGCCACGCCTGACCCCGATCAACTTCGCCGACTCGCCCCCGGGGACTCCGTACGTCACGGCGTGGTGGGACGGCCCGCTGTCGGTCAACAACAACCGCGGCGTGTACCAGTACCTGCCCAGCAACCTGCAGACCTTCGTCAGCGACGACGGGCGCACGACACTGCCCGCTCAGCCGGCCCTGCCGGAGTGGCAGCGCGACGTGCAGTACACCGTCAACGGACAGTTCCAGCCGGTCATCTCCACCCCGCCGGGCCAGACCGAGATCTGGGTGCTCGGCAACTTCACCGACGCCGGCTACATGCGCGTCGCGATCACGAACACGGCCACGGGGGAGCGGACCAGGCTTGCGATCGTCGGGCAGGACGGCAACCCGTACACCGAGGTCCAGCCCGCCCTCGAGGAGGACGGCACGGTGCTGCTCATCCCGCCGGCCAGCCGCTACGCCATCGCGGTGACGATGCCGCAGACGGGCGGACTGCAATTGGAGATGCCGACGTACAAGGGCAGCAACATGATCACGACGAAGAACATGGGCATCCTGTACACCAGCAACGGCACCTCCCGGCCACCGGCCGTCACCGGCAACATCACCGTGGATCCCCGCTACGTGAGCTATGCCGACGGGTTCTTCGTCTACCCGACCCAGGCCCTCCTCACTGCCACGCCGTCCTCCGGCACCGGTACGACGGTGCCGTTCGCCGCCGGGCAGCCGCTGGATGCCTACACCTCGTTCGTCGACCTCTCGGACGAAGCCCCCGACGTCACGCGCACGCTGCGCATCGGCGGGGGCTTCATGAACGAGAACGCGAGCGACCAGGACCCCAACGCGTTCACCTACCAGTTCGATGACAACCAGTTCCCGAACATCCCGCTGCTCCAGCCTCGATTGAACTCGACGGAGCAGTGGAACTTCGTCAACGAGAACAACGACGAGCACCCGATCCACATCCACGTCAACGACTTCCAGGTCGTGAAGTACGTCGATCCCGTAGCGGGGATCACGTTGACCGACCTGCCCTGGGGACAGGACAACCAGAACACGCCCGCACCGCTCTACGCGGCCAACGGCGAGGACGTCAAGGCACCGGGCCGGATGTCCGTGCGCACCGAGTTCCAGCAGTTCATCGGGGCCTACGTGCTGCATTGCCACCGGCTCAATCACGAGGACAACGGCCTGATGGCGATCATCAACGTTATCCCGGAGGTGACGGCCTACGCCACCGCGCTCCAGGGCGAGGGGAGCAGGGCCACGCTCGTCCGCGTGACCGACCAGGCGACCGGGAAGCGGCTGGCATCCGTCACGCCGTTCGCGTCGTGGAGCGGCCCGGTCGACGTGGCCATGGGCGACGTCAACGGCGACATGGTCCTCGACCTCATCGTCGGTGCCGGCGCCGGCGCCGAGCCGCGCGTGCGCGTCTTCTCCGGGGCGCCGGATTCGTCCGACCGCGCCTTCCGCACGGTGCTGCTCGACCGCCTCGTCTTCGCCGCCTCGTTCCGGGGCGGGGTCAGCGTCTCGTCGGGGAACATCGATGGCACCCAGGTCGGCGACAGTGTCGTCGTCGGCTCCGGGCCCGGCATGAGGGCCACGGTGCGGATCCTGAAGGCGGGGGTGGCCGGCGGCGGGGGCACGGCCTACCACACCTGGCGTCCGTACGGTTCGTTCGACGGCGGTGTCGACGTGGCCACGGGCCTCGTGGACAGCAGCGGCCGGGAGGTCGTCGTGACGGCGCCCGGGGCGGGCATGAGGCCGCTCGTGAAGGCCTGGCTGTTCGACCTCTACATGGAGAACGAGCACGCCGAAGGCCACCTGCCGCATGCCCACGAGCCGGTGCTGCAGGACTCCTTCCTCGCCTTCGACGCGAGCTACCGGGGCGGGGTCAGCGTCGCGACCGGCTGGGTCGCGGGGGAGCAGGGCGGGTTCTCCCGGATCATCGCGGGGATGAGTGACGGCGGCAGCGAGGTCGCGGTCTTCAGCAGCGGGTCACGCCAGAACGGGCATCCGGACCTGTACGTCATGCCGGCCAGCGAGCACTCGATGGCGGCGTCGTTCAGCGAGGCCTTGCGGTTCGACGCCTTCCCCGGCTCCACGGACGGCGTCGACGTGACGACAAGCGCGAACACCCGTTCGGCCGACCTCGTCGTCGCGGGCACGTCGGCCGGCCGTCCGTCGGTCGCGGTCTTCGACGTCCGCGCCAAGGCGAAGCGGCCCAGCACCTGGATCGCCAAGCAGTTGGCCGTGCACGTCTCGCCGTCGACCGTGACCGGGATCGGCGGGCGCTAGCGGATCAGCCGCACAGGGTGCCATCGGTGATGCGGGTCTCGACCCGCTGGATCGACGGCCAGGCGGGCTCGCTGACGCCCGCGTCGTTACGCTGGCCATCCTTGTACAGGTAGACGGCGATCATCACGGGAGAGTCAGCCTGCTCCAGGTCCTTGCACATCGCCTTGCGCAGTGTTCGCCACGTCGCGCTCGGGGACACCGCCATCGTCGCGGGGGCCTCCTTGCGCAGGAGTGCCGCGACCTTGGGGTTCTCGTTGAGCTGGCCGTTGCCGCAGATCACGTTCTGGATCGAGCCATCGGTGTCGACGATGGGCTTGCCGCACTGGTACAGCGGCGCCGCGGCAGCGCCGGGCACGAAGGCCCCGACCAGGGCCAGGGAGCAGGACGCCGTGAGGGCAAGGCAGCGGGTCGTGTGGCTGAGGTTCATGGGCGCTCCCTAAGGCCGGGCCGGTGGTGTGCTGATTGTGGCGGTACGGGCCCTGCCGTGTTCGCGGCACGGGCGGAACATCCGCCTCACTGTGATATCGCCGATAATGCGCATTATGACAATCACGCGATTGGAGGCCATTGGCCGTCCTGGTGTTCCCCGAGCCAGGCAGCGACATCCGCGACCTCGATCTCTCCCCGCGCGACCTTGAGAACGAGGTGTTCGGCCTCGTCGACGCCATAGCTGATGGAACGCCCATTGAGCGCCAGGAACACGCGCAGACCCGCCCACGCCAGTCGCTTGTTCCCATCAATCAGGGGGTGATTGCGGCCGAGTGAGTGCATGAGCGCGCCCGCCTGCTCCAGCAAAGTCGGGTACGCCATTTCACCGAAGACCGTGGTCTGCGGTCTGGCACACGCGGACTGCAGGAGTCCGATGTCGCGGATCCGGAACCCGGGGATGACAGCGTTTGCGATCTCCAGGAGATCCTCGATCGTCAGGAAGTCCGTTTCGGCAGCCTCGTCCTTTCCGCTGGTCACTGGCTCAGACGGCGCAGCAGTTCGGCATCCTCAATCACGACGGCCTCGATGGCCGATACGAGTCGCTGTGGCCGGTCGGACACGTAAGCCGCGATTGCGGTCTTGGCGACTTCCTGCATGGATCGTCCCTCCAACGCCGATCGCGCCCGCAGCGCCTCGGTCTCCTCGTCACTCAGTCGCAAGGTCATCGCCATGGGAAGACGATACCAGCCAGATACCACCACTCTTGGTGGTGACCGGACGTGTGTCCATCAGGGTGCATGCGTCAAGACGAAGGGGCCGGTCCGTCATGATCCAGCCGAAGTCCCAGGTTGGTCGCCTGGTCCCCCGGAGCGAACGTGGAGTAGCCCCGGCGCGCGTAGAACGCGATCACGTCTGCGTTCTCGGGGCGTACCTGCAGGTTGATCTTGGGGCAGCCGCGCATCAGCAAGGCACCCTCGGCGGCATCCATGAGAGCCGTTCCGATGCCGACGCCCCGGGCCGAGGGCGCTACCGCGAGGTAGTTCACCGATCCCCGGTGCCCGTCGTACCCCACCATGACCCCGCCGACGACCTCCCTCGCCCGGTCGGCCACGAGCAGCCCCCACGGCGAGTCGGCCATCTTGCGGGCGATGTCCTTGCGGGCGTCGTTCCAGGGACGGGTCAGCCCGCATGCCTGCCACAGGGCGATCAACGAGTCCGCGTCGGCTGGCTCGAAGGCGCGGATCTCGGCGGGGCGGGTGATCGCGTCAGCCACGCAGCGCCTCGGCGATCAAGGCGAGTTCGTCCGCACGGTCCAGGCCTGCGCGGCGCGCCCGGGACAGCCCCCGCGAGCGCTCGTCCACGAGGGTGTCCGCCAGGGTCGACTCCAGCGGCCGGCGAGCCAGGCCCATCGCGCGCGCTCGCCCGTCGGCCCTGGCCCCGAAGCCGGCGTACTCGGGCAGGGGAAGCCACAGCGGGAGCGAGCGTGGCCCGGCCCAGGGCTGCACCTCGTGCTCCTCTAGCCAGGCTGGGCTGGCCGGCACCTGCTCCCCCGTGAAGCCCGCTGCATCCGCGGCGAGCGCCAGCACCTCCGCAAGGTCCCTGCACTCCCCCACCAGGTTGACCGCGCCCTGGTGCCCCTCGGCGCAGGCGTCCACGAGGAAGGCGGCCAGGTCACGGACATCGATCGTCTGGGTGCTGAGCCTGGGCGAGTCCGGGACGAGGACCGGTTCGTCCGCGGCGAGGGCGAAGCGGGAAACCCAGTAGCCGAACCGGTCGCTGCCATCACCGGGCCCGCCGATGAGGCCGGCCCGCCCGAGCACGCACCTCTCCCCCATCGCTCCTCGCACCAGCTGCTCGCACCGGGCCTTCGCCGGCCCGTACTCCTCCATGGTCGCGGAATCTGCCGCAAGCGGCGTGACGACCGTGGCGGACTCGTCGGCGCCCGGCGTGCCGGTGTCGGCGTAGACCGACCCGGAGGACACGTATACCCAGTGGGCTGCCCTCGTCGACAGCGCAGCGAGAGCACTGCTCACCATTCCGGGCTGCCAGATGAGGTCGAGCACCGCGTCCCAGTCCTCGGCGGCCGCCTCGTCGTAGGCGCCGACCTGGGTCCGGTCGGCCGGCAGGAACCGAGCACCGGCCGGCGTGTTCCCCGAGTCGCCGCGGGCCAGGCAGGTCACGTCCATGCCCGCCGTGACGGCCTGGGCGGCCACTTCGCGACCGAGCCAGCCGGTCCCGCCGAGAACAAGGAGGCGGGTCACGCGCCGGGCCTCCGGCCGCTCACGGCCCGCCTGCCGGACCCACCCGCAGGTCGGCGACCGACCCCGCCGGTGACTGCGCCATGGCGCCCAGCGTATCCGGCGGCGTCACGAGAATCGCCGAGGGAGGTTAGGCACCCCTAACCTCCCTCGGCGTTGCTTCGGGCCGGCCCGTCAGGAAGCCAGGGCCTTGGCCTTCAGGGTGTTGTACTCGTCCTGGCTGATGGCACCGGAGTCCAGCAACGCCTTGGCTGACGCGATCTGGTCGGCCGGCGCAGCAGCCGTGCCCGCTGCTTGCTGGATGTAGGCCCGCTGCGATGCCTCGGCCTTCTCCATCTGGGCCTTGCGCCGCTCCGCCATGCTGTTGCCACGCGCGATCAGGTAGACCAGCAGCGCCAGCGGACCGAACAGGATCAAGGCGATCACCCACACTGCCTTCGCGCCACCACCGAGCGAGTGGTCACTGAACAGGTCGATGACGACCATGAAGAAGATCATGAAGTACATGACCATGAAGAAGATCACGATCAGGCTCCACAGAACATTGCCGTCCATCTGACTCCCTTTTCCGTGGCCGGATATCGGCCTGAGCGGGAGCCTATCCGAGCGGATCGAAATGGCGAGCGGGGTAGCCGAGGGCTGCCAGCCGCTCGATGACGCTCGCATCGTCGTCGACCACCATCGCCACCTGATCGGGCTGCGCGAGGGCAGCGACAAGCTCGGCTTTGAGCATCGCGGCGGGCCTGTGGTCGCTGTTGCGGCGCAGGACCAGCCGGTCGAACGACACTCCGTGCCGGACGAGCCAGTCCTGCGTGTCCGAGCGGGTGCTCTCGGGGCGGCCCGACAGCAGGATGACGGAGTGGTCGGCGCTCGCCTCGAGCAGGAGCCGCAGCCCCTGCTCGATCGGGGCATCGGACGAGACCTCGGCGAAGAAGCCATCCCAGTCGCGCGGCCGGGAGTCGAGGTGGTGCTCGCGATGCCGGGCGTCTGCGAGCACGCCGTCGATGTCGAAGATCGCGATCACATGCTGGCCAGTTCCTCGGGCATCGGGCACGAGCAGACCAGGTTCCGGTCGCCGTATGCCCCGTCGATCCGCCGCACCGGCGGCCAGTACTTGTCCTGGCGCAGCGACTCCACGGGGAACGCGGCGGTACGGGCCGGATAGGCGTGGTCCCACTCACCGATGAGGCAGTCCGCCGTGTGCGGCGCATGGCGCAGAGGACTGTCCTCGAGCGGCCAGGTCCCATCGGCGACTGCGTCGATCTCGCCCTTGATCGCGATCATGGCCTCGCAGAAGCGATCCAGTTCGTCGAGTCCCTCGCTCTCGGTCGGCTCGACCATCAGCGTGCCGGCGACGGGGAACGACATCGTGGGCGCATGGAAGCCGTAGTCGATCAGCCGCTTGGCGATGTCGTCGACCGTGACACCCGTGCGCGCGGTGATGTCGCGAACGTCCAGGATGCATTCGTGGGCGACCAGTCCCCGATCACCGGAGTACAGGGTCGGGAAATGGTCGCGCAGTCGTGCCGCGACGTAGTTCGCCGACAGGATGGCCGTCTGGGTGGCTAGCAGCAGCCCCTCTGCACCCATCATGCGGATGTACGCCCATGGGATGGGCAGGATCCCCGCGCTGCCCCACGGGGCGCCGCTAACCGGCCCCACTCCCCCGTCGGCGTAGCCGCGACCCGACGGCCCGGCCTCCGGGCGCAACGGATGGGAAGGCAGGTAGGGAGCGAGATGTGCACGCACGGCCACCGGGCCGACACCGGGGCCGCCGCCGCCATGCGGGATGCAGAACGTCTTGTGCAGGTTGAGGTGGGAGACGTCGGCCCCGAACTTGCCTGGCTTCGCCAGCCCGACGAGGGCATTGAGGTTCGCGCCGTCGACGTACACCTGTCCTCCGGCCTCGTGCACGAGGCCACAGATGTCCGCGATGGCAGTCTCGAACACCCCATGCGTCGAGGGGTACGTCACCATCAGCGCCGCCAGGGAGTCGCGGTGCTGGTCGATCCGTGCGCGAAGGTCGTCGAGGTCGACGTTGCCGTGCTCGTCGCAGGCGACGACGACGACGCGCATGCCGGCCATCACCGCGCTCGCGGCGTTCGTGCCATGAGCGCTGCTCGGGATCAGGCATACGTCACGATGACCGGAACCGTTGGACCGGTGGTACGCGGCGATCGCGAGCAGCCCGGCGAACTCGCCCTGGGAGCCCGCGTTGGGCTGGAGGCTCACCGCGTCGTACCCGGTGACCTCGACGAGCCAGTCCTCGAGCGAACGGATCAGGTCGAGGTAGCCGACTGCCTGGTCGAGGGGGGCGAAGGGGTGGATGGCGGCGAACTCCGGCCAGGTGACCGGCTCCATCTCGGTTGTGGCGTTGAGCTTCATGGTGCACGAGCCGAGCGGGATCATCGCGCGGTCCAGCGCGATGTCACGGTCCCCCAGCCGCCGGATGTAGCGAAGCATCGCCGTCTCGCTGTGGTGTGCGTGGAAGACCGGATGCGTGAGGAACGGGCTGGTGCGCAGGAGCGCGGCTGGCAGTCCGATGCCCTCGGCCGCCTCGATCCGGTCGTACGACAGGCCTGCGGCTGCGGGGAAGACGCCCGCACAAGCCCGCCAGACCTTCTCCACGTCGCCGGGGGTGGTGAGCTCGTCGCTGCTGGCCGACACGGTGTCGGCGTCGACGAGGCGCAGGTTGACTCCCTCTCGACGCGCCGCATCGAGCACCTCGACCGCATGGCCCGGGGTCGACCACCGGACGGTGTCGAAGAAGTCCGTGGAGTCGAGCGTGGCACCGGCCGCGCGAAGGCCGGTCGCGAGGACCCGGGCCCGGTCGTGCACGCGGCGGGCGATCTCCGTGAGCCCGCGCGGGCCGTGGTAGGCGGCGTACATCGACGCCATCACGGCGAGGAGGACCTGGGCCGTGCAGATGTTGCTGGTCGCCTTGTCCCGGCGGATGTGCTGTTCCCTGGTTTGCAGGGCCAGACGCAGGGCAGGTTTGCCCTCGGCATCTTTGGAGACGCCGATCAGACGCCCCGGCATGATCCGTTTGAGATCGTCCTTGGTAGCCATGAAAGCGGCGTGGGGGCCGCCATAGCCCAGAGGCACGCCAAAGCGCTGGGCGCTGCCCACGGCAATATCCGCGCCGAATTGGCCGGGCGGAGTGAGGAGGGTCAGGGCCAGCAGGTCCGTGGCGACGACGACCAGCGCGTCCACGGCGTGGGCCTGTTCTACCAGGCCGCGCAGATCGTGGATCGTT
>JAUSNB010000040.1 GCA_030645615.1 Actinomycetota bacterium | reverse complement strand
CCGCCGCCGCGGCCGAGGCCAGCCCGCTGCGCGGACGCACCGAGAAGCTGAGCCGGCTGCGCCGCGTGATCGCCGAGCGCATGGTGGAGTCCCTCCAGGTCTCCGCCCAGCTCACCACGGTGATCGAGGTCGATGTCACGCGCATCGCGAATCTGCGCAGCACCGTCAAGCGGGAGTTCGAGGCCCGAGAGGGCGTCAAGCTCTCCTTCCTGCCCTTCTTCTGCAAGGCCGCGGTCGAGGCGCTGAAGCAGTACCCGCAGATCAACGCGTCCATCAACATGGACGAGGGCACCGTCACCTACCACGAGGACGAGCACCTCGGCATCGCCGTCGACAGCGAGCGCGGCCTGCTCGTGCCCGTCGTGCGCGGCGCCGGCGACCTGAACATCTCCGGCCTGGCCCGGCGCATCGCGGACCTGGCGGAGCGCACCCGCACGAACAAGCTCATGCCCGACGAGCTCAGTGGCGGCACCTTCACCATCACGAACACCGGCAGTCGGGGCGCCCTCTTCGACACGCCGATCATCAACCAGCCACAGGTCGCCATCCTCGGGACCGGCGCGGTGGTCAAGCGCCCGGTCGTCGTGAAGGACGAGACCGGCCAGGACGTCTTCGCAGTCCGGTCGATGGTGTACCTCGCCCTGTCGTACGACCACCGGCTGGTGGACGGTGCGGATGCCGCGAGGTTCCTCGGCCTGATGAAGGCGCGCCTCGAGGAAGCCGCCTTCGAGGCGGAGCTCGGCCTCTAGCCCCTCCGCGGGCCTGGCGCCGGAGTGCGAGCGGCCGCCCGACGCGAGAGAGTGGGGCCATGAAGATCGCCGTCACGGGGGCATCCGGACTCATCGGATCCGCCCTTGTCCCCCACCTGCGCTCGGTCGGCCACGACGTCGTCCGCCTCGTCCGCCGGCCTTCCGCGGCACCGGACGAAGTGGCCTGGGACCCGGCTGTCGGCACGGTCGACGTCGACGCGCTGGCCGGCACCGAGGCGGTCGTGCACCTGGCAGGGGCAGGGGTCGGGGACCACCGCTGGACAGAGGACTACAAGCGCACGATCCTGGACAGCCGGGTCGACGGCACCCACACCATCGCCCGGGCGATGGCCCAACTGGACCCGCGCCCACGCGTCCTGGTGTCCGCTTCGGCCATCGGCTGGTACGGGGACACCGGCGCGACGGCGGTCGATGAGACTGCGTCGCCCGGCACCGGCTTCCTGGCGAACGTCGTGCGCGCGTGGGAGGCAGCCGCCACGCCTGCGGCCGAGGCCGGCATCCGCGTCGTGCACCCGCGGTCGGGGCTGGTCGTGTCTGCCGACGGCGGCGCGTGGGAGCGCATGCTCCCGCTGTTCAAGCTCGGGCTCGGCGGGAGGATGGGCAGCGGCCGGCAGTACTGGTCATGGATCTCGCTGCGCGACGAGGTCTGCGCGCTTCAATTCCTCGTGGAGCAGGAGCATCTGAGCGGCCCGGTCAACCTCACCGGACCGCTGCCGGCGACAAACGCTGAGGTCACCGCAGCGATGGGGCGCGTGCTGGGCCGCCCGACGCTGCTGCCGGTCCCCTCCTTCGCCCTGCGGGCCGTGCTCGGGGAGTTCTCCAGCGAGGTCCTGGGCAGCCTGCGCGTCGAACCGGCCGTTCTGACTGCTGCCGGCTTCGCCTTCCAGGACCCGACCATCGACGACGCCATCCGCAGCGCCATCGGCTCGGGGTAGCCATGCCACGGTCGCACGACGTCGTCATCGTCGGTGCCGGCCTCGCGGGGCTGGCAGCCGCGCGCCGGCTGGCCCGGCACGGTGTCGACGTGGCGGTGCTCGAGGCAGGCACCACCGTTGGCGGCCGCGTCCGCACCGACCGGGTCGACGGCTACCTGCTCGACCATGGCTTCCAGCTCTACAACCCGGCCTACCCCGAGCCAGCCCGCGTGCTTGACCATGGTCGGCTGGACCTTCGGCCGCTGCTGCCAGGTCTGATCGCGCGCACGGCACGCGGATGGGCTCGACTGGCCGATCCCCGAAGGCGGCCGCTCTGGGTCGGCGACGCCCTCGCCTCCAGCAGCGGGGCCATGAGCGGCAAGCTCCGCTTTGCGGCCTACGCGTGGCGTTGCGCGACAGTCGATCCACGCGAGCTCCGGGCCCGCCCTGACCTGCCCGCCCACGTGGCCCTGCGGTCCGCGGGCGTGGATGACGTGTTCCTGGAGAAGGTTCTGCGGCCCTTCCTGGCCGGGGTCTTCCTCGAGGACGGGCTGGGTACGTCGCGACGGTTCCTCGACCTCGTCCTGCGGTCCTTCGTGCGCGGCGTGCCCGCGGTACCGGCCCAGGGGATGCAGGCCATCCCCGACCAACTGGCCGCCGCGCTCCCGGCGGGAACCGTTCACCTCGGGGTCCGGGTGCATTCCGTCGCGGACGGCCGGGTGCGATCCGACGACGGCGACTGGCCCGCCCGGGGCGTGATCGTGGCAACGGACCCACCCGCCGCCGCCACGCTGCTCCCCGGGCTCGCCGTCCCCGAAGGGCGCGCCGTGACCACGTGGTACTTCAGCCCCGATGGTGATCCGCGCGGCCTGACCGGGGGCGAACCCGTGCTCGTCGTCGATGGTGCTGGCCCGGTCGTGAACACAGTCGTCTTGAGTCACGCAGCACCCAGGTACGCCCCTCCCGGCAAGGCCCTGGTCAGCGCCTCCGTGCTCGGGACGGCCACCGGGGGCGCCGACGAGGTCGCGGTCCGTCGCCAGCTGGCGACCATGCACCGCGTCGCGACGGAGGGCTGGGAGCTCCTGGGCACCTATCCCATCCCCTATGCCCTTCCGGCGATGGTCCCTCCCGTTCGGCTGCGTCAACCGGTGTCCCTCGGGGAGTGGCTCTTCGTCGCGGGCGACCACCGGGACACCGCATCCATCCAGGGCGCCATGGTCAGCGGGCGCCGGGCCGCCGATGCAGCCCGGGCTAGTATTGGTCGGTGACCACGCAGGCAACCGAAGGCCTCGCTGTTGAGCACGTAGGCTTCGGTGAACGGGCCGTCGACTACCAGGAGGCCTGGGAACTGCAGCGCCGGGTGCACAGCGAGGTCGCCGCGGGTGAGCGGCCCGACACTGTGCTGCTGCTCGAGCACTCCCCCGTCTACACGGCAGGCCGCCGCACCGAGCCACTCGAGCGGCCCTTTGACGGCACGCCCGTCATCGATGTCGACCGTGGCGGGAAGATCACCTGGCACGGACCCGGCCAGCTGGTCGGCTACCCGATCGTCCGCCTGCCTGATCCCGTCGACGTTGTGGCGCACGTGCGGCGCATCGAGACGATGCTCGTCGACGTGTGCGCCGAGCTCGGCGTGGCCGCCCAGCAGGTGGGCGGGCGAAGCGGCGTGTGGGTCCCCGCGGATGCCCGCGGACCTGAGCGGAAGATCGCCGCCATCGGCATCCGGGTGAGCCAGGGCGTCACGCTGCACGGCTTCGCCCTCAATTGCGACTGCGACCTCGCCTGGTTCGATCGGATCATCCCCTGCGGGATCGCGGACGCGGGCGTCACCAGCCTGAGCCGCGAGCTCGATCGTGGTGTCAGCGTCGCCGACGCACTGCCGATCGTCGAGCGGCACCTGCCTGCAGTGCTTGGCCGCCCGTCGGCGCCGGCGAGCTAGGGTCGCGACCATGTCTCCGACGCCCGACTTCACGCCCAGCACGACGTGGAGCGAGATCATCGGACCGGATGAGGCCGCCCGATATGCCCGGCAGGCCGACCGGATCGCTGCCGTGCAGAACGCGAAGAATGCCGCGTACGGGCGCGGCCGCACCCTTCACCGCAAGCAGCTCCTCGGCCTCACCGGGACGCTGGATATCGCTGATGGCCTGCCCGAGTACGCAGCCCACGGGTTGTTCGCGAGTCCCGGTCGACGCGAGGTGCTCGTGCGCCTGTCCAGCGGGGGCACCGACCGCGCACCCGACGGTGTGCCCGACATCCGGGGCTTCGCGATCAAGGTGCGCGGCATCGACGGACCCGGCGCCCTCGGCGGTACGACATCAGTGCAGGACTTCCTGCTGATCAACCAACCCGTCTTCAACATGAGCACGAGCGACGACTTCGTCGGGCTGGTGCATGCCTCGCTCAAGGGGCGCGCCGGCATCGCGTGGTACGCACTGCGCACGCGCGGGCCCCTCGGAGCCCCGAGCATGCTGGCCTCGTTGGGCGCGACGGTCGGACGCCGCTTCACCGGATTCGCGACCGAGACCTTCTGGTCCGCTGCGCCGCTCGCCCATGGCCCCTACGCCGTGCAAGTCCGCCTCGAGCCTGTCGACCCCGGCCCTCCCGCGAGCAGCAAGGACTGGGCGGCCGACGTCGCCCATCGCCTGGCCGCAGGGCCGCTTCGCTACGACCTGCAGGTTCAGTTCTACTGCGACGAGTCGATCACGCCGATCGAGGACCCGACCGTCGACTGGCCCACCCCCTACGTGACCGTCGGCCATCTCGACCTGCCGCAGCAGGACCCCGCGTCCGAGGCGGGCGAGCGGGTCCAGGCCGAGGCTGAGGCGGCCGCCTTCGACCCGTGGGCGGCGCTCGCGGACCATCGACCGCTTGGCGAGATCATGCGGGCCAGGAAGTCCGCTTACCGCACCTCCCAGGTCGGCCGGGGCATTCGTTGAACGCCACCGATCCGGTGTACGCCGGCACCGGCCCGGACGGCCGGCGGATGCTGCGAATCGAGGCCCGCAACGCGGAGGTGCCGATCGAGCGCAAGCCGGAATGGATCCGCACCCGCCTGAAGACCGGGCCCGAGTACACCAAGATCCGCAGCCTTGTCGCCGCCGAGGGACTGCACACCGTCTGCCAGGAGGCCGGCTGCCCGAACATCTACGAGTGCTGGGAGGACCGCGAGGCAACCTTCCTCATCGGCGGCGAGCAATGCACCCGGCGGTGCGACTTCTGCCAGATCGACACCGGTCGTCCCAGCGCCCTGGACCGGGACGAGCCACGGCGGGTGGCCGAGTCGGTCCGGACGATGGGGCTGGCCTACGCCACGGTCACCGGCGTGGCCCGCGATGACCTGCCGGACGAGGGAGCGTGGCTGTACGCCGAGACCGTGCGGGTGATCCGCGAGTTGAACCCCGACACGGGCGTCGAGCTGCTCATCCCCGACTTCTCCGGCAAGCCGGACCTGCTGGGCGAGGTCTTCGCCGCGCGCCCGGCGGTGCTGGCCCACAACCTGGAGACCGTGCCCCGGCTGTTCAAGCGCATCCGTCCCGCCTTCTCCTACGAACGCAGCCTCGACGTGCTGAGCCAGGCGCGTGCAGCCGGCCTGGTGACCAAGAGCAACCTCATCCTCGGGATGGGCGAGGAGATCGCGGAGGTGCACCAGGCCCTGGCCGACCTGCACGGTGCGGGATGCGACCTCATCACCATCACCCAGTACCTCCGGCCGTCGCCGCGGCATCACCCGGTCGAGCGTTGGGTGCGGCCCGAGGAGTTCGTCGCACTCGCCGAGCTGGCCACCACGATGGGCTTTGCCGGCGTTATGAGCGGGCCTCTCGTGCGGTCCAGCTACCGGGCCGGCCGGCTTTACCAGCAAGCCCTCGCCGCCCGATGAACCGTCCGCAAGTCGTTGCGCTGCATGTGTGACCGGCCGACGTCGAGGCTCCGGTCCCTGTCGAGTTCCTGACGCTTGACTGGGGCGGCCCTTTCGGCGACCGGCACCACGGCGAGACGATGCTGTCGGGTCCCCGGCAGCGCAAGGTGTTCGATGACGGAACCGTCCTGCGCAACCACCGCCAGGTCTGCATTGTCGACACCAGCGAGCTTGCCGCCATTGCCGCCGCACTCGGCGTGCCCAGCATGGCTCCCGGCCTCATCGCCGGCAACATCTGCACGGCGGGGATCCCCGGGCTCACCTCCGTGCCGCCCATGACCCGCATGGTGTTCGACTCGGGAGCGGAGCTCATGCTGGGTGGCGAGAACTATCCCTGCACCATCGCCGGCAGGCTCGTGCGGTCGGTGCACGGCACTCCCCCGCACGCCTTCCCCAAGGCCGCTATGGGCCTTCGCGGGGTCACCGGCTGGGTCGAACGCCCGGGGACGCTCGTCGCGGGCGACGCCATCGAGCTGGTCCTGCCCTGACCGGTCCTGCCCTGACCGGAACTGCCGCACGTCCGTTCATCTAGGCTTCGGCCCATGCTCGGACGTATCCGCACCACCCTGTCCTCGCTCGCCCAGAACTGGTCGATGACCCAGAAGGTCTACCGCCTCCTTCCGCTCGAGGTCGCCGGCTTCTTCATCCTGGGCTTCCTCGTGCTGTTCGTGCCCTTCTTCTTCCTGCTCAACTGGCTCACCGCACTCCTGGTGGCGCTCCCCGCGGGACTGCTGGCCGGCACCTTCTGGTTCAGCCGGCGAGCCATGAAGGCGGCCTACCGGCAGATCGAGGGCCAGCCGGGCGCAGCGGCCGCGGTGATGCAGTCCATCCGCGGGGGCAATTGGGCCGTCACCCCGGCCGTAGCGGTCAACAAGAACCAGGACATCATCACGCGGGTGGTCGGCAAGCCGGGCGTGATCCTGGTGTCCGAGGGACCGTCCAGCCGGGTCGTTCCGATGCTGGCAAACGAGCGCAAGCGCACCGCCCGCTGGCTGCCCGAGGTGCCGATCTACGAGATCCAGGTCGGCAACGCGGAGGGCCAGGTGCCGCTGACGAAGCTGCAGCGCGCACTCCAGAAACTGCCCCGGAGCCTGCGCGGTGGCGAGATCACGGAGATCCGGCGACGCCTGGACGCCCTGGGCAACGCGGCCAACTCGATGCCGATCCCCAAGGGCCCGATGCCCACCAGCGCACGCCAGGTGCGCCGCCCCCGCTAGCCGGCATGACGAGGCTGGCCCTCCACCACCCCGCCGAGTGGGCAGTTGTCGCGATGGCGCGCCCAAACGCGCAACGCGACCACTGCCCACACGCGGAGCCTGGGCGCGCGGGGAGCCTGGGCGCACGCGGGGCCGGGG
>JAUSNB010000032.1 GCA_030645615.1 Actinomycetota bacterium | reverse complement strand
GCGGGTTCAGGCGGTGGGCGCAAGGATGGCGGCGAGTGCTTCGGCTGGTGTGGCCCACCCTAGGGTCTTGCGGGGGCGGTTGTTGAGGCTGTCGGCTGCGGCCTGTAGGGCGTAGGCGTCGAAGCGTGAGAGATCGATGCCTTTGGGGAAGTACTGGCGAAGGAGCCCGTTGGTGTTCTCGTTGGTCCCGCGTTGCCATGGCGAGTGCGGGTCACAGAAGTAGACGTCAACGCCGGTCGCGACCGTGAACTGGGCGTGTGCTGACATCTCGGTGCCTTGGTCCCAGGTGATCGAGCCGCGCAACATCTCAGGGAGTTGTTGGATCGCAGCGATCATCGCGTCACGGACCTCGATGGCCCCATGGCGGCCGGGGAGGTGCAGCAGGATCACAAACCGCGTGGTTCGTTCCACGAGCGTGCCGATCGCGGACCGGCCGCCGGCGCCGATGATCAGGTCACCCTCCCAATGGCCGGGCACCGCCCGGTCCTCGATCTCGGCGGGACGTTCCGAGATCGACACCATGTCCGGGATCCGACCTCGCCGCTCGAGACGATTGTGTGGCTGCCGTTGTGCCCGCCCGCTGCGCAGGCAGGCAGCGAGTTCACGTCGAAGCTCACCGCGTCCTTGCACGTAGATCGATTGATAGATCGTCTCATGAGACACGCGCATCGCCTCGTCATCAGGGTGTTCGAGCCGCAACCTGTTCGAGATCTGTTCCGGCGAAGCCCACGTTTCCAGACCCTCTATCACCTTCGCGCACAGCACCGGGTTCGATGCCAACTTCGTCGGCTTGGGCCGCTGACGCCGACGCTCAGCATCGAGATGAGCTGACACAGGCCGATAGCTGTCGCGGCGATCACAGCCACCGACCTCACGCGACACCGCCGACACCGAGAACCCGATCTGTTCGCCGATCGCGCTGAACGACAAGCCCGCACGCAACCCAACAAAGATGTCGACCCGATCTTCCAGCGACAACCGATGATCCATTGGCCCGGCAAGCATGTACGGCCGAATCACGCCACCCAGACGTCGCAACACCGCCCACACCGAACCAGCCGACTGACCAACCAGCGACGAGATCTCACGGCCCGACAAGCCAGCCATCGACAACCGATACACCTCCCGACGCGTCTCGGGAGTCAAACGCTTATGCCGCTTCTTCGCCTTCGCAGACACCACACACCTCCAGGTGAGAGACCGACCAGAACACCAATCGGAACACTCACCTCAAAGCAACTTTGCGACCACCCCTAGAAACCGCCCTCGGCGTCCGGTCGCACGCGCGTCAACGCTGAATAGGGGCTGGTCAGGCGCCGAGGTCGGTGAGCGCTCGGGCGACCTTCTGTGGACTCGCCGGGCGGGAGGTGCCCAGCTGCTGCGCGAACACGCTGACGCGCAGCTCCTCGAGCAGCCAGCCGACGTCGACCACCTCGGCGGTGATGTCGTCGCGATCGAGTCGTCGCAAGTGCGCGATGTAGCGC
>JAUSNB010000029.1 GCA_030645615.1 Actinomycetota bacterium | reverse complement strand
CGACGCCGATCACGCGGCCAGAGAAGATGATCTCCTTGGCGCGCTGCAGACCGACGATGCGCGGCAGCAAGTACAGGCCGCCGAGGTCCGGCACCAGGCCGATCCGCACGAACACCGCGCACATCTGCGCCCGCGGTGTCGCCAGGATAAAATCGGCAGCGAGCGCGAGATTGAAGCCGGCGCCGAACGCCGGGCCGTCGACCACAGCGACCACGGGAATCTCGAGATCGAGCAGCTCGCTGAACCAGACGTGCAGCCGGCGGATGCGCTCGCGGTTGACAGTCGCCGGCCGCCGACCTTCCGAGAGCGCGCGCAGGTCGCCACCGGCGCAGAACGCACCGCCCTCGCCGGTAATGACGAGCGCCTTCGCATTGCGCCCGTCGCGCAACTGGCGCACGGCCAGTTCGATCTCATCGCGCATGTCGAGGTCTAGCGCGTTGCGCTGGTCCGGCCGGTTCAGCACCAGCCTGGCGATGTCGTTTTCGATACTGAAACGAACGGCTTTGAAGGTCATGACTGCGACCTCAGCGAGCGGGAGATGATGTTGCGCTGGATTTCCGAAGTTCCCTCGCCGATGACATAGACCAGCGCGTCGCGATGGAACCGGCCGACCGGGTATTCGCGCATGATGCCGGCGCCGCCGTGAATGCGGATCGCCTGCTCGGTCACACGCACCGCCATTTCGCTGGCCACGAGCTTGACCTTTGAGGCGGTAGCGGCGTCGATCATGCCCTGATCCACCCTCCAGGCGCCGTAATAGACCAGCCATTTCGCCGCCTCGATGTCGGCCGCCATGTCGGCGAGCTTGTGAGCGATGGCCTGATATTCGATGATCGGCTTGCCTCGCACGATGCGCGTCTTGGCGAACTCGAGCGATGCCTCGAACGCGCCGCGCGCCATGCCAAGACAGTTGGCCGATACCCCGATGCGGTTCTCCGACAGCGATTCCAGCACAATGCCGTAGGTGCCGACCTCGCCGCCGAGCAGGCAGTCGTCCGGAACCAACGCATCCTCGATGTGGATCAGCCCGGTTTCGGAGGAGCGGATCCCCTCCTTCTTCAGCTTGCTGATATGGAAGCCGGGGTTCGGCAGCTCGACGATGAACAGGCTGATGGCATCAGCCGAATGCCCGGGCTTGGTGCGCGCGGCTACCATCAGAAAGTCGGCCATCGGCGCGTTGGTGATGTAAAGCTTGGAGCCGTTGAGGCGCCAGCCGCCCGCGACCTTGTCCGCCTTCGTCTTCATGCTGCGGACGTCCGAACCGCCGTCCGGCTCGGAAAGGCCGAAACCCCCGATCTTCTCGCCGGCGAGACCCGGCTTGAAGAAGCGCAGCTTCTGATCTGGCGTGCCGGCACGCCAGATCGGCCATAAGGCGAGATGCGTGTGCGCCGACCATGAAGACGCGAACGCCTGGCAAACCCGGCTCAATTCCTCGCGGACGATGCAGTCGCTGATCTTGTCGAATCCGGAGCCGCCATCGGCCTCCGGATAGCGCACGCCGAGCAGCCCGAGACCGGCCCATTTGCGGAACAGCTCGCGGGGAAAAACCTCGGTCTCCTCGGCCTCCGCGACCAGCGGCGCGATGTCCTCGGCAACGAACCTGGTGACGGTCTCACGCACTTGTTCGTGCTGGGACGAAAAACCAAAATCCATCCTCTTGCGTCTCCCCGCCTCCCGCGCTTCGGCTCGCGGGTATATTCTCTATATAGAATTGCGTTCTCTTGTGAAAATAGTAATAAGCGCTTGGCGCCGTCCGAGTCAATATCCGGACGCACCGTACGATCCGCACCTGCAATGCCAACCGAACCACAGGCCTCATTATGACTCATGCGAGAACCCGCAGCCCCCTGAACACCGTCGACCGCGTCATGTTTCGCGACATGTGCGTCCGCTTCTCGAAAGCCGAGATCGAGCCGCGCTGGCGCGCCGCCGACCGAGACAAGGTTTTTCCGAGGGATTTCTATGTGGCGGCCGCGCGCAATGGGCTGATCGGGATTACGGCGCCACCCGAAATTGGCGGTGCCGGCCTCGGCGCCTATGAGGAGGCCATCGCCATGGAGGAGATGGCGAAGGTCAATCCGAATCTCGCGGTATCGGTGCTGGTGCAGAATGTCGCAGGTTCGATCCTGTACGACTACGGCTCGCCGGAGCAACGCGAGATCGCACGCAGAACGATCGCCGGCGATTGCCTGGTCGCGATCACCGTGACCGAACCGGAGGCAGGCAATGACGTGCAGAACGTCAAGACCCAGGCACGGCGCGACGGCGACGACTGGATCGTCGACGGGCTCAAATCCTTCATCACCCTCGGCGGCGACTGCGACGTGCTTGTGACGCTGGCGCAAACCGACAGCAGCCGCGGTCGTCACGGCATGCAGTTCTTCGCCATCGATCGCAACAGCCCCGGCGTGACCTGCAGCCAGATCGAAACCTATGTGAACAGGCCGGCGCCGACCTACCGCGTGCAATTCGACAATGTCCGGGTGCCCGAGCGCCGCCGGCTCAATGCCGGCTTCAAGGAAATCATGGCCGGCTTCAACCGGGAGCGCATCATGGTCGCCGCGCGCTGGCTGGGGCACATGCAAACGGCGCTCTCCTGGGCGCGCGACTACGCGATGACGCGACACCAATTCGGCCGTCCCATCGGCGCCAACCAGTCGATCGCGTTCGCGCTGGCGCAGTCTCATGTCGATGTCGAGGCTACGCGCCATCTCACCTACTACGCCGCCGGGCGCTACGATT
>JAUSNB010000028.1 GCA_030645615.1 Actinomycetota bacterium | reverse complement strand
CTGACCGCCGCGCCGCGGCGTCCGGTCCGGCAGCAACGGCTCGATCCGAGCCCACATCTCATCCGTCAGCACACGCCGCGTCGTCATGATCGACAGCCTCCACGACCGAAGCCCGACTATTCGTCAGACACGCCCTAGGCGGCGGACCCTATAGGAGCCTGCGGCGCAACCGGAGTGGGGGCGCCGCACGTATCGGCCGCCGGGCGCCCGGCGAAACGTTCGGCGATCCACTGGACGGCCGCCGGCCCGGCAGTCTTGGCCGCAGCCAAGTGCCCGATGTCCCCGAGCCACAGCGTCGTCAGCGACGACCCTGCAGCGCACCATTCCTTCTCCAGGATCGCGTTGGGCCAGGCGAGCACGACCTCATCGGCCGTTCCCTGGGCGAGGAAGACCGGCATCTCCGCCGGCATCGGCGGAGGGGTCTGCGCATCGGCGAACTCGCGCCACGCGGGCTGGCTGGTCGGGTCGGCCGTGAAGAACTTCTCCCCGAACTTCTCGCGGGCGACCAGCTCGACGGCGAGGCCGAGGTCGCTTGTGCACTCCTGGGCGATCCTCTGGTAGTTGTCCAGGCCCGTGGAGGTCGCGGCCTGTGCCGGCTCGAGGGAGGTGTCGACGGCGGGCCACGACACCAAGACCTCGGGTCCGATGCCCCAGCCCACCGTGGTGTCCCACTGGGCGCCCATGATCTCCACGAGCCGGGCCGCGGGTGCGGCGGCCGCGACGCCGACGAGGTCCAGCTCGGGCGCGAGCACGGGTCCCAGGTGGCCGGTCCACAGGGACGAATGGCCGCCTTGCGAGTGGCCCCACACCGCGTACTGGGTCCCGGCCCCCGACCCGGGGAGGCTGCGGACTGCGCGCACCGAGTTGACGACGTCGCGTGCCTCCGCCTCCGCAACCAGGTAGAGCTCTGGGCCGGGCGTGCCCAGCCCGGCGTAGTCGGTCCCGACGACGATCCACCCCAGGCCGACCATCTCGTCCAGCCACACGTCCAGGCCAGCCAGCGGGTCCGTCGTCCGCGACGCTGCGCATGCCTCGCCCATCCCGACGGTGCCGTGCGCCCAGGCCACGACGGGCCGCCCCCCGGCGGGCGTGGGTCCCCCGGGGATGACAGCGAAGGCCCCGGACACGGCCGGGGTCCCATCGGGCCGCTCGGTCGCGTAGAGCAGGCGCACGGCCTCTGCCCCGGGGACCTCGACACCGAGCGGCTCGGACCGGATGAGCGTCCCCGGGACTGCCGGGATGGGCGACGGCGGGGTGTAGAACGGGTCGAGGGCTGCCTGCGCCTGCTGCTCGTCGACCTCGGCCGCATCCCACCTGCCGAGGGCGATCCCCCCGACCACGAGGACGGCCACCGCCATGGCCACCAGCGCCACCTGGCCGCGCCTCATGACGCGCCGTTGCCCACGGCCAGCGGCCGGCCCATGGGCACGTAGTGGTGGGTCTCCCAGGCGTCGCGCAGGGTGCGGGCGATCAGCCGCGTGTAGCCGCGGCACCCGGCCACGGTCAGGTGGATGCCGTCACCCCCGGTCCATTCGGGGTGCTCGTCCGACGCTTGGTTCCAGTCAGCGACGTATGCGTTCGGGAAGCGGTCGGGCAGGGCGCGGATCGCCTCGTTGGTCGACTCCTCGAAGGTGTACCGGCTGGTCCCGTCGGGCAGCTGGATGGTGAGCCACACGACGTCATGGCCCCGACCGATCGTGCGCATGATGCCGGCAAGGTCCGCTCGGTCGGCGCCGCCGTTCGTGCCGGCGTGGACGACGACCTGGGCGGGCAGGTCCTCCGCCGCCCGGAGTTGCATCTCCGCCGCCGTGACCTGGCGGTTGCCGAGGGCGTCGACGTCCCATCCCCGCGCCTCCATGCAGCCGACGGCACCGAGCATCACGGAGTCGCCGATGGCGAACACGCTGGGCTGGTCCCGCTGCTGGGCGTCCGCGGGGGCGGCCGCGAGGGCGCTCCCGCTGCTCGTGATGCAGGCGCCACCGAGCAGGGCCGCGGCTGCGAGCCGGACGCTGGTCGAGGTCACGGCACTGACGGTACGCCGCCCCGGCACGCGACGGGATCCTTGCGCCTCGCTTTCGCATGCGACAGGGTGAGCACCCGCCATCATCGGAGGCGACATGCGTGCCCTGTCCAACCTCATCATCGCCGCCCTCGTGTCCGCCGGTGCGCTGGCAGCAGGGCCGGTTGCGCTCGCCGCGCAGGCGCCTCCGGAGCTGGAATCGGTTCAGCTGGGCCGCGCGGGGACCTCCGAACGCACGGGGGCGACGGTGACCGCCACGATGGACCAGGTTGAGTACGCGGACATCTCGTTCAACGTCGCGTTCCAGGGATTCCAGGGACACGACACCTTTGACTTCCGCCCTGGCCGGTGCCCCGTGTCCCTCGTGCGCGTGAGCGCGCCGGCCCGAGTGTTCAAGTGCGGGTGGGAGCAGCGGGACCACCGGGTGATCCTTCGCTTGGCGCTCGAGGGCACCTTCGACGAGGGCACGATCACCGTCCGCCTGGCCCCCGGGTCCATGACCTCCCCGGCCGAGCCGGGCCGCTACGACGTGACCGTGTCCGGCTGGTCCTTCCCCGACGTCGCCGGCTCGGTCCTGGTGCTCGACTGCGGCCCTCGAGGCGACGTCACCGCCTGCTGACGGGCCGGTCCCCGCGCTCGGCTGGGCGCGACTGGGTCGGTTCCCGCGCGTACCGTGAGGAGCGGAGGGCCTGTCCGGCAAGGGGGCGGCCATGAGGCGACGCAAGGCGCTGCTCGCGGCACTCGCGATCCCGGTCGCCGCGACGCTCATCGGGGTCGGAGCCGTGTCGGCCGCCCTGGCCGAGACCAGCACCCTCGACGGGCTGCAGGCCACGGGCCGGGTCGAGGCATCCCGCTATTCCTTCTGGTATGGGCAGGTCAACCGCGACGGCATCTGCGCATTGATCTCGGGCTGCACGTCGGCCACAGGTGCCGACGGGAACTGGGTGTTCCAGGTCGCCATTGACACGCCCGCCGGCGTCCAGACCATGCCGGTGACCGTGGCCACGGTCGAGCAGACGGTGTTCGCGAGCGCTCGCTACCGGCTCGCCTTCACGTCGGTCGTGGGCAACCTGAACGGCGACGTCGTCCTGGCACTCAAGCAGGTGGGCAAGAGCACCGACGTGTCGGTCCGGCTGGAGAAGGTGGTTGCGTCCGGGTTCGCCACCGATGCGATCCCGCAGTTCCAGCAGCACCTGCAGCCCTACCTCACCTCACGACTGGGCATCCTCAGTCGCGAGCGGATCGAGGCGGGCACGGATGTGACGATGAAGGTGCGACCCGGTGCGCGAGCCGTGGCGACGGTCACCGTGACAGGCGCCAGCCTCTCCGCGCGTAAGCCGGTCGCCACCGGCGTTCTGCGCCTGCTCGTCAATGACAAGCCCGTCTGCATCGCCCGGGTGTCGAAGTCCAAGGCGACCTGCCGTTTCGCGGCGCCGGCGAAGGGCGCCCGCATCCAGGCCGTCGTGACCGGCAGCTTCAACAACGGCTATGAGATCTGGAACTCCGCGGCTGGGAAGTATCGGCCATGAGGCGCGCCCTGTGGGTGAAAGTCGCCGTGGCAGTCGCGGCGGCCTTGGCGATCGCGACCCTGCCTGCCTGCGACGACTCATACAAGATCAACGTGGACCGCGCAGTGCTGTCCCCGGTCGCGACGAACCGGGACGTCCCCGCCGCCATCCCGATCGAATTGGAGTACGACGAGTTCGAGGTCCCAGCCAACGTCGGCGGCACTCTCCGGGTGGAGTTCACCTCGGGCACTCGCTATGACCGCTGCACGCTCAACTTCGACGGCAGCTACCTGCTCGAGGTCAAGCAGGACGGCGGCGGCTACTACGTCGAGAGGCTGGTCTCCGGCATGGTTCCCGGCCGCCGCGCCTCCGGGTCGGTCACCTGTCTCAGGCCAACCGGGCTGGCAACCGCCTTCTCGGATTCCTTCACGATCGTCGTGCGCGACCCCGGCGGCCGGATCACCGCGCGGCCGCTCGAGGTCTTCTACGGCGACACGCAAATGGGCGCCACCGCCATGGGCCAGTTGATCACGCTCACCAACCTGGGCACGTCGACCGTCTCAGTGGAGTTCAATCTCAACGGGCCGGGTGCTGGATCCTTCCGGGTGGTCACGAGCAACTGCCGCGGGGTGCCACTACGGCCCGGTCGCCAATGCTCGGTTGTGGTGGGGTTCGCGCCGACCAGCCTCAATGCCGTCGAGGCAGCACTCATCATCAGGTCTGCGCCTTCGCGTCCGACGGATTCCGTGCGCCTGATCGGCAAGGGTGTCCCTGCGCCGGTGCCGATCGCCTCGATCTCGACGAACAGCCTCGCCTTCGGCACCGTGGCCGTCGGCAACTCGGAGTCCCGGCGGATTACCGTCAAGAATGCCGGCACGGCCCCGCTCAGCCTCTCGCAGCTGCACTTGGAGTACGACCAGTCAATTATCTGGCTCTTCCTCACCAGCGACGGCTGCGGCGGCCGGACCCTGGCCCCTGGCGAGACGTGCGACTTCGTCATCACGTTCAGTCCGCAACTGTCCGGTCCGCAGTCCGCGCTCCTGCGGTTCACGAGCAACGCCGCGGGTTCGCCGCACGACATCCGAATTACCGGCGACGCGGTGGCTCCCGCGCCGGCACCCGCGCCGACGCCGACCCCATCGTGCGACCCTTACCACTACCCATACTGCTGACCGTTTCGCCGACGGGCCTTATCGTCACCCCATGGACTTGAACACGGTCACGGACTTCATAGTCCCGAGTCCTGACGCGCCCGCAGCCGGGTGGCAGGAGGGGGATGCCTGGCTGGCTGGCGGCACGTTGCTCTTCTACGCGCCGTGGCCGAGCCTGCGGCGGCTCCGCGATCTGTCTCAGATGGGCTGGCCATCGATCACGGTGGCCGACGATGGACTTGAGCTGGCCGCCACCTGCGGCATCACGGAGCTGCACGAGTTCGTGCCGCCGCCGCAGTGGGCCGCCGCCGCGCTTCTGCGGCAGAGCGTGGAGGAGTACCTGGCCAGCTTCAAGGTATGGAACCGGCAGACCGTCGGCGGCAATATCTGCGCCTCGCTCCCGGCCGGTCCGATGATCACCATGACGGTCGCCCTCGAGGCCACGTACCTGCTCTGGGCAGCCGACGGGTCCAGGCGCACGGTGCCGGCCATCGACTTCGTCACGGGAAACCTCGCCAACGTCCTCCAGCCGGGCGAACTGCTGCGGTCCGTCCATATCCCGGCCGCCTCGCTCGCCCGCCGGTACGCGTTGAGGCGGTTCACGCTCACGAAGCACGGCCGCTCCAGCGTGTTCCTCGTCGGCACGCACGATGCCTCGACGGGCGAATTGCTGATCACGGTCACCGCGGCAACGAGCCGTCCGTTCCACGTGCGGTTCGCGTCGCCGCCGACGGCCCTGGAGCTCACGGCGGGGCTCGACGCTGCCATCCCGATGGAGAAGTACTTCGACGACCCCAACGGCACGCCCGACCACCGTCGGCACCTGACCTACCTGTTCGCCGAGCAATTGTGCACCGAGCTCGCTTCGACCTGACCGTCCCGACGATCCCGACCACCCCCGAGGAAGGCACTGCCGCATGTCGATCACGGTCAACGGCCGGACGTTCGATGCATCCCCCGCGCCGGGCCAGTGCCTGCGCACGTACTTGCGCGAGCTCGGGCACCACGGGGTCAAGAAGGGATGCGACAGCGGCGATTGCGGGGCCTGCACCGTATGGCTGGACGGGAAGCCCGTCCATAGCTGCCTCGTGTCCGCCGTCCAGGCGCAGCGCCATGAGGTCACCACGATCGAGGGCCTTGCCAGCGGTGACGACCTGCATCCGATGCAAGAGCGCTTCCTGAAGGCCCAAGGCTACCAGTGCGGCTTCTGCACCGCGGGGATGATCATGACCTGCGCGGGGATGACGGACGAGCAGAAGGCCGACCTGCCCGCGTCCCTGCGCGGATCCCTATGCCGGTGCACGGGATACCGCGCGATCGCCGATGCCGTGGACGGCGTGGTCAACATCGACGAGGACGTCGCGCCCGGCCAGGCGGTCGGCGCGAGCATCGCCTCGCCGGCAGGCCGTGACATCGTGACGGGACGCGAGGAGTACACACTCGACCACTCCATCCCCGGGACCCTGCACCTGAAGGTCGTGCGGTCACCCCACCCCCATGCGCGAGTGCTCGCGATCGACACCGAGGCGGCCCGGGCCACGCCCGGCGTCGTGGCCGTCTACACCTGGCAGAACGTGCCGCAGAAGTACTACGACACCGCGACCCATGAGAACCACCTGGTCGACCCGGACGACACCCTCATGCTGGACCAGGTGGCGCGGTTCGTCGGCCAGCGCATGGTCGCCGTGGTGGCCGAGTCGGTGGCCGCCGCCGAGGCGGGGTGCCGCGCCGTGGCCATCGACTGGGAGGTGCTGCCGGCCGTCCTCGATCCGGAGGAGGCCATGCTCCCCGGCGCGCCCGTCATCCACGAGCGGACCGACTCCTTCATCCGGCGCCCGGACCAGAACGTGCTCATCGACTTCAGCACCAGACGCGGCGACGTCGAGAAGGGACTCGCGGAGGCGGACGCGGTCGTGGAGGCCACCTTCACCACGCCCCGCTACGCCCAGGCCCACCTCGAGACCCACGGCAGCATCGCGTGGGTCGACGAAGCCGGGCTGCTGCACGTGCGGACGAGCACCCAGACCCCCTTCCTCACCCGCACCAAGCTCTGCTACCTGTTCGACCTCCAGGCGAGCGACGTGCACGTGTTCACCAAGCGGGTGGGCGGCGGGTTCGGGGCCAAGCAGGAGGTCTTCACCGAGGACCTCTGCGTGCTGGCCGCCCTAGACACGGGGCGCCCGGTCCAGTGGGAATTCACTCGAGAGGAGCAGTTCTACGGCGCCGCCCCCCGCCACCCGATGCGGATCAAGGTCAGGCTCGGTGCACGGAAGGACGGCACGCTGACGGCGATGGCCCTGGACGTGACCTCGGACACGGGAGCGTACGGCAACCACGGGGGCGAGACGCTCTTCGCCAGTACCGGTTCGCTGAAGTGGTACCGATGCCGCAACAAGAAGTACGACGGTCGAGCCGTGTACACGAACAACATGCCATCGGGTGCCATGCGCGGGTACGGGGCACTCCAGCCCACGTTCGCCGTCGAGTCGGCAATCGACGAACTCGCGCACGCCCTGGGCATCCACCCCATGACGATGCGGCGACTTAACGCCGTCGGCCCTGGCGACGACATCGGGATCGGCCACGAGCCGGAGGATGCGGTCATGGGCGGGTACGCACTCACCCAGGCATTCGACCTGGTCGAGGCGGCCCTGGCGCGCGGCAACGGTGCCGCGCCGCCGGTCGGCGAGGAATGGCGCATCGGGACCGGCTTCGCGATGTCGATGTTCGAGTCCTCGCCGCCGACCGAGCACCGGTCCGAGGCAAGCGTCAGCCTCATGCCCGACGGCAGTTACCAGGTCAACGTCGGCACCTGCGAGTTCGGCAACGGCACCACCGTCGCGCACGCGCAGTTCGTCGCGACGCACCTCGGCACCACGGTCGACCGGGTGCGCGTAGTGCACGGGGACACGGCCGAGAGCGGCTGGGACACAGGGGCCTTCGCCAGCGCTGGCCTCAACGTGTCGGGAAAGGCCGTCGCTCTGGCGGCCGGGGGACTGGCCGGCAAGGTGCGCGCCTATGCGGCTAGGCGGCTCGGCGTCCCGGTGGACGAGGTCGCGCTCGGGCCAGACGGGGTCCGGTCGGCCAGCGGGTTCATCAGCCTCGTCGATCTCTGGGTCGCGGCCGAGGAGGACGACGTCACCCTGGCCCAGGCACGGCGGGCCTACGGGTCGCCGATCAGCAACGGGTTCCAGGTGCACGGGGTGCGGCTGGCGGTGAGCATGCTCACCGGTGAGGTGGTGCTGCTCCAGGTTGCGCACGCGGTCGACGCCGGCATCGTGATCAACCCGATGCAACTGCGCGGCCAGGTCGAGGGCGGGGTCACCCAGGGCATCGGAGCGGCGCTGACCGAGTGGTTCCAGCAGGGCCCGCAGGGCGAGGTGCTGAACCCAGGCCTGCGCATGTACCGGATCCCGAACTTCGCCGACGTGCCGCCGATCGAGGTCTACTACGCGGACGAGCACGACGCGTTCGGGCCGTTCGGCGCGAAGGGCGCGGGCGAGCCACCCATCGACCCGGTGGCACCCGCCATCGGCAACGCCATCTTCGATGCGACGGGGGTGCGGTTCCGGGACCTGCCGTTCGCGCCGCCCCTGATCTACCGCGCACTGCTCGACGCCTGGGAGCTCAGGCTCGGCGCGCGGGTGAACGGCTAGGAGGGCTCTGGATCGCAGAGCCGCTCCAGTGCGGGCACGGCGTTGAGCAGTTTCGCGAGGTCCGTGGGGCTGAGCCGCTGCGACTGGGTGACCAGCCAGTCGTGCCGCGCCATGAGGACGTTGTCGCGGATCCTTCGTCCGGCCTCGGTCAGGCGCAGGCGGTGGACACGACCATCCGCCTGATCCACCTCACGCGAGACCAAGCCGAGGGCCACCAGTCGGTTCAGTGAGCGGCTCACCGACGGGGCGGAGACTCCTTCGGCCTCGGCCAGCAGGCTGGCCGTCGTCGGTTCCGTCCTGCCGATCACCAGGACGAGGGACGCGAGGGCATACGGCAGGTCCGCATCGACATGCTGGCGCAGGACCCGGCCCAGGCGCCCCAAGGCCATGCGCAGGCGGACAAGGTCTTCCTGGCTCAACCGGGTGTCGCTGGCGCTCGGCACGAGGTAAGCGTAACGATGTTCACCATTCCGCCGAGCACCCTCATCCGTCGGCTACCTGCCCGTGAACCGCCCTGCGCGCCGCTCCAGGAAGCTGACGATCCCTTCCCGCGCATCGTCGCTGGCCATGATCGACGGAAGCGTTCCGCGCAGGTGCTCGATCGCCGCCGCCTGCCCTCCGTCGCGCCCGGTCCTCGCGTTGGCCAGGGTCGCCTGGACCCCGAGTGGAGCCTGCTCGGCGATGATCCCCGCCAGCTCGCGCGCCCTGCTCACGTGCTGGCCGGCTGGCACGACCTCCTGCACGAGGCCGATGCGCAGTGCCTCTGCGGCACCGAACTCTTCCCCGGTGAGCAGGAAGCGCATGGCGTTTCCCCAGCCGAGCTGAGCGGGGGCGCGGAAGGTGGCACCCCCGAAGGGCATGATTCCCCGACCGATCTCAAGCTGGCGGAAGCGCACGTCATCGCCGGCGACGACGATGTCACTGGCGAGGGCGAGCTCGATGCTGAGCGTGAAGGCGATGCCGCTGACAGCCATCACCACCGGCTTGCGCACCTGGTCGCCCCACACGCCGAACGGGTCCACCCGGCCAGCCCCGGCCAGCGCAGCAGGACCATGCTCGGCCACGGCCGGCCCCACCTCGGCGAGGTCCAACCCTGCGCTGAAGTGGTCCCCGTGCCCGAAGAGCACTCCTACGCGGAGGGCCGGATCCTCGTCGAGGACCTGGTACGCGGCAGCCAGTGCGTCGAGAGCCGCGAGGTCCATGGCATTGCGCTTCTCGGGGCGGTTGATCCCGATCAGCAGGATGTGGCCGTCATGCTCGACAGTGACGCGCTCGACGGGATCCGGGCCGTGATCGTGGGAGGGCATGCCTGGCAGGGTACCGACCGATGGGGGAGGTGACGGCTCAGACGCTGCGGCCGCTCCAGGTAAGCGACCCGAACCGCTTGCGCAGGACCGATGCCACTGTGAGTGCCGCGAACGCTCCCACCGAGACCGGCTGGGCCAGGACATCGGGAAGCATGCGTTCGCCCGTCCGGTGCGCGACCAGCGCACGCCCGGCCACGGCTGAGGAGTAGCCCAGCAGCCCCCAGCGGCGGGCGGACACATCACGGGATGCCAGCGCTACGGCGGTCGGCACGATGTAGATCAGGACCATGGCCGACACCGCCCCGGCGGCGGCGGGCACGGAGCCGAACACCGACCACAGCGACTTGCAGTAGCCCTCGTAGACCTCGGACGCCCCGTCGTACATGCGGCACTCGGCGATCTCGCTGCCGTCCATCGGCATTCCGCGGTACCCGGCACGCTTCATCGCCCGAAGCACCGCGACGTCCTCGACGACGAAATCGGCCACTGCGGCGTGACCGCCGGCATCGCGGTAGGCATCCGCATCGACGACCAGGAACTGCCCGATGGCGGCCGACCACGCGGGGCTCGGTCCGGCCGCGAGGCCAAGGGGCAAGGTGGCCAGCCACGACCACGTGACGAGGGGCTGGGTCAGCCGCTCGGCCGGCGTTTCGGCTCGTTGCCGAGGGTACGGCGAGACGAGTTCCAGGCCTCCCTGCCGCATCGCCGCAACCGCGGACGCGACCGCATACGGGGACAGCACGACGTCGGCATCGATGAAGACCAGCACCGAGCCGGTCGCGGCCTCGGCAAGCCGGTGGCACGCCCAGGGCTTGCCCAGCCAGCCACCTGGCGGGTCGACGTCGTCGCTGTCGAGGACCGTGACCCGCGAGTCGGGGCCGGCCAGCCGGTGCACGACGTCGCCGGTGCCATCCGTCGACCCGTCATCGAGGACGATGACCTCCAGGTCAGGGACGGACTCCTGGGCGAGGACCGACTCCAGGCTGGCGGATACCCGCCGTGCCTCGTTGCGCGCGGGCAGCAGCACCGAGATCCGCTCGGTGACTGCAGGGCAGGGACGGGCAGAGGGGCGCTTCACGAGCCGCAGGTTGGCTGCCGCATTCACGGTGATGAGCACCGACGCCAAGGCTCCGGCCTGGGCCAGGCCTCGAGCTAGGTTGCGGTGCTTCATGGGACATTGACGCTAGTCCACGCGAGCCGGGCCGCGCCCATGGGTGGCGCCGTTGCCGACTGTGACGCATCATCGTCTGGTGCGCAGTCTTCTCACCCTGCCAGTCGCCCTGCTCATCGCGGTCACGTCCGCGGGGCTCATGCCCGTGGCTTCGGCGTCGGCTTCCACGCCGGATCCCTCCATCCCGGCCGCGATCGCCCGCGAGTACGAGGGCGCCGGCCTGCGGATCCGCCGGGACCTCGGCGGGACGTCGGACTACACCCGCCACGCCATCTCGTACGAGAGCGACGGCCTGACGATCACCGGGATCATGAACCGTCCGCGCGGCAAGGGCCCGTTCCCGGTCGTCGTGCTCGCGCACGGCTACATCGAGCCGTCCGCATACTGGTCGGGCCAAGGCTTCCGCAGGGAGCAGGACTGGCTGGCACGAAACGGATACGTGGCCCTGCACGTCGACTACCGCAACCACGCGGGATCCGACGACGACCCGGCGAACGACCTCGTGCTGCGGCTCGGCTACGCCGCCGACGTCATCAACGCCGGACTCGCGGTCCGCGCGTCGAGACTGCCGTTCATCGACAGTCGCCGGGTGGCGGTGCTCGGCCGATCCATGGGCGGCGGGGTCGCTTTCCAAGCTCTCGTCATCCGCCCAGGAGTCTTCGACGCCGCGATCACTTACGCGTCCACCAGCACCGATGCCGGCGACAACTTCAACCGCTGGCAGCGGTTCAACGGCTCGCTCGGGCAGCAGATCATCAGGCAGTACGGCTCACCCGAGGTGAACCCGGTCTTCTGGCGGACGATGTCCTCGCGCACTTTCTTCTCGCGGGTGACCGAGCCCGTGCTGATGATCCACGGCACCGAGGACGAGAGCTGCGACATTGCGTGGGCCAGGGCCACGGAACGGGCGCTGGAGGCCGCCGGCAAGGACGTCACGCTCGTGGAGTACCGGGGGGGCGGGGCACTACCTGTACGGGCCGTGGGCGGACTCGATCCGTCGGGTCGAGTCGTTCCTGGCCGAGCACCTGGCCCCGTAGCGATCGCACCAGGACTACCCGGGCTTGGCTTGATCATTCACCGGGCGATCGGCGGGGGATGGGGTAAGAATGAGTGAGGGCGATCCACGCTCGTTCTGGCCCAGGCCAGTCGACTGAGGAGTGCATGATGAAGAGCAGCACACCAGGTCCCAACCGACTCTCCCGGATCTCCGCCAAGGAGGTTCCGCATCGTGCGGACGAGCGGTTCTTTGCCGCCAAGGCCGACGTCAAGTCGGCCTGCGAGGACCTTCTTCACGACCTTCGGCACTCAACCGCGCACCCGCCCATGGTCGCCGACATGGTCACTGCCGTTAACCGCGTGCAGCAGCAGCTCAAGGACATCTCGCCGGACATGCCCAAGGCGAGCACGCAGGTCCGCGAGATCGCGAAGGACGTTCAGCACCTGCAGCTCGCGGAGGCCTGGGTGTCCGCCACGGAACGCGTGCTCACCCGCCTGGGTGGCAGCGCGCCGCAGAAGATGCGGGACGAGCTGCTCGAGGCCCAGGACACGGTCATGTGGTGCGTGCGCGCCCAGCATTGGGACGGCGAGCTCACGGCTGCAGCCAGCAACCTGCAGCGACTGGTCCAGGAGGCCGAGGCACACGCCTCGCGCGTCGCGGGCTGACCCTACGCCGTGATGGGTCCTGCCGGCAGCCGGGTCTCGACGACCTCGCCGCCCGATCGCTCGATTCGGTAGGCCGCCGCGTCCCCGTCCTTGTCGGTGACGACGGCGACCGGGTCGATGCCCTCGTACAGAAGGCCTACGCCGTCGTCGGTGGCATACGACGTCGGCAGGACCCCATCCCGCACCAGCGCATGGAGCAGCGGGCGGCGCTGCTCCTCGGAGTCGTAGTGCACGCCATTGCCGTACGGGAGCAGGCCGAGGCCGTTTGTCACGGGACGCAGCTCGACGCCGAATGAGTCGGTCGGCCCGCCGACATGCCAGCAGATGGAGCCTGCGCTCACACCGGCGAGGACGGCGCCGCGCTGCCACGCCTCCGCCATCGCGTCGTCGACGCCGTGCAGGCGCCATAGCGCCAGCAGGTTGGCGACGCTGCCGCCGCCCACCCACACGACGTCAGCCCGTCCGAGCGCGTCGGCCGGCGATCGATTGGGCTGGCTGAACAGGGCAAGGTGATCGACGTCACAGCCGACATCGGCGAGGGCCGAGTACACGGCGGCCAGGTACTGCGTGCTGTCGCCGCTGGCCGTCATGACCAGGCATACGCGCGGGCGCCGCGCACCGCTCAATCTCAACGCCTCGAGCATGATGCGGCCCGGGCGCATGACGCCCCACAGATCCGTGCTGACGAAGCCGCCGCTGCTGGCGAGGATGCGCGGCGTGGCCATGTTGTCGCTCGGTCTACGGCCAGGCGGGGAGGACGTGCGCCAGCGCGCCCTCGATGAAGGCCAGGACGGCCTCGGTCTCGGTGACGGGGTCGGCGTCGCCGGACTCGATGCGGGAGATCGCCACGTCCACGACGCCCCAGACGTAACGCGCCTGCTGCACGCAGTCAGCCGAGCCGGCCTGGACCAACGCCTCGACCAAGGGGGCGATCAGGGCCTGGTGAAGGGCCTGAACCTCCGCTCGGCGTGAGGGGGGCAGCTCGACCGTGCCGGCTGCTCTCAGGAGGGCGTGTCGCCCGTCGGCGACGTACTCGAGGACGCCGCCGATCCACGCCTGCACCCGTTCCTGCGGCGAGCCTTCGGCCGTCGTCGCCAGCGCGTCGCACCACAGGGCCATCTCGTCGACCAGGACGTCGGCGATGAGCTCGGCCGCGCTGCTGTAGTACTCGTAGACGGCGGACCGGGACAGGCCCACCTCGCGGGCCACCTCGGCGACCGTGAAGGTCCCCCGCTCCTGCATCAGGGCCGCCGCTGCCGTGAGCAGGGCGTCGCGTCGCTGCTCGCGGTTCTCCGCAACGGTGGCGGCAGCGATCTTGGGCATGGGCACATTGTGCACTGCCGGCAGTCACGCCGCGGCTTGGCCCGCCGCCTCGGGGTCGCTAGCATCACGCGCGGTGCCTGCTGCCAGGCTGGCTGACGGCGCGCCGCACCCGAGTCCTCGGGCCATCGAAGGACCGTCGCCATGACTCCCGACCCCTCCGACGCAGTCGCGTCGGTCCCATTCCTGCCGGCCCTTCCCATCGATGCCGATCGCATGCACCGCCCCGACCCCGACATGACCCAGGTGATGCTCAGCTACGTCGCCGATCGGCTGCTCGCGGAGGAGGTCCCGCTCGATGGGCTGGCCGATCGAGGGCAATTGGCCAGCGTTCTCGACGGGCTCATCGCGGAGGAGGGCCACGACTTCCGCAAGGTCATGGATGTCTACGCCCAGCACCTCGCACTCACCGTCCTGTCGGCCGACAGTCCACGCATGTTCACGTTCATTCCGTCGGCGCCGACGAAGGCGTCGCTGCTGTTCGACATGGTCGTCTCGGCGGCGTCACTCCAGGGCATCTCGTGGTTCGAGGCGGCCGGGGCGGTGATGGCCGAGAACCAGGCCCTTCGCGCCCTGGCCGACCTCGCGGGCCTGCCCTCATCCGCCGGCGGCGTCTTCGTCTCAGGTGGCTCGGCCGGGAACCTCTCGGCGCTCGTCGTCGCGCGCGACACCGCCCGCCGCCGTCGCGCGGAGGCCGGCCTGCCCGACGTGCCGATGCGGGTCGTGGTGAGCGACCAGGCCCACTCGTCGATCGCCAACGCCCTCAACATCACGGGCATGGCAGCCCTGGTCGTGGACACGCCCGACGGCCGGCTGACTGGGGAGGCCCTGCGAACCGCTCTTTCGGGCCTCGGGAACCTGGACGAGGTCTGCGCGATCGTCGCCACGGCAGGCACGACGAACGCGGGCATCATCGACGACATCGGTGCCGCGGCGGCCACTGCGCGCGAGCGAGGCTGGTGGCTGCACGTCGACGGGGCGTACGGGGGAGCGGGCCTGCTCGCACCCGAGCTGAGGCACCGCTATGACGGCATCGAGCAGGCGGACTCCGTCGTGATGGATCCGCACAAGTGGTGGTTCGCTCCCTTCGACTGCGCTGCGCTGCTGTACCGGGAGCCCCGGCTGGCGAAGGCCGTGCACACGCAGGACGCGTCCTACCTCGACGTCATCCACGAGCACGACGATGACATCAACCCCAGTGACCTCGCCTACCACCTGACCCGGCGGGCGCGTGGCCTGCCGCTGTGGTTCTCGATGGCCGTGCACGGGCTTGGCGCTTACCGCGAGGCGGTGCAGCACTCATTGGAGATGGCCCGGTATGCCGCGGCAAGGCTGGCCGGCCGGCCTGACTGCGAGCTGCTGCGCGAGCCGGACCTGTCGGTGATCCTGTTCCGGCGCAACGGCTGGGGACCGGCCGAGTACGAGGCCTGGTCGGCCCGACTGCTGCGTGCGCAACGGGCCTTCGTGACCTCGAGCAGCTGGCGCGGGGAAGTCGTCGGGCGCCTGGTGTTCCTTCACCCCGCGACAACGACCGACATGGTCGACGAGGTCATCGCCGCGCTCGACTAGCTCGCTTCCCCCTTCCGCGAGCGGGCAGTCGTCGCGGCCTCAGCGGCCGCGACAACGACGACAAGCGCCCACTCGCGAAGGGTTTAGTCGGTGAGCTTGGCCTTGCGGAGCAGGCGCCAGGTCAGCGGGAGCAGGCCGGCGGCTGCTGCGATCTTGATCGCGTCGCCGACGAGGAAGTCGCGCACGCCGTAGGCCCAGGCCGATGCCTCGCCGAACCACGGGATGCCGAGGTTGTACTTCAGCCAGGTCGCGCCGACGGCGTAGATGATGACGTTGCCCAGGATCATGAGCCCGACCGAGCGCCAGAAGGTCCGGGTCGCTCCGCTCTCGGCGACCTTGCCGACGATGAACGCCGCGGCGATGAAGCCGAGGATGTAGCCGAACGACGGTGCGGTGTAGCCGTGGGAGGCCTGCGCGAACCACGGCACCCCGACCAGGCCGAGCACCGCGTACAGGGCCATGGCGGCCATGCCGCGCACCGAGCCGAGGGCTGCGGCTGACAGCACGACCGCGAAGGTCTGCAGGGTCAGCGGGACAGCGGGGTTCCACGGCAGGAAGAAGGCGATCTGGGCGGACAGGCCGACGAAGGCAGCACCCCCGGCGACGAGGACCGCGTTGCGGACGGCGGTGCGCCCGAATACGTCGGCGAGCACGCGGGGCTGGGGTGCGGCAATGGCCATGTTTCCTCCGGGGACCTCGTTCGGTGGACGAACAGTACCGAAACGACCGGGGAGTCGTGCCCGCCCGCCGCCGCCCGGGGGTTATCCTCGTCACAGTTCGCGCACGGGCACCGTCCGGGCCTGACTGCTTCGAGGACGCTGGGGAAGGCGACACTCGAAGGAGGCCGGGATGACGATCGTCGTGAACGTCAAGGGCGCGTCCGGCGCGACGTCCCCCGAATCCGGGGGCTCGCGCGGCGTCCTGTTCGTGCATTCCTGCCCGCGGGCCGTCAGCGCCCACCTCGAGTGGGCCCTTGCCCGCGTGTTCGGCACCGAGGTGCGGATCGATTGGGCGGAGCAGCCGATTGCGCCGACGCATGTGCGGGCCGAGCTCATCTGGGGCGGGCCCGCCGGCACCGGCGCCAAGCTCGCCAGCGCGTTGCACGCATTCCGTCAGGTCCGCTACGAGGTGACCGAGGACCCGAGCCAGGGGCGCGAAGGGGAGCGATTCTCAGCGACTCCCGGCCTGGGCCTGTTCCGCGCGACCATCGGCGTGCACGGCGACGTCATGGTGCCGGAGGACAGGCTCAAGACCGCCGTTGTGCAATCCCTGACGACGGGGGAGTCCCTGTCCGACGAGATCGCCCGGCTCATCGGCCAGCCCTGGGACGAGGAGCTCGAGCCGTACCGGTGCGCCCACGAGGGCTCGACGGTGCGGGTGCTGCACCAGGTCATCTAGCCGGGAGCGGCCCGGCTAGAGCGGGATGTTGCCGTGGATGCCGCGCACGCCCGGGGTGTCCAGAAGGATCCGGGCCACCCTGCTGCGGGTCCGGTCGGGTGCCACGACCTCGTGGACGACCCCGATCTCGACCGCGCGGGCAATGCCGCCGGAGATCACCTCGTGCTCGGCGGCCAGTTCCAGCTCGACCTGGGCACGGGCGTCCTCCGGCACCTCGGCCAGCCGGCGCCGGTGCAGGATCCGGATCGCGGCAACGGCACCCATGACGGCGACCTCCGCCGACGGCCACGCGTAGACCCGGGTGGCGCCGAGCGACGCGGAGTTCATCGCCACGTAGGCACCGCCGTAGGCCTTGCGGGTCACGACGGTGACGCGCGGCACGACGCACTCGGCGAACGCGTGCAGCAGCTTGGCACCGCGCCGGACCACGCCCTCCCACTCCTGCCCGACGCCGGGCAGGTAGCCCGGCACGTCGACCAGCACGACCAACGGCACCGCGAAGGCATCGCACATCCGCACGAAGCGGGCGGCCTTCTCGGCGCTCGAGGAGTCCAGGCAACCGCCCAGCCGCAGCGGGTTGTTCGCGACCATGCCCACGGTGCGCCCACCCAGCCGTCCCAGCCCGACGACGATGTTCGGTGCCCACTTGGCGTGGAGCTCGACGAAGGTGCCGGGGTCGACGAACGCCTCGACGAGCGGGTGCACGTCATATGCCCGGCGCGAGGACTCGGGCAACGCGGCGCCGAGGTCGACGTCCTGCACCGTGTCGATGTCCAGGGAGCCCTGGTGACCGAGGAGGGTGGCGAGGGCGCGGGCTCGCTCGAGGGCCTCTGCCTCGCTGTCCGTGGTGATATGGACGACTCCGCTGCGCCGCCCATGCGGCTCGGGGCCGCCTAGGCGCTCCATGTCGACGTCCTCGCCGGTCACCGACCGCACGACCTCCGGGCCGGTGACGAAGATGCGTCCGGCCGGGCCGAGGATGACGATGTCGGTGAGGGCCGGCCCGTATGCCGCACCGCCGGCAGCCGGCCCCAGCACGACGGAGATCTGCGGCACCTTGCCGGATGCCCGGGTCATGGCGGCGAACACCCGCCCGACTGCGTCGAGGCTGAGCACGCCCTCGCGCAGCCGTGCGCCGCCCGAGTGCCACAGGCCCACGACCGGGGCGGAGTCGGCGAAGGCCCGGTCGTACGCGGTCACGATTGCCCGGCAGCCGTCGTTGCCCATCGCGCCGCCCTGGACGGTGGGGTCGGTGGCGAAGGCGACGACATGGGTGCCGTGCGCCCGGCCCACGGCGGCGAGCACTCCACGGTCGTCCTCGGGAGTGATCGTGGTGAAGTCGCCATCGTCGAAGAAGGCCGCGAGGCGCACGCGTGGGGAGCGGGGGTCAAGCTCGAGGGCCTCGGGCACGGCGCTGGCCATCAGGCGCTCCGGAATACGACGGCGACGTCGTGGCCGCCGAAGCCGAATGAGTTGTTGATGGCCGCGATGTCGCCTGCGGGAAGGGGACGCGGCTGTCCGGCCGCCACGTCGACGTGGACCTCGGGGTCGAGGTCCACGAGGTTCGCGGTCGGGGGCACGAATCTGTCGCGCAGGGCCAGGATGGTGAAGATCGACTCGATGGCTCCCGCCCCGCCCAGCAGGTGGCCGGTCATGGACTTGGTGCCGGTGACGACGGCCCGGTCCGTGGCCGAGCCGAGCGCTCGCCTGATGGCGTTGGCCTCCGCGATGTCACCCTGCGGGGTCGACGTCGCGTGGGCGTTGACATGCACGATGTCAGCAGGGGTGAGCCCGGCGTCCTCGATGGCGAACGCCATCGCCTTGGCGGCGCCCCGCCCTTCGGGCTCAGGCTGGGCGATGTGGTGCCCGTCCGACGTCAGCCCGGAGCCGCCGTAGACCCCGTAGACCGTCGCGCCGCGGGCGGCGGCGAACTCGGCGCTTTCCAGGACCACGATGCCCGCGCCCTCACCCATGACGAAGCCGTCGCGTCCGAGGTCGTATGGCCGTGACGCAGCGGCCGGGTCGTCGTTGCGGGTCGACAGTGCGCGCATGGCGGCGAAGCCGGCCATGGTGATCGGATGGATGACCGACTCGGTGCCGCCGGCGACGACGACATCGGCCCGGCCGGTCTGGATCATGCGGGCCGCGTACGAGATAGCCTCGGCGCCAGAGGCGCATGCGCTCACGGGCGTGTGCACGCCAGCGCGGGCGCCCACTTCCAGGCCGACCATCGCGGCCGGCCCGTTGGGCATGATCATCGTGACCATGTGCGGGGAGATCCGTGACGGGCCGCGCTCCTTGAGGATGTCGTACGAGTCCAGCAGCGAGTTGATGCCGCCGATTCCCGTGCCCACGACGGCGCCGAGCCGGTCGGGGTCGACCTCCGGACTGCCGGCGTCCGACCAGGCCTCACGGGCAGCCACGATGGCCGCCTGCTGGGACCGGTCCATCCTGCGCGCCTCGACCCGGTCGAGGACGCTCGCGGGGTCGACCGCCATGATGCCGGCGATCTTCGATGGCTGGTCCTCGACCCAGGGGGCGTCGATGAGGCGGATGCCGGGCCGGCCGGCCAGGACGCTGGCCCAGGACGTGGCCACGTCGCCGCCGACCGGCGTCGTCATGCCCATGCCGGTCACGACCACTTGTCGCGTCATGGAGTCCTCCTTCTTGGATCGCGTCCCGCCGACCTTGAGGTTCGGCACCCTGCCCGGTGGTCCAGGAGGTGCCGAACCTCAAGGTCGAGTGCGCGCTAGGCCTTGTTGGCGGCGATGAAGCTGACCGCGTCTCCGACCGTCTTGAGATTCTTGACCTCGCTGTCGGGGATCTTGACGCCCCACTTGTCCTCGGCCGCCATGACCACCTCGACCATCGACAGGGAGTCGATGTCCAGGTCGTCGACGAAGGACTTGTCGGGCTGAACGTCCTCGACCGGGACGCCGGCGACCTCGTTGACGATGGTGGCGAGGCCTTCCAGGATGTCCTGGCTCATGTGCGTGTCCTTTCGATGGTGGTGGGTGCTGATCGTGGCGTGCTGCTCGGGGTTGCGGTGGTCGTCGTACTGGTGGGGCTAGGGCAGGGTCACGACCTGTGCGGCGAACACCAGTCCGGCGCCGAAGCCGATGAGGAGCGCGGTGCCGCCGTGCGGGGCCTCCCCGGACTCCAGCATGCGTTCCATGGCCAACGGTACCGATGCCGCTGAGGTGTTCCCCGAGTAGGCGATGTCCCGGGCCACGGGCACATGGCTCGGCAGCTTGATGGCGCGCACCATGGCGTCCGTGATCCGCATGTTGGCCTGGTGCGGGATGAACGCGTCGAGGTCGTCGGCGGCGACACCGGCGACCTCGAGCGCCTCTTGTGCGATCTTCGACATCTCGCCCACGGCCCAGCGGAACACCTGCTGCCCCTGCATGACGAGGGTGGGGAAGATCGGCCCGCCGTTGTCGCGGTAGTCGATCAGCGACTGGGTCATGCAAATGGCGTCGGCTTGGCTGCCGTCGGCTCCCCAGACCACGGGGCCGATCGCAGGGACGTCAGACGGGCCGACGACCACGGCGCCCGCCGCGTCCGCGAACAGGAATGCCGTCCCGCGGTCGTCAGGGTTGATCCAGTCGGTGAGCTTCTCGACCCCGACCAGCAGCACGTATTGCGCGCTGCCACCACGGATCAGGTCGTTGGCCATGGCCAGGCCATAGCAGAACCCGGCACATGCGGCGCCGAGGTCGACGGCACCGGCCCGGCTCGCGCCGAGCTGGAAGGCGACCTCCGCGGCTGCCGACGGGGTCTGGAATGGGTGCGTCACCGTGGCGACCATGACCAGGCCGATCTGGTCGGCGGCGATGCCCGACTTGGCGAGGGCCTCGCGCCCGGCCGCGACCGCGAGGTCGACGACGGACTCGTCCGGCTCGGCCCACCGGCGCTCGACAATCCCCGATCGCTCGCGGATCCACTCGTCCGACGAGTCGATGCGGTCGACGATCTCGGAGTTGGGCACGATGCGGGACGGTCGGCGCACGCCGACGGACAGGATCCGTGCGTGCGGGGAGCCGAGCGACGGGGTGATCGATGCGGTCACGCGGTTGCCTCCTGGGCGACAGGGTGGAGCCGGAGGATGGGCTGGCCTGGTGCCACCGGATCGCCGTCCTCGACGAGCCACTCGACGACGGTGCCGCCGTGCGGGGCCACCACGGGGATGGATTCCCGAAGCGTGTCGACGCTGCCGATGCTCGACTTGACCTCGACCGCGCTGCCCACAGCCAGGGCGCTGGACTGACGGAAGGTGCCCTTGATCGGGGCGACCAGCAGCCGCCAGGTGGGTGAGGCATCGAGGTTGGCCGGGCGGCCATGGCGCTCGATCAGCGTCCACGCGGCGGGGAGGTCGTCGGGGGTCTTGACGGCGAGGGTCTCCACTCCCGGGAGCGCGCGCTTGGCCAGTCCGGTGAGGGTCCCGGCAGGGGGGATCTCGATGAGCGCCGTGACGCCCAGATCCGCCATGGCGGCCATGCAGAGATCCCACCGGACCGGGTTGCTGACCTGCGAGACCATCCGACGCAGGACGTCGCGCCCGTCGTGCACGACCCGGCCGTCCGCGTTGGACAGCAACGGGATGCGTGGGTCGTGGGTGGTGATGGACCGCGCATACCTGCCCAGCACGTCGACGGCTGGCGCCATGTGCTGGGTGTGGAATGCGCCGGCGACCTCCAGCGACCGGACCCGGCACCCGTCCGGTGGGGAGGCGGCGAAGGCGTCCAGTTGCGCGAGCGTGCCCGCCACCACGATCTGGCCGGCTCCGTTCATGTTGGCCGGTGTCAGGCCATGCTCGGCAGCGGAGGCCACGACGACGTCCGGATCGCCCCCGAGGACTGCGCTCATGCCGGTGGCTGTGACGGCCGCGGCCGCGGCCATGAGCCGGCCACGCTCGCGGACAAAGACCATGGCCTGCTCCGCGGTCAGCACCCCGGACCCGACGGCGGCCGTGATCTCGCCGACGGAGTGGCCGGCTCCCGCCCCGATGCGCGCGAATGCATTGCCGGGGTGAGGAAAGAGGCCGAGCAGCGTGACCAGCCCGGCCCCGACGATGAGCGGCTGGGCGATCGCGGTATCGCGGATCGTCTCGGCGTCGGACACGGTGCCGTGCTCGACAAGGTCGACGCCGCTCACGATCGACAGCCACTCCAGGCGCTCGCGCACGCCGGGGACGTCAAGCCAAGGGGTCAGGAAGCCGGGGGACTGGGCGCCCTGTCCGGGCGCGACGACAACGAGCACGAGTCGTAGCCTTCCGCAATGGGGTGGGGCCAAGCGCTGTTGCGCCCGCCAATGTCCGCGCGCTCTGTTTGTAGGAAACCTACAAGTCGGCCCAGCCTAGTCCGGCAGATCCTCGCCAGCCAGCCGGCCCAGGGTGAGGCCCACCCGCAGGGTGAAGGACCCGCGGGCATCGGTGGGGCTATGGCCGGTGAGGTCGGCGATCCGGCGCAGCCGGTACCGCACGGTGTTGGGGTGGATGAACAAGGCCCGCGCGGTCGCCTCCAGGGACGTCACCCGCTCCAGGTATGTGGCCGCCGTGTCATACAGGGCGACCTCCGCGAGCAGGGGCCGGTGAACCATGGCGACCAGTGCCGCCGCCGCGACGGGGTCGCCGGCCAGGGCCCGCTCGGGTAGCAGGTCGGCGGACGCGACGGGGCGAGGAGCGTCGGCCCAGCCCCAGGCCGCCCGCAGACCCGACAACGCCGACCGGGCCGCCTCCGGCACCTGGGCCAGCCCGGGCACCGGGTCGCTGGTGACGACAGGCCCTGGGCCGAAGTGCGGGGCGAGCAGCCGGGCCGCCTTGGCCAGGTCAGCGCCCCGGCCGACCACGGCCAGCAGCGTCGAGCCGTGGATACCGGTGAGCAGGTCCAGTTCGTGGTGGGCCGCCGCGCGGCGCAGCACGTCGAGCGCGGTCTCCGCGTCGCCGACGGGTGCGGCGCCGGCGATGACGATCACGGTCTCCTGGGTGGACCAGCCCAGCGCGGCCACCCGGCCCAAGACGGAGTCATCGACCTCGTCGCGCAGCAGGGCATCGACGACGAGGGCCTCCAGCCGGGCATCCCATGCCCCTCGGGCCTCCGCGGCCCGCGCATACACCTCCGCGGCGGAGAACGCGATCTCCCGGGAGTAGCGCAGGATTGCCAGGCGCAGGTCCGGCCGGTCGTCGGACGTGGCCAGGGCGTCGATGGACTCCTCGACCACGCTGACCGTCGTGCGCACGAGGTCTACCGTCTGCTCCAGGGAGATCACCCGAGCGAGGTCGCGGGGGGCAGCACCGAAGACGTCGGCGGTCAGTCCGGGACGGTCGCCCGGCGAGGTGAACCATTCAATGAATGCCGTGATGCCGGCCTGCGCGACGAGGGTGACCCACGAGCGCTCCTCGGCGCCGAGCTCGCGGAACCAGGGAAGGGTCTCCTCCATCCGCTTGGTCGCGGCGGTGGTGAGCTCCCCCGTGGCACGGGTGAGGCGGACGGCCTCGGGGCTCGCGCGCACGCGCGCTAGCCGATGTTGACGCCGATGAGGCGCCCGACGACGAACGTCACCAGCGCCGCCCCGGTGCCCCACAGGAACTGGCGAAGGGCCGAGAACACGACGCCCCGGCCGGAGAGCCGACCGACGACTCCGCCGACAACGAGCATCGTGACCATCGCGAGGCAGATCGCCATGACCGCGGGGGCAACGCTGGACGCGCCCGGCGAGAGGAAGAACAGGTAGGGGACGACCGCGACGGTGGCGCCCACGGCGAAGGCGAGGAAGCTCGAGACGGCGACCCGTACCGGCGAGCCAAGCTCGCTGGGGTCCAGGCCGAGCTCCTCCCGGGCAAGGGTGTCCAGCGCGGTCTTCGGATCGGACATGATCTGTGCGGCTACTGATGCTGCGCTCGCGCGGTCCAGGCCCTTCGCCCGGTAGATGAGCTCGAGCTCTCGCTGCTCCTCCTCCGGCTTGTCGCGAAGCTCGGCCGCCTCGATCTCGATCTCACGGCGGAACAGGTCGCGCTGGCTGGCCACGCTGACGTACTCGCCCGCGGCCATGCTGAACGCCCCGGCGAGCAGGCCGGCCAGGCCGGCGAAGAGCACGGTGCTGTTCGAGGTCGCGGCTCCGGCGAAGCCCATGACCAGCGCCGTGTTGGACACCAGGCCGTCACTGATGCCGAAGACGGCGGCCCGGGTCGCGCCGCTGCGGTCGCCGCGATGCCAGGGCTCGCCCCGGTCGGGCGAGACGACGCGATGGCCCGCGGTGCCCCGCGGGGGGAGGGCGGCCGTCGCAGTGTCCGGCAGGGTCGAGCGCATGCGGGCGAAGACCTCAATGTGCTCCCGTTCGTCCTCGGACATCGAGTCGGGTGCCTCGGGCTCGGCGTCGTACATGCCGGCGTCGGCGCCCTCGGCCTGCTCGAGGTGCGCGAGCACGTCTGCGAGGCCCGCGCCGCGTGCGCGCGCTACGAGCGCCGCATCGGTGGGATCCAGGGACGTCGGCGGCGGGGGGATAGGGACGCCGTACTCGGTCAGCTTGTCGACCCAGTGGGAGGCGTGCTCGTCCTCGATCGCCGCGAGCTCGAGCAGCGCCTCGCGGCGATCGCCGTCGACCGCACCGGCGAGGGCCCGGTAGAGCATGGCGGCGTTGCGCTCGGCCTCGAGGTAGCGCAGGAACCGCCGCGGGTCCGATGCCATCGTCAGCCGCTTCCCTCCGTGTTGCCGGCGTCGGCGGCGGCCGGGTCGTCGAGGCGGTACCGGACGATTGCTCCCGGCAGGATCGACTCATCGACCTCCCCGCGCTTGGCCAGCATCGCCATGGCCTGGACCGTGATCGACTCGGCGTCGACGAGGAAGTGCCGTCGTAGCGCGCCACGGGTGTCGCTGAGGCCCCACCCGTCCGTGCCGAGGGAGACGAAGTCGCCGGGGACCCACTCGCGCACCTGGTCCTGGACGGCGCGCATCCAGTCGGAGACCGCGATGAACGGGCCGGGTCGGCCCTCGAGCCGACGGGTCAGGTAGGCCACCCGAGGAGGCTGTTCGGGGTGGAGGAGGTTGTGCCGGTCGACGGCCAGTCCGTCGCGCCGGAGCTCGTTCCAGGACGTCACCGACCAGACGTCGGCCACGACGCCCCAGTCGTCCCGCAGCAGTTCCTGTGCGCGCAGGGCCCAGTTGACACCCACGCCGCTGGCCATCAACTGGGCGCGGGGCGCGCCGTCCGGTCCGTCGCCCGGGCTGACCAGGTGGATGCCGCGAAGGATGCCCTCGATGTCGACGTCGTCCGGCTCGGCGGGCTGGGGATAGGGCTCGTTGTACACGGTCAGGTAGTAGAAGACGTTCTCCGCGTTCGGTCCGTACATGCGCCGCAGCCCGTCCTGCACGATGTGGCCGAGCTCGTAGCCGAAGGCCGGATCGTAGGCGACGACGGCCGGGTTGGTGCTGGCCAGGAGGAGGGAGTGCCCGTCCTCGTGCTGCAGGCCCTCGCCGTTGAGGGTGGTGCGGCCCGCCGTCGCCCCGATGACGAAGCCGCGCGCCATCTGGTCCATGGCAGCCCAGAAGCCGTCGCCGGTGCGCTGGAAGCCGAACATCGAGTAGAAGATGTAGATCGGGATGAGCGATTCGCCCTGGGTCGAGTACGCGGATCCCACCGCCGTGAAGGACGCGACCGAGCCCGCCTCGTTGATGCCTTCGTGCAGGATCTGCCCCGTCTGCGATTCCTTGTAGGAGAGCATGAGCTCGCGGTCGACGGAGATGTACTGCTGGCCGTGCGGGGAGTAGATCTTGGCGGTCGGGAACAGCGAATCCATGCCGAAGGTCCGGGCTTCATCCGGGATGATCGGGACGAACCTCGCCCCGATCTCGGGGTCCTTCATGAGGTCCTTCAGCAGCCGGACGAATGCCATCGTCGTGGCGATGGCCTGCTTGCCGGAACCGCGCCGCACCACGGTGTAGGCCTCGTCGCCCGGCAGGGCCAGTGGGGTGGCCGTCGTCCGGCGCGTGGGGACCGATCCGCCGAGGACGCGACGCCGCTCGTGCATGTAGACGACGGACTCGTCATCGGGCCCAGGGTGGAAGTACGGCGGCAGGTACGGGTCGAGGTCCGCATCGGTGATCGGGATCTGGAGGGTGTCGCGGAAGGCGCGCAGGTCCTCGACGGACAGCTTCTTCATCTGGTGGGTGGAGTTGCGGCCCTCGAAGTGCGATCCGAGTGTCCATCCCTTGATGGTCTTCGCCAGGATGACGGTCGGCTGGCCCTTGACCCGTGACGCCGCCTCGTATGCGGCGTACATCTTGCGGTAGTCGTGGCCGCCGCGCTGCAGGTTCCAGACCTCCTGGTCGGTCCAGCCCTCGATGAGCCGCGCGGTGCGCGGATCGCGCCCGAAGAAGTGCTCGCGGACGAAGGCTCCGTCCTCGCTCTTGTAGGTCTGGAAGTCGCCATCGGGAGTGTTGTTCATGAGGTTGACCAGCGCGCCATCGCGGTCCCGGGCGAGCAGTTCGTCCCACTTGCGGCCCCACACGACCTTGATGACGTTCCAGCCCGCGCCGCGGAACAGGCTCTCGAGTTCCTGGATGATCTTGCCGTTCCCCCGGACCGGCCCATCGAGCCGCTGCAGGTTGCAGTTCACCACGAAGGTGAGGTTGTCGAGTTCCTCGCGGGCGGCAAGCGTCAGCGCGCCGACCGCATCGACCTCGTCGGTCTCGCCGTCACCGAGGAAGGCCCAGACCCGCTGGTCCGATGCGTCCTTGATGCCACGATGGGTCAGGTACTTGTTGAACCTGGCCTGGTAGATGGCGTTCAGGGGCCCCAGGCCCATCGAGACGGTCGGGAACTGCCAGAACCACGGCATGAGCCGCGGGTGCGGATAGGAGGGCAGGCCACCGCCCGGACGGGAGACCTCCTGCCGGAAGCCGTCGAGGTCGTGCGCGCTGAGCCGGCCCTCTAGGAAGGCCCGGGCGTACACCCCGGGCGATGCATGTCCTTGGAAGTACACCTGGTCGCCGCCGCCGGCATGGTCGGGCCCGCGGAAGAAGTGGTTGAAGCCGACTTCGTACAGGGTGGCCGACGAGGCGTAGCTGGATATGTGGCCGCCGACCGAGATGCCCGGCCGCTGGGCCCGATGGACCATGATCGCGGCGTTCCATCGGATGATCTGGCGGATCCTCTTCTCGACGGCCTCGTCGCCGGGGAAGCCCGGCTCGCGCTCGGGCGGGATCGTGTTGATGTAGTCGGTGCTGCGCAGGCTGGGCACGCCGACGTTGCGCTCGGCGGCGCGTCGGAGCAGCGAGAGCATGAGGTATCGCGCCCGGTAGTTGCCCTGCTGGTCGACGACGTCGTCGAACGACTCGACCCACTCGCCGGTCTCCTCCGGATCGACGTCGACGTACTGGGTCGGCAGTCCGCCGGCCAGGAGGGGGTCGCGATCACGTCCAGGGGCCACGGTGAACCCTTCGGTTCGGCCGCGGGCGGGATCGCCGCCCGACGGGGATTCGGAGCACGCGGGTGTCGCGCCCTCCCATCCTTCCGCATGTCGCCCCCAACGGCGCCGGGAGGGGGAAACCGGCTGTCCGGGCCGGTACGCCGCCGACACCCGCGGGATTGGGTACGCCCCAATTGGGCCGTGTCGCTTGCGCGCAGGCCCGGGGTCGGGTGGACTACAGCGCAGACCGCGGCAGTCCGCGGTCCGTGACGACGGCCGGCAACGACCCGGCCGCGCGAGGTGAGGAGTGACGTGACCGCCGCTGCGGAGGACGATGCCCGCGACCGGGCGCGTCGGCTCGGCCTCCAGGCCGGTCTCACGGTCCAGGAAGTCGGCTTCGACGACGATGTCGACCACGGCCTGCGGGAAGGCATCGAGCATGTCATCGAGACCGACCTCGTGGACGAGGCGTTCGACGACGTCGTCGACGTGGTGATCATCTGGTGGCGAGACGATGACGGAGACCTGGTGGACGCGCTCGTCGACGCGAAGGGTCCGTTGACCGATCACGGTGTGGTGTGGCTGATGACCCCCAAGCCCGGCCGCGACGGCCACGTCGATGCCGAGGACATCGCGGACGCTGCGCCGACGGCCGGTCTGCAGCAGACCAGCACGATCAGCGCCGGTGCGCAGTGGCAGGGGACTCGGCTGGTGGCGCCGCGCGCCAAGAGGTAGCGTCTGGCTCCGCCACCAGCACTGACCAGGAGAGACATGTCCGCCGAGACCGGCCAAGCCGCACCCGACTTCACGCTGCGGAACCAGCACGGGCAGAAGGTGACCCTGTCCGAATTCCGGGGTGACAAGAACGTGATCCTGATGTTCTACCCGCTGGCCTTCACCGGGACCTGCACGGGCGAGCTGTGCACCATCCGCGACCGATACACGGAGTTCGTCAATGACGACACGACCGTGCTGAGCGTGTCCTGCGACAGCCCGAACTCGCTGCGCGTCTTCGCGGAGCAGGAGGGGCTCACCCACTCGCTGCTGAGCGACTTCTGGCCGCACGGAGAGGTCTCCCGCGCGTACGGCGCGTTCCTAGAAGCGAAGGGCTTCCCGACCCGGGCCACCTTCGTCATCGACAAGCAGGGCGTCATCCGCTGGTCGGTCGTCACGTCCGTGGGCGAGGCCCGCAGCGCTGACGACTACGCGGCAGCCCTGGCGGCCCTCGCCTAGCGGTACCCTCGTCGCCGCAAGGACCGCTAACTCAATTGGCAGAGTGATGCCCTTACAAGGCATTGGTTACTGGTTCGAGTCCAGTGCGGTCCACCGATGCGCGGCCTGCTGAGCGGCTACGTGACCTGCGCCTGCTCGGCCCGTCCGTGGGTGAGGCCGTGCGGGGTCTTCTCCCACTGATGGGGGGTGAAGAAGACCTGGAACAGCGCCCGCCATGAGGCGAAGGCATGCAGGAACCAGTAGATCGGGTTCAGCAGCGAGTAGCCGGAGATTCGCCAGCCATGGCGGACCGCGCCCGTGATCATGCTCAGGATCATGACGGACACGTTCCCGAAGATGGCGTTGAAGACGGCGAAGGCCCCGACGGCGGGCGGCAGCGTGAACGCGAAGGTCTCGAAGCCGATGTAGACGATGATCGTGATGCCCCAGACGATCGGGTACGCGAGGAACATGAGCGGCGTCCCGATGATCAGGCCGATCAGGGTGAACATGCTGGTCCAGCCAGCGGAGCGGATGAACTTGACGGGATAGCGGGCATCCACCAGAGCCGTGACCATGTACCCCTTGATCCACCGGGTGCGCTGGCGGATCCAGGCGGGGATGTGGGAGCAGGCCTCCTCCCATGTCGTCGAGTCGATCGTGCCGACCCGGTATCCCGCCGCGGAGGCCCTCATGCCGAGGTCGGCGTCCTCGGTGACGTTGTAGGGATCCCAACCCCCGAGCTCGCGGAGGCGATCGGTCCGGAAGTGGTTGGACGTCCCGCCGAGCGGGATCGGGAGCCTGAAGAACTCCATGCCGTGCAGCATCCCGTCGAACCAGGACGAGTACTCTAGGGTGAACATGCGGGTCAGCAGGTTGTCCTGCCAGTTGAAGTAGTTCAGCGAGGCCTGCACGCAGGCGAGCGGCCGTGACTGGTCTGGGTCGAGTGAGTCGGCGAGGAACGCAGCGTGCGCCCGGCGCAACTGGTCGGGGTCGGGACGGTCCTCCGCGTCGAAGATGACCAGGTACTCGCCGACGGCGAACATGAGGCCGAAGTTGCAGGCCCGCGGCTTGGTCTGCGGATCACCCTTGGGCACGACCACCAGCCGGACGAACTCCGGCGGGTTGGCTGCCTTGCAGGCCTCGATCGTCTCGTGGTCGACCTCCTCGGTGAGGATCAGGACCTGCAGCTTCGACTTGGGCCAGTCCAGTTCCTCCACGTGCTCGAGCACCATGTTGATGACGTTGGCTTCCTTGAACACCGGCACGAGGATCGTGTACATCGGCAGGTCGCGGTCGTCCATCGTGTCGAGGGCCCACTCGCCGGCCTCCTGCATCGACCGCTCCGTGATCCGGTGCTCCCGACGCACGACGAGGCCGACGGCCGTGGTGACGATCTTGAAGACGACCGCCGCGAAGAAGAACAGGTTGAGGAAGATCAGGAGCGCGACGATGGTCCAGGACGGCTTGAAGATGAAGCCGCCGATGAGCGTCGCCATGACGAGGTAGGCAGACAGCCGCTGCCAGGTGACCGGCTTCCCCTTGGCCGACTTGGCCGGGTCCTTGGTGTACAGCGCCTCGGCGGCGTTGAACAGCAGGCGGGTTCGGCAGAAGCGGGTGATCGCCTGGTCGAGGTCCCAGTCCGTGGTGATGACGATGTCCACATGCTCCACCCCGAACTCCTCGCGCGCCTGCATGATCATGCGACGGTTGGGCGGTTCCGTGGTGGCGATCACGAGGGTGTCCTGGTCCAGGGCGTACGGGATCCAGTCGCGGACCATGGTGTCCTTGGGATCGACGCGAGACATGAGGTCGGCGTCCGGAGGGTTGTCGATGAGGTTGACGAAATCGAACCCGCACTGGCCGGCGACCGCCTGGTAGAGCGTCATGCGCGAGGTGGCACCCATGAGCACGAGGTGGGTCCCGACGCGACCGCCGTTCTTGTCCTGCTGGACCAGGGCATCGGCGAGCTGCTGACGGGTCACCACGCCGGCATCGACGAGGACCTGGCCCAGCGGACGGTTACCGTCGAGGTTGGGGCTGGGGGCGATGGTCATTGAAGGCCCCGCATGCTTCTGGTGTTCTGCCACACGACATAGGGGCCGGCCTCGAACACGGGGTAGAAGCGCGCATTGAAGTTGGGATCGGTGGACACCGCCGTCCAGACCCGGTCGCCCTCGCTGCCGACGCGGGCGAAGACGTAGTTCACGTTCTGGTAGGGGTCGGCCAGGACGTCCTCGTAGTTCTCGCCGTTGAAGCTTGCCCAGAGCTGGTCGAGAGGCAGGTTCAGGTCCATGAGGATCGGATTGGCGACCTCGTCGATGAGGACGTATCCCCCCTGGTAGTTGCGCCCGAGCCAGTTCGCTGCCTGCTCGGCCTCCGCTCGTCCCTCGTCGTTGATGTAGCCCTCGCGAATGACGCCCATGCGCGCCTCGGGCTCCGCCAGGGACCAGGCGGCCGAGCCGATGATGACGACCATGGCCACGCCAGCCGTGGCCCGGCCCCACGCTGCACCCCGCGTGGAGGCGAGGTCCACGGCCGCGCCGACGAGCAGGGCGGAGATCGGCAGCATGACCAGGCCGTAGCGCACGTTGAACATCCCGATCGGCAAGGACACCTCGTTGCGGATGACCGTCTGGCCCAGCCACAGGCTCAACAGGGCGAATGGGTAGACGAAGCCCATGCTCAGGATGAGCAACGACAGCGTCGAGAGTCCCCGGGTCCACAGCAGGGCGAACAGGCCGACGGCCGCGAGGACGAGGATGCCCAGGCCGACGAGGTTCTCGACCGTCCAGTTGTACGTGGTCACCGACAGGCCGAGGTTCCCCTTGGTGGCGAGCAACCCCTGGCTGGCGAGGTCGGCCTGCTGGGTCGCCGCGGAGTACTGGCCCCTGGCGAAGTCAAGGGGATCGCCGTACCGCACGTAGTTGTACGACAGCCACCACACGATGGCGGCCACGGGTGCGGCGAGGTAGGACAGCAGCAGGCTGAGCGTGTACGACGCCGAGCGCCAGCGTCGCCAGGAGGCGACGGTCACGAAGACCGAGCCGACGGCCACGAACGCCCAGCCCTCGTACCGGGACAGAACGGCGAGCGCTGTCGGCAGCCCGGCGAACACCGCGAGCTCGCCGGGGGAGATGGCCGGCATCGCGATGATCCACCCGGACAGCCCGGCCACCGCTGCGAGCAGGCAGGCCAGCAGGACGGGCTCGGTCAGGGCGGTCGTCGTGATGTAGAGCATCGCCGGGTTGAAGACGAGCACCGCGACGACGATGAGCCGCGCCCGCCGGTGGTAGCCGACTCGGTAGGCAATCCGCCAGAGTGCCGAGGCGCTCACGGCCAGGCAGCCGGCGCCGAGGAGGCCGCCGGCCAGGCCGGACTGCCAGAGCGGGAAGCTCTGCACGAACGGCAGGAGGAGGATGTGCGGGACGGGCAGCCAGACGGTGCCGAGCTGCTGGAAGCCGGTGTTCTGCGAGTCGATCACCCGCCGCGCGATGACCATGTGGGTCTGCGCGTCGCTGTAGAGCAGCAGGCCGCCGAGCCGCCAGGTGACGACGACGGCGATGAGGCCGACCAGCAGTGCGCCGAAGGCGATGATCAGCGTCCCGGGGACCTGACGGCCGTTCGCCTCGAGTTCCTGGCCCTCAGGAAGGTCGTCCAGCCTGTCCCACGCGCGCGCCAGCGGTCCCTTCCTGGGGGCTGCCTGCTTCGGCGACCGGGTGATCAGGGTCATGGCAGGTCGTTATCGTCGTCCAGGTCACCGCCTGTGTCGGCGAGGGCGGACATGCGGCCGGCGAGCCGCTTCTTGCGCCGGCGGACGAAGACCCATCGCACCAGCAGGATCAGCAGGATCGCCCCGACCACTCCGACCAGCCAGTACGGGATGGCGCGGGAGTCCTCGACGACGGATGCCTGGGGCGCGAGCGTCTGGCTGGACAGGAACAGGATCTCGGCGCCGGGCTGGGCGACCATGAGGTTGTCGCGCAGCCCATTCCAGCCGAACTCCCCGTTCTCGGCCTCGTTGGCGAGCTCGCTCATGAGCGGTTCCGACTGCGTGACCGGTGCCCTGCTCCCCAGCATGAGGATGTTCCGCCCGGAGTACTCGATCGCCTCCAGCGCGGCGAAGGGACCATCGACGGTCACCGAGAAGTCCGAGCTGCCGGTCTGCAGGGCGCGGAACGGCTCGAACCGCAGGGGTGCCTGGAGCGCGTCCGCGTCCTCGGGCGTCGCGCCCACGACCATGCCAGGGTACGGAGCCGCCATGAAGGTCGCGAAGCTCTCCGCCGTGATCTCGAGCTGCCGGTTGGAGGCTCGCTGGAGCGAGATCACCAGCGAGCAGGCGTCCTGGACCCGGCGCGGCTCCAGCGGCGCGCTGCCGAAGGCCACATGGAGGTCGGAGCCAAATGCCTGAGGGAAGCGGGTGAAGCCCTCGGCCAGAGTCTGCCCCGCCGTGGCTGAGATGGTGCTGGTGAAGCCATTGATGTCCATCTGGAAGGGCGGGTCCGCGGAGCCGCAGTCGCCGCCCGGCGGGCTGGCGTCCACCCTGATGGTCAGCGTGTTGTCCCGCTGGACGAGAGGCCCCGATACCGTGACGTCGGCCGCGTAGAGGTACCCCTCCACCAGGAGCTGTGACTCGACCAGTTGGTCGTTCCACAGGAGCGATGCCGTCGCCTGGGCGTTGGCCGGGATCGGCGTGAAGGCGCCCTCGACGTGGATCGTGAACGAGGCCGCAGGACCGCCGAACCGGTCCTGCGGCACGCCGAGGGTGGAGTCGAGGCGGCCGAGTCCGGCCAGCCGGGGCTTCTCTGAGCCGAGCTGGGCGAAAGTCAGGGTCTCCTGCGTGCTGTCGATCCGCTCCTGGGTCAGCGCGGTTGCCTGCGGGACGGCTGCCAGGCCGAGCTCGGGAGCAGCCAGGGCGGCCCCCGCGTTGGCCAGGGCGGCGACGGGGCCACTGATGGTCAGGGTGGGCACGCCCGGGTTGCTGACCGACACATCGACCACGTCGGCAGACGTCGGCTGCATCCGCACGATGCGATTGGGGCCGTCGTCGTCCCGCAGCAGGTCCGGATCGGCCTTCGCCTGCGCCTCGGTAATCGTGAAGATCGGCACGTTGCGGTCATAGCGCCGCGCGACCGCTCCCGCGGTGGCCATCGCGGCCTCGGCCGACGCGAGGTCGACGGCATCGGGGATGACGATCGTCACGCGCTGGACCGGCGGGGAGAAGAACCCGGCGATCGTGTCGGGCGGGGTCTCGCGACCGATGAAGCCTATGACGATGTCCTGAATGGTCTCGGTCGTCGTGTAGTCGCCGGCGCACTCACCGAGGTCATCGAAGAGGGTGTTCCGCACCTCGATCGTGATGGTGCTGTCGACGACGGCATCCTGGGGGATGGGAATGCTGAAATCGCCGCCCACCTCCGCGTCCATGAAGATCCAGTTCGTCCCGACCCGGATCCGCACGTAACCGGGGCTGTCGGCGATGGACACGAGGGTCCCGGTGACGACACCCGGCACGAGCCCCTGCGGAACCGGCAGAGTGGTCGTCGCTATTCCGTTCGACCCGACGGCCGTTGCGGTGTTCTGGTAGGGGATGAACCGGTCGATCCCGATGCCCAGCGCGCCGGCGAGCTCCGGCGGCCGGCCGATCGCCGCGTCCTCGTCGACGAGGGCGTCCGCAACGGTCGACCCGATGCGGTCCGGCGGCAGGGTCGTGGTGGTGTCGGTTCCTGGAGGGCTCGGCAGCGCGCTCGGCGTGGCGGAGGGCGTCGTGGCCGGGGTTGCCGAGGGGGATGCCGACGGAGATGTCGTGGGGGAGGCCGAGGGACTCGGCGAGGCAGATGCAGCCACCGGGCTGGTGCCGGGTGTCGGGGTCGTGTCCGCGGAGGCCGCCGGCACGGCGAGGCCGAGGGACAACAGCGACACGATGCCTGCAGCCGCTAGGCGCGCGGCACGGGTCGCCGGGGGCATCGGGCCTCCAAGGGCACGGATCCTGAGCAGAGCAGAGCAGAACGAGGACTGGATAATACAGGATAATCCACCTGTCGGGACATAGCCCACCTGCGCCCGGCTCCCCTCACGATAGTGGCGCTAGCCTGAGCGAGTGCGTAGCGCCACGGTCGCCGATGTCGTGCAGGCCATGGACGCCCGGTTCCCTCCCCGGCTGGCCAGCGATTGGGACGCCGTGGGGCTGGTCTGCGGGGATCCGCACGGCAGCGTTCGGTCGGTCCTGTTCGCCGTGGACCCGGTCCTGGCGGTGGTCGACGAGGCCATGCTGCTGGGCGCCGACATGGTCATCACGCACCATCCGCTATTCCTGCACGGGGTGCACTCGGTGGCGGCCACGACGCACGCCGGCCGGGTGGTGCACACGCTGCTGACCCATGGCATCGCCCTGTTCGCCGCCCACACGAATGCCGACCACGCCGTCGATGGTGTGTCCGACGCCCTCGCTGCCACCCTGGGGCTGGTCGAGGTCTCGCCGCTGGCGCCTCTCGACGAGGATCCCGACCTGGGCACGGGCCGGGTGGGCATCCTGCCGTACCCGTCGTCCCTCGAGGCGTTCGCCGACCTCGTGGCGACGGCGCTGCCGGCGACTCACCACGGGGTCCGCGTGGCCGGGCGCCTCGATTCGCAGGTCAGCACGGTTGCCGTGTGCGGCGGCTCAGGTGACGCCTTCCTTGCCGAGGCTGCGGCTGTCGCGGATGCGTACGTCACGTCCGACCTGAGGCATCACAGGGCGCTGGACCACCTCGCCGGAGGAGGGTGCGCGTTGCTCGACGTCGCGCATTGGGCGGGGGAGTGGCCGTGGCTGCCGGTGGCCGCCCGGCAACTGGCCGACGACCTCGCCGCCGCCGGGGCTACGGTGATCACCCACGTGTCCTCGATCCCCACGGATCCCTGGACGGCCCATCGAGGAGCCCCCACTGAACGCTGACCCGGACATCCAGCTCCGCCTGCTCGACCTGCAGTCCCACGACACCCGGCTGGGACAGCTGGCCCATCGCGAGCGGACCCTCCCCGACGCGGCCAGCCTGGCCGAGCTCGACGGGAGGCTGGCCCGGGTGCGCGACGAGGTGGTCGCCGCCGAGACCATCGCATCGGACTTGCTGCGGGAGCAGGCAAAGGCCGACCTGGACGTCGAGCAGGTCCGGGAACGGGCCCGTCGCGATCGTGACCTGATGGATTCGGGCAGCATCGGCGACCCCAAGCAGCTGCAGTCCCTCCAGCATGAGCTGGAATCCCTGGCCCGCCGCCAGTCCGACCTCGAGGACATCGAGCTGGAGATCATGGAGCGAGTCGAGGGCGCGAAGGCCGCGGTCGTGCAGCTCACCGGCGAGCGGACGATGCTGGAGGCCCAGCGCGAGGCGCTGGCGGCATCGGTCGCCGAGCAGCTCGCCGAGGTCGAGGCCGAGCGGGCCGTGGTGGCAGCAGAGCGGTCGGGTCTGGCGACGGGCATCCCGGCGGACCTGCTGGGGCTGTACGACCGGATCCGCGCCGACCAAGGCGGGGTGGGTGCCGCTCCCTTGCATCGGGGCCGCTGCGAGGGGTGCCGCCTGCAGCTGCCGCCGACCGACATCGAGGCCATGCGGGCGGCCGCTCCCGACGCGGTCCTGCGCTGCGAGGAGTGCCGGCGGATCCTCGTGCGCACGCCGGAGTCGGGCCTGTAGCCGATGGCGCGCTCGCTCATCGTGGAAGCCGACGGAGGCTCTCGCGGAAACCCCGGTCCGGCCGCTTACGGAGCGGTCGTGCGCGATGCCGTGTCCGGCTCGGTGCTGGCCGAACTGGCCGAGTACCTCGATACGGTCACCAGCAATGTCGCGGAGTATCGCGGCGCCATCGCCGGGCTGCGGTTCGCGCACGGCCTGGACCCCGAGGCGAACGTCGACGTGCGGCTGGACTCCAAGCTCGTCGTGGAGCAGATGAGCGGCCGCTGGCAGGTCAAGCACCCGAACATGCGCGACCTGGCCCGCGAGGCCAGGTCGATCTTCGCGCCAGGGCAGGTCTCGTATACGTGGGTCCCGCGGGAGCAGAACGCCCGCGCCGATGCCCTCGTCAACGAGATGATCGACGCGGCCCTCGCGACGGGGGACCGGGCGATCCGCCGGGTTGACGGCGTGCTCAGCGAGGACACGGCTGCCGCGGATGTCGTGGGCAGCATCGACGTCGAACGCAGCCGCTCGGTGGTCGACGAGCATGCCCGCCGCCAGCCGCCTGCGGCCATGATCGGCTGGGCCGACCTGGGCAAGCCTACGGTCACGGTGCTCGCCCGACACGGGGCCACGGCCTGGAGCCTGGAGAAGCGCTTCAGCGGACGTGGCGGTGTCGACATGCCGCTGGCACCGGTGGGCGTCATGCAGGCAGAGGCCCTGGCCGCCGAGGTCGCCCGGCGAGGCCTGGTCACCCGCATCATCGCCTCGCCCCTGCTGCGTACCCGGCAGACCGCGGAGGTAGTGGCCGCTGCGGTCGGGCTCGGGTTCGAGGTCGACGATGGGTTCGCCGAGTGCGCTTTCGGGGAGTGGGACGGTCACACCTTCGCCGAGGTCAAGGAGCGATGGCCGGTCCAGCTCGAGGAATGGCTGGGGTCCGTCGATGTCGCCCCGCCGGGCGGGGAGTCCTTCGAGCACTGCCGCCAGCGGATCGCCGCCGCGCGCGAGCGAGCCGTCGCCCGGTACCCCGGCGAGCACGTGCTGGTGGTCGCGCACGTGACGCCGATCAAGATCCTCGTCGCCATGGCCGTCGACGCGCCGCTCAGCAGCCTGTACCGCATGGAGTTGCCGCCCTGCTCGCTCACGACGCTCGCCTGGTTCCCTGACGGGAACTCATCGATGTTCAGCTTCGCCGAGGCCGGCCACCTGGTCGGCATCGTCGTCCCAGCCGGGACCTAGACCCGCGTCACGACCACGTCGATGCGCGTGGCCCCGCCCGGGACGGTCGACGCCTCGACAGTGAATCCCGCTTGCTCGACCGCGACGATGAGTTCATCGACGGTGCGGGGCACGGTGTCCGCCTGCAGGAGGTACCGGGCCAGCCGGCCCTTCGTGGCCTTGTTGTGATGGCTCACGACGGTGCGGCGGCCATCGAACTCGTGGAGCACCCGGACGCCGGCGAGCCGGTGGGCATCGGGGACACGTGCCATCGCGGCGTATGCACCGGACCGAAGATCGACCACCAGCCCGGGGATCCCGGCCAGCGTCGACTCGATCGGCCGGCGCCACGGTGCCGCCGCGACCCCGGGCAGCGAGACGCCCGCACTGAAGCGGTATGCGGGGATGGGGTCGGCTGGCCGGAGCAACCCCCACAGCGCCGAGGCGATCGCCATCTGGGTGCGTGCCCGGCGTCGGGCCCGGCTGTCCAGAGTCGAGAAGTCGAGCGCCTCGTAGAGAACTCCGGAGTACACAGTGATGGCAGGCGCGCACGGCCGGCGCAGTAGCGTGGCGTTCTCGCCCGCCGCGACGGCGATGCCCGGACCCACTCCCAGGACGCGCGCAGCGCGGACGGGGTCTGCGCTGAGCTGGACGAGCGCATCGATCAGGTTCTCCCGGGTGGGGTTCAGCGCGGGGAATGACAGGGAGGCGAGGTCGAGCGCCGGGCCCCGGGCGGGCGAGGACTTACCCTCGCTCGGGGGCAGCAGGATCAGCACGACCGGCAGGCTAGCGAAGGGATCGACGATGTCCGGAAACCTGGACCACTGGCAGGACCTGGCCGCGTTCCACGGCACGGGCAACGACGACTACTACGACATCCCCGCGCTCGTGAGCGGCGAGGCCTCGCTGCGGGCCACCGAGCAGGGCGCCTTGGATCGCGCAACGGACGGGTCCGGCGTGGCCGGGCTGCGCGTGGCCCACGTGCAGTCGCACATCGGCATCGACTCGATCCACCTGGCCCGGCTAGGCGCGCAGGTGACCGCCTTCGACTTCTCGCCGCTGGCACTGGAGCGGTTGCGCGAACTGGCCGGGCGCTGCGGGGTCGACGTCACCACCGAGGTCGCGGATTCCCAGCAACTCGCGACCGACCCGTTCGCCCGGTGGCATGGCCAGTTCGACCTCGTCTATGCGACCGTCGGCGTCATCTGCTGGATCGCGGACCTCGAGTCGTGGATGCGCGGGGCGGCCGCGCTCCTGGCGCCCGGGGGCCGGCTGGTGCTCGTCGAACTGCATCCGCTGCTGTGCATGCCGGAGACGCTCGACCCGCTGGTGATCGACTACCCGTACGTCAACGATGGCGTGCGCCACTACTCGGGGACCGGTTCCTACGCCAACGCCGACGCCGATCTCTCGTGGACCATCGACCAGTACGCCTGGTCGCTGGGCGAGACGGTGAACGCGGCAGTCGGGGCGGGACTGGAGATCGTGCGGCTCGACGAGCACGTATCCATCCCGTTCGACCCGCGGGGCAGCCTGCTGCGCCGGGAGGACGACGGGATGTACCGAATGAGGCTCGGCACCGGCACCGGTGACGCGCTCGCCGAGCCGTTGCCGGTGCTGTTCACGCTGATCGCGCAGAGCCGCCGGGCCCAGCAGGTACCCTGAAGGCGGACGAGTCGGCTGGGCGATCGCGGCACCTCGGTGCCGAGGAAAGTCCGGCCTCCACAGGGCAAGGTGGTGGGCAACACCCACCCGGGGCGACCCGCGGGAAAGTGCCACAGAGAACAGACCGCCAGGAGCAATCCTGGCAAGGGTGAAACGGTGGTGTAAGAGACCACCAGCGCGCCAGGTGACTGGGGCGGCTCGGCAAACCCCACCCGGAGCAAGGTCAAGAGGGCCGATGCCCTGCCCGCGAGGGTGGGGCAGGAGCCTGCGCAGGCGAGCGGCCCGCTCGATGCCTGCGGGTAGACCGCACCAGGCTGCCGGCAACGGCGGTCGCAGATGGATGATCGCCACCCGGGCAACCGGGCACAGAAGCCGGCTTATAGGCCGACTCGTCCCCTTCACCCACCGGCCGCGGCATTGCGCGACGCTCTACTCCGTCGCGGTCAAGTGGTCGACGACGCGCTGGCAGGCAGCCCCCAACGCGGCGAACTCCTTCGGGGTGAGCACGTCAACGAGGTGGGTGCGCACGCTCTCGACGTGGGCAGGAGCCGCATCGACCAGCACGTCCCATCCTTGAGCAGTCAGCACGGCAAATGAGCCGCGCCGGTCGCTGGCACATACCTGGCGCTCGACCAGGCCGGCCTTCTCCATGCGGTCGATCTGGTGTGACAACCGGCTGCGGGACGACAGCGTCGCTTCAGCCAGTTCGCTCATGCGCAGGCGCCGCTGCGGCGTCTCGGAGAGGTGGACCAGGATCTCGTAGTCGGCGATGGTCAGGCCGTGCTGCGCCTGGAGATCGCGGCTGAGCTGGTCGCCCAGCAGCAGTGATGCAGACAGCCACGCTCGCCAGCTGCGCTGCTCTTCCTCGGTCAGCCAGCGCGTCATGGCACTATCGTAGCGCAAGTAGTTGAAATCCGTACCATTCAAGATCGCGACTTGACGTTAGCTGTCCAAGGACCAGACTCGAACGCCGCCGAGGATGCCGGATGTGTTCGGCACGATCTCTCCCTTGGGCCCGACATCGCCAGGCGACAACTGCTTCGCGTTGCCGCCGCCCACGAACAGTCGGTCGAAGAACAGCATGTCGTCGAAGGCAGCGATGGCCTTGCGTACGCGCTTGATCCATCGGTCGCTGCCGATGTCCTTGCGCTGGGCGTTGCCGAGCGCGATGTCGAACGTCATGCCGTCCTTGAACGGCCCGTGCGAGAGCTCAAGGTGCGGCAGCAGCACGCCATCGTTGAAGAGCGCGGTGCCCACGCCGGTCCCGAGGGTCATGACGAACTCCAGGCCCACGCCCGTCGCGACGGCGCATCCCTGCATGTCGGCATCGTTGACGACCTTCGTCGGCAGCTGGAAGGCCTGCGCAAGCGCGTGGCCGAGGTCATACCCATGCCAGGCGGCAGCGAGATCGGCGTCGCGCGCGCCGCCATACTCGGCGCGGGACAGGGATGGGACCTCGATCACGTGCCCGTGCCGCACCAGTCCCGGGAACCCGACCGAGACGCGATGCACTCGAAGCAGCGGCTGGACCAGCTCGGTGACCGTGCTGACGAGGAGGTCCGGGGGGCAGGGGTACGGAGTGTCGGTACGCACGCGGTCGGTGGTCATGACGCCCTGGGCGTTGACGATGGATGCCTTGAAGCCGCTGCCGCCGATGTCGATCGACAGAGTGAGCACATCGTGCGGCCAGACGGTCTCGGTCTTCGCGGCAGTCATCTAGCTGGCCTCCTCGGCCGTCGGCAGCGTCAGGATCTCGGCACCGGTTGGCGTCACGAGGAGAGTGTGCTCGAACTGCGCCGTCCAACGTCGGTCCTTCGTGACGACCGTCCACGTGTCGTCCCAGATGTCATAGTCGAAGGTGCCCAAGGTGATCATGGGCTCGATCGTGAAGGTCATCCCTGGTTCGAGGATCATCGTGAGTCGCGGATTGTCGTAGTGCGGGATGACCAGTCCTGAATGGAAGGCCGTCCCGATGCCGTGTCCCGTGAAGTCGCGCACGACGCCGTACCCAAACCGACGCGCGTAGCTCTCGATGACCCGGCCAATGACGCTGATGGGACGCCCGGGCGCCACCACGCCGATAGCCCGCTCGGTGGCCTCGCGCGTCCGGTCGACGAGCTGCCGGACCTCGTCGGCCACGTCCCCCACGAGAAAGGTCGCGTTGGTGTCCCCGTGCACGCCACCGATGTATGCCGTGATGTCGATGTTGCAGATGTCGCCGTCCTCGAGAACGGTCGTGTCCGGGATGCCATGGCAGATGACCTCATTGAGCGAGGTGCACAGGGACTTGGGAAAACCTCGGTAGCCGAGCGTGGACGGATATGAGCCGTGGTCGCACAGGTACTCGTGCCCAATGCGGTCGAGTTCATCCGTCGTCACGCCCGGTTCGATGTGGCGGCCCACCTCGGCAAGGGCGTCTGCGGCAAGGCGACCAGCCACTCGCATGGCTGCGATGGTCTCAGCGTCCTTGACCTCCGGTCCGTCGTAGTCGGCCGGCGCAGGTCTTCCGACGTACTCCGGCCGCGGGATGTGTGCTGGGACCTGGCGCATGGGCGACACGCGGCCCGGGACAAGTGGAGCGCGCTCGTGCGACGGATGAGTGGCCGCCGTCATCGCGGTGCGGGAGGACATGGCGCGAGTCTAGGCCGGTGCGCGGTCGATATGTTTGGACGGCAGGTCGCGGAGCCGCGGCCGTCGAACGGGCGATGGGAGAGCCATGAGCTGGTACTACTGCTTGGTGCACCAGAGGGTCGAGCCTGAGCTGGGTTGCCCCAATGCCGAGCGCATGGGTCCGTACGACACCGAGGCCGAAGCCGAGCAGGCGCTCGAACGGGCCAAGGAGCGCAACGAGGCCTTCGACGCGGACGAGGACTTGTAGCCGTCCGGCGCCCTGGCACAGACGAACCGGGAACGCGAATGGCCCGCACCAAGAGGTGCGGGCCATTCGCGTGTGAAGGCTGTCTCTAGCGAGCAGCCTTGCGAGCCGGGGCCTTGCGAGCCGGGGCCTTGCGGACCGGAGCCTTCTTGGCAACGGGCTTCTTGGCCGGGGCCTTCTTCGCTGCGGCCTTGCGGACCGGAGCCTTCTTGGCAACGGCCTTCTTGGCCGGGGCCTTCTTCGCTGCGGCCTTGCGGACCGGAGCCTTCTTGGCAACGGCCTTCTTGGCCGGAGCCTTGCGCGCAGTCTTCTTGGCGACCGCCACGTTGCCTCCTGTGTCGTCGGACTCTGCACTGTTGCAGAGCTCGTCAGTACAAACTGTGACAGAGCGAGGAACGTTACGCAAAGCCATTGCAGTGCTCTTTGCTGTTCGTGTCGCGCGCGCGTCACTCCACATCGCGTCGCCGTTCGCGTTCCCGCTGCGCGTGCTCACTTGTCCGATCGTCGAAATTCCACAGTGATGGCAACGCAAATGCCGACAGTGCAACGCCAGCGATGCAGAGGATGCCGCCACTGATGAACGACGCGCGAAGAGACGTGAGAGATGCCGCGGCGCTGCTGCGCATCTGCCCAAGCAACGGTCCGATGGAGTAGCTGAGCAACTCAATTCCCGCCATGCGCCCGCGCACCTCATCGGGGATCGTCTGGTTCCACATTGTCATGCGGAACACTCCGCTGATCATGTCGGCAGCACCAGCGACGGCGAGGAACAGCAGCACCAACCACAGCGATGAAGACACCCCGACCAGGGCGATGCCCAGACCCCATACCGCCGCAGCTATGACGATGGCGCGGCCATGTCGATGCACCATCGACGTCCAGCCACTGGTGAGGGTCGCGAGGAGGGAGCCGACCGCGCCCGCGGAGTAGAGCAGGCCCAGAGCCCAGGGAGTGCCGAGGTCCTCGGCCAAGAACGGGAAGAGCACATACGGAAAGGCGAAGATCATGGCGATCAGGTCGACCGCGTAGGTGCCCATCAGGTCCTTGCGGCTCCACGCGTACCGCATGCCCTCGGTGACGTGCCGCAGCGTCACCCGGTCAGTGGAATCGCCGGCTGCGCGGACACTGCGCAACCGCCACAGAAGCGCGACCGAGACCGCGAAGGTCGCAACGTCGACGCCGTAGGCCGCGACCGCACCACCCGCGCTGAGCAGGATGCCCCCGATCGCCGGGCCGACGATGCCGCCGAGCTGCCACTTCAACGAGTTGAGTGCACCGGCCGCGGCCAGCTGGTCGTGAGGGACGACGCGCGGGATGATCGCGTCGAGCGACGGCCTCTGCAGCCCGTCCGCCACGGCCAGCAGCATCGCGATGGCATAGAGGATCCACAGTTGCGGACTCGGCAGCATGGCGTTGACCAGGAGGACCGCGACGAGCACACCCGCAGCGACCTCGGTCACGATGACCATGACGCGCCGGTCCACCGAGTCGGCAAGGGCGCCGCCGTATAGCCCGAAGACGACGAGGGGTACGAGTTCGACCAGGCCGATGAGGCCCACGGCGAGGAATGAGCCGGTGAGTTGCGCGACCTGGAAGGGAAGGGCGACGTAGGTGATCATCGAGCCGAGGTAGGTAATGAGCCCGCTGAACAGGACCATGCGGAAGTCGCGCGACTCGCGCAGGGGCGTGAGGTCCATGCGGACCCGGCGGAACCAGTGCGCGCGCGGGAGATCGTCCGGGGCGGTCACCGGCGAATTGTGGCAGGATCGCGGACCGTGACCGACATCAGTGACAGGCCCGCGGCATCCGTAGACGACTTGGTGGTCGGGGTCCTGGGCGGGACGGGCGAGCAGGGCCGCGGCCTGGCACGGAGGCTCGCGATGGCCGGGCAGCGCGTGATCATCGGCTCGCGTGACGCATCGCGCGCAGCGACCGCAGCGGAGGAACTGGGCCTGGGCGCGACCGGCCGGTCCAACGCTGACTGCGCCGAGGCCTCCGACATCGTGATCGTCGCGGTCCCATGGGACGGGCACGGGGCCTTGCTGAAGGGGCTCGTCGAGCCGCTCGCCGGCAAGGTCGTCGTCGACTGCGTGAACCCGCTCGCCTTCGACAAGCAGGGTGCCTATGCCCTCCGCGTCGACGAAGGATCCGCGGCGGAGCAGGCCGCTGGCCTCCTGATCGACAGCCGCGTCGTGGCAGCGTTCCATCACATCTCGGCCACCCTGCTGCTCGACGAGTCAGTCGAGTCCATCGAGACCGACGTGCTGGTTCTCGGCGACGACCGACCGGCCACCGATCTCGTGCAGGCATTGGCCGACCGGATCCCGGGGATGCGGGGACTGTACGGCGGTCGCCTGCGCAACGCCGGCCAGGTGGAAGCAATGACCGCAAACCTCATCTCGATCAACCGCCGTTACAAAGTGCATGCCGGCCTTCGCGTGACGGGTTGCGGCGATTAGCGGGAGTGCGGCTTCCGACGCGGTGCTGGCGCTCATCATCGTGCCGTGCTACAACGAGCAGGCGCGGTGGCAGCCCGAGTACTGGCGGGAGATCCTCGAGGACGTCTCCATCCACGTGCTGTTCGTGGACGACGGGTCGAGCGATGGAACGTGGGACTGCATCGAAGCCGCCTGCTCCCATCCGCGAGCGCGTTCGCTAAGGCTGGAGCGGAACGTCGGCAAAGGGGAGGCGGTCAGGCTCGGCCTGCTCGCCGGACTGGACGAGAGGCCCGACGTCATCGGATACCTGGACGCTGATGGGGCATTCCCGTCAGCGGAGGTGATCCGCCTGGCGAGCGAGGCGCAAGGGATGCTCCTGAGGGAGCACCCCTCATTCGACGCGATCTGGTCCTCGCGGGTGATGCTCGCGGGGCGAGACATCCATCGACGCGCCTCCCGCCACTACATCGGGCGACTGCTGACCACGGCGATATACCCGCTGCACGGCTACGACATCTACGACACCCAGTCGGGCTTCAAGCTGTTCAGGGCCGCCGGGCCGCTGCGCTCGTGCCTGACGACCCCGTTCGCGACGCGGTGGTTCCCCGACGTCGAAATCCTGCAGAGGTGGATGCGAACGGGGGGAAGTCAGCTGCGCGTGTGGGAGGAACCCGTGCTGGGATGGCAGGACATTGCGGGATCGAAGGTGAACCGCAAGCAGTACGTCCAACTGCTGAAGGACCTGCGGCAGGTCTACCGAGGCCGGATCAGGCGGTCGTAGCGGCGCTATGCGTACTCGTGCTCGGGAGCCGGATAGGCGCCCGAGGTCACATCCGCTGCCCACTGCGCCACGGCATCGCCGATGATCGTGCGGACGTCCGCGTATTGGCGCACGAACCGGGGCACCGGACCCGGCGTGAGGCCGACGAGGTCCTGCCAGACGATGACCTGCGCATCCGTGGCACTGCCGGCCCCGATCCCGATCGTGGGGATCGTGAGGACCTCGCTCACCCGCGCTGCAAGCTCAGCGGGGACGACTTCCAGCACCAGTGCGCACGCGCCGGCCGCTTCCATGGCCTTGGCATCCCGGAGCAGTTGCTCGCCAGCCTCGCCGCGGCCCTGAACGCGGTAGCCGCCCAGCAGGTTGACCGATTGCGGAGTCAGCCCGAGATGACCGATGACCGGTACGCCCGCGCTGGCCAGGAGTTCGACCTGGGGCAGCATCGGAGCACCGCCTTCGAGCTTGACCGCGTGCGCACCGCCATCCTTCATGAAGGCGGCCGCGGTCTCCAGGGCTTGCGTGGGCGACGCCTGGTACGAGCCGAACGGCAGGTCGGCCACGATGAACGCGCGAGTGGACCCACGCACGACCGCCTGCACGAGCGGTACGAGTTCGTGCACCTGGACGGGCAGGGTCGAGTCGTGGCCGTAGACGACCATGGCGGCTGAATCACCGACGAGCATGGCAGGGATGCCAGCCTCGTCGAAGATGCGTGCGGTGAGGGCGTCATAGGCCGTGATCATCGGCCACTTCTCGCCTCGTCGGGTTGCCTCCGCCAGGTCGCGCATCGTGACGCGACGGCCTTCGGGCACGCCATAGAACGACATCGTGCTCTCCCATCTCGAGGCTCCGCAGTGGAGTCCCCGGACGGCGCAATGATCGCACGCGCCGCAGCCCCCTGACTACGCGACACACGTCACATACGCTACGGTACCGTTTCGTAATGCCCACGTGCCTGGACCGTCAGGACGAGCCGAGGAGCGCCCATGGAATCGCAGGCCTGGATGACGTCGGGAGAGGGGCACCCGCGGCGCTGGGCGATCCTCAGCGTGCTCGTCGTCAGCCTGCTCGTCGTCGTCCTGGACAACACGGTGCTGAACATTGCGCTGCCGACCATCCAGGCCGACCTTCAGGCCACCCAGAGCGAACTCGTCTGGGCGATCGATTCCTACATCCTGGTGTTTGCCTCGCTCCTGTTCACCTGGGGCGTCGTCGGTGATCGCGTCGGGCGCAAGACGGTCCTCGTGATCGGCCTGGTGATCTTCGGGATCGCCTCCGCGGTCTGCGCCTTCTCGGTGTCCTCCGGGATGCTCATCGGGTTCCGGGCCGTGATGGGCATCGGAGGAGCGGCTGTCCTGCCGACGACGCTCGCCATCATCACCGTCGTGTTCCCGCCGCACGAGCGAGGCCGCGCGATCGGGGCCTGGGCGGGCGCCGTGGGTGCTGCCGTCGCGCTTGGTCCGGTGCTCGGCGGGATCCTGCTGCAGCACCCCGACTGGAGCAACTGGCTGACCGGCAACGACTGGGGCTCGGTGTTCCTCATCAACGTGCCCATCGTCGTCGTGGGGCTCTACTTCATCATCCGGGTCGTGCCCGAGACCCGGAACCCCCACCCGCGTCGTCTCGATGTCATGGGACTGGTCATGTCCATGGTCGGCCTCGTCCTGCTCGTGTACGGGATCATCGACGCCTCGTCGACGCGGGACTGGCTTGCTCCGTCCGTGATCATCCCGATGGTCGCGGGAATCGCCATCCTCTCCGTGTTCCTGTGGCTTGAGGCGCGAAGCGACCACCCGAGTTTCGACGTATCGCTGTTCCGCAACCGTGGCTACGCCGTCAGCCTGAGCGCCGCGAGCCTGGCCTTCTTCGCGATGTCAGGCATCACGTTCTCGCTGCCCTTCTACCTCCAGGTCCTGCGCGGCTTCGACACCCTCGGTGCCGGGCTGTGCTTCCTGCCGTTCGCGGTCGGGCAGCTGCTGTCCGCCCCGCGCAGCGCCAGGCTGGTGGCACGGTTCGGCTACCGACCCGTGATGACCACGGGACTGGTGACCGTGTCCGCGTCACTGCTTGCGCTGGCCAACCTGCGGATCGACACACCACTGTGGCTGGTGCTCGTCGTCTTCTTCTTCTTCGGCCTGGGCATGGGGTCGGTCATCGCCCCTGCGTCGACGGTCATGCAGAACGTGCTGCCGCTGGCGCGGGCGGGCGCGGGCTCGGCAGTGCAGAACACCGTTCGGCAGGTGTTCGGCGCGCTGGGTGTCGCGGTCATCGGGACGATCCTCGCGACGCAGTACGCCGCCAACCTCGAGCCGGTCGTGGACCGGCTGCCACCTGGACTGCCGCCGGGCAGCGGGGAGGTCGCCAGCGAGTCCATCATTGGCACCATGCGCGTCCTGGCAGTCGCGCAGCAGGCCGGAGTCCCTGCCGACGTGCTTGCCGCGGCGCAGCAGGCCGCCTTCGACGCATTCCTCGCGGCGAGCCACGTAACGTCGTACATCTCGTTCGGCATGGTCGCCTTGGCGGCCCTGATCGTGTTCTTCCGGCTTCCGTTGATCACCCCGCCCGAGGTCGGGGACCGCGCGGTCGGGGCGCCAGCAGATCCCGCCGATGCCCTCGTGCAGGAGCACGTCGAGCACTACGCGCAGGAGGCGGCGGAGGAGTACCCGGGCACGCAACCGGATCCCCGTGCTGCCGGCTGACGAGGCCGGCGATCGCCGGGGCCGGCCCCGCGACGCGAGGCTCGACCGGGGAATCACGGACGCAGCCCTGGAGGTGCTGGCCGAGTCCGGGGTGGCGGGGTTCTCGGTGGCCGAAGTGGCGGCTCGCAGCGGGGTCGCCAAGACCACCATCTACCGGCGCTATCCCAGCCGTGACGCCCTGCTTGCCGGTGCTCTGGAACGGCTGAACGATGACCTGCCCGACGTGCCGGCACGGGGACCCGTCCGCGACCGACTGGTACAGGTTCTCGACGGCATCCGTCGCCGCAGCCCCAACGGGACGCAGGGGCGGCTCCTCGGGCAGGTGGCGGCCACGCATGACCCGCGCCTGGGTCGGATGGTCTACGAACGGGTACTCGTCCCGAGGCATCGCATGCTCCGCCGCATCGTGCAGGACGGCATCGATGCCGGTGAACTGCGAGCGGACCTGGACCTAGACGCGCTGATCCCCATCCTGGTCGGCCCGATGCTCTACCTGCGGACGTGGCACCGTTCGCCGCTGGCAGGCCGGTTGAGCGTCGAGGCCGTCGTCGATCAGCTCATCGACGGGATGACTCCCGCCAAGCATTCGTGATGGGGAGCCGGCGGTCCCGGCCGAACGCTCGCAGCGAGATCTTCGTGCCGGGCGGGTACTGCCGCCGCTTGTACTCGGCCAGGTCGGTGAGCCGCAGGATCCGGTCCACCAGGTCCGGGTCGTGGCCGGCGGCGACGAGATCGGCCGCACTGCGGTCCCCCGCGACATAGGCGTCGAGCAGGGCGTCCAACACGGCGTAGTCCGGCAGGGAATCGGTGTCCTTCTGGCCGGGACGCAATTCGGCGCTCGGCGGCTTGTCGATGCTCCTCGCGGGGATCGGCTCGCGCTCGCCGAGCAGCCGAGCCGATTCGTTGCGCCAGCGGGCGAGGTCCCACACCAGCGTCTTCGGCACGTCCTTGATGGGGGCGAACCCACCTACCGCATCCCCGTAGATGGTCGAATAGCCGACGGAGAGCTCGCTCTTGTTCCCGGTGGCAAGGACGAGATGGCCCTCCTGGTTCGACACGGCCATGAGCGTGGTTCCGCGGACTCGGGCCTGCAGGTTCTCCTCGGCCAGGCCGGTGAGCTCAAGTGAGCCGAGGTAGGCATCGACCATGGGCGCGATGGGAATCGTGCGGATGGACAGCCCGGTGCGGTCGGCGAGGTCGTACGCGTCGGCGATGGAATGGTCCGACGAGTAGGCGCTCGGCATCGCGACACCGAAGACGTTTGCCGCCCCGAGCGCGTCGCAGGCGATCGCCGCCACGAGGGCGGAGTCGATCCCACCGCTGAGGCCGAGCACGACGGACCGGAAGCCGTTCTTGCGTACGTAGTCGCCCAAGCCCAGGACCAGCGCGGCGTAGACCTCGGCACGTGCTTCCAGCCGCACGGCTTGCGCGCCCGAGGAACTGGCCCGTCCCGGCTCGACGTCGACGAAAGCAAGGTCGGAGGCGAACTGCGGCGACCGGGCCAGCACGCGTCCCTGGACATCGACGGCCATCGAGTCACCGTCGAAGACGAGTTCGTCCTGGCCGCCGACCAGGTTGACGTACACCAGTGTCGCGTCGGCCTCCCGCGCGCGCGCCGTGCACAGCGCCAGCCGGACATCGTCCTTGTCGCACTCGTACGGCGAGGCGTTGAGCACCGCCAGCACGTCACAGCCGCGATGACGCGCCCACTCGACCGGCCCGCCGTCCTGCCAGAGGTCCTCGCAGATGGCCACGCCGACGCGTACGCCGTCGAGGTCGAAGGCCAACGGCTCGTTTCCCGACACGAAGTACCGCGCCTCGTCGAAGACCCCGTAGTTCGGCAGGTGGTGCTTGACGTACCGGTCGGTCACGGTGCCCGCGCGCACGAGCGCGGCGGCGTTGACCGGTGCACGCCGGGGCCGGCCCGTCGTTCGGCGGCCGTCGTCGTCAAGGTAGTCCAGGTAGCCCACGAGGCACGCCACATGACCGAGGCCCTCATCACCGAGTCGGCGGGCCAGGTCCGTGACTGCGGACCGGGCCGCATCCTGGAAGGAAGGGCGCAGGGCGAGGTCCTCGACCGGGTAGCCGGTCAGCACCATCTCCGGGAGCACGACCAGGCCAGCCCCACCCGCGGCGGCCTCGCGGACGGCGGCGACGACGATCTCTGCGTTGCCGACCAGGTCGCCGACAGTGGGGTTCACCTGGGCGAGGGCGATCCGCAGGGCCATACCTGCAGGCTAACGCTCGTCCCACGGCACCGTTAACGCCGATGTAACACGGCACGGGCCACTATGTGCTCATGGACAAGCAGGCTGAGTTCGTCCTTCGCACCATCGAGGAACGCGACATCCGGTTCGTGCGGCTGTGGTTCACCGATGTGCTCGGCACCCTCAAGTCCGTGGCGATCGCGCCCGCCGAGCTCGAGGGGGCATTCGCCGAGGGGATCGGGTTCGACGGGTCGGCCATCGAGGGCTTCGCCCGGGTCTACGAGTCGGACATGCTGGCCAAGCCGGACCCGGCCACGTTCTCACTCCTTCCGTGGCGGAGCGAAGGCCCCGGCGTCGCCCGCCTGTTCTGCGACATCCTCATGCCGGACGGCTCCCCGTCGTATGCCGACCCGCGGTTCGTGCTCAAGCGAATCCTTGCCAAGGCAGCGGACCTCGGCTTCACCTTCTACACCCACCCTGAGGTGGAGTTCTACCTGTTCAAGGACGCCCCGGAGCCCGGCCAGCGCCCGGTGCCCGTCGACGGCTACGGGTACTTCGACAACACTCCGCACGGCGTGGCCGTGGACTTCCGGCGCCAGGCGATCACCCTGCTCGAGCAGATGGGGATCTCGGTCGAGTTCAGCCATCACGAGGGTGGCCCCGGCCAGCAGGAGATCGACCTGCGCTACGCCGATGCACTCACCACGGCCGACAACCTCATGACCTTCCGCCTCGTCGTCCAGGAGGTCGCGCTCGAGCAGGGCCTGTATGCCTCGTTCATGCCCAAGCCCCTGCGGGATGCCCCAGGTTCCGGGATGCACACCCACCTGTCGCTCTTCGAGGGCGACCGCAACGCCTTCTTCGAGGCCGGTGCGGAGTACCAACTGTCGAAGGTGGCCCGTTCGTTCATCGCGGGCCTGCTGATGCATGCCCCGGAGATCACCGCCGTGACGAACCAGTGGGTCAACTCCTACAAGCGCCTGGCCGGCGGTGCCGAGGCGCCGGCGTGGATCTGCTGGGGCCACAACAACCGCTCGTCCTTGATCCGGGTGCCGATGTACAAGCCGTCCAAGGGGAACAGCACCCGCATCGAGTTCCGGTCCCTCGACAGTGCGGTGAACCCCTACCTCGCCTTCGCCGTCCTGCTGGCCGCTGGCCTCAAGGGCATCGAGGAGGGCTACGAACTGCCTCGGGGGGCGGAGGACGACGTGTGGGCGCTGACCGAGGGGGAGCGCCGGGCCCTCGGCATGAAGCCCCTGCCGACCAGCCTGAATCAGGCCATCTTGTCCATGGAGCGGTCCGAGCTCGTCGCCGAGACCCTAGGGGAGCATGTCTTCGACTTCTTCCTGCGCAACAAGCAGGCGGAGTGGGAGGACTACCGACGCCAGGTGAACCAGTGGGAGCTGGACCGGTACCTTCCCTTGCTGTGACCACGCCCGCCCCTGATGAGTCCCGGCCCGTCGTCCTGGCCATCCAGAACGACCCGAGCGATTCGCCCTTGCTCGTGGGGGAGTGGCTGGAGGAGGACGGCATCCAGGTCGACGTAGTGATGGCCTGCTTCGGCGAGCCGGTGCCCTCATCGGTGCCCGTCGGAGTGCACGGCGTGCTCCCGCTCGGGGGAGCCATGGGCGCGAACGATGACCACGTGGCACCGTGGCTGGCGGCCGAGCGGGCCCTGCTCGCCGACGCCGTCAACATCGGAGTGCCCGTGCTGGGCCTGTGCCTGGGCGGCCAGCTGCTCGCGGCTGCGACCGGCGGTCGGGTGACGCTGGGTCCGGTCACCGAGATCGGCATCGTGCCGGTGCGGCGCACGGCCGAAGGCCTCGTCGATCGCGTAATGGCGCAGGCGCGCCCGGCGCTCGGAGTCGACATCCCGGCCGCCCAGTGGCACCAGGACAACATCGTGGAGCTCCCCGACGGCGCCGTGTTGCTCCTGACCAATGACGAGTGCCCCGTGCAAGGTTTCCGGGTCGGTGACTCGGCCTACGGCCTCCAATGCCACCCCGAGGTCGATGCGGAGACCTTCGCGTCGTGGGCTACCGTGGCCGATGAGGCGCTGCGCCGTTCGGGCCGCGACGCCCAGGAGGCAAGCGATGAGGTGCGCGCCGCGGAGCGCGACCTGATCTCGGCGTGGCGTCCGATGACCCGTGCCTGGGCCGACCTCGTATGGTCACGCGCTCGCGAGGTCCCGGCGCCGCCCGCATGACCGAGCGTCGCGATTCCGGCTCGGGCCGCCTCATCCGCGCCGGCCTGGTCGACCTTGACCGGGCCCGGCGCCTGTGCGCCTCGGCCCGCCTGGAGCCGCTGCTGCTGGCCGACGAGACCTCCGGCGACCTGCTGGCGGACATCTCCGGTGCAGCCGACCCGGACCAGGCCCTCCTGCTGCTCGTACGGATCCTGGAGGGGGCGGACGAGCGTGGCTGGCGCCGCTTGGTATCGGCGCTGCAGGCCGATCCAGACCTCAGGCGCAGGCTGGTCGAGGTTATCGGCATGTCCGAGGCGCTGGGCGACTTCCTGGCCCGGCACGTCGATGCCTGGACCGTTCTTGCTGATGCCGACGCGCTGGCCGAGGCGCCGTCATTCCGGGTCGCCCGTGAGGACCTGCTTCGTTCCGTCGGTGCCGAGCCGGCACTCGACGAGCCGGTCGCCGTGGCCGATGGCCCGGCCCAGCTCGACGCGATGCGGGTGGCCTATCGTCGCGCCCTGCTGGGCATCGCGGCGAGGGACCTCAGCGGCCTGGCCGACATGGACACGGTCGCCGCGTGGCTGGCTGACCTCGCTGATGCGGTCCTCGAGGCCGCACTTGCTGTGGCCCGCAGGGGAGTGGGCGAGGCCGCCGACTCATGTCGATTTGCCGTGATCGGTATGGGCAAGGCAGGTGCTCGCGAGCTCAACTACGTCAGCGACGTCGATGTCATCTTCGTGGCCGAGGCCCGGGAGGGCCACGACGAGGACCGTGCGCTTGCGGCCGCGACCGCCCTGGCCACCCGGCTCATGCGCGCCTGCACCGCGGCCACGGCCGAAGGCTCCATCTGGGAGGTCGATGCGGCGCTGCGTCCCGAGGGCAAGCAGGGTGCGCTGGTGCGCACCATCGCCTCGCATGTCGGGTACTACGAGCGATGGGCGAAGACCTGGGAGTTCCAGGCGCTGCTTAAGGCCCGGCCCGTGGCGGGCGACCTGGCCCTCGGCCACGAGTACGTCGACGCCGTCGCTCCGTTCGTGTGGAGCGCAGCGGACCGCGACGGGTTCGTCGAGGATGTCCAGGCGATGCGGCGACGCGTGGTGGAGCACGTCCCCGCCCGGCTCGCGGACCGTGAGCTGAAGCTGGGGCCCGGCGGGCTGCGCGACGTGGAGTTCTCGGTGCAATTGCTCCAACTCGTCCACGGGCGCACTGACGTCATGCTGCGAAGCCCCACCACGATGGTGGCGCTCGAGGCCCTGGCCACATGGGGCTACGTCGGCCGGGACGATGCGGCGACGCTGGGGGACGCCTATCGATTCCTGCGCACCCTGGAGCATCGGCTCCAACTGCACAGGCTCCGCCGCACCCACACCATGCCGGAGGACGACGTCGAACTGCGCCGGCTTGGTCGGTCGCTCGGCTACCGCCAGGATCCGGTCGTCGAGCTGACGGCCACCTGGCGTCGGCACGGGCGTGAGGTGCGCCGGCTGCACGAGAAGCTCTTCTACCGGCCGCTGCTGTCGGCGGTGGCCCGCGTGCCGGGCGAGCACCTGCAGCTGGGTTCCCAGGCCGCCGGCGACTGGCTGCGCGCGCTGGGTTTCGGCGACCCGGACGCCGCGCTGCGGCACCTCGCGGCGCTGACCGG
>JAUSNB010000024.1 GCA_030645615.1 Actinomycetota bacterium | reverse complement strand
GTGCTGGCGGAATTCACCCAGTTCGGCACCAATGTCGTCGGCGTCCATCCGGGGCGAACCAAGACCGGCGGCGCGACCACCGGTTTCCCGAGCAGCGCGCGGCCGCTGTCGCTGGAGGATGCCGAAGCCCTGAAGCGCCTGCCCAACGTGGTTGCGGTCACGCCCAGCGTGTTCGGCAACTCCGAGGTCGGCGGCAACGGCCGCGTGCGCCGCGTCATGGTCTATGGCGTCGGCCCCGGCCTGCTCACCGTGTTCCGGGCCAAAGTGCGCAGCGGCCAGTTCCTGCCCGAGGAGGAGGCCGGCAGCGCGCGCGCCCAGGTGGTGCTGGGCCCGAAGCTGAAGAACGAATTGTTCGGCGCCGAAAATGCCCTGGGTGCGCGGTTGCGCATCGGCGGCCTGCAGTTTCGCGTGATCGGCGTGATGGAGGCCAAGGGCCAGTTTCTCGGCATCGATCTCGACGACACGGCCTATATTCCGGCGGCGCGCGCCATGGAACTGTTCAATCGCGCAGGCCTCAACGAGATCAATGTTTCCGTCGCCGAAGGAGTGCCCGCCGCCGGCGTGGTGGCGACCATCAAGGAAGTGATCAAGGCGCGCCACGGCCGCGACGACGTCACCATCATCAGCCAGGAGGAAATGCTGGCGACGCTGGGCAGCATTCTCGACGTGCTGACCATGGCCGTCGGCGCCCTCGGCGGCATTTCGCTCTTGGTCGGCGGCGTCGGCATCGTCACCATCATGACCATCGCCGTCACCGAGCGCACCAACGAGATCGGCCTGCTGGTGGCGCTCGGCGCCAGGCGCCAGACCATCCTCGGCCTGTTCCTCGGCGAAGCCGTGGCGCTGGCCGCGATCGGCGGCCTGGTCGGCCTCTTGCTCGGCGTCGGCCTGGCGCAACTGATCGGCCTCTTCGTCCCGGCGCTGCCGGTGCACACGCCACTGTCATTCGTGCTGCTGGCCGAGGCGCTGGCCGCCGCCATCGGGCTGGCCGCCGGAGTGCTGCCGGCACGGCGCGCGGCAATGCTGGATCCGGTCGAGGCGCTGCGGACGGAGTGATGAAAAAAGTCGGCGCTGACGGGACGGTGTCGGACCGGGTTTGCGCCCCCGGTGTTTCGGGGCCGCCGGCGAAGCGCCCGGACCGCGCCGATCATGATTGCTGCCTGCCTTGCCGTATCGCCAGCGCCGACTTTTGTCACCCTGTAAGGAATCGACGCCTGGCACCGACCATGCACCACTACGAATAATCATGCCCCGGCCCCCGATGCGCGACACCTACCCGCTGCTCGACCCCCATTCGCCCCAGGAGGAAACATGCACGAACTCGTGAAGGACTACTACGGCAAGCAGCTTGCCGGCACCGCCGACCTCAAGACCAGCGCCTGCTGCGATGCTTCCAGCGTGCCGGGCTGGCTCAAGCCGCTCCTGGCGCGCATCCACCCCGAGGTGCTGGAGCGCTACTACGGCTGTGGCCTGGTGGCGCCGCCGCTCCTGGCCGGTTGCCGCGTGCTCGACCTCGGCAGCGGTTCCGGGCGCGACGTGTATGCGCTGGCGCAGCTCGCCGGCGCGCAGGGCGAGGTGGTCGGCGTGGACATGACCGACGAGCAGCTCGACGTGGCGGTGAAGCACCGCGCCTGGCATGCCGAGCGCTTCGGCTACGCCAACGTGCGCTTCCTGCATGGTTACATCGAACGCCTTGACGAACTCGACCTGGCGCCCGGCAGCTTCGACGTCATCGTCTCGAATTGCGTGGTGAACCTTTCACCCGACAAGGAAGCCGTGCTGCGCGGTGTGCAGCGCCTGCTCAAGCCCGGCGGCGAGTTCTACTTCTCTGACGTGTATGCCGACCGGCGCGTACCGGAGGCCGTCAGGAACGACCCGGTGCTCTACGGCGAATGCCTGGGCGGCGCGCTGTACTGGAACGACTTCCTCGGCCTGGCGCGGCAGGCGGGCTTCCGCGACCCGCGCCTGGTGGAAGACCGGCTGCTGGCGGTCACCGATCCGGAACTGGCGCCGCGCACCGCTGGTGTGAACTTCCATTCGGCCACCTACCGCCTGTTCAAGCTCGACGGACTGGAATCCGACTGCGAGGATTACGGCCAGGCCGTGGTGTATCGCGGCAGCATCCCGCAGCACGCGCAAGCCTTCGTCTTCGACAAGCACCATCGTATCGAAACGGGGCGCGTCTTTCCGGTCTGCGGCAACACTTTCCGCATGCTGCAGGAAAGCCGGCTGGCGCCGCACTTCGATTTCATCGGCGACTTTTCGCGCCACTACGGTTTGTTCGAAGGCTGCGGCAAGGCGCTGCCGTTTACCTCGAATGCGGAGATCAATGCGGGCACGAACAGTGGAAACAGCGCCGGCACCGGCAGCGGCGACGAAAGCTGCGGCTGTTGTTAGGCGATCCGGGCGATGGAACTTATCCTCATCGGCATCGCACTGCTCCTCGCCTTCGGCAACATCACCCTGGCCTGGGTGGTCACGCTGCCCATGGCGGCAGCCATCGCCTGGCTGGCGGCGGCGCTCTTTGCCGCTCAGGCGTAGGACGATATCGGCGACGGATTAACGCCTGGCGTGAAGCGCCGGGCCGGTCACTGTGCACGCTCGCGCCGATAGGCGCCGGGTCCCGTCCCAACCGCTTTCTTGAAGGCTTTGCTGAACGCGGCTTCCGACTGGTAGCCGACGCGCTCCGCGATCGCTGCCATGCTGGACGCAGACTCCCTCAATAGCTTGCGTGCCTGTTGCATGCGCCACATCGTCAGGTACTGGATGGGCGTATCGCCGACGAGTTGATGGAAGCGCGCGGCGAGCGCCGAACGCGACATTCCGGCACCCCGGGCCAGCGTATCAAGCGTCCAGGCCCGGGCCGGGTCCTTGTGCATCAGTGCCAAGGCCGCACCGACCTGTTTGTCCGCGATTGCGGCCAGCATTGCCGGTGGCGATTCCGATTGCTCGAGGTAGGCACGCACCATCAGGACGAAAAGCACCCCGGCAAGGCGACCGACCACGGCTTCGGCGCCGGGTTTGGCGGCAAGCGTCTCGTGAATCATGAAATTGAGCGCAGTCTGCAGCCAGGCCAATTCCGATATCTCGGTGCCCCGCAGATGAATGAAGGGCGGTAGCGCAGCGACCAGCGGATGCAGGCTGTCGCGGTCGAACTCGAAATAACCGCACAGGATCGACGCGCGCTGTCCGCCCCCACCATGGGTTACCGGCCCGAAGTTCTCCACGCTCTGCCCTTCGAGAATTTCGCCAACGGGGCGCTCCTCGCCGTCGGGCGCATCGACCAGTCCGTGGGCGCCACCATGCAGAAAAGCGATCACGTCGCCGCCCTGTATTGCGACCGGCTCTGCCCGATCCGGAATCCGCAACCAGCCGTTGCCGCGAACGATGACATGAAATTCGGCCACCGGGGCGGGCGGCATCGCCATTCCCCAGGGCGCGGACATCTCGCAGCGGAAGTGCACGCCGCCACCCAGATGGATAGAGGTCAATACGTCACTGAGTACATCCATTGCTTACGTATTTGGACGGAAGGACAGAATATTTGGATCATACGGCATTAACAGTCCAATTCCTACCGAATAAAGTTGCCCCACTTTCTGAACGCTGTAGCAAGGCAATCGACGAAAGCCAACTTTTTTCAACCGAATGCAAAGGAGCATTGAAATGTCCTCTGATTACCCCGCAATTCCTGATCAAACCGGCATTACCGGCCGGCGCAATTTTCTGACCAACGGGGCTGCCGCCGCCGCCGCGCTGGCCGCCGCCACCATCGCCAACCCGGCCGTGGCAGCGGCCCCGGGAACCGTCTCCGACAAATACGCCGACCCGGCGCAGCCGATGTTGCCGCCTTCCACCATGAAGCTCGACCTCGCGCGCACGGCCCTGGTCGTCATCGATCCGCAAGTCGATTTCCTGAGTCCCAAGGGCGTTGCCTGGGGCGCCGTCGGCACCAGTGTCAAGGAGCACAACACGGTGGAGAACATCGGGCGCCTGTTCGCCGCAGCCAAGTCGGCCGGCATTACCGTGGCCGTGTCGCCGCACTATTACTACCCGACCGACAAGGGCTGGAAGTTCGAAGGCGCGCTCGAAAAACTGATGCACAAGATCAACATGTTCGACCGCAAGAGCGCATATTCGATGGACGGCTTCGAGGCCTCCGGCGCGGATTTCATGCCGGAGTACAAGCAGTACATCCTCGACGGCAAGACCCTCATCGCGTCGCCGCACAAAGTGTACGGCCCGGAGCACAACGACCTTGCGCTGCAATTGCGCAAGCGGCGCATCGATCAGGTGGTGCTCGCCGGCATGTCGGCAAACCTTTGCGTCGAATCGCACCTGCGCGAGCTGCTGGAACTCGGCTTTGAAGTGGCGGTGGTGAAGGATGCGACTGCTGCGGCCATTCTCCCGGAAGGCGACGGCTACCTCGCCGCGCTGACCAATTTCCGGTTCATCGCCAACGCCGTCTGGAACACCAGCCAAGCGGTCGACCGGTTCAAGGGCAAGGCTTGACCCGGGCCATGCGGGACGGCGGCGCTCATGCCGTTCGTCCTGCATAGCCCGACGCGAAACTCAATCTACGTACAACTTAGAGGATCGAACAATGAACACACATGCACAACCCAATCCCGGGGTCGAGATATTCACCGGCCCGAACTGCGGCTACTGCCATCGTGCAAAGGCTGTACTGGCAAGGCGGAATCTTGACTACAAGGAAGTCGACGTGTCGACCGCGGAGGGCCGGAGCGAGATGCAGCGTCGCCTGCCGCTTGCCCGCAGCATCCCGCAGATATTCATTGACGGCAAGCACATCGGCGGTTGCGATGACCTCGAGCAGCTTGACGCCAGCGGCGGACTCCCCACTGCTGCCAGCCGCTGACATTTTTTTCATACCTCACCTACACCAAGGATCTTCATCATGAGCAACAAATTCGCGAACTCCACCGTTCTCGTCATCGGTGGCAGCACCGGCATGGGCAAGGCCACCGCCCGTTTGATACTCGAAGGAGGCGGTCAGGCCGTCATCGTCGGCCGCAACCCGGCGCGGCTCGCCGCAACCGTTGCAGAACTCGCGCACCTGGGCAAGATTTCCGGCATCGCTGCAGACATCGCCAAGCCCGAGGATGCCGGCATGCTGGCGGCCCGTATCGGTCGGAATATCAACGCAAACCTGCTGGTAAATGCCGCCGGACTCTTCCTGCCGAAGGGCTTCCTCGATTACGGGGGCGATGACTACGACCAGTACATGGCGATCAACCGCGCCACATTCTTCCTGACCCAGGCGTTTTCAAAAAACCTGGTGGATCGGAAAGTCGGCGGGGCAATCGTCAACATCGGCTCGATGTGGGCCAGGCAAGCGGTCAAGGCGACGCCTTCCTCCGCGTACTCGATGGCCAAGGCCGGATTGCACGCCATGACCCAGCATTTGGCAATGGAGCTGGCCGACCACGGCATTCGCGTCAATGCGGTGGCGCCCGCCGTCGTCGAGACGCCGATCTACGAGGGATTCATTGCCAAGGAACAAGTGCACGAGGCACTGCAGGGCTTTAACGGATTCCATCCCATCGGCCGCATCGGCAGGCCGGAAGATGTCGCCAATGCCATTGCCTTCCTGCTTTCCGATGACGCGGGCTGGGTCACCGGGGCGATATGGGATGTGGACGGCGGTGTCATGGCCGGCCGCAACTGAAAAAGCCGGGAGTCGATCCTCTCGCCAGTTGACAATAAAAACCGAGCGGTCCAGAATGTTTGCATGGCAGCGAATATCGGACGCCCCCTCGAATTTGACCCGGACACCGCCCTCGAAGCGGCGATGCAGCAGTTCTGGTCGAAGGGCTACGAGCACACCTCGATGCAGGATCTGCTCGTCGCCATGAACCTCTCGAAAAGCAGCCTTTACCAAACGTTCGGCGGCAAGCAGCCTTTGTTCCGTCGCTGCGTTTACCGCTATACCGATCAGGTGGCGCAAGGCCTAGGGCAGGGCCTGGCAAAAGCTCCCTCCGGACGTCGCTTTATCGAAGGCTTTCTCAATTCGATTCTGAAGGAGGCTCAGGACCGCCATGGACCGCGCGGCTGCCTGGTGATGAATACCGCCACGGAGTTCGCGCAAAGTGAACCGGAAATCGCCCACGACGTGGCGCAAAGCATCGATCGCTTTCGCGATGTGCTGCAGGGGGCGGTCGAGCGTGCCCAGTCCGAGGGCGAGATTCCGCGCGAGCGGGATTCGCAGATGCTGGCCAATTATCTGGTCAGCAGCATGAGCGGCCTGAAGGCCCAGTCGAAGGCCGGTGCCGATGCCGCAAGGCTCAAGGGCATCATTGCCTTGACGCTGAAAGCGCTTGATTAATTTTTTTGCCTAAATATGGAACGATAAGTCCATAACACAAGCCCGGCGCTGCCGGGTTTTTTCAACCGCATCCGGAACGTCCGGATCGTTACAACGCAACACTTGACCCAGGAGATCGACAATGCAAGCAGAATTCAAAAGCAGCCTTCCCGCACTCAGCTCGTCGCAAGCCGTTTCACCGGCCCGGGAGCGCCTTGAGGAGGCCGCGACCCGGCTGGGATTCGTCCCCAACATGTACAGCGTCATGGCCAATTCACCGGCCCTGCTGGATACGTATGTTCATGGCTACAACCTGTTCCGCACCCAATCCGGGTTTACTTCGGTAGAGCAGGAGGTGGTGTTCCTCGCCATCAGCCGGGAAAATGGCTGCACCTACTGCGTCGCCGCCCACAGCTTCATTGCCGACAAGATGTCCGGTGTGCCCGCCGCGGTGACGGACGCCATTCGCGATGGCATGCCGATACCCGACGCGAAGCTCGCAGCGCTGCATGACTTCGCGCGCTTGATGGTCAGGCAGCGTGGCCTGCCGGCCAAAGCGGACGTGAGCGCCTTCCTCGCCGCCGGTTACAGCGAGAAGCAGGTCCTGGAAATTGTGCTGGCCATCGCGGTGAAGACGCTCAGCAATTACGCGAACCATGTCTTTCATACCCCGGTTGACGCGGTTTTTGCCGGTCGCGCATGGAAGGACTGAGCGCATGAGCTTCAGCGGAGACCGGGCATGAGGCGGAAAGCGGGCGAACTTGCCGAAAACTTCCGCCTGCCGATGCTGGACGGATCGCAGTTCGAATTTTCCAGCCTCAAGGGAAGGCCTTACATGCTGTCTTTCTTCCGCTTTGCCTCGTGCCCTTTCTGCAATTTGCGCATGCACCAGCTTGTAGGGCGGCAGGCGGAACTGGATCCACGTTTCGCCATCGTCGCGGTCTTCGATTCTTCTCTGGATAACCTGCGCGAGCATGCGCAGCGTCATCACAGCCCGTTTCCGGTGCTGGCCGACAGTTCGGGAAGCGCCTATGCGCTTTACGGCATCGAGCATTCGGTTCTCGGCGTGCTGAAGGGGATGTTCTGGCGCATGCCGACCCTGCTTTACGCCATGTTCGCCAGGGGATATGTCCCGACCAGGATCAAAGGCAGCATGACAACCATGCCGGCCGATTTCCTGGTCGATGCCGCCGGTGTC
>JAUSNB010000023.1 GCA_030645615.1 Actinomycetota bacterium | reverse complement strand
ATGGGTGGCGCCCTTCTCTGCGTGGGTGGGCTGCCTAGAGGGCAGCAGACTGCTTCGCGATCGACGACTTGCGGTTCGCGGCCTGGTTGGCGTGGATGACGCCCTTGCTCGCAGCCTTGTCGAGCGCCTTGCTGGCCTCGCGCGCCCGCTCGCTGGCGGCGGTGGCGTCGCCGGCCTCGACCGCCTCGCGGAAGCGGCGGGTGGCCGTCTTGAGGGACGACTTGACCGCCTTGTTGCGCTGCCGCGCCTTCTCGTTGGTGCGGTTGCGCTTGATCTGCGACTTGATGTTCGCCACGTGGACAACTTTCGTGAGGTCGGGAAAGGCTGGTGAAGCGACCCCCAAGGTTACCCGTAGGCTGCCTTCTAGCCCAAATCGCCCCCGTACCGACCCCGCCGCCCCTCCGGTGGCCCGTTACCAAGGATTCCCGTGCCCGTCCCGCAGCCCGGCAGCACCGATCCCTCGGTGATCCGGAATTTCTGCATCATCGCGCACATCGACCACGGCAAGTCCACTCTCGCCGACCGGATGCTCCAGCAGACCGGGGTGGTCGACGGTCGCTCGATGCGGGCGCAATACCTGGACCGGATGGATATCGAGCGCGAGCGCGGCATCACGATCAAGTCGCAGGCCGTGCGCCTCCCGTACACCAAGGGGTCCGACGAGTTCATCCTCAACATGATCGATACCCCGGGTCACGTCGACTTCACCTACGAGGTGTCCCGCTCCCTCGCCGCGTGCGAGGGGGCCGTGCTGCTGGTTGACGCTGCCCAGGGAATCGAGGCGCAGACGCTCGCCAACCTGTACCTCGCCCTCGAGAACGACCTGGCGATCATCCCGGTGCTCAACAAGATCGACCTGCCCGCCGCCCAGCCGGAGAAGTACGCAGCAGAACTGGCCCACATCATCGGCTGCTCGGCCGACGAGGTCATGCGCGTCTCGGCGAAGACCGGCGAGGGCGTGCACGACCTGCTGGACGCGATCGTCTCGCGCATCCCTCCGCCCGTCGGCAATGCGGATGCCCCGGCGCGCGCCATGATCTTTGACTCGGTCTACGACACCTACCGGGGCGTCATCACATACATCCGCGTCATCGACGGCCACATCTCCACGCGAGAGCGGATCCAGATGATGTCAACGGGGGCCATCCACGAACTGCTCGAAGTGGGGGTCATCTCGCCTGAGGCGGTCCCTGGGCTGGGCCTGGGCGTCGGCGAGGTGGGGTACCTCATCACGGGCGTGAAGGACGTGCGCCAGTCGCGGGTCGGCGACACGATCACGTCTGAGCGCAAGGGGGCGACGGAGGCCCTCGGGGGCTACCGCGACCCGAAGCCCATGGTGTTCTCCGGCCTCTACCCCATCGACGGCTCGGACTACCCCGAGCTGCGCGATGCCCTCGACAAGCTCAAGCTCAACGATGCGGCGCTCGTGTACGAACCGGAGACATCCTTGGCGCTCGGCTTCGGGTTCCGATGCGGCTTCCTGGGCCTGCTGCACATGGAGATCGTTCGTGAGCGCCTCGAACGCGAGGCCAACCTAGACCTGATCTCGACGGCGCCCAACGTCGTCTACCGGGTCGTGGGGGACGACGGCGACGAGATCGTCGTGACCAATCCGAGCGAGTTTCCGACGCAGAAGGTCGCCCACATCTTCGAGCCGGTGGTGCGCTCGACGATCATCCTGCCGAGCGAGTTCGTGGGGACGGTGATGGAGCTCTGCCAGCAGCGCCGGGGTTCGCTCCTCGGGATGGACTACCTGTCCGAGGACCGCGTCGAGATGCGCTACACGCTGCCGCTCGCGGAGATCGTCTTCGACTTCTTCGACCACCTGAAGTCACGCACGCGCGGGTACGCATCGCTGGACTACGAGCTCACCGGCGAGCAGGAAGCCGATCTCGTCAAGGTGGACATCCTCCTCCACGGCGACGCGGTCGACGCCTTCAGCGCCATCGTGCACCGTGACAAGGCCATGGCCTACGGCACGATGATGACGGCCAAGCTCAAGGAGCTGATCCCGCGGCAGCAGTTCGAGGTCCCGATCCAGGCCGCCATCGGCTCGCGCGTCATCACCCGCGAGACCATCCGGGCAATCCGCAAGGACGTTCTCGCCAAGTGCTATGGGGGCGACATCACGCGCAAGCGCAAGCTGCTGGAGAAGCAGAAGGAAGGCAAGAAGCGCATGAAGATGGTCGGCCGCGTCGAGGTGCCCCAGGAGGCATTCATCGCTGCGCTGTCGACAACCGACGCGCCGAAGAAGTAGCCATGCCCGGGCCGCCGGCTCTCGGCATCTACGTGCATGTGCCGTTCTGCTCCTCCCGCTGCGGCTACTGCGACTTCAACACGTACACAGCGAGCGAGCTGGGCGAGTCCGTGCGCCGGGAGGACTTCGACACCGTACTCGCGAGCGAGGTCCGGCTCGCGGGGGCCGAGCTCGGTCATCGTGACGTGTCGACGGTGTTCGTCGGCGGGGGCACCCCGACCCTGCTGGGCGCGCGTGGCCTCACCGCAGTGCTCGACGCCATCCGCGCGGAGTTCAGCCTTGCCCCCGATGCCGAGGTCACGACGGAAGCGAACCCCGACAGCGTCGACGACACCATGCTCGACGGCCTGCGCGCGGGGGGCTTCACGCGGATCTCCTTCGGCATGCAGAGTTCGTCGGAGAGAGTGCTGCGAATCCTCGACCGCACGCATACGCCTGGCGGCGGCGTGGCCGCTGCGCGCGCGGCGGCGCGAGCGGGTTTCGAGCACGTGAACCTCGACCTCATCTACGGCACCCCGGGGGAGTCGGAAGACGACCTGCGCCGCTCGGTGGCCGATGCGATCGACGCCGGCGTCGACCACGTGTCGGCGTACTCGCTCATCGTCGAGGAGGGGACCCCCCTGGCCCGCCGGGTGCGCAGGGGCGAGCTTCCGGCGCCGGACGACGACGTTGCCGCCGAGCGCTATCGAATCATCGATGCCATGCTCGCCGACGCCGGCATGGATTGGTACGAGGTCTCCAACTGGGCCCGGCCCGGCGGGCAGTGCCGGCACAACCTCGGCTACTGGCGCGACCGGGACTGGTGGGGGGTGGGTCCCGGCGCCCATAGCCACGTGGCCGGCCGCCGGTGGTGGAACGCCAAGCACCCGGCCACGTACGCCACGCGGCTCGCCGACGGGGCGTTGCCCGAGGCGGGTAGCGAGGTCCTGACCGAGGACGAGCGGCGCACGGAGCGGATCATGCTCGGTATCCGGCTGGCGGAGGGACTGCCGCTCGACGCGCTCTCGCCGGCCGCCATGGCCCGGGCCGATGAGCAGGCCGGTCACGGTCTGCTCGAGTCGGACCGGCTGTCCGACGGGCGCGTCGTGCTCACGATGCGTGGTCGGCTGCTGGCCGACGCGGTCATCCGGGAGTTGGTGGATTGAATGGCTGCTACCCGGGTAGCAGCCGGGTAGTATTCAGACATGAAGCTCAGCGTGAGTCTCCCCGACGCAGATGTCGCGTTCATCGACGAATTCGCGGCGGCCGGTGGATTTGCGTCACGGTCTGCGGTTGTCCAGAAGGCGCTCGACATGCTTCGGGCAGGCGACCTCGTCGGCGCATACGAGGACGCATTCGCGTCGTGGGAACACACGGGCGAGGACAAGGTATGGGTCGTTTCGATGGGGGACGGACTCGACGATGCGCCGCGGTGACATCTGCATCGCCGACCTAGATCCCCATGTCGGCTCGGAGGCGTCGAAGTCGCGACCCGTCGTGGTGGTAAGCAACGACGGCGCCAACATCGCGGTGCAGCGCTCGGGGCGCGGCGTGGTCACGGTAGTCCCGTTGACGTCGAATACCGAGCGGGTCCACCCCTTTCAGGTCCTGCTGCCGGCGGACGCAACGGGACTGGGGCATGCGTCCAAGGCGCAGGCTGAGCAGGTCCGATCCGTGTCGGCGCAACGACTCGGTCCGGTGGTGGCCACGCTGCCGTCGCTCCTGGTCGAGCAGCTGGACGAGGCTCTCCGCCTGCACCTGGCGCTCTAGCGGTGTGCATATTTATGCGTTTACGTGATGCTACTATGCCTGCATGCGCACGACCATGAACCTCAACGATGACCTCTACCGCAGGGCCAAGGCCTTGGCCGCGCTGCGGGGCTGCAGCGTCACGTCGGTGGTCGAGGACGCTTTGAGGACCGCGCTGATGGACATGGACGAGCCGACGAACTTCCGGGGGCTGCCCGTCTCGAAGCAACTCGGCGGCCCGTTGCCGGGCATCGACCTCCATGACTCGCGATCACTACAGGCAGTTCTCGACGAAGGGATTCCGCTCAGTGCTCTGCGTTGACGTGAATGTGCTCGTCGACGCTTTCCGCCAAGGTGCCCCGTCGCATGTGGAGGTCAGCGGGTGGCTGCATGGGGCACTAGCCGGCCAGGTGCAGGTAGCGATTCTCCCGGTCGTCGGCTCGGGCTTCATCCGCATCGTCACCAACCGCCGGGCCTTCCCCGATCCGACTCCCCTGCCGGAAGCCATGGCCTTCGTCGACGCGCTGCTCGCCGCGCCCAGGGCCTTGCTCGTGCCTCCGGGACCGGCGCACTGGCCCCTGTTCACCGGCCTCGTGCGCGACCTGCACCTCACCGGCGACGACGTGCCCGACGCATTCATCGCGGCAGCAGCCCTGGATCTCGGCGCCATCCTGGTGAGCAGTGACCGGGGGTTCCGCAGGTTCCCCGGCCTGCGGGTCGTCGAGCCCGTGGCCACCTAGGCCCTGTCCGCGCGGCGTTCGCGCCTCGGCGGTGCGCCCCGTACACTTGGCACTCACGGACTTCGAGTGCCAACGATGGGGAGGTGGGCATGCTCGAGGAGCGTCGGCTCGCCGTGCTGCGTGCCATCGTGGAGGACTACGTCTCGACCCACGAACCGGTCGGCTCGAAGGCCCTTGTCGAGCGCCACAGTCTGGGCGTCTCGCCGGCCACGATCCGCAACGACATGGCCGCGCTGGAGGAGGAGGGGTACATCGCCCAGCCGCACACCAGCGCTGGCCGGGTGCCGACCGACCTCGGCTATCGGCTGTTCGTCGACCGGCTGTCCGGCGTCAAGCCGCTCACACCGCCCGAGCGTCGGGCGATCCACCAGTTCCTCGACGATGCGGTCGATCTCGACGACGTCATGGTCCGCACGGTCCGGCTGCTCGCGCAACTGACGCGGCAGGTCGCACTGGTGCAGTACCCGTCACTGTCGCGCAGCAGCGTGCGGCATGTCGAGGTCGTCACCCTCAGTACCACCCGCCTCATCATCCTGATCATCACCGACAGCGGCCGCGTGGAGCAGCGCATCGTCGAGGTTCCGCGGCCGGTGTCCGACGTCCAGCTCGGCGACGTCCGGTCGCGGCTCGTGGTGGCCATCGCCAACAAGCCGTTCTCGAGCGTGCCGGACGCGCTCACGGACTTCGACGTTGCTTTCGCACCCGACGACCAGCTCCTCGCCAGGCTCGTGGCCGCAGCCGTGCTCGAGGCGGTCACCGAGCGCTCCGATGAGCGAGTGGTGCTCGGCGGCACGGCGCACCTGGCCCGCTACGGGGAGTCCTTCCCCCTCGCGATCCAGCCCGTCCTGGAGGCGCTGGAGGAACAGGTCGTCCTGCTGCGGCTGCTCGGCGAGGCGTCCAGCCTCCAGGCCGTCACCGTGCGCATCGGCCACGAGAACCCGGTCGAGGGCCTCGAGGCCACGTCGGTCATCACGGCGCGGTATGCCCGCGGCGACCGTCCGGCGGCATCGCTCGGCATCGTCGGGCCGACCCACATGGACTACCCGGGCACGATGGGCGCCGTGCACGCGGTTGCGCAGTACGTGAGCCGGATCCTGGACGAGCAGTGAGCGACGCGTGACCACTGACTACTACGCCCTGCTGGGCGTGACCCGCGACGCGTCTCCCGAGGAGATCAAGAAGGCCTACCGGCGGCTCGCGCGTGAACTGCACCCCGACGTGAACCCCGACCCCGAGCACCAGGAGCGGTTCAAGTCCGTCACGGCCGCCTACGAGGTGCTCAGCGATCCCGAGAAGCGGCAGATGTACGACCTCGGCGGCGACCCCCTGAGTGCCCGGGGCGGCGCCAGTGGTTACGGGGGCAACTCGTTCGACTTCGGCGACATCATGGATGCCTTCTTCGGCGGGGGCGGCCAGCGCGGCCCGCGCCCGCGCGCGCGGCGGGGCCAGGACGCCCTGATCCGGATCCAGGTGGACCTCCCCGACGCGGTCTTCGGGACGACGCGCGACCTCACCGTCGACACCGCGGTGGCGTGCTCCTCGTGCGAGGGCGCCGGCACCGCGCAGGGCACCGACCTCGAGACGTGCGTGCTGTGCAAGGGACGCGGCGAGATCCAGCAGGTGCAGCGATCCTTCCTCGGCCAGGTCATGACGTCCCGGGCCTGCCCGCAGTGCCAGGGCTACGGGACGACCATCCCGCATCCGTGCCACGAGTGCGCCGGCGACGGCCGGGTCCGCACCCGGCGCACGCTGACCGTGCGCATTCCGCCCGGGGTCGACACCGGCACCCGGATCCAGCTCAGTGGCGAGGGCGAGGTCGGCCCCAATGCCGGTCCGGCCGGGGACCTGTACGTCGAGATCGTCGTCGCCGCGCACCCCATGTTCGAGCGCAGGGGCGAGGAACTCCACTGCGTCGTCAGCGTCCCCATGACTGCTGCAGCGCTCGGAACGGCGACCACGCTCGAGAGCCTCGACGGGCCAATCGATGTCGCCATCAAGGCCGGCACCCAGTCAGGCGAGTCACTCGTACTGAAGGGACACGGTGCTGCTCGGCTGCGCGGCGGCGGGCGCGGCGACCTGCACGTGCACCTGCGGGTCGAGACGCCCACGCGGCTCGATCCGCAGCAGGAGGAGCTGATGCGCCAGCTGGCCTTGCTGCGCGAGGAATCCACTGCTCAGGTCGGCACGGGCGCGACCGAGCCGCACGGATTCTTCCACAAGATCAAGGACGCGTTCTCAGCCAAGTGACGCCACCGGTCTTCGTGGTTTCCCCCGACGAGCTGGTCTCGGCGGTCGCAGGTTCGCGCGTGCGGGTCACCGGCAGCGAGGCCCGGCACGCGGTCACGGTGATGCGGCTGTCTGTGGGGGAGCAAGTCCAGCTCGTGGACGGCCAGGGCGTCCGGGCGACCGGGACCGTGCTGCGCTCTCCCGACCACCAGGCCCTGGACGTCGAGGTCACGGCCGTCACCCACGAGGCGCCCCCCTCCCTGCGGCTGACCGCTGTGCAGGCTCTGGCGAAGGGCGAGCGCGGCGAGCTCGCGGTGGAGCAGCTGACCGAGATCGGGGCCGACGAGATCGTCCCCTGGGCCGCCGCGGCCAGCGTCGTCCAGTGGCGGGCGGATCGGGTCGAGAGGTCCCGCCAGCGGTGGGTCGACGCATCCATGGCCGCGGCCAAGCAGTCGCGGCGGGCGCGCTTCCCGGTGATCGCGCCACTGGCGTCGACTGACGACATCCTCGCCCGCGTGCGTACCGCCACCGTTGCCCTCGTGCTGCACGAATCTGCCGGGCAGGCGCTTGTCGATGTCGCCTTGCCTCAGCAGGGCGCGGTCCTCCTCGTCGTGGGGCCGGAGGGCGGCATCACCCCGGTCGAGCTCACCGCCTTCCAGGACGCAGGCGCGACGGCCGTGCGCCTCGGGCCGACCGTGCTGCGCACGTCGTCAGCCGGCATGGTGGCCGCGGGCATCGTCCTCGCTGCGTCCCCTCGGTGGCGGATAGGCGGCGTGGAAGGATGACGTCATGAGCGACTGCCTGTTCTGCGCCATCGCCCGGGGCGACATCCCAGGCGACATCGTCCACTCGGACGAGCGGTCCGTCGCCTTCCGCGACATCGCGCCCGTGGCTCCCGTCCACGTACTGGTGATCCCGCGTGAGCACCACGCGAACGCCGCGGACCTGGCCCGGCAGGACCCGGCCCTTGCCGCGCATCTGGTGACCGTGGCGGCATCCGTCGCCGAGCAGGAGGGCGTCAGCGCCGATGGCTACCGCATCGTGACGAACACGGGCGACCGCGCCGGGCAATCCGTCCGGCACGTGCACCTGCACGTACTGGGCGGCCGCGACCTCTCCTGGCCGCCGGGCTAGGAAGACGATCATGGAAGAGGCATGAGCACACCTATCGCAGGCGGCAGCATCCCGGGCGGTGCGGCAGACGCGCCGCGGGCTCAGACGACGATCGTCGTGCCCAACTCCCAGCCCATGGTCGCGCTGCTCGGGACGCGCGACGAGTACCTGCGCCTCATCGAGAACGCGTTCCCGGCAACCGACATCATGGCCCGGGGGAATGAGATCACCGTCGCCGGATCGCCCGAGGACGTCGGCGTGATCGACACCCTCATCGGGGACATGCTGGTCATGCTCCGCACCGGCCAGGCACTCACCGCGGAAGCGGTCGAGCGGAGCATCTCGCTCATGCGCTCCGGCACTCGCCCGAGCGACGTGCTGACAGCCAACATCCTCAGCAACCGCGGCCGCACCATCCGTGCCAAGTCCCTCAATCAGAAGCGCTACGTCGACTCCATCGACAACAACACGGTCATCTTCGGCATCGGGCCGGCCGGCACGGGCAAGACCTATCTCGCCGTGGCGAAGGCGGTCCAGGCCCTCCAGGCCAAGAAGGTCAACCGGATCGTCCTCACCCGGCCCGCCGTCGAGGCGGGGGAGCGGCTGGGCTTCCTGCCTGGCACGCTGTCGGAGAAGATCGACCCCTACCTCCGGCCGCTGTACGACGCCATGCACGACATGATCGATCCGGATTCGATCCCCCGGCTGATCACCAGCGGCACGATCGAGATCGCGCCGCTCGCCTACATGCGCGGGCGAACGCTCAACGACTCGTTCATCATCCTCGACGAGGCCCAGAACACGACGGCCGAGCAGATGAAGATGTTCCTCACCCGGCTGGGCTTCGGGTCCACGATGGTGGTCACCGGCGACATCACCCAGGTGGACCTGCCGGGCGGAGCCACCAGCGGGCTGCGGATCGTGGCAGACATCCTCGAGGGCATCGACGACGTCGCCTTCTGCCGGCTCACCTCGCACGACGTCGTGCGGCACAAGCTGGTCGGCCGCATCGTCGAGGCCTACGAGCACTACGACGCCAAGCGGGCCGAGTGAGGCCGTTACCCGCTCGCGTGACCGTGACCAACGAGTCGGGCGTGCCCTGCGACGAGCCCGCGCTCGCGCGGCTGGCCGGGCACCTGTTCGGCGAGCTGCGGCTGCACCCTGACTGCGAGCTCGGCATCACCCTCGTCGACCTCGATCGCATGACCACGCTGCACGAGGACTGGATGCACGAGCCCGGCCCCACCGATGTGCTGTCCTTCCCCATCGACGAGCTGCGCCCTGCGCCGGAGCACGTCGAGCCGGTACCGGGAATCCTCGGCGACATCGTGCTCTGCCCCGCGTTCGTGCCTCCGCAGGCGGCCGTCGCCGGCAGGTCGATCGACGACGAACTGCAGTTCCTGACGACGCACGGGACGTTGCACCTAATCGGCTTCGACCACCAGTCGCCCGAGGAATACGAGGCGATGTTCAGCCTGCAGGACGCATTGCTCGATGGCTGGAGCCGCGCATGACCGCCGACATCGGGCTCGTCATCGTGGCGGCCATCCTCATCGTGCTCGGCGGGCTGCTGGTGATGGCAGAGACGGCAATCGGCCGGGTGTCACGAAGCCACGTCGAGGAAGGCCGGCGCGACGACGAGAAGCGCATCAAGCGACTCCTCGCAGTCATCGCGGACCGGCCGCGCTACGTCAACGTCCTCCTGTTCCTGTCGACGATCGCCTCCGTGACGGCGACCGTCCTGGTCGGATACGTGTGCGTCGACGCGCTCTCCACGCAGGGCGGATGGTCCTCCGGCTGGGCGCTGGTGCTCGCCGTAGCGATCATGGTGACCGTCTCGTACGTCGTGCTCGGCGTCGCCGCCCGCACGCTTGGGCGGCAGCACGCCGAGGCGATCGCGCTCTCGGCGGCGGGGCCGGCCCGCTTCCTGGCGGCACTGCTGGGACCGGTGACGACCCTCCTCATTCACGTGGGCAACGCCGTGACCCCGGGCAAGGGCTACCGCGAAGGGCCGTTCGCCTCGCAGGCCGAGCTCCGAGAGATGGTCGACCTGGCCGAAGCGGACGATCTCATCGAGCACGACGAGCGGCAGATGATCCACTCGGTCTTCGAGCTTGGCGACACCTTTGCCAAGGAGGTCATGGTCCCGCGTACCGAGATGGTTCTCATCGAGCGCACCAAGACCCTGGGCCAGGCGCTCTCGCTCGGCCTGCGGTCGGGCTTCTCGCGCATCCCGGTGATCGGCGAGAACGCCGACGACATCGTCGGGATCGTGTACCTGAAGGACATCGTGAGGCGGACGTTCGAGCACCGCGAGTCCGAGAACGCCGACCTCGTCGAGTCACTCATGCGCGCCCCGTACTTTGTGCCGGACAGCAAGGCGGCCGACTCGCTGCTGCGCGAGATGCAGGCGGCGCGCGTCCACATGGCGGTCGTCGTCGACGAGTACGGCGGCACCGCGGGATTGGTGACGATCGAGGACATCCTCGAGGAGATCGTCGGCGAGATTGCCGACGAGTACGACACGGCGGCCCCGGAGGTCACCGAGTTGCCGTCCGGTGCGTTCCGCGTGCTGGCGCGCATGCATGTCGATGACTTCGCGGACCTCGTCAAAGTCGAGCTGGACTCCGAGGACGAGGGAGTCGACACGGTCCTCGGGCTGCTGGCCAAGCGCCTCGGCCGGGTACCCATCCCCGGCGCCTCGGTCCGCGAGGGCGGCTGGCTGCTCACGGCTGAGCAGGGGGCCGGCCGTCGCAACCGCATCGGCACCGTACTGGCGCAGCCGGTGCTGCCCGAGGACGATGCGGCTGATGGCTGACCAGGGATCGCTGGACGCCGAGGACGCGAAGCTGGTGACCCTCGCGCGGGGGGCTCGCGGGCGAGTCGGTGCTCCGCAGGGGGCCGCGTTGCGCGACGAGACCGGGCGCACCTACGCGTCCGCGAGCGTCGACCTGCCGTCCGTGCGGCTCTCGGCCCTCGTGCTCGTGGTGGCCCAGGCGGCGGCGTCGGGCGCGCGCGGCGCGGAGGCGGCAGTCGTGGTCGGTCCCGATCCCAGCGAGGCCGACATCGTTGCCATGCGGGACCTCGCCGGGCCTGGCGTGACCGTCATGGTCTGCGCCACGGACGGGACGATCCGCTCCCGAGCCGCGACGTGAGCGGGCCTCACCCCACAGCCACCGCCCCCCAACGCGCCAGCCCGCGCACGGCCGCCATCGCGGTCATGGGCGCGGCCGTGCTGTTCGGGACGTCGGCGACGTCGCTGCAGTTGCTGGCGCCCGATGCGCCGCCGGCGTCGGTTGCTGCCCTGCGCCTCGTGGTGGGCTCGGCCGGGCTGGTGGCCTTCGTGGCGCTTCGGGGCGGCTTCGGGGGGCTGCTCGGCCTGTGGCGACTTCCGTCCGTCTGGCTCATGGGCCTGGCCGTCGCCGGGTACCAGGCCCTGTTCTTCCTCGGCACGTCCAGCACCGGGGTGGCGATCGGGACCTTGATCAGCCTGGGCGTGGCTCCCTTCCTGGCCGGCATCATCGGCTGGCTGGCCCGCGAGGGCGCCCCGGGGTGGCTGTGGGCGGGCTCGACGGTGATCGCCATCCTCGGCCTCGGCCTGCTCATGGTCGGCAGCCTGGACTCCGGCCAGCCCGGCGGCATGGCCGTGGCCGCGGGTGCCGGGGCCTGCTACGCCATGTACACCGTGCTGGGCGTCCGGCTGTCGCGCGCCGACCATGCCCCGAGCGCGGTGCTGGCCGCGTCCTTCAGCGTGGGTGCCGTCCTGCTCCTCCCCGCCATCATGGGGACCACGTGGTGGCTCACGGCCAGCGGCGCCGCCGAGGTGCTGTGGCTCGGCCTCGTGACGACGACGGCCGGATACCTGCTGTTCGGCGTGGGATTGCGCGTCCTGCAGCCCGGGCACATCGCGACGCTGACGTTGCTCGAGCCGGCCGTGGCGACCCTCCTGGGGGTCCTCGTGCTGCACGAAGTCGTGAGTGCGACGGGGTGGATCGGATGCCTGCTCATCCTGGGTGCTCTAGCGTTGCTCGGGCTGGGCGAGGGTCGGGCCCGCAGGTCGACAGGAGTCACGACGTGACGTTTCGCAGCGGCTTCGCCTGCCTGGTGGGGCGTCCCAACGCGGGGAAGTCGACCCTGACGAACGCCCTCGTCGGCCGCAAGGTGGCCATCACGTCGGATCGGCCGCAGACCACGCGACGGGTGCTGCGCGGGATCGTCAACCGGCCCGACGGGCAGCTCGTCATCGTCGACACCCCCGGCTTGCATCGTCCGAGGACCCTGCTGGGCGAGCGGCTCAACGACGAGGTCCGCGAGACGTGGTCGAGCGTCGACGTCGTGGGCATGTGCCTGCCGGCCGACCAGGAGATCGGGCCGGGGGACCGGTACATCGCCACGCAGCTGTCCTTCCTGCGGCGCAAGCCGATCGTGGCCGTCCTGACGAAGGTCGACACCGTCGGGCACGGCCTGGTCGCCGAGCGGCTGGCGCAGGTGGCGGCCCTGGGCGAGCAGGTGGGCATCGACTGGTCGGAGGTGGTGCCGGTCTCGGCTTTCACCGGCGAGCAGGTGCAACTGCTGGCTGACCGGCTGATCGTGCACCTGCCCGAGGGGCCGGTGCTCTTCCCCGACGGCGACGCGGCCGAGGAGCCGCTGGAGATCGCCGTCGCGGAACTCATCCGCGAGGCAGCCCTGGACGGCGTCCAGGACGAGTTGCCGCATTCGATCGCGGTCGTGGTCGACGAGATCGAGCCGCGCGAGGACCGGCCGGCGGACCGGCCGCTCACCGACGTGCGGGCGTCCCTCTTCGTCGAGCGGGACACCCAGAAGGCCATCGTGATCGGGAAGGCCGGTGCGCGGCTCAAGCAGGTGGGCACCCGTGCCCGGGCCGAGATCGAGGCACTGCTCGGTGTCCCGGTCTACCTCGATATCCGGGTCAAGGTGGCCAAGGACTGGCAGAAGGACCCCAAGAAGCTCCGCCGGCTCGGCTTCTAGCCGATCCAAGTCGGGCGAGGGTCAGTCGGCGTTGCGTTGCACGTAGGGGTGGATCTCGTAGCGCTGCCCGTAGGCCTCGAACACCGCGATCACGATGGCGGCCATCGGGATCCCGATGATGGCGCCGATCGGGCCGAAGAGCGCTGCGCCGATGAAGACGGACGCGAGGGCGACCCCGGAGTTGATGTCCATGGTCTTGGTCGAGATGCGCGGGGTGAAGACGTAGTTCTCGATCTGCTGGTAGACCGTCGCGAAGATGACGATCCACAGCACGTCGATCGGGTCGTCGAAGACGGCGAAGAGGGCCGGGAGCGCTACCCCGATGTACGTGCCGATCGTCGGGATGAACTGGCTGACGACGCCCGCGAAGATGCCCATGGGCAGCCAGTACGGAATGTCGATCAGGTAGAAGAAGCCGGCATGGAAGAAGGCCGAGACGCTGGCCAGGGCCATCTTGGAGATGACGAAGCCACCGGCCTTGGTCACCGAGATGTCCCAGACCTTGATGAACACCACCTGGTGGGCGGGCCTGAGCCATGACGCGATGAAGCGCTTGATCCGGGGCGAGTCGGCCGAGAAGTAGAACGAGAACACCACGATGGTGACGAAGTTGAAGATCGCCCCGACGATGCCGGAAAGCACGCCGAGGATGCCCCCGGCCAACGACGAGGCGATCTCGGTGATCTGATCCGATGTCAGGTTGAGGCTGTTGGTGAGCTCGACGGGGTCCAGTTCGGTACCGAAGGACCGGTTGGACCAGTCGACTATCTCGAGCACGAGCGACGGCAGGGCGAGGACCAGCTCGGTGACCTGCTCGGCTAGGGCGCTGCCGAAGAGCGCGATGAATGCAGCGAGCAGCAGGGTCGTCCCGAGCGCCACCAAGGTGGTCGCCAGTCCCCGCCGCATGCCACGTCGGGTGAGGTAGCTGACGATGGGGTCGACGGAGATCGCGATGAGCCAGGCCAGCAGCATGTTGAACAGGAACCCGCCGAGCAGGCCCCAGCCCCAGTTGATGACCTGCAGAACGAGGATGGCCAGGACGAGCATGACCAGGGCCTTGCGCAGCCAGCGCGGGTCGAGGGCGACGAAGATGGGCTCCGGGACCGGCGGGTCCGAGTCGCCGGAGGCCTGGGGTACCGCGGCTTGAGGGGACGCAGCGGCAGGGGCGGCGCTGGGGTCGACCCGGTCGCGTCCCGACGGCCCCTCGGACTGGTGCTCGGTCACGCGGCCTCCCGGTGCATCCGTGCGATGCTCGTCGTCCCGTGCGGCGATGCGGGGGCGGCCGCCCCCGCCAGAGAGAATGTAGCGTGCCCCTCTACCGCGACGAGGCCATCGTGCTCCGTGCCCAGAAGCTGGGCGAGGCCGATCGGATCGTCACCCTGCTCACCCGGTCGCACGGCCGGGTCCGCGCTGTCGCCCGGGGCGTGCGCAAGACGTCGAGCCGGATAGGCGCCCGGCTCGAGCCGTTCAGCCACGTGGACGTGCAGTTGTATGAGGGCCGGTCCCTGGACTCCGTGACCCAGGTGGAGTCGATCGCGATGCACGGGGCGGCCCTGTCCGCCGACTACCCGCTGTGGACAGCAGGGTCCGCGATGCTGGAGACGGCCGAACGACTCACGCCGGAGGAGCGGGAGCCGTCGGTGCAGCAGTTCGCCCTGCTGGTGTCGGGGCTGCGTTCGCTGACCGCGCGGGACCACGATGCGAGCCTGATCCTCGACGCCTACCTGCTCCGCTCCTTGGCGGTCGCGGGCTGGGCGCCGTCCTTCGACCAGTGCGCCCGCTGCGGAGCCGACGGGCCGCACCGAGCGTTCTCCATCAGCAGCGGCGGGATGGTCTGTTCGACCTGCCGGCCACCCGGGTCCGCTGCGCCCTCCGCGGCGACGATCGCCCTCCTCGGCGCCCTGCTGAGCGGCGATTGGGCCAGCGCCGACGCCAGCCAGCAGCGCGAGCGCCGCGAGGGCAGCGGCATGGTGGCTGCGTATCTCCAGTGGCACATCGAGCGCGGCCTGCGCTCGCTTCCACTCGTGGACCGCTCGACGTAACCGCGCTTGGCTGCGGGGGCACGGCAGGATGGGCGCATGGCCCGCCGCTCCGCCCCGCCGCCTCCGCGCCGTCCGTCGCGGCATCCCTCGGGCGCGCTTCCGCCCGAGATCCCGCCGGAGCTCGTGCCGAGGCATGTCGCGCTGGTGATGGACGGCAACGGCCGCTGGGCCAAGGACCGCGGGCTGCCGCGGACGGCCGGCCACGAGGCCGGCGAGGCCAGCCTGTTCGACTGCGTGGAGGGAGCCCTCGAACTGGGAGTCGGCTGGCTCTCCGCGTACGCCTTCTCGACCGAGAACTGGAAGCGCTCGCCAGACGAGGTGCGCTTCCTCATGGGCTTCAACCGTGACGTCATCCGGCGTCGGCGCGATGAGATGAACTCCCTTGGCGTGCGCGTGCGGTGGGCCGGCCGGCGTCCACGACTGTGGCGCAGCGTCATCGCCGAGCTGGAGGAGGCCGAGCAGCTCACGGCGGCCAACACCCGCCTCACCCTGACGATGTGCGTCAACTACGGGGGCCGTGCCGAGATCGTCGACGCTGCTGCCGCGCTCGCGCGGGACGTTCGGGACGGGCGGGTGGATCCTGACCGGATCAGCGAACGCGTCTTCGCGCGCTACCTGGACGAGCCCGGCATGCCGGACGTCGACCTGTTCGTCCGTTCGTCGGGGGAGCAGCGCACGAGCAACTTCCTGCTGTGGCAGTCGGCGTACGCCGAGATGGTGTTCCTCGACACGCTGTGGCCGGACTTCGACCGAAGGCATCTGTGGCATGCCTGCCAGATCTATGCGTCACGCGACCGGCGATATGGCGGGGCCGTGCCCAACGACCCGCCGGCCTAGCTCGGTCGGACCCCGCACTGCGCGCAGATGCCGAACACCTCCATCTGGTGGCTGACGTCCGTGAAGCCGTGATCCGCCGCCATGCGCGTGGCCCATGCCTCGACCGCGGGTCCGGCAATCTCGACCGTGCGCCCGCAGCACCGGCACACGAGATGGTGATGGTGCCCGGCTCCGCACTGCCGGTAGACCGTCTCGCCATCGTCATTGACCAGCAGGTCCACCTCGCCGGCCGCCGCGAGAACCTGGAGGGATCGGTAGACCGTGGTGAGCCCGATCGAGTCGCCTCGCTGCCGGAGAAGGTCGTGGACCTGCTGCGCCGATCGGAAGCCGTCGAGCCCGTCCAGCAGGTCCTTCACCGCGGCCCGCTGCCGGGTCTGCCGCACGGCCGGCCCGGTGCTCACGCGGGCTCCCTGCGGCGTCGCCGGATCGGGACGGCGAGCATCGCCATGACGGCGAAGCCCGCGAGCGCGACCAGCACGATGGTCGGGCCGGGCGGGACCTCGACGTAGAAGGACCCGACCAGCCCGGCGAGGCTGGCGGCGAGGCCGATGACGATCGCGAGGATCGCGGTGCCCCGGAAGGACCGGGTCACCTGCTGCGCCGCGGCAACCGGGACGATCATGATCGCGCTGACGAGCAGCAGGCCGACGACGCGCATTCCGACCACGACGACGACGGCGGCCAGCACGGCCATCAGGGTGCTCATCGCCCGCACGCGGATGCCCTGGACCGCGGCCAGGTCGGGATCCAGGCTCACCGAGAACATCTCGCGCCCCAGAACGGCGACGACGGCCACGACGACCAGGCACAGCACGCCGAGTGCCAGCAGGTCCGCCTCCGCCACGGTCGACAGCGAGCCGAAGAGGTACGCGTTGAGCGATGACGAGGCACGTCCCGGGGCCAAGGACGCGAGCATCACCCCGCCCGCGATGCCTCCGTAGAAGAGCAGGGCAAGGGCCACGTCGCCCGCGGTGCGGCTGCGGTAGCGAATGAACTCGATGAGGAACGCGCCGGCGACGGCGGTCGCCATCGCGGTCGGGATGGGCGCGGTGCCGAGCAGGAAGGCGAGGCCGACGCCGGTCAGGGCGACGTGCCCCATGCCGTCGCCGAGAAGGGCCAGCCGGCGCTGGACGAGGAAGACCCCGATGAGCGGGGCGATGAGCCCGACGAGGGCCGCGGCCACCAGCGCCCGGCGCATGAAGTCGAAGTCCAGGAGGGCCGTCATGGCTCGAGCCCGATCGCGCTGGGGGCGTGCTCGTCGGGGCCGTCGTGATGGTGGACGCCGTCGGTGATGCTGCTGGGCAAGGGGGGCGGGCCGTCGAAGGCCACCGAGGTGCGCGCGAGCGGATCGAGGACGATCGCGCGGGTGACGAGGTGCGCGATCCCGGTGAGCTCGTGCGTGATGACGATGATCGTGGTGCCCCTGGCCGAGAGTCCCGAGAGGACGTCGGTCAGGCGCGCCACGTGCTCGGCGTCGACCCCGGCGGTGGGCTCGTCCATGACGAGCAGGTCGGGGGACGGGGCAAGCGCCCGGGCCACGAGGGCTCGTCGTTGCTGGCCACCGGACAGCGCGTCGAGGCGGTCATGCCGCCGGTCCCACAGGCCCACGTCATGCAGGGCCTGCGTGGCCGCGGCCTTCTCCTCACGGGAGAAGGGGCGCCATCGCCGGCGAGGGGAGATCAACCCGCTGAGCACCGACTCCCAGACGGAGACCGGGATGCTGGAGGCACCCGGCAGTCGCTGCGGGACCAGGGCGACGCGCCGCCACTCCCGGAACCGCTGCAACGGGGTGCCGAACAGGAACACCCGGCCGTGGTCGAACTGCTGCAGGCCGAGTGCCGCGCGCACCATCGTCGTCTTGCCGCTGCCGTTCGGGCCAAGCACGGCAACGAACTCCCCGGCCGTGATGGTGAGGTCGACGTCCTCGAGCACGTGGTCGCCGTCGTACTCGACGCAGAGCCGTTCGAGCCGCAGGACCTCTCCGATGTTGGTCACGAGCAGCCTTGCCCCGCAATCAGCGTGGCCAGGTTCGCGCGCATGATCGACGCGTAGTCGCCGCTGGCTCCGTCGGGCAGGCCCTCGAGCGGGTCGAGGACGGCAGTGGCCGCCCCGGTCTCATCGGCGACCGTCTGGGCGACCTTGGGGTCGACCAGGGTCTCGTAGTAGATCGTGGTCGTCCCCGTGGCCAGGACGAGGTCTGCGACCTCGCGCAGCCGCGCTGGGCTCGGTTCCGCGTCGGGGGACAGCCCGGAGATTCCGATCTGGGTCAGCCCATAGGCATCCGCGAGGTAGCCGAATGCCGCGTGGCTGACCACGATGTCGCGCGTCGCGCAGGTGGCCAGTCCGTCCGTGAACTCCTGGTCCAGCGCGCTCATCTGCGCGGCGAGCCCGTCGGCATTCGCCGCGAACGCGGCGGCCTGGGCGGGGTCGACCTCGCCCAGACGGATCGCGACGGCCTCCCCGATGGAGGCCAGGTTGACCGGGTCGAGCCAGACGTGCGGATCGGTGACGTCGCCGGTGACCAGCAGGTCCAGGCCCTCGCCCACATCGAATGCCCGGTCGGCCGCCTGCTGGGCGATGGCCTCGTCGACGGCAGGCTGCAGGCCCTTGACATAGAGAACGAGGTCGGCTTGCGCGATCTCGGCGACCTGCGCGGCCGTGAGCTCGAGGTCGTGCGGCTCGACGCCGGGAGGGGTGAGCCCCGTCACGGTTGCCGAACCCCCGGAGACCTGCTCCGCCGCGTAGGCCAGCGGATACAGGGCGGCCACGACGGACGGACGGTCATCGGTCGGGCCTTCGGCGGATCCGCAGGCGGCCAGGGTGAGTGCGCCAAGGAGGGTCGCGGCAAGGAGGACGGGGCGACGGGCCATGCCTCGACGGTAGGCGTAATGAAAATGATTGTCAATTTCGTATCTACTCAGCACCCTCGCCGACCTTGAGGTTGGCGCGCTCGGACTGCGTCCGGAACGGCGCCAACCTCAAGGTCGAGGAGGGGTGGTGGGTGGGTGGGCGGGAGGATCGACGAGGACCTCGACCAGCGCCCCCGCCTCCACGAAGCCCAGCCGCGCGTACACCCCGTTGCTCGTGGCGTTGTCGGCATCCGTGACCAGCATGATGATCGCGCAGGTCGGCAGCAGCCCCTCGACCACGGCGCTCGTCACCGCCGTTCCGTAGCCGCGACCTCGCAGGGCCGCCGGGGTGTAGACCGGGCCCACACGGGCGACGATGCCGGAGGGGGTCGGGTCCACGGGGGCGTGGCCGGCCATGGAGACGGGCGTGCCGTCCACCTCCCAGAGCCGCAGTGATCCCCGGTCGAGTTGGCCGTCGGTCCCGTCCGGGATCCCATGGGCGGGTAGCCCGGCGTCCTCGGCGAACGCGAACATCCACGCCAGGACGAGGTCCCTGTCCCCGGCGGTGGCCACCCGTGCCGCACCGGCAGCCGGAGCAGGCGAGGGCGTGTACCGGCCGAGCACGCGGATGATCTCGTCCATATTGACGCGGGCCCGCGCGCGCCACCCTGCCGCGTCGACGACGCCGTCCACGACCGTTCGCGGCCCGACGATCCCCGGCAGCAGCGGGTCGGCCTTGGCCATGTGCTTGCCGACGGCGGCGGCGGCCGGGCCGGGCATGGGGGACACCGCCAGGTTCCACGGGGCGGTGCGCATCGCGCACCCGATGACCGTGCTCGTGCCGTCAAGGACTGCCATCCACCTGCACGACTCATACGTGCGGCCGGCCAGGACGCTGCCCGCGACCGATCCGATGACGTTGGTGAAGACCGGCTCCGCCGCGCGGAAGGTGGCCGTGGCGTCGAGGAAGGCGGCGGGATCGGGGTACTCGAGGACCCGTGGTTCGGTCACGCCACCCACGCCCCTAGAAGCGCCCGGCGAACTTCAGGATCGTGATGCCGAGGAGGGCAGCGACGACCATCGCCCGCACCAGCCGCGAGCCCGGGCTGATGACCGGCCACGAGAGGGCGGTCAGCCACGTGAGCAGCAGGAAGTCCACCAGCAGGAAGATGCCGCCCAGCCAGGCCCAAGGCCCAGTCAGGACGAGCCCGGCGACCAGCAGGACAGCCGGCAGCACCACGATGAGCCAGCGCGGCAGCGCGGTCATGACCCGCAGCAGCGGGAAGCTGGCGTCCTCGAAGCGCCCGCGCAGTCCGGTGGCCGTCGACTTGCGCGCTGGGGTGCCGGCCTGGCCGCCGCCCTGGGGACCGCGGGGACCGCGCACGCCCGGCGTGGAGCCGTCCCTCTTGCCGGGGTTGCTGGCCATGAGAACTCCACGTGGGCCTAGGTTGCGATGGTGACTCAGACTAGCCCGTGGGCGTCCCTGGTCGATCCGGGCGCGTCGCTCCTGGTCGTCGGCCGGTACCGGGTGGCGCCCGAGGATCGCGCAGCGTTCCATGTCGACGCTGCTGCCGCGCTTGACGTCCTCTCCAGCCAGACCGGATTCACGCAGGGGTCGATTGCGCAGTCAACGGACGATGCCGACCTCCTGCTGATTCGGACCGAGTGGTCAGGTGTGGGGGCCTACCGCCGTGCCCTGTCGGCCTACGACGTCAAGGTCGGCGCCGTGCCGCTGCTCTCCCGGGCGATCGACGAGCCGTCCGCCTTCGAGGTCGTCCTGCACCTCACGCCCAGCGGGTCGACGACGCACCCGAGCGGCCTGGCCCAGGACGCGGGCGCTGTCGCGCTCGGATCGGCTGCGGGCCCGGACGTCGCACCGGTGACGACGTGACCTGGCTCGCGGCATGAGCGACTTCGCCAACCTCGTCGACGGTGGCCGTCGCCTCGGACCGCTCCTCGCGGACGCGCTCGCCGGGAAGCCCGACGTGGTGCTGCTCGCCGCGATGCCCAACGGCGTGCCGGTTGCGCTCGGCGTGGCAGAGTCCGTCGACGTCGAGGTGAACGGACTTGTCGTCGAGCGATCAGATTCGGGCGCCTCGGTACCGACCCGGCCCGACCTCGCGGGCCGCCACGTCGTGGTCGTCGACGACGGCGTCGAGACGGGGACGGTGGCCCGGGCCGCCGCTGCGAGCCTGCGCGCCAGTGGCGTGGCCAGCCTTCGGCTCGCGGTGCCAGTGTGCCCGCGAGAGGTCGAGGCCGACCTGCAGCACCGATACGACGAGGTGATCGCCGTGGTCCGACCGATGGCCCGGCGCGACCTGGCCTGGCACTATGCCGCGTTCGACACCATCGACGAGCACACTGCCCGGCGGCTGCTCTGGGACCACAACGCCTAGAATTCGTGGCGTCCGCCGACAACCAGCCGGAGTGGAGCGCGCAGTGCGCTCGAGAAGGAGCGCCTGATGGCCGCCGATCGTGTTGATTCCGTCGTCAATCTCAGCAAGCGGCGGGGCTTCGTGTTCCCTTCGTCGGAGATCTACGGCGGCTCCCGCTCGGCGTGGGACTACGGTCCGCTCGGCGTCGAGCTCAAGGAGAACATCCGTCGCCAGTGGTGGCAGGCCGTGGTCCGCGGCCGCGAGGATGTCGTGGGACTGGACTCCTCGGTGATTCTGGCCCCCCAGGTATGGGTGGCATCCGGCCACGCGGGCGCGTTCGTCGAGCCGTTGACGGAATGCCGCAACTGTCACCGGCGCTGGCGCGCGGACCACCTCGTCGAGGCGTACGAGGCCAAGCACGGACGATCACCCGAGAACGGGCTGGCCGACATCGTCTGCTCCAACTGCGGGACGCGCGGGGACTTCACCGAGCCGCGCGACTTCAACGGCATGCTGAAGACCACGGTCGGGCCCGTCGAGGACGCGGGGGACGTTCACTACCTTCGGCCGGAGACCGCGCAAGGGATCTTCGTCAACTACCTGAACGTGATGAACGCCGCGCGCAAGAAGCCGCCGTTCGGCATCGGCCAGACCGGCAAGAGCTTCCGTAACGAGATCACGCCCGGCAACTTCATCTTCCGCACGCGCGAGTTCGAGCAGATGGAGATGGAGTTCTTCGTCGTGCCCGGGACCGACGAGCAGTGGCATGAGTACTGGCTCCAGCAGCGGTGGGACTGGTACACCGACCTGGGCATGAACCCGGAGAACATGCGGTTCTACGAGCATCCGCAGGAGAAGCTCAGCCACTACTCCAAGCGCACGGTCGACATCGAGTACCGGTTCCGGTTCGCGGGGTCTGAGTGGGCGGAGCTCGAGGGCATCGCCAACCGCACGGACTTCGACCTGCGCACTCATGGCGAGCACTCCGGCACGGACCTCTCCTACTTCGACCAGGAGACCGGGGAACGGTGGGTGCCGTACGTGATCGAGCCTGCTGCCGGCCTCACCCGGGCCGTGCTCGCCTTCCTTCTCGACGCCTACGACGAGGACGAGGCGCCCAACGCCAAGGGCGGTGTCGACACCCGCACCGTCCTGCGGCTGGATCCCCGGCTGGCGCCGGTCAAGGCGGCCGTGCTCCCGCTGTCGCGCAACGAGGCCCTCACGCCCAAGGCCAAGGACCTCGCCGCGGTACTGCGCGCACGGTGGAACATCGAGTTCGACGATGCCGGTGCCATCGGCCGGCGCTACCGCCGGCAGGACGAGATCGGGACGCCGTTCTGCGTCACGGTCGACTTCGACTCCCTCGATGACCAGGCCGTCACGGTGCGCGATCGCGACTCGATGCAGCAGGAGCGCATCGGCATGGATGCATTGCCAGGCTGGCTGGCCTCGCGGCTTCCGGCCTGCTAGTACGCGCCGCGGTCCCGCTTGCGCTGGTACAGCTCCTCGTCGGCCCGCGCGACCGCCAGGTCGTAGCCCTCGTCGGTGGGCCACTGCGTCATGCCGTATGACCACGGCACCGAGGATGCGGACCGTAGCCGGCCGAGCAGGGCGTGGGCCTGGTCGGCCGTCGTATTCGGCAGGATCAGGACGAACTCGTCGCCGCCGCTGCGCACGGCGATGTCGCCCACGCGCAGCGTCTGCCGCCAGGCCTCGCCGAGCTGGCGGAGCGCCTCGTCGCCGGCGAGGTGGCCGTGGGTGTCGTTGAGGCGCTTGAAGTCGTCGAGGTCGATCACCACGAGGGTGCGCGAGATGTCATGGCGCCCGGGCTCGCGGGCCGCGTCGAGCAGCATGGCCAGTCCGCCGCGATTGAGCATGCCGGTGAGGGGATCGACGGTGGCGTGCCGGGCGGTGACTCGGGTCAGATGGTTGACGATGGATGCCAGCAGCCAGCACAGCAGCGTCACGATGAGCCAGGTGGGGAACAGCACCCGGAAGTCATCGTCGCGGAGCCAGTACGACACGTACGACGAAACCGTGACGAGCGCGGTCGCGACGGCCGTTACGCGCCATGACATCCAGTAGGACACGTACAGCACGATCGCCACGTAGCGGAACGAGATGTTGACGGCATTGACCGGTGTCGGGGCGAGCTGCACGAGCACCGCGGTGAAAGCGATCACCACCACGCACTGCGCTTGGAGCAACCACATGGGCGTGCGCGCACGCAGGACCATGAGGACGACCGCGACGAGCAGGCTGTAGCCGGCAGTCGCGATCAGGACCGTGCTGCCGCGGGCCTCGTCATCGCGGAGGAACGTGGCCATGAGGGCCAGCGCCGCATAGACCAAGGTGCCGGCCGCCATGGTCCACACCGGGCCGGGGGTCCCGCGCCAAGGGATGTCGATCGGGCTTCGGGCGTAGGCGACGCTCGTCGCGCCATGCGACGAGAACGGCTCCGGCTCGAGCGTCACGGGGGCATTATCCGCTTTCCGGCGCTAGGCAGGTGGTGCGTAGCCCTCGGATTCCACGCGCGCGGCGTTGCGTGGCAGGAAGAAGGTGGTCGCCAGGCCAAGCAGCACGAAGGCCCCGGCGACAAACGCCACCCCCTTGATCGCCGTGGCGAAGCCGGCGGACGCGCCCTCCACGAGGATCTCGCCATTGGGAAGGGCTGCCAGGGCGGGGATCGCCTGCCCGGCGGACGTGGCCACGGCGTCGGACACCTGCTGGGCCTGCTCGGCCGGCACGCCCCGATCCTCGAGCTGGCTGGTCACGTTGCCCAGGCCGATGATGAGCGTCGTGCCGATGATCGCGGTGCCGATGGCGGCGCCCACCTGCCGGGCGGTCGACTGCACGGCGCTCGCCTGGCCGGACTCCACGACGGGCACCTCGGCAAGGATGACCCCAGTGAGCTGCGCGGTGGCGAAGCCGACGCCCATGCCATAGACGAACAGCCACGGTGCCATCTGCCAGCCCGTGATGGTGGTCGACAGCATGAGGCCCAGGCCGATGATGCCGACGGCCTCCAGGGCCATGCCCAGCTGAAGGACGCGGACCGGGCCGAACCGCTGGGACAGCGGCGCCCCCATGCCCGACGCCGCGAAGGACCCGACCGCGAGAGCGAGCAGGATGACGCCGGTCTCCAGCGCGTCGTACCCCCGGGTGGCCTGGAGGAACAGCGGCAGCGCGAAGAGCAGGCCGAACTCCCCGAGGCTCACCACGAGGGCGACGACGTTGCCGGCCCCGAACGTGCGGATCTTGAACAGCCCGAGGTGGAGGACGACGACCTTGCCGGCACGGCCACGCCGGCCCTCCAGCACGAGCAGCCCCACGATCGCCAGCACTCCAGCGAGCGCCGAGAACAGGACGATCGACACCGAGTCCGATGGCCAGGTCCACGACCCGACCTGGAACTCCGCGGTCGGGACCACCCAGCCGTAGCGGTTTCCCTCGATCAGGGCGAACACGATGCCGAACAGGCCCACTGTGACGAGCACCGTCCCGAGCACGTCCATTCCCTTGGGGCCGCCGCGCTCCTTGGTCTCCGGCACCGTCATGAGCACGCCGACCAGGACGAGGATGCCGATCGGGACGTTGATCAGGAAGGCCCAATGCCACGACGCATACGTCGTCAGCCATCCCCCGACCAGCGGCCCGAGGGCGGCCATGCCGCCGATGGTGCCGCCCCAGACCGCGAATGCCACGGCCCGGTCGCGCCCGACGAAGACCGCGTTGATGACCGACAGCGAGCTCGGCAGGATCATCGCGCCGCCGATGCCCTGCAGGGCGCGGGCCGCGATCAGCGTCATCGAGTCGTCCGATGCAGCGACCAGGACGCTGGCACCGACGAACACGACGATGCCGAGCATGAAGATGAGCTTGCGGCCCGAGCGGTCGGCGACCCGGCCGAAGAGGATGAGGAGCGATGCGAAGGTCAGCGAGTACGCCGCGGTCACCCACTCTGCATCGGCCGTCGTCAGGCCGAGGTCCTTGACCATGGTGGGGATGGCGACGTTCACGACGGTCGCGTCGAGGATGATCATCGCGACGCCGAGCGCAAGGAACATCAGCGCCACCCAGCGCTTCCGACCGGTCAGCACCTTGCCGGCCGCGAACTCGGTGGGCGGTGCCATCGCAGGTCTCCTCTGGGGTGCGTTCCCGACAGGGCGTCGGGACGGCAGTCTGCCGCATGGGAGTGGGACAATCCGGCCATGCCCCTCATCGACGGTCGCCCGGTGGTGCTCGCCCCGATGGCCGGCATCACGAACCGGGCATTCCGCCGGCTGTGCCGCGAGGCCGGCGGCGAGCGCGGCCTGTACGTGTCGGAGATGACGACGTCACGCGCGCTGGTCGAGCGCAACGCCGAGACCATGGACATGGTCACCTTCGGCCCCGGCGAGTGGCCCCGATCAGTGCAGCTGTACGGGGTCGATCCTGAGGTGATGGCGGCTGCGGTGCGCATGGTGGTCGACGAGGACCTGGCCGACCACATCGACATGAACTTCGGCTGCCCGGTGCCCAAGGTGACCCGCAAGGGAGGCGGGAGCGCGCTCCCCTGGAAGCGGGACCTGTTCCGCGCGATCGTGACGGCGGCCGTCGATGCCGCAGGAGGGCGGGTCCCCGTCTCGGTGAAGATGCGCACCGGTATCGACGACGAGCACCTGACCTACCTCGAGGCGGGACGGTCCGCAGCGGAGGCGGGCGTGGCCTGGGTGGCCTTGCACGGCCGCACGGCAAGCCAGATGTACGCAGGCACTGCCGACTGGGATGCGATCTCCCGGCTGAAGGATGAGCTCGCTCCGTATGGCACGCCCGTCCTGGGCAACGGCGACATCTGGACCGCCGCCGATGCGCTGCGCATGGTGGCGAGTACCGGTGTCGACGGGGTCGTCGTCGGGCGCGGGTGCCTGGGCCGCCCGTGGCTCTTCGCCCAGCTAGGCGCGGCGTTCGCCGGCACGCCGGTGCCCGACGACCCTCGGCTCGATGCCGTGCTCGACATCCTGCGCCGGCACGCCCAGCTCTTGGTGGACGACTACGGCGAGCAGCGCGGCTGCCGCGACATCCGCAAGCACATGGCCTGGTACCTCAAGGGCTTCCGGGTGCCGCAGCCGGTGCGCCTGGCCCTCGGCACGGTCACGACACTGGACGATCTCGATGCGCTGCTTGCCCGGATCGATCCCGATCAGGGCTTCAACGCCGTGGTCGGCGAAGGGCCGCGCGGTCGCACGTCCGGCAACCGGCGGCCCTCCCTTCCCGACGGATGGCTGGATTCGCCGTACCTCGACGAGGCGCTCGCCTGCGAGCTGCGCGAGGCCGAGCTATCCGTGAGCGGCGGATGAGCGGGATGGAGGAGGCCCTGTCGCCTGGATGGACCACGCACCTCGGCGTCCTCGAGCACGCCGGCGCAACCGTGACTCCCGGCGATGGCTGCGTCGTGGTGCGCTGCGAGCCGCTGCCGGACTTCCACTGGGGCAACTTCCTGCTCGTCGCTGACGGCGACGTCGATGATGCCGATCGATGGGCGGCGGAGTTCTCGGCTGCCTTCCCGGCCGCGTCCTGGGTGGCCATCGGCCTTACTCGATTGCCCTCCAGTGTCGACGCGTGGGAGCGGATCGGCCTCGAGGTCGAGCAGGACGATGTGCTGACGACGAACGTACTGCCGCGGCAAGCGGCGCTGCCCGACGGCTACACCGTGCGCGCATTGACCGGGCAGGACTGGGAGCAGCAGGTCGCCCGCGACGTGGCCGGCAACGAGGCCGACGGCACGTACGAGCCGGCTGGCTACGCACGGTTCGCCGAGTCGCAGGGCAGGTGGCGGCAGGAGATGGCTGCCCGAGGAGTGGCGTGCTTCTTCGGGGCGTTCGCCGGAGCGGACCTGGTCAGTGACCTCGGGATCATTCGCTGCGGACGACTGGCCCGGTACCACAACGCGGCCACGCATGCGGCGCACCGGCGTCGGGGGCTGGCCGCCCACCTCCTGGGCGTCGCCGGGACGTGGGCGGGCGACCGCGGCTGCGACGAGTGGGTCATCGTGACGGAGTCCACCAACGACGCCGGCCGGGTATACCGTCGGGCCGGCTTCGAGCCGGACCTGCTGATGGCCCAGGCCTACCGGCCCCCCGCCCGCTGACACCAGCACCTGGCGTCAATCCGGGGGCCGTCTTGCGACGCTGGCGGCTGGTGTCGGCGGACCGCGTCAGGCGAAGAGCTCGCCGCCGTACTTCAGGACGATGGCGGCGATCAGGAGGGCGAAGATGACGATGACCCCGAGGGTGTCGGCGCCCGCCTTGAGCCATGAGGCGACCGTGCGGTAGGCGCCGGCCGGCAGGCCGAACGTGTTGTCGAGCAGGTTGACCCGGGTCAGGCTCATGAACACCGTCGTCGTCGTGAGCGTGATGAGCAGGCACCACGGGCACAGGGCGCCGATGACGAAGTACGACTGGTAGAAGAGCCAGTAGGCGAAGACCAGGCCGATCGAGTACACGACCTGCGCGGAGTTCATGAACCACCGCGGGAACCGCACCCCGCCGAGGGCCGCCACGGCGATCGTGATGACCACGGGCTCGGCGATCAGGCCCAGGTACGCGTTGGGGAAGCCGAGCAGGCTGGCCTGCCAGGACGAGCCCACCGTGCCGCACGACAGCACCGTGCTGATGTTGCAGGACAGGTCTGCGAACGGGTCCTTGGCCAGCGTGATGGCCTCGATGGAGAGCACGAGCGAGGCGTAGAGCCCGATGAGGGACGAGACGAGCATCTCGACGAACGTCCAGCGGTAGCGCACCGGGCCGGGCCGGTACGGCGCCGGCCGCGGGTCCTCAGGGCCGGGCCGGCCGTCCGCAGTGGCCTGGTCGGTCGACGTCACGCGCTGAGCCTACGTCGTGTGCCCGACCTCACAGGGTTGGGCCAAGGGTCCCGGTCCTTCGGCCCTTGTCCGGCATACCCCATGGGGTGTCGAGTAGACCCATGACGGCTACCGCGACCACCACTGCCTACGTCTTCGATTTCATCGAGGGGGACCGCACGCAACAGGACCTCCTCGGCGGCAAGGGGGCGAACCTTGCTGAGATGACCCGCATGGGGCTGCCGGTGCCACCCGGCTTCACCATCTCGACCGAGGCCTGCCGGCACTACCTGCTGCACGACGAGCTGCCGGACGGCCTGAGCGAGCAGATCGCACTGCACGTCACGCGGCTGGAGGCCGAGATGGGCCGGGTCCTCGGTGACACGGAGGACCCGCTGCTGGTGTCGGTGCGTTCCGGCGCCCGCTACTCGATGCCCGGCATGATGGAGACGGTCCTGAACATCGGCCTCAACGACTCCAGCGTCGGCGGTCTGGCCAGGCACGCGCACGACGAGCACTTCGCGTGGGACTCCTACCGGCGGCTCATCCAGATGTTCGGCAAGACGGTCCTGGGACTTGACGGCGAGGACTTCGAGCACGCACTCGAGCAGGAGAAGGTCAACTTCGACGTGACCACCGATGTCGACCTGCCCGTCGACTCCCTCAAGCACCTCGTAGGCGTCTACAAGTCGATCATCCTGGACGGCACCGGCGCCCCGTTCCCCCAGGATCCGCAGGTGCAGCTGGACCTCGCGATCCTGGCCGTCTTCAAGTCGTGGAACACCAAGCGCGCACGCCTGTACCGGCGGCAGGAGCGGATCCCGCACGATCTCGGCACCGCAGTCAACGTCCAGTCCATGGCGTTCGGCAACGCCGGGCCCGGCTCCGGAACCGGGGTCGCCTTCACCCGCGACCCGGGATCGGGTGCCCGCGGCGTGTACGGCGACTACCTCTCGGATGCCCAGGGCGAGGATGTCGTCGCGGGCATCCGCAACACGGTCCCCCTGCAGGACCTGGAGAAGCTCGAGCCAGCCTGCTACGTGCAGTTGCTCGACATCATGCATCGCCTCGAACTGCACTATCGAGACCTGTGCGACATCGAGTTCACCATCGAGCGAGGCAAGCTCTGGATGCTGCAGACCCGCGTCGGCAAGCGCACGGCGGGCGCCGCGTTCCGCATCGCCGTCCAACTGGTCGACGAGGGCGTCATCAGCATGGACGAGGCACTGATGCGGGTCAGCGGGGCGCAGCTGGCCCAACTGATGTTCCCGCGGTTCGTCGCCGGCGACGACCACGCGCTCGTCGCGACCGGCATGAACGCATCGCCCGGGGCGGCGGTCGGCCGGGTGGTCTTCGACTCACCGACGGCTGTCCGCTGGGCCGCAACGGGGGAGAAGGTCATCCTCGTGCGTCGCGAGACCAACCCCGACGACCTCGGCGGCATGGTCGCCTCGGCGGGAATCCTGACCAGTCGTGGCGGCAAGACCTCGCACGCCGCCGTCGTCGCGCGGGGCATGGGCAAGACCTGCGTGTGCGGTGCCGAGTCCCTCGACGTCGACACCAAGGGACGCGTTCTGCTGACGGAGTCCGGCCTCGTCATCCGCGAGGGCGACACCATCTCGATCGACGGGACCAGCGGTGAGGTATTCGTGGGCGAGGTCCCGGTCGTCGACAGCGCGGTCGTGCACTACTTCGAGGAGGGCCTGGACGTGGCGCTCGTCGGCGTCGACGAGCCGGCCGCCGAGCTCATCCGCGCGGTCGACCGGCTGATGATGCACGCCGACTCCGTGCGCCGACTGCGCGTGCGCGCCAACGCCGATACCCCGTCGGATGCCATCCGGTCACGGCACATGGGCGCCGAGGGCATCGGCCTGCTCCGCACCGAGCACATGTTCCTGGGCGAGCGGCGGACCTACGTCGAGCGGCTCATCCTCGCCGAGTCCGAAGCGGACCGGGAGGAAGCGCTCAAGGCGCTGCTCCCATTGCAGCGCAAGGACTTCATGCGGATCCTCGAGGCGATGGACGGGCTGCCCGTCACGATCCGCCTGATCGACCCGCCGCTCCACGAGTTCCTCCCCGACCTGACCGAGCTCGCCGTCCGCGTTGCCCTCGCGGAGGCCAAGGGGGAGCGCATCGAAGCGGACCTGCGGATGCTGCAGGCGGTCAACCGCATGCACGAGCAGAACCCGATGCTGGGCCTGCGCGGGGTGCGCCTGGGCCTGGTCCTGCCTGGACTGTTCGCCCTCCAGGTGCGTGCCATAGCGGAGGCAGCGTGCTTCCGCCAGCGCATGGGCGGGGACCCGCAGGCCGAGATCATGGTGCCGCTGGTCGGCTCGATCCAGGAGCTGGAACTGGTGATCGACGAGGCCGCCATGGTCCTGAAGGAGGTGGCGGACGCCAACGGCTGCACGCTGCGCTTCCCGATCGGCACGATGATCGAGCTGCCACGGGCAGCCCTGACGGCAGGGCAGATCGCCGAGGCGGCGGAGTTCTTCTCGTTCGGCACCAACGACCTCACCCAGACGACGTGGGGGTTCAGCCGCGACGACGTCGAGGGCGCCTTCTTCTCCGCCTACCTAGACAAGGGCGTATTCGGGGTGTCCCCCTTCGAGTCCCTCGATCGCGAGGGGGTCGGCGAACTCGTCCGGATCGCCGTGGAGAAGGGCCGGGCCACCAGGCCCGACCTGCACTGCGGGGTGTGCGGGGAGCACGGCGGCGACCCGGACTCGATCCACTTCTTCGACCAGGTCGGCCTGGACTACGTGTCGTGCTCGCCGTTCCGCGTGCCGGTCGCCCGGCTCGAGTCCGGCCGGGCCACCCTGGCCCGCTCCGCGGCGACGAGTGACACCCGGTGACGGGTGTCGCAACCGCGTAACCCATGAGGCGCGTGTGACGATTGGGACGTGAGCGCTCCTTCCCTGGCGTCCGCCATGCGCTCGCGAGCCTCCGTCGCCGGCGTTGCCGCGACGGCCCGCGTGCCCCGAACCGCACGTGGCGTGACGACGGTGGCCCTGACCCTGGTCGTTGCGCTCGGATTGCTCCTCCCCATCGGAGCGGTGCTGCAGATCGTGCTCATGGCGCAGGTGGACGACCGCACCAGGACCCAGGCGATCGTCGTCCTCGACACCGGCCGGGTTTGGGGGAACCCAGGGCAGGTGCTGCGAGCCCGACTGGCCCACGCCGCCGATCTCTACCGTGCGGGGGTTGCCCCGGTGGTCGTCCTGACCGGGCCCCAGCGGGTCGTGCTGCAGGGCCGGGCGGACCTGATCGCTGACGGGGTGCCGGCCGAGGACATCGTCGGCTTCACCACGGGTGCGGACACCGTGGGAGCCCTCCAGATCATCGCGGGGGTCATGCGCGACCTCGGCTGGTCGGCCGCCACGGTCGTGACCGATCCGGCGCACGCCGCGCGGGCCCAGGCCACGGCGACGGCCCTGGGGATCGACGCCCACCTCTCTCCCACGGCAGAGGGGACCGGGACGGCCCTCACCTCGGAATACGTGGGCAAGGAGACGGTCGCCCTGCTGAGATTCCACCTGATGACCCGGTGGTCGCTGGTGCCGATCGTCCCCCAGGCCTAGCTCAGGGACCCCGGCTGCGCGGGCTCCGCGACCACGCCGGCCACGAGTGCAGGCAGTGCCGCCGGATCCACCTCGCCGATGATGCTGACCGCCACGCGGCCGTCCCGGTCGAGGATCACGGTGCTGGGCAGGGATGACGGGGGCACCCCAGGGACGGTGGGCAGGATCGCGCCCTCGGGGTCGACGATGCTCGGGTAGGTGACGCCCAGGCTGTCCGCAAAGGCCGCGGCGGCGTCCGGGTCGTCGCTGACGTTGAGGCCAACGACGGCCACATCCTGCGGATCAGCTCCCGCGGCAAGGTCGACCAGGGCGGGCAGCTCGGCCCGGCACGGCTCGCACCATGAGGCCCAGGAGTTGAGGACGACCACTCGGCCCCGCAGGTCGGCCAGGTCGAGCATGCCGCCGTCCAGCGTGGGCCCGGCGATGGGCGGAAGGGCCGCGCGGTCCTCCGAGTCGATGACGGTGGTGCCGACCCGCACCTGCTGGTCTCGACCGCAGCCGGGCAGGACGGCGAGCGTGACGAGGAGCGCCGGCACCAGGAACGCGAGTCCCCGCCGCTTGGTCACACCGCATGCTAGCCGCGGGTCATCGCCTCCTCTTCTTGCGTGTTCGGGTCCGCGTTCGGGTTCGGCAAGGCAGCGGTACGGGACGGTCATATCGGACGCGGCGCTACTCTCGGCTGCGTGAGCCCGGTACCGCCCATCGGATACGACGAGCACGACGTCGAACGGCTCGTGCCCGAGCCGGTGAAGGAGTCGGTCCGCAGCGCGTTCGCCCGTGACCGTGCACGGGTGCTGCATTCGTCGGCCCTGCGCCGGCTGGCGGCCAAGACCCAGGTGATGGTCGCTGGCGAGTCGGACTTCCCGCGGACGCGGCTGACCCACACCCTCGAGGTCGCACAGATCGCCCGTGAACTCGGGGATGCCCTCGGGTGCGACCCGGACGTTGTCGAAGTGGCCGGGCTGGCCCATGACCTCGGCCACCCCCCGTACGGTCACAACGGGGAGGATGCTCTGGACGAGGTCGCCGATCGTATTGGCGGCTTCGAGGGCAATGCGCAGTCCCTCCGGGTTCTCGCCCGGCTCGAGGCGAAGGTGGTCGATCCCGGAACAGGGCAGAGCGTTGGCCTCAACCTCAGCCGGGCATCCCTCGACGCGGCCTGCAAGTACCCCTGGGCGCGCCAGCCGGGACTCCGCAAGTTCGGCGCCTACGAAGACGACCTCGACGTGTTCGCCTGGCTGCGAGCAGGCGCGCCTGGGGAGCGGACCTGCATCGAGGAGCAGGTCATGGACTGGTCCGACGACGTCGCCTACTCCGTGCACGATGTCGAGGATGCCGTGCACTCGGGGCTGGCCCGGCTCGAGGCGTTCCGCTCGCCCGCCGAGCGTGCCGCACTCGTCGAGGCGGCCTTCGACCGCTTCGGCTCCCCGGCCGGGACGGCCGAGCTGGAGGAGGCATTCGACCGGCTCGTCGCGCTGGAGTACTGGCCGACCGGCTTCGACGGGTCGCTGCACGACCTGGTGGCTCTCAAGCGGTTCACGAGTTACCTCATCGGTCGGTTCTGCTCGGCCGCGCAGGTCGCGACCCAGGTCGCCTACGGCCAAGGTCCGCACACTCGGTACGACGCGGAACTCGTGGTTCCCGACGAGGTGCGCGCCGAGGTGTCGGTGATGAAGGCGGTCGCCGTGGTGCACGTCATGAACCGCGACGGAGCGGAGGCCGAGTACGCCCGACAGCGCGAGGTGATCGCCGAACTGGTCGCGGCACTCGTCCTGGACGGCGGGCGTTCGCTGGAGCCCTGGCTGCGGCCGTGGTATCTGGAGGCCCAGTCGGACGGGGAGCGGTTGCGGGTCATCGTCGACCAGGTGGCCAGCCTGACCGACGTCAGCATCGTGGCCTGGCACGGCCGGCACGTCCGCTGACAATCCGCCGACACCAGCACCTGGCGTCGAAAGACGGCCCCGGGATTGACCCCTGCTGCTGGTGTCGGCGTGGTGGGGCCATCCGGAGGATGCTGGGCACATGAGCCGAGTCCCCCTGCTGTTCGGAACTGCCCTCACCGCGGCCGCTTGCGCATTCGTCGGCTTGGCCGGGTTCGGCCCGCCCGCCGCAACAGCTGCCCCGGCAGCCTCCACCCTCGACTGGGCCGCATGCACGCAGGACGGCCTGCGCAAGGGCGGATTCGAGTGCGCCACCCTGGTCGTGCCCATGGACGGCAGCCAGCCCGACGCGGGCAGCTTCCGCCTCGCCGTGGCTCGGCACCGCAGTTCCGGCGCCGCCGATGAGCGGACCGGCTCGCTGATCTTCAATCCCGGCGGCCCCGGCGGGTCGGGTCTGGACACCCTGCCCGTCATCTGGACCTTGCTGCCAGCATCGGTCAGGCAACACTTCGACCTGGTGACATGGGACCCACGCGGGATCGGGGCCACCAGGCCGGCCCTGCGCGGCTGCGCCACGCCCTTCCCGGACCGGGCCGTGACAGGCGCCGTGGACTGGGCCGCGGTCGTCCGCGGCTTCCACCGCACCATGGCCGCCGCGAATCGCGCCTGCCAGCGGGCCAACGCCTCCTTCATCGGCTTCATGGGAACGAACGAGGTGGTCCAGGACCTCGACCGGCTGCGGCAGGCCGTCGGTGACGAGAAGCTCACCTACTGGGGAATGAGCTACGGAACCCGCATCGGCTACGTGTACGCGCTCACCTTCCCTGACCGGGTGCGGGCAGTGGTCCTGGACGGCTCGATCGATCCCGCCTCCACCCTGCTCTCCCTGAGCGAGGGCGGCGCGGCTCCCGACCAGGCGTACGGCTCCTTCGCCGACGCCTACCCGACGGCCGATGCCCAGTGGCGCACGCTGCAGTCCGTCCTCGAGCAGCGGACCGTGGCGCTGCCGGACGGCCAGGTCCTTGACCGGTGGGTGCTCGCCGACTTCGTCTACGGGGCCGTCGCGCAGCAGGGCGCGTACGAGGGCATCGCGACCGTCATCGACCTGGCCCACGCCGTCGTGACGGGGGAGGCAGCCTCGGACTCCGAGGCTGCACGGCTCCTGTCGATCTTTGTCACGTCATCACGCAAGGCGCCGAACAGCAACGCCGGTGGCGCGTTCGCCGTCGTCAACTGCCTGGACTACGCGGGGCGGCCGGGCATCGGGAGGATGATCTCTGCCGTCCGCGGCCAGGTGCGCCTCGGACCGGACTACGGCGGGAGCCTCGCGACCATGTTCGCGACGAACTGCGCTGGCCTCACGATGAAGCCGGACCCCGTCCCGCTCATCACGGGGGCGGGATCGGATGTTCCCGTGCTGGTTCTCGGCGCGTCGCGCGACGGTTCCACGATCGTGCAGTGGACGGCCCGCATGTCGAGGGCCTTCCCCGAGTCGCGCACGGTCACCTACGCCGGCGGGCAGCACGTCACGTGGCTGCTCGCGGGGTCCTCGTGCGTCGACCGGGTGGCGAACGCCTATGTCCTGACTCAGCGGCTGCCCGCCGCCGACCGCGGCTGCCGCAACACGGTGCGCCCAGCGAGCTAGGGCATCGAGGCTGCCACGGCGCGCACGAGGGCATCGACCTCGTCCTCGCTGTTGTAGGCGTGCGGGCTGGCTCGCACCATGCCCTCGAGCCCATGCGCCTCGAAGTCGTGGCGTGCGGTGGCTGGGGAAGTCAGGCTGACGTTGACCCCCAGGGCCGTGATCGCGCGGACGAGGTCCGCCGCAGCCACACCGTCATGGGTGAAGGTCACGATGCCGGAGCGCTCGACCCCACGGTCGTGCACGCGGACTCCGTCGACGGACGAGAGCTCCGAGCGGGCCCGCGCGGCGAGCTGGGCGATCCGGCCTGCCAGTGCATTGACGCCGCAGTCCAGGGCGTAGTCGATCGCGGCGCCGAGGCCGAGGACCGCCGCGTAGGACTTCTCGAAGTACTCGTAGCGACGCGCCCCTGGCTGGAGCTCGTACCCGCCCGGGGTCCACGACGCCGACTGCATGTCGACCGGGAACGGCTCGAGCGCGTCGAGCGCCCGGTCCGAGGCGTACAGGAAGCCCGTCCCCCGAGGACCGCGCAGCCACTTGCGCCCGGTGGCCGAAAGGAAGTCCGCGCCGATCGAGGGAGCATCGACCGGCAGCTGGCCGACCGACTGGCAGGCATCGACGAGATACCAGGCCGGGTGGCCCCGCAGCGCGGCGCCGATCGAAGCCACGTCGTTGACGAGCCCATTCTGGGACGGGCAGTGCGTGATCGCGACGATCGCGACATCATCGTCCAGCGTGCGGACCAGCGACTCGACGTCGACGCAGCCGTGCTCGTCGTCGGGGATGAACTCCAGCCGGGCCCCCGACCGCGCCGCCACCTGCATGACCGGAAGCACGTTGGAGGCGTACTCGGCCGACGACACGAGGATCCGTGACCCCGGCCCCAGCGGGCGGGTGAACGCGATTGCCTGGAACGCCCGGGACCACCCCTCCGTCGCGGACTCGACCAGCGCCACCTGGTCCGGCCGGCAGCCGACGAGCGTGGCGATGGAGCCGTAGACCGCCGCGAAGTCGTCCGCGAGGCGGGCATACGCCTCGTAGCCGCCCATCCGCTCCTCGAGGCGCAGGAAGCCGACAACCGCCTCCGTGACTGCCGACGGCGGGAGCGCGGCCCCTGCATTGTTCAGGTGGGCGACGTGGCTGCTGCCGGCCGTGTCCGCCCTCAGCCGGCCGACGTCCAGGGGATCACTCATGCCGGACATCTTTGCGTGGGCGCGGTCCGGGACCACACCTACACTCGCGGTATGGCCGGTCGGATCCGTGACGAGGACATCGCCCTCGTGCGAGAACGGGCCAGGATCGACGAGGTCGTGCGCGAGTACGTCTCCTTGAAGTCGGCCGGCGGCGGTTCGCTGAAGGGGCTGTGCCCATTCCACGACGAGCGCTCGCCGAGCTTCCACGTGACCCCCAGCCGGGGCATGTGGTACTGCTTCGGCTGCGGCGAGGGCGGCGACGTCCTTACCTTCCTGCAGAAGATCGACCACCTCACGTTCGCCGAGTCGGTCGAGAAGCTCGCCGAGCGCACCGGCGTGGAGCTGAGGTACGTCGACGGCGGCGCGGCGGTCAACCGCCAGCAGGGCCAGCGCACCCGGCTGGTCGAGGCGCACAAGGTCGCCGCGGCGTACTACGTCGAGCAACTGGCCACGCCCGAGGCGGGCATCGGCCGCGACTTCCTCACCTCCCGCGGCTTCGATGCTGAGGCCGCGCGGCATTTCGGTGTCGGGTTCGCGCCCAAGTCCTGGGACGCCCTCACGGGCCATCTTCGCCGGGCCGGCTTCACGGAGGCGGAGCTCATGGCCGCCGGGCTGGTCAGCCAGGGCAACCGTGGCGTCTACGACCGATTCCGTGGCCGGCTGGTCTGGCCGATCCGCGACCTCAGCGGCGACGTCATCGGCTTCGGTGCCCGCAAGCTGTTCGACGACGACGACGGGCCGAAGTACCTGAACACGCCGGAGACGCCCATCTACAAGAAGAGCCAGGTCCTCTACGGCATCGACCTGAGCAGGCGCGAGATCGCCAAGGCCCAGCAAGCCGTCATAGTCGAGGGCTACACCGACGTCATGGCCTGCCACCTGGCGGGGGTGACCACGGCGGTCGCCACGTGCGGCACGTCGTTCGGCTCGGAGCACATCAAGGTTCTCCGCAGGCTGCTCATGGACGACGACCAGATGCGGGGGCAGGTGGTGTTCACCTTCGATGGCGACGCGGCCGGCCAGAAGGCTGCCCTGCGCGCCTTCGAGGAGGACCAGAAGTTCGTCACCCAGACGTTCGTCGCGGTCGAGCCCACCGGCCTGGACCCGTGTGACCTGCGCCTGCAGCACGGAGACGCGGCGGTCACCGCCCTCGTGGACCGGCGCGTCCCTCTCTTCGAGTTCGCCATCCGCTCCCAACTGGCCGGTCACGACCTCGACTCAGCGGAGGGCCGCGTGGCCGCCTTGCGCGAGGCAGCGCCCGTGGTCGCTCGGATCAAGGACGCCGCGCTGCGCCCGGAGTACGCCCGACGCCTGGCCGGCTGGCTGGGCACCGACGTGGAGTCGGTCACCCGGGCCGTGGGGGCGGCCGGCAGGACGTCGGGGCGCGAGCAGGCCGCCGCGCCGGTCGCTCGGCCAATGCCGCGGTCGCAAGGGGGGCCGCGCCGCGATCCAGCCCTCGTCGTCGAGCGGGAGGCGCTCAAGTGCGCGCTCCAGGAGCCCGGTGCCGTGGCCACCTGGTACGAGTCAGTCGAGGAGACCGCCTACACGCACCCCAGCGCCCGCCAGGTGCACCGGGCCATCGAGGCGGCCGGGTTGCCGAGCGCCGAGGTATCCGGGCTGGCCTGGATCGACAAGGTCCTAGAGGCGGCCGAGGACGACGAGGCCCGCCGCCTGATCCGGGAGCTGGCCGTCGAGCCGGTACCCGTCGAACTGGGGCAGGACGCCAGGTACGCCGCCGGCGTCTTCTCGCGGCTCCTCGAGCACGACGCCTCCCGCCGGATCGACGACCTGCGCGGGCGGCTGCAGCGCACCGACCCTGTGCAGAACCCGGCCGACTACGAGCGACTCTTCGCCGACCTCCTCGACCTCGAGGAATACAAGCGATCCCTCAAGCAGGACAGCCTCAAGGTGATGCCGTGATCCGGCTGCCCGGGCTGCCGCCGCGGCTGCCCCGCTGGGTGCCCGACCGCCTGGGGATCCCGGCGGGGGAGCGGGTGATCTCCTGGGGGTGTGGCCCCGGTGCCGACGTCACCGAGGTCACCTACGTCGTCGCGACCACCCGTGCCCTGTACGTGCAGTCGACCAGCGAGCGGCTGCCGTGGCACCGGATCTCCAAGGCCACCTGGGACGACCCGGTGCTCGACCTCGTGGTTCTTGACGAGGCGGGCCATCCGGCCGGGCTGCGCCGGGTGCGGGTCGACGACGCCAAGGACCTGCCCCCCGCCGTGCGCGACAGGGTCACCGACAGTGTCGTCGTCAGCGAGCGGGTGGACCTCGGCGGCGGGCGGGCTGCCGTCATGGCGGCCCGTCGGGACAGCGACACCGGGGATATCCGCTGGTCCGTGCTGTTCGACGCCGGCCTTGACGCCCGGGACCCCCGGCTGCGCGAGGCCGCCGACGAGGCACTGGGCAGGCTGCGCGGCTCCCTCGGCATCTGAGGCCCGGGCCACGCGCATTGCGGCGGCCGTCCGGCGGCTTGCTATTCTTCCGGGGCTGGTTCGCCAGCATCGTCCCCCATAGCTCAATTGGCAGAGCATTCGACTGTTAATCGAAGGGTTTCTGGTTCGAGTCCAGATGGGGGAGCCCCGGAGGGAGGGACCATGGCCGCCGTTCCCTTCCTGTTCGGATTGATCGCGGCGGCACTCTTCGTCGCCAGCTCGCTGCCGCAGGCGATCAAGATCTGGCGGGCCGACAGCGCCGCCGGGGTCAGCGTCCCCATGTGGACCCTGCAGTTCGCCTTGATGGCTGCATGGCTCGGGTACGCGCTGCGCTCAGGCAATCCGACGCTCTTGATGGCCAACATCGGCGGCCTGACCACGTGCGGCATCGTCCTCATCGCGATCGCTCGAGCAAGGCAGATGCGGATGTGGGCCGTCCTGCTGGCCATGTCGGGCCTGCTCGTCGTCCTGAGCATGACCACGCGCGTACTGCCCCTGCCGATCCTCACGGCGGTGTTCCTCGCCAGCACCGCCATCCCATGGATGCAGCCGGTGACGTCCTTCCGCACCTTGCGCTCGGGCGGATCAAGCGACGTCTCGATCGCGACCTATGCGATTCGGGGCCTGAGCCAGGTCGCCTGGCTGGGCCAGACCATCTACACGCACGATGCCATCCTGGTCATGACGGCGCTCATGACGCTGATCGCCGCCGCCCTGACGATCGGCCTGGAACTGGTCATCTCGGCCCGAACCGCACGCGCCGACGCCTTACGCCGCACGGCCACAGGGGGCTAGTGTCCGCTCATGCGGCACCCGACCGGCAGCCTCCGCCGAGTGCTCGCGACCGCCGTCGTGCTGGCAGCCACGGCCACAGGGCTGCTGGCCCCCGCGAGCGCGGACACCCCGCCGCAGCCCGACCCGGCCGCCGTCATCACCTTCCTGGCGGGGCTCCCGTATGACACGGCCGCGCTCGAGGCGGCGGCCATGGCGGTCAGCACTCCCGGTTCGCCGCGCTTCCGCTCGTACCTGACGCCGGCACAGGCCGGCGTGAGGTACGGCGCCAGCGCATCGGCACGCGAGCAGGTGCGCCGCGCAGCAGCGAAGCTGGGTCTGGTCGCGCGCATCGACGCCACCGGGCTGTTCGCGCGAGTGAGTGGCACCGTCGAGCAGTGGGAGAAGTCGATCGGCCAGCCTGTTCAGTTCCAGCCCGCCACGGCTGGCTCGGCGCAGGGCACGGGGCCCGGGCCCTTTGACGAATACGTATTCGTGTCGCCGGCCGGCTCCTTGGCCACGCCTCCCAAGGCATTGGCGGAGACGGTCACGTGGTTCCTGCCGATCTTCACGCAATACCAGCCCGCGCTGGACGTCCCCGGTGTCGCCCCGGCGTCCCAATCCACCAGGGCGCTGCTTGATGAGGGGCCCGCTGCTCCGTTGCCGACCAATGGCGGCACCCCTGTCGGGACAAGCTGCGTGCCCGCGGAGGTTGCTCCGTTCGCGTTCACGCCGGGGCAGGTGTCCCTGGCCTACGGGCTGCGGGGGCTCCAACGCGGCGTGGTCAACGGGGTCCAGCCGCGAATCGCGGTCCTGAGCCTGGGCGGCGGTTTCGCCCAGTCCGACGTCGACGCGGCTGCAGCCTGCTTCGGTCACCGGGCGCCGCGGGTCGACGTGCGCCGTGGGCTGGGGATCGGCACGCCGATCGTGTCGCTCTCGACCGAGACCGCCCTCGACCTGCAGACGGTCTCGTGGGCGGCCCGAGGGCTCGCGTCGGTGCGATTCGTCCAGGTCGCGAACGGCCCGACCGGGTTCATCGAGGCGTACGCCATTGCCCTCACGGCCTGGCCGACGCCGCCCGACGCCATCACCAATTCGTTTGGCCAATGCGAACTGTTGGCCCTTCAGCAGGAGTTGGACGGCCTCGCACCGCTCTTGCGGTTCGCGGCCCTCGTCGGCACATCGAGTTTCGTCGCCTCTGGCGATCTGGGGTCGTCGGCCTGCCAGGCGGCAGGAGTAGCCGTCGAGTACCCGCTGCCGACGGTCTGGTATCCCGCATCATCACCGTTCGTCACGTCGGTGGGCGGCACCCAGCTCAACCTTGGACCGGACAACACGCGTATCGGTGAGTCGGTGTGGAACGACCTGCAGTACGGGCTGACCGGCAATGCGGTGGGCACGGGCGGGCCGAGTGCCGTGTTCGATGCACCGTGGTACCAGCGACCGCTGACCCGGGCCGACGTGCGCATGGTCCCCGACATTGCCGCCCAAGCGGGCATAGGCCCGGGGCTCTTCATCTACGTCGGCGGCGAGCTGCAGGTGGAGGGCGGGACAAGCCAGGCCAGCCCGCTGGTCGCCACGGGCTTCGCCGCCATGTCGGCCCGGCTGCGCGAGGCCGGCAGTCCGTCGCTGGGCTTCGTCAACCCCTGGCTCTACCGGGTGGCCCGCTTCCATGACGATGCCCTGTACGACGTCACGGTGGGCAACAACCAATACCCCGTACTCGTACCGCGCGCGACTCTCAACGTCCCGGCCTGCTGCCAGGCTCAGCCGGGGTACGACAGCGCGAGCGGGCTCGGCGCCCCGCTTTTCGACCAGCTCGTGCCGCTCGCTGGTCGCTAGCCGAAATCGACGTCGGCCGTCGCCACCGTTCCTGCCGTGCGGCCGGGCGCCTCCTGGTGGGTCCAGTAGAGGTTCGTGTGCGCGATGACCTGTCCGGGAGGCGGTGCTCCCCAGGATGATGAGTCCTCCGTGGTGTGCGCGTCACTGACGAGGGTCGCGTCGTACCCCCGGACGAAGGCGCCGTGGAGCGTGGAGCGGATGCACTGGTCGGTCTGGGCTCCGACGACGACGAGGCGCCCGACCTCGAGTCCGGCGAGCACGGATTCCAGGTCGGTGTCCTCGAACGAGTCACCGTAGTGTTTCGCGACCAACGGCTCGGCGTCTCCCGGAGCCAGTTCCGGGACGATCCGCCAGTCCTCGCTACCCATTGCCAAGTGCTCGTCTTGGTGCTGGACCCAGACCACCGGGATCCGCTCACGCCTCGCCTTCTCAACCAGGCTGCCGACGTTCGCGACGACACCGTCCCGCTCGTGGGCGTCTGGGACGACACCGTTCTGCACATCGATCACGACAAGGGCGGTGTTAGGCCTGTTCTCGAGTGTCGTCGCGGGGTCATCCTGCCGTACCTAGTCGTCCAGCAGTGCGGTGATTGCCGCCCGGACCCGGGCAGCGTCCTCATCCGGGACATCGATCGCCAATACCTTGCTCCGGCCCGTCGTGCCCGACACCAGCCGCACCTGGCGAGGCCGGAGCCCGAGCGCGTCGGCGACCGCCTTGACCACGGAATCGTTGGCAGCGCCGTCGACGGGCGGAGCCTGCACTGCCACCACGAGATGTGCGTCCGTGCCGTAGGAGCCGCCCACGCGGGTGCGGGATGCTCCCGGCCGGACGCGCACGGCGATCCTCATGTCCACCACGCCTCGATCCTCGCGCGCTGCCACAATGCGCGCATGCCAATGGAGTCGATCTTCACGTACGGGGCCCCGGGCCTGAAGTTCGGCGAGGGTGCGGTGGACGAGCTTGGCCCCGACCTGCGGCGCATGGGGGCTCGCCGGGTGCTCGTCGTGACCGATGCGGGCGTCGCCGCCACGGGGCTCCCGGAGCGGGTGGCCGCCGGGCTGCGGTCGTGCGGCGTCGAGGCAGGCGTCTTCGACGGGGTGCACGTCGAGCCCACTGACGAGAGCCTGGTGCTGGCGGGTGAGATGGCGAAGTCGTCCGGTCCGTGGGACGCGTTCATCGCGGTGGGGGGTGGCTCGGCCATCGATACCGCGAAGGCGATGAACCTCCTGGTGTCATGCCCCGGCGAGCTCATGGACTACGTCAACGCCCCCGTCGGCGGGGGACGGACGCCCGAAGGCCCGCTCAGGCCCCTCGTCGCGGTTCCGACCACGACCGGGACCGGATCGGAGAGCACGACCGTGTGCGTGCTGGACGTGCTGTCGATGAAGGTCAAGACGGGCATCAGCCATGCTGCGCTGCGCCCCGCGCTGGCGGTCGTCGACCCCGACGTCATGATGAGCCAGCCGCCGGAGGTGACGGCCAGCGCCGGGATGGACATCCTGTGCCACGCGCTGGAGAGCTACACCGCCAAGCCGTTCACCGGATTCGAGCGGAAGGAGGCGGACCGGCGGGTGCCCTACTGCGGATCGAACCCGCTGGCCGACGTCTTCGCCGAGAAGGCGATGGCGCTGCTGGGCCCGGCCTTCCGCACCGCCGTGCACGACGGTGGCAACAGGCGGGCGAGGTACGACATGGCCCTCGCCGCGACGTTCGCAGGCCTGGGCTTCGGCAACGCCGGGGTGCACATCCCGCACTCCAACGGATACCCGATCGCCGGGCGGGTCCGAGACTTCCGGCCCTCCGGCTACCCGCAGGACGAGCCGATGGTGCCGCACGGGATGTCGGTGTGCCTCACGGCCCCTGAGGCATTCCGGTTCACCTATTCCACGGATCCTGGCCGGCACGAGCGAGCGGCAGCGCTGCTGGACCCCTCCAACGCGGACGGGGCCGACGGCGTGGAGCGCCTGCCCGCGGTGCTGGCGTCGCTCATGCGCGACATCGGGATCCCGAACGGAATCGCCGGCGTCGGCTACGGGGAGGCCGACGTGCCGGCCCTGGTCGAGGGGGCCATGGCCCAGCAGCGACTGCTCGCCATCGCCCCGAGGCCGGTGGCCGCCGAGGACCTCGACGGCATCTTCCGGCGGTCGCTGGCCAACTGGTGACAAGGTGGCGGTCATGAGCCAGGAGGACGGGACGCCGCGCGGCGACGCGGATCCTCGTTCCCTTCGCGTCACCGACTTCGCGGTCGTGCGCGACGTGCCGACCCGCTGGGCGGACGAGGACACGTACGGGCATGTCAACAACGCGGTGCATTACCTGCTCTTCGACACCGCCGTCAACGGCTGGATGATCGAGCAGGTCGGTGACATGCGAGAGCACCCGTCCTTCGGCGTCGTCGCCGAGACCGGGTGCCGGTACTTCGGCGAGCTCCGCTTCCCCGAGCGCATCCGCTGCGGCATCGCCCTGGGCAGGCTCGGGACATCGAGCATCACCTACCGGCTCGCGCTGTTCGGCGACCGGAACGAGGAACCGGCAGCAACGGGCCTGTTCGTGCACGTCTACGTGGACCGAGACACCCGCCGGCCGGTGCCGGTGCCCGATGACGTGCGGCGCGCGGTGTCGGTCCTGCTGGCCTGGCCGTAGGCCCTACCCGCCCGTGGGCTGGAGGTTGCGGGCCACCCTGAGGAGCTGCGCATAGGTGAGTGGCTTCTTGCCGTCGGTCACCAGCCGGACGGCGGTGGACCGCAGGCCGGCCGCACCGGGCAGTGTGAGACTGATCGCGCCGCCGTACCTCGCGATGTCGGCGGGGCTGCACGCACGCCACTGGGCCGCATTGCTGTAGTCGCAGAACACCTCGACGGCTGCCCGCCTGCCCTGGATCCTCACGCGCGACACGATCTTCCCGTCGCCGAGGGTCTCGACGCAGATCGGCCGGCCCTCGTCGATGGTCAGGTATGTGGCGCCGAAGGTGCCGTACGACGCGTGGACGTTCTCGTCCTCCCCGGCCGGGCAGGGCGACCCGATGTCGCCGTCCAGCGCCAGCCCCGCTACGTAGCCTGGCTCGTAGACCGTGTACGTCACCCCGACCTGGAGGTCCTCGTACTGGTCGCCGGTCCCCATTGCCGACGCAGGCCCGGGGGCCAGCGCACCGGCTGTCGCGAGCGCGGTCGCAACGAGCGCAATCGTGAGCGTTCTCATGCCTGCTCCTTCGTCCGTTAGCCGCGGTTGCGGCCCAGTCTTTCGTGGCTGGAGACCCAGTCGCCCGCGAGCACCGCGCTGCCGAGGGAGATCTCGCCGGCCAGGACGACTGCCGCGCAGATCTCCGCCAGCTTGCGCACCTTGCCCGGACCGTGGCAGCCGAGCAGTTCCAGGCATTCCCGCTGGGTGGCCAGACCGGTACCTCCGCCCACCGTGGCGACGATGAGGGCAGGCAGGGTGATGGACCAGTAGTAGTCGCCGGACTCCAGCATCTGGGTGTACACGATGCCGGCGTGCGACTCGGACACGTTGGCGACGTCCTGCCCTGTCGCGATGAACAGCGCGGTGAGGCCGTTGGCCGCGTGGGCGCCGTTGTTCGCCGAGCGGGACAGGAAGGCGCCGGTCTGGCTCAGTTGCCGGGCCCAGAAGAGGGTGGCCGGTTCGACGCCCATGATGGAACGGAGCAGGTCGGCCGGGATGACGGCCTCGGCGACCACCCTCTTGCCACGGGTCTGCAGCACGTTGATGGCCGAGTGCTTCTTGTCGGTGTCGATGCCGCCGGACAGCATGTATCGGCTCGCCGCGGGGTACTGCTCCTTCAGCCACTCGCAGGCCGCGTGGGTGGCCCGGCCGACCATGTTCTGCCCGGCTGCGTCCCCGGTCGTGTAGTCGAACCGGAGGTACAGGAGCGGGCCGACGACGTACTGCTCGATCTCCACGAGCCGGCCGATGCTGGTGGTGGACTCGGCTGCAGCCGCGATCTCGTCGTGGTGCTCGCGGATCCACGCGCCGAACTCGACGGCCTCGACGGCGTTGGCGAAGGCGAAGACCGGCGCGCGCTGCATGCGGTCCCCGACGACCGTCGCCCGCACGCCGCCGGCCTCGCTCAGCAGGCGCATCCCGCGGTTGTAGGAGGCGACGAGCGTCCCCTCGGTCGTCGCCATGGGGACGTAGAAGTCGCCCTGCGCGTGCTGGCCGTTGATCCGCAGCGGGCCGGCCAGGCCGATCGGGACCTGTGCCACCCCCATGAAGTTCTCGATGTTCCCGGGCAGGGAGGCGGGGTCGACGGAGTAGCTGCCGACGTGTGCGAGGTCGGCACCCGTCATTTCGCGGGCGAAGTCGCGGCGGCGGGCGGCGTTGGCCTCGGTGTAGTCGCCCTCCCGCTCGCGCGGGACGGACGGGGCCCGCTCCGCGGTCATGCGCCCGTGAGGGGATCGGGCGAGGCATCGGTCTCGGCGAGGGTCGTAGGCCCGACGCCGGTATCGGTGCGCGTACGCCACGGCCACTCCCACGTGCGGAACGGGGCCAGCGGCGCGAGCAGCGGCTGCATCCCGCGCGACGAGGCCTCGGCTGCGACCTGGCTCAGCCCGGACGGATCCGCGCTGGACGCGCGCTGCGCCACGCCGGCCGCGATCGCGTCGCGGGCGCCGGTCGACAGGAGTTCGGAGTCCATGAGGAAGTAGTCCTTGAAGAACACCTGCCCGAGGACGCGATCCGAGATGATCCGGGTCAGCAGGTCGAGCATCGACTCCCGCGTGGTGCTGAACTCCGTGGTCTCGAGCAGCAGCAGCCGGTCGTTGAAGGCCTCCTGGCCGAAGTACTGGGCCATGACGGTGAACAGGATGTTGTTGGGCCGGGCGACGTACAGCGAGTTGGTCACGCCGTAGGTCCGGGGCCAGGCCTCGTCACCGATGAGTGCGCGCCACTCGTCCATGACGGCCATCCAGTGGCTGACCTGGAGGCCGGCCGCGTAGCCGATGGCGGCCTGGATGCTCGGCTTGAGCGACTGCGCGTAGACCGTCAACGTCTCGGGGGTGAACCCGCCCGAGTCGAGGCACTGAGTCATGAAGTCCCGGTTCGTGGTGAGGATGTACCGCACGGCGCCATGCGCATCTGCCGGCAGGCCCCAGTCATCGCAGGTCCTCAGCACCTGCTCCACCTGCTCGCGGAAGGATCGCATAGGCCCGTGCCAGGCAGGATCCGCAGGGTTGCCCGTGTAGCGAGCGACGAGCTGGTACACGGCGATGGCGCTGTGGCCGACCGACTTTGTCGCCTCGTACTGGATCGGCACGCGCGGCGCGAGGATCGGCTCGTGCCCGGGGAGGTACAGCGTGAACTCCCCGCCCTGGCTGGTGAACAGGCCGAGGATGACAGGGCAGGCGTCGAGCAGGTTCTTCTGGTACGCAGCCAGTGCGTGCGCGTAGATCCCGTCCTTGGCGGAGTTCAGGGCCAGCGCGGCCGCCAGGCCGACGTCGGTCGGCGTTGCCGGCGGCACGTCACGGACGACCTCGCGCATGAAGTCGGGGACGGAGGTCTGGCTCATGCGGGATGGCTCCTTCGCTGGGTTGCCGGCTGGGGTCGAGCCGCGGTCAGAATCCCCAGCCCATGTAGATCGCCACCGTAACGGCCACCGTCACCGCGTACACGCCAATGAGGATCATCACGCCCCGGATCGTCTCGTCCTTCGATGCCAGCGGGTCCAGCCACCACGACATGACCCTCGTGACGAAGGGCATGAGGACCCATGTCAGCAAGATGGTCCCGATGACGTTGCCGATGAACACGACCGCCGGGAAGGGTATGCCCAGTCCGTCCACGACGGTTTCGCCGCCAATGGACAGGCCGCGGCCGAACCACGAGCCGAGGGTGATGTTGTAGGCAGTGACGAGGGGGTAGAGGACGGCCAGGACCGTCATGGCCTTCTTCCAGGTCGGGGTCGCAGCCGTGGACGCGCCCGTGTCGAACCACAGGTCGCGGCCCGCCGGCTGGACCCGCACTTGCGACGAGGCGAAGCCCTCCTCGAGCGCCACGAGGCGCTTGCGCTCGTCCGACTCTCTCCACGCCTGCAGGTCCGCGTAGGAGGCGAAGGTGATCACCGTCGTCCAGACGCCGTCCTCGCTGGGCGGCTCGAACACCTCGATGCCGGTGAAACCGGGACGCGTGGCCACGGCGGCGTTCAGCTCGGCCTGGACTGCCCGCCAATCCTCGACCCGCTCGGCGGGGATCCACTCGCTGATGACCATGGACGTGCGGGCGTCGTCGAGCTCCTCGGTCTGGGCCTCGACCGGCGGCGCGGCAAAGAGCGGGCCGGCGTCGGCGACCAGTTGTGCCCGTTCCGGAGCCGAGCGCCACTCATCGCGGGCTACGCCCGACGCAAAGCGGTAGGTCAGTCGCCAGTCCGTGCTGCCGCCGGGTGCTGGCACCGAGTCGACCATCAGGCCGAGGTACCCGTCGGCGGTGCGGGCGGCGTGCTCGGTCGAGGCGATCCATGCATGCACGTCGGCGTCCTTGCCCGCCGCGGCCGGGAAGCTCACCGAGAGGAAGGACACCGGCGCGTCCGTCGAGCCTGCCTGTGACGACGGCATGTCCGCCCTCCCAGGGGTGCGCAGAGCCCGGCGTGCCCGGGCTTCCGAGATTGTAGGGGCGCCAACAAGCATCACTGGCTCCTCGTCCAGCCACATGGCTTCAGTAGGCTGCTGGCGCGGCAGGGGGCGGTAGCTCAGCTGGTTAGAGCCCCGGACTCATAATCTGGTCGTCGTCGGTTCGAGCCCGACCCGCCCCACTCCCCGGAAGTCGTTGCAGTGCAACGGTTTTCGGCGTGCACCTATTCCTACTAGATTAGTTGAAATATGCTCTCTTGTGCCCACTTAGTGGCACAGATCTGGCGCGAAATCCCTCATAGAGCCCGTCCGGAATGCGGGCAATGGCACGCTAGTGGCACGCCGACGACGACCAGATTGCCGTGGTGCGCAGCCTTGGCGGTGAGTACCGCCGCGATGCAGGTTCCGAGGTTCCTGAAACGAAAGACAACGTTGCCTGCGCTCGATGCTTGAATCGAAATCCTTGGGCGCCAGTCGGGCTCAGGAGGGCAAGTCTCAAGTTGCTCGCGGTCCCACCCAGAGTCAGCGAGCCGCGGAGCCGCGCTGATTCAACTGAGTCCCCTGAGCCGCCAGCGATCTCAGCCTTCACTCGGCCATCCCAATGTCCGACGCTTCCAAAGCAGCCGCGACGGCCTCGAACTCGGCTAGGGCAGCGGTGAGGTCTTCGACTATCTCGCGGGCGATGATCCCCGGCGTGGGGAGGTTATCGAGGTCTTCGAGCGAGTCGTCGCGGAGCCAGGTGATGTCGAGGTTGGTCTTGTCTCGGGCGAGCAGCTCGTCGTAGGTGAAGCAGCGCCAGCGGCTCTCCTCGCCGCCGTCCTGACGGGCATCGCGGTTGCCCACCTTGTACAGGCCGACGAACTCGTCAAGGTCAGTTCGACGCAAGGGCTTCTGCTTCAGCGTGAAGTGCTGGTTAGTGCGGAAGTCGTAGACCCACAGCTTGCTCGTCCACGGAGTCTCCGAGGCGGGCTTCTTGTCGAAGAAGAGGACATTGGCCTTGACGCCGGTGGCATACCAGATGCCGGTGGGCAGGCGGATCATCGTGTGGAAGTCAAAGTCGCGAAGCAGGCGCTTGCGCAGCGTCTCGCCAACGCCGCCCTCGAATAGCAAGTTGTCGGGCATGACGACGGCGGCCCGGCCATTGATGTCGAGGATCGTCATGATGTGCTGGAGGAAGTTCATTTGCTTGTTGGCCGTCGTGACGACGAAGTCTTGGCGTTCGATCTCGGCGTCGTCACGCGCCTCACGTCCGTCGGCACCGACCATCGTTATCGAGGACTTCTTGCCGAAGGGCGGGTTGGTGAGGACGATCGGCCAGCGGTTACCGGGGTCCGCGATGAGGGCGTCGCGCACCTCGATCAGCGACTCGCCATCGGGCGTGCCCATGCCATGGAGCATCAGGTTCATGGCGGCGAGGCGGGCCGTACCGTCGCTAATGTCGAAGCCGTGGGCGAAGGAGTCGCGCAGGTGGTCGCGCTCAGGCGGGGTCAGCTTCTCGGCATCGCGTGCGGCGTACTCGTGGGCAAAGAGCAGGAAGCCGCCCGTGCCGCAGGCAGGGTCGACGACGGAGTCCTTCGGGGTCGGTTGTACGACGTCGATGACGGCCTTGATGAGCTCGCGCGGGGTGAAGTACTGACCAGCGCCGGAGCCTTGGTCCGAGGCACCCTTTGACAGCAGTTCCTCGTAGACGTCGCCGGTGAAGTTGGTCCCGCCTGCCGACCAGTTCTCCTGACCGATGAGGTCAACGACGAGCTTCTTGAGCAAGGCAGGGTCCTGGACGCGGTTCTGGGACTTGCGGAAGATCGTGCCCAGGGTGCCCGGCTGGCTCGCGAGGCCCGTGAGGATCTGCGAGTAGACCGTCTCCAACTCCTGGCCGTCAGCGTCGAGAAGCCGCTGCCACGAGTACTGTTCCGGCACGATCACGTGCGGCGCCAGCTTTCGCGTCGCCCGCTCGTGCGCCATCTTCAGGAACAGCAAGTAGGTGAGCTGCTCGGTGTACTCGATGACACCCACACCGGCATCGCGCAGAACGTTGCGGTAGGCGATGAGCTTGTCGATCAAGCGGCGGGCGTCAGTCACAGGTCCAAGTCTGGCAGTCCACTCTGACCAGTCAGCAGGACGTCGCCGCAAAGGATCACTTCCGGCGCGGCATCCGAAACTTCGTCGCATACTAGGCGAGAATTGTATCTCGCCATCGGGAAGAACAGGAGGCGGTGACGTGAATGTCGATAAATGTGACGCTAGATCGCGTCGCCACACCCATCGAGCGCGGAGTCTTTGAAGCGCTCTTCGAGCAGTCGGTCGTGAGTGGCTACGCTGCAGTGCGGAATTCGCTCAAGACGGGGTCCATCTCCTTCACGGAGTTGGTGAAGATGGCCCGGAAGGCTGAGATCCCGTACCCCTTGTTCTTCGCCCCCCGCGACGTGGTGGATGAGCAGTTGCGCCTCAAGCGCAAGCGGCTCCTAACCGGGTTCAGCTCGAGGCGAGAGTTCGCCATGAACTCACGGAGCCGCGTGGAACTCAGCCAGGTCGAGTTGCTCGTCAAGAACCTGCAGTTCAAGCAGGACTACATCAAGAAGGACAAGACGCTCGGTAAGAACGCCATCGTCAACCTCCTCAAGAAGCCCGGCGCATCTGTCGAACAGGACGCCGCCAAGCTGATGGCGGCGCTGAAGCTCCTGCCGGCGGAGCTCAGGGGCACCAAGAACAAGGGCGATGCTCTCGACGTCCTAGTAGACAAGCTTGAGGCCCAGAACGTCCTCGTTGCACAGAGTGCGAAGGACTACATGCCCCAGCAGATGCCGAAGGGAGCCATCTTCAGCGGGATGACGTTGAGGGACGGCAAGGTTCCCTTCATATTCATCGCAAGCGGCGACGATGGTGAGAAGTTTGAGCCCACGGGGCGGCGCGTCTTCACGCTGACACTCCTCGCGGTGCTCGTTGCAAGGGGCAGGTTCGCGACTGTGACCTACAACGGCCACACCACGGATGAAACGTCGATGCGGGAATACGAACTGACGGCAGAGATCCTCATGCCCGCCGCGGACTTCCAGCGTGCCAACATTAGGGACCTCGAAGCGATTCGAGCGGCGTCAGACGTCTACAAGGTGACGCCCAGTGCCGTCGTGATGCGAGCGCAGCGTCTCAAGCTGCTGACGCGGGACGAGGCAGAAACACACCTGATCGCTCTGAAGGATGCCTACGACAAGGCGGACAAGACGCCGCGTCGCAGCATGCTGCCCATGAACGCTCTCAAGAGGTACAACGGACGTGAGTGCTCACGCCGGATGCTTGCCCTGTTCGACTCCAACGGAATCTCGACCAGCGACTTCTGCCGCGTCATGTTCTCGAACACCTACCGTGGCGAGCGGGCGATCAATGACTTCCGAGCGGCGATCTCATGAGCACGATGTACCTCCTCGACAACAACGTCCTCGGCACCCTGGGAAAGGAAAGGCGCGAGTCGAGCTTCTTCCGGGAACGCTGCCGCGTGCCCGCTGAGGTCGCCCACGAAGCACGTCGCGTCGCCTACGCGAAGACACTTGACGCGCTGACCATCGCGATGGCTCCCGACGTCTTGACGCAGTTGGTGGAGGTCATGAAGACGGTTCCTGTCGGCTCAACGCAGCTGATCGATCTCTACGGCAACAAGGGAGCGGCCGATCCGATCCTTGTAGCCATGGCGCTCGCCCTCAACAATCCGGCTGTGCCGAGCCTCTTCTCCGACACTTGGGTGATCGTCACGAACGACAAGGACGTGCACGCGAAGGCGCTGGAGTTCTCCGTCGGAACCCTGCTGCCCAAGGAACTTGCCGACGTGATCGCCGAAGCCTCGTATCCGGCCTAACCGCCACCACGCAGTCGCGCAGCCAGCACCAGGCTCGTATCGGACCAGTGCAAGAGTGTCTAGAGATGTTCCGGTCCGTGGACGCTATCAGCGCGGCAGAAAAGGTTCACGGCGTTGCGAGGGACCGCTCGATCTCGCGTATCTGGCGGGTCACCTTGTCGTTCTCCAGTGCTGCCTTCAGTTTCGCCTTCGGCATCCCTAGCCGAAGTGCCACCCAAGCACGGAATACCTGGATCGCCTGTCGGTAGGCAAGATGCATCTCCTGCCGGTTAGGTTGCGCATTGTCCGCATGCTTGACGCCCATGTAGGTGCGCCGCAAGAGTTCCTGAAAGTCGGTGGTCGGGAACGGCAACAAGTTGGCAACCGTGTCGAGCACCGCAGCCACTTGATCGGCGAACTTCACGTAGGCCTGCCCTCGAGCAATGGCTCCAGTCTCAAGCATCAGGTCGTAGCCCAGCATCTCGAACCCAATCCCTACCTGCGCGAGATGGGCCTCGAGTGAGGCCCCTCCGAGATCCAGAAGGCCAACCAGCGGTGTCAGTCCGCGCTCGAACCTATTGCTGAGGTCGATCCAGCGACCGACGCCCTTGGATTCGACGTCAGCGTAGGAGAACAGGAAGTCCATCCAGCTCAGCTTCGATGCCGATTCGGTGATGCCGGTTCGGTAGGTGATGACCGGAAGCCACTGGTCTCCGTGCGCCTTGCCGTCGAGAGTGCGCAGAGGGTCTGCAACGCTCACCACCTCATGGCCAACAAAGTTCAAGCGCTGCCATGACGCAACACGGAGAAGGTTGCGCAGCGGGAAGTGGACCTTGAAGTGGTCCTCCCAACTCACGGCCTTCTTGATTTGCGTGTGGATCTGCATCCGCTCAGCGATGGTCGTCTGGTCGGGGCCGGGACCAGGGCCGTATCGCCAGTTCGATTGGAACTCAGCATTGAGTAGGCGGCCAGCGCGGATCGAGGGAGAAGACTCCAGGCGAAGATTCACGGATGCCAACCGGCCGTCCTTGATCTCCCGCTCAGCGTTCAGCGACCGGAGCCCAACCCACGTTCCGAGCCCTTCCACTTCCGAGCGGAGGCCATTGATGGACTCGTAGTCGGCACCTGAACCAGCGCCGAGGATTGCGTAGTCGAAGGTGAGGCGGCCTTCGCCAATGCCCGCACCTCCGAAGTTCATCGTTGAGCCCGACGCGCTGCTCCCAACCAGCCCGACTGGTCCCCTGGCATCGTAGAAGCTGATCGACTCGGGTGGCTCGTAGCGTCGCTTCGTCTTGTCTGGGTCGTCGCCGTAAATGATCCCGCTGGAGAACCAGTACTGATAAACGTCGCCATGACCGTCGAGAAGCGGGATCGTCACTTCGACCCGCTTGTCAGTTCGTTCCAGCTTCACGGCAACCCTGGGCGTGTCGGGAAGCCCGTCAATCATCAGTCCGATGCGCGACTGCCCGACTTCCAGTTTGTTGTCCTTGGCTGCCACGGTCAGGCCGCCTCGCCGTCAGTGGACGCGCCAGTCAATCGACCGGAAAAGGCCGCGGCGAGCAGGGCGCGCCTGAGAGATAGAGATCGCAGGGAAGCCCGCGCAACTTCGTCGTCCAGACGTGCCGCAGCCGACCTGATGCCATCCCAAGCCTCCACGATCCTTCGCTGAGTGGCGAGCGGCGGGATTGGGATGGGGAAACGCTGGATCGCGGCCTTGTTCAGCGCCTGCTGCTGGCCGCCCGAGCCGGCACGTCGTGTTTCGAGGTATCGCTCCTCCATGTACCCGTAGACGTACTCGGGTAGCACCTTCGTCTCGGACACCCTGATTGACGCGCAGTTCTGGTTGTGCGCGGCCTCAATATCGAGGATCGCAGCTTGGCCACGGGTCTTGCCCTCGCCGATCATCGCGAGCATCACTGTGCCGGGCGGGTGGATGCGCCTGGATGGATTCCCTGCTGCTTCCCGGGTGATGTGTTCGCGCGTCTGGCTGATTCGCGAGAACGTGACCTCGCCACTTGACACCCACGGCAGGTCACCTGCCCAGGCGCCGGCATCGCCTCGCGGTGGAGTTGCGCCAACATGCACCTCAAAAGCATCCCCAAGGCGTGCCCATAGCCAGCCTTCGGGCACGGCCCAGACTCGATCACCGTCCGTTGCCTCGAAGTCAGGCCGGGAGCCAAGGACATCCTCGGCAGTCCCCTCACCGAGGTCGTCCTCGACGAGTTCACCACGAAGGCCCTGAGCCAGCGCAGACCTGATCAACGCGGCGGTCGAGCGATCAGATTGCGCGAGTCCATGCTCGGCGGCGTCGATACGGCAGAGGTGCTCTTCGAGGAGCTCGACGATGCGGTGCTGCTCGTCGAGAGGTGGGAGCTGCAGCCTGAAGGGCCTCATCTGCGGCCATTTGACCCGGGGACGATCCCCGGCGTTCAACGAGATGGCGTAGTCGACGAAGTCCCGGGCAGTGAAGCGCCACTTCAACCAACGTCCGTCAACCTCGTCGTTTCCACGGAACACGATGAACTCGCCAGAGGTGTATGCCTTCTCGGGAGCAATCGCCACCTTGTTGAGGTACGGACGTAAGCGGCCGTACAGGATGTCGCCCGGTTCGACGAGGGGACTTGCGCTCTTGATGTCGGAGGCATCGCCGTACGCCAACACTCGGCCACTCTGCCCCTCGACGTGCTCCATGCCGATGAATGGGATCTCTGTCGCTGGGTCTGGAGTCTCCCTGTCAGAGATGGGAGCAACAACATCTCCTAGCGTAACCTCGCGCCAGCCTTCGGGTAGCGCCATCATGCGGTGAGCTCGGCGTTGAGTTCTTCGACGAGGTATCCCGCGCGGTCGCCGAGGTCGCGGAGGGCTCCAGCGACTCCGCCGCGCTCGGTGAAGGGCGATTCATCGAGGTCTTCGGCTGTGATGCCTGCTGAGCTTGCGATGACTTGGACCATGCGGTCGAGCCACCAACGTTCATTTTCGTTGAAGTGGACTCCTGCATTGGCTTGCTGCGTGAGCCAAGTGGCGTACCTCTCCTGTACACGGTCGGCATACGGGACGAGCTGATCGTCGGTGCCGACCGTGAGTCGGAGCACGGAGACGAGGTCGGTCACGGTGCGGTGCGCGCTGGTGTGCCGCTCGGGAGTGCCGAGGGTGACGTAGGCGTTCCAGATGATGTCGGGCGTCCAGTTGTAGGGCGGACGCTCGATGCGGATGGCGAGGTCTTGGATGAATCGGAAGTCAATGCGCTTGTCGCTGGCTTCGTAGGCGAGCTGGATCGCGGTGATCACGTCACGGTTGTCGTCGAGGTACTCCTGCCATGACTCGACGATGCTCCGGGCTCGTGAGGTGTCAACGACGCCGTGGGCGTCAAGGAGCGCGTCAGCACTGACCTCGTCGATTACGCGATCGTGCGCGCCACGCAGTTCGAGGATGCGCTGGCGCAGTTGTGGCGCATCAGCGATGGGCTCGATTGACTTGTCGATGATCTCTTGAATCCTCTGCTGCTTCTGCTCCCCGGGAACGTTGAAGAGGAACGACTCCTGCACGTCCGGATCAACCGCATCGACGAGTCCTCTGATGACTTCGCGGAACGGGCGGCCGGCGACCTCGTCGAGTTCGGCACGCTCAGCGTCGTCGAGGTCGAGCTCCAACTTCGACAGCCGTGAGGCCAGCGTGGCGGCTTCGTCCTCGGTGATGGTGTAGGCAGAAGCCTTGTCGAGGAGCTGCTTGAGGCTGACCGTCTTGATGCGGTTGAGCGGTGGCTCGACGAAGTCGTGCTCGGTGACACCGATCGCATCGACGATGACGAAACGGGTCTTGGAGTCCGAGTCCGGGGTGACCGCGCGGAAGTCGGCCGAGGCAATGGTGCGGGCGCCACGGCCCTTCATCTGCTCGAAGTACTGCGCTGAGCGGACGTCGCGCATGAAGAAGACACACTCCAGCGGTTTGACGTCGGTTCCAGTGGCGATCATGTCGACCGTTACGGCGATGCGCAGCGCGGCCGAAGTGCGGAACGCCTGGAGTTGCTCCTTGGCGTTCTTGGCGTTGTAGGTGATCTTGGCAGCGAAGTCGTTGCCCTTGCCGAAGACCTCGCGGACCTGTCGGACGATCTCCTCGGCGTGGCTGTCGTCCTTGGCGAAGATTAGAGTCTTGGGCACGACGGTGCGGCCGGGGAAGATTTCGGTGAAGAGACGCTCGCGGAAGGTCTCCAATACCGTGCGGATCTGGTCGGTGGCGGTGACGGCCCGGTCGAGGTTGCCGCCGGTGTAGACAAAGTCGTCCTTGAGCCGCTCCAGACGCTGAGCGCGAGTGGCCTTGTCGACCACGGGCACGACGATGCCGGCGTCGATGATGCTGCCCTGCTCGGTGATCTGGGTGCGGATGCGGTAGACGTCGAAGTCGACGTTGACGCCGTCGGCGACCGACTGTGGGTAGCTGTACTCGCTGACGAGGTTCTGCTTGAAGAACCCGAAGGTCTGCTTGCCTGGCGTGGCGGTGAGGCCGACAACATGGGCGTCGAAGTACTCCAGTACGCCGCGCCAGACGCCGTAGATACTGCGGTGGGCCTCATCGACGATCACCAGGTCAAACGCCTCCGGCGGGAGCGCGGCGTTGTAGGCGACGGTGACTGGCTGATCGGGCGTGTAGTCGTCCAGGTTCTGGTCGTCGGTGTCGGCGACCTCGTCGCCCTGGAGGACCTTGAAGACACGCTGGATGGTGGAGATGACGACCTTGGTCGAGCCCGCCATGCCGGCACTGGAGAGCTTGGCGACGTTGTAGAGCTCGGTGAAGCGACGGCCGTCGTCTGGAGCTCGGTAATTCTGGAACTCCGCCAGTGTCTGGTCGGCCAGGTTGTTTCGGTCGACCAGGAACAGGATGCGGTTGAAGCCGCCCCACTTGAGCAGCCGGTAGCACTGGGTTACGGCGGCGTAGGTCTTGCCCGCGCCGGTGGCCATCTGAACGAGGCTGCGGTCAAAGCGCTGTTGGGACAGCGACTTCTCGATGCCGGTGATTGCGTCGATCTGCGCCGGGCGCAGCGGAGCGGTGGTCAGCTCCGGGAGTCGGAGGACTTTGCCGCGCCATGTCGAGGCGCTGGGGTCCGCCTCGGCGTCACGGAGGATCTTGGCCAGCGTCTCGGGCTTGGGGAAACCGAAGACCTTACGTGCGCGGGGCTCGGGGTCGTAGCCGTTGGTGAAGTAGATCTCGGTGCCGCTAGCCTCGAAGACGAACGGCAGCCGCCCGTCCTTGTCCAGCGCCGCGAGGCGGACCTCGGCGGGCAGGCCGTTGGCATACATCGCGGACTGCCACTGAACACCGGCCAGCGGGGTACCCACCGGCTTGGCCTCGATAACGCCAACTACCTTCTTGTCGACGTACAGCAGGTAGTCGACACGGCCGTGGTCGTTCTTCATGTGTGCTTCTTCAAGGGCGATACCCTGACCGGCTCCGAGGGCGAGGTCCTTGCGCTTCTGGATCAGCCAGCCCGCCTGCTTGAGCTGCTGGTCGATGACGACACGCGCGCGGGCTTCCGCAGCAAGTTTGTCGTCCACGGCACTCATGAATCCAAGGCTATCGAGGTGGCGCGCTCTGGTTAGCACCTCGGCGAGGCTGGTGTCAGGACAGGGCTGACCGCGGATCTACTCGCCCCAACCCTTCGGCCAATCCGTGTCGATGGTGAGTGGTGCATCGTCAGGCGCGCTCACCGCGAATCCGAGTTCACCACCCTATTACTCCGCCCTAGCTGTCGGTCTGGACTGCCCCGAGTCCAGTTGCCTTGCGGGGTGTAATTCTCACCTCCCGAGTGCGCCCCAAGCCGCATCCCAGAGCCCCTCCGTACGCCGGAATGCGAGGTACCGAGGGGGTCACACCGTTGAGTGGGTAGGGACGTGGCTGCCCTTGCGGACGGCGAATGTGTGACACGCAGAGGGCAATCGCGTTGATCGAGTAGGGGATCAGTTCACGGTCGCCGGCGGGCGGCAGGACGGCGAGGGGAGCGGGCATGGCAATCACCGCGGCGCTGCGTTCAGGACGAAGGGCCAAGGCCACAGTCACACGTCCCATCAGCACACCCACCAAGCCCCTGACCAATCCCATCCACAGTCCCCAGCCCCCCAATCCAGCCAGCCCCAAATCCATCACCCCAGCCAGCCCAGGCACCCTCCCCAACCCCCAGGCCAAGGCCCTAAGCCAACTCCCGAATCCATATCCGGCTTGTAATCCGGATTTGAGGCGGTCGGCGTGACCGCGCACGCGAAGGTGACGACCATCTCTCACACGGCGGCGGGGCAGGGACAGGTCTGGTACCGAGTCACCGGTCGCACCGCAGTCGGCAACGTGCAGGTCGCCTACCGCGCCGGGGTGGGCACAGCGGAGTGCCGCCGGGTCAGGTTCGTCGGCGCGGGCGCCACAGCTGAGCTGGTCGGGTTCCGGCCGGGGGAGCTGGTGACCGAGCCCGTCGACTTCCTGCACATCGAGCTGGCCTTCTCTGGGCAGTACCTGACGCGCGGGGTGAAGACCCAGCGCTCGCGCCTGGCGCGCGTTCCTGCCGCACCGATCCACGCCGTGCTGTCGGCGGCTCTGGCCGACGCGGGACTGGATCCCGCCGCCGTGTTCTCGTCCCGCGACGCGGGCAACTGGTGGCGGTCGGTGTCCCGCGCGGCCGCGCGGGACCGGTCGGTGTCGTTCCTGACGGCGTCCGGCGTCCTGCGCGCGGTCGACCGCGGCGGCGTGGGGATCGAGGCGGTCGAGCTGCATGCGGCCGTCGGGCGCGTCGTCCGGTCACGGCTGGCGGGCACGGTGGTGACCCGCCCGGACCGCGACGCCGTCCTCCAGCTCGACCTCGACGCACTGGAGGTCGAGGCACTCACTGACGTCGAGCTGGGGGAGCGCCTATGGGCCTCGGCGCAGGCTGCGGCATCACGCCATGAGCCGGTCGGCAACGCCGGGTACGAGCTGACGTTGACGCTGCCGAAGTCGTTCAGCCTCTACGCGCTCACCGATGACCCGGCCCGGTCGGGGGAGTGGCTTGACGTCATGGAGGCGGGGGCCACCCGAGCCCTCGAGCGGCTGATGGCCGAGGCGGGCTTCTGCTCCACAGGGCACCGCGGCGACGGCGAGGACGTCCAGGTCATGGCGGCGGACGGGTGGGCGGGGTTCATCGCCACCGAGGTCTCCTCCCGCGCAGGGGATCCGCACCTGCACGTGCACTGCTCCCTGCCGAACGTGCTCGTGGGGCGCGATGGCGTGGTGCGCACGATGGCGGACGGCGGTCGGGAGCTGATCATCAACGCCCCGCGGTTCGCCGCCTGGGGCCAGGATTACGTCATCGCCGAGGCCCAGGCCCGCGGCTTGCTGGGCGAGGTGTGGTTCAACCCGGCGACGGCGCAGTGGGAGGTCGGCGGCTTCAGCCAGGAGATGCTGATGGCCTTCTCTCGCGGCCGCCTGGCGGTGCTGGCAGAGGAGGACCACGCCGACGATGGCCAGCCCCGGAGTCGCCGTTCGCGTGGGGCGCGGAACCGGGCCGCCAAGTCCCGTGCGACTCCGGCCAAGACCGACGACCAGCCGACGTGGACACAGCTCCGCGAGCTGACCCTTGCCCGGGCAACGGGTCTCGGCCTGGACCTCGCGGCCGAGCGCGATGCGGTGGCGGAGCGATCCAGTGCTCCGGCGACCTGGTCGGACCAGGAGTGGGTCGAATGGGTCGCCTCCGTCGCATGCGACCACGAGTCCGTGACCAGCCTGGCGAGGATCCGCTCGGTCGTGGACCTCGCCACGGCCGGCATGCCGGGCGCGGAGCGTGCCCGGATCGCCCATATGGCGGTGCGGGCCGGGTTCGTGCGGGCTCATGCGTCGCACGACCGCGGGATGCGCACAGGGGGCCAGCAGTGGATCTCCCGGTCCGCCCTGGACGCCGAAGCCGGCCTGCTGCATCACATGGCTGCCAGTGCGGACATGCCGCCGGCCCACACGTGGCGGACGGACTCGGCGGTCGGCCTGTTCGAGGCCGATCGCGGGTGGCGGCTGTCCGGAGAGCAGCGCCGGGCCGTCAACGCGATCGTCGACGGCACCGCGCCGATCACCGTGATCTCCGGCGTCGGGGGGTCGGGCAAGACCAGCGTGCTCGCCGCCGCGAACAGGGCGTTCACGGGGGAGCGGTTCGGGCTGCTGGTGACGTCGACGGCCACCCGCGCGGCGTCGCAGGCCGGGCACGAGTCCGGAGCCGCCTGGATGAACCTCACCGCGCTCGTGCATCGGATCCACTCCGGCCAGCCGGTGCGAGCCCGCGTGATCGTGGTCGACGAGGCATCGATGGCTGACGTCGCCAGCCTGGCCCGCGTCGCCGACTTCTGCGCCAGCTCGGGCAAGCGGCTCGTCCTGCAAGGCGACCACGCCCAGCTTCGAGCGGTCGGCGCGGGCGACGCGTTCAACGTCCTGTGTGCTGCCCACCCGGACTCCGTCGTCAGGCTCGCCACGAATCAGCGCCAGCGCACGGAGGTGGGCCGGGCAGTGGCGGCCGCGCTGCACGACCGGGACCTCGACACGGCGTGGGAGCACCTGACGGCCGACGGGGCGGTGATGGTGGCGCGAAACCGCGAGCACAAGCTCGAGCTGGTCGCCAGCACCGTCGCGCGCGAGATCGCAGCGCACGGGGCAGAGGCCGTCACCTGCGACGCCGTCACGAACGCCGAGGTCGACGACCTCAACGACCGGATCCACGGCCGGCTCTTCACCAACGGGATCCTCGACCGGCGGGCGGCCGTCACCTTCCGCACCCCATCGGGCGAGCGGGTGCTGGCGCCCGGCACTGTCCTGCGCGTCAGGACGCCGCACAGCGACCGCGACCCCGAACGGCGGCTGGTGCGCGGTGACCGGGCCGTCGTGGTCCACCCAGGCCGCGACCAGGTGACCATCCGACTCGACGACGGCTCAGAGCGGACCCTGAGTCCGCGGCTGCTCATGCGGCACCTGGACTACGGGTACGCCGGGACGACGCACAAGGTCCAGGGCCAGACGAGCGAGGTGCACATCGCCTCCCTCGCCCCGACCAAGGACGCGGCCAGCCTGTACGTCAGTGCCAGTCGGGCGCGTGAGCGCACCCTGTTCGTCGCCGATGCCCGGGACTACCTGAGCGACAAGGAGATGCGTGCCACGAGGCAGTGGGCTCCGGCGGACCTCGACGACGAGGTCCTGGACCGCGTCCATCGGGTGCTCACCGGCCGTGCCGAGCGTCTCGACTCGCCCCATGCCGCCCTGCAGCCCTCCTGGGATCCCCCCAGCCCGTCGTACGGCATGAGCACGCCGTACGCCGGCATGGGGATGTCGATGTGACTAGCGAACTTGCGAGGCACCGAGGGGGTCACACCGTTGACCAGATGAGAGCACGTCCGCCCGGACTCACGACTCCGCACACGAAAGGACACGCAGATGACAATTCTGGATGGCGCAGCACGGCGCTCAGCGACCCCGGTGACCTCGTCGGGGGACCTGCTCACCGCCGAGCAGGCTGCCGACTACCTGAACATCACCGCGCACTTCGTGCGTCGGCTGATCCGGGAGCGGCGCATCCCGTTCCTGAAGGTCGGGCGGCTGGTCCGGCTGCGCCGTACTGACCTCGAGGCCTACCTCGCGGGTTGCGCCGTTCCAGCGGTACGACGGTGACTCAGCGCTGTCAGTTGCGACCGCACTCTGCTGGATTCCCCCGAAGATCGGTTGCGTATGACAGGGGCAGGGCCAGCCAGGACTCCTCACCCCCGGTAGGCAGATCGGTGAGGCCGGTGATGTTCGGGAAATGGCTGAACTCCCTGTGCGGCGGAGAGAGGGTGTTTTCCGAACGAAGGTGCTAGTATGTTCGGATAAGTACGCGAGTCCGCCGACAGCGGAACCATAGAGATACCGGTAGGGAGGTGTCGGATGCCAGTTGAGAGCGCGCCCACCGAGGGTGAGCTGGCCCGCCGCGTCGCCGTCATGGTGCGTGACCGAGTTCCTCCCACCTGGAAGGTCCAGGAGTCCTTCAACGCAATCCGAGACAAGGGGCGGCCGGACCTGGAGATGAGCATTCAGGCCCCGGACGGTCAGCGCATTCGCCTTGTGTTCGAGGTCAAGCGCACTGTCGAGCGGCGGGACGTTGGTGCTGTCGCTCGTCAGGTACGAGCGCTCGCGGGGTCAGCCGAGGCAGTCCCCGTCGTGGCGGCTCAGTACCTTCCGCCGTCAGTGCGGGATGCGCTCGCTGAGGAGGGTCTTTCCTACGCGGACGCCACAGGAAACCTCCGGATCGTTGCCGATGCCCCGGCGCTGTACATCGCGGACCGCGGACAGGATCGCGACCCGTGGCGCCAGGGACGCCCACGCGGAACCCTGAAGGGCGAGCCTGCCGCACGTGTCGCCCGCGCCCTGCTCGACTTCGATCGCGCTTGGCGCGTGCGCGAACTCATAGCCACTTCGGGTGCATCGAACGGTGCCACGTATCGCGTGCTGGAGTACCTGCAGCGAGAAGACCTGGTGTCCAAGAACGAGGATCGCTATGTCCTGACCGATTGGGAACGACTGCTTCGACAGTGGAGCAGCGAGGCTCCGTTCACCAGTGCCGCGCATTCCACCTCGTTCATCGAGCCCCGGGGCGCGGCGTACTTCTTGAACAAGGTCGCCAAGGGGGCGCCCTTCCCGGTTGCCGTCACGGGCTCCTTCGCGGCGAGCGAGTGGGCCACCTATGCGCCAGCGAAGGCCGCGTACGTCTACGTGTCGTCCATCGAGGACGCTGCCGAACGTTGGGGTCTGCGGCCCAACGAGGCCGCCCCGAACGTGGTCCTCCTTGAGCCCGGAATCGCGGGCGCGTTCCAGTTCGAGAACACGGTGCCGTCGCGTGACGGCTATCCGGTCGCAGCGCCGGCGCAGGTCGCGGCCGATCTCCTCAACGGTCCCGGTCGTGAGCCGGCTGAAGGCGAGTACCTCATCGCCTGGATGAAGGACAACGAGAGTAAGTGGCGTCGTGCCTGACGAGTTGACGATGGCCAGGACGGCGCTGCTGGACGCGATCGAGGCGCTCGAGGCCCAGCTCGACGCGATCATCGTCGTCGGCGCCCAGGCCATCTACCTGCACACCGGGTCGGCCGACGTGGCCATCGCCGAGTTCACCACCGACGGAGATCTCGCCCTGGACCCAGACGTTCTGAGCTCCGCCCCGCTCGTCAACGACGCGATGCGGGAGGCCGGATTCGCGCCCGACCCACGAAGCAGCGCCATCGGCACCTGGATCTCGCGCCGCGGAGTGCCGGTCGACCTGAAGGTCCCCGAGGCGGTCGCAGGCGCCGGAAGGCGCGGCGTGCGCGTGCCACCGCACGATTCCAAGGCGATGCGACGGGCGCGCGGCCTCGAAGCAGCTCTTGTCGACAACTCACCGATGTCGATTGGTGCTCTCGACCCAGCCGCCGATCCTCGCGAGTTCACTGTTGCGGTGGCTGGCCCGGCGGCCTTGCTCGTGGCCAAGCTGCACAAGATCCACGACCGGATCGACACCCCTGATCGGCTCAACAACAAGGACGCACACGACGTGTATCGCCTGCTCCGGGCCATCGAAACAGAGGTCCTCTCCGCCACCCTGAGCCGCCTGCTGCGCGACCCTGTCAGCGCCGAGGTAACCAGTGAGGCGCTGGAGCACCTGGACAGTGACTTCGCGGTGGGGGCGAATGCCCGCGGTTCGCTCATGGCCGGAGCCGCCGAGCGGCTGGTCGGCGACCCGGTTGCCGTGGCCGAAGGCGTGGTGCTGCTGGCGAGGGACCTCATGGACGCGGTGGATTCGTAGGCGGACCCGCGCCGGCGGGGCCATCCTGCCGGGTCAGCATGCCGTTCTGGGATCGATGACCCGGCGCCACAACCTTGAACAGGTCCGCTCCTTATTCAAGGTTTCGAGTGAAACCTTGAATAAGCCTCACACATGTTGCGAGTACGGGGGCATCCTCAGGGATGCGCGGACGGCCTCCTCGAGGTTCCCAGTCCTGTCAGCCCGTCTCCTTGCGGCTGCTGATGTCCACCACGGTGGACCGCTGGGCATTCATCCGCTCAGCAATGCTACGGCCGTTGTCGCGCGACGCGTGAGCGTAGGCCATTGCCGCGTTGACGGTGGAGTGCCCCATCCGTCGCTGGAGGTCGGTAAGCGTCGCCCCGTTGGTCGCGGCCAGCAGCTGTCCCGAGTGCCGTAAGTCGTGCACGCGCACGTGCTCGTGTCCCAGCAGCCGAAGTGTGCGCGTGATGGCGAGTTGGATGCCGTTGTAGGCGCAGGTGCCCGACCGCGTAGGGAAGACCAGGCCCTCGGGGCCGATCGGGGAGAAGGTCGCCATGTGCGCTCGGAGCTCGTCGACGACGAATTCCGGGAGGATCACTGTGCGGATGCCTGCCCTGGACTTCGGAGTCTGCACCCGGTACTCGCCGTCGAGCGGGTAGACGGCTCGCTCGACGCGGATCTCCAGGCGGTCGAGGTCGACATCCTTGCGGCGCAGCTCGGCCGCCTCGCCGAGCCGGATGGCGCCCCACGCGAGGACGTACACGGCGGCACGGTAGCGCGGCGGCACGGAGCGAGCGAGCTCCTCGATGTCGCGGATGTCCAAGGTCGGCCGCTCGGGGTGCTGGTAGGTGCTGGCGCCCTTGATCCGGCAGGGGTTGCGGGCGATCAGCTCGTCGTCTACGGCCGTGTTCATGATCGCCTTGAGGAGTCGGTAGGCGTGCGACTGGGTCGCTGAACCGACGCTGGTAGGCGCGGCGAGGGGGCGGGTACTCTCGGCGCGCTTCACCTGAACCTGCTCGTCGAGTGCTGCGTACCACGTACGAACCGCGGCCGGCGTGATTTCGCTTATCGAACGGCCCCCCAGGTACGGCTCGATGTGGTTGGCCCACGACGCCTCGTATCGCAGGCGCGTCGAAGGCTTGACCGGACGCTGCGCGATCCAGGTGCGGGCGTAATCGCCGAGGGTGGTCCGTGAGTGCTTGGGCGCCTTCCACGTCTCGCGCACGATGTCAGCCTGTGTCGTAGCGAGGAAGGCGTTCGCGTCCGCCTTCGTCGGGAAGGTGATCGACGCGAAGCGTGAGATTCCATCCGGACCGGTGTAGCGCGCCTGATAGTTGCCCGACGGCAGGCGACGAATGCTCCCAAAAGATCGACGACGAGTGGTCGGTGTCGGCATGGCTTCTCCCCGCCTTTGCGCGGTCGTGTTCCCACGTGTCCTTACGTCGTCTGCTGTCGTAGAACGTACGTGGAATGGCACGCCAAAGTACCTCGAAAACCATTGGTACGCAACAGTATTTCACCTCACTACGGGTACTCATAATCTGGTCGTCGTCGGTTCGAGCCCGACCCGCCCCACGGGGGATTGGTCCCGTTGCATCGCACGGCGATGTGGTGCAGCGGGCCCCACCGTCGCGTGCTGCCTGCACGACGGAGCCCGCCGACAATCGGGGCCAATCGCTGTGCGAGCGGAGATCATCGGTATGCAATACCGTCGTCGGCATGCGTGTTGGCCTGCTGGCGTACGGCGCGATCGGGCATGAGCACAACCTCGCGGTCCAGTCGATCGAGGGATGGAAGCTCACCGCCGTATGCGACACCAACCCCGAGCGGATCGCGGCGGCCCTGGAGCTGGCTCCCGATGCCCAGCCATTCGACGACGCGACGCTGATGCTCGGCTCCGGGCTCGTGGACGTCGTCGTCGTCTCCACGCCCCCGAACACCCACTACGAGTGGGCCCTCGCCGCGCTGAACCGTGGAATCCACGTCGTCCTGGAGAAGCCGATGGCCCTGACCGCCGACCAATGCGACGAGCTCATGGCGGTGGCCGCCGAACGTGGATTGACGCTGGTCGTGTACCAGAACCGGCGGTTCGACCCCGACTTTGTGACGATGCGCCGCCTGCTGCGCGAGGGAGCGATCGGGGAGGTGTTCCAGTACGACAGCTTCGTCGGCGGCTACTCGCGACCCTGTGACTTCTGGCACTCCGACGTCGAGATCTCCGGCGGCGCGGTCTTCGACTGGGGCTCGCACTTCCTCGACCAGATCCTCGATGTCTTCGACGCTCCCGTCGCCCATGTCTCGGGGGTCAACCACAAACGGCACTGGACGCACGTGACCAACGCCGACCATGCCTCGGTCGTGCTCACCTTCGCGGACGGCACGCAGGCGACCTTCGTGCACTCGGACCTGTCTGCCGCCCGGCGGCCGAAGTACCACGTGCTGGGTACCGCCGGCGCGATCGTGGGGGAATGGGACCCGCAGGCCGAGCCAGTCGTGGCCGACCTGCCCGCGCGGCTGTTCCAGTACGGCCCGGACGGCACCCGAGTCGAGGTGCCGCTCGACGAGGTGCCGGTGCATGAGTTCCACCGTGAGCTGGCCGCCCACCTGGCCACCGGTGCCCCCATGCAGGTGTCGGCTCGACAGTCTCGCGATGTCGTCGCCGTCATGCAGGCAGCGGAGGAATCGGCACGCGACCTCGGGCGCCCTGTCACGCCTCGGCTGCTGCGATGAGCGATGTGCAATGGGGAGTCCTCGGGGCCGGCTGGCTGGTCAATCAGGCGACGGGTGCGGCGCTGCACAATGCTGCGGGAGCACGGTTCACGGCTGCCGCGGCCAGCGACCTTGAGCGGGCGCGGGCCACGGGTGCGGAGAGGGCCTTCGACGCCTATGCCGCCGTCGTCGAGGACCCCGCCATCGATGCGGTCTACATCTGCCTGAACAACGACGCCCACCTGCCATGGATCGATGACTGCATCGAGGCGGGCAAGCATGTGCTGTGCGAGAAGCCGATGGTCATGACCGCGGGGGAGGCCGAGGCGGCCTTCGCGCGGGCCGAGGCTGCCGGCGTGCTGCTGGTCGAGGCCGTCTGGACGCGGTGGCATCCCCGGATGCGTCGGATCGTGCAGCTCGCCACGGATGGCAGCCTCGGCGAGGTGACCTCCTACCTCGGCACCTTCACGTTCGACGGGGTGACTGAGGGAAATTACCGGCTCGAGGCCTCGCGCGGTGGTGGCGCCCTGTACGACGTGGGCATCTACCCGCTGCACGGGCTGCTCGCCTGCCTGCCGGCAGTGGAGGACCTCGCGGTCGTCGACGTCGAGCGCACCCTCGGAGGCGTGGACATCGACCTCACGACCAAGGCGACGCTTGGCTGGGGCAGTGGCAGTCGGGCGACGGTGGTCGGCAGTTTCGCGATGCCCGCGTCCCAGCGGCTCACCCTCCACGGCACCGCGGGCCAGATCCGGGTCGAGGACGACGAGGCCTGGGCTTCTTGGCGCAAGGCGACGGACGTGTGGGTGGACGGGCACGTCGAGTCGTTCCCCGAGGTCGATGCCTACCAGGTGATGTTCGAGGACGTGAGCGCCGCCATCCGGGGGGAGGGCGGCTGGGTGCTGCCGCCCCGCGATTCCATCAGGGTGGCACGGGCCGTCGACTCCTTGCGCGCCTAGGCCTGGCAGCAAGCCGGCCCCCCGCTTGGAAGCGAGGGGCCGGCTTGCTGGCTGACGAAGGCCGTGTGACTAGAGGGCGGCCGGGTCCACGTCCGGGGGCAGGATCACGGCGTCGATGGCGTGGATGACGCCGTTGGATGCGACCACGTCGGCCTGCACCACGGTGGCACCGTTTACGGTGACTCCGTCAGCCGTCGACAGGGAGACTGTCTGCCCTTCGACCGTCGCGACGTCCCCATCCGTCACGTCCGCGGCCATCACGGCGCCCGGGACGACGTGGTACGTCAGGATCTTGACGAGTGTGTCCTTGTTCTCCGGCAGCAGGAGCTTGTCGAGCACGCCCGCCGGCAGCGCGGCGAAGGCCTCGTCCGTCGGGGCGAACACGGTGAACGGCCCGGGACCCTGCAGGGTCTCGACCAGTCCGGCAGCCGTGACGGCGGCCGCGAGGGTGGCGAAGCCGTCCGTCGTGCTGGCGATGGTCACGATGTCCTGGGCCATGGCGTCGTCAGAGGACATCGCGCTCTCGGAAGCGGCGGCGGACGATGCCGCTGCCGTCGACTCCGACGAACTGGTGCTGCTCCCGCAGGCGGCGAGCAGCAGGCTGGTGGCCACTGCCGCTCCAGCGACGGCAAGGGTCTTCCTCATTCGGGGCTCCTTCGGGTATCGGATGGAAAGGCGGCCGGCTAGGCCTCCACTCCTTCTTCGCCCTCCTAGGCCCCGGTGGATGCAGGGGACGCGGATTTGTTGTCGTCAGGCCGGAGATCCATCGCCTCGGCCAGCAACTCCAGGGACCGCAGTCGTACGTCGATCCCGTCGCCGAGCGTCACCACCATCAGCTCGTCGGCGTCTGCGTGCTGCCGGAAGGCGTCGAGGTACTCGCGCACCGCCGTGGGCTGCCCCACCGCGCTGTACGTCATCATCTGGTCGATGGCATGACCCTGCGGGCCCGCCAGGACGGCCTCGACCTCGTGGTCGGCCAACGGGGCGCCGGGACGGCCGAACAGCGACCGGGCCAGCCCACGGCGCCTGCGCTCGCGCTGCTCCATCGCCTCGGCATCGGTGTCCGCAGCGACGACGTTCACCGAGGCGATGACGTAGGGACGATCCAGCTGGGCGGAAGGCTGGAACCGCTCCCGGTAGATCGCCACGGCGTCGGTCAGCGCGGTGGGGGCGAAATGGGAGGCAAATGCATACGGAAGGCCCAGCATCGCCGCGAGCTGGGCGCCGAACAGCGATGACCCGAGGATGTAGAGGGGCACGTGGGTGCCACGGCCCGGGGTGGCGTACACGTGCGGCATCAACGTGTCGTCTGCGAGGTAGCCCTGCAGCTCGAGCACGTCCTGCGGAAAGGAGTCGGCGGCCATCGGATCGCGCCTGAGTGCCCGCATCGTGCCCTGGTCGGTCCCCGGAGCACGCCCCAGGCCGAGGTCGATCCGCCCAGGATGCAGCGTGGCCAGTGTTCCGAACTGCTCCGCGATCATGAGCGGCGCGTGGTTGGGCAGCATCACCCCGCCCGCCCCGACCCGGATCCGTTCGGTGTGAGCAGCGACATGGGCGATGAGCACGGCGGTGGCCGACGAGGCGATCGTCGCCATGTTGTGGTGCTCCGCGTACCAGGCCCGCAGGTAGCCGCAGTGCTCCGCATGCTGAGCGAACCGAACGCAGCCCGCCAGGCTGTCGTGCACGGTCTGGTCGCGGCCGACGACGGCGAGGTCGAGGATCGACAGCGGTAGGGGTGCCAAGTCCGGCCTCTCGGTACGTTGTGCGTGTGGTTTCCACCGAGTCTAGGTTGCGGCCACCCCGTGACTCCTGACCCTGCGCGCGGGGTGCAGCCGGACCCCAGGGGGACCAGCACCTGGCGGCGGGCCATGAACTTTGAGCGGGGCATCTACACCAACCTGGCCAGGTGGATCGGCCGGCGCCCCGACCTTGGTCCGCCGGGCACCGTGGCCTTCCCGTACGTCGACCTGGTTCGCACGACGGTGTGGCTGTGGATCGGCGCGTCCGCCCTCGAGATGGCCGTCGTGCACTTCATCATCCCGTGGCCGTGGGTGCGGTGGCCGCTCCTCATCGCCAGCCTGTGGGGCCTGGTCTGGATGCTCGGCTACCTCGGGGGACTCATCGTGCACCCGCACCTGGTCGAGCGCGATCGCCTGCGGATCCGCAGCGGTCACACGGTCGAGGTGGTCGTCCCGATCACGGCGATCTCGTCGGCGACCACGTACACCAGAAGCGTCGAGTCATCCCGGGTCGTGCAGCTCGATGCCGAGGATGACCCGCACTTGCTGATCACGGTGTCCAACCAGGTCAACCTGCACCTGGTGATGGCCGGCCCCGTCACCGCGCAGCTTCCCCGTGGGCGCTACACCTTCAGGCAGGTGTCTTTCTGGGTGGACGACCCGACAACGGCCGTCCGCTGCCTGCGCGCGCTCCTCCCGCGCGCCTAGGGCGTGTCTGATGGTTCATAGCCAGAACAGGACGATCGCGGCGAGAACCAGTGCGGCACGGTAGGTGCGGGCGTGCTTGTCGTACCTGGTGGCGATGCCGCGCCAGCTCTTGAGTCGGCAGAAGGCGCGTTCG
>JAUSNB010000014.1 GCA_030645615.1 Actinomycetota bacterium | reverse complement strand
TGGCCGAGCGCTTCAAGTGCACCCAGAGGGTCGGCGAGCTCAAGGCGGACGAGGGTATGCCGCCCGCGGACCCCGCGCGTGAGGAGCGGCAGATCACCCGGTTGCGCGGGCTGGCGCACGAGAGCGGCCTCGACCCCGAGTTCGCCGAGAAGTTTATCAACTTCGTCATCGCCGAGGTCATCCACCACCACGAGTCGATCGCCAAGGGCTGAGCCCACCAGTCACTTCCGCCACTCGTGTCACGGGCAACGCGGACGGCATCCTGGTTCCCCGTGGTGCTGCGACCCGCCGGTACAGTGAGCCCCGATCGGCCCAGCCACTGTGCCCACGACAGGAACCGAGAGTCATCGCGTGTACGTCAAGAGCCTGACCCTCAAGGGGTTCAAGTCCTTCGCCTCGGCCACGACCATGCGCCTCGAGCCCGGCATCACCTGCATCGTCGGCCCCAACGGCTCCGGCAAGTCCAACGTCGTCGACGCCCTCGCCTGGGTCATGGGTGAGCAGGGTGCCAAGACCCTGCGCGGCGGCAAGATGGAGGACGTCATCTTCTCCGGCACGTCCGGCCGCGCCCCGCTGGGCCGCGCCGAGGTGGCGCTGACCATCGACAACTCCGACGGCGCCCTGCCGATCGAGTACACCGAGGTCACCATCTCCCGGACCCTGTTCCGCAACGGCGGATCGGAGTACGCGATCAACGGCCAGCAGTGCCGGCTGCTCGACGTGCAGGAGTTGCTCAGTGACTCCGGCATCGGCCGCGAGATGCATGTCATCGTCGGGCAGGGCCAGCTCGACACCATCCTCCAGGCGACACCGGAGGACCGCCGCGGCTTCATCGAGGAGGCGGCGGGGGTCCTGAAGCATCGCAAGCGCAAGGAGAAGGCCCTCCGCAAGCTCGAAGCTATGCAGGCGAACCTGACCCGCCTTCAGGACCTGACCACCGAGCTTCGCCGCCAGCTCAAGCCGCTCGGCCGGCAGGCCGAGGTGGCCCGACGCGCGGTGGTCATCCAGTCCGAGGTGCGCGACGCCCGGCTGCGGCTCATGGCCGACGACCTGCTGCGGCTGCGCTCCGCCTTCGCGGCCGAGGTCGCCGACGAGACCGCCCTGAGGGACCGGCAGGCGGAGGTCGACGACCAGCTCGGCGCCCTCAAGCAGCAGGAGGCAGCGGCCGAGGAGCAGGCGCTCCACGATGCGCCACGGCTCACCGCCGCGCAGGAGACCTGGTTCGCTCTCAGCGGGCTGCGGGAGCGCTTCCACGGGCTCGTGCAGTTGTCCGCTGAGCGAGTGCGCCACCTGCAGCCCGAGCCGGTCGAGGAGGAGTCGGGGCGCGATCCCGAGCAGATCGAGGCCGAGGCCCGGGCGCTGCGAACCGAGGAGTTCGAGCTGGGCCGGCAGGTCGAGTCAGCGCGCGCTGACCTGTCCACGGCTGAGGCCGGCCGGCACCAGGCCGAGGATGCCGCTGCCGCGGAGGAGCGCCGGATCGCCGAGATCGAGCGAGCCGCCGCCGACCGTCGGGAGGGGCTGGCCCGGCTGGCTGGCCAGGTCAATTCGGCCCGTTCCCGGCTCGACACCCGGGGCGCCGAGATCGAGCGACTGACCGCGCAGGTGGCCGAGGCCCGGCAGCGCGGCGAGGGCGCCCAGCGCGAATTCCAGCGCATCGAGGTCGACGTCGCCGGGCTCGATGCCGGCGAGCACAGCCTGGACGCCGAGCACGAGCGGGCCGAGGCCGAGCTCGCGGCGGCCGACGCGGCCGTCGAGGTCCTGCGTGGGCGCGACGCTGCCGCCGAGCGGGAGCGGGCCGGCCTGGTCGCCCGGGCGGAGGCCCTCGCGATCGGCCTGAACCGCAAGGACGCCGGTGCCCGGCTCGTGGCGGCCGCGGACGAGGTCACCGGCGTGCTCGGTTCCCTGGCCAGCCTGCTGCACGTCGAGGCGGGTGCCGAGACGGCCGTTGCCGCGGCGCTCGGGGACGTCGCGGACGCGGTCGTCGTGACGGGCGTCGCGGCCGCGAAGCGCGCCGTCGTCCTGCTGAAGGACGAGGATGCGGGCCGCGCCGCCATCGTCATCGCGGACTCCGAGCGGCCTCGGGCCGAGCGGCCATCGGTGCGCGAGGCGGGCCGCCCCCTGCTCGACCTGGTCCAGTGCGACGAGTCGCTGCGACCGGTCGTGGCGCACCTGCTGGAGCGATGGGCCCTGGTCGACGACCTTGCCACGGCCTTCGAGCTTCAGGCCCACCATCCGGGCCTGTCGTTCGTCACGCCCGCGGGCGACGTCATCGCTGCGGGCGTCGTGCACGGAGGGTCGGCCAGCGTGCCCAGCCTGCTCGAGGTCCAGGCGGCATACGACGAGACCCAAGGCCGGGTCGTCGAGCTGGCGCACGAGATCGAGCGACTCCGCTTCGACCTCGCGGCAGCCAGTGCTCGGCAGGCCGCGGCCGCGCAACGCGTGGAGGCCGCGCTCGCGCGGCTTCATGAATCCGACGCACGCCTGGCGGCCGTGGCCGAGCAGTTGGGCCAGCTCGGCCAGGCCGCCCGCGCTGCCTCGGCAGAGGCCGAGCGCATGTCCGCCGCCCGAGACGCGGCGCAGGCCGCACTGGCCGAGGACCAGGCACAGCTCGATTCGCTCCAGGCCCGGCTTGACGCCGCGTCGGCCGATCCGGTGGAGCAGCCCGATGCGGATGACCGCGAGGGGCTGGCCACGGCGGCTGCGGCGGCGCGCCGGGTGGAGGTCGATGCCCGGCTGACGCTGCGCACGGCCGAGGAGCGGCTCGGCGCCGTCGCGGCACGGGCCCAGCAGCTCGAGCGGGCGGCTGCCAGCGAGCGTCAGGCGCGGGCCGCAGCAGTGGAGCGCCGCGAGCGGCGGGCGCGGGAGCTCGTCGTCGCGCAGGCGGTGCTCGACGGCGCCCGGGTCGCGCTCGCCCGCATCGAGGTGTCCGTCGCGGCCGCCGGCCGCGAGCGGGCGGCCGTCGAGAAGGCCACCCGGGAGCGGGATGCGCAACTGCAACGCCTGCGTGCGTCGCTGCGCGAGCTGGGGGCCGAGTCGGACCGGCTGAAGGATTCGGTGCACCGCGACGAGGTGGCGCGGGCCGAGCAGCGCATGCGCATCGAGCAGGTCGAGGACAAGGTCCTGGAGGACTTCGGCATCGAGCCGGACGTGCTAATGGCCGAGTACGGACCGGACCAACCGGTTCCCCCGACCCCCCCGTCCCCGGGCGACGAGCCCGCCGTCGAGGAGCCGCAGCCGTACCCCTTCGTGCGCGTCGAGCAGGAGAAGCGGCTGAAGTCGGCCGAGCGCGACCTGGCCCTGCTGGGCCGGGTCAACCCGCTCGCCCTGGAGGAGTACTCGGCGATGGAGGAGCGGCACCGGTTCCTGACCGAGCAGCTCGACGACCTCAGGCGCACTCGGGAGGATCTCCTGGCCATCGTCAAGGAGGTCGACGCGCGGGTCGTCCAGGTCTTCACGGAGGCCTACGAGGCCGTCGAGCGGGAGTTCGAAGGGGTCTTCGCCAGGCTCTTCCCCGGCGGCGAGGGGCGCTTGATCCTCACCGATCCAGGGGACATGCTCAACACCGGCGTCGACGTCGAGGCGCGGCCGCCGGGCAAGAAGATCAAGCGGCTGTCCCTGCTCTCGGGCGGAGAGCGCTCGCTGACGGCGGTGGCGTTCCTCGTCGCGTTGTTCAAGGCCAGGCCCAGTCCGTTCTACGTCCTCGACGAGGTCGAGGCCGCCCTGGACGAAGTCAACCTCGGCCGGCTCATCGACATCATCGAGGAGTTGCGCGACTCATCCCAGCTCATCGTCATCACGCACCAGAAGCGCACGATGGAGATAGCCGACGCGCTCTACGGCGTCTCGATGCGGGGCGACGGTGTGACCCAGGTGATCGGCCAGCGGCTGCGCGAGAGCGAGCAGGTCAGCGCGTAGCGACCGCGCGGGCAAAGCCGGTGATGATGAGTGCCTGCGCCGCGATGTACGTGGACATGACGGCCGCGCTCAGGCCAGGCGAGGACTCCAGCGGGCCGAACGCCGTGACCGCGATCAGGGAGTCGGAGACGACGAAGAGCGCGGCGCCCCAGAACACCCGCCACCCCAGTGGCCGCGGCACCCGTAGGACGAGGTCCAGCGCGGCTGCCGCCATCGCCAGCAGCACCGCGCTGTAGACCAGCACCGGTATGCGCATCGTGCCCGCTCCAGGCCACACCAGCAGGTTCATGCCGATCCAGTAGGCGATGAACGGGACGAGGGCGACCTTCCAGGCGCGAACGAGGCCTGGCCCGGGGACCCGGGTGAACGCCAGGATGTAGCAGGCCTGCATGGCCAGGAAGCCGACCAGCCCGAGGGCGAAGAACAGGTTGCCGTCGGCCATGAGGGCGAGGTCCCCGAGCCACGCGAAGCCCAGCCCCGCGAGCAGCCAGGTCAGGGGGCTGCGCACGGCCTGCCGCCGGGCCGTCGCCACCAGCCAGGCAGCCAGCAGCGGCACGAGGAGCGGCTTCGCGGCCACCACGAGCAGGTCGAGGGACGCGGCCTCGCCGATGACGTCGAGGGCGCCGACGACGACATAGAGGACGAGCAGGAGCGGCGGAAGCATCCCGCCATCCAAGTGCATGGCCGACGATCCACGTGCACCGAGCGTCACGGCGAGCGTGGGAGGATGCCGGCCATGGATTCCGCGCTGGTGTATATCGGGCTCGCTGTCGTCATCGTCCTGCTGGTCGTCGGCGCCTTGGCCCTGGTGGGGCGGCGCCGCCGATCGGCCCTTCCGTCCGCACCACGCCCGGGCCTGGACTACGCCCCCGGCGTCGGAGACGACGACTCGGTGCCGCGCGACACCCCTCGGCGCACGGTCGACATCCTCGACGTGGGCGATGCGCTCGCCGAGCCTGCGTCGGGAGCGGAGGAGGGGCTCCCCGAACCGCTGGCGCCGGAGGATCTCGAGGGCCTGCTCGAGGTCGAGGTGCCCGAGCCTGCTGCCGGCCGGCTGCATCGGCTGCGCGCCCGGCTGGCCCGTTCCCAGAGCACGATGGGCCGTGGGCTCCTCGCGCTGCTCAGTCGTGCGAGCATCGACGAGGCCACGTGGGACCAGGTCGAGGAGACCCTTCTGACCGCTGACCTGGGCGTCGGCCCGACGACGGAGTTGCTGGAGCGCCTGCGCACCCGAGTGCGGGTCGAGGGCTCCAGCGACCCGACGGCCGTGCGGGCGATGCTCCGCGAGGAGTTGCTGGCGCTGGTCGACCCGGGCATGGACCGCGACGTGCGCGCGCATCGCATGGATGGCCGTCCTGGAGTCGTGCTCGTCGTGGGCGTCAACGGCACGGGCAAGACCACGACGACCGGCAAGCTTGCCCGGCTGGCGGTGGCCCAGCAGCAGGCCGTCGTGCTCGCGGCCGCCGACACCTTCCGTGCTGCCGCGGCGGATCAGTTGCAGACATGGGGTGACCGCGTGGGCGCCGCCGTCGTGCGCGGCCCCGAGGGCGGGGACCCGGCCGCGGTCGCGTTCGACGCCGTGTCGACCGGCATCGCGGCCGACGTGGACACGGTGATCATCGACACGGCGGGCCGGCTGCACACCAAGACCGGCCTCATGGACGAGCTCGGCAAGGTCAAGCGGGTGGTCGAGAAGAAGTCGCCGATCGACGAGGTGCTGCTCGTGCTGGACGCCACCACCGGGCAGAACGGGCTGGTCCAGGCGCGGGTGTTCGCCGAGGTCGTCGACGTGACCGGGATCGTGCTGACCAAGCTGGACGGGACGGCCAGGGGCGGGATCGTGATCGCGGTACAGCGAGAGCTGGGCGTGCCGGTCAAGCTGGTCGGGCTGGGCGAGGGCCCGGACGACCTTGCGCCGTTCGACGCTGCGGAGTTCGTCGACGCCCTGCTCGAGGAGTGAGCGCAGCGAGCCCCGGAGCCCCCGCCGACCTTGAGGTTGGCGGCGATTCCGGGCCGGATTCTGGGCGCTAACCTCAAGGTCGGCGTAACGCGCTGGTAACCGGGGACCGGGTCGCGTGACCCAGTGTTTACGCGCTGGGGCTGCGCGTCACCCATTCGAAACAGTCGTACCCCCCGACGGAAACCTCCGACCGCGAGTGTCTGCCTCGCGAGGTGAAGTACCACCGATGGAGGGAGAACTCGCATGGAATCCGCTTTGAATACGGGTGACACAGCCTGGCTGCTCACATCAGCAGCGCTGGTGCTGCTCATGATCCCCGGGCTCGCCTTCTTCTACGGAGGCATGGTCCGGGCCAAGTCCGTTCTCAACATGCTCATGATGGTGATGGGCGCCCTGTTCGTCGTGGGCATCCTGTGGGTCCTCTACGGCTACTCGATGTCGTTCGGCGACTCGTACGGCCAGGCCGGACTGCTCGGCAACATCACGCAGTACCTCGGACTCGAGGGCCTCATGGCCGACAACCCCGAGGTGACCTACCCGGCGATGGCCTTCGTGGCCTTCCAGGCGATGTTCGCCTGCCTCACCGTCGGCCTCGTGGCCGGTGCTGTCGCCGACCGCATGAAGTACATCGCCTGGCTCGTCTTCGCAGGCGTCTGGGCCACGCTCGTGTACTTCCCGGTCGCGCATTGGGTGTTCAACCTTGCCGGTGACAACGGTGGCTGGATCTACAAGTACGGCGTGATCGACTTCGCCGGCGGCACCGCGGTGCACATCAACGCCGGCATCGCCGGCCTGATGCTGGCGATCATCATCGGCAAGCGGGTCGGCTGGCCCAAGACCCCGATGAAGCCGCACAACCTCACCCTGGTGATGATCGGCGCTGCATTGCTGTGGTTCGGCTGGTTCGGCTTCAATGCCGGCTCGGCGACCGCGGCGAACAACACTGCCGCCGTCGCGTTCCTCAACACCTTCGCCGCCACGTGCGCCGCTGCAATCGGCTGGCTGGCGACGGAGAAGCTCCGTGACGGTCATGCGACCTCGCTGGGCGCAGCGTCCGGGGTAGTCGCCGGCCTCGTGGCCATCACCCCAGCCTGTGCCGCGGTGAGCCCCATGGGCGCACTGGCCATCGGCCTCATTGCCGGCGTGCTCTGCGCATTGGCCGTGGGCCTGAAGTACAAGTTCAAGTACGACGACTCGCTCGACGTCGTCGGCGTGCACCTTGTCGGCGGCCTCGTGGGCACCCTGCTCATCGGCCTGTTCGCCACGGCGGCGTCGCCCACGGGCATCGACGGCCTGCTCTACGGGGGCGGTCTGGACCAACTGTGGAAGCAGGCGGTCGGCGCGGGTGCCGTGCTCGGGTACTCGCTCGTGGTCACGGCGATCATCGCCTTCGTGATCAAGGTCGTCATAGGCCTGCGGGTCAGCAAGGATGACGAGGTTGCCGGCATCGACCTGGCCGTGCACGCGGAGACCGGGTACGAAATGGGCGACTCCGGTGGCGGCGGTACATTCGCCGGCGTCGGCCACGCTGCCCGCAACGCGACGGAGGAGAACTGATGAAGCTCATCACCGCAATCATCAAGCCCTTCAAGCTTGAGGACGTCAAGAACGCAGTCGAGGGCCGCGGGGTGCACGGCCTCACGGTCTCCGAGGCGTCCGGTTACGGCCGCCAGAAGGGCCACACCGAGGTCTACCGGGGAGCGGAGTACACCGTCGACCTGGTGCCCAAGGTGCGCCTGGAGATCGTCGTGGACGACGCGGTCGTCGATGACGTCGTCGACGCTATCGTGTCCGCCGCCCAGACCGGCAAGATCGGCGATGGCAAGGTCTGGGTCAGCCCCGTGGAAGCGGTCATCCGCGTCCGTACGGGCGAGCGCGGTTCCGAAGCGCTGTAGCCCATCGAAGTGGATGGTGTCGTCGCGGGGGACTTTGCCTCCGCCCGCAACGAACTGGTGCGTCGCCCCGGGCTCTCGGGCCCGGGGCGACGCGCTGCCATGACCGCTCTGACGGACCAGTGGCTCGGCGGCCTGTTCACGGCAGCGACGGCCACCGCGAAGGACCCGTTCTGCCTCGTTGCGATCGGGGGATACGGCCGAGGAGAGCTCACCGCCGGGAGCGACCTCGACCTGCTGCTGCTGCACAAGTCCGGGGCGACAGAGGCAGGCCGGGTGGCCGAGGCGCTCTGGTACCCCATCTGGGACGCGGGCCAGCGGCTGGATCACAGCGTCCGAACCGTCAGCGAGGCGCGCCGACTGGCCAGTGAGGACCTGAAGGTCGTGCTCGGCATGCTGGATCTTCGGGCCGTCGCGGGCGACCCGGCGCTGGCCGAGCAGCTGCAGTCCGTGGTCCTGGGCGACTGGCGGGCCATGGCCGAGCGCCGGCTGCCCGAGCTGCGCGACATGGTCCTGGCCAGGCGCCAGCGATTCGGTGAAGCCTCCCAGCTGGTCGAACCGGACCTGAAGGAGTCGTACGGCGGGCTCAGGGACGCGACCATCCTGCGCGGGGTGGCGGCCTCGTGGGTCACCGACGTCCCCCACAACGGCCACGGAGACGCCGTGGACTTCCTGCTCGACGTGCGCGACTCCCTGCACCGCCTGACCGGCAGCAGCAGCGACCGGCTCCTGATGCAGGAGCAGGACGCGATCGCCGAGGATCTCGTCGGGGTGCGCGACGCCGATGCCCTCCTGCGGGCCGTGTATGACAGCGCGCGCCGGATCGCGTACGCCAGTGACGTCACCTGGCATCACGTGGACCGGCTGACCCGCCAGCGACAGCGAACGGCGTTCCGGCCCATCAAGCGGCGCACGGCAGTACGGCTGCCGCTCGCCGAGGGCGTGGTGATGCAGGAAGGCGAGGTCGTGCTGGCCCTCGAGGCCAAGCCGGCTCGCGACGAGGGGCTCGTGCTTCGGGCGGCCGCCGCGGCTGCCCAGGGCGGCCTGCAACTGTCTCCGCACACGGTTGAGCGGCTGGCCACCGAGGGGGTGGAGCCGGCCGTGCCGTGGTCCCGAGAGGTCCGCGAGTCGTTCGTGTCCCTGCTCGGTTCCGGGCCCGCGCTTGTGGGCGTATGGGAGGCACTGGACCAGAGCGGGGTCATCTCCCGCCTGCTGCCCGGATGGGACGTCGTGCGCTCGGCCCCGCAGCGCAACGCCCTGCACAAGTACACGGTCGACCGGCACCTGGTGGAGACGGCAGTCCAGGCCAGCGCATTGACGCGCAACGTGGACCGCCCCGACCTCCTGCTGGTTTCGGCGCTGCTCCACGACATCGGCAAGGCACGGGGAGGTGACCACAGTGAGGTCGGCGCGAGGATCGCAGAGGGCCTGGCGCAGCGCATGGGGTTCGCCGATGACGACGCGCGGGCAATCGTGGCGCTGGTACGACACCACCTGCTCCTGGCCGACACCGCCACCCGGCGCGACCTGGAGGACCCCGTCGTCGTCAACGGAGTCCGCGACCTGCTGGGGGACGTTGCCGTGCTCGACCTCCTCCACGAACTGACGATCGCCGACTCCCTGGCCACCGGCCCGACCGTCGCGACCGAGTGGCGCTTCGGGCTGATCGGCGACCTCGTGGAACGTGTCCGCGCGACCATGGCGGGCCGGGCCCTGCCGGAGCCCCCCGGGCTGACCGAGCAGCAGCAGGTCGCGCTGGCGCAGCGCGGCGTGTGGGTCCTCATGGACGTGCGCGACGCGAGTTGCCTCGTCACGGTGGCGGCCCCGGACCGGATCGGCCTGCTCTCGCTCGTGGCCGGCGTGCTGTCGCTGAACAGGCTCAACGTGCTGGCCGCCAAGGTCACCACGGTGGGGGACCGTGCAGTCCAGGAGTGGACGGTGCGCCCGGCATTCGGCGACCCGCCCGCGGTCGAGCAGCTCAGCGACGACATCCGTCGCGCAGTCGATGGCACGTATGACGTCGCGGCGCGGCTCGCCCGCCGCGACGCGGACTACGCGCGGACCCCGGCCGTGGCGTACCCCGAACCGAACGTGGCCGTGATGGGCGGCACCAGCGCGACGACCGTCCTGGAGGTGCGGGCGCACGACCAGCCGGGGCTGCTGTACCGGGTCGCGCAGTCGGTGTCAGCGGCCGACGTGACGATCGTCGGGGCGAAGGTGTCGACCCTCGGCTCCGATGCTGTCGACGTCTTCTTCGTCACGGATCCACAGGGCAATCGCCTCGGACCGGACCGAGCGGCGGCGTTGCGGACCACCGTCCTCGCCGCGCTGTCCTCCTGACCGACCCGCAGCGCACCGGCACGCGGCAGATACGCTGCCATCCGTGTTCGCCACCCTCTCCGACCGGCTTGCCGCGACGTTCAAGGGCCTTCGCGGCAAGGGGCGCCTGTCGGAGGCCGATGTCGACGCCACGGTGCGCGAGATCCGCACGGCTCTGCTCGAGGCCGATGTCGCACTGCCGGTCGTGCGCGAGTTCACCGCAACCGTGCGGGAGCGTGCCCTGTCGGACGAGGTCTCCGGTGCGCTGAACCCTGCGCAGCAGGTCGTCAAGATCGTCCACGAGGAACTCGTCGCCGTCCTCGGCGGGCAGACGGCCCGGCTGGCCATGGCCAAGACACCGCCCACGGTGATCCTGCTCGCCGGGCTGCAGGGCGCGGGCAAGACCACGCTCGCCGGCAAGCTGGCCCTCCAGCTGCGCAACGAAGGGCACGCCCCCATGCTGGTGGCGGCCGACCTGCAGCGCCCGAACGCCGTCGACCAGTTGAAAATCGTCGGGGAGCAGGCCGGCGTGCCGGTGTTCGCCCCTGAGCCGGGCAACGGCGTCGGCGACCCGGTCGCGGTCACCCGGGCAGCGCGCGACCACGCGGCCACCAAGCAGCACGACATCGTCATCGTCGACACCGCCGGCCGGCTCGCCGTCGACTCCGACCTGATGCAGCAGCTCAGGGACGTGCGTGACGCAGCCCGCCCGGACACCATCCTGCTCGTCGTCGACGCCATGATCGGCCAGGACGCCGTCCGCACGGCGCAGGAGTTCCAGACGGGCGTCGGCTTCGACGCGGTCGTGCTCACCAAGCTCGACGGCGATGCCCGAGGCGGCGCGGCCCTGTCCATCGTGACGGTCACCGGACGGCCGGTCATGTATGCGTCGGTCGGCGAGAAGCTCACGGACTTCGAGACCTTCCACCCCGATCGCATGGCCTCGCGCATCCTCGACATGGGCGACGTCATGACGCTCATCGAGCAGGCGGAGAAGGCATTCGACGCCGAGCAGGCCGAGCGGATGGCCCGCAAGGTCTCCACGGGCGAGGACTTCACCCTCGACGACTTCCTCGAGCAGATGCAGGCGGTCAAGAAGATGGGCTCCCTGGGCAAGATCCTCGGGATGCTGCCCGGCATGGGGGAGATGAAGGCCCAGCTCGACCAGGTCGACGACAAGGACCTCGACCGCGTGTCGGCGATCATCCAGTCGATGACGCCAGGGGAGCGGGCCGAGCCGAAGATCCTGAACGGCTCGCGCCGGACGCGCATCGCGCGGGGCTCGGGCACGTCGGTCAGCGAGGTCAACGGGCTGATCGATCGCTTCACCCAGGCCCAGAAGATGATGCGCCAGATGGGCAAGGGCGGCATGCCGGGGATGCCAGGGATGCCGGGCATGCCCGGCATGGGGGGAAGCAAGAAGGCCAAGGGGCGCATGGCGAAGGCCGGCAAGCCCGCCAAGGGCAAGAGCCGCAGCGGAAATCCCGCCAAGCGGGCGGCCGGACCGCTCCCCGACGACGCCGCGGAACCGGCGCCGTTCGACCCAGCGACCCTTCCCCCGGAACTGCGCAGCCTGCTCGGCCCGCAGGGCTGACCCTCAGTCCCCCTGCTCGATCGGGGCACCCCACGTCCAGTGGCGGACCTGAGGAAGGTCCTGCAGGTGCGCCACGACGTACCGCTCGTGCCGCTCGAGCTGGGCCTCGCACCACGAGTACAGCGCCTCAGAGCCGCGCACCGTGCGGTGCGCGTTGTTCAAGGCGTCCATCGTGAGGTGGTACCGGTCGACCTTGTTCCGCACGACCATGTCGAAGGGGGTGGTCGTCGTTCCGTGGTCCTCGAAGCCCCTGGCCCGGAACCGATCCGCGTCCGGGCGGCCGTGCACCACCTGATGGACGGCACCGGGGTAGCCGTGGAACGCGAAGATCACGTCGCGGTCGTCGGTGAACAACTCGTCGAAGTACCGGTCGGTCATGCCATGCGGATGGTCCTTCGGGCGGATGAGGGACATGATGTCGACGACGTTGACGAACCGCACGTGCAGGTCCGGGACGCGCTCGCGCAGGATCTGCGCCGCCGCCAGGGACTCCATGGTGACGACATCGCCGGCTGAGGCCAGGACGATGTCAGGGTCGTCGCCGGGGTTCTCGTTGCCCGCCCACTCCCAGATGGAGGCACCGCGCTCGACGTGCTCCCGTGCCTGCTCGAGGGTGAGGTACTGCAACTGCGGCTGCTTGTCGATGACGATGAGGTTCACCCGGTTCTGGGTCCGGAAGCAGTGGTCCGCCACGACGACGAGGCTGTTCGCATCCGGCGGGAAGTAGATGCGCGACACCGTGCCGCGCTTGTTGATGACGTTCTGGATCAGGTCCGGCCCCTGGTGGCTGAAGCCGTTGTGGTCGTTGCGCCAGCAGGTGCTCGTCAGCAGGATGTTCAGCGACGGGACCGGTTTGCGCCAGGGCAGGTGGTGCGCCTCCTCCAGCCACTTGGTGTGCTGGATGGTCATCGAGGCGCTCACCATCGCGAAGGCCTCGTACGTCGCGAAGAGCCCTTGCCGCCCAGTGAGCGTGTAGGCCTCGATCCAGCCGTGGCAGTTGTGCTCGCTCAGCACCTCCATGACGCGCCCGTCCGCGCTGATCGCGACGTCTGAGGGGAGGGTGCGTTCCATGAACGCGCGGTCGGACACCTCGAAGACCGCCCCGACCCGGTTGCTGTTCGATTCGTCCGGGCTGGCCAGGCGGAAGCTGGTGGGGTTGTCGACGTAGTAGTCGCGCATCATGGAGCCGAGTTGACGGGTGGACTCCAGGTGGACGACGCCGGGGGACGGCACGTCCACCGCATAGGCCGACATGTCGCGCATGACGAACTCGGGGACGTTGCTGCCTCCGTTGGCATACGGCGTCGCCGACAGCCGCCTCGCCCCGTCCGGCGCGGACCGGCGCACGTCGGGCGCGGGCGCGCCGGCGGCGTCGAACAGCTCGTCGGGCCGGTAGGACCGCATCCATTCCTCGAGGATGGCCAGGTGCCCGGGGTTGTCCTTGACGCCGGACAGGGGGACCTGGTGAGAGCGCCAGGAGTCGGTCACCTGCACGCCGTCGACCTCCCACGGCCCGGTCCAGCCCTTCGGGGTGCGCAGGACGATGACCGGCCACCGTGGCTGGAGTCGCTCATTGCCGGGCGTCGAGCCCGTGCGGGCAGCCGCCTGGATCGCCTTGATCCTGTCGTAGGCCGCGGCGAGCGTCTCGTGGAACCGGTGGTGCATGCCGGGCACGTCGTCCCCTCCGACCTCCAGCACCTCGTAGCCGTGCCCAGACAGGAGCGCGCGCAGGTCCTCGGGGTCCTTGCGGGCGAGGACCGTGGGTCCGGCGATCTTGTAGCCGTTGAGGTGCAGGATCGGGAGCACCGCGCCGTCGTGAGCGGGGTTGAGGAACGAGATCCCCTTCCACGAGCCCTCCAGCGGCCCCGTCTCCGCCTCGCCGTCACCGACGACCGCGATGGCCAGCAGGTCCGGGTTGTCGAAGACGGCCCCGAAGGCGTGCATGAGCACGTAGCCCAGTTCGCCACCCTCATGGATGGAGCCCGGCGTGGTGACGGAGACGTGGCTCGGGATGCCGCCAGGGGACGAGAACTGCCGGAACAGTCGTTGCATCCCCTGCTCGTCCAGCGTGACGCGGGGGTACACCTCGCTGTACGTGCCCTCGAGGTAGGCCGCCGCCACGAGCGCCGGCCCTCCGTGCCCGGGCCCGGTGAGGTAGATGCAGTCCTGGCCGGTGCGCCGGATGAGCGCGTTGGCGTGCGCGTAGATGAAGGACAGCCCGGGGGAGGTGCCCCAGTGCCCGAGCAGCCGGGGCTTGATGTCCTCGCTCGCCAGGGGCCGGCGCAGCAGCGGGTTGTCCTGCAGGTAGATCTGGCCGACCGTGAGGTAGTTGCAGGCGCGCCAGAAGGCGTCGATCCCCGCAAGTTCCTCGGCACTCAGGGGTTCGGTCGCTGTCAGCATGGGCTGCTCCTCGTGTTCGCGCCTGCGCCAGGGGCTCCCGCCACCTCACGGGAGGACAGTCTGGCCCCATGCGATGGCATGTCGCGTGAGGCGGGTGCGCCGGCCCGTTCGAGGTCTGGCAGAATGAGCGGGCACTCGCCGCCCGGTTGGCCCTCTATCCCTCCGGATCCGGCGGTCCATAGGCTGTCGTGCTCGTCCGTGTCCCCACGCGGAGGAGGACGGGCGCCGCCCCATACAACAGGAGAACTCAGCACCCGTGGCTGTCAAGATCAAGTTGAAGCGCCTGGGCAAGATCCACGCGCCGCAGTACCGCATCGTCGTCGCCGACTCGCGCACCGCCCGCAACGGCCGCGCGATCGAGGAGCTCGGCATCTACCAGCCGATGGACAACCCGAGCGTCATCCGGGTCGATTCCGACCGGATCCAGTACTGGCTCGGCGTCGGCGCGCAGCCGACCGAGGCCGTGGCCGCGATCCTCAAGGTCACCGGCGACTGGCAGAAGTTCAAGGGCCTGCCTGGCGCCGAGGGCACTCTTGAGGTGGCTGCACCGAAGCCCAGCAAGACGCTCGCGTTCGAGGCGGCCGTCAAGTCCGCCGCCGAGGAGTCGAAGACGGCCCCGAAGCCCAAGCTGCAGAAGGTCGTCGACACGGCCGTCGAGGCCATCGTCGTGGCCGAGGTTGCCGAGGCAGTGGCCGACGACGCGGTTGCCGAGGCTGTCGTCGCCGAGATCGTGGCCGAGGAGGCCCTGGTCGAGGCCGTCGAGACCGGCACGGTCGAGGCCGAGGTCGTCGCCGAGGAGGCCATGGCTGCCGCGATCGATGCCGAGGTCGTGGCCGAGGAGGCCGTGGTCGTGGCGGACGTCGCGGACGCGGTTGCCGTCGAAGCGGTTGCTGAGGCGATCGAGGCCGTCGCGGACGAGGCCGAGGCAACGCGGGCCGAAGGCTCTGGCGCCTGATGCTCGAGGAGGCCCTCAGCCACCTGGTGCGCGGCATCGTCGACCATCCCGACGACGTCGATGTGCGCATGCGCACGAACCGTCGCGGTCGCTCCCTCGACGTCCGGGTCCACCCGGACGACATGGGCCGGGTCATCGGCCGGGGCGGCCGCACGGCCACTGCGCTGCGCACCGTCGTCACGGCCCTGAACGACGACCGCGGAGTGCGCATCGACTTCCTCGACGTCGTCGAGCGCTAGTCGCCGATGCGCGTCGTCGTCGGTCGCATCGGCCGGCCGCACGGCATCCGAGGCGAGGTCACGGTCGAGCCGCGCACGGACGAGCCAGATGAGCGTTTCGCACCCGGCTCGGTCTTTGCCCTTGACGACCGCAGGGAAGACCTCGTCGTCGAGCGGCTTCACTGGCACTCGGGTCGGCTCCTCGTCACGTTCGAGGGGATCAGCGACCGCAATGCAGCGGAGGCCCTGCGGGGCACGCTGCTCGAGGTCGAGCGGGCCGATGACGTCATGCCCGAGGATCCCGAGGAGTTCTACGACAGCACGCTGATCGGCTGCCTCGTGGACCACGTCGACGGATCCCGCATCGGCGAGGTGCTCGATGTCCTGCACCTCCCCGCCCAGGACCTGCTGGTCGTGCGCGTAGCGGGCGATCGGGAGGCGCTCATCCCCTTCGTGTCCGTGATCGTCCCGGTCGTCGACCTGCCCGGCCGCCGGCTCGTCGTCGACCCGCCGGCCGGCCTGCTCGACGCCGACGAGGGCTGATGCGCGTCGACATCGTCTCGATCTTCCCCGGCTACCTCGCGCCGCTGCGGCTCTCGTTGCTGGGGAAGGCGATCGACGCCGGGCTCCTTGACCTGCGGGTGCACGACCTGCGCGACTTCGCGCACGACCGGCACAACACGGTCGACGACACCCCGTATGGCGGGGGTCCCGGCATGGTCATGAGCCCGCTCCCTTGGGGCGAGGCCCTTGATGCGCTGCGGGCCTCGGGGGAGGGCCGGCCTTGGCTGGTCGTGCCCACCCCGTCGGGCGACCTGTTCGACCAGGGCACCGCCCAGCACTGGAGCCAGGACGACTGGCTGGTCGTTGCCTGCGGACGCTACGAGGGCATAGACGCCCGGGTGGCCGAGCACGTGCGGGCCCGCGACGACTGGGCCGGGGTGCGCGAGACGTCGATCGGCGACTACGTGCTTGCCGGAGGCGAGGCCGCAGCGCTCGTCATGGTCGAGGCCGTGGTGCGCCTGCTGCCCGGCGTCCTCGGGAACGCCGACAGCGCTGTCGACGACTCGTTCGCCCCCGGTGGCATGGCTGGCCTGCTCGAGGGGCCGGTGTACACCAAGCCGCCGTTGTGGCGTGACCTGGCGGTCCCCGAGGTGCTGGTCAGCGGCCACCACGGCCGGATCGCGCAGTGGCGCCGGGAGCGGGCGATCGAGCTGACCCGGCGGCGGCGCCCCGACCTGCTGCCGGACTGACCACCCGCGGGACTGACCGACAACGGCGTGGGCTAGGACGAGCGCAGCGCGTCGCCGACGACGGCCCTGGCCCCGTCCTGGACCTGCACGAGGTGTTCCGGGCCGAGGAAGGACTCGGCGTAGATCTTGTAGACGTCCTCGGTGCCCGACGGCCGGGCCGCGAACCAGCCGTTCTCGGTGACGACCTTGAGCCCACCGATGGCGGCGCCGTTGCCGGGAGCGTGGGTGAGCCGGGCAACGATCGGCTCACCGGCCAGTTCCGTGGCCGTGACCTGGTCGGCGGACAGGGCCGCCAGGGCGGCCTTCTGCTCCCGGGTCGCCGGTGCATCGACCCGCGCGTACGCCGGGTCGCCGAATCGCTCGGCCAGTGCGCGGTAGCGCAGCGAAGGGGTCTGGCCGGTCGTGGCCAGCATCTCCGATGCGAGCAGCGCAGCGATGATGCCGTCCTTGTCGGTCGTCCACACCGACCCGTCTCGGCGCAGGAAGGACGCGCCCGCGCTCTCCTCCCCGCCGAAGCCGACCGAGCCGTCCAGGAGCCCGGGCACGAACCACTTGAACCCGACCGGGACCTCCCACAAACGCCGCCCGAGGCCGGCCGTGACCCTGTCGATCATCGACGAGCTGACCACGGTCTTGCCCACCGCGGCGTCGGGGCGCCACTGCGGCCGGTTGGCGAAGAGGTAGTCGATGGCGGCGGCCAGGAAGTGATTGGGGTTCATCAGCCCGGCGTCGGGGGTGACGATCCCGTGCCGGTCGGAGTCGGCGTCGTTCCCGGTCGCGATGTCGAAGTCCTCGCGCCGGCCGATGAGGGACGCCATGGCGTGAGGCGACGAGCAGTCCATGCGGATCTTGCCGTCCCAGTCCAGCGTCATGAACCGCCACGCGGGGTCCACCAGTGGATTGACGACCGTCAGGTCCAGGCGGTGTCGCTCCGCTATGGCGCCCCAGTAGGCAACGCTGGCCCCGCCGAGCGGGTCGGCCCCGATCCGCACCCCTGCCGACCGGACGGCATCGAGGTCGACGACGCTCGGCAGGTCGTCGACGTACAGACCCATGAAGTCGTGCCGGCCTGTCGTGTCGGCAGCCATCGCGATGGCAAGGGTCGTGCGGCGCACCCCGCGCAGGCCGTCAGCGAGGTAGGAGTTGGCCCGGTCCTGGATGGCGGACGTGATCTCGCCGCCGGCCGGGCCCCCGTCGGGGGGGTTGTACTTGAATCCGCCGTCCCGGGGCGGGTTGTGGGAGGGCGTGATCACGATGCCGTCCGCCCGCGTGCGGTCGTCCGCGACCATCCCGCGGTTGTGGACCAGGACGGAGTGGCTCAGCGCCGGCGTGGGTGTGTATGCGCCGCGGGAGTCGACCAGCACCCGGATGCCGTTGGCCGCCAGCACCTCGACGGCAGTCGTCCAGGCGGGCTCGCTCAGGGCATGCGTGTCCCGGGCCAGGTAGAGGGGCCCGCCGATGCCCGCCGCAGTGCGGTAGTCGCAGATGGCCTGGGTCGTCGCGGCGATGTGGTCGTCGTTGAATGCCCCATCCAGTGCGGACCCGCGGTGCCCGGACGTGCCGAAGGCGACTCGTTGCGCCGGCTCGCGCGGGTCGGGGTGGATCGAGTAGTACGCCGTGACGAGGGCGGGCAGGTCGACGAGGTCCTCGATGCCGGCCAGCTGGCCGGCGCGGGGGTGGATCGACATGGGTGCTCCGGTCACATGAGGGGCGGTTTGGGGGCTTGGCCCTCATCGTGGCAGACTACGGAGGCCCTTTCAGTCGTGTTCCCTCACGGGGACGCACTCGGACCGCCCCGCCACAGGGGGCGCGGCCCGACGATGGGCTCGGCCTTGGCCGGCAGTACCCCCTCCCACACACGTGGGCGACCCGTGGCGCCTGCAGGAAGCGATCCCCCATGAAGACCCTCGACGCCGTCGATGCAGGCTCCCTTCGGAGCGACATCCCCGACTTCCGCGCTGGCGACACCCTGAAGGTGTTCGTCAAGGTGGTCGAGGGCAGCAAGACCCGCGTGCAGTTGTTCCAGGGCGTCGTGATCGCCCGGTCTGGCTCCGGTGTCAGCGAGACCTTCACCGTGCGCAAGGTGTCCTACGGCGTGGGCGTTGAGCGTACCTTCCCCGTGCACACCCCCATCATCGAGAAGATCGAGGTAGCCACTCGCGGCGACGTCCGGCGCGCGAAGCTGTACTACCTTCGCGACCTGCGCGGCAAGAAGGCGAAGATCCGCGAGCGTCGCGAGAACGTCAAGACCGAGGGCTGAGCGGCTTGGCCGACGCCGATCGGCAGCATTGGTGGGACATCCCGCTCACGATCGCGATAGCGCTCGGCGTTGTCCTGCTGGTCACGACCTTCCTCGTCAAGCCCTTCTCGATTCCGTCGGGTTCGATGGAGGACACCCTCGGGATCGGCGACCGCGTACTGGTGAACCGGGCGGTCTATCACGTCCGCCCGATCGAGCGAGGCGACGTCGTGGTCTTCGACGGCTCGGATTCCTTCGTCCCCGCCAGCGAGGTGCCGCAGCGCAACCCGGTCGCCGGGGCGCTCACGTGGGTAGGCCAGTCACTCGGGCTCATGGAGCCTGACTCGACGGACTTCATCAAGCGGGTCATCGGGGTGGGCGGGGACCGCGTGACCTGCTGCGACGAGCAAGGCCGGGTCACGGTCAATGGCGCCCCGCTCGACGAAGCCGCGTACCTCTACCCGGAGGACGTGCCGAGCCTGCAGGATTTCGATGTCGAGGTGCCGCAGGGCATGCTGTGGGTCATGGGGGACCACCGGTCGAACTCCGCAGACTCGCGGTTCCATCTCGGCGATCCCGGTGGCGGCTTCGTCCCGGAGTCCAAGGTCGTCGGGCGGGCCATGGCCGTGCTGTGGCCGCTGACCCGGCTGCAGGTCCTCGAGATCCCCGAGACGTTCGTCACCATTCCTGAAGCGCCAGCAGCGGCGGCTTCCTAGTGGCCGTATCCGCGCGCGACCCGCAGCAGCCGCTGCCGGCCCAGGAGCCGGGCCTGCGACGGCGGCACGCGCGCGGCAAGGCGCCGCGGCGGGCGTCGGGCGGGGCCGCGCGCTGGCTGCGGGAACTGGCGATAGTCATCGTCACCGCCCTGGTGCTGTCGGCGCTCGTGCGCGCGTTCCTCGCTCAGGCCTTCTACGTGCCCAGTGCCTCGATGGAGGACACGTTGCAGGTCAATGACCGCATCCTCGCGTCCAAGATCACCACGAGCCTGGGAGGCGTGACGCGCGGCGAGGTGGTCGTCTTCAAGGACCCGGGCGGATGGCTGCCCGACCCCGAGCCATCCCCGGAGGGCTTCCCCGGCATGGTCCGCACGGCCTTCACCTTCGTTGGACTGCTGCCGAGCGACAGTGGCCAGGACCTCGTCAAGCGGGTGATCGGGATCGAGGGTGACCGGGTTGCCTGCTGCGACGATTCCGGCCGGATCCTGCTCAACGGCGTTGCCCTGGACGAGGACTACATCATCGGCCCGACCGACCAGGTGCGGTTCGACGTGGTCGTGCCCAAGGGGGCGGTCTTCGTCATGGGCGACAACCGTGGCAACTCGCGCGACTCGCGGTTCCACCTCGACGTAGCCGACGGCGGGGTGCCCGAGCCCAATGTCGTGGGCCGGGTCTTCCTTGTCGTGTGGCCCCTTTCCCAGGTCGGCACCATGCCGATCCCGGCCGTCTACGGCAACCCGGCAATCGCCGACGGACCGGGGGGCGTGGAACCCTCCGCCCAGTACTCGCCGGAGCCGTCGACCGAGCCCACGGCGGACGGCGAAGGCGACTAGGACGTGGCCCCGTCTGCCGGAGTCGGTGCGCGCACCACCCTGCGGCTGGAGAGACGGCTGCTCCGCGAGGGTCCGCACCTGCTGGCGTCCATGGACGAGGTCGGCCGCGGCGCGCTTGGGGGTCCGGTGACCGTCGGAGTCGTCCTCGTAGACCGGACGGTGACTCGTGCGCTGCCGGGCGTGCGGGACAGCAAGCTGCTCAGCCCGGGGGCCCGCGAGCGACTGGTCCCGCGGATCCGCGCATGGGCCGTGGGCTACGCCGTGGGCCATGCCAGCGCGGTCGAGATTGACGAGGTCGGCATCATCGGGGCACTGCGCCGGGCCGGGCTGCGGGCGCTCGCCGGACTCCCGGTCTCGCCGGATGCCATCCTGCTGGACGGCAGCCACGACTGGCTCTCCGCGCCGGCCCAGGGCGGTCTGTTCGATGACGACACCGGCGACCGGGCCTGCCTGCCACCCGTCACCATGCGGGTCAAGGCGGACCTGACCTGCGCCTCCGTCGCGGCGGCCAGCATCCTCGCCAAGACCGAGCGCGACGCCATCATGGTCGAGTTGGCGCACCGCCATCCTGAGTACGGCTGGGCGGCCAACAAGGGGTACGCGGCCCCGGAGCACATCGAGGCACTGCGCTGCCACGGCCCCACCGTCCATCATCGGCAGTCATGGCGCCTCCCTGTGCATGAGGCCGCTACGGTGGACAGCGCCACGCCACCGTGATCGCCGGGAGGCCGCCATGCCAGATGTCGACAGGATGCTCGACGACTTCATCAAGCCGCTGAGGGTCAAGCCCGGCAGCGATGTGGTGCTCTCAAGGGACTTCGACCCTGGCTACACGTCCGGGCTCGTCGACAAGGAGAGCGGCGACGAGCTGCTGCAGCGCGGCGTCGGGATGCTCTCCGAGTACCAGGAGCGGCTGGCGGCCCAGGACACCTATGCCGTGCTCCTGTGCCTGCAGGCGCTGGACGCCGCCGGCAAGGACGGCACCATTCGGCACGTCATGAGCGGGGTGAATCCGCAAGGGGTGCACGTGCGATCCTTCAAGGCGCCGACAAGTGCCGAGCTCGACCACGACTACCTGTGGCGGGCGCAGGTCAACCTCCCGGCCCGCGGCGACATCGGGATCTTCAACCGGTCGCACTACGAGGAGGTCCTCGTCGTGCGCGTCCACCCCGAGATTCTCCACGGCCAGAAGCTGCCGCCCGCCAGCCGCGGCGGCGACGTCTGGAAGCGCCGGTACCGCGAGATCAACGACTGGGAGCGCTACCTCGTCGACAACGGCTTCGTCGTGGTCAAGGTGTTCCTGAACCTGTCGAAGGATGAGCAGCGCAAGCGTTTCCTCGCCCGGATCGACGAGCCGGACAAGAACTGGAAGTTCTCCGCGGCCGACGCCCGGGAGCGCCAGTTCTGGGACGACTACCAGAAGGCGTACTCGGAGATGCTGTCGCACACGAGCACCGAGTGGGCTCCTTGGTACGTCGTGCCCGCGGACCGCAAGTGGTTCGCCCGCATCTGCGTGTCCGCGATCATGGCCCACACCCTGATGGGCATGGACCCCAAGTTCCCCGAGCTTCCCCAGGCCGACCGCGATCAACTGGCAGTCATCCGCGCGCAATTGGTGGCGGAGGACTCCTAGGAGTCGCAGACGAGATGGCCGTGCACAGCGCACGCCAGCTGCGGCCCGGGGTCCACAGGCCAGCGGCCCGCCCCTGACCCGGCACCCTGCCGCGGCCACCCTGTCCACCGGGAGGTGGGCATGCGGGCCAAGGACGCACTGGGTCGTTACGGCGAGGATCTCGCGGCGCGGCACCTGACGGCACTGGGGCTGGTCATCCTGGCCCGCAACTGGCGCTGCTCGATCGGGGAACTGGACATCATTGCGCGGGACGGACCGTGCCTGGTGGTGTGCGAGGTCAAGACCCGCCGCAGCGAGCAGTACGGACTGCCGGTGGAAGCCGTCGGTCCGCGCAAGCTGAGACGACTCCGGCACGCTGCGCTGCGCTGGCTCGACGAGCAACAGGTCCATGTGCCGACGATCCGCTTCGACGTCATCGGGATCGTCCAGCCGAGGTCCGGGCCCCCGGTCCTCCAGCACCTCGTCGGGGTCGAGTGAGGGCATGGCGCTGGCGCGGGTGAGCGGGGTGGTGCTGTGGGGCGTCGTCGGCACGGTCGTCGAAGTCGAGGTCGAGGTGGCCCAGGGGCTGCCGAGCGTCGGCGTGGTCGGCCTGCCCGACGCCTCGGTCGGCGAGTCGCGGTGGCGGGCCCGGTCGGCCGTGTCCAGCATCGGCGCCACCTGGCCGGCGCAGCGGGTCACCATCAGCCTCACGCCGGCCGAGATGCCCAAGAACGGATCGGCCCTTGACCTGCCGATTGCCGTAGGCGTCCTGCTGGCCAGCGGCCAGGGTACGCCGCAGGGCCTTGACCGCACAGCGTTCATTGGCGAGCTCGGGCTCGACGGGGCCCTTCGCCCCACGCGGGGTGCGGTGGCGGGTGCCCTGGCCGCGCGGCAGTGCGGCATGGCGCGCGTCGTCGTGCCGGTCGACAGCGCCCCCGAGATTTCCCGCTTGCCCGGCATCGCCGTGCTCGCCGCGCGGGACCTGGCCGACGTCATGGCCATCGTGCGCGGCGAGGGTTCAGGCGTTCCGGTGCCCGCCGGCCAGGAGACCGGCCACGTCGATCCCGAACCCGACCTGGCTGAGGTGCGCGGGCATGAGCAGGCCAAGTTCGCCCTCGAGGCCGCGGCGGCTGGCGGGCATCACGTCGCCATGGTCGGCCCGCCAGGGGTGGGCAAGACCCTGCTGGCGCACCGGCTGCCGGGGCTGCTGCCCGACCTCGACGACGAGGAGGCGATCGAGGTGGCCGCGATCCATTCCGTGGCGGGCCTGCAGCGCGTCGACGCGGCCTTTCGCCGGCCGCCCACCCGGTCGCCTCACCACTCGGCGTCGGCCGCGGCCCTCCTCGGATCGGCCACCGGCCGCCGGGTCCAGCCCGGGGCGGCCACGCTGAGCCATCGTGGCGTGCTCTTCCTCGACGAGGCGGCCGAGTTTGCCCGGCCGTGCCTGGAGGGCCTGCGACAGCCCATGGAGTCGGGGGTGGTCTGGCTGCAGCGTGCCGCGTGGGCCGGATCCCTGCCGGCCAGGTTCATGCTCGTGCTCGCCGCCAACCCGTGTCCGTGCGGACTGCGGGTCGGCACCGGGGCCGACTGCTCGTGCAGCACGTCGGCCGTGCGCCGATACACCGCCCGGCTGTCCGGCCCGGTCATGGACCGCGTGGACGTGCGCCTGTTGCTGATCCGGCCCAGCGCCAGGGAACTGGATGACGGGCCGGCTGCCGAGCCCTCCGGGTCGGTCCGGCACCGGGTGACCACGGCCCGGGCGCGGGGCAGGCACCGGATGGTCGGGCTGCCCTGGTCGACCAACGCGGAGGTGCCCACGTCTGTCCTGCGCCGATGGCCACTCGACTCCAAGGCTGCCGACCTGCTGCACGACCTCGAACGACGTTCGGCCAACCTCCGCGGTCCCGACCGCGTCCTGCGGGTGGCCTGGTCGCTGGCCGACCTCGCTGGCCGGGACCGGCCGTCCCGCGACGACGTCGCCGGGGCCATGGGCCTGCGCGGCGGATCCCTGGGCTGGACCGCGTGAGCGTCCCGGACCTGCGGGCAGCCCTCGTCGCATGGGCCCACTGCGCCGAGCCGGCCGATCCGGCGGTGGCCCGGCTGTGCCGCCGGTGGGGGCCGGTCGAGGCCCTCGACCGGCTCACGTCCGGGTCGAGCGGACTGCCCCATGGCCCTGCCCTCCAGGCGCGACTCGCGGCCAGCGACGCAGCCGTCCCCGGCACGGCGGCCGATGACCGTGCCCGAGCCGCAGGGGCCCGCATCGTCACCCGGGCCGACCGCGAGTGGCCGGGCCAATTGGCCGATCTGGGCGACCGGGCGCCGTTCGCCCTCTGGGTGGCCGGGGCGGCGGACCTTCGCCTGCTGGCCCTGCGCAGCGTGGCCATCGTCGGGGCCCGCGCGTGCACCGCGTATGGCCAGGAGGTGGCCCGCGACTGGGCGGCCGCGCTTGCGGAGCTTCAGTGGTGCGTGCTGTCCGGAGGAGCGTTCGGCATCGACGCCGCCGCGCATCGCGGAGCCCTCGCGGCCAGCGGGACCACCGTGTGCGTCCTGGCCGGCGGCGTCGACGTGGCCTATCCCCGGGCGCACGAGGCGCTCCTCGCCCGGATTGCTGATGAAGGCCTGTTGGCCAGCGAATCCCCGCCCGGGGAGCCGGTGAGGCGGCAGCGCTTCCTGTCGCGCAACCGGCTCATCGCGGCACTCACCCGCGCGACGGTCGTGGTCGAGGCGGCCGAGCGGTCCGGGACCATCGCCACCGCCCGGGCGGCCCACGCGATGAACCGACCGGTGCTCGCGGTCCCCGGCCCGGTCCACTCCCCGGCCTCCGCCGGCTGCCACCGCATGATCCAGGACCGGGAGGCGGTGCTGGCCCGCTGCCCGACGGATGTGGTCGCCGCCTTGGACCTCGCCCAGGCAGCAGCCCTGCAGCCGACGGACGCGGTGGCACCGTCGCGGCGGGACGCGCTCTCCGAGGCCGAGCGACGGGTGCTCGACGCCATGCCGACCCGTGGCCCGATCGGCCCAGGCGCGCTGGTGGCAGCCGCGGCCCTCCCGGCTGCCTCGGTCTGGGCGGCCTTGGCGATCCTCGAGGATGGCGGGTGGGTCAAGCCGGATGCAGGGGGCTGGCGGCTGGCGCGCCTGCCCGGCCAGCGTTGAACGGGTTGACACCATGAGGCCATGGTGTATCCGGCCGGGCTTCCGCCTGCGCTGGACGATGCCTTCGCGGGCTTCATCGAGCATGTGCGCGACGAGCGGGGCCGCAGCCGCCATACCGTTCGCGCTTACGCGGGGGACCTGGCCGACCTGCTCGCCTACGCAGCGCAGCAGGGTGCCGCCGATCCAGGGGACTTGACCCTGGCCCACTTGCGCGGCTGGCTGGCCCTGCAGGGGGCGCATGGCCGTGCCCGGGCGACCGTGGCCCGGCGAGCGGCCACGGCCCGCGCCTTCACTGGCTGGTGCCTGCGCCGGGGCCTGGCCCCGACCGATGCCGGTGAGCGGCTGGCCAGCCCGCGGGTCACCCGGACCCTGCCGACCGTCCTCGACGCCGGCGAGGCTGCGGATCTCATGCGGCACGCAGCGGTGGCCTCTGACGACGGGTCGGCCGTGGCCGCGCGCGATCGGGCCATCGTCGAGCTCCTGTACGCCACCGGCATGCGGGTCGCCGAGCTGTGCGCGATCGACGTGGGCGACGTCGACCGCCACCGGCTGACCGTCCGGGTCACCGGCAAGGGGGACAAGCAGCGCACCGTCCCGTTCGGGAGACCGGCGGACGAGGCACTCGGCGACTGGCTGGCCCGTCGTGCCGAACTGGCCGGCGCGCCGGCCGGGCCCGTCTTCGTCGGCGTCCGGGGCCGCCGCATCGATCCACGTACCGTGCGCCTCGTCGTCCATCGGTTGACAGCGGGCGCCGGCGGTCCCGAGGTCGCGCCCCATGCGCTCCGCCACACGGCGGCCACCCACGTTCTGGACGGGGGTGCCGACCTGAGGTCCGTCCAGGAATTGCTGGGCCACGCCTCCCTGGCCACCACCCAGCGCTACACGCACGTTTCGGTGGAACGACTCAGGGCGACCTTCGTTCAGGCACACCCGCGGGCCGGGGAGCACGAGGAGCGCCCACCGGCTTGAGCACGATGGACGGTGGCCGGAGCAGTCGGAGCGGATCGAGATAGGTGTCGCCGGCCCGCAGGCCGACATGCAGGCAGCCCACGAGGCCGCCACAATGGCCGCCGCTCACGGCGAGTCGGCCGATCTGCTGGCCGGTAGCCACGTCAGTCCCCACACGCACCGACGCCAGCACCGGCTCGTAGGTCGAGCGCAGGCCCGAGGGGTGGGACACCACGACCACGGGCTTGCCGGCCACCTCGCCGGCAAACCGGACGGTCCCGGCCAGCATCGCGCGAACCGGCGCGGCCGGCGCGGCGGCTAGATCCAGGCCTCGGTGGCCGGCCAGCCACGTCGCGGCCGGCGGGTCGAAGGGGCGGACCACGCCCGCGGGCTCAACCGGCCAGGCGGCCGGGCCGGGACCGCCCAGGGACACGGCTGCGGCCACGGCCACGGCCCCGCCCCCCGCCATCAGGATCCCCATGCCGGTACCGTGCCGGGCCCGGGCGCCTGGCACGACCCCCGGCGCTGCCCGGTGGCTGCCGGGCCGGGACCGCCCCGGCCCTGTGGACGGAGCACGGCTGCGGGCTGCGTAGAATGAGGCAACCCTGAGGGCCGACTCGGCTCGAAGGGAATTCGCACGGTCCATGACGCGGGCGCGAGGCCCGCGGCGCACGCTGGTCGGTTCCGCCTCGGCGGGCAGCAGCAGGCGGGGACCGTCAGGGGCTCCGGACGGCCGTCCGGCGCCGACAACCGACAGGCGACGGCCCCACGGGCCGCCGCGAAAGAGGAGTGCATCCATGGCCGTCGTGACCATGCGCCAATTGCTCGAGAGCGGGGTCCATTTCGGGCACCAGACCCGCCGATGGAACCCCAAGATGAAGCGCTTCATCTTCACTGAGCGCAACGGCATCTACATCATCGACCTGCAGCAGTCGCTGTCCTTCATCGATCGCGCCTACGAGTACGTGCGCGAGACGGTGGCCCGGGGCGGCTCGGTCATGTTCATCGGCACCAAGAAGCAGGGCCAAGAGGCGATCGCCGAGCAGGCGACCCGAGTCGGCATGCCCTACGTGAACCAGCGCTGGCTGGGCGGGATGCTGACCAACTTCCAGACCGTGCACAAGAGGCTCCAGCGGCTCAAGGAGCTCGAGGAGATCAACTTCGACGATGTCGCCGGCTCGGGCATGACCAAGAAGGAGCTCCTGGTTCTGCGTCGCGAGAAGGACAAGCTGGAGAAGACGCTCGGCGGCATCCGGGACATGAGCAAGATTCCCAGCGCGGTGTGGATCGTCGACACGAAGAAGGAGCACATCGCCGTCGGCGAGGCTCGCAAGCTGGGCATCCCGGTCATCGCGGTCCTGGACACGAACTGCGACCCCGACGAGGTGGACTTCCCGATCCCGGGCAACGACGACGCGATCCGTTCCGTCGCTCTGCTCACTCGTGTCATCGCCGACGCGGTTGCCGAGGGCCTGGTCGCGCGAGCCGGCGGCGCTGCCGCGGGTGCGGTGGCCGAGGAGCCGCTGGCCGAGTGGGAGCGCGAGCTCCTGGTCGGCACGGCCGACCCGGTGGCGGACCCGGTGGCGGCGGAAGCCGCCGTCGAGGCAGTGGCGACCGACGCCGAGGTGCCCGCCGTCGAGGTGCCCGCAGCCGAGTAACCACGCGGCGACGCGGGGGCCACGGCCCCCGCGTCCCGGCAGCCGCTTGCCCGCACACCAACCCACGTACGTTCACTGGAGGATGGGAAGACCATGGCGACTATCACCGCCGCTGACGTCAAGAAGCTGCGCGACCTCACGTCCGCGGGAATGATGGAATGCAAGAAGGCCCTCGAGGAGACCGACGGCGACTTCGACAAGGCCGTGGAGTTGCTGCGCATCTCCGGCGCCGCCAAGGCCGCCAAGCGCGGTGCCGAGCGCGAGGCATCCAACGGCCTGGTCGCCGCTGCAGGCAATGCCCTCATCGAGCTGCTGTGCGAGACCGACTTCGTGGCCAAGAATGCCGAGTTCCTCGCCCTAGCCGACGCGATCGCCGAGGCGGCGCAGGCCGGCGAGGTGGGCGACCGCGATGCGCTGCTCGCCGCCAGCTTGGCTGATGGCCGCACGGTGTCGGGCGCCATCGCCGAGATGTCCGGGGTGATCGGGGAGAAGATCGAGCTCGGCCGCGTGGCCGTCCTCGACGGAGCGGTTGCGCTGTACCTGCACCGGCGTGCGTCCGACTTGCCCCCGCAGGTGGGCGTCATCGTTGCGTACGAGGGATCCGAGGATGCCGCCCGCGGCGCAGCCATGCAGGTCGCCGCCATGCGACCGCAGTACCTGACCCGCGAGGAGGTCCCGGCCGAGATCGTCGCGAACGAGCGGCACATCGCCGAGGCCACCGCCAAGGAGGAGGGCAAGCCGGAGGCGGCCATGCCGAAGATCGTCGAGGGCCGCGTGAACGCCTTCTTCAAGGACACCGTCCTGCTCGAGCAGCCCAGTGTCGTGGACAACAAGAAGAGCGTGGCGCAGGTCCTGGCCGACGCGGGAACGTCCGTGACGGCGTTCGCCAGATTCGAACCGGGCCAGTCGTAGGCGGCATAGTCTCGGAGCGCATGACCCGCCGCCCGTAGCGGCGCCGGACGGACCAAGGAGGGCCAATGAACCCCAAGCCTGGCTCGTCCGGCGTCGTTCAGCCTTCGCTGGAGGGCACGATTGACGTGTGGCCCGAGGCCCCCGAGGGCGGCTGGCCGCGGGTATTGCTCAAGCTGTCCGGCGAGGCATTCGCCGGCTCCGGCAAGCTCGGGGTCGACCCCGACATCGTCTCGTCCATCGCGGCCCAGATCGCCGACGTGGTCCGGGCCGGCACGCAGGTCGCGATCGTGATCGGCGGCGGCAATTACTTCCGCGGGGCGCAACTGTCCGAGCGCGGCATGGACCGGGCGCGGGCCGACTACATGGGCATGCTCGGCACGGTCATGAACTGCCTCGCCCTTCAGGACTTCTGCGAGAAGGCCGGGGTCGAGACCCGCGTGCAGACGGCCATCGCCATGGGCCAGGTCGCCGAGCCCTACGTGCCGCGCCGGGCGATCCGCCACCTCGAGAAGGGGCGAGTGGTCATCTTCGGGGCCGGGCTCGGCGCTCCCTACTTCTCGACGGACACCACGGCCGCGCAGCGGGCGCTGGAGGTGGGGGCGGAGGTCGTTCTCATGGCCAAGGGCGTCGATGGGGTGTATGACTCGGACCCGCGCACCAACCCCGCGGCCGTGCGCTTCGACCGACTGACGCCCTCGGAGGTCCTGGCCCGCGGGCTCAAGGTCGCCGATGCGACGGCCATCAGCCTGTGCCAGGACAACGACCTGCCGATCGTCGTGTTCAACCTCCTGGTCGAGGGCAACATCGCCCGAGCCGTGAGGGGCGAGACGATCGGGACGCTAGTCTCAGCAGACAGTTGAGCAACCCAGACGCACGGGAGATGTTGTGAGCGAGCAGATCGACCTGATCCTCCTCGAGGCCGAGGAGAAGATGGACAAGGCCATCGCCGTCGCCCGTGAGGACTTCTCCACGATCCGCACCGGACGCGCCACGTCGGCCATGTTCAGCAAGGTCATGGTGGACTACTACGGCGCGCCCACGCCCATCAACCAGTTGGCCCAGTTCCAGATTCCCGAGCCGCGCTCGGTGCTCATCACGCCCTACGACAAGGGCGCGTTCACGGCCATCGAGAAGGCCCTGCGAGACAGCGATCTCGGCGTCAATCCGACGAACGATGGCATCGTCATCCGGGTGAACCTCCCGCAGCTGACCGAAGAGCGGCGCCGGGAGTACATCAAGATGGCGAAGCACAAGGCGGAGGATGCCCGCGTCTCGATCCGCAACATCCGCCGGCATGCCAAGGATTCACTCGACAGGATGCAGAAGGACGGCGAGGCCGGGGAGGACGACGTTCGCCGCGCGGAGAAGCACCTCGACGACGCCACCCATAAGGCGGTCGAGAACATCGACGAGGTGCTGAAGCACAAAGAAGCAGAACTGCTCGAGGTCTGACGCGGTGGCGGAACCCGACGGCAGTCCGCCCCCCAAGGCGTCGCGAGCCGGCCGGAACCTCCCTGCGGCCATCGCCTCCGGCGTGGTCCTGGGCGCTGTCGTGGCCGTGAGCCTGTTCACCTACAAGTGGATCTTCGGGATCGTCGTCGTCGTCGCGATCGTGATCGCCGTCCACGAGTTCGTCCGCGCGTTCGCGCAGCGGCAGATCCGCGTGGCCCGCACGCCTCTCTACGCGGCCGCAGTGGTGGTCCCTGCCGTCGCGTACGTGTGGGGGCCGACGGCCCAGTTGGTGGCGACCGGCGCGGTGGTGCTGACGCTGCTGCTCTGGCGGATCAGGCGCGGCTATGAGGGCTACGTCAGGGATGTGACGGCCAGTGCGTTCGTCACGGTGTACCTGCCGTTCATGGCCGGCTTCCTCATGCTCACGTTGGCCGCCGACAACGGTGCGCAGCGGGTCATCGTCTTCATCCTGCTCACCGTCTGCAACGACATCGGCGGGTATGCGGCCGGGGTGCTCTTCGGCAAGCACCCGATCGCGCCGCAGATCAGCCCCAAGAAGTCGTGGGAGGGATTTGCCGGTTCGCTGCTGCTGCAGGCCGTCGTCGGCGCGATCGCATTCGCCTGGCTGCTCGAGGCGCCGTGGTGGCAGGGCGTGATCGCCGGCGTGATCCTGACGATGACGGCCACGGCCGGCGACTTCGCGGAGAGCGCCGTCAAGCGTGACCTGGGCATCAAGGACATGGGCACGTTCCTGCCTGGCCACGGCGGGATGATGGACCGGCTGGATTCGCTGATCCCGAACGCATTCGCGTCCTGGGCGATCTTCATGGTGTTCCTGGGCTCGGGGACCTGAGGTGCCTCGGCCAGGTGAGTTGGTCTTCGAGGCGCCCGCCCGCGGCCGGCCGCCCCGGCACCTGCTCGACCTCGATCCGGCTGCGCGTCGCGAGGCCGTTGCTGCGCTGGGCGTGCCCGCCTACCGCGCCGATCAGGTGTCGCGTCACTGGCTCGGGCGCCTGAGCAACGACCCGGCGGAGTGGACCGACCTCCCGGCAGAGCAGCGCAGCACGATCGCCGAGGCCCTGCTGCCACCGCTGCTGACGCCCGTGCGGTCGATCGACTGCGACGCGGGCACGACCGTCAAGACGGTCTGGCGACTGCACGACGGAGCCCTCGTCGAGAGCGTCCTCATGCGCTACCCGGCTGATACGCCGGTGGCTCCGGGGCTCGCTGTGCTCCCTCCTCGCCCCCGGCGGGGCCGGGTGACCATGTGCATCTCCTCCCAAGCCGGCTGCGGGATGAACTGTCCCTTCTGCGCCACGGGGCAGGCTGGCCTGACGAGGAACCTCTCAGCCGCGGAGATCGCCGAGCAGGTCGTGGCGGGCGCTCGTGCGCTGGCGAGGGGGGAGATCACCGGCGGCCCCGGGCGGGTGTCCAACGTCGTCTTCATGGGGATGGGCGAGCCACTCGCCAACTACTCCGCCGTCGTGTCCGCGCTGCGGCGCATCGTGGAACCTGCACCGAGTGGCCTGGGCATCAGCGCCCGCGGGGTGACCGTCTCGACCGTCGGCCTGGTGCCGCGCATGCGCCAGTTGGCGGACGAAGGCCTGCCGGTCACCCTCGCCGTCTCGCTGCATGCCCCGGACGACGCCTTGCGCGACACCCTCGTGCCGATCAATACGCGCTACAAGGTGGCGGAGGTCCTGGACGCCGCGTGGGGGTACGCCGATCGCACCCACCGCCGAGTGAGCATCGAGTACGCGCTGATCAAGGACATCAACGACCAGGCCTGGCGAGCCGATCTGCTCGCCGACCTGCTGGTCGGGCGGCTGGTGCACGTCAACCTCATCCCGCTCAATCCGACTCCGGGCTCGAAGTGGACCGCGTCCCGTCCCGAGGACGAGCGGGCGTTCGTCCGTACCCTGGAGCGTCGCGGGGTACCGGTCACCGTGCGCGACACCCGCGGCCGCGAGATCGACGGTGCCTGCGGCCAGCTCGCGGCCACGTCCGCATAGCACCTCAACGACCCCGTTCCCGGGTGGCAGACTCCGGCCATGACCATCTCCTCCATGGGCGGCATTCCGGACGACGACCCGGTCCCGCGCGGGCCGAGGGCGCAGCTGAGCCGGCGGGAGCTTGCGCTGGTGTCCCTCCAGACCGCGGCGCGCCTGCTGATCGGGTTCGCCTTCATCTTCTGGCTCATGTCCCTGGCCCCCGAGAGCCCCGAGGAGTCGGCCGTGTACCCGGTGGCCATGGCTGTGGGGGGGTCCGCGATCTACGCCGTGTTCTTCGTGCGCCAGTTGCGGGGCGTGTACAAGGCGCGGTTTCCCACGCTGCGCGCGGTGGAGGCGCTCATCCTGACCGCGACGATGTTCCTCGCGATCTTCTCGGTCTTCTACGTCGTCATCTCGGTCGACAACCCTGACGCATTCAGCGAGCCGCTCAACAGCTTCTCGGCCTACTACTTCGCGCTCACCGTGCTGGCCACCGTCGGGTTCGGCGACATCTCGCCGACGACCGTCCCGGCCCGCGCAGTGACGATGGCGCAGATGGCCCTGGACATCGCCTTCATCGCCGTGCTGATCCGGGTGATGGGCGGCGCCGCCAAGAAGGCGTTGCAGGAACGCGCCGGCCGGCGCGAGGCGGGCACATGACCGCCTACCAGGACGCCTACCGGCAATCGTTGGCGGACCCGGAGGCGTTCTGGCTACGCGAGGCTGGGCGCATCGACTGGGTGCAGGCGCCCACGCAGGCCCTCGACGACACGGCCGCCCCGCTGTACCGGTGGTTCCCGGACGGCACCCTGAACACCTGCGCCAACGCCGTCGACCGGCACGTCGCGGCGGGTCGCGGCGACCGGGTGGCGATCCACTACGACAGCCCGGTGACCGGAGAGGCGCGGGCGATCACCTACGTCGAGCTGCTCGACCTCGTGGGGAGGTTCGCGGGGGTCCTGGCCGGGCTGGGGGTGCGCGCGGGCGAACGTGTGCTCGTCTACATGCCGATGGTGCCTGAGGCCGTCGTGGCGATGCTGGCGTGCGCTCGACTGGGTGCGGTGCATTCCGTGGTGTTCGGCGGCTTCGCGCCCGCGGAACTGGCCGTCCGGATCGACGATGCCAGGCCCACGGCGATCGTCACGGCAAGCTGCGGCATCGAGCCGAACAGGGTCGTCCCGTACAAGCCGCTCCTTGACGAGGCGCTTGCGCTGGCGACGCATCAGCCCGCGGCCACGGTCGTCCTCGAGCGGCCCCAGTCCCAGGTTGCGCTGGGGGAGCGGGACGTCGACTGGGACGCGGCCATGTCGACAGCCGAGCCGCACCCGCCCGTGCCCGTCGCGGCAACCGATCCGCTCTATGTCCTGTACACGTCGGGCACCACGGGCCGTCCGAAGGGCGTCGTGCGCGACAACGGCGGACATGCCGTGGCGATGGCGTGGTCGTTCGACGCCGTGTACGGGATGACTCCCGACGACACCTGGTGGGCGGCCTCCGACGTCGGCTGGGTGGTTGGCCACTCCTACATCGTGTACGCGCCGCTGATCAGCGGGGCCACCACGGTCCTCTACGAGGGCAAGCCGGTCGGCACCCCCGACGCGGGGGCCTTCTGGCGAGTGGTCGCCGACTACGGGGTGGCCGGGCTGTTCACGGCCCCCACCGCGATCCGCGCGATCAAGCGCGAGGATCCGGACGGCGCGCTCGTCGCGGGCCACGACCTGTCGACCCTGCGCACGCTGTTCCTCGCCGGGGAGCGGCTCGACCCCGATACGTACCACTGGGCAGCCGAGCGCCTCGGCATCCCGATCGTCGACAACTGGTGGCAGACCGAGACCGGCTGGCCGATCGCGGCCAACCTGCGCGGGTTACAGCCGATGCCGATCAAGCCTGGCTCTCCGACAGTGCCCGTTCCGGGCTACGACATCCGCATCGTCGATGCCGAGGGCATCGAGGTGCCGCCCGGCCAGGACGGGTCGATCGTGATCCGGCTCCCGTTGCCGCCCGGCACGCTGCCGACCCTGTGGGGGGATGACGACCGCTTCGTGGACTCCTACTTGCGTGCCTTCCCTGGCTACTACACGACGGGCGACGGCGGGTACCTCGACGACGACGGGTATGTCTTCGTCATGGGTCGCACCGACGACGTCATCAACGTGGCCGGGCACCGACTGTCGACCGGCTCGATGGAGGCAGTCGTCGCCAGCCACCCCATGGTCGCTGAGTGCGCGGTGATCGGTGTTCACGACGACCTCAAGGGCCAGGTGCCGCGGGCGTTCGTCGTGCTGAAGGCGGGCGCGGGGATCGACCCGGCCGAGTTGGAGCGCCAGGTGGTGGCAGCGGTCAGGAGCCAGATCGGCCCGGTCGCCGCGCTGAAGGAAGTGGTCGTCGTGCCGGGACTGCCGAAGACCCGATCGGGCAAGATCCTTCGGCGGACGATGCGGGGCATCGCCGACGGTCGACCGGAGCCCACGCCGAGCACGATCGAGGACCCCGGCGTGCTCGAAGCGATCACCCCGTTCCTGGCTCCGCGCTCCGGGTAGCGGGATTGGATACAATCCCGCCATGACGGGAACGCTGGACGGGGTCCTGGTCGCCGACTTCTCGCGGGTGCTGGCCGGTCCCTATGCCACGATGCTGCTCGCTGACCTCGGCGCCACCGTGATCAAGGTCGAGCGCCCGGTCGTCGGCGACGACACCCGGGCGTGGGGCCCGCCGTTTGCCCCGGATGGCCAGTCGACCTACTTCCAGTCCGTCAACCGCGGCAAGAAGTCGATCGACCTCGACCTAGGCTCACCAGGTGACCGCGCGGTCGCGGAGGCGCTGGCACGGCGCGCCGACGTCCTTGTGGAGAACTACAAGCCGGGCGGGCTTGCCCGGTTCGGCTTGGACTACGGCACGGTCCGGACGGCCAACGCCGGGATCGTGTACTGCTCGATCAGCGGCTTCGGGTCGGGGGCCGGGGCGGACCTGCCGGGGTACGACCTGCTGGTCCAGGCCATGGGCGGGCTGATGAGCATCACCGGCGATGCCGAGCCGACCAAGGCGGGGGTCGCGCTGGTCGATGTCCTGACGGGGCTGCACGCAACGGTGGGGATCCTCGCCGCGCTGCGCCACCGGGAGGCCATGGGCATCGGCCAGCATCTCGAGGTGACCCTGCTCGGCGCCCTGCAGTCGAGCCTGGTCAACCAGGCCTCGGCTTTCGTGGGGGCCGGCGTCGTGCCGGGCCGCCTGGGCAACGCCCATCCGTCGATCGCGCCGTATGAGGTGCTTGCCGCCCGCGATCGGCCGATAGTGGTCGCCGTCGGCAACGACGGGCAGTTCGCCCGATTGGCCGAGGTCATCGGCCTGCCCGGGATCGCGGCCGACCCGCAGTTCGCGACGAACAGCGCGCGCGTGCGGAACCGCATGGCGCTCCGCGTGTTGCTCGAGGCCCGGCTCGGCGAGCGCGATGCGGACGCCTGGCAGGTGGATCTCACGGCCGTCGGGGTTCCATGCGGTCCTATCAACGACGTCGCGCAGGGGTTCGCCTTGGCTGAGCGACTCGGGCTCGAGCCCGTCGTGACGCTCGTCGACGGGCCTCGTCGGGTGCGCCAGGTGGCGAACCCGGTGCGCTTCTCCGCGACCCCCATCGCCTACCGCGGCGCCCCGCCCGGGATCGGGGAGGACCGCGCCGAGGTGCTGGCCATGCTGGGCATGTCCGGAGCGCCGGCATGACCGCGCCGCGCAGGCCCACCGCCCAGGATGCCGTGCTCGTCGGGCTGCGAACCGACATCCTCACGGGTGACCTCGGCCCCGGCGACCAGGTCGTCCAGGAAGCGCTGGCCGAGCGGTACGGGGTGAGCCGGGTGCCCGTCCGCGAGGCCCTGAAGATGCTGGAGGCAGAGGGGCAGGTGGTCTACCACCCGCACCGCGGCTACTTCATCGCGGAGTTGAGCGTGGGGGACCTGCTCGAGGTGTACCGCCTGCGCTCCCTGCTCGAGGCGGAGGCGCTGCGGGTGGCCGTGCCGGCCCTCACCGAGCCGGACGTCGATGCCGTTGCGGCTCTCTCGGGTGACGTGGACCGGGCGGCAGCGGCTGGCGACGTCCTGGCCATGACCGCGGCCAATCGCCGATTCCACTTCGCGATCTTCGATGCGGCCGGACTCCCGCGGCTGTCCCGGTTGCTGCACCAGCTCTGGGATGCCACGGACGCCTACCGGGCGCTGTACTTCCAGCAGGAGGCGAACCGGTCCCGGGTTGCTGATGAGCACGCCGGGATCGTCGAGGCGCTGCGCGCGGGAAACCCGCAGCACGTCATCGACCTGCACGAGGTGCATCGGGCCAACTCGGTGGACACGGTGCGGGCGATCCTCGAACGCCAGATGGGACCTGCAACGCCGCCGTTCCGTGGATTGGATACAATCCGCGAATTGGATCCACATTGAGAGGGACACATGCCCGTCGTGCCGCAATCACCACTTGACCTGATCTCGTTCGACCACCTCCTGTCCGAGGAGGAACGGGCCATCCGCGATGTGGTGAGGGATTTCGTCGACACCGAGATCAAGCCGCTGGTGGCCGACTGGTTCGAGGAGGGCCGCATCCCCGCCCGCGAGCTGGCCCGCGAGCTGGGCACCCTCGGTGTGCTCGGCATGCACCTGGAGGGGTACGGCTGCCAGGGCACCTCGGCGGTCGCCTACGGCCTGGCCTGCGTGGAACTCGAGGCCGGTGACTCCGGCATCCGGTCCCTCGTGAGCGTCCAGGGATCGCTGGCGATGTACGCGATCCACGCGTTCGGCAGCGAGGAGCACAAGCAGGAGTGGCTGCCGCGCATGGCGACGGGCGAGGCCATCGGCTGCTTCGGGCTCACCGAGGCGGACTTCGGGTCGAACCCCGGCGGGATGCGCACGAGCGCGCGTCGCGACGGGGACGACTGGGTGATCGACGGGTCGAAGATGTGGATCACCAACGGCAACGTGGCCGACGTGGCCGTGGTGTGGGCGCAGACCGACGACGGCATCAGGGGATTCGTCGTCCCGACCGACGCGCCCGGCTTCAGCGCGCGCGAGATCCACAAGAAGCTCTCGCTTCGTGCATCGGTCACCAGCGAGCTGGTCTTCGACGGGCTGCGGTTGCCGGGCGATGCCATGCTTCCCGGGGTGCGCGGCCTGCGCGGCCCGCTCTCGTGCTTGAACGAGGCACGTTTCGGCATCGTGTTCGGCACGATGGGCGCCGCCCGCGACTGCCTGGAGACAGCGATCGACTACGCGATCAGCCGCGAGCAATTCGACCGTCCGATCGCCGGCTTCCAGCTGACCCAGCGCAAGCTGGCCGACATGTCGCTCGAGCTGGGCAAGGGCATGCTGCTGGCGCTGCACCTCGGCCGTCTGAAGGACGAGCACCTGCTGCGTCCCGAGCAGGTCAGCGTCGGCAAGCTCAACAATGCCCGCGAGGCCCTGGCGATTGCCCGCGAGTGCCGTGGCATCCTCGGCGGCAACGGGATCACGCTGGAGTACCCCGTGATCCGCCACATGAACAACCTTGAGTCGGTGTACACCTACGAGGGCACGAACGAGATGCACACCCTCGTCGTGGGCGAGGCACTCACGGGGATCGCGGCCTACCGATGACGTCGCGGGTGCTCGCATCCGTGGTGGCGGGAGCGAGCTATGCCGGCTCTGCCGAGCAGCCCGACCTCAACCCGTCGGAACCGACTGACGTGGTGGCGGTGGCCAGCATGGGCGACCCCGGCACCGCCGTCGCCGCGGTGGACGCCGCCGCGACCGCCTTCCCCGAGTGGGCAGCGACCACTCCGTGGCAGCGAGCCGAGATCCTGGACCGGGCCGGCAGCGAGGTCCTCGCGAGAGCCGACGAGCTCGGCGACCTGCTCGCGCGCGAGGAGGGCAAGACCCTGGCCGAGGCGCGCGGCGAGGTCGTCCGGGCCGGCCAGATCCTGAAGTACTTCGCGGGCGTGGCCCTCCAGCCACACGGCCAGGCCCTGGACTCCGTGCGAGCCGGCGTGGAGATCACCGTGACCCGGGAGCCGCTGGGGGTGGTCACCGTGATCACGCCGTGGAACTTCCCCATCGCCATCCCGGCATGGAAGATCGCTCCCGCGCTCGCATTCGGCAACACCGTCGTGTTCAAGCCAGCCGAGCTGGTCCCGGCCTCCGCCTGGGAGCTGGTGGACATCCTCAACCGGGCCGGCCTGCCCCCTGGGGTGCTCAACCTCGTCCTGGGCCGCGGCTCCCAGGTCGGACCCGCGCTGACCGGGCACCCGTCCGTCGCTGCCGTGACGTTCACGGGATCCGTGGAGACCGGCCGCCGGATCCTCGAGTCGCTGGCCGGGCGCAGCACCAAGGTCCAGCTCGAGCTCGGCGGCAAGAACCCGCTCGTCGTCACGGACAAGGCCGACCTGGCGGTTGCGGTCGAATGCCTGGTGCAGGGCGGCTTCGGCTCCACCGGCCAGCGGTGCACGGCCTCATCCGTGCTCGTCGCGACGGACGGTATCCACGACGCCCTGGTGGCCGGCATCCGGAGTCGCCTGGCCGGCTGGCGGGTGGGGGACGCAAGGGCGACTGGCATCGACATGGGACCGGTCGTCGATGCGTCCCAGCTCGAGCAGGACGAGCGCTACCTCGCCATCGCGGCCGCAGAGGGCGCCGACGTCATCGGTGGCCGACGGCTCGGCGACGCCGGGCACTTCCTGGAGCCGGCGCTCGCGCTGGGCGCGACGGTCGACAGCACGATCAGCCGCGAGGAGGTCTTCGGACCCGTCGTCTCGGTGGTGCGCGTCGCGGACTACGAGGAAGCCGTTGCCGCGGCAAACGCCAGCACGATGAACCTGTCGGCCGGGATCTGCACCACGAACCTGGCCGAGGCCGCGCACTTCCGGCGCGCGAGCAAGGCCGGCATGGTGATGGTCAACCTGCCTACGGCGGGCGTCGACTTCCACGTCCCCTTCGGCGGTCGCGGGGAGAGCAGCCACGGGCCGAGGGAGCAGGGCACCGCTGCCGTGGAGTTCTTCACGACATCGAAGACCTCGTACCTGGCCGCCGGCCGCCCCTAGTGCCCGATCTTCCTGGCGAATAGGGCAGCGCGCCGCGAAGGCATGCCGGTGCGGGCCTCGACCTCGTCTGCGCTCGTCATCACGCGCAGTCCGATGTTGGCCCCCAGCCATCGCAGCGGCTCGGGCTCCCAGTCCCGCGAGCGGTGATTGACCCACGGCAGGGTGACCAGGTCGCTCGCCCGTTCCGTGATGAGGTCCGCGAGCGTGCGCCCGGCCAGGTTCGACGTGCCGACGCCGTCACCGACGTATCCGCCGGCCCACGCCAGCCCCGTCGCACGATCGAGCCCGCAGGAGGCCCACCAGTCCCGCGGCACCCCCAACGGACCTCCCCACGTGTGCGTGACGCGGGCGTCGTGCAGCACGGGGAACAGGTCCACCAGTACCTCCCACAGCGCCCGGTGCACATGCGCGTTGCGGTCCTGATCCGCCGTGATCCGTGACCGGAAGTGATACGGCGCGCCACGTCCCCCGAAGGCGATCCTGCCGTCGTCCGTGCGCTGCCCGTAGATGATCAGGTGGCGGCCGTCGGCGAATGTCTCCCGGTGCGCGAGTCCGATGGCCCGCCAGACGTCCTCGGGCAACGGCTCCGTGGCGAGCATGAGCGAGTAGATGGGGGCGAGTGCGCGGGCCTGCCCTTTCAGCGTCCGGGTGTACCCCTCGGTGGCCCGCACGACGACCCGGGCCCGCAGGCTGCCCCGATCCGTGCGGACCAGGCCCGGCTCGATGGCGAGGGCACGGGTGCCCTCGAAGAGGCGGGTTCCATCGTTGACGACGCTCCGGGCCAGCAGCCGGACCAGCCGGGCCGGCTGGATCGCGGCGCAGTGAGGCGTATACGTGCCCCCGATGACGTCAGTGGCGCCGGCCAGGCCGAGGGCCTCGTCGCGGTCGAGCAGGCGGATGTCGTCCGCGCCGAAGCCCCAGCCGCGCATGGAGTCGACCTCATCGCGCGCGGCCTGCCACTGCAGCGGGGTGCGGCAGAGCACGACCGTGCCGCCCTTGCGCCACCCGATGTCCCAGCCTTCTGCCGATGCGACGCGGCCTATCTCGTCGACGGTGTCGTTCATCGTCCGCTTCATGCGGACGGCCTCTGCTCGCGATGACCGGCGAGCGAGCGCGTCGAGGCTGGCCGGGAAGAGCGACGAGGCCCAGCCGCCGTTGCGGCCACTGGCCCCGAAGCCGGCTTGCTCGGCCTCGACGATGGCAATCCGCAGGGTGGGGTCGGCGCGGTGCAGGTAGTGCGCGGTCCACAACCCGGTGTAGCCGCCGCCGACGATGGCGACATCGGCGTCGGTGTCGCCGGTCATGGCGGCCCCGAGCGGCATGCGGAGTTCGTCGGGAAGCGCGTCCCACCACAACGACAGGTGGCGCAGGTCTTCCGTCACGCCCTGCCCCACTGGGACACATAGTCCGGCACGGGCGACAGGGCGGACGCCGGCTCTGGCACGGGCGTCCCGAACGAGGCTTCGAGGGGGACCTCACCGGCCCAGGTGCCGGCGTACATCGGATCAACGAGGTCGGCAGGGTCGTCGTCAGGGCCGCCGGTGCGGATCTTGACCGAGCACTCCGCCAGCGGAAGGGCCAACGTCATGGTCGCGGCCCGCTCCTTGGCCGACGGCGGCCTGATGTCATCCCATCGGCCCGGGAGCAGGTGGTCGGAGAGGGCTCGAAGCGCGGCGAGCTCCGCGTCGCCGTCCAGGCGCCTGGCCACGCCAAGGACCATGGCGCTGCGGTAGTTCATGCTGGACTCAAAGGCGCTTCGGGCGAGCACCATGCCGTCCAGCAGGGTCACCGTCACGCACACCGGTGCTCCGGCGGCGAGGCATCGCATCAGGCGGGACCCGGTGGACCCGTGCAGGATGAGGTCGTCGCCCAGGCGGGCGTATCCCATGGGAAGGACGAACGGCTGATCGTCGTCGACGACCCCGACGTGCGCGACGAGTCCTGCGTCGAGGACAGCGTGGAGCGCGGCGGTCTCCGTGACCGCGCGATCAGCCAGTCGGCGGCCGCGGGTGCGCTCGGTGCCTCCCGGCCGCGAGGTCACAGGATGGACCAGGCCTCGGTGAGGACCGTGCGCAGGATCTGCTCGATCTCGTCGAACTCGGGCTGTCCGATGACCAGCGGGGGGGCCAACTGAACCACCGGGTCACCGCGGTCATCCGCGCGGCAGTACAGGCCGGCGTCGAACAGCGCCTTGCTGAGGAAGCCGCGCAGCAGCCGCTCAGCCTCGTCGTCGTTGAAGGTCTCGCGGGTCACCTTGTCCTTGACCAGCTCGATCCCGTAGAAGAACCCGGCTCCACGGACGTCGCCGACGATCGGCAGGTCGTGCAGCCGCTCAAGGGTGTGCCGGAAGGCGGCCTCGTTGTCGCGCACGTGCTCGTTGAGGCCCTCGCGCTCGAAGATGTCCAGGTTGGCCAGGGCGACGGCCGCGGACACGGGATGGCCGCCCCAGGTGTAGCCGTGCAGGAAGGTGTTCGTGCCGTGCTTGAAGGGCTCGAAGAGCCGCTCGCTGGTGATCATCGCTCCCAACGGGGAGTACCCCGAGGTCATGCCCTTCGCGCACGTGATGATGTCGGGCGTGACTCCGAACCGTGTCATCGCGAACATCTCGCCGATCCGGCCGAAGGACGTGATGGTCTCGTCCGCGACCATAAGCACGTCGTACCGGTCGCAGATCTCGCGGACCCGCTCGAGGTAGCCGGGCGGCGGCGGGAAGCAGCCGCCGGAATTCTGCACCGGCTCGAGGAACACGGCGGCCACGCTCTCGGGACCCTCGAACTCGATCGCCTCGGCGATGCGGTCGGCCGCCCAGAGCCCGAAGGCCTTCTCGTCGTGCCGGTACTCCTCGGGGGCGCGGTAGAAGTTGGTGTTGGGGACCTTCACGCCACCGGGCACCAGCGGTTCGAACGGGACCTTCGCGGCCGGGATCCCGGTGATCGACAAGGCACCCTGGGGCGTGCCGTGGTAGGCGATGTTGCGGCTGATCACCTTGTGCTTGCTTGGCTTGCCGGTGATCTTGAAGTACTGCTTGGCCAGCTTCCAGGCGGACTCGACCGCCTCGCCGCCGCTCGTGGTGAAGAAGACCCGGTTGAGGTCGCCAGGGGCGTAGTGGGCCAGTCGCTCGGCGAGCTCGATAGCGCGGGGGTGGGCGTAGGACCAGATGGGGAAGTAGGCGAGCTCGCCTGCCTGCGTGGCCGCGGCCTGCGCCAGCTCGGTACGCCCGTGGCCGGCCTGGACGGTGAACAGGCCGGAGAGGCCGTCGAGGTAGCGGTTGCCCTGGTCGTCCCAGATGTAGGCACCCTCGCCGCGAACGATCACCGGCACGTGACCCGAGCCGTCGTAGTAGTGCGAGTGCCTGGTGAAGTGCATCCACAGGTGGTCGCGAGCGCTGTCGGCGAGCCGGTCGTCGCCTGCCTCGGTGATGGGCTGCGGCGAGAGAGTCATCGGGTCCCCCAGTTGTAGAGCTGCTTGCGGAGCTTGAGGTAGACGAAGGTCTCGGTCGACCGGACCCCCGTGATCGCGCGGATGCGGCGGTTGCTGAGCTCGAGCAGGTGCTCGTCGTCCTCGGCCACGATCTCGGCGAGGATGTCGAACGAGCCGGCGCACACGACGAGGTAGTCGACCTCGGGCATCTCCTCGAGCTCATCGGCCACGGCCTCGGCGTCGCCGTCCACCCGGATGCCGATCATGGCGGCGCGCGCGAAGCCGACCTGCAGCGGGTCGGTGACCGCGACGATCTGCATGATCCCGGTGTCCTGCAGTCGCTGGACCCGTTGGCGCACGGCCGCCTCGGACAAGCCGACCGCCTTGCCGATCGCTGCATAGGGACGACGGCCGTCCTGCTGCAGCTGCTCGATGATGGCCTTGGAGACGTCATCCAGGGGGCTGCTGGCGGTTCGCTCGCGAGGCGGCATGGGCGCCATCATGGGCCACCGAACCGGGCCATGGCAAGTGATTTCGCGGCGCAGGGGTCGCTGTGCCGCGAAATCCGCACGCGATGGGCGTATCCGATGCAGATTCCGCAAGAGGTCGACTAGGCTTTCCGCACTGACCACGCGAGACCGGGAGACGAGCGGCGTGAGCGACAAGCGGATCATTCGAAACGTCATCAACGGCGAGAGCGTCGACGCCATCGACGGTGCCACGAGCGACCTCTACAACCCTTCCACGGGCGAGGTGTTCGGCACGGCAGCGGTCAGCGGGCCCGCCGACGTCGACCTGGCCTACCAGACTGCCGCTGCGGCCTTCACCGCCTGGCGGGACAGCACCCCGTCGGAGCGGCAGCGTGCCCTGCTCACGATTGCCGACGCCCTGGAGTCGCACGCCGACGAGCTCGTGGCGCTCGAGAGCCAGAACACCGGCAAGCCGATTGCGGTCACGATGGCCGAGGAGATCCCACCGATGATCGACCAGATCCGGTTCTTCGCCGGTGCGGCACGAGTCCTCGAGGGGCGTGCCGCGGGCGAGTACATGGCGGGATTCACGTCCATCATCCGCCGCGAGCCGGTCGGCGTCATCGGCCAGGTCACGCCGTGGAACTACCCGATGATGATGGCCGTCTGGAAATGGGCGCCCGCCATCGCGGCAGGCAACACGGTCGTGGTCAAGCCCAGTGACACGACCCCTGTGTCCACGGTCCGGATGGCCCAGATCATCGCCGAGTCCGGTGCGCTGCCGCCCGGGGTCATGAATGTCGTATGCGGGGACCGCGACACCGGCCGGGCGCTCGTCGAGCACCGTACCCCGCAGATGGTGTCGATCACCGGATCCGTCCGGGCGGGGATGCAGGTGGCGGAGTCCGCGGCCAAGGACGTCAAGCGGGTCCATCTCGAGCTCGGCGGCAAGGCCCCGGTCGTCATCTTCGACGACGCCGATGTGGCGGCCGCCGCTGAGTGGCTCGCCGTGGCCGGCTACTTCAACGCCGGCCCGGACTGCACGGCTGCCACCCGCATGATCGTGGGGCCCAAGGTCTACGACGACTTCGTCGCGGCCATCGCGGAGCAGGCCAAGGCGACGCAGACGACGTTCGCGGACGGACCCGGGGGAGAGGCCCTCGTGCCACCCGTCAACAACGCCGCTCAGTTGGAGCGCGTGCTCGGCTTCATCGACCGGGCGCCCAAGCATGCCCAGGTGGTCGCGGGAGGTGCCCGGCAAGGTGATCGCGGCTACTTCATCGAGCCCACGGTCGTTGCCGACCTACGGCAGGACGACGAGATGATCCAGAACGAGATCTTCGGGCCGGTGGTCACCATCCAGCGGTTCAGCGACGAGGCCGAGGCCCTCGCGTGGGCAAACGGGGTCGAGTACGGGCTGGCCTCGAGCGTCTGGACGAAGGACTTCGGCCGCGCCATGCGCATGGCCAAGTACCTCGACTTCGGCTGCGTGTGGATCAATACCCACATCCCGCTGGTGGCGGAGATGCCGCACGGCGGCTTCAAGCACAGCGGGTACGGCAAGGACCTGTCGATGTACGGGTTCGAGGACTACACGCGCATCAAGCACGTCATGGCATCACTCGACAGCTGACCCTTCCCCGTCGATCGATCGGCGAGAGGCCAGCCGTGGGGGTCGGCCTGCGGCCGACGACCCCCACGGCTGGCCTCTCAACAGCGCCGGGGGAGGTCAGGCGTCGCGGAGCAGCCGTCGCAGGATCTTGCCGGAGGCCGACTTCGGGATCTCGTCGATGATGACGATGTCGTGGATGACCTTGTAGGTCGCCACCTTGCCCTGCATGAACTCGGTGACGTCCTGCGCAGTGAGATCCTGGCCCGGCCGCAGGACCACGAAGGCGCGCGGGATCTCGCCAGCCTCGTCGTCCGGGACCCCGATGACCGCGGCGTCGGCGATGGCCGGATGCGTGAGCAGGAGGGCCTCGAGTTCCGCCGGCGCCACCTGGAACGCCTTGTACTTGATCAGTTCCTTGAGCCGGTCGACGATCGTGACGTACCCCTCGTCATCGATCGTGCCGATGTCGCCCGTGCGCAGCCACCCGTCCTCGACGATCGTGATCTCGGTCGCCTGCGGGTTGTTGAGGTAGCCCTTCATGACCTGCGGGCCGCGGACCCACATCTCGCCGACCCCGCCGACGTCCTGGTCCTCGCCGGTCTCCGGGTCGACGATCCGGCACTCCGTGCCAGCGATCGTCACGCCGACCGTCCCTGCCTTGGCGTACTCGGGCGACGAGGCATGGCTGACGGGGCTGAGCTCGGTCATCCCGAATCCCTGCACGACCTCGCAATCGATCCGGGCCGCGGCCTCGTCGGCCAGGCTGGCCGAGAGGGGGGCAGCGCCGGAGAACACCTGCCGGAGGCTGGTGAGGTCGTATTGGTCGATGAGCGGGTGCTTGGCCAGCGCAAGGACGATCGGCGGGACGACGAAGAACCGCGTGATCCGCCGCTCCTGGATGATGCTCAGGGCCTGCTCGAGGTCGAAGCGCGGGAGCGTGACGATGGTGGCGCCCACGGACAGGAACTTGTTCATGAGCACCTGCATGCCATAGATGTGGAAGAACGGCAGGACGGCGAGCACGATCTCCCCGTCCTCGATCGGGAGGAAGTCCTCCGTCTGCACGAGGTTGGCGACGAGGTTGCGGTGCGTGAGCATGACGCCCTTGGGCAGCCCGGTCGTGCCCGAGGAATAGGGCAGGACGACGACCTGCTCGGCGGTGTCCACCTGCACTTGCTCGATGGGGGCGCCGAACAGCGACATGACCGACTCCATGCCCTCGGGCGGGTCGCCGATGATGAAGATGTCCGTGCAGGATGTCCCGACGATCGCCTCCTTCGCGGTGTCGGCGAACAGGGCGATGGTGATGAGCATGGTGGCGCGCGAGTCGTTGAGCTGGAACCTCACCTCGTCGGGGGTGTAGGTGGGGTTGACCGTGCTGACCGCCACCCCGGCCACGGCCGCGCCGTGGAAGACCAGCGCGAATTCAGGGATGTTCGGAGCCATGAGCGCGATGGTGTCGCCAACACCCATGCCTCGCGCGGCCAGTCCGCCCGCGAACGACGCAATGAGGCCACCGAGCTGTCCGTACGTGTACGTCCGGCCCGTGGGCCCATCGATCAGCGCCGGGCGGTCGGGGTGGCGCCCGGCTGCCTGAAGGACGAACTCGGTGATCGGGATGGCGGGGATCTCGCGGTCGGGGTACGGGCTGGTGTGGACGATCACGCACGGCTCCTCGTGTCGGTGGACGATCGGACGGCCACAGTGTGACGGCTGCCACAGGACCCCGCCACCGACACGGGAGAACTTGGCCGAGGCGGACCGGTTCGGACGCGCAAGGGGGCCGGTGGCAACCGCCACCGGCCCCCTTGGCTCCCCGTGCTAGTTGCCACCCTCCGTGAGGGTGACCGAGATCGGCGCGAACGCGTCACCCGTCGTGTTCAGCCCCATGCCGGCAAGGGCCTCGTTCGCGGCTACCGAGAACTGCGTGGTGTCCGCCTCGGCCGATGGATCGACGGTGATGATGGTCGCTCCCTCGAGGTTCTTCGTGTTCAGCGCGACCGTCACGGTCTGCTCCCACATGGCCGGGTCGCTGACCCCGACGCCCAGCGGCGACGGCCAGATGAGTTTGTTGACCTCGTTCATCTGCCACAGTTGGTGGCTCGCGCCCAGCTTGGTGCCGGCGGCGAGGACGATGTCCGCGCACTCCTGAGCGTTGTCACGGCAGTGGATCCAGCCCTGCAGCGACGCGGTCACGAACTTCTGGGTCAGGTCCTGGTACGCGGGGTCGGCCAGGCGCTCGGTGGAGGCCCAGATCGCGTCCTGGTACATGGCCACACCTTCGACGTTGTAGTCGACGACGTTGAAGTCCTCGGGCGTGTAGAGCGCGCCCGTGGCGGGGTTGATGGCCTCGAGGACCTGGGCGTACTCGTTGTACGTCATGGCCTCGGCGGCGTCGATCTCACCGTTGAGGAGAGCAGCCATGTCGAACTGCTGCTGCACCAGCTCGACGTCGGCGGCCGGGTCGAGTCCCGCCTTGGTGATCGCCGCGAAGACCTCGTACTCGTTGCCGAAGCCCCAGTTGCCGATCTTCTTGCCCTTGAAGTCAGCCGCCGTGGTGATGTTCCTGTCCTTGAACGACACCTGCAGCGTGCCCGAGCGCTGGAAGACCTGGGCCACGTTGGTGATGTTCGCGCCCTGCTCGCGCGAGGCGAGCGCCTTGGGCACCCACGAAATGGCGAAGTCCGCGCCGCCCTGGGCGAGCACGGTCTGCGGCACGATGTCGACGCCGCCCTCGAGGATGGTCACGTCGAGGCACTGCTCGGCGTAGTACCCCAACTCCTTCGCGGCGTAGTAGCCCGCGAACTGCGCCTGGGCCACCCACTGCAACTGGAGGTTGACCGGGGTCGGGGTCGTGCACTCCTCGGCCGCGGGTGACTCGGCGGCAGCCGATGACTCGGCAGCGGGGGACTCCGCCGCGGCCGACGCCGCCGGTGCCTCCGCAGACGACTCCGTGGTGCTGGAGCTGCTTCCGCAGGCGGACAGTGCTAGGGCGCCGACGACGGCAATGCCCGTAAGGGCTGCCCATCGACTGCGAGCGGTGTGACGCATTCTTCCTCCTTGGTTGGTGTGTTGCATGAGTCGTGCCTTGCCGGGGGTCATGCGGACCGCCTGTGGGCGGTCCAGGGAGCTGCCCAGCGCTCCAGCAGCAGGACCGTGACGTAGAAGAGCAGGCCCGTGATGATGGCCGCGAGGACATAGGCCCAGGCCCGACCATAGGCAGTGTTCGCGGCATTCGAGGCGATGCGCGCCCCCAAGCCCTCCTGCGGACCGCCGAAGTACTCCGCGACGAGGGCGGCGATGACGGCCAGCGGCGCGGCCACCTTGAGCCCGGTGAAGAAGAACGGGATCGCATTGGGGATGCGCAGGACCCGCAGCACCGTGCGCGGGCTGGCGTTCATCGACCGCATCAACTCCAATTGCACCGGCTGGACCTGCACCAGGCCCCGGAGCAGGTTCACGAAGATCGGGAAGAACACGATGATCGTGGTGACCAGGACACGGGGGGTCCGGCTCGTGATGTTGAACATGTTGTTGAGGATCGGGGTGAGGGCAATGATGGGCACAGCAGCGAGCCCCGCGGCAAGCGGTGTGATCAGATTGTTAACGACCACGAAGCGCTGGGCCAGGAGCGAGGCGAGAATGCCGAGGAACGTTCCGAGCATGAGCCCGAGCAGTGCCGTCGTGCCGGTGTAGAAGCCGGCGCCCCACATGAGGCTCAAGTCCTTGAAGAAGTTCGACGCGATCAGGCTGGGCGACGGGAGCAGATACGGCTGGATTTCGCGCACGACGACCAGCAACTGCCAGCCCACCAAGGCGATGATCGCGATGAGGACCGGAGGCCAGATGCTCCGGAGCCGGCTGCTCATCACACCTCGCCGACCCGGGCGCGCGCGCCGCTGGACGGATTGCCGCGCAACGCCTCACGCACGGCCGTGACACCTTCGAAGAAGGCCTCGGCCTCACGCGTGTCCTCGTTCCGCTGGCCCAGGCTCACGTCGATGAGGTCCGTGATCCTTCCCGGCCGGGGGGACATGACGACGACCCGGTCGGACAAGTAGACGGCTTCGGGGATCGAATGCGTGACGAAGATGATCGACTTCCCGGTCTCCTGCCGGATGCGCAGCAACTCATTCTGCATGCGCTCGCGGGTCATCTCGTCCAAGGCGCCGAACGGCTCGTCCATGAGGAGGAGCGGCGGGTCGACGGCAAGCGAGCGAGCGATCGCTACCCGCTGCTGCATGCCGCCGGAAAGCTCCCACGGCCGGTGCTCGGCGAAGTCGGCCAACTGCACCATCTCCAGCAGCTCCATCGCCCGGGCACGGCGCCGCGACTTGTCCCAGCCCTGCAGTTCCAGGGGCAACTCGACATTCCGGCGGACCGTGCGCCAGTCGAAGAGGGCCGCCTGCTGGAAGGCGATCCCGTAGCGCTGCGCCTGTCGGGCCTGAGCAGCCGACATGCCCGCTACTTCAAGGGTGCCCTGGGTGGGCTCGGTGAGGTCGGCGATGACCCGCAGAAGGGTGCTCTTCCCGCACCCGGACGGCCCGATCAGCGACACGAACTCGCCCTGGCCGACGGCGAGGTCTATGTCCTGCAGGGCGGTGACCTCGTTCGGCAGACCCTCGTTGAAGACCTTCCAGACACCTGAAGCGCGGACGGCAGCATCGGCGATTGCAGGAGCGGTCATGCGGGGCTCTCCTTGGGCAGGTTGCGGGTGAGGTAGAGGTCCATCAGCGTGACGAGGCCGGCCGCCACCAGGCCAAGCAGGATGGCCCCGAACACGGCCACGTAGACCTTCGCCGGCTGCGACGTCGCCTCCCGTGAGTACTCCAGGATGAGCCGGCCGATGCCGCCGCGCACCCCTGTGGAGATCTCCGCGACGACGGTGCCCACGACGGCGGCTGCGGCCGAGACCTTCATCGCTGGCACGAGGTAGGGAATGGACGCCGGGAACCGCAGCTTGATGAGAGTGGCCCGCGGGGTCGCCGCGTAGGACCGCATGAGCTCGAGAGACGTGGGAGTCGGGGCATGCAGGCCTCGCAGTGCGCCGACGCTGAGCGGGAAGAAGGCGAGGTACGCGGCGATGAACATGACCGAGTAGGTCGTGTTCCACTGGACCGGGCCGATGCTGATCCGGTTGCCGATGCCGGTGATGAGAGGAGCCAGCGCGATGAGGGGCACGGTCTGCGAGGCGATCACGAAGGGAAGGAGCCCGCGCTCCATGAAGGCGAACCGCTGCATGACGATTGCGAGGACGAGCCCGACGAAGACCCCGATCGCGAAGCCGCCCAGCGCGATCATCAGCGAGTAGCCCGCCGCTTGGATCACCGCCTGGAGCACGGTGGTGCTCGAGCCGCGCACCTCGGGCTTGCTGGCTCCCTGCAGCATGGTCCACACGTGCGGCATGGCCTGGTCGTTGGTGTTGAAGGGGAGCGACACGACACCGCCGAGCCATTTCACGAGCTCCCACATCAGGACGGTCAGGAGGACCCCGGCGAGGGCCCACAGGGCGCCGACGGCCCCTCGCTTGATTCGGCGTCCGACAGTGCTCTGCCGTGGGCGCACAGGAGCAGGGGCCGCGGTCAGGATGTCGCCCTCAGGTGATCCTGCACCGCGGGAATGACCTTCTCGCCGTACTCGGCGAGCGTGTGGTCCTTGTCGTCGTGCTGCAGGTAGACGGCGAACTGGTCCACCCCGAGCGCCTTGAGCTCTTCGATCCGCCGAATGTGCTCCTCCGGCGGGCCGATGATGCAGAACCGGTCGACGATCTCGTCCGGGACGAAGTCGGTGTGCGTGTTCCCTGCCTGGCCGTGCTCGTTGTAGTCGTAGCCCTGGCGGTTCTTGATGTAGTCGGTCAGGGCCGGCGGCACCGCCCCGCCGTTCTCGCCGTAGCGAGCCACGATGTCGGCCACGTGATTGCCCACCATGCCGCCGAACCAGCGCAATTGATCGAGGGCGTGCGCGTGGGCTTCCGGCGAGCCGTCCGTGACATAGGCCGGTGCGGCAACGCAGACGTAGACATCGTCAGGGTTGCGCCCGGCGGCCGCGGCGGCATCGCGCACGGCCTTGATGGTCCACTCGGCGATCGACGGATCGGCCAGTTGGAGGATGAAGCCGTCGCCCACCTCGCCGGCCAGGGCGAGGACCCGGGGCCCGTACGCGGCCACCCACACCCCAGTGCGGCTCGAGCCAGCCCACGGAAGACGGAGGTGATTCTCCTTGTACTCGATGGACTCACCGTTGACCAAGCCCTTGATGTCGACGACGGCCTGCCGCAACTGGTCGACCGACACAGGCTTGCCATTGGTGACCCGGACCGCAGAGTCGCCTCGGCCGATCCCGATCACCGTGCGGTTGCCGTACATCTCGTTCAGGGTGGCGAAGACGGACGCCGTCACGGTGATGTCGCGAGTCGCGGGATTCGTGACCATCGGGCCCACCACGACCTTGCGGGTCTCATCGAGGATCTTGCTGTAGATGACGTACGGCTCTTCCCACAGGATGTGGGAATCGAAGGTCCAGACGTAGCCGAAGCCGTACGTCTCGGCCCGCTTGGCCAGGTCGATGACGCGGGCTGCCGGTGGCGTGCACTGCAGGACGACCCCGATGTCCATGGATGGCCTCTCGTGTGCGCTAGCGGGTGCGGGGGAAGCCGAGGTCCACAGACGACGTCGAAGGATCTGGCCAGCGGGAGGTCACGGTCTTGGTGCGGGTGTAGAACTCGATGCCAGCCGGACCATAGATGTTGGCGTCACCGAAGATGGACGACTTCCACCCGCCGAAGCTGTAGTACGCCACGGGAACGGGGATCGGGACGTTGATGCCGACCATGCCGACCTGGATGTCGAACTGGAACTGACGGGCCGCCCCGCCATCCCGCGTGAAGATGGCGGTGCCGTTGCCGTACTGGTGCCGATTCACCAGCTCGACGGCCTCCTCGTACGTGTCGACCCGCGTGACGGTGAGCACCGGCCCGAAGATCTCGTCGTCGTACGCCTTCATGCCTGGCTTCACGTGGTCGATCAGGGACGGGGCGAGGAAGAAGCCCTCGGGCGGCAGGTCGTTGTGACGGCCGTCGACGACCACGCTGGCGCCTTCGGCGGGGGCCCCGGCCACATAGGAGGCCACCTTGTCGCGGTGCTCCCGCGTGATCAAGGGGCCCATCTCGGCAGTCGGGTCCGTGCCGGGGCCGACCTTGAGCCGAGGCAGGCGGTCGGCGATCGCGGGCACGAGCTTGTCGGCGACGTCGCCGACTGCCACGACCACCGAGATCGCCATGCAGCGCTCACCGGCCGAGCCGTAGCCCGCGCTGACGGCCGCATCGGCCGCCATGTCGATGTCGGCGTCGGGCAGGACCACCATGTGGTTCTTGGCCCCGCCGAGGGCTTGCACCCGCTTGCCGTTGGCCGTTCCCGTGGCGTAGATGTATCGCGCGATGGGCGTCGAGCCGACGAAGCTCACGGCCGCGATGTCAGGGTGCTCGAGGATCCGGTCGACGGCGACCTTGTCGCCCTGGACGACGTTGAACACGCCGTCGGGGAGGCCTGCCTCCTGCAGCAGTCGTGCCATGAGCAGGGCGACCGACGGGTCCTTCTCGCTCGGCTTGAGGACGAAGGTGTTGCCCGTGGCTATCGCGTTGGCAAACATCCACATGGGCACCATGGCCGGGAAGTTGAACGGCGTGATCCCCGCGACGACGCCCAGGGGCTGGCGGATCGAGTAGACGTCGACGCCCGTGGATGCCTGCTCGCTGTAGCCGCCCTTCATGAGCTGCGGGATGCCGCAGGCGAACTCGATGTTCTCGATGCCTCGGGCCAGCTCCCCGGCCGCGTCACTGGGCACCTTGCCGTGCTCCGAGGACAGCAGGTTGGCGATCTCGTCGCGATGCTGGAGGACGATTTCGTGGAACCGGAACATCACCTCGGCCCGCTTGGACAGCGATGAGGACCGCCAGCTCGTGAAGGCGGCCTTCGCCGCCGAGACAGCGGCATCCACCTCGGCGACGGAGGCCAGGCCGACCTGGGCCTGCTGCTCGCCTGTGGCGGGGTTGTAGACCGGTCCGTAGCTGCCTGACGTGGACGCGGCGGCCGTGCCGTTGATCCAGTGATCGATCGTGCGCACGCGAATCTCCGATTCCTTCGGTGGGACTAGACGAGGTACTGGGACAGCCCGCGCTTGAGGTACTGCCCGTGGCCCTTGGTGCCGAGGTACTCGTTGCCGTCGACCACGACCTTGCCGCGCGACAGGACGGTGTCGACGTGGCCGTCGATCACGAATCCCTCCCATGCCGAATGGTCCATGTTCATGTGGTGGGTCTTGTGCAGGCCGATCTCAGTGCGCCCAGACGGGTCGTACACGACGATGTCCGCATCGAAGCCGGGCTTGATGTCGCCCTTGCGCCCGTACAGCCCGAACATGCGCGCCGGAGTCGTCGAGCAGAGTTCGACCCAGCGCTGCAGGCTGATCTGGCCGTCGACGACGCCTTGGTAGATCAGGTCCATGCGGTGCTCCACGGAACCGATGCCATTCGGGATCTTCGAGAAGTCCCCGACGCCGAGCTCCTTCTGCTCCTTGAAGCAGAACGGGCAGTGATCGGTGCTGACCACGGACAGGTCGTTCGTGCGCAGGTACCGCCACAGCTCCTCCTGGTGGCCTTCCTCGCGCGAACGAAGGGGCGTGGAGCAGACCCACTTGGCCCCCTCGAATCCGGGCGCTCCCAGGTGCTCCTCGAGGGAGAGGTAGAGGTACTGCGGGCAGGTCTCGCCGAAGACGTTGAGCCCTTGGTCTCGTGACGCCTGCAGGACGTTGACCGCCTGCTTGGCGGACATGTGCACGATGTACAGCGGGGCTCCGGTGAGGCGGGCCAGCATGATCGCGCGGTGAGTGGCCTCGGCCTCGGTCTCCCAGGGGCGGGTCAGCCCGTGGAACACCGGGTCGGTCTTGCCCGCAGCGAGGGACTGGGCCACGAGCACGTCGATCGCGATGCCGTTCTCGGCATGCATCATGATCATGGACCCGTTGTTGGCCGCCGTCTGCATGGCACGCAGGATCTGGCCGTCGTCGCTGTAGAACACGCCGGGATACGCCATGAAGAGCTTGAAGCTCGTGATCCCCTCGTCGACGAGCTCGTCCATGGCCTTGAGCGAGTCGTCGTCGACCCCGCCGATGATCTGGTGGAAGCCGTAGTCGATGTGGCAGTTGCCCCGAGCCTTGTCGTGCCACGCAGCCAGCCCGTCCTGCACGCGCTCGCCGTTGCGCTGGACCGCGAAGTCGATGATCGTCGTCGTGCCACCCCAGGCGGCCGCCCGGGTGCCGGTGTCGAACGTGTCCGACGCGAACGTCCCGCCGAAGGGCAGTTCCATGTGCGTGTGGCAGTCGACGCCACCGGGGATCACGTACTTGCCGGCAGCGTCGATGACGCGGCTTGCCGAGGACTCCAGGCTGGCGCCCAGCGTGGTGTCACCCGGCTCGATGACCGCCGCGATGCGCTCGCCGTCGACGAGCACGTCGGCCTGCGTCGCCCCCTGGGGGGAGACGACCGTGCCGTTCTTGATGAGGATGGTCATGACTGCTCCTTCGAGGCGGACCGGCTACGGTCGGACGAGGTCGCCGTAAGCGTCCGGACGCCGGTCACGGTAGAACTGCCAGCGATTGCGGACCTCGGTCAGCAGGTCCATGTCGAGGTCCCTGACGATCACCTCAGGCTGGTAGCCGTCCCCCTTGTCGCCGACGTAGTTCCCCTCGGGATCCACGAAGTAGGACTGGCCGTAGAAGTCGTCGTCGCCGAGCGGCTCGATCCCCACGCGGTTGATCGCTCCGACGAAGTACTCGTTGGCGACCGCCGCGGCGGGCTGCTCGATGCTCCACAAGTACTGCGACAGCCCCCGCGAGGTGGCTGACGGGTTGAACACGATCTGTGCTCCGTTGAGGCCGAGCGCGCGCCAGCCCTCCGGGAAGTGGCGGTCGTAGCAGATGTAGACGCCGACCTTGCCGACCGCGGTGTCGAATACCGGGTACCCGCCGTTGCCCGGCCGGAAGTAGAACTTCTCCCAGAAGCCGCCCACATGCGGGATGTGCTGCTTGCGGTACTTGCCCAGATAGCTGCCGTCGGCGTCCACGACAGCCGCCGTGTTGTACAGGACCCCCGGCTGCTCCTCCTCGTACATGGGCAGGACCATGACGATGCCGAGTTCCTTGGCAAGGGCCTGGAACCTCTCGGTGGTCGGGCCGGGGATCGACTCCGCGTAGTCGTAGTACTGCTTGTCCTGGACCTGGCAGAAGTAGGGGCCGTAGAAGAGTTCCTGGAAGCAGACGACCTGCGCACCCTGGGCCGCCGCCTCACGGGCATAGCCCTCGTGCGCGACGATCATCGACTCCTTGTCGCCGGTCCAGTTGGTCTGCACCAGCGCCGCGCGTACCACCGTCATGCCGTCCTCCTCATCGCCCGGGACGCCCGGACGCACGCAGTTGTGTGATTCGTGACCTTAGACAATCGGCAATGTGTTACAACGACGTTTCCACGAATCGGGAGGACACGAGTGTCGCTGGGCGCCGCGCCGGAACGGGCCGCCGAGCCCGTGGTGGGGCTCGTCGCCGGCGCCGTGCACGATCGCTCACCCAAGGGCATCGCGGCCGCCGTCCACCGGCTGATCCGGGCGGGTCGCCTGGGTACCGGTGACCGGCTGCCCACCGTGCGCGACCTGGCCAAGGAACTCGGGATCAGCCCCGCGACGGTCAGCGAGGCCTGGCAAGCCCTGGCCGCGGTGGGTGCGATCCAGGCGCGGGGCCGGGCCGGGACATTCGTGCGGACGACCATGGAACCGACCCGCCCCAGCCGGTACCTCGGCATCGGCGGCGACCCATTGGCCGAAGGGATCAACCTGTCCACCGGCACGCCTGACCCGGCCCTGCTGCCCCCACTGCGCGACGCACTCGAGCGCGTGCTGGCCCGGTCGGCCGTGTGGACGACGAGTTACCTCGACGACCCCGTGCTGCCGGAACTGGATGCGATCCTGCGGGCGGGCTGGCCGTTCGAGCCGGCCCGGCTGACGGTCGTCGATGGCGCCCTGGATGCCCTGTCCCGGATCGTCGACCAGGTCGTGCGCCTCGGCGACCGGGTGGCCATGGAGAACCCCGGCTTCCCGCCGTTGATCGACCTGCTGGAGCGTTCCGGGGCCGAGGTCATCCCGCTGGCCATGGACGACTCGGGCGTCGTGCCGGAATCACTTGCCGAGGCGCTGCTGCTCGAGCCAGTCGCGGTGTTCCTGCAGCCGCGGGCCCAGAATCCCACCGGCACCAGCATGAGCACGTCCCGGTGCGCCGAGCTCGCGGCTCTGCTGTCCACGGGGCGGGCGCTGATCGTCGAGGACGACCACAGTGGCGACATCGCGACCGGGGAGGACGTGAGCATCGGCCGCCACCTGCCCGAGCGCACGGTGCACATCCGCAGCTACTCAAAGTCGCACGGTCCCGACCTGCGCATCGCGGCCGTCGGTGGCGTCGCCGACGTGGTCGATCCGATGGTCTCCCGCCGGATGCTGGGACCGGGGTGGACCAGCCGGCTCTTGCAGGCCGTGCTCGTCGAACTGCTCACGGATCCGGCCGCAGTGGCGGCCGTGACGCGTGCCCGGTCCACGTACGCCATGCGCAGCCTCGCGGTTCGGGCTGGACTGGCCGGGGAGTCCGTCGTGAGCACCACCGGTGAGGGCATCAACGCGTGGGTCGAGGTCCGCGACGAGAGAGCCGCCTTGATTCACCTGGCTGCTCAGGGGATCCGGGTATCGCCGGGAAGCCCGTTCATGGTGGCGCCGGGCGGCAGCGCGCACGTGCGGGTCACCACGGGCGTGCTCGACGAACTCGATCCGGACCAGTTGCAGTACGTCATCGGGGCGTTGGCGCGCGCCGCTGCCGCCGAGCCCACGCTGCGTGGAGTTTGACGCCCTAGACGACGGTTTCCGCCTTCTCCCGAGCCCTCCTGTAGGGATTCAGTGCGGAAAGACCTTGTTTGACGGCGGAATGCGTGGTTGTATGCCGGAACCGCAGGAGAGGCAGGTGTACGTGTCGGACGCGATCGTCGCGGGAGGCAGGTCACTCCCGGGCTCGTCCGGAGAGAGCATCGATGTCGTCAACCCGGCGACCGGTGCAGTGCTGGACACCATCGAGTTGGCCTCGGCCGCGGATGTCGGGACCTGCGTAGCGGCGGCCGCGGCGGCGTTCCCCGGCTGGTCGACCGCCACGCCCGCCGATCGGGCGGCCGCGCTGACCCGCCTCGCTGCCACGATCCAGGCCCGCGCGGACGAGTACGCTCGGGTCGAGACCCGCCAGGCCGGCAAGCCGATCCGGCTCACCACCGAGTTCGACGTGCCGGGGTCGATCGACAACATCGCCTTCTTCGCGGGTGCGGCGCGCAATCTCGAGGGCAAGGCATCGGCCGAGTGGGACGGGGCGCACACCTCGATCATCCGGCGCGAGCCGATCGGTGTCGTCGGGTCCATCGCGCCCTGGAACTACCCGCTGCAGATGGCCATGTGGAAGATCCTTCCCGCCATCGCGGCCGGCAACACGATCGTCCTCAAGCCCGCGGAGATCACGCCACTGACCGCGCTGATGCTTGCCCAGGACTGCCTGGCGGCCGGGATCCCGCCCGGAGTGGTGAACGTCGTCACAGGAACTGGGCCGGTCGCAGGGGAGGCCTTGGTGGGCGACCCCCGGGTCGCCATGGTCTCCTTCACCGGCTCGACGGCCGTGGGCCGCCGGGTCATGGAGCTGGCCACGCAGGGCATCAAGCGCGTGCACCTCGAGCTTGGCGGCAAGGCCCCCTTCGTCGTGTTCGAGGATGCGGATCTCGAGGCGGCCGTTCACGGTGCGGTAGCGGCCTCGCTGATCAACGCCGGCCAGGACTGCACGGCCGCGACCCGTGCGTACGTCCACAGATCCCTCGTCGACGCCTTCGTCGCCGGGGTGGCAGACCTGTACGCGGGGGTCGTGCTGGGGCCTACGGAGGACCCGGCGACCGACCTCGGCCCCCTCGTCTCGCGCCGCCACCAGGAGCGCGTAGCCGGGTTCGTCGACCGGTCCCGCGCCGACGGCGGAACGGTGGTCGTGGGCGGCAACGCGCCCGGAGGCGAGCTCTCCCGAGGCTGCTACTACCTGCCGACGCTCGTCACGGGCCTGCCCCAGGCGGCCGAGCTGGTCCGCAGCGAGGTGTTCGGTCCCGTGCTCGTCGTCCTGCCGTTCGATACCGACGACGAGGCCTTCGACCTGGCGAACGACACGCCGTTCGGGCTCGCCGCCTCCGCATGGACGACCGGGGTCTTCCGGGCGCTGAGAGCCCAGCGCGAGCTCCGGGCTGGGTGCGTGTGGATCAACGACCACATCCCGATCGTGAGCGAGATGCCCCATGGGGGCTTCGGCCAGTCCGGATTCGGCAAGGACATGTCCGGCTACTCGTTCGACGAGTACACGCAGGTCAAGCACGTGTCGATGGACATCACCGGTGAAACTCGCAAGAGCTGGCATCGGACTGTGTTCACCGAGCGGCCATGAGCATGGGTAGCGTAGGCACATTCCACCCGAGGGATGTCACGATGATTGGGGAATCACGATGAGCAGCAAGCGACCCGAGGCAGTGGCGGCCATCGCAGGTGCCATGAAGTCGTCCGTATCGCGACGCCGCATACTGCAGGCCGCCGGGCTGGGTGGTGTGGCCATGGTCGCAGCGGCCTGCGGTGCCTCCGGCGCCGACGACGCAGAGGCGACCGGCTCCCCGTCCGCGGCCAGTGCCGAGGACATGTCCGACACCGACAAGATGCTCAACTGGTCGAACTGGCCCCTCTACATCGACATCGACGACGAGTCCGGTACCCGGCCTTCGCTGGAGGAATTCCAAAAGCAGTCCGGGGTCACTGTCACCTACACCGAGGACGTCAACGACAACAACGAGTTCTACGCCAAGGTGCGCACCCAGCTGGAGCAGGGCCAGGACATCGGGCGTGACCTCGTCGTTCTGACCGACTGGATGGCGGCCCTGTGGCTCCAGAACGGCTTCGCGCAGAAGCTGGACAAGTCCTTGATCCCCAACTCGGCGAACCTGCTGCCCGCGTGGCAGGGCGTGTCGTTCGACCCGAACCGCGACTACACCCTGCCGTGGCAGTCCGGCTTCGGGGCGCTGGGATGGAACAAGGCGGCCCTTCAGGAGGCCATTGGCACCGACACGATGAGCTCGCTCGACCAGTTGTTCAACCCTGCGTTGTCGGGCCGGGTGACCGTCCTGTCCGAGATGCGCGACACGATGGGAATCCTCATCGCCTACCAGGGCAACGACCCCTCGAACTTCACCGACGACCAGTTCAGCCAGGCGATCGAGCTGCTTACCCAGCAGGTCGACAGCGGCCAGATCCGCCAGGTCACCGGCAATGACTATGCAGGGGCGCTCGAGAGCGGCGATGTCATCGCTGTCATCGGCTGGTCCGGCGACATGATCCAGCTCGGCGAGGACTTCGGGGTCGCCCTGCCCGAGACGGGCGGCACGCTGTGGACCGACAACATGCTCGTCCCGGCCCTGGCCCAGCACAAGAAGAACGCTGAGCTGGTCATGAACTACTACTACGACCCCGCGGTTGCCGCCGAGGTCGCCGCGTACGTGCAGTACATCTCGCCGGTGGCCGGCGCCAAGGAGGCCATGGCTGCGATCGACCCGGCCCTCGTCGACAACCAGTGGATCTTCCCCAACGAGGAGACGCTCTCCAATTCCTACGTCTTCATGACCTTGACGCCCGAGCAGCAGGACCAGTACGAGCGCTCATTCCAGAAGGCCATCGGCAACTAGGCGCCTGCAGAACCACGACTGCGGAACCACACGAGGGAAGAGGGCAGCAGTGGCAGACGGGTCGCGGCCGGTCGAAGACCTGCACCTACGCAACCTCAGCAAGAAGTTCGGCGACGTGGCGGCGGTCGATGACCTCACCCTCACCATTCCGGCAGGGTCCTTCTTCGCGCTGCTGGGTGCCTCGGGATGCGGCAAGACGACCACCCTGCGCATGGTGGCCGGGCTGGAGGACCCGACCGGGGGCACGATCAGCATCGGGGATAAGGACATCACAGGGCTGCGCGCCTTCGAGCGACCCGTCAACACGGTCTTCCAGTCGTATGCCCTGTTCCCGCACCTGGACATCTTCGAGAACGTCGCGTTCGGGCTTCGCCGCCGCAAGGTCAAGGATGTGTCCGCTCAGGTCGAGCAGATGCTTGCGCTGGTCGAACTGGGACCGATGGCCCGCCGCAAGCCAGCCCAGCTGTCCGGAGGCCAGCAGCAGCGCGTGGCGGTAGCCCGGGCGCTGATCAACCGCCCGGACGTCCTGCTCCTCGACGAGCCGCTCGGCGCACTCGACCTCAAGTTGCGCCGCCAGATGCAGATCGAGCTCAAGCGGATCCAGGTGGAGGTCGGGACGACGTTCGTGCACGTGACGCACGACCAGGAGGAGGCCATGACCATGGCTGACACGGTCGCCGTCATGAACTCGGGTCGCATCGAGCAACTCGGCCATCCCGCCGACATCTACGAACTGCCCCGCACGGTCTTCGTGGCCAACTTCCTCGGCCAGTCGAACCTGATCCAGGGGGCCCCGGCCGGCCACTCGGGCGACGACGTCCTGGTCAGCGCGTTCGGCGAGACCTTCGCTGTCCCGGCCGCGAGGAGCTTCGCGGTGGGCACCGACGTCATCGTGGGCGTCCGACCGGAGAAGATGACCATCCTCGACCTGGTCGACGAGCACCGGGTGCCTGAGGCACACAACCGCGTCCACGGCCGGGTCACGGACGTCTCGTATACCGGTGTATCCACCCAGTACCTCGTCATGACGCCGTGGGATCAGGAACTCATCGTCTTCGAGCAGAACGTCGTTGTGGGGGACCGCTGCGAGGTGGGCGACGAAGTCGTCGTCCACTGGTCCACGCAGCACACGTTCGGCCTGGACGGATCGGCCGGGACGAGCGTCGGCGTCGACCCCGAGGTGCTCGCCCTCGAGGCCGCCGCACAGGCACTCATCGCTGACGCCCCGGAGTCCTGAGAATGGTCGCCGTCGTCCCGACTTCGGCCGCTGCGCAGCCGGCTTCCGTGATGGCGCAGCGACGCGGCCGCACCGGCTACCTCCTGCTCTTCCCCGGCATGGCCTGGCTGGCGGTATTCTTCGCCATACCGTTCGTGACGCTGTTCCTGACCAGCCTGCAGAAGCCGATTCCCGGCAAGCCGGGCAAGTACACGTCCGGCCTGCAGTTCAGCAACTACGCCGACGCGCTCGTCGAGTACTGGCCGCAGTTCCTGCGCTCCTTCGTGTACGCCGGCATCGCCACGCTGCTGGCCCTGGTGATCGCCTATCCCTTGGCGTACTTCATCGCCTTCCGGGCCGGTCGGTGGCGAGGGCTCATGCTCGTCCTGGTCATCGCGCCATCCTTCGCGTCCTTCCTGCTGCGCACCTATGCGTGGAAGACGATCCTGGCCGACGAGGGGGTGATCACCAGCACCCTCAACTCGCTCCACCTTCTTCCCGACGGCCGAATCCTGAACACCGGGATCGCGGTGGTCGCCGGGTTGACGTACAACTTCCTGCCGTTCATGATCCTGCCGCTCTACGCGGCTCTGGAACGCGTCGATCCCCGCCTGATCGAGGCGGCGGGAGACCTGTACGCCTCGCCGCAGACCGCGTTCCGCAAGGTGACCTGGCCCCTGTCGATGCCAGGCGTGGTCGCCGGCACCCTGCTGACCTTCATCCCCGCGGCCGGTGACTACATCAACGCCGAACTGCTGGGGTCGACCAAGGACCGCATGATCGGCAACGTCATCCAGACGAACTTCATCGAGTTCCGCGACTATCCAACGGCCAGTGCGCTGTCGATCGTGCTCATGGCCGCGATCCTCGTGCTCGTGTTCACCTATATACGCCGCGCCGGGACGGAGGACCTCGTCTGATGCGCTGGCTGCGACGGAACCTCATCGGCATCATCGCCATCCTCGTCCTGGTGTACCTGTTCATCCCGATCGCCGTCGTCATCGCGCTCAGCTTCAACAACCCGAGTGGCAAGTTCAACACGAGCTGGAACGAGTTCTCCCTCGATGCGTGGAAGAACATCTGCGGCGTCCCCGGCGTGTGCTCGTCCTTCGTGACGAGCATCCAGATCGGGCTGGTGTCCACGCTCATCGCCACCCTCCTGGGCTCGATGATCGCGTTCGGCCTCGTGCGCTACCGCTTCCGCGGCCGGGGCACCACGAACCTGCTCATCTTCCTGCCGATGGCCACTCCTGAGGTCGTCATGGGCGCCAGCCTGCTGGCCCTCTTCCTCAACCTCCGGTTCCCACTCGGCATGGGCACGGTCATGGTTGCCCACATCATGTTCATCATCTCCTTTGTCGTTGTGACCGTGAAGGCGCGCCTGCAGGGCATGGACCCGCGCCTGGAGGAGGCGGCCCGCGACCTCTACGCCAGCCCGCGCGCCACCTTCCGGTACGTGACCTTCCCGCTTGTCCTGCCCGGGATCATCGGCGCCGCGCTGCTCGGATTCTCGCTGTCGTTCGACGACTTCATCATCAGCTTCTTCAACGCCGGCACGCTGGTCACCTTCCCGATCTTCATCTGGGGCGCGGCGCAGCGAGGAATCCCGGTGCAGGTCAACGCGCTGGCGACCCTGGTGTTCGTCGTGGCCCTGCTCATCGTGCTGGGGGCGCAGTTCGTCGGCAACCGGCGCCGCAAGGCCCTCGAGGCCCCAGTGCCGGAACCGATTCTCGTGGACCGGCTCTCGCGCTCCTAGCGCGCGGCCGGCCCCGGAGATCCCATGCAGTACGGCTCTCGCCCTACCGATGCGGCAATCGCCATGGTCGCCGGGTCGCGCCGTGCCCCCTACTGGCTCGACGACCCGCGGCGCCCGGCCGCAGCACCGCCGTTGGACGGGCATGAGCGGGCCGACCTGCTCGTCGTCGGCGGGGGGTTCACCGGCCTGTGGTGCGCCCTCCTGGCGAAGGAGGCCGATCCTGGGCGCGATGTCGTCCTGCTCGAAGGTGGTCGCATCGCCGACGGTGCCTCGGGACGCAACGGCGGCTTCGTGGCCTCCTCGCTGACCCACGGCTTCGCCAACGGCCTGGACCGATGGCCCGAGGAGATGCCGGAGCTGCTTCGGCTGGGACGGGAGAACCTCGAGGCCATCGCGGAGACCGTCACGCGCCTAGGCATCGACTGCGACTTCACCCTGGCGGGCGAGCTGGACGTCGCCGTGGAGGCCTACCAGGTCGACTCCTTGGCGAGGGCAGCTGGCCGCGCTGAGGCCATGGGGGAGGTTCTCGAGGTGCTGGATGCGGCCGGCGTGCGGGCCAGGCTGGACTCCCCGCTGTACCTGGGCGGCGTGCTCGACCGCACCGGGGTGGCGCTGGTCAACCCCGCCCGCCTGGCCTGGGGGCTGCGGACGGCGGCCGAGGCGCTGGGCGTGCGGATCTTCGAGCGGACACCGGTGCAGGAACTGACCGGGCGGGGGGCGCGAGTGACCGCGCGAACCCGCGGCGGGACGGTGCAGGCCGAGCGGGTGGCCCTGGCCACGAACGCGTATCCACCGCTTCTCCGGCGCATCGGGCACTACGTCGTGCCCGTCTACGACTACGTGCTCGTGTCCGAGCCGCTCACGGACGGGCAGTGGTCGTCGATCGGCTGGCAGGGCGGCGAGGGCGTCAGCGATGCCGGGAACCAGTTCCACTACTACCGTCCGACACCGGATGGGCGCATCCTCTGGGGGGGCTACGACGCCATCTACCACCGGGGCAACGGCTTCGGCCCGGAGTTCGAGCACAGCGTGCCGTCCTACGAGCGGCTCGCGCAGAATTTCCTCACCACTTTCCCGCAACTCGCCGGGCTTCGCTTCTCCCACGCCTGGGGAGGCGCGATCGACACGTGCTCTCGCTTCTCTGCGTTCTGGGGCACGGCGCATGCCGGGCGCACGGCCTACGTAGCGGGCTACACCGGGCTCGGGGTCGGTGCGGCGCGCTTCGGCGCGGCGACCATGCTCGACCTGCTCAACGGCAGCGATACCGAGCGGACGCGGCTGGAGATGGTCAGGAGCAAGCCGATGCCCTTCCCTCCCGAACCTCTTCGTGCGTGGGGCATCGGCCTCACCACGGCATCCCTGCGACGGGCGGACGAGCATGACGGTCGCCGCAACCTCTGGCTGCGCTCACTTGACCGGCTCGGACTCGGCTTCGACAGCTGAGGCCATCGCATAGTCTGGCGACATGGCCCGCTACGGATCGCAGTTCGGACCTGACTACTCCTTCCTGGGCGTCGACATGTGCGACCTGGACGACTCGTCGACATACGCGGATGCCGATGTCGTGATCCTCGGTGCGCCCTTCGACGGCGGCACCTCGTATCGCAGCGGTGCGCGCTTCGGGCCCAGCGCGATGCGGGCGGCGTGCTACCTCGGGCACGACGGCTCGCGGCCGTCGCTGGCCATGCGGACCGACGGACTGCGCGACTTGCGGGTCGTCGACGCGGGCGACGTGGAGATGTTCAGTGGCGATGCGGCGACCGCCTGCGCCAGCCTCGAGCGAGTCGTCGAGCAGGTGGCTGCGAGCGGCGCGATCCCTGTCGTGCTGGGCGGCGACCACACCATCACCTGGCCGGACGTGACCGGCGTCGCCCGTGCCCGCGGCTGGGGCCGGGTAGCCGTGATCCACTTCGACGCGCATGCCGACACGGGCAACATCGAGTTCGGCTCCCTCATCGGCCACGGGCAGCCCATGCGCCGGCTGATCGAGTCTGGGGCGGCCCGCGGTGATCGGTTCCTCCAGATCGGCCTGAGGGGCTACTGGCCGCCGCCCGACATCCTCGACTGGATGGCCGAGCAAGGGATGCGCTCGTTCGAGATGACCGAGATCGTCGCTCGCGGCCTCGACGAATGCCTGGACGAGGCCTTCGCCATCGCCCTGGATGATTGCGATGGCATCTTCCTGAGTGTCGACATCGACGTCTGCGACCCCGGTCACGCCCCGGGAACCGGGACGCCCGAACCGGGCGGCCTGTCGTCGCGGCAGCTGCTCGACGCCGTGCGGCGGATCTGCTACGAACTGCCGGTCGTAGGCATGGACGTGGTCGAGGTGTCGCCGCCATTCGACCACTCCGACATCACCGCCCTCCTGGGCAACCGGGTGGTCCTCGAGGCCCTGTCGGCGATCGCGCGCCGGCGCCAGGACGACAGCGATGGCACCCAGTGGGACCCGCGGCAGCCCTTGCTGGCCGACCGGGAGACGGGGGAGTAGCGGTGCGAGTTCTCGTCGTCGGTGCCGGTGGGGTCGGCGCTGCCGCGGCCCGAATCGCCGCGCGCCGCGACTACTTCGAGCGGTGGGTGGTGTCGGACGTGGAGCTGGCCCGCGCGGCAGCCGTCGTGGACTCGTTGGCAGATACCCGATTCGAGGCCGCTCAGGTGGACGCCTCGAGCTCGGAGGCAGTGGCGGATCTCTGCCGAGCGCACCGGATCACGCACGTCCTCAATGCCGTCGACCCACGTTTCGTCATGGCCATCTTCGACGGAGCCTTCGCCGCAGGCGCCGACTACCTCGATACGGCGATGAGCCTGTCGAGACCGCATCACGACCGGCCTTTCGAGGAGGTCGGCGTCAAGCTGGGGGACGAGCAGTTCGCGGCGTCTGCGGCCTGGGCGGACCGGGGCCGGCTGGCGCTGTGCGGGATCGGTGTGGAGCCAGGGCTCGCCGACGTGTTCGCTCGATACGCCGCCGACCACCTGTTCAGCGAGATCGACGAGGTCGGGATCCGCGATGGAGCCAACCTGCTTGTCCGGGGGTTCGACTTCGCTCCGTCCTTCTCGATCTGGACGACGATCGAGGAATGCCTCAACCCGCCCGTCATCTGGGAGCGCGACCGCGGGTGGTTCACGACCGCTCCCTTCTCCGAGCCGGAGGTGTTCGACTTCCCCGAGGGGATCGGCCCAGTCGAGTGCGTCAACGTCGAGCACGAGGAGGTGCTCCTCGTCCCGCGCTGGATCGACTGCAAGCGAGTCACCTTCAAGTACGGTCTCGGCGACGAGTTCATCGAGGTGCTGAAGACGCTGCATCGCCTGGGCCTGGACCGCACGGATCCCGTCATCGTCAAGGGGCAGCCGGTCAGCCCACGGGACCTCGTCGCCGCCGTCCTGCCGGACCCGGCAACCCTGGGTGATCGCATGAGTGGCAAGACATGCGCAGGGACCTGGGTGACCGGCAGGGGCCTGGACGGACGACGGCGTGAGGTCTACCTCTACCACGTGGCCGACAACGAGTGGACGATGCGCGAGTACGGCGTGCAGGCCGTCGTATGGCAGACGGCAATGAACCCCGTGATCGCGCTGGAGCTCCTCTCCGACGCTACGTGGCATGGCTCGGGGGTGCTCGGTCCCGAGGCGTTCGACGCCGTCCCCTACCTCGACCTGATGCGTGATGGCTACGGCCAGGCGTTCGGCATGCGGGAAGGGTGAGTCCTGCGGCTGCGGCTAGTCCGTGCTGTAGGTGATCCTCAGGCGCGCCGTCTGGCCGTCGACCTTGAGCCGGTACTTGAACGTGCTGTCGCACCAGTCATCGTCGCGGCAGTAGGGATCGATGTCGATGCTCGCGATCCCGCGGCTGTTCGTGGGGACCTCGTTCTCGGTGAACCACTCACCGTCCTGGTAGTACTGGAGCAGCACCTCGTGGCTGGGCCGCGCAGGCACCGCCGTGACCACCAGGTGCGGCAGGTTGCTCTGCATCCCGTACTCGGCCTGGCTGAAGGTGCGGGTGGCCTTGCGCGACCCGTCGCTCCATTCCCAGTAGTACTCCTGCGCCATCGGCAGGACTTGAGGGGCCAGCGGAGCCGGGACGGCGCCGCTGGCCCCGACCGGAAGCACGCTGAACCCGGCGGCGAGCACCATGGTGGCCGCAACCGAACCCCAAGCCCTGCCCACGTCGTCCTTCCCGCCGTAGCTAGTCGATGTACGTGATGGTGAACAGCGTGTACTTGCCGTTGACCAGGAGGCGGTACTTGTAGGTGCCGTCGCACCAGGTGTTGTCGTTGCAGTAGGGGTTCAATGCGAGGAATGCCTCGCCGTTCCCGTCGGTCGTGTCAGCGTCCTCGCGCCGCCATTTGCCGTTCTGCTTGTACTGCAGCTTGATGTATTGGCTGGGCCGTGCCGGCTCGGCGGTCACGATCAGCCGCGGGAGGTTCTCGGCGCTCCCATAGTCGCTCTCGCGGAACGTTCGCTTGCGCGAGTCGACGCCGTCCTCCCAGTCCCAGAAGAACACCTGGGCCCTGGGCCGGGCGTCCGGTGCGAGGGGCGCCGGCGCAGCTTGCGCAACCCCGCCTGCGGCGGGGATCAACGTGGCGGTCAGGCCGACGGCCGCCACCAGGCTCCAGATCCTGCGGTTCATGGTTGCTCCCTCCTGAGGGTGATGCCCTGCAGGCTAGGCCTGGCGAGGGCCCGCTGTCTTCGCTTCACCCGCAAAGGCCGAGACCGCGTCAGGTGGCGAGGGACTCGAATCCTGCCTCGAGGATGGTCAAGGCCTCCTCGAGCAGGGGGACAGGCATGGTCAGGGGCGGCAGGAACCTGAATACGTTGCTGTAGGTGCCGGTCGTCAGCGTGACCACGCCGTGCAGGTGGCAGTGCTTGTTGAGGGCCGCGGCCAGGTCGGCGTCAGGATCGATCGTGCCGGGCTTGACGAGCTCGATCGCGATCATCGCCCCGCGGCCGCGGACGTCGCCGATTGCCGGGTAGCGCTCGGCCATGCTGCGCAGTCTCGGGAGCATGACCGCCTCGATCGCCTTGGCCAGGCCGTTCGCGTCCACATCCTCCATCCAGCGAAGGGCGCCAAGTGCGGCGGCGCACGCGACCGGGTTGCCTCCGTAGGTACCGCCCAGCCCGCCGCCGTGGACCGCGTTCATCATCTCCGCACGGCCGGTGACCCCTGCCAGGGGCATGCCGCCGGCGATGCCCTTGGCCGTGGTGATGAGGTCGGGCACGACCCCCTCGTACTCGCTGGCGAACCAATCGCCGGTGCGGCAGAAGCCGGTCTGGATCTCGTCGGCCACGAACACGATCCCGTTGTCGGTGGCGAACTGGGCCATCGCCGCGTAGTAGCCGTCGCCGGGCACGATGAACCCGCCCTCACCCTGGATCGGTTCGATGATGATGGCGGCGACATTGCCGGCGCCGATCTCCTTCTCGATCCGGGAGATGGCGATCTGCGCCATCTCGGGGCCCTTCAGGCCGCGGTCACGGAACGGGTACGAGGTGGGAACGCGATACACCTCTGGCGCGAATGGGCCGAAGGAGTGCTTGTAGGGCATGCTCTTGGCGGTCAGCGCCATCGTGAGGTTGGTGCGCCCGTGGTAGCCGTGCTCCACGACGACGACGGCCTGGCGCTTGGTGTACGCCCGCGCGATCTTGACCGCGTTCTCGACCGCTTCGGCGCCGGAGTTGAACAGCGCGGACCGCTTCTCGTGATCGCCGGGAGTGAGCCGGTTCAGCGCCTCGCAGACCTCGACGTAGCCGCTGTACGGGGTCACCATGAAGCAGGTGTGCGTGAAGTCCGCCACCTGCTGCTGCACGCCGGCAACAACCATGGGGTTGGCGTTGCCGACCGTGGTGACCGCGATTCCCGACCCCATGTCGATCAGGTGGTTCCCATCGACGTCGACCAGGACACCGCCGCCCGCCTTCGTGATGTACACGGGCAGGGTGACCCCGACGCCGGCCGAGACCGCATTAACCTTGCGGGCCTGCAGGGCCGTGGACCTCGGACCGGGGATGCTCGTGACCAGTCGGCGCTCCTGCGGCACGCCGCCGTGAACCTCCTGCGTCGTGGGGGCAGTCATCGTTCCTCCTAGGGTCCTGGCAGGAGCCTAGATGCACCTCGCCGCCGAGCGCAGCCTGGGCGAGCCACCCAGCGGAGCCCGGGCGATTAGGCTGCCGGGCATGACCGGGCCCCGTCGGGTCGTCGTCCTGGGCAGCACCGGCTCGATCGGGACCCAGGCCCTCGACATCACGCGACGCAATCCGGACCGGTTCCGCATCGTGGCCCTCGCTGCCGGCGGGAGCGATGTCGCGGTCCTCGCCGCCCAGGCTCTCGAGTTCGGGGTGGAGGCCGTAGCGGTCGCGCGCGCCACCGCGGCCGCCGACCTGCAACTGGCGCTCTATGCGGAGGCGTCGGCCCGCGGCTATCCGGAAGGCAGGTTCGCCATGCCGGCGATCCTGGCCGGTCCCGACGCAGCCACCGAGGCGGCCGCGTGGGAAGCCGACGTCGTGCTCAACGGGATGGCCGGGGCGAGCGGCCTGCGACCAACCCTGGCGGCGCTCCAGTGCGGCCGCGTCCTGGCCCTCGCCAACAAGGAGTCCCTCATCATCGGCGGCCCGCTGGTCAAGGCCCAGGCCCGGCCTGGCCAGATCGTCCCGGTCGATTCCGAGCACTCCGCCTTGGCCCAGGCCTTGCGTGCGGGCGCTGCCGGGGAGGTTCGCCGGCTGGTGCTCACGGCCAGCGGCGGACCGTTCCGCGGCTGGGACGCCCAGGCACTGGCGGGGGTGACGGTCGCGCAGGCGCTCGCACACCCGACCTGGTCCATGGGGCCGCTGGTCACGGTGAACTCGGCAACCCTCATGAACAAGGGCCTGGAGGTCATCGAGGCCAGCCTGCTCTTCGACATCCCGTACGACCGGATCGACGTCGTCGTCCACCCCCAGTCCGTCGTCCACTCGATGGTCGAGTTCGTCGACGGGTCGACGCTCGCGCAGGCGAGCCCGCCAGACATGCGGCTGCCCATCGCGCTGGGCATCGCATGGCCGGACCGGGTCCCTGACGCGGCCCCTGGCTGCGACTGGACGACCGCGGCCACCTGGGACTTCTTCCCCCTTGACGAGGACGTGTTCCCGGCCGTGACGGCTGCCCGCACCGCAGGGGTTGCCGGCGGTACCGCGCCGGCCGTGCTGAACGGTGCCGACGAGGCGTGCGTCGCCGCGTTCCTCGCTGGCGACCTGGCCTTCACGGGCATCGTCCCGACGGTGCAGCGGGTGCTGGCCGAGCATCTCGATGGCGCGTCGGGCGACCCCGGCTCGGCGTGGGTCGCGGGGAACGAGGCGACCCTCGAGGACGTCACAGCTGCGGATGCCTGGTCCCGCAGCCGGGCCCATGATGTGATCGGTGCCCGATGACGGAAGGGGTGGCGTGACGGACCGGGTGGCAGGAAGGGATGGCGATGCTTGAGTTGGTCGGAATCCTGCTGTTCGCCGCTCTCATCGGCGCGTCCATCGCGCTGCACGAGCTCGGCCACCTCCTGCCCGCCAAGCGCTTCGGGGTCAAGGTCACCGACTACATGATCGGCTTCGGGCCGACGTTGTGGTCCACCCGCAAGGGGGAGACCCGCTATGGGTTCAAGGCCATCCCCGTCGGCGGCTACATCCGGATGATCGGCATGCTGCCCCCTGGTCCCGACGGGACCTCGCGAACGATGTCCACCGGTCGCTTCGGGGCGATGATCGACGACGCCCGGCGCGCCTCGGCGGAGGAGGTCGTGCCTGGGGAGGAGTCGCGCGCCTTCTACCGGCTGCCGGTCAGGCGTCGGCTGGTCGTGATGCTCGGCGGGCCGGTCATGAACCTGATGCTCGCCTTCGTGCTCTTCGCGATCGTGCTCGTCGGCATCGGGCTGCCCGAGCCGACGCTGCAGGTCCGCGCGGTCGTCGCGTGCACGCCGAGCGCCAGCCAGTCCACCGAGCCGCTGCCGTCCGGCGCGTGCCCCACCGGCACCGAGGCATCGCCCGCAGTCGTGGCGGGCATCGTGGCGGGCGACGTGATCCTCGCCATCGACGGTGTCCCGGCCACGTCATGGGACGAGGCGACGGCGTGGATCCGGGCGCACGCCGGGGCATCGGCGGTGTTCACCATCGAGCGGGCCGGCGGGGTGGTGGACGTTCCGGTCGTCATCGCGACTGCCGAGCGCCCGGTGCTGGACGAGCAGGGGAATCCCACGGAGGAGATCGTGACCGCGGGGTACGTCGGCTTGTCGCCGGAGTTCGACTTCGTGGCGCAGCCCTGGAGTTCCGTGCCGGCCTATATGTGGGACATCACCGCGCGCTCGGCGGTCGCTCTGCTCACCTTGCCGGTCAAGCTCTACGACCTGGTGACCGGCACCCTCATCGGCGGCGAGGAGCGCGCGGTGGACAGCCCGGTCAGCGTGGTGGGCGTGAGCCGCATTGGTGGTGAGGTCGCGGCCATGGATGAGCCGCTCGAGGCCAAGGTGGCCACCTTCCTCGGCCTGGCGGCCTCCCTGAACCTGTTCCTGTTCCTGTTCAACCTGCTGCCCATCCTTCCGCTGGACGGCGGGCACGTGGCGAGCGCCCTGTACGAAGGGGCCCGGCGTCGCCTGGCGGCGCTGCGTGGTCGCCCTGACCCCGGGCCGGTGGACACGGCGCGACTGCTGCCGGTGGCGTACGTGGTCGCGGGGGCGCTGCTGCTCATGGGCGTCGTGGTGATCTGGGCCGACCTGGTCAAGCCCATCTCCCTCGGCTAGCCCGGCGAGTGGCCCCTCGCCGGGGGTTTCGCGGGCGGTCATAATGGCGGCGTGACCATCAACCTGGGCATCCCGTCCGCCCCACCACCGGTCGTCGCGCCGCGCCGGGCCTCCCGGCAGATCCTGCTGAACCACCCCACCCACCCCGTGGCGGTCGGCGGCGACGCACCGATCAGCGTCCAGTCCATGTGCACGACGCTGACGTCCGACGTCAACAGCACGCTGCAGCAGATCGCCGAGCTGACCGCCTCCGGCTGCCAGGTCGTCCGCGTGGCGGTGCCTAGCCAGGACGACGCGGACGCCCTGCCGCAGATCGCCCGCAAGAGCGGCATCCCGGTCATCGCGGACATCCACTTCCAGCCAAAGTACGTCTTCGCGGCGATCGAGGCCGGTTGCGCCGGGGTCCGGGTCAACCCCGGGAACATCAAGCAGTTCGACGACAAGGTCGCCGAGATCGCCCGGGCGGCGAAGGATCACGGCACCCCGATCAGGATCGGGGTCAACGCCGGCTCACTGGATCCTCGCCTGCTGGCGAAGCACGGCAAGGCGACGCCCGAGGCGTTGGTCGAGTCCGCGTTGTGGGAGGCCTCCCTCTTCGAGGAGCACGGCTTCCGTGACATCAAGATCTCGGTCAAGCATCACGACCCCGTCGTCATGATGGCCGCCTACATGCAACTGGCCGAGCAGTGCGACTACCCGTTGCACCTCGGCGTGACGGAGGCCGGGCCGTCCTTCCAAGGCACGATCAAGTCGGCCGTCGCCTTCGGCGGACTGCTGAGCCGCGGCATCGGCGACACGATCAGGGTGTCGCTGTCGGCCCCGCCGGTCGAGGAGGTCAAGGTCGGCAACCAGATCCTGGAGTCCTTGAACCTTCGTCAGCGGGGGCTGGAGATCGTGTCGTGCCCGTCATGCGGCCGTGCCCAGGTCGACGTGTACACCTTGGCGGAGCAGGTCACTGCCGGGCTCGAGGGACTCGACGTACCTCTGCGCGTTGCCGTCATGGGCTGCGTGGTGAATGGCCCAGGGGAGGCCCGGGAGGCTGACCTCGGGGTCGCGTCGGGCAATGGGAAGGGCCAGATCTTCGTCCGCGGGGAGGTCATCAAGACGGTCCCCGAAGGGCAGATCGTCGAGACCCTCATCGAGGAGGCCATGAAGCTGGCCGAGCAGATGGGCGACATCTCGGGCACCCCAGTCGTGTCCACGTCCTGAGGGCACGGGACGGCGTGACGCTTTCGGGAGTCGTCGGCTCGCAGGTCGTCGGCTCGGTGCGGCCGATCACTGCCCGCGAGACCGATGCGGTCGTCGCCTTGCTCGCCCAGGACCCGGTGGCGCACTGCTTCGTCGCATCGCGGGTGGCCCAGGCCGGTGCCGACCCGTGGCGGCTCGGTGGGGACCTGCTCGGGTACTTCACCGGGACGGGACTTGCCTCGCTGGTGTACGTGGGCGCCAACCTCGTGCCCGTGGCGACGACGCCGCAGTCCCGCGCCGCCTTCGCGGACCGGCTGAGACCTCGCGGGCGCCGATGCTCGTCGCTCGTCGGTCCGGCCGAGGAGGTGCTGGACCTGTGGCGGCTGCTGGAACCGGCCTGGGGCCCTGCGCGCGAGGTGCGGGCGTCCCAGCCGCTGATGCTCATCGATCACGACCCATGGCTGCCGCCCGACCCGCGGGTGCGGGCCTCGTCGCAGGACGACCTCGACCTGCTGGTGCCCGCATGCACCGACATGTTCACGGCTGAGGTCGGAGTGTCGCCCACGGCCGGCGGCCTCGGCCTCGCTTACCGGGCGCGCATCGCCGAGATCGTGTCGGAGAGGCGTTCCTTCTCGCGCATCGAGGCGGGCACCGTCGTCTTCAAGGCAGAGGTCGGGGCGGTCAGCGGCGCCGCCTGCCAGGTGCAGGGGGTGTGGGTGGATCCCGCCCACCGCGGCCAGCGGATCTCGGAGGCCGGCATGGCCGCCGTGGTGGCGCTGGCCCGGGCCACGATCGCACCGTCGGTGTCCCTGTACGTCAACGACTACAACACGGCGGCACGCAAGGCCTACCGCGCAGTGGGCTTCCGCGAGGTCGGCGCTTTCGCGACGGTGCTGTTCTAGCGCCGCCGTTGTCCTAGTCTCGGCAGGTGACCACGGCCGAAGGCGACCGCCTCGCCGAAGCGGCGGCCGGTGGCGCCGACTGGCGGCGGTGGGGGACCTACCTGAGCGAGCGGGCCTGGGGCACCGTGCGCGAGGACTACAGCGCCGACGGCGATGCCTGGCGCTACTTCCCGTTCGAGCACGCCCGCAGCCGGGCATACCGCTGGAACGAGGACGGCCTGGCCGGCTGGTGCGACCGCGACCAGGTCATCTGCCTCGGCCTTGCGCTGTGGAACGGCCGTGACCCGTTCTTGAAGGAAAGGCCGTTCGGGCTGACGAACGAGCAGGGCAATCACGGCGAGGATGTCAAGGACTACTGGTTCTACACCGACAACCTGCCTAGCCACGCCTACGCGTCCATGACCTATAAGTACCCCCAGGCGCCCTTCCCGTATGCCGACCTCGTCGCGCAGAACGCCTCGCGAGGCCAGGCGGATCCCGAGTACGAGCTGTTCGATGCCCTGCAGGAGGAGTGGCTGGCCAGCCGGTACTTCGACGTGCAGGTCGAGTATGCGAAGGCGTCCGCCGAGGACGTCGTCATGCGAATCACGGTGACGAACCGTGGTCCGGATGAGGCACCTATCCACGTGCTGCCGCACCTTTGGTACCGGAACACGTGGTCGTGGGAGACGGACGCCTCCGCCCCGCGTATCCGCCGCGGTGCCGGCGGGACGATGGCAACCGAGCACCCGGCCATCGGGCAGAGGTGGTTGTTCGTGACGTCGTCGGTCGATGCGGAGCCGGCCCTTCTCTTCTGCGAGAACGAGACCAACGCGAGGCTGCTTTTCGACTCGGCCAACGAATCCCGGCATGCCAAGGACGGCATCAACGATGCGGTCGTGGCGGGTGATGCCAGCGCCGTGGCATCGGACGAGGGCAGCAAGGCCGCGGCCCACGTGACCGCGACGCTCGGCCCGGGCGAGAGCCTCACCGTCCTCGCGCGGTTCGCGCCGGCGGACCTGCGCCTGCCCTTCGCCGACGCGGAATCCGTGCTCGACGCTCGCAAGGCGGAGGCCGACGAGTTCTACGACGACCTTGCGGCTGGCCATCTCGGTGACGACGAGCGCCTCGTCCAGCGCCAGGCGCTGGCCGGGCTGCTGTGGTGCAAGCAGTACTACCACTACTCCGTGCGCCGCTGGCTCCAAGGGGACCCGACCGCTCCGCCCCCGCCCGAGTCGCGGTGGACGGGGCGCAACAGCGACTGGCAGCACCTGGCCAATCGCGATGTGATCCTCATGCCGGACGCGTGGGAGTACCCGTGGTACGCGGCATGGGACCTCGCCTTCCACTGCGTGACCGTGGCGATGGTCGACCCGGACTTCGCCAAGGAGCAGGTTCTGCTCATGCTGTCCTCCACCTACCAGCATCCGCACGGGCAGATCCCCGCGTACGAATGGGAATTCGGCGACACCAACCCGCCGCTGTACGCGTGGGCAACCTGGCAGGTCTACCAACTCGACCGGCGCGCGAAGGGCGTGGGCGACCGCGAGTTCCTCGCTGCGGCCTATCGGGCGGTGACGCTGGAGGTCATGTGGTGGCTCAACCAGAAGGACGCCGAGGACCGGGGGGTCTTCGGCGGCGGGTTCCTCGGGATGGACAACATCGGGGTCTTCGACCGCGACCAGCCGCTGCCCACGGGCGGCTCGCTGGCCCAGGTCGACGGGACCGCGTGGATGGCCGCGATGGTCATGCAGATGCTCGAGATCAACGTGGAACTCGCCCGCGAGGAGTCGCACTACGACCGCATGTTCGGCAGATGGGTCTGGGACAGCTGGCTCATCGCCAACGCGCTGGAGAAGGGGTCGGGGCGGGTCAGCTTCTGGAACGAGCAGACCGGGTTCTACAACGACGTCGTCGAGCTGCCGGATGGGACCGCCCAGCCACTCGAGGTGTTCTCGATGCAGGCACTGGTGCCGCTGTTCGCGTCCATTGCCATCCCGGTGACCGCCCGCGACGAGGTCGACGCCATCCAGGTCCAGTTCCGGACCCTTATCGAGGCCTACGACGAGCCGCCGAATGCGGTCAGGCTCAGGCTCGACGGCGGTGACGGCACCCACGTGATGTTCGCCATCGCGAATGAGGAGCGGCTGCTGCGGATCCTCGGCCGGGTCCTGGACCCGGAGCAGTTCCTCTCCCCGTTCGGCATCCGGTCCCTGTCGCGAGGGCACCGGGAGCAGCCCTACTCCTATCGCGTGGACGATCGCGAGTACCGGGTGGAGTACGCGCCCGCCGAGTCGGCCACGCGCATGTTCGGCGGCAACTCGAACTGGCGCGGGCCGGTCTGGTTCCCGATGAACTTCCTGCTGGTGGAATCGATCAATGCCTATGCGCGGTTCCTGGGCGGCACCGTGACCCTGTCCGATCCCACGGGCTCGGTCGAGCAGGTCTCCCTCGCCGGCGTGGCGGACGACCTCGCCCGGCGGCTGGCGTCGATCTTCCTGCGCGACGCGGATGGACGCCGCCCCGTGCTCGGAGACAACGAGTACTTCCAGTCCGACCCGCACTGGCGCGATCTCGTCCCGTTCTTCGAGTACTTCGACGGCGACACCGGCCGCGGCCTGGGCGCCAGCCACCAGACTGGCTGGACCGCGACCGTCGCGTTGCTGCTGCAATACGGCGGGGCGCTGCGCTTCGTCGACCTCGCCTAACCCGACCTTGAGGTTGGCGTGGGTTCTCGGGGTCGATTGCCACGCCAACCTCAAGATTGAGGCGGGGGGATGGCGACCGGGGCGGCCAATAGGCTGTCGCCGTGATCCTGCGCATGTCGACGCTGTTCCTGCGGACCCTCAGGGACGATCCGGCCGATGCCGAGGTGCCGAGCCATCGGCTGCTCGTGCGGGGCGGGTATGTCCGGCGCGTCGCCCCTGGCGTGTTCTCATGGCTGCCCCTCGGCTACCTCGTGTACCGGAACGTCGAGCGGATCATCCGCGAGGAGATGGACCGGGCCGGCTTCCAGGAAGTGCACTTTCCCGCGCTCCTGCCCCGCGAGCCGTACGAGGCGAGCCAGCGATGGACCGACTACGGCGACGGCATCTTCAGGCTCAAGGACCGCAAGGGGAACGACTACCTCCTAGGCCCGACCCACGAGGAGATGTTCACCCTCATGGTCAAGGGGGAGTACTCCTCGTACAAGGACCTGCCGTTGGTGATCTACCAGATCCAGACCAAGTACCGCGACGAGGCGCGGCCGCGCGCCGGCATCCTGCGGGGCCGGGAGTTCGTCATGAAGGACTCGTACTCCTTCGATATCGACGATGCTGGCCTCGAGCGCTCCTACCAGCGGCATCGCGATGCCTACGTCGCGACATTCGACCGACTCGGACTGGGCTACGTGATCGTCTCGGCCATGTCCGGCGCGATGGGCGGCTCGGCGTCGGAGGAGTTCCTCGCCATGACCGACAACGGCGAGGACACGTACGTGCGGTGCGCCACGGGGGACTACGCCGCCAATGTCGAGGCGGTCGTGACCCCTGCACCACCGACGATCGGGTATGACGGCCTGCCCGCTGCCCACGTGGAGGACACCCCGGACACGCCGACGATCTCCTCGCTGGTCGACCACGCGAACGCGCACCATGCGCGCCCGGGGCTTCCGTGGGACGCAGGTGACACCTTGAAGAACGTCGTCCTTGCCGTGACGCGCCCCGACGCGACCCGCTACCCGCTCGTCGTGGGCCTGCCGGGCGACCGCGAGGTGGACATGAAGCGGCTTGCGGCGGTGCTCCATCCGGACGAGCCCGTGGCGATGGACGAGGACGAGTTGCGCTCGTACCCCGTCCTGGTGAAGGGGTACATCGGGCCGCAGGCCCTCGGGGAGTCCTCGGGCTCGGGCATCCGCTACCTCGTGGATCCACGGGTGGTCCCGGGCACCGCCTGGATCACGGGAGCGAACGCCCCGGGCCGGCACGTGTTCGACCTCGTCATGGGCCGGGACTTCTCGGCGGACGGGACCATCGAGGCGGCGGAGATCGTGGCGGGTGACCTGTGCCCCCGGTGCGGCGGACCGCTCGAGATGGCCCGGGGCATCGAGATAGGCCACATCTTCCAGTTGGGCCGCAAGTTCGCCGAGGCACTGGACCTGCGCGTCCTGGACGAGCACGGCGAGCTCGTGACCGTGACGATGGGCTCCTACGGGATCGGTGTCTCGCGCGCCGTCGCGGCGATCGCCGAGCAGTCCCACGATGACAAGGGCCTGATCTGGCCGCGGGAGGTCTCCCCGGCCGACGTCCACGTCATCGCCACCGGGAAGGCGGACGAGCCCTTCGAGGAGGCCGACCGCCTGGCGTCGGAATTGGCCGAGCAGGGCGTCCGCGTACTGCTGGACGACCGTCGCGGGGTGTCACCGGGCGTGAAGTTCAACGACTCCGAGCTGCTCGGGGTGCCGACGATCGTGGTCGTGGGCAAGCGCTTGGTCGACGGGGTCGTCGAGGTCAAGGACCGGCGCACGGGGGAACGCACCGACATCCCCTTGGCCGAGGCGGTCGGGACGCTGGCGCGCCTGGTGAAGGCCGGGGGCTGACGTGGCCGTTCGGGCGGTGGTCTTCGACTGGGGCGGCACCCTCACGCCGTGGCACGACGTCGACCTGACTGCGCAGTGGTACGCCTATGCCCAGGTGTACGACCCGGCCGAGGCAGCGTCGCTCGCCCGCCGGCTCCGCGACCGCGAGGAGCAGCTCTGGCAGCAGCAGCGAGCCTCGGCCGGAGCGGTGAGCACGGGCGCCCTGGATTCGCTGTTCTTCGCCGAGGGAATCGACATCAACGATGCACGCCACCTCCGCGCTCTCGGCCACTACCTGGACTTCTGGCTGCCGCACACCTACGCGGACCCCGAAGCGCTCGACCTGCTCCGCGGGTTGAAGGACCGGGGCTGCCTCGTCGGGGTGCTGAGCAACACGATGTGGCCGCGCTCGTATCACCAGGAGGTCTTCGCGCGCGACGATCTCGATGCCTTCATCGACGTTGCCGTCTACTCCAGCGAGCTATCGGTCGCCAAGCCGCACGCGTCGGCCTTCGGCGTCGTCCTGCAGGCGCTCGCCGTGCGGCCCGAGGAGGCCGTCTTCGTGGGGGACCGGCTGTGGGACGACATCCAGGGCGCTCGCGAGGCCGGCATGCGCACGATCTGGATCCCGCACTCGACCATCCCCGGCCGGGAGGTTCCCGAGGCCAGGCCGGACGCGACCGCGCAGCGATTGCAGGAGATCCTCGGGATAGTCGAGCGCTGGGACCAGCTTCCCTAGTGGAGACCCTGCTCGACCCAACCACCCTGCTCCTGCTCTGCCTGGCCGCTGGGGTGGCCGGATGGGTCGATGCCATCTCCGGGGGCGGGGGCCTGCTGCAGTTGCCGGCGCTGCTGATCGCGCTCCCCGGATCGGAACCGGTGCAGGCACTTGGCACCAACAAGCTGTCCTCCCTGATGGGCACGTCGGCCGCGACGGCGACATACGTGCGTCGCGCCCCGCCAGACGTCCGCACCGCGCTTCCCATGGCCCTGGCCGCATGTGCCGGAGCGGCTGCCGGCGCCCTCGTCGCCAGTCGCGTGCCCGCAGCTGCATTCCGGCCCGTCATCGTTGTCCTGCTCGTGGTCGTCTGGACGTGGACGCTGCTGCGTCCCCAGCTCGGTCAGGAGCAGGCGCTGAGGTGGACCGGCCGTCGCCACTACGCCGTCGCCACCGTGGCAGCTCTGGGGATCGGGTTCTACGACGGGATCCTCGGTCCCGGCACCGGTTCGTTCCTGCTCATCGTCCTCGTTGCCGGGCTCGGGTACTCGTTCTTGAATGCGTCGTCCACCGCCAAGGTGGTCAACCTCGGCACCAACCTCGCCGCACTTCTCGTGTTCGGCATCACCGGATCGGTGCTGTGGCTGCTCGGCCTGCTCATGGGTGTGTGCAACGTCGCGGGCGCGGTGATCGGAGCCCGCATGGCGATCACGCGGGGGAGTGGCTTCGTGCGGGCCGTGTTCCTCGCCGTCGTCGGCCTGCTGATCGTGCGGCTGGCGTGGGACCTGCTGCCGTGATCAGCCGGTCGGGAAGGCCTGCGGAGCCGCGCCCCAGCTGACCGCTCGGGTGGCGCACTCCGCCGCGCGCCTGGCTGCCCACCGGCGGTCCGGGCCCGCGGCTGCCTCTGCTGCCTCGGCATACAGCGCGACCAGTCGGTTGTCGACCAGCGCGAGCAATTCGCGAGCCCGCCCGGGCGTCCGCACGGGGAACGGGAGTTCATACGCGGCCGCCGGCGTCGGCAGTGTTCCCCCGGCCTGCGTTGCCAGGCTCGCGGCCCGGTCGCGGTTGGCCCGGTGGGCGTCCAGTCCTGCCCGCGCGGCGCGGAGTTCCGACGTCGCCACCCGCGCGCCCGCCACTGAGTACGCGAACACCGCCGCGTCCTCCCCGGCGACGACCGCTGGCCACGCCTCCTGGGCGGTCATGCCCCCAGGCTCCGCAGGGCGGGGACATGGGAGGCCTCCGACGCGGCGATGAACGCGAGCAGCCGGGCCAGTCCGGGCTCCCTGGCCTCGACGCAGGCGCCGATGCGGTCGCGCGCGGCCTGGCGCTCGGCCGTCACGAGGGCGGCGATGGCCGCGCCCTGCGATGGCGCGACGGTGGCCGTCCCGGCGCCCGGGCTGCCACCGAGTGCGTCAGCATGGGCCATGTGCTGGTCGCGGAGGGGGGTGAGAGTGGCGGCGAGGCCGGGATGGGCGGCGATCGTGGCCTCGTACCCGTCGATCAGCCGTTGCTCGGCGGCGGCCTGCGCCGAGGCAACGGTCTGCTCCGGCGACGACGGCACCGGCTCGTCCGGCGTGTCGCCGCTGCTGCAGGCGGCGAGCAAGGCGACCGGCCCGAGCGTGGCAACCCCGGCCAGGGCCTGGCGCCTGGTCAGGCGGACGGGCCGTGCTGGCGCTGGCATGTGCCAAGGATGGCATGCGGTGGGTACAGTTCCGGTACCACCAAGACCGACAACTGCTCGACCACAACAGGATCCCCGGGAGGCGCCATGACCGCATCCGCAGACGTGGTCAAGTCCGGGCTGTCCGGCCCGCTGGCGAGCATGGGCGTCGACGTCGAGGCCGTCGAGGTGGCCAAGGTGGGTCGCCGCCACGTCGTGCGGGTGGTCATCGACAAGGACGGGGGAGTCGACCTCGACCTCGTCGCCGCCGTGAGCCAGCAGGCCTCCGCACTCCTCGACGAGCCGCCGCTGTCCGACGAGTTGCCGGGGCCCTTCGTGCTCGAGGTGACCTCACCCGGGGTCGACCGCCCTCTCACCGAGCCGCGCCATTGGCGCCGGGCCAAGGGGCGCCTCGTGCACGTGGCCCGCAGCGACGGCACGGTTGTCGACGGACGGATCGCCGGCATGCCGAGCGAGCAGCAGGTGACGCTCGCCACGGCGACGGGCGACGTCCTGCTTGATATCGCCACCGTGGACAGCGCGCTCGTCCAGGTGGAGTTCAACCGGGTTCCCGCCGCGGACGAGGCCCGGCAGGACGAGGCCCAGCAGGATGAGGAGTAGCGACCATGGACATCGACGTCAGTGCGCTGAAGGCGCTTGTGCGCGAGAAGGACCTCTCGCTGGACCTCGTGGTCGAGACGATCGAGCAGGCGCTCCTTGTCGCCTACCACCGCACCGAGGGGGCGGCCGCGAAGGCCCGGGTGACCCTCGACCGCAAGACCGGCCACGTGACGGTCTGGGCGGCCGAGACCGACGAGGACGGCGTGATTCTCCGTGAGTTCGACGACACCCCGGATGGCTTCGGCCGGATAGCGGCGACGACCGCCCGGCAGGTCCTCCTGGCCCGGCTCCGGGACGCCGAGGGCGATGCCACCATGCTGGAGTTCTCCGGCCGCGAGGGCGACCTCGTCTCCGGGGTCGTCCAGCAGTCCAGCAACCCGCGCATGGTGCGGGTCGACATCGGCAAGGTGGAGGCCAACCTGCCGCCCGAGGAGCAGGCGCCCGGGGAGCCCTACCCGCACGGCACCCGGATCAAGTGCCTGGTCACCAATGTCCGCAAGGGCTTCAAGGGACCGCAGGTGACCGTGTCGCGGACCCATCCGAACCTCGTCAAGGCCCTGTTCGCCCTTGAGGTGCCGGAGATCGCCGACGGCTCCGTCCAGATCACCGCCATCGCCCGGGAGGCGGGGCACCGCACGAAGATCGCCGTCCGCTCCACGGTCCCGGGAGTCAACGCCAAGGGCGCCTGCATCGGACCGCTGGGCCAGCGCGTGCGCCAGGTCATGGCCGAGCTGAACGGCGAGAAGATCGACATCGTCGACCATGCCGATGACCCGGCGGAGATGATCGCGCACGCGCTGTCGCCTGCGCGGGTGTCCGGCGTGCTGATCGTGGATCCGGTCGCTCGTGCCGCCCGGGTCATCGTCCCGGATTACCAGTTGTCCCTGGCCATCGGCCGCGAGGGCCAGAACGCCCGGCTGGCGGCCCGCCTCACGGGGTGGCGCATCGACATCCGGGCCGACACGGCAGTCGCCGGCCCGGTAGCCCCCGGCCCGGCCACGGACTGAGCCGGGTGTCCGGCGAGGTACACTCCTTGGCGGGCAGTCCGCCCGGTCCCGTGCGCACCTGCGTGGGATGCCGGGGGCGGTCTGCACAGACAGACCTGTTGAGGGTCGTCGCGGTGTCCGGGGCCTGTGTCCCAGATCCTGGCCGGCGGCTGCCGGGCCGTGGTGCGTACCTGCATCCGGACCTGCAGTGCCTGGAGCGCGCCGAGCGCCGACGGTCCTTGGCTCGCGCACTACGCGCCCCGGGTCCATTGGACCTGGTCGCCGTGCGCGTCGAGCTGGAGCAGGGCACGACCCCCGGGCAACCGTCCGGGGCCGGCAAGGCCTGACCAAGCTCAGGTCCAGCGGATCGGGAGTGATTCGAGGATGAACACCCCATGAGCGCACGAGCATGAAGATGCAACGTTCGCACTGACGGTCCCGTGCACCCCGCCCGGGCCAAGACAGGAGAGACGTGTCAAAGGTTCGGGTCCATGAGCTCGCCAAGGAGCTCGGGGTTTCCAGCAAGGAAGTCCTCGCGAAGCTCGCCGATCTAGGCGAGTTCGTCAAGTCCGCCTCCTCCACGGTCGAGGCCCCCGTCGTTCGCCGGCTGCGCGAGTCGATGCCGGCAGCGCCCGCTCCGCAGGAGAAGGCCGCCCCGAAGCCGGCGGCGAAGAAGGCCGCCGCGGAAGCACCCGCCCCGACGCAGGCCCCCGCGGCGCCCGCCGCAGCCGTCCCCGAGGCTCCGAGCGCCCCGGTCGCGCCGGTCATCGAACCCCCCGCTGCACCGGTTGCACCGGCAGCGTCGGCAACCCCCGTGGCCGATCCCTCGACCGATCCGGCCGGTCCGCCGGCCCCGCGTCCCGCGGGCCCGCGTCCGGGCAACAACCCGTTCGGCACCGGCACCGGCATGGGCCGGCCGGCCCCGGCCGTGCCAGGCGTCCCCCGCCCCAACCCCGGCACGATGCCCCCACGCCCCATGCGCCCGGCCGGCGCGCCGGTCCGCGGACCGGGCGGTCCCGGTGGCTTCCCGGCCCGTGGTCCTGGTGGTCCTGGCGGCGCTGGCCGCGGACCGGGCGGGCCCGGTGGCTTCCCGGCCCGTGGTCCCGGTGGTCCCGGTGGTCCTGGCGGCGCTGGCCGCGGTCCGGGCGGGCCCGGTGCCTTCCCCGGCCGTGGCCCCGGCGGTCCCGGTGGTTCTCCGGGCGGGCCCGGTGGCTTCCCCGGCCGTGGCTCCGGCGGTCCCGGCGGACGCGGTACGACGGCCGGTGCCTTCGGCCGTCCCGGTGGTCGCCCGTCGCGGGGCCGCAAGTCCAAGCGGGCCAAGCGCCAGGAGTTCGACAACATGCAGGCGCCGGTCATGGACGGCGTGCGCATCAATCGCGGCAGTGGAGAGGTCATCCGGCTGCCCCGCGGTGCGAGCCTGACCGACTTCGCGGAACGGATCGACGCGATGCCGGCCGACCTCGTGAAGGTCCTCATCGGCCTCGGGGAGATGGTCACCGCCACGCAGTCGATCGACGACGACACCCTGCGACTGCTCGGCAGCGAGCTGAACTACGACGTGCAGGTCGTCAGTCCTGAGGACGAGGACCGCGAACTGCTCGAGTCGTTCGACCTGGAGTTCGGCGAGGATGAGGGGGACGACGCGGATCTCGTCCTGCGCGCTCCCATCGTCACGGTCATGGGTCACGTCGACCATGGCAAGACCCGGCTCCTCGACGCCATCCGCAAGACCAACGTGGTGGGTGGCGAGGCGGGCGGCATCACCCAGCACATCGGCGCCTACCAGGTGGCCACGCAGACACGGGACGGCGACGAACGCCGGATCACCTTCATCGACACGCCCGGTCACGAGGCGTTCACCGCCATGCGCGCCCGCGGCGCTCAGGTGACGGACATCTCGATCCTGGTCGTGGCGGCAGACGACGGCGTGAAGCCCCAGACGATCGAGGCGCTCAACCACGCCCAGGCGGCCGGCGTGCCGATCGTGGTTGCCGTCAACAAGATCGACAAGGAGGGCGCCGACCCGACCCGGGTCCGCTCGCAGCTCACCGAGTACGGCCTGGTGGCCGAGGAGTTCGGCGGCGACACCATGTTCGTCGACGTCTCGGCACGGGAGGGGATTGGGCTCGAGCAGTTGCTCGAGGCCGTGCTGCTCACGGCTGACGCCACGCTGGACCTGCGCGCCAACCCGAACCAGGACGCCCAGGGTGTCGCGATCGAGGCGCACCTTGACCGCGGCCGCGGTCCCGTCGCCACCGTCCTCGTCCAGCGCGGCACCCTCCGCGCCGGCGACTCGATCGTGGCGGGCGATGCCTTCGGGCGCGTCCGGGCGATGCTCGACGACGAGGGCAACCCCGTCAGCGAGGCCGGCCCGGCGTTCCCGGTGCAGGTGCTCGGCCTGACCTCGGTCCCTGGTGCGGGCGACAGCTTCCTCGTCGTCTCGGAGGACCGCGTCGCCCGGCAGATCGCGCAGACGCGCCAGGCGCGCGAGCGCAACGCGCTGCTTGCCAAGAACCGCGTGAAGCGGTCGCTCGAGGACTTCCTGGAGTCGCTGGAGAAGGGCGAGGTCGCCGAGCTCACGCTCATCATCAAGGGCGACGTGTCCGGCTCGGTCGAGGCGCTCGAGGACGCGTTGCTCAAGATCGACATCGGCGACGAGGTCAACCTGCGGGTCATCCACCGCGGGGTTGGCGCCATCACCAAGAACGACGTCACCCTTGCGGCCGCGTCGAAGGCCGTGATCATCGGCTTCAACGTGCGCCCCGAAGGCAAGGTGGCCGACCTCGCGTCCCAAGAGGGCGTCGACGTCCGCTACTACAGCATCATCTACCAGGCCATCGAAGAGGTCGAGGCGGCGCTGCGCGGCATGCTCAAGCCCGAGTTCGAGGAGGTGCAGCTGGGCACGGCGGAGGTCCGTGAGGTCTTCAAGTCCAGCAAGTTCGGCACCATCGCGGGCTGCCTGGTCCAGTCCGGCGAGATCAGGCGCAACTCCAAGGCGCGCGTGGTCCGCGACGGCGCTGTAGTCGCCGAGAGCGTCAACATCGCCGGGCTTCGCCGGTTCAAGGACGACGTCACGGAGGTCCGCGAGGGCTTCGAGTGCGGCATCAACCTGGGGTCCTTCCAGGACATCAAGGTCGAGGACGTCATCGAGACCTACGAGCTGCGCGAGAAGCCGCGCAAGGCCTGACCGGAGTCACGAACGGAGTCACGAACGGGAGTGCGGCCCAGGAGGAGCACGGATGAGCAGCGAGGCGCGGCAGCGCAAGATGGCCGACCGGATCAAGGTGATCGTCGCCGGGGCCTTGGAGTTCCGGATCAAGGATCCCCGACTGGGCTTCATCACGATCACGGACGTGCGGGTCACCCCTGACCTGCGCGAGGCATCGGTGTTCTACACGGTGTACGGCGACGATGAGGCCCGTGCCTCGACCGCGGCCGCGTTGGCCTCGGCCAAGGGCGTGCTGCGCAGCGAGGTGGGCAAGCAGACCGGCATCAAGTTCACGCCGACGCTGGAGTTCATCCCCGACGCGATCCCCGAGACCGCGCGCCAGTTGGAGGACCTGCTGAAGCAGGCCGCCATGGCCGATGCCGAGGTCCACGCCCAGGCAGCGGGCGCTAGCTTCGCCGGGGACCCGGACCCGTATCGACGAGCCGAGGCCGATGAGCCCGGCGGCGGTGTCGAGGGCGTCGAGCATGACCGCCCGGACGCCGCCAGCGCGTGATCGACGCGGGACTGCTGGTCGTCGACAAGCCGGAGGGCATGACCTCGCACGACGTCGTGGCCAGGATCCGGCGTGCGGCCGGCACCCGCAAGGTGGGACACGCCGGGACGCTGGACCCGATGGCGACCGGCGTGCTCGTCGTCGGGGTCGAGCGGGCCACCCGGCTGCTCGGGCACCTCGCCCTCGTCGACAAGCGGTACCTGGCCACGATCCGGCTGGGGGCCACCACGGTCACCGACGACCGCGAGGGCGAACCCCTCGGCATGGCGAGCCGCGAAGCATTGGTAGGAGTGTCCGATGACGGGATCAGGGCCGGAGTCGCCGCGCTCACCGGTGACATCCGGCAGCGGCCCAGTGCGGTGAGCGCCATCAAGGTCGCTGGCCGCCGGTCGTACGACCGGGTCCGCGCGGGCGAGGACGTCGTCCTGGCCGAGCGCCCCGTCCGCATCGCACGGTTCGATGCCCTGGCCATTCGACGTGGACCTGGGGACTCCGACGGCGGGGGCTGCATCGACGTCGACGTCGACGTCGAGTGCTCGACCGGCACGTTCGTGCGCGCCCTGGCCCGTGATCTCGGTGCCGCGCTCGGCGTGGGCGGCCACCTGACGGCACTGCGGCGCACCCGCGTCGGTCCCTTCGCAGACCCGTTCCCCCTGGCGGACGTCCAGGCGGATCCCGCAGGGCACCTGGTGCCGCTGGACGAGGTGGCCGCGGCGTGCTTCCCGACGTGGCGGGTTGACGCGCTCGCCGCGCGAGCCGTGGCCTACGGCCAGCGGATCGCCTGGGCCGGTCCGCCGAACGAGGCCGGTCCCATGGCCGTCGTCTCGCCGGAAGGCCACCTGCTGGCCCTCGCAGTCGACGAGGGCGGGATGGCCCGCTACCTGGCCGTCTTCGCCGGCCAGGGTGACCAGCAGGCCCAATAGGCTGGCCCGGCGATGTCCATCACCCCGGCGCCCTCGGCCGCAGCCACCGGCGGAACTGTCGCGTGTATCGGCGTCTTCGACGGAGTCCACCTGGGCCACCGAGCGCTAATGGCCCGGGCCCGCCGGGAGGCAGACTCGTTGGGGCTGCCGCTTGTCGCCGTCACGTTCGACCCGCACCCGATGACCGTGGTCTCGGAGCAGGGGGCGCCGACCTCGCTCGCCAGCGTCGCGCATAGGTCCGCCTTGCTGCTGCAGGCCGGTGCCGACGAGGTCGACGTGCTGCCCTTCGATGCCGCCATGGCGGCCACCGACGCGGCGGATTTCGTCAGGTTCCTCCTCGTGGATCGCCTTGGCGTGCGCGCTGTCGTCGTCGGCGAGGACTTCAGGTTCGGGCACCAGGCACGTGGGAGCGTCGCCACCCTGGCCGACCTAGGCGAGCGCTGGGGCTTCGTGGCGATCCCAGTTCCGCTGGCGGGCCACGGCGAGGAACGCTGGTCCTCGACGCTGGCCCGCCGACTGGTCGTCGAGGGCGACCTGCGCGCGGCGGCCGCCGTCCTGGGCCGGGACTACCGGCTGGACGGCATCGTCGTGCACGGCGACCATCGTGGCCGGGACCTCGGCTTCCCGACGGCGAACCTCGCCTGGCCGGGCGACCCCACCATCCCCGCCGACGGGGTCTACGCCGGCTGGCTCATCGACGGCAACGATCGAATGGCGGCTGCGATCTCGGTCGGCACGAACCCGCAATTCGGAGGGAGCGAACGCCGGGTCGAGGCGTACGCAATCGGCCGGGGCGATCTCGACCTGTACGGGCACGAGGCGTCGATTGAGTTCGTCGAGCGCATCCGCGGGCAACTGACCTTCCCCGGGGTCGACGCCCTCATCGAGCAGATGAGCAGCGACGTCTCCGCCGCGTCCACGATCCTCCGTGACCATGGCTGACGAGCGACTGCGGCGGACGGAGCGATGGTTCTATCGTCGCGGCCTGCCCTTCCTTGCCGAGGACTACCGATCCTCCACGGCCGTGTGGACGCGCGCGAGCCCGTCGCTGGCGGTTGCGTTCGTCGTGCTGGTGCTGCTGTCGGCTGCTTCGTTCGATGACATCGCGGGGGCGGCCGCGGGAGTCGTCCTCGTCATGGCGGTCAGCCTGGTGGCGGCCGCGTGGAACCGTCGTCACGGCAGGCCGTGGCGGGCGCTGCCCGACCGGGTCACCTGGCCGGTCCTGGCCGGCTTCGTCCTCGTGCCGGGGGTCGTGGCGTTCGCCACGACGCGTGCCTGGCTACCGACGCTCGAGACGGTCCTCCTCGCCGCGTTCATCCTCGCCGTCGCCTGGGCGCTCACGCGGTACGCCATCCTTGCTCTGGTGGGCTGGGCCGTCCGCTACACGTTCCGCGGGGTCAGCGACCTGTACCGGCTCACCACCAGGGCGCTTCCTCTCCTGCTGCTGTTCATCACCTTCCTGTTCCTGAACACCGAGGTCTGGCAGGTGGCCGGGAGCCTTCAGTCGAGGCATCTGTGGATCGTCCTCGGGCTGTTCATCGCCTTCGGCATCGTCTTCATCCTCAGCCGGGTTCCCGAGGAGATCTCCCTGATCGAGGCGGCCACCACGCGGGACCAGGTCGTGGTCGCCTGCGCCCGTACGCCGCTGGCGGACGTCGTGGAATCACTCGACGGGCTCGACACGCCCGTCGACCTTGGGCGTCGGCAGCGCGCCAATATCGGCTTGGTCATGACCGTGGCGCAACTCGTGCAGGTGACCCTCTTCGCGGTGGTCGTCTGGGCCTTCCTCGTGACGCTGGGCGCGCTGGCCGTGACGATCGACGTCCAGGCGATCTGGATGGCCGGCGCGGCCCCGGTCGAGGTTGTCTGGTGGTGGGGCGACGGCATAGGGGTGACCCGGCAGCTCCTGCGCGTGTCGCTGTTCCTCGCCGCCTTCTCCGCTTTCTACGTGACCATCTACACGGCGATCGACGCTACCTACCGGGAGCAGTTCTACGACCGGATCCGGCTGGACCTCGAGCGGACGCTCTCGGTGCGACGCGCCTACCTGGCCCTGCGGAGGCGGCCATGACGAGGCCGGCCGAGGGCATCGTCGAACCAGCACAGGGCGAGCTTGGCTGGCGCGAGGTCTTCGCCGTCGCGCACCCGGCCCGGGTGGCCGGGGTCGTCGTTGCGGTCGCGGCGGCGACGTTCGGCTGGGCCACGGTGCTGCTGGTGGTCTTCGACGCCCGCTCGTGGTGGGGGCAGTCGCTATCGGGCATGGCTGCGGCCTTCGGAGTCGTGTTCCTCGCGGTGTACGCCCTCGCCGCCCGCGCGACCACCGAACGGGCCCGGCTCGCGGCGTTCCTGGCCACGGGCTGGTCCGCGGTCTGCCTGGTCAGCTGGCTGCCCCGACAGGGCCCGGACGCCTGGCCGCAGCTGGCCCAGCTGGCCTGGTGGGCGGGCTGGGTCATCGCCATCTATGTCAGCGTGCCGATCGCCTACGCGCGGATCACGGGGCAGCCGATCCGCTCGTACGGCCTTCGCCTCGGGCTGTTCCGGGGGGAAGCGCGGATCTTCGCGATCCTGCTGCCGGCCATCGTCATCGGCGCATACGTCTCGGCGGGGCAGCCCCGGTTCCAGCAGACCTATCCGTTCTACCGCGAGCTTGCCGAGGGAACCGGCACGGTGGCGGGGCTGCTCGCCTGGTGGCTCATGTACGCGGCCACGTTCGTGGCCCTGGAATTCTTCTTCCGGGGCTTCCTGGTGTCGGCGGGCTTCCGGATCATCCGGTGGTGGGCCGTCCCGGCCATGGGAGCCCCCTACTGCCTCCTGCACCTGGACAAGCCGATCCCCGAGCTGGTCACCAGCCTGTTCGGCGGCATGCTCCTCGGGGTCGTGGCCGTGCGGACCCGGTCCATCCTTGCCGGGGTGCTCGCCCACGTCACCCTCGCCATCGGCACCGATGCCGCGGTCCTCCTCCGCCGCTAGGGCTGGTATCCTTCCTGCACCAGACGGTCCACGAGCGGGCGCTTGTGGACTCGTGTCAGATCTACCGTTCCGAGGGATACCCCCGGCGGGACGCGCCCGAGAGGAAATCCATGCCGCTCGACAGCGCCACCAAGCAGCAGATCATTGCCGAGCACGGCTCCAAGCCGGGCGACACCGGCAGCCCCGAGGTCCAGATCGCGATGCTGACGCGTCGCATCGCCGACCTCACGGAGCACCTCAAGACCCACAAGCACGACCACCACAGCCGTCGCGGCCTGCTGCTCCTCGTGGGTCAGCGCCGGCGCCTGCTGCAGTACCTGGTCAAGACCGATATCGCGCGCTACCGCGCGATCATCGAGAAGCTGGGCATCCGCAGGTAGCACGTGCCTGATCGCAACTGAATCGGGCCACAACTGAATACCGCCAGACAAAATCCGGGGCGCCACGATCAAGGCGTCCGTCGGTCCTCGGTAGTGACCTCCGGGTGGTGCCCACGTGGGCAGCCACCCGTGGGCCTCGATCGAAGACCGCCATCGGTCGCGAGACGTGTGCGCCCCTGTCAACAGAAACAGGAGGCACCCGTGGAGGGTCCCCAGATTCACACCGCGCAGGCCGTCATCGACAACGGGTCGTTCGGCACGCGCATCATCAAGTTCGAGACGGGCCGGCTGGCCCGTCAGGCGGCTGGCTCCGTCGCGGCCTACCTCGACGACGACACGATGCTGCTCAGCGCGACCACCGCGGGCAAGCAGCCCAAGGAGCAGTTCGACTTCTTCCCCTTGACGATCGACGTCGAGGAGCGGATGTACTCGCTCGGGCGGATCCCCGGCTCGTTCTTCCGCCGCGAGGGCCGTCCGTCGGAGGACGCGATCCTCACCTGCCGGCTCATCGACCGGCCGCTGCGCCCTACCTTCACCAAGGGCCTGCGCAACGAGGTGCAGGTCGTCATCACCGTCATGGCCCTCGACCCGAAGGACCTGTACGACGTGGTCGCGATCAATGCTGCATCGGCATCGACGCAGCTGTCGGGCCTTCCCTTCAGCGGACCGATCGGCGCCGCCCGTGTGGCCCTCATCCGCGGCCAGTGGGTCGCCTTCCCGACGCACGAGCAGCTCGAGGAGGCCGTGTTCGACATGGTCGTCGCGGGCCGCATCGCCGGTGACGACGTCGCGATCATGATGGTCGAGGCCGAGGCCACCGCCCGCACGATCGAGCTCATCGCCGGCGGCGCCACGGCGCCGACCGAGGAGGTCGTCGCTGCAGGGCTGGAGGCCAGCAAGGCGTTCATCCGGGTCCTGTGCGAGGCGCAGCAGCAGCTCGCGGCGGCCGCAGCCAAGCCGATCGCGTCGTTCCCGGTGTTCCTGGAGTACCAGGACGACGCCTACCAGGCCGTCGAGAAGCTCGCCGTCGACGACGTGCGCCAGGCGATGACGATCGTGAGCAAGGCCGAGCGCGAGGATCGGCTCGACGACATCAAGCGCGTCGTTGTCGCCGAGTTGTCGGAGCAGTTCGCCGGGCGCGAGAAGGAGCTGTCCGCGGCCCTTCGCTCCGTGACCAAGTCGGTGGTGCGTGATCGCGTGCTCCGGGACCACGTCCGCATCGACGGCCGTGGCCTGACCGACATCCGTACTCTTTCCGCCGAGGTCGACGTGCTCCCGCGCGTGCACGGCTCTGCCCTGTTCGAGCGCGGGGAGACCCAGATCATGGGCGTCACGACGCTGAACATGCTCCGCATGGAGCAGCAGTTGGACACGCTGAACCCGGACAACCGCAAGCGGTACATGCACAACTACAACTTCCCGCCGTACTCCACCGGGGAGACCGGTCGCGTGGGCTCGCCCAAGCGTCGCGAGATCGGCCATGGTGCGCTCGCCGAGCGGGCGCTGCTCCCCGTGCTGCCCTCGCGCGAGGAGTTCCCCTACGCCATCCGGCAGGTGTCCGAGGCACTCGGGTCCAACGGCTCGACATCGATGGGCTCGGTCTGCGCGTCGACGATGTCGCTGCTCAACGCCGGTGTCCCGCTGCGGGCTCCTGTCGCCGGCATTGCGATGGGCCTGATTTCCGGGGAGGTCGACGGCAAGACGGAGTACGTCGCGATCACGGACATCCTCGGTGCCGAGGACGCGTTCGGCGACATGGACTTCAAGGTCGCCGGCACGAAGGACTTCGTCACGGCGCTGCAGCTCGACACCAAGCTCGACGGCATCCCAGCCTCGGTCCTGGGTGCCGCGCTCCAGCAGGCGCGCGACGCACGCCTGACGATCCTCGAGGTCATGAACGAGGCAATCGATGCACCCGATGAGATGGCGGCCACGGCCCCTCGCGTCATCAGCATCCGGATCCCGGTCGACAAGATCGGCGAGGTGATCGGCCCGAAGGGCAAGATCATCAACCAGATCCAGGAGGAGACCGGCGCCGACATCTCGATCGAGGACGACGGCACGATCTACATCGGTGCGACCGACGGCCCCTCGGCCGAGGCCGCTCGGGCGCAGATCAACCAGATCGCCAACCCGACGATGCCGGAGATCGGGGAGCGCTACCTCGGCACCGTCGTCAAGACGACCACGTTCGGCGCGTTCATCTCGCTCATGCCGGGCAAGGACGGCCTCCTGCACATCTCCGAGGTCAAGAAGCTGGTCGGCGGCAAGCGCGTCGACAACGTCGAGGACGTCGTCAAGGTGGGCGACAAGCTCCAGGTCGAGATCAAGGAGATCGACTCTCGCGGCAAGCTCTCGCTCATCCCCGTCATGGAGGGATCCTCCGCCGGGGCCGATGCCCAAGGCTGACACGCGCACGCTGCTCCGGGAGGGTGACGGCGGACTCGTCCGCCGCACCACCCTCCCGGGCGGCCTGCGGGTCATCACCGAGCACGTCCCGGGCGTGCGTTCCGTCGCCTTCGGCGTCTGGGTCAACGTCGGCTCGCGCGACGAGGCCGGCAAGGCCATGGGCTCCGCGCACTACCTCGAGCACTTGCTGTTCAAGGGCACGCACCGGCGCTCGGCCCTGGATATCTCGGCATCGATCGAGGCGGTGGGCGGCGACCTCAACGCGTTCACCACCAAGGAGTACACGTGCTACCACGCACGGGTGCTCGACGTTGACCTGCCCCTCGCGATCGACGTCGTCTGCGATGTGGTCACCGATGCACTCATCCGGACGGAGGACGTGGAGTCCGAGCGTGGCGTCATCCTCGAGGAGATCGCCATGCACGACGACGATCCGACCGACATCGTCCACGACGAGTTCGCAGCAGCGATGTTCGGCGACACGCCGCTGGGCCGGCCCGTCCTCGGCACCATAGACACGATCGAGGGCATCTCCCGTTCGGCCATCAACGGCTTCTACCGGCGGCGCTACCGTCCGGGCGCCATGGTCGTGGCGGCCGCCGGAAGCCTGGATCACGCCACGGTCGTGCGGCTGGTGCGCAAGGCCTTCGCAGCCGTGCTCGACGGAGAATCCCTGCCACGGCCGCCGCGGCGGGCCGGCCGGCCGCCACGCCGCGCGGCATCCGTCAAGGTCACCACTCGCGCGACGGAGCAGGCGAACCTCGTCCTCGGCGTGCCCGGGCTGGCCCGCAACGACCCACGACGTTACGCGCTCTCGGTGCTGTCCACGGCCTTCGGCGGCGGCATGAGCAGCCGGCTCTTCCAGGAGGTGCGCGAGAAGCGTGGACTCGCGTACTCGGTCTACTCCTACTCACAAGGCTTCGCCGACGACGGGCTGTTCGGCGTGTACGTGGGTTGCCTGCCGGCCAAGGTCGACAGAGTCCTGGATGTCTGCCTCACGCAGATGGAGCGGCTGGCGGCCGATGGCCTCACCGCCGACGAGATCGCCCGTGGCAAGGGACAGGTGCGCGGCGGCACGGTCCTGGGCCAGGAGGACACGGGGGCTCGCATGACCCGCATCGCCAAGAGCGAGCTGCACGGGGACCCCCTGCTGGGCATCGACGACCTGCTGGGCCGCGTCGACGCGGTCACCGGCGACGATGTCCGGGAGGTCGCCCGAGACCTCCTGTCGGCTCCCACGACCCTTGCCGTCATCGGGCCGTTCGACGAGACCACGACGTTCAACGCGGTCGGCTGAGCCGGCCTTCGAAGTAGGGTTGCCCCGTGATCAAGGTCGGCGTCGTCGGCGCGAAGGGCCGCATGGGCCAGGCCGTGGTCGAGGCCGTCAAGTCGGCGCCTGACCTCAGCCTCGTCGCGGCGGTCGACATGGGCGTGCCTCCCACCGCGCTCGAGCAGGCTGGTGCGCAGGTCATCGTCGACTTCACCACGCCCGATGCGGTCATGCGCACGCTGAAGTCGTGCATTGGCAACGGGATCCACTGCGTCGTCGGCACGACCGGCTTCGACGACCATAGGCTCGAGCAGGTGCGCGAGTGGTGCGCGGCCCAGCCCCGCGTCGGCGTGATGATCGCGCCCAACTTTTGTATCGGCGCCGTCCTGATGATGCGCTTCGCGCAGCTGGCCGCGCCGTACTTCGAGTCGGCAGAGGTCATCGAGCTGCACCACCCGGACAAGGTGGATGCCCCATCGGGCACGGCGGCGCTCACGGCGAGGCTCATCGGGCAAGCCCGCGCGGGCATGCCGGCCCAGCCAGATGCGACCTCCGTCGGCCTGGACGGCGCCAGAGGCGCCGTGGTCGACGGCGTCCATGTCCACTCGGTGCGGGTGCGCGGACTGGTCGCGCACCAGGAGGTTGTCCTCGGGGGCGTGGGCGAGACCCTCACGATCCGGCACGACTCGCTGGACCGCACCTCGTTCATGCCCGGCGTCCTGCTCGGGGTGCGCAAGGTGGGGCAGCACCCCGGGCTCACCGTCGGGCTCGACAGCTTCCTCGACCGGTGAGCCGCGTCCCGTGAGCTCCCGGACAATCTCCTGGATTCTCGCCGGGGCGGTAGCCGTCTATTGCCTGCTGGCCGGGGTCCGGGCGTGGGCCTTCGCCAGCACGGGCGAGCCCGGACTCATCGCCTTCGGCTTGGCGATCGTGGTCATCCCCGTCATCGGGGTGTGGATCCTGTGGCGCGAGCTCATGTTCGGCCGGGCCACGCAGCGGCTGGGCCACGACCTTGCGTCGGAGGGCGGGCTGCCTGTCGACGACCTGCCCCGGATGCCATCGGGGCGGGTCGACCGCGACGCGGCCGATGCCCGGTTCGTGGAGTACGAGGAGCAGGTGGCCGCGACCCCGGGGGACTGGCGGGCGTGGTACCGGCTGGCCATGGGCTATGACGATGCACGAGACCGCAAGCGGGCCCGCGCGGCGATGCGCGAGGCGATCCGGCTCTACGCATCCTCCTGACGCCAGCGCTGCAATCGCAGCGCGGCCATGTCGTAGGCCTCGGGGCGCAGCACCAGGTCAGGCGACGTCGAGTACACGTGAGTCGGCACCAGGCGTCCGGCAGCATCGACGGCGATGACGCGCTCGCCGCGGACCGGTACCGGCACGCCCGCGAGGGGAACGCGGGTCGCGATGCGGTCCAGCCTCGTCACCTCGGGCCACGGGAGCACCAGCCGCCGCCACGTGGTCTCGACGAGCAGAGCGTCGTCGCTCACGTAGGTGCCGACGACCCATCCGCGCAGTACCAGGAACACCCCCGACGCGACGACGGCGGCCGAGACGACCGTGGCAACGGATAACCCGGTGGCGACGGCGGCCATCATCGATGTGCCAGCAACAATGACGACAGCCAGCGAGCCGAGCACGAGCGTGGCGACGCGAAGCGGTCCGCGCGCCGTCACCCGCACCGGCCGGGTCTGCCGGTACGCGCCATCGACCGGCGCACCTGGCCCCGGCTTGGGCCACAGGAAGCCGAAGATGGGCTTGCGCGGCTGGTTCATGCGGCAACCCCCGCCGCCCGCAGGAGTGCGGCACTGGCGGCCGCCGCCAGCACCACCACCAGGAACGGCGCCCGCAGGAGCAGCGCCCCGATGGCGACGAGGACTCCGGCCAGGCGCGCATCGATAACCAGCGCCTGCCCTGAGGCGAACGTCTGGACGGCGACGAGGGCCGCCAGCAGCGCCACGGGCAGCAGCCCGGCGACGCGTCGGACCGACGCGTGCTCCAGGACACTGGCGGGCAGCAGGTAGCCGACCAGCTTCAGCAGGTAAGTGCCGAGCGACCCCGCCAGCACGGCAGCCCAGATCATTCCCGCCGCCCGAGCAGCCACGACGCGGCGAGGGCCACCAGTCCGGCGGCGAGGACGGGCAGGCCGGGACGGAGCAGCGGGGTCAGGGCAAGGGCGACCACGGCTCCGGCGATCGCCACCGCCCACATGGTCCGGTCGACCAGGCGGGGCCAGAGAAGGGCGATGAAGCCTGCGGGGATCGCGGCATCCAGCCCCAGCATCGCCGGGTCGGCGATGGCCGCGGCCCCGAGGGCGCCGACCAGTGTCCCGATGTTCCAGAGCACGTAGATCGCCAGGCCGGTGCGCCAGAACGCGGCGCGGGCCGCTGCGGGCGGGTCGGGGTGAGCCAGGGCCATCGCGGTGGTCTCGTCGATCGTGAACTGCGCGGTCGTGACCTTGGCCAGCCCTCGCGGGCGCAGCACGGGGGCCAGAGAGAGCGCATACAGCCCGTTGCGTGCGCCCAGCAGCCAGGCTGTCAGCACGGCGGCGACGAGGCCGCCGCCGGCTCCGAGAACGCCCACCAGCGCGAACTGCGACGCCCCGGTGAACATCAGCAATGACAGGGCCTGCGTCTGGAGCGGATCCAGCCCGATCGCGACGCTGATGGCGCCGAAGGACAGCGCGTAGGCGCCCGTGGCGATGCCGATCCCGAGCGCGTCCCGGGTGATCCGGCGCCCCTGTCCCGCCGCCAGTCCTGGCGACAGAGCGTCAGCCATCCGTCAGGTCCGTCACGAGCCGGACCTCGCGCACGAGGATGTCGGAGCCATCCGCTGCCGTGCCCACCGCCACGTCGCGGAAGGCCGAATCCGGCCCCCATCCGGCCGACTGCAGGAACGCTCGGCGGGCGGTGTCATCCAATGCGCACCACGTGCTGGCCGACGTGGCGCCGGCAGACCTGGCCACGTCGACGGCGGCTGCCATCAGGCGTGACCCATGCCCGGATCGCTCATGTGCAGGGTCGACCTCCAGGGCGAGCAGCTCGACCGTGGCGGCGTCCGCGTCCGGGTCGGTGCTCGGCCCGACCGCGGTGTAGCCGCGCACCTCGTCCTCGTCCACGGCCACCAGGAGCCGGTGACCTGGGGTGGGCGGATTGAGGATGGCGGAGGCCCATGTCATGGCCAGGTCGGCCTCGTCCATGGATGCCAGCATGGGCTCGGGGACCAGGCCCGCCAGCCGGTGCCGCCACGACCGTACGGTGACGCCGGCGATGCCGTCGACATCGGGCGTGCGGGCCAGGCGGACTCCGGACACGGGCATTCCCGCATTGTGCCCGAGTCGCGATTGTGCCCGAGTCGCGCCGGCCTCACCGGGCGAGCGTCGGTAGGGTCGTCGCCGTGACGATTGCCGACGAGATCACCTTCCGCAGCGACGTGACCGTCGAGCTGGTCCGGGCAAGCGCGTCCGACGCCGACGTGGTCTTCGCCGCCCGGGTGTCGACCGCAGGTGAGCAGTCCCTCGACGACATCGATGCCGACCCCGAGAAATCCTCTGGCCTGGTCAACTACCTCATGCGGGACCGGCACGGGAGCCCGTTCGAGCACAACTCCATGACCTTCTTCGTGCGCGCGCCGATCTTCGTGTGGCGCGAGCACATGCGCCACCGCATCGCCAGCTACAACGAGGAGTCCGGGCGCTACCGCCAGCTCGAGCCGGTCTTCTACGTACCGGATCGTCAGCGCCCCCTCCTGCAGGTGGGCAAGGCCGGTGCCTACGAGTTCCTGCCCGGTACCGAGGACCAGTACGACCTCGTCGACCACGAGGTTCGCGAGAGCTGCAGCGCCGCCTACGCGTCGTACCAGCGCATGCTCGACGCCGGGGTGGCCCGGGAGGTGGCCCGCATGGTGCTGCCCGTCACGATCTACTCCAGCGCCTACGTGACCCTCAACGCCCGGTCCCTCATGAACTTCCTCTCGCTGCGCCGCAAGGTCGAGGGCTCGCACTTCCCGTCCTTCCCCCAACGCGAGATCGAGATGGTGGCCGAGCGGTACGAGGAGGAGTGGTCGCGACTGATGCCGATCACGCATGCCGCCTTCATCAAGAACGGCCGAGTCGCGCCCTGATCGACCCCGGCGCCCTAGGACTACCCTTGGGGCATGCCCGGCCCCACGACTGACAAGAGCCCGTTCGGCGTCATGCTGACGGCGATGGTGACCCCGTTCCACCCAGATGGCTCGCTGGACCTCGACGGAGCCCAGTCCCTGGCGGCCCACCTGGTCGACACGCTCGGTCATGACGGCCTGGTCGTCAACGGGACGACGGGGGAGTCGGCCACGAAGACGGACGATGAGGACATCGCGGTGCTGCGTGCGGTCCTGGAGGCGGTCGGCGACCGGGCCACGGTGATCGCCGGGGTCGGGACGAACGACACGGCGCACTCGGTCGAGGCAGCGCGCATGGCCGCGCAGGCCGGCGCCCACGGCACGATGGCCGTGACCCCGTACTACAACCGGCCGCCGCAGGAGGGCCTTGTCCGGCACTTCCACGCCATCGCCGATGCCACCGACCTGCCGATGATCACGTACGACATCCCCAAGCGCACCGGGACCGCGATCGAGTTGACCACCATGATCCGCATTGCCGAGCATCCGCGGATCGTCGCCAACAAGGACGCCAAGGGCGACCTGGAGTTCGCACAACTGGCCATGGCGAGCACCGGCCTGGCCTGGTACAGCGGAGACGACATCCTCAACCTGCCGCTGCTCGTCCTCGGCGCCGGCGGGATGATCTCGGTCGTCGGGCACGTGGTCGGCGATCGCCTCAAGGCCATGGCCGCGGCCTTGTGGGCCGGGTGCCCCGAGGAGGCCGCCGAGATCAACGCCGGCCTCCTGCCGGTCTACACCGGCATGTTCCGCACGCAGGGCGTGATCCTCGCCAAGGCCGCGCTCGACATGCAGGGGCTGCCCGCCGGTCCCGTGCGGCTGCCGCTCGTCGATGCCACGGACGACCAGCGGGCCATCCTGCGGGCCGACCTGGCACTCGGTGGCGTACGGGGCTTTGCGGCATGAGCCACGTCAACCTGCCGGCGCCGGCCGCCCTGGCCGATGGGGGCCTTCGACTGTTCGCACTCGGCGGCCTGGGCGAGATCGGCCGCAACATGACCGTCTTCGAGCACCGCGGCCGGCTGCTCATCGTCGACTGCGGCGTGCTGTTCCCGGAGGAGTCCCAGCCGGGCATCGACTTGATCCTGCCCGATTTCGGGCCGATCAGGGACCGGCTGGACGATGTCGAGGCCATCGTCCTCACGCATGGCCACGAGGACCACATCGGTGCGGTCCCGTACCTGCTCCGCGAGCGACCGGACATCCCGATCCTCGGCTCGAAGCTGACGCTGGCCTTCCTCGAGGCGAAGCTGCGCGAGCATCGGCTGCCGCCCGTGGCGACGGCCGTTGCCGATGGCGAGCGGGTCGCCCTGGGCCCGTTCGACGTGGAGTTCATCGCGGTCAACCACTCGATTCCCGATGCCATGGCCCTGGCCATCCGGACGAGTGCGGGCACGGTCCTGCACACCGGCGACTTCAAGATGGACCAGCTCCCGCTGGATGGCAGGATCACCGACCTCAACTCCTTCGCGCGGCTCGGTGATGCGGGCGTGGACCTGCTCCTCGTCGACAGCACCAACGCCGACGTGCCCGGCTTCGTGCCCAGCGAGCGCGACATCCTGCCGGTCCTTGATGCCGTGTTCCTTCGCGCGGAGGGCCGGATCATCGTCGCGTCCTTCGCCTCGCACATCCACCGCGTGCAGCAGATCATCGACATGGCCAAGCTGCACGACCGGCGGATCGCCTTCGTCGGGCGATCAATGATCCGCAACATGGGCATCGCTCGGGACCTCGGCTACCTGAAGATCCCGGGCGGCATGGTCGTGACGCCTGACGAGCTGGCCAGCCTGCCGGACGACGAGTGCGTCCTGATCTGCACGGGGTCCCAGGGGGAACCGATGGCGGTCCTGTCCCGCATCGCGAACCGCGACCACGCGATCAGCGTCGGCACGAGCGACACGGTCGTGCTGGCCTCCTCGCTCATCCCGGGCAACGAGAACTCCGTCTTCCGTGTCATCAACGGCCTGGCCCGCCTCGGGGCGACGGTCGTGCACAAGGGCAACGCCCTGGTGCACGTGTCGGGCCATGCCGCTGCGGGCGAGCTGCAGTACGTCTACAACGTCGTCAAGCCCCGCTACGTGGTGCCGGTTCACGGAGAGTGGCGGCACCTGCGGGCCAATGCCTCCGTCGCCACGAGCACGGGCATCCCGGCCGAGCGCGTGCTCCTGGCCGAGAACGGGGTGGTCGTGGACCTCGTCGACGGGTCCGCCGCCATCACGGGATACGTACCGGTCGGCTTCGTCTACGTCGACGGCCTCGGCGTGGGCGATGTCACCGAGACCTCCCTGAAGGACCGCCGGGTCCTCGGCGAGGAGGGGTTCATCTCCGTGTTCGTCGTGGTCGACATCGTCGACGCGGCGGTGGTCGGCGGGCCGGAGATCCACGTGCGCGGATTCGGCGCGGAGGAGGAGCTCATCGGCCCGCTGATGGACCAGGTGTCCCAGGTGCTCAAGCACGCACTGGCCGATGGAGTCGACGACACCCACGAACTCCAGCAGCGGATCCGCCGCGCCGTTGGCAAGTGGGTCAATTCCACCCATCGCCGGCGCCCGATGATCATCCCGGTGGTCATCGAGGCCTGACGAGGAACGAGCGCAGCGAGTCCCGGAGTCAGGCCGCAGGGGATCGAGGCCTGACTCACCCGCCGATCTTGAGGTTGGCGGGGCATTCGCCACGGCGAAGTCACGCCAACCTCAAGGTCAGCAGGGGAGAAAGTGGCGCGTGTGACTGCCGTTACCAGTGGGGTCTGACCAGTACGCTGCCAAGCATGGCTTCCCGCACGACTTCCCCCGTGCGCTCGGGCTCGACCCGGCGTTCCCCGTCCCGTTCGTCCGGCGGTTCGTCCGCACGGGGTGCTGGCAAGGCGCCGGCCCGCCGGCCGGCCGCCCGCCCCGGCCCCATCCCGCGGGCCGTGGCCGCGATCGGACGGATCCTGCGCGCCATCTGGCTTGGCATCGCCCATGTGCTGGGCGGCACCGCACGGGCGCTGGGACGCGGTGCCCGCGATCTGGACCCGGCGCACCGACGTGACGGCTTAGGGCTTGCCCTGGTGGCCGCGGCCGCCATTCTGGTGGCGGCTACCTGGTTCGGGGTCGACGGATGGTTCGTGTCGTGGGCCAGCTTGGTTACCACCGCGCTCATCGGCTCCCTTGACTGGATCGTGCCCATCCTCCTGCTGGCCCTGGCCTGGCGCTTCCTGCGCCATCCGGAGGACAACGCAACGACGGGGCGCCTGGCCATCGGCACCTCCGCGGTGCTGGTGAGCGTGATCGGGCTGTGGCACCTGGCCCAGGATGCCGCCACGCCCAGTGACGGGGCCGAGGCCATGAGCGCGGGCGGCGGGGTCGTCGGCTGGATTGCGACGGCGCCGATCGTATCCGCGGTCGGCCCGATCGTGACGGCGGTCGTGCTCGTACTCCTCCTCGTCTTCGGCCTGCTCGTCCTCACGGCGACATCACTCGCCTCGGTGCGCGCCAGCGTCCAGCGCGCCGCCACCGGCGCGCTGGGCCTGGTCCGCCGGAAGCCGGTTGCCGCCACGGACGGGACGCCCAGCGAGGCCGCCCGCGATGTCGACGTCCCGGAGGGGTTCGCAGGCGCGGACGACGTCCATTACTCGACAACGATCCTCGACGACGAGGACCGGCCCGCAGCCGTGCTCATGATGGGGCTGGCCGAGCACGAGACGTCGATGGTCACGCGCCCCGCTGCCAGGTCCGACCAGGGCGGCGACGATCTCGTGGAGGACCTCGACGGCGACCACGTGCCCGGCGGCGAAGCTGGAGCGGCGCACCCGGCCCGCAGCGAGACGGTCGTCATCGGTGCTGGGAAGCCGGCCGCCCGGCAGTTGACCCTGCCGCGTCGGACCAGGTATGCGCTGCCCAAGCGCGACCTGCTGAAGACCGGTCCGGCGCACAAGACCGCGACTCGAGCCAACGAGCACGTCGTCGCGGCCCTCACCGAGGTGCTCGACCAGTTCGCCATCGACGCGCAGGTGACCGGCTTCATGCGCGGTCCGACGGTCACCCGGTATGAGATCGAGCTCGGGCCGAGCGTGAAGGTGGAGCGGGTCACGGCGCTGAGCAAGAACATCGCCTACGCCGTCGCCAGCGCGGACGTGCGCATCCTCAGCCCGATCCCCGGCAAGAAGGCGATCGGCGTGGAGATCCCCAATACCGATCGCGAGCTGGTCGCCCTGGGTGACGTCCTGCGCAGCAGCACCGCCACGAGCGATCACCACCCGCTCGGTGCGGCCCTGGGCAAGGACGTCGAGGGAGGATTCGTGATCGCGAACCTCGCTCGGATGCCGCACCTGCTGGTTGCCGGGGCCACGGGAGCCGGCAAGTCCTCCTGCATCAACAGCCTCATCACGTCGATCCTCATGCGGTCGACACCCGAGGAGGTCCGCCTGATCCTCGTCGATCCCAAGCGGGTGGAGCTGTCGGTGTACGAGGGCGTGCCCCACCTGATCACGCCGATCATCACCAACCCGAAGAAGGCAGCCGACGCCCTCCAATGGGTGGTCAAGGAGATGGACCGGCGATACGACGACCTGGCGCAGTACGGCTTCCGGCACGTCGACCAGTTCAACAAGGCGGTGCTCGACGGCCGGGTGAAGCCCCTGCCCGGCAGCGAGCGGACCATCGAGCCCTATCCCTACCTGCTGGTCATCGTCGACGAGCTTGCCGACCTCATGATGGTCGCGCCTCGCGACGTCGAGGACGCGATCGTTCGGATCACCCAGCTCGCCCGAGCTGCCGGCATCCACCTGGTCCTGGCCACGCAGCGACCCAGCGTCGACGTGGTCACCGGGCTGATCAAGGCGAACGTGCCGAGCCGGCTGGCCTTCGCCACGTCGAGCGTCACCGACAGCCGGGTCATCCTCGACCAGCCCGGTGCCGAGAAGCTCGTCGGCCAGGGCGACGGGCTCTTCCTGCCGATGGGGGCGAACAAGGCGATGCGCATCCAGGGCGCGTTCGTCTCCGAGGCCGAGATCCGGCAGGTCGTCGCGCACTGCAAGGCGCAGGGCGAGGCCTCCTACCTCCCCGATGTCGTGGCACCGGCCACCTCGTCGCGCGAGATTGACGACGAGGTGGGCGATGACCTCGACCTGCTCCTCCAGGCAGTCGAACTTGTGGTGACCACCCAGTTCGGCTCGACGTCGATGCTCCAGCGCAAGCTGCGCGTGGGCTTCGCCAAGGCGGGCCGGCTCATGGACCTGATGGAGACCCGCGGGGTCGTCGGGCCGAGTGAGGGTTCCAAGGCACGCGACGTGCTCGTCAAGGCGGACGACCTGCCGGGACTGCTGCTGCTGATCAGGGGCGAGTCCGGCTGACCCCCTCCTGCCACGGCGGCCGCGGGGGGCTTCCCCTGCGTGCCCGGTCGGGCAGGACGTACGATGCTTGAACGGCGCATGAGCGGAGGACGCATGTCGGCAGGGCAGATGCTCAGCGCAGCACGCACGGATGCCGGGATGTCCCTCGACGACCTGGCCCACGCCACCAAGCTCCGGGCCTCCATCCTGGCGGCCATGGAGGGCGACGACTTCAGCCACTGCGGTGGCACGGTGTATGCCCGCGGGCAGCTACGGGCGATCGCCCCGGTGGTCGGGCTCGACCCGGACGACCTCATCGAGGCCTTCGAACGCGACTTGGGTCGCACCGCAGCCGACTGATCCACCGCACGTAGGCTGGGCGGGTGCCTGAGACCAGCAAGGTGGCTGTCGTCACCTTGGGCTGTGCCCGCAACGAGGTCGATTCCGAGGAGCTCGCCGGGCGCCTGGCGGCCGAGGGCTGGGTTCTCGTGGATGACCCGGACGACGCCGACGCGGTCCTCGTCAACACCTGCGGCTTCGTCGAGGCGGCCAAGAAGGACTCGATCGACACCATCCTCGCCATCGCGGACCAGGGCGAGCGCCGGCAAGCGGTCGTGGCGGTCGGCTGCCTTGCGGAGCGCTATGGCCGCGAGCTGGCCGACGCCCTGCCCGAGGCCGATGCCGTGCTGGGGTTCGACGACTACCCGGACATCGCAGACACGCTTCGGCGGATCGTCGCTGGCGAGCCGCACGTCCCGCACGTCCCGACGGACCGGCGCCAGCTGCTGCCGATCTCGCCCGTCGAACGACCCGCTGCCGCGGGCTTCGTGCCCGGGCACGCCAGCACGGTGGAATCGCCGGCGGCCCCGGGCGGCTGGCAGCCGCCGATGCTGCGCCGCCGCCTCGACAACAGTCCCGTGGCCCCCGTGAAGCTTGCCTCGGGCTGCGACCGCCGCTGCTCCTTCTGCGCGATCCCGTCCTTCCGCGGCTCGTTCGTCTCGCGGCCGCCGGCCGACGTGGTCGCCGAGATCGACTGGCTCGTGGGGCAGGGCGTGCGCGAGGCAGTACTGGTGAGCGAGAACTCCACCTCCTACGGCAAGGACCTCGGAGACCTTCGGCTGCTGGAGTCACTGCTGCCTCGGATCGGCCAGGAGACCGCGATCGCCCGCCTGCGGGTGGCCTACCTGCAGCCCGCGGAGGTCCGACCCGGCCTGCTGGCCGCCATCGCGCAGGTGCCCGTCGTGGCGCCGTACTTCGACCTGTCTTTCCAGCATGGCAGTGCGACGGTCCTTCGCCGCATGAGGCGTTTCGGTGGCCGTGAAGAGTTCCTGGACCTCGTGGGCCGGATCAGGGACCTCGATCCGGCGGCCGGGATCCGCAGCAACGTCATCGTGGGCTTCCCCGGCGAGACCGAGGAGGAGTTCGCGGATCTGGTGGCGTTCCTCGAGCAGGCCAGGCTCGATGCCGTGGGCGTGTTCGGCTACAGCGATGAGGACGGCACCGAGGCCGCGGAACTGCCCGGCAAGTTGCCGGCCGACGTGGTCGCGCAGCGCGTCGAACAGGTCAGCGCACTCGTCGACGAAGTGATGGCCCAGCGCGCGGAGGACCGGATCGGGGAGCGCGTGGTCGTTCTGGTCGAAGCGATCGAGGACGAGGATGGGCAGGCGTGGGCCATCGGCCGGTCCGGCCACCAGGGCCCGGACGACGCGGCGACCAACGTGCGGCTCGGATCCACCTCGGTAGCCGTGGGCGACCTCGTGGCGGCGATCGTCACGGATGCCGAGGGCGTGGACCTCGTCGCCGACCCGGCGGAAGCGCCCGCATGAAGCCACCGATCCCCGACCGGGCAGCGGACCCGGTCGGGAACGCCCCGCTGGTGAATCTGCCGAACGCGCTGACCGCCCTGCGGGTGCTCTGCGTCCCGCTGCTGGCGGCGCTTCTGGTCGACGACGGAGCCCGCGGCCCCGCGCGCGACGCGGCCGCCATCGTCTTCGTCCTGGCCTCGATCACCGACTTGATGGACGGGGCCATCGCCCGCCGCTACGGACTGGTCACCACGTTCGGCAAGGTGGCCGACCCGATCGCCGACAAGGCGCTCACCGGCGTAGCGCTGATCGGCCTGTCGCTCATGGGCGACCTGCCGTGGTGGGTCACCGCGCTGATCCTGGTCCGCGAAGTGGGTGTCACCCTGTTGCGCTTCTGGGTCATCGAGCACGGGGTCATCCCGGCCAGCCGGGGCGGCAAGGCGAAGACCCTGGCCCAGACCGTGGCCATCACGATGTACCTGGCCGACGTGCCGCTGGCATGGTGGCCCACCGCAAGCGCGTGGGCGATGGCTCTCGCAGTCGTGCTCACGGTCGCCACCGGGCTGGACTACGTGGTGCGGGCCGTACGCCTGCGTCGCCAGCCGGTCGAGATCCGCACGAACCTCGGCGTGCACCGTGACGTCGCCTGACCAAGGGGCCACCGCGCTGGTGGCCGCGTGCCGGGACGCCGGCCTCACCGTGGCGACCGGGGAATCCGTGACGGCCGGCCTGCTTGCCGCCACGGTGGCCGAGGTCCCCGGGGCCTCGGCGGTGCTGCGCGGGGCGGTGGTGGCCTATCACGTGGACGTGAAGCGGGCGCTCCTGGATGTGCCAGCGTCTGCGCTGGCGCAGGGCGTGGTGAGCCGGGCGGTCGCCGAGGCCATGGCGGCGGGTGCGGCGCGGCGGGTCGCGGCCGACGTGGGCATTGGCACTACCGGGGTGGCGGGGCCCGACCCGCACGACGGCGAGCCGGTCGGGTCGGTCTGGATCGCCGCCTGCGGTCCCGGCTGGCGCGTGTCCGAGCACCTGCGACTGCCCGGGGGCCGCGACGAGGTGCGGTGTCAGACGGTTCAGGCATGCTTGACGATGGTCACGGTGCAGGTGCTGGCGATGCCGGGCGCAGTTTCGCCGAACGCGGAATAGGCCCGTGCCTGATGCTGTTGGGCACGGACATCAGCACGATGGACGTGAGCACGACCGGAACGAACGAGCACGACCAGCACGGGGGCAGCGAGAGGAGGGGCCATGATCGTCCTGCGGCACGTGATCGGCGACGAATTGCGACGTCGACGGAAGGACCAGGGCCGCACCCTGCGCGACGTGTCAGGCGCTGCTGCCGTCTCCCTGGGCTACCTTTCCGAGGTCGAGCGAGGCCAGAAGGAGGCGTCAAGCGAGTTGCTTGCCGCCATCTGCGGAGCGCTGGAGGTATCGCTGTCCGATGTCCTCGCCTCGGTGAGCAGCCAGGTCGCCCAAGCCGAGACCACCCATCGCCGTCCGGTCCTGTCGGTGGCCGGCCTGTCCTGACCCACGCCTAGCCGCGGGGTGGCCGCAGTCCCTTGGGGGTCGCCACGAACCCTGCCTCGCCGAGGGCGCTCGCGAAGCCCGCAGCATCGGCCAGAGCCGTGCCGTTGACCCGCTGGAGCACAGCCCGGCCCAGCCCCGCCCGCTCTCCATCGGCAGCCAGCGCCCGCATCGCCGGCACGAGCAGTGACGCATCCTGCGTCCACGCCAGCGCCGACCGGCCGCCCCGGTCGACGTACGCCACGGGGCTACCGTCCACCAGCACGACAACAGCCCCGGCGCGGCGGGCCGGCCGGCCCGCGCCCTCCGGCAGGGCTGGCCATGGCAGTGCCGCACCGTAGGCCTGCGCCGGGTCGGTGGCTGCCAGCACGACGACGCGGGGCTCGCGCTCTCGGCGCAGCCCGCGCAGCCGGTCGACCGCGACCGCGACGGCGAACTGGGCCGCCCCGAGCCCATCGACCGCGTAGGTTCGCCGGCACCGGCCGGCATCCTCGAACGCGGACAGGACCCGGTACAAGGCCGCGAAGCCTCCCTCGATCCGCTCGTTGGCGACGCTGCCGCGGGTGACGATGCCGTAGCGCTCGAGCAGCGCGTCGCCGACGGCCCGGGCCCGCTCGGCCGGCGTGACGTGCCCATCAGCAGTCACCACCCAACGTCCGGACGCGGCCGGCGGCCCGCTGCGCGAGGGCAGGGCTGGCCGGCGCCTTCCCTGTGTCGGCCGAGTCGAGCCGCGCCCATCTATCCGGGCCCGCAGCGGCGACCAGCTGTCATTCGTGACGACCCCGGACCACACCAGCGACCACAGTGCCTCGACGAGCTCGCGATCCGGCACCGCCCCGAGCTCCGTGCCCACCCGGTCCCCGACATCCCGGAAGAACAGGGCGCCGCCTGGTCGAAGGACGTCGAGCACGGCCAGCTCGAGCGGGGAGTGATCCGCCTCGTCCCGAGCGGCCGGCCGCAGCGCGGGCGCTCGGTCCGCGGGAGCCAGGGCCACGACCCCGTCGCCACCCGACAGCGGCGCGAGCCCCCACCAGGAGACTTCGCCCGCCGTCATGAGCTCGTCGACCATGCCCGGGTGGAAATCGCCCACCCGACTGGCAAAGACGCCTCGCAGCCACGTGCTCGCCGGCAGGGCCACGCCGGCCAGTTGCTCGATCACCTCGAAGCAGCCGTCGACACCTCGCAGGGCCGGCCGCTCGCCGTGGGCGGCGACTCGCTGCCAGGTGGGCAGGAAGGAAGCGAAGGCCTCGGGCGGCACCGGCTCGATCTCGTCCCGCAGTCGTGCGATGCTGCGCCGCCGGATCCGGCGCAGCACCTCGGAGTCGCAATACTCGGTGTGCGCGCCGCCCGGCCGGAACTCCCCGCGAACGACCCGGCCGGCCGACGCCAGCCGGTCGAGGACCTCCCCGGCCATGGCAGGCGGCAGCCCGAGGTCCGCGGCGGCCTGCTCGCGCGTGAACGGTCCATGGGTCCGGGCGAAGCGCCCGACGACGTCGCCCAGCGGGTCGTCGACGGTCTCCAGGTGGGCGTCCGGTACGCCGACCGGCAGCGCGAGGCCGAGCGCATCGCGTAGCCGGCCGGCATCCTCCACGGCCGCAGTCCGTGCCTGCCCTCCCATGCGGACCTCGATCGCCCGGCGGGATTGGCGCAACGAGGCCAGCCAGTCGGGGTGGATGCCGCGCTCGACACCCTGCGCGTCCGTCAGCGGTCCCAGGATCCGCAGGATGTCGGCGGCATCCTCGACGTCCCGGGCCCGGTGCGTGCTGGCGGTGCGCTGCAGTTCGGCCTCCACCTCGTCGATGGCGTCGGCGTCGAGCAGGTCGCGCAGCTCGGGTGTGCCGAGCAGCTCGGCGAGCAGCCTGGTGTCGAGGGTCAGGGCCTCCGCGCGGCGCTCGGCCAGCGGTGAGTCGCCCTCGTACAGGAACGACGCGACGTAACCGAACAGCAGCGACTCCGCGAACGGCGACGGGTGGTCGGTGGCCACCTCGTGCACGGTCACCGTGCCGTCGCGCAGCTCCGCGAGCAGGGCGCGCAATGCCGGGACGTCGTAGACATCCTGCAGGCACTCGCGGACGGTCTCCAGGATGATGGGGAAGCTGGCGTAGCCGGAGGCGACTTCGAGCAGGTGTGCCGACCTCTGCCGTTGCTGCCACAGGGGGGACCGCCGGTCCGGCCTACGCCGCGGGAGGAGCAATGCCCGGGCGGCGCACTCGCGGAAGCGAGCCGCGAAGAGCGCGGAACCGCCCACCTGGGCCGTGACGATGCCCTCGATCTCCTCCGGATCGATGCGGATCAGCTCGGCCACGGACGCGGCCGCCTGCTCATCGTCGGTGTCGGGGAGCCGCAGGACGATGCCGTCGTCGGCATGCATGACGTGCGCATCGATGCCGAGGTGGTCGCGGATGCGAGCGCCGAGGGCCAGCGCCCACGGCGCGTGCACGCGGGCACCGAAGGGGGAGTGCACGATGACCCGCCAGTCGCCGAGCTCGTCCCGGAAGCGCTCGACGACGATTGACGTGTCGCTGGGAACATGGTGGGTGGCCGCGCGCTGCTCCTCGATGTAGCCGATGAGGTTCGCGACGGCCCTCTCGTCCAGTCCCATGCCCGCGACGGCATCGCGCGGATGGCGAGACGCGGCGACGGTGCGCACGAAGGCGCCGACAGCGCGCCCGAGGGCCGCTGGCCGCCCGAGGGCGTCGCCGTGCCAGAACGGCAGCCGACCCGGCACCCCCGGAGCCGGGGTGACGAGGACCCGGTCGTGCGTGATCTCCTCGATGCGCCAGCCCGAGGCGCCGAGCGCGATGACGTCGCCGACCCGCGACTCGTAGACCATCTCCTCGTCGAGCTCCCCGACGCGGGAGCCACCGACCAGGAAGACGGTGAACAGGCCGCGGTCCGGGATGGTGCCGCCGCTGGTGACCGCGAGCCGCTGCGCGCCGGGGCGCGTGCTGAGCAGGCCGGACGTGCGGTCCCAGACCAGGCGCGGGCGCAGCTCGGCGAACTCGTCGGAGGGATACCGGCCGGACAGCAGGTCGAGCACCGAGGCGAAGACTTGGTCGGTGAGGGTCGAGAAGGACGCCGAGCGGCGCATGAGGTCGAGCAGGTCATCGGCCTGCCAGTCGTCCATGGCCACGCACGCGGCGATCTGCTGGGCGAGCACGTCGAGCGGGTTCCGCGGGATCCGGACGTCCTCGATGCGGCCCGAGCGCATGCCGTCGGCCACGACGGCCGCCGTCACGAGGTCGCCTCGGAACTTGGGGAAGATGATGCCGCGGCTGGTCGCTCCGACCTGATGGCCGGCCCGACCCACCCTCTGCAGTCCGCTTGCGACGCTGGGCGGGGTCTCGACCTGCACCACGAGGTCGATCGTCCCCATGTCGATGCCCAGCTCCAGGCTGCTCGTGGCGACGACCGCGGGCAGTCGTCCGGCCTTGAGTTCCTCCTCGATGAAGGCCCGCTGCTCCTTGCTGACCGAGCCGTGGTGGGCCCGGGCGACCGGACCGGCTTCGGGCAGCCCCGCTGCGAGGCGCCGCTCGGCTGCGATGTCGTTGACCTGCGCGGTGATGCGCTCGGCGAGGCGGCGGGAGTTGGCGAAGACGAGTGTCGCTTGGTGCTCCTCGATGAGGTCGACCAGCTGCTCGTCGATGTGCGGCCAGATCGACGAGCGCGGCACCGGATCAGCACCGGCGTCCTGGGAACCGTCGGCCGACGCGGGCAGGTCGGCCATGTCGTCGACAGGCACCCGAATCTGCAGGTCCCATGACTTCTCGCTCGGCGGCGCGACCACGGTGGCCGGACTCTGCGGCCGCAGGAAGGCGGCGACGTCGGCGATGGGGCTGACGGTGGCCGAGAGCCCGATGCGCTGCGCCGGAGATGAGAGCAGGGCGTCAAGGCGGTCCAGGGAGACGGCGAGGTGGGCTCCCCGCTTGGTGCCGGCAACGGCATGGACCTCGTCGACGATGACCGTGTGCACCGCGCGGAGGGACTCGCGCGCCCGGGAGGTGAGCATGAGGAAGAGTGATTCGGGGGTCGTGATGAGTATGTCGGGCGGCCGCCTGCCCATGCGGGCCCGTTCGGCCGGCGGGGTGTCGCCCGTGCGGATGCCGATGCGCACGTCGGGCACGGCCAGGCCCAGTCGGGCCGCCTCGCGCTCGATCCCGATCAGGGGGCTGCGCAGATTGCGCTCGACGTCGACGGCGAGCGCCTTCAAGGGCGACACATAGAGGACCCGGCACCGGCCCAGTCGATCCACCGGTGTCGGCTCGCTGAGCAGGCGGTCGATCGCCTGAAGGAAGGCGGCCAGCGTCTTGCCGCTGCCCGTGGGGGCAACGACGAGCGTGTCGTCGCCCTGGCGGATCGCGGTCCAGGCGCCCCGCTGGGCGGGAGTGGGGGAGTCGAACGCGCCGGCGAACCAGTTCGCCGTCGCCGGCGAGAAGCCCGCGGTCATGTGCCGGCCGTCATGGCGGGGCCAGCAGGAAGGCGACCGCGACGAGCAGCAGGTAACCGGCCAGCTCGATCATCCCGATACGCCCCGGTGCCATGCTCCGGCCCGGCACGGTGATCGCCCGGCCCGCGAGGTAGCCGAATGGCAGCAGCAGGAGGAGGCCCTCGGGCAGCCCCCAAGCCCAGGCCAGCGCCGCTGCAGCCACGATCGACCCGAAGGCGACCGTCCTCGACGCCGTGGCGAAGGCCGGGTTGGCCCGCTCGCGGATCAAGGACTTGACGTGCAGGGTGGAGCCCGTGAGCAGCAGGGCCACGGCGGCGCACAGGATCCAGGCCTGGGCGGGGATCGTCGACGGTGCGGGCGGCACCCAACCGCCGCTGCCATGGTCCGCCGCCCAGGTCACCGGGACGACCAGCGCGCACTCGACGATGAGGACCGCGTCGTTGACCAGCGACCTCTCGTCGCGTCGGCGGGCGAAGGCGGCGTTGACCGCGAAGAGGGCGGCGTAGCCCAGGCCGACCCAGGCCAGCCACGGCTGGGCGGCCAGTGCGACGGCACCGAGCGCCGCGGCTGGCAGCCCCCACGTGACGAGCGGACGCACGTAGCGGCCGGGGCGGGGCTGCCGGCCAGGTCGCCGATGATGAGGTGCCGTGTCCTTGACCATTGCCAGGGCGAAGTACGACGCCGGGTAGGCCAACACCCAGGCGACACCGAGGACGGCTACCAGCCAGGACATCCCGGTGAGCGCGATCGCCACTGCGACGGGCAGCCCGATGAACGCCCAGGCCCCATGCGCCGGCGGCACGAGCGATACGCGGCGAGCGGATCCGGGTACGGCCACGGCCTGATGGTGGCAGATGGGGCAGACTGCACGCCGTGCGCCTTACGGACTTCTGGGAGCGGATGGACGCGGTCTTCGGGCCGGCCTATGCCCGCTCCTGGGCGCACGACGTGGTGCTGCCCACGCTTGGCCGGACGGCGGAGGAGGCGATCGGCGACGGAGTCGAGACGAAGGTCATCTGGCGCGCGGTCTGCCAGGTCACCGAGGTTCCGGCGGTCCTGCGATGAGGGCCGCGGTGGCCGCGTGAGCGAGGACCTGCGGTTCGTCACGGTGGTGACATACGGGCGCACCGGCAGCACGGTGATCCAGGCCGCGCTCAACGCGCTGCCCGGCGTCGTCGTTCGCGGTGAGAACTATGCGGCCATGCGCGGGCTCTACGCGTATTCCCAGTCGATCGAGGAGACGGCGGACCGGCACCACGCAGGCAAGGCGACGCATCCGTGGTTCGGGTCGGCCCGGCTGAGCCCGTCCGACGTGCTGGCTGACCTACGGCGGCACGTCGTCGATACCGTGCTGCGGCCGCGAGCCGACACGCGGTGGATCGGATTCAAGGAGGTCCGCTACGAGCCCGGCCACTTCGAGTCCTACGACCTCCTGCTGGACTACCTGCTGTTCCTGGGCAAGCTCTTCCCCGGCCTCCGGTACCTCATCAACGTGCGTGACCCTGCGACGGCGGCCAGGAGCGGATGGTGGCCGGGCAACGCCAACGCGGCAGAGGTGCTGGCGACGACGCGGGAGTGGCTCACCGATGCGATGGCCGACCTGACCGGAATCCTGGGCGACGGCCGGGCGGCGCTGGTCGACTACGACGGCTGGAACGGCCGGCCGGACGTGCTGTCCGCGGCGTTCGGGTCGCTGGGGCTGCCCGCAGACGACGCCGCCGTCCGCGAGGTCGTGCTCGCCCGGCTCGAGCATGGGCCGCATTCGTGACCAGCGAGGTTCTCGGCACCGGTCGGCTCGCGGACGTCCAGCACCGCAGCGTGCGGGTCCTGTCCTCGGGTCAGGTGCTCGGTGGGATCGCCGTCGCTGGGTCCATCCCGGCGGGCTCGCTCATCGCCGCGTCGGTCGCCGGCTCCGAGGGTGCTGCCGGGCTGGCCCAGACGGCCGGGGTCCTCGGCGCGGCCCTGCTCGCCCTGCCGCTGGCCCGCATAGCGCTCTCCCGTGGCCGGCGCGTCGCCCTCTCGACGGGGTACGGGATTGGGGCGCTCGGCGCCTTGATCGTCGTGGCCGGGGCAGCCAACAAGGTCCTGCTCCTGGTCTACCTGGGTTGCCTGCTCGTTGGCGTCGCCTCGGCCGCCAGCCTGCAGGCGAGGTATGCCGCGACCGATCTCGCGACCGAGGAGCACCGGGCCAGGGCGCTGTCCTGGGTCGTGTGGGCGGGCACGGTGGGGGCGGTCCTCGGGCCGAACCTGCTCAATGCGTCGGGCCAGCTTGGCCTGGCCCTGGGTCTGCCGCGCCTGGCCGGGCCCTACGTCGTTTCGGCCGTCGCCCTCGCGCTGGCGGTGCTTGTCCTGATGCTGCTGCTCCGGCCCGACCCCTACCTCACCGCGATCGAGCACCGGGAAGCCTCAGGGGACTGCGGGCCACGGCCCCGGCTCCGTGATGGCATCGGCCACCTTCGTGGGCGGCCGAGGGCGGTCCTGGGCATCACGGCAGTAGCGATCGGGCACGTGGTCATGGTCATGGTCATGGTGATGACACCCATCCACATGGCGCATGTCGACGTCACGCTGCAACTCATCGGCCTGGTCATCAGCGTGCACGTGGCGGGCATGTACGCACTGTCGCCGGTGGTGGGCTGGTGCGTCGACCGCTATGGCCGCATCCCGATCGTCGTTGCCGGCATCGTGATCCTCGCGATCGCGTGCGTCATGGCCGGTCTGGCCCACGGGGACGACATCGTGCGGCTGGGCCTCGGCCTGTTCTTGCTGGGCCTGGGCTGGTCATGCACGCTCATCGCCGGATCCACGATGCTCACCGATGAGGTCGAGCCGGCCGAACGGCCATCCGTGCAGGGCCTGTCCGACCTCACGATGAACGCTGCCGGAGCCGTCGGGGGAGCCCTCGCGGGGGTAGTCGTCCTGGTGAGCTCCTACGGGGTCCTCTGCGCCGTGGCGCTCGTGCCGGTTGCCGCCCTGGCCGTGGCCGTGTCCCTTCCGGCGTGTCGCTCGCATTCGAACACGCGTTCGATATAGAGTCCCCACCACGACGCTGACGAGGCCACCGGGCACAACCAGTCCCCGGACCCGGCCGGTGTCAGCCCGGCCCCGTACCTTCCACAGCGAACGACCAAGCACCCCATCCGACGCCTCATCCAAGGAGACGCACATGGCCAGCGCCGCCAACGACCGCGAGAAGGCCCTCGACGCCGCCCTCGCCCAGATCGAGCGCCAGTTCGGCAAGGGGTCGGTCATGCGCCTCGGCGAAGAGGGCCGGATCCCGATCGACGTGATCCCGACCGGCTCCATCGCGCTCGACATCGCGCTCGGCATAGGCGGGCTGCCCCGAGGCCGCATCGTGGAGATCTACGGCCCGGAGTCGTCCGGCAAGACCACCCTCGCGCTCCATGCCATCGCCAGCGTGCAGGCGGCCGGGGGCCTGGCCGCCTTCATCGACGCCGAGCATGCGCTGGACCCGGACTACGCGTCCAAGCTGGGCATCGACCTGGACAGCCTCTACGTCTCGCAGCCCGACACCGGTGAGCAGGCGCTGGAGATCTGCGACACCCTCGTGCGATCCGGGGCCCTCGACCTTGTCGTCATCGACTCAGTGGCGGCCCTGGTGCCCCGCGCCGAGATCGAGGGCGAGATGGGCGACTCACATGTGGGCCTGCAGGCGCGGCTCATGAGCCAGGCGCTGCGCAAGATGGCCGGCGCCCTGAGCAACACCAATACGACATGCATCTTCATCAACCAGTTGCGCGAGAAGATCGGCGTGATGTTCGGCTCGCCGGAGACGACCACCGGCGGCAAGGCGCTGAAGTTCTACGCGTCCGTTCGCCTGGACGTGCGCCGCATCGAGACGCTCAAGGGCGGCACGGAGGCGGTGGGCAACCGCACCCGAGTCAAGGTGGTCAAGAACAAGGTCGCGCCGCCGTTCAAGCAGGCCGAGTTCGACATCCTCTATGGCGAGGGCATCTCCCGCGAGGGCTCGCTCATCGACATCGGTGTCGACGCGGGCATCGTGCGCAAGTCGGGTGCCTGGTACACGTACGAGGGCGACCAGCTTGGCCAGGGCAAGGAGAACGCCCGCACGTTCCTCAAGGACAATCCCGACCTGGCCAACGAGGTGGAGAAGCGGATCAAGGAGGCTCTCGGCATCGGGCCGCAGGTCGATGCTCCTGCAGCCGCGGCCAGCGTCCCTACGGGACCCCAGCCCATCGACGAGTAGCGGATGATCGCGCCCACCCCTGGGTCGCCGGCAGATCTCCAGCCGGATGCCGATCCCGAGCAGGTAGCCCGGGCCATCGTGCTGCGGCGGCTGTCGGCGGCTCCGCGCACCCGCGCCGAGCTTGCCAGTGACCTGGCGAGGCGCGCCGTGCCCGAGGACGTCATCGAGCGAGTCCTTACCCGGTTCGCCGAGGTGGGGTTGATCGACGACGCAGAGTATGCGCGCCTGTGGGTGTCCAGCCGTCACCGCAGCAAGGGCACCGCGCGGGGCTCCTTGCGGCGGGAGTTGCGGCAGAAGGGCATCGAGGACGATGACGCGTCCGAGGCGCTGGCGGGCATCGACGACGCCGCGGAACTCGAGCGGGCCCGTGCCCTGGTGGTGACCAAGGCACGGTCCATGACCCGGCTGGAGCCTGACGTTCGCTCTCGGCGGCTGTTCAGCATGCTGTGCCGGCGGGGCTATCCATCGTCTGTTGCCGCCAGCGTCGTGCGCGAGGCTCTCGCGCAGGAGGGGCTGGAGTCCGACGCAGCCCTGGAGTCAGGTTCGCAGTAGCCCAGTCAGGCCGGGATGGGCGCGCCTGAGGGATGGCGTAGCAGCGGCAGCATGATCGTGTCGACGATGTGCTCGAGCTGTGCGCGAGTAGGCGGCGTTCCCGTCAGGAGCAGTTGATGCACCACGAGGGCAGCCGGCAATTGAAGGACGTAGGGGTCGAGGGCTTGGCGTGGGATGTCGCCGCGGTGCATGGCCTGCTCGAGCATGAGCACGACCTCAGCCTCCTTGGCTGCCCCGAAGCGGACCTGGAACTCCTGGCTCAGGGTCGGATCGTGAGCTGCCTCGCTGATCAGCTCGCGGAGCACGATGCCAAGGTCGGAGCCGAGTTCGTCGGCCAGGGTGTGCAGCGAGGCGAGGATGTCGCCGCGCAAGGAACCGGTGTCGGGCCGTGCGGCCGGCAGGGCCTGCTGCATGGTGGTGATGAACACGTCGAGGGCCAGGGCCCGCACATTGGGCCACCGCCGGTAGAGCGCGGCCTTGCCGGTTCCGGCCCGCTGGGCGATGCGGTCCATCGAGGCCCCGCGCAGTCCCTTCGCCGCAACCTCGGCGAGGGTGGCCGCGTAGACGGCTTCCAGCAGCACCTCGCCACGTCGGCGGATTCGGCAGTCGGGCACGTTGGGAGGCTAGCATGTTGTGAACACAATCGTTCACTCGATTTGACAGTTAGGGAACAAGGGCGTTCGCTAGTCCTCGTACCCGTCCATCGAAAGGCGTCCGATGCCCGGTTTGTCCACGTGGGCGGTCCGCCGTCCGGTCCTTGCGCTTGTTGCCTGGTTCATCGCCATGGTGTCCGTCATCGGACTGGGCAGCCAGCTGGGCGGGGAGCTCAACGATTCCTTCGACCTGCCCGACACCGAATCCACTGCAGCCCTTGAGCTGCTCGAGTCGGCCGGCACCGACACCGGGTCGCTGGACGGCGGTGCCAACATCGTGTGGTCGCCGACGGCAGACGGCGCCCCGGCCGTCGACCCGGCCGTGCTCGCCCTCGTGACGCCGGTACTGGAGAAGGTGGCTGCCCTGGACTCGGTCGCTTGCGTGACCAACCCCGTCGGGCCGTCCCTCGGCGCCGAGTGCCCGCCGCCAAGTGAGCCGCCGTCCGAGGAAGAGATCGCTGCCATGCCGGCGGAGGTCCAGGCGGCAATGGCCGAGGCGGCCGCGTCCTTCTCGTCCGTCAGCCCCGACGGCCACGTCGCCTACTCGACGATCACGTTCAAGAACGGTGGCACCGACGTGTCCGTCGAGGACGCCAAGGTCATCATCGACGAGGTCAAGGCCCTCAACACCGACACGCTCGAGGCCGGGGCCAACGGCTCCGTGCTCGAGTTCGCCGGACAGGAGCCACCGAGCAGCGAGGGCATCGGCATCCTGGTGGCCATCGTCATCCTGCTCATCGCCTTCGGCAGCGTCATCGCCGCCGGCCTGCCCATCGTCGTCGCCCTGGTCGGCCTCGCGACCGGCCAGATGGCCGTGCTGATCTTTGCCAACTGGCTCGACATCGCGACCTTCGCCCCCACTCTGGCGGCCATGATCGGCCTGGGCGTGGGCATCGACTATGCGCTCTTCGTCATGAACCGCTACCGGCAGGCCGTCCTGGCCGGGCGCGCGGCCAAGGACGCGGCGCTGGAGTCCGTTCACACCGCTGGTCGCGCCGTGCTCTTCGCTGGCAGCACGGTCATCATCGCCCTGCTGGGCCTGTGGGTGCTGCGCATCAACTTCTTCAATGGCCTGTCCGTCGCCGCTGCCGTCACGGTGCTCATGGTCATGCTCTCGGCGCTCTGGCTGCTCCCGGCCCTGCTCAGCCTGCTGGGATACAAGGCGCTGTCGCTGCGGCTGCCCTGGGGCAAGAAGCCCGGCACCGTCCACGGCGAAGGCAAGGCGTGGGCCCACTACGGCCGGCTCCTCCAGCGGCGACCGATCGTCCCGGTCGTGCTCTCGGTCATCGTCGTGGCGATCCTTGCCATCCCGATGTTCAGCCTGCGACAGGGCTTCGCCGACGACTCCGGCAAGCCGGCCGGCAGCCTCGCCCGCACCGCGTACGACCTGCGAGCCGAAGGCTTTGGCCCGGGCGTCAACGGGCCGTTCGTCGTCGCGATGAAGCTCTCCAAGGACGGCGACGTGGAGTCGTACGCCGAGATCCTGCAGGGGATCGCGGCCACTGAGGGGGTGGCACGTACCCAGCCCAGTGTGGGCGTCCTGCCCTTGGTCATGGCCAACCCGGCCCAGTTCGGTCTCGACGGCGACGTCGCCGTCATCGGCGTCATCCCCACGACGGCACCGCAGGACGAGGCGACCACCGCGCTCCTGGAGCGGCTGCGCACGCAGACCAACCCGGCTCTGGCCGAGGCGACAGGTGCGCTCATCTACGTCGGTGGGACGCAGGCCATCACCACCGACTTCACGACCGTCCTGACCGATGCCCTGCCCCTGTTCCTGCTGATCGTGGTGGGCCTGGGCTTCCTGGCACTGATGCTGCTGTTCCACTCGCTGGTGGTGCCACTCACCGCGGCGGTGACGAGCCTGCTCAGCTTCGCGGCGGCCATGGGGATCACCGTGTCGGTGTTCCAATGGGGCTGGCTCAACGACCTGCTGGGCGTTCCAGGCACGGGCCCGATCTTCCCGTTCCTGCCGATCATGGTCTTCTCGATCCTGTTCGGCCTGTCCATGGACTACCAGGTGTTCCTCGTCTCGCGAATGCAGGAGGAGTGGAACCGCGTCGGTGACAACGCCGCCGCGGTTCGTCGCGGGCTCGCCGGATCCGGCCGCGTGGTGGTCATAGCGGCCGCGATCATGTCCAGCGTGTTCCTCGCCTTCGTGCCCAGCACGAACGGGACGATCAAGCTGTTCGGCCTCGCGCTCGCGTCGGCAGTCATCATCGACGCATTCATCGTCCGGCTGATCCTGGTCCCGAGCCTCATGACGATGCTCGGCAAGGCCAACTGGTGGCTGCCCGGCTGGCTGGACCGGATCCTGCCCATCGTGCACATCGAGCCGGGCGAGGACGAGATCGTCGACGACGAGGAACCGACCCCGGCTACCGTGGGGGCATGACGTCCGCGGGGGCCAGTCAGCCGCAAGGCGACCGGCCCCCGCGCAGCGCTCTCGTACTCCTTGCGCTGGTCACCGGCGCGATCGTCTCGAACGTCAACCTGAGCATTGCCAACGTGGCACTGCCCACCATCGGCGCGGAACTCGGTGCCACTCAGGACCAGATCACGTCGATCGCCGACGCGTTCGCGCTCGGCCTGGCCGCAACGGTCCTGTACCTGGGCTCCATCGGTGATCGCTATGGCCGCAAGCTCCTGTTCGTGTGCGGGGCCGTCCTCACCATCCCGACCTCGATCATGGCGGCTTGGTCGACGAGTCCCGAAATGCTCACCCTGGCCCGGTTCCTGTGCGGTTTCGCTGCTGCCCTGCTCTTCCCGACCACGCTGTCGATCATCGCCGCCCTCTACCGCGGGCGCGCGCGCGTGAGCGCCATCGCCCTCTGGTCAGGGCTGGGCGGGGGAGTGGCCGCGCTGGGACCTGTCATCGGCGGCTGGCTGCTCCAGTACTTCTGGTGGGGCTCGGTGTTCCTCGTCGCGGTGCCGCTCGCCGCCCTTGCCCTCATTGTCGGCCTGGTGGTGCTCCCTTGGCGGGCCAGCGAGGAGACGTTCACCGTCGACCACTTCGGCGGTGTCCTGTCGGTCATCGGGGTCGGTGGCCTGGTGCTCGCCATCGAGCGCGCCGACAAGGGGTTCACGCCCGAGTGGATCGCGCTGTGCGCCGTATCGCTCGTCGCGCTGGTCGCCTTCGCGTGGCGGCAGACCAAGGCACCGCGGCCGCTCGTATCGCTGCCGCTGGCCAAGGCGCGCACCTTCTGGGTTGCCTTCGTCGCTGGCTCGATCACCTTCGGATCGCTCATCGGGGCGATGTTCATCGGGCAGCAGTTCACCCAGAATGTGCTGGGCTACGACACGCTCACCGCGGCCGCGGTCGTCCTCCCGGCGGCGCTGTGCACCGCGGTGTTCGGCCAGGTAGCCGGACGCCTCATCCCGCCTTTCGGCTCGCAGTTCACGTTCATGCTCGGCCTCGGTGCGGTGGCGGCCGCGTTCACCTTGATGCTGCTGACCTGGACTACGGGCACATCCGTGGGCTGGGTCCTCGCCGCGTATGCGCTGGTGGGCACGGGAGTGGGGCTGGCGGCCACGCCAGCATCGCGCTCCCTCATGACCTCTGTCCCGGCCAGCCGCGGTGGCATGGGCTCGGCCTTCCTGGACCTCACCCGCGACCTTGGCGGGGCCGTCCTGCAGGCGGTGATGGGCGCGATCCTCGCCGGCGCATACGCGGCCCGCATCCTCGCCGATCTTGCCGGCCTGCCCCCTGCGGAGGCAGCGCAGGTCAGTACGTCGGCGGCGAACCAGATGGCTTCGTCGTTCGAGGGGGCAGCCGAGGTTGCAAAGTCCTACCCACAGGCCGGGGCGGAGCAGGTCGTGGCCGCCGCGTCTGCCGCGTTCGTCGACGGCAAGACCGCAGCCATCGGCGTGGCGCTCCTGCTCACGCTCGCCGGACTCGTCCTCGTCCTGCTCGTGTATCCGCGCCGCCAGCAGGAGGAGGCTTACTACGCCATGGTGCAGTCGGGCAACGTGAAGGAGAACCCGTGAAAAGGCAAGCGATCGGCGTGGCCGGCATAGTCCTCGTGATCGTCGGCGTGTCCGCGTGCGGCGGTGGAGACCCCGAGAAGGACGTGGTGCTCGGCGAACTCCGCACGCAAGTCGAGGAAAGCGGGGCATCCCAGGAGTACGTCGACTGCATCATCGACGGGCTCAGCGGGCTTGGCGTGGCGGAGCTCGAATCCATCCGAGACGAAACGGCCTCCGCCGAGACCAATGCCGTGGTGGATGGGGTCCTCGACACCTGCATCCCTGCCGAAGAGTGATCGCGACGCGCCCGGAGAGCCATCGGCCCCCATGCGCGACCGCATTGTGCTTGGGTTGGGTCGACCAAGAGGAGGCGCCATGAGGCGTGCAAGTGCAGTAGTGGCATCCGTTGCCCTGGCATTGGCACTGGCGGGCTGCGGCGGGGGCGGCGGCGACGACAAGCAGGCCGTGCTCGACGACCTGCGAGCCGAGCTCATCAGCGAGGGCGCGACCGAGGCGCAGGCTGACTGCGTCGTCGGCGGCCTCGATGACATGAGCGTCGAGGACCTGAAGACCATGCAGGGCGACGAGGCGCCGTCCCAGGAGATCCAGGACAAGGTCCTGGGCGTCATCACCGAGTGCGCGCTCGGCGGCTAGGGCGTGTCTGACGAATAGTCGGGCTTCGGTCGTGGAGGCTGTCGATCATGACGACGCGGCGTGTGCTGACGGATGAGATGTGGGCTCGGATCGAGCCGTTGCTGCCGGACCGGACGCCGCGGCGCGGCGGTCAGTGGTCGGATCACCGGGAGGTGCTCGAGGCGATCATCTGGAGGACGCGGACGGGGTCCCCATGGCGTGACCTGCCATCGGATTTCCCTTCGTATCAAACGGTGTGGTGGCGGTTCGACCGGTGGGCCAAGGACGGCACCCTGGATCGAGTGCTGACCCAGTTGCAGGGCCAGGCGCAGGCCGCGGGGGACATGGAGTGGGTCGTGTCGGTTGACTCGACGATCGCGCGGGCGCATCAGCACGCCGCAGGCGCGCCCCGCATCCTTCGGGGGGGCACGAGCGAACTACACGGTTTCGTGGCCTGAACCGGCCGATCACGCGCTCGGGCACTCCCGCGGTGGCTGGACCACGAAGGCCCACGTCGCCGTCGACGCGGTCGGCCGGCCGCTGGCGATCCGGCTGACCCCGGGCCAGGCCGGCGACAATCCCGAGCTCCTGCCGGTCCTGGCCGAGATCTCAGTGCCGACCGGTCACCGCCCGCGCTGCAAGCCCGATGCCGTGGTCGCGGACAAGGCCTACTCCCATCCCTCCACGCGCACAGCGTTGCGCAGCAAGGGAATCCGTGCCGTCATCCCGCAGCGATCCGACCAGATCGAACTGCGTGCGAGGCGGGGCAGCCGCGGAGGCCGGCCCCTGGGCCTCGACACGGCCACGTACCGCGGCCGCAACGTCGTCGAACGCGCCTTCTGCCGACTCAAGAGCTGGCGCGGCATCGCCACCAGGTACGACAAGCACGCCCGCACCTACCGTGCCGCACTGGTTCTCGCCGCGATCGTCCTGTTCTGGCTATGAACCATCAGACACGCCCTAG
>JAUSNB010000065.1 GCA_030645615.1 Actinomycetota bacterium | reverse complement strand
AAGGCGGCGTCGCGACCGTCGAGCCCGCGCTGGCGCAGGATCGACGGCAGCGCGAGGTTGGCGTAGGCGTCGTCCTCGCGGACCACCCGCAGCAACTCCAGCGCGGCAGCCCGCGGGGCATCGGTCATGCCAGCCGCGCGCCGTCGCCCGGCCTGGCCCCGCGCGCCCAGTCGGCGGCCGGCATGGCCCGCCTGCCCGCCGGCTGCACGAGGCCCAGCCGCACCGGCACCGTGGCGGTCCCGACCAGCACCTCGGACCGGGCCACGAGCAGCAGCCCCGGTGCCAGGTCGGGTCCGTCCGGGACCGGCTGCACGGGCTGCAGCCGCAGGCGCTCGTCGCCGAGCATCGTCCACGCTCCAGGGGCCGGGGTGCAGGCCCGCACCTGGCGGTCGACGGCACGGGCCGGATCGCCCCATCGCACGCGGGCATCGGCCACGTCGACCTTGGGCGCGAGGGAGGGTTCGCCGGCCTGGGCCACAGCCTGGACCGATCCGCTCTCGAGCGCGTCCAGCGTCGACACGAGCAGGCCTGCGCCGGAGTCGGCAAGCCGGGCGAGCAGGGATCCCGACGTGTCGTCCGGACGGATTGCCTCCGTGACGATCCCGTAGACGAGACCGGTGTCCATGCCCTCGTCGAGCCGGAAGGTGGTCGCGCCCGTGATGTCGTCGCCGTGCCAGATGGCGTGCTGCACCGGAGCGGCCCCCCGCCAGGCGGGCAGCAGGCTGAAATGAAGGTTGACCCAGCCATGCCTGGGCAGGTCCAGCAGGGCCGGCGGGATCAGGCCCCCGTACGCGACCACCGGCGCGCAGTCCGGCGCTAGGCGCGCCAGTCGCTCGTGCAGGGATGGGTCACGGGCACTGGCTGGCTGGAGCACTTCGATGCCCGCGGCCCGGGCAAGGGTGGCGACGGGGCTGGCGACGACCGCCTTGCCGCGGCCGGCCGGTGCGTCCGGTCGGGTGATGACGGCCGTCACCTCGTGCGCGGAGTCCATCAGGGCCTGCAACGACACCACGGCAACATCAGGGGTGCCTGCGAAGACGCACTTCACCTGTCGGGAGCCTTACAGCCATCGCGACGAGATGGCGTGCGGGCTGGCCTGGACGACGGGCGCCGCCTCCCCGAACCATTCGGCCGCTCGGATGAGGCGCATCGCGTCCTTGCGAGAATCCGGGTCAAGCCGGTCGATGAACAAGATGCCGTCAAGGTGATCGGTCTCGTGCTGGAGGGCGCGCGCGAGCAGGTCGCTGCCCTCGATGACGACCGGCTCGCCATGCATGTTCATTCCCTTGGCGACCACCCGCCGGGACCGGATGGTGTCGAACGCGAGGTCGGGAATGGACAGGCAGCCCTCGTCGCCGTCCTGGGTCTCCTCGGACAGGTCAAGGTCCGGGTTGATCAGGTGCCCGGGCTCGTCGTCCACCCAGTAGGTGAAGACCCGCAGCGAGACGCCAATCTGCGGCGCCGCCAGCCCGGCTCCCGGAGCATCCATCATGGTCTCGGTGAGGTCGGCGACCAGCTTGCGAAGCTCCTTGTCGAAGGTCTCCACCGGCGCGGCGGGGGTGCGCAGGACCGGGTCCCCGAACAGGCGGATGGGCTGGATGGCCATGCCGGGAGTGTAGGTGGGTGCGCGCTTCGCGGGCTCAGGGGGAGGCCGGCCCGCCGAGGCCCAGGTCGCGCGCGACCTGCTCGAAGGCAGACCGCTCGGCCTCGCTCAGATCCGACCACGCGAGCGCCGCCGGGTCAGCGGGCGGAGCGGGCGCCGGCGCCGGAGCAGCGGCGACTGCGGGGGCTGCCGGTGCGGAGGGACCTGCCGGACCTGCCGGGACCGGCGGAGCCCCGCTGGGCCCGGGCCCGCCGCGTCGGGTCCAGATCGCCCAGCCGGCAACGGCCGCGGCGATCACGACGAGCAGCGCCACCAGCCACGGCCACGGGGCCGTCGCCCCACCGTCGGCCGCGTCGGGCGCCTGGCTCGGCGTGGGCGTGGCCGATGACACCGTTGAGGGCGTGGACGAGGAGGACGCGGCCGGCGTCGACGAGGGCGTTGTCGTCGGCGTCGAACTCGGGCTGCCCTCCACGGCAGAAACCGTGGCCGTCGGGGACGGGGTGCGCGTGGCCGACGCCGACGGGGTGCGCGTGGCTGTCGGGGATGGTGCGCTCGATTGGGTCGGGAGCACGGTCGCCGTCGGCGACGGCGTGCGGGTGGCCGAGGGCGACGGGCTGGGCTTGACCGGCTTGACCGGCTTGGTTGCCGATGGAGCGGTCGGGGATGCTGCTGGCTCGACCCAGTCGCTGCCCTCGCCGTCGCCCACGTCCCCGGCCCACGCCACCCCGGGGGAAAGCACGATCACGACCATGACCACTGCTGCGGCAAGCCGATGTGACGCTCCTGCGCTCGGCCGGTGGCTCATCTCCTGCTGGCACGCCCCCGCTAGCCGCGCGGGGCGGCCCGGTCGATCGTCGAGTCGTCGTCGTGCGAGCCGAGTGCCGCGAGCCGGCGCTCGAGGTCGGTGCGCATCTGCTGGATCGACGACAGGTAGGAGCGAGTGGCGGCCTCGGCATTGGCCGCCTCGGCTGCGGAATGGTCGGCCATCTGGCGGACCATCTCGACGACCGCGTTGACCGATGAGCGCAGGCTGGACGCATCCTCGAGCAACTGGTTCATCAACGATTCAGGCGCCTCGATCTGGGCCAGCGACTCGGCGATGATGCCGCGTGCGAGCGACTGGGCATCGGCCTGGAGCTTCTGGGCCGAGCGCTCTGCTGCCACCACGATGCGGCCCGCCTCGGCGTTGGCCCCGACGATGGACTGGTCCGCATTGACCAGCGCGGCCTGCAGCCGGACCTGGGCCTCCTGCTGCATCCGGTCGTACTGCTCCTGCGCCTGCACGTGGCTGGCCTCGGCAGACGCACGCGCATGCTCAGTGATGGTCGCGGAGTCCTCCCGGACCCGCTCCATGATCAGCTCGGACTCCTCGCGTGCCTTGCGCAAGGTCTCGGCTGCCGCCAGTTCGCTCTCCGAGCGCACCTGGTCGGCCCGCGCCCGGGCCTTGCGCAGGGCAGCCTGGCCCTCCTCGCGGGCCCGGTCCAGCTCCACCTGTGCGGCGTTGCGGAGCTCCTGGGCCTGCATGCGGGCTGCCTTGATGATCTCCCCGGCAGCGCCGACGGACTCCATCGCCAGCTCATCAGGACTCAGGTCCTGCAGCCGCCGGCGATCGTTGAGCGCCCCCTGTGCCTTCGCGAGCTGGTTCTCCAGGTGCTCATTCCGGGCACGGAGTTGCTCGAGGATCTCGCCGGGGCTGAGGGCGCCCCGGGCATCGTTAGCGGTCATCACACGTCCTGAGTCACTTCGGCAGCAGTTTCGTCGTCCCTGGGGCGTCGCCCTTGGGGACGCGACGTCGCGCCAGCCTACTGTCTGGCGGCGAGGCGGCCGCAGGGCATGTCCAACTCCCCCAGGTCGGGCTCGCCGGTCACCCGCTCGGCTCGTCGCCCGGCCCAGTGGAGAGGTGGCTGTCCCACTGGCGTTCCAGCAGGGCGCTGTACCGCGCGTCCGTGACGTCGACGAAGCCGTCGATCAGACGATGCCGGCTGCGGGCCTGCTCGAGCAGGCGTCGCGACTCCTCCGCCTCGGCCCGCTTGCGCGTCTCCTCGACGAGCTGGGCCTCGAGTGCGTGGATCTGGCTGCGCGTGCGCTCGAGTTCCTCGCGGGTGGCGTCGAGTTGCTGGCGCTCGACGTCGAGCTCGAGGCGCTGGGCCTCGACCTGGATCCGCATGATCTCCAGGGCCGCGCGCTCCGCCGCGGCCTCGTCGCGGTCGCTCGCCAGCACCTGCTGGCCGGCAGCCACCTCATCGCGGGCCTTGGCGAGGTCGACGGTGCCAGCCTCAACGGCGGCCCGGGCGGCGGCCAGGTCGGCCAGCTGAGCCTTGACCGCTGCGCGGTCCGCATCGAGGGAGGACCGGTCCTGGGCCACCGCGGCCCGATCGGCCTCGACCGCGGCCCGGGCGCTCGTTACTGCCTCGGTCTCGGTCGCGATGGCCGCCCGAGTCGACATCACCTCGGCCCGGTCGGCGTCGAGCGCGGCCCGGGCCGGCGCCAGGGCGTCCTGCTCGGCCTGTAGGGTCGTCTGGGCCTGGTCGAGCCCAAGCCGGTCGGCGTCAACCTGCTCCCGGTCGCTGATGACCCGGGCCGCCTCCTCCTTGAGCTTGCGGATGGCCTGCCGGATCTCCTCCATCTTGGCGGCGGCGCGCTCCTCGACCGCGGCGAGCGCCTCCTGCTCCGCGTCCATCTCGGCTCGCTCGGCAGCCAGTGCCTTCTGCATCCCGGCGAGTTCGGCCTTGATCAGGTCCTGGCTCGAGCGTTCCGCGTGCAGTCGCTCGGCCTCCGCCTCGACGTGCGTGCGCTGCGCCTCGATGGCCTCAAGGGCCGCCCTCGTCGATTCGCGAGACGCGGACACGCCCACCAGCGACTGGGAGAAGGCGGCCCGCTCCGCCTCGAACGCATCACGGTCGGCAGCGAGCGCCGCGCGCTCGGACTCGACCAGCTTGGCCTCGCCCTTGAGCTGCTGGTGGTAGGCCCGCACCTGGCTGCGCAGGCCCTCGAGATCGGCGTCGCCGGACGATGCCGATGCCTGGCTGCCACTACCGGCATCCGCGGTCATGCGGTTCGGCTGCGCTGGCCCCGGCCGTCGGGATTCGGGCGTCGGCTCGGGCGTCGGCTCGGGCGTCGGCTTCGGCTTCGGCTTCGGCTTGGGCTTCGTGGATTCGGTCTTCGACGATGCCGGCCTGGGTCGCTCGGGCTCGGCGACCACGGGCGCGGACCCCGCCGCTTGATCGTCGCCACGGAACAGCCGGGCGAAGTAGCCACGTCGACGCGGGGGCTGCTCGTCCGGGCCCGGCTCAAGCGCCGGCTCGAACGACGCTGCCTTCGAGGTCACGATGACGGGCGGTGCTGGCGATGCCGGAGCGGTGACAACCGGCTCGGCGACCGGCACGGGCTCGGCGACCGGGCGCGCCTGTGCGTCGCGCCTGCGGCTGCGCTCCTCGGCGAGGATGCGCTGGACCCGCTGCTCGGGGGTCTCGTCGGTCTGGCCCTTTGGGGGCACGCCCACGGGAGGCTCGGGGGCTGCCGTGTCGTGTGCCTGCCCAGCGGTCACCATGCGTCCTGATCCCATGCTCACGAGCCTGTCGGCACTCGCCGACCCCTGCCGAGCCACTCCGCCAGGGTGCGCGCAAGTGTGTCGCAACGTGCCAGCCGGACGCAAACAGTCGGACCGGCGACGTCACAGGTCGCGCGGATCCATGCGCACGTGCACCGGGCGCGCCCTGCCCGCCGAGCGAACGGCGATGATCGCCCGGAGCTCGCGGCCGAGATCGACACCCAGGTCGCGGGCCACGCTGACGAGCAGCCGCTGGCGTTCCGGGTCGTGCCGATCAGGATCCGGCACGGGACCGAGCAGCCGGTGCGGCACCGTGACTGCGGCGGCAACGTCGGCGATGTCATCGGCGGAGCCGAGCAGCGCCGCCATCCGCACGGCGGGTGGCAGGCCAGCGGACTGCCGCTCATCGAGTTCGCGATCGGCGAACCACGGCGCGTCCCACCGCACCAGGGCCTGCACGGGACGCAAGGCGTTGGCTGCGGTGATGAACACCCGCCCGCCGGGCCGGGCCAGCCGGGCCGCTGCGAACCACCGGCGCACGGCGTCCTCGGCGGCATCAAGGTGGGGGCGCTGCAGTTGCGCACGCGCATCGAGCAGCAGGACCGCGCAATAGCCCGGGTCGCATGCCGGCTCGGCGCCGGGGGTGGCTATGACCACCGCGGGCTCGTCGGCGATGCGGGCGATCATGCGACCACCATGGCTGGCCAGCACCGGCACGCCGGGGAAGGCGCGCCCGATCTCCTCCGCGGTGCGCTCAGCACCGACGGCGACGGCGCGCAACCGCCGGCCGCCGCAGGATGGGCACGCCCAGTCGCCCGCCAGGGCGCCGCACCACCCGCAGCGGGCGATCGACGAGCCCTCATCCAGGCCCAGCGGACCGCCGCATGGGCATCGTGCGAGTTCCCGGCATGACTGGCAGGACATCGCTGGCAGGTAGCCCCGCCGGGCAACCTGCACAAGCACGGGCCCGGTCCGCAGGGCCGACCGCGCGGCCTGCCACGCGGCATGAGGTATCCGGGCAGCGGCGGCTGCCGGATCGCGGGCCGAGTCCTCGGCGGTCAGCGCGCGCACGCTGGGTCCTCGGGCCGTGACGCTCGACCGGGACGGCTCGACCGAGTGGGCCCAGCCGCTCCGGCACCACTGCTGGGTGACCACGGATCGCGCCGGGGAGCCGACCACCAGGTCGCACCCGGTCAGGTGCGAGCGCAACGCGGCAACGTCCCTGGCGTCCCAGTAGGGGGCCTGCTGGTCAACGAGGGCATCGTCCCCGTCGTCCCACACGACGAGCAGCCGAAGGTCGGGGACCGGCGCGAAGACCGCAGCCCGGGTGCCGACCACCATGCGGGCACCGCCGCGCAGCACCTTCAGGAACTCCCGATACCTGCGCTCGGGACCGTGGTCCGCAGCCAGCACGGCTACCAGGCCGGCGTCGAGCGCCTCGGGCACTGCCTCGATGACGCGAGCGACGTCTGATGCATCCGGGACTACGACGAGCGCTCCGCCTTCAGGCCGGGCCAGGACCGAGCCCACCAGGGCGGCCACGTCGGCTGCCCACGAGGTGGCCGGGGCAGCCGACCAGACAGCCCGCACGCCACCCGTCGACCTGCTGCCGTCCGGCCGCCCGATCCGTTCCGCCAGCGCCACCCCGGCGTCGTAGGCGGTCCACCGCTCGCGCCACGCGGGGTCGACCGCGAGCCGGGCCTCGGCTGCGCGCACCCGGGACGCCTCGGCCCGCGCGTGACGTGGCGGGACGGCGGCGCGCGCAACGTCGCTGAACGTCCCTGCACAGCGCTCGGCCACGGCCTGGACCAGCGCCAGGGTGTCGGGAGTAAGGACCGGCTCCGGACCGAGCACCCGCTCCAGCGGGCGCAGCGCCCCTGCGTGCTCGGGCACCTCGAGCCGGGCCACCACGTAGGCGTCGGTGAGGCGCCCGGCGAACCGCACCCGAACGCGCGACCCGGCAGTGGCGCCGTCCGTCGAAGCCGTGACGGCGTAGTCGAACACCCGGTCGAGGTGCGGCAGCGGGGAATCGACGACGACCTGGACGACCGCAGTGGGGTCGGGCACCGGCGTGACGGCCGGAGCCTTCACCGCGCGGACGCGCGGGCCGGGCACGAGGGCGAGCTGGCCCGATGCGTCCGGGCGCCGGGCGCTCACTCCACCGTCCCGGTGGGGTTCAGCTCGCCGCCGCGGCCTTGAGTTCGTCGGCCCGGTCAGCGGCCTCCCACGTGAACGTGGGCCCCACTGCCGTGCGCGCCTCAGGGTTGGCGGAGTCGAGCAGCCAGTTGCTGCCTTGCGGCCGGCCAAAGTGGCCGTACGCGCTGGTGACCCGGTAGATGGGGCGGAGCAGGTCGAGGTCACGGATGATCGCTGCCGGCCGCAGGTCGAACACGGCCAGCACGGCCTGCTGGATCCGCTCGTCCGGGATCACCCCGGTACCGAAGGTCTCGACGAACACGCCCACCGGGTGCGCCTTGCCGATGGCGTAGGCGACCTGCACCTCGCATCGGGTGGCCAGGCCGGCAGCGACGACGTTCTTCGCCACCCAGCGCATCGCATACGCGGCCGAGCGATCGACCTTGGACGGGTCCTTGCCGGAGAACGCACCACCGCCGTGGCGCGCCATGCCGCCGTACGTGTCGACGATGATCTTGCGCCCGGTGAGACCGGCGTCGCCCATGGGACCGCCGACCTCGAAGCGTCCTGTCGGGTTGACCAGGAGCCGGTAGTCACGCGAATCAAGGTCGACCGTGTCGAGGACCGGGTCCACGACGTGCCGTCGGATGTCGGGCGTGAGCATGTTCTCCAGGCTCACGTGGGCCTTGTGCTGCGTGGACAGCACCACGGTGTCAATGCGCACCGGGTGGTCGTTCTCGTCGTACGCGATCGTCACCTGGGTCTTACCGTCGGGCAGCAGGTAGGGCACGGTGCCGTCCTTGCGCACCTCGGTCAGCCGCTCGGCCAGCCGGTGCGCCAGCGAGATGGGCAGCGGCATCAGCTCAGGGGTGTCGTCGCAGGCGTAGCCGAACATGAGGCCCTGGTCGCCGGCTCCCTGCCGGTCCAGCGGATCGGCGCTGCCCTCGGCCCGCTCCTCGATGGCGTCGTCGACGCCCTGGGCGATGTCTGGGGACTGCTTGCCGATCGAGACCGAGATGCCGCAGGAGGCTCCGTCGAAGCCCTTGGTCGACGAGTCATAGCCGATGCCCAGCACCGTCTGCCGCACGAGATCCATGACGTCGGCGTAGCCCGACGTGGTCACCTCTCCGGCCACGTGCACCTGGCCGGTGGTGAGCATCGTCTCGACGGCCACGCGGCTGTGCGGGTCCTGGCGCAGCAGGTCATCGAGGATCGCATCGCTGATCTGGTCGGCCATCTTGTCCGGATGGCCCTCGGTGACGGATTCGGAGGTGAACAGGCGGTGCGGCACGGAACTCCCCTTGTCGACGGTAGTCACCCAGCCTACCGACGGCTCATGACCGCAGTCGCAGGGCCACGTCCCAGATCGCGTCGGCAACGGCCGCCTTGCCGGACAGCGGCACGTGCCAGGACGAGCCGTCCTGCCCGATGACCACGACCTCGTTGTCGGGCTGGCCGAAGGCCCGTCCGTCGCTGACGTCGTTTACGACGAGCAGGTCGCATCCCTTGCGGACCAGCTTCTCGTGGGCCAGTTCGAGGACGGAGTGGGCCGCGTCGCCGGTCTCGGCCGCGAAGCCGACGATCAACGGACTGCCCGCCGACCCGCGCTTGTGAACGAGCTCGAGCAGGATGTCCGGGTTCTGGACCAGGTCGACCGTCAGGCTGGCCCCCGTCTCGCTGCGCTTGAACTTGTGGCTGCCGACCTCGGCTGGCCTGAAGTCGGCGACGGCTGCCGCCATGACGACGATGTCCGCTGCCGGCATCGCGTCGTGCATCGCCACCCGCATCTGCTCGGCGGACGACACCCGGACGACTTTTGCACCAGCCGGAGGATCGACATCCATGTGTGCGGCGACGAGGGTGACACGGGCGCCGCGAGACAGCGCGGTCCGGGCCAGTTCGACGCCCTGCCTCCCGCTGCTGACGTTGCCGATGAACCGGACCGGGTCCCAGGACTCGCGGGTTCCGCCAGCGCTGACGACGATGCGCAGTCCCGTGAGGTCGGCACGGGCGCCGTCGCGGCGCAGCACGTCGTGGACCGCGGCCACGAGAGCGCTGGGCTCGGGCAGCCGGCCGGGCCCCGAGTCGGCCCCGGTCAGCCGGCCGACCGAGGGTTCCAGCACGATGACGCCCCGCTCGCGAAGGAGGGCGACGTTCTGCCGGGTGGCCGGGTGCTCCCACATCTCGGTGTGCATGGCGGGCGCGAGCACGACCGGGCAACGCGCCGTGAGGAGCACGCTGGTCAGCAGGTCGTCAGCCATTCCGTGGGCGGCCCGCGCCATGAGGTCGGCGGTGGCCGGGGCCACGAGGATCACCTCGGCCTGCTGGCCGAGTCGCACATGCGGGACCCGGTCGACGTCGTCCCAGACGCTCGCCGATACCGGCTTCCCCGAGAGGGCAGACCACGTCGCCGCCCCGACGAAGTTCAGCGCCGCAGGGGTGGGCACCACGGTGACATCGCAGCCGGACTCTGTCAGGCCGCGCAGCACTTCCGCGGCCTTGTAGGCGGCGATGCCTCCGGACACCCCGAGGACCACGCGCGGCGTGCGCGGGACCGCGGTGATGCCGTCAGCGTCCACGCGGGCTCCGGGGTCAGGCCAGGTCAGGCGTTGTCGTCCGTGCCCTCGGCGCCGGCGACGGCCTCCTCGGCCAGCGGCTCGGACACCAGCAGTCCGGCGTCGATCTCGCGCAGGGCGATCGACAGGGGCTTCTCCTGCACGTGGGTCTCGACAAGTGGGCCGACGTACTCCAGCAAGCCCTCGCCCAGCTGGGAGTAGTAGGCGTTGATCTGGCGGGCGCGCTTGGACGCGTAGATCACGAGGGAGTACTTGGAGTCCGTGCGCTCCAGCAAGGCATCGATCGAGGGATGGGTGATGCCCTCGGGGTGGGTGGCACTGCTCACGTCACGGCCTCATTCGTCGGTCGTTCATCGGTTGCTCGTCGGCTGTCGCCTGAATCTGCCGGTCTGCGGTCCCCGGCGGCGGCCACTAATCGTAGCAAGGCCTCGGCGCACTCCTGGACATCGGCGTTCACGAGGACCTCGTCGAACTCCGGGGCGGCCGCCAGTTCCTCCCGAGCGGCCTGCAGCCGCCGGGCCACTGCCCCCTCGTCCTCTGTGCCCCGGCCCAGGAGGCGGGCGGTGAGGGCCTCCCATGAAGGAGGCTCGAGGAAGACCAGGAGGGCGGACGGCACGGCCCGGCGCACCTGCCGTGCGCCCTGCACCTCGATCTCCAGAAGGACCGGTTGTCCCGCGGCCCGGTGCTCCTCGACCGGGGCCCGAGGGGTGCCGTACCGGTTCCCGGCGAACTCGGCCCACTCCAGCAGCCCATCGGTGGCAATCAGCTCGTCGAAGCGTCCCGCCTCGGTGAAGAAGTACTCCCGTCCATGGACCTCGCCCGGGCGCGGCGTGCGGGTGGTGGCACTGACCGACAGCCAGATGCCCGGGTCCCGCCGCAGGGCCTCGGCCACAACGGTGCTCTTGCCCACGCCGGACGGGCCGGACACCACCACGAGCGGCGCCGGCGTCATCGTCCATCCCGGGCCAGCTCGGCCAGCAGCGCGGCGCGCTGCCGTTCCCCGAGGCCACGGATCCGCCTCGACCGGGCGATCCCCAGCGCGTCCAGCAGTCGATCGGCTCGCACGGCCCCGATGCCGGGCAGGCTCTCCAGCAGCCAGGTGACCCGCAGTGCCGCCCACTCCTCCCGGGTGCCGGCCCCCTCGAGCACCTCCAGGCCGGTGACCTCGCGTCGCTTCAGCCGCTCGCGGAGCCGGGCCCGCTCCTGCCGGGCAGCCAGCGCCACTGCCAGGGCAGCCGATCGTTGGTCTGGCGTGCGCTCGGGCACGCTCATGCGATCTCGTCCGCGATCGACCGCGCGGCCGAGCGCGGGTCGGCCGCCCCCGTGATCGGCCGGCCGATCACGAGCAGGTCCGCCCCGTCCCGGATGGCCTGCGCCGGGGTCGCCACGCGTCGCTGGTCGTCCGGGCCGATCCCCGCGGGCCGTACGCCGGGCGTGATCAGCGTGATCGAGGGTCCGACGGCCTCGCGCACGGCGGCCACCTCGTGCGGGGAGCACACAATGGCCCGCGCGCCCGCGGCCGTGGCCAGCAGGGCCAGGCGGACGGCGGCGGACCGGCTCGGCCCGGCGAGCCCGATCTCGGCGAGCGACGAGTCGTCCAGCGAGGTGAGGACGGTGACGGCGGTGATCGCGGTCCCGGGGAGCGCCTCGACGGCGGCCGCAACCATCTCGGCGCCGCCCGACGCATGCACGGTGAGGTAGTCCGGTTGAAGCGCGGCAACCGCGTGGCACGCGCCGCTGACGGTGGCGGGGATGTCGTGCAGCTTGAGGTCCAGGAACAGGTCGATGCCACCTGACGGCTCCGCCGCAGCCCGGGCCGCATGAACGGCAGCGGCACCGTCGCGGCAGTAGACCTCCAGCCCGATCTTCACGGTCGACACCGTGCCGGCGACGAGCGCCGCCCACTCCGACACCGTTGCCAGGTCCGGAGCATCGAGGGCAACCGCGATCGGGGCCCGTCCGCTCGGGCCGCTATTCGCTGATGAAGTCAAGGTCGTCCTCCTGGTCCACCGGGTCCGCGCCGCGATGGGCGTACCCGACGGCCTCGGCCACGGTGGCAAAGCCCCGCTCGACGAGGGCCTGCTCGAGCTCCTCGTGGATGCGCATCGGCGACGACGGGTCGTGGAAGACGACGGTGCCGACCGACACCGCGTCCGCCCCAGCGAGGATGAACTCCAGCGCGTCAAGGCCGGACCGGATGCCGCCCATGCCGATGATCGGCAGGTCGGGAAAGGCCTTGCGGATCTGCCACACGCAACGGACCGCGACCGGGCGGATCGCAGGGCCGGAGAGGCCCCCGGTGATCCCGGCGAGATGCGGCCGCATCGTGTCGGGGTTGATCACCATGCCGAGCAGCGTGTTGATCACCGAGACGCCAGTGGCACCTGCCCGGACGACGGACTCGGCCACCCCGACGATGTCGGTCACGTCGGGCGACAGCTTGGCGAAGATCGGCATCCGCGGGTCGCTGTTGCGGCGCACCGCCTGCAGCACGTTGGCGGCCGCCGTGGGATCGCACGCGAAGACCTGCCCGCGGTCCTCGACGTTGGGGCACGAGATGTTGACCTCGATGCCGTCGACCCCTGGCGCCGTGCGCAGCCGGGCGGCGAGCTTGGCGTACTCGTCGACCGTCCGTCCCGCGATGGACACGATCGTGCGGGCTCCCCGCTCGTCGAGCCACGAGAGGTCGTGCTCGAGGAACCGGTCGATGCCCGGGCCCTGCAGCCCGATCGAGTTGAGCATGCCGCTGGGCGTCTCGGCCATGCGCGGCGTGGGTCGTCCGGACCGGGGCTGCAGCATGACGCTCTTGGTGACGACCGCGCCGATCTGGGTGATGTCGAAGAACTGGTCGAGCTCGCGGCCCGCAGCGGCGCAGCCCGAGGCCGTCAGGACCGGGCTCGGCATCAGGATCCCGGCCAGGTCCGTGGCCATGTCCATGTGCATGGTCGGCTCGGTGCCTGGCATGGGCCCCGAAGAGATGACGGCTCGGGTCATCAGTGGCCTCCCTGCTCCGGGGCGCCGAGCGTGTCCGGCGGTATGGTGCCGACGTCGGCCCACCTGACCCGATCGCCACGGAAGACCGGGCCCTCCACGCACGATCGCAGCATGCGGGTCACGCCGTCCTCGCCGATCACCGGGACGACGCACGTCATGCACACGCCGATCCCGCACGCCATGGCCTCCTCGACTGCGCACTGGCTGTAGGTGCGGCGTTCGGTGGCCAGCTCGGCGACGGCCTGGAGCATCCCCATGGGGCCGCAGGCGTACACCACGCCGGCATCGACCCGGTCCATGAGGGCGGGCAGGACATCGGTCACGCGGCCGTGCTCGCCCAGGGACCCGTCATCCGTGGTGATGGTGAGCGTGGAGGCCAGCCGCTTGAGGTCGAGGACGCCGAAGAGCTTCTCCTCGGTCGACGCACCAACGACGACGTCGACGCGGCAGCCACGCTCCCGCAACTGCTCGGCGAGCATGAACAGGGGCGCGGACCCGTAGCCACCACCGATGAGGACGCACGCGACGCGCTCCTTGGGCAGCACGAAAGGCCGGCCCAGGGGACCCACGATGTCGATGACGTCGTGCCGCCGGCGCTCGGACAGCCAGCGGGTGCCCTTTCCATGCACGCCGATGACGACGTCGAGCGTGCCGCCGTAGACGCCCCTGGACTGGACCTGGTGGATCGCGAAGGCCCGCCGCAGGACCATGCTCGATTCCTCGCCGCCGATGCCCAGCGTCACGAAATGGCCCGGGCGGGTAATGTCGGTGATGCCGGGCGCCGTCAGCGACAGGACGTGGTAGGCACCCACGCGCCGCATGTCGAGCACTTCGCCCTTGACCTGGACCGGCACCACTAGCCCCTCCCCGCCGCGTCGTCGCCCGCCTGGCCTGCGCGAAGCACGGCCAGGTCGGCAGCGTGCTCCTGCAAGGAGCGCACCGTGGGCTCATCATGCTGCAGTGAGTCGATGCCCTGCACGGCCGCCGCGAGTCCCTGGACAGTGGTGATGCATGGCACGCCCTTGATCACGGCCGCCGTGCGGATCTCGTAGCCGTCGACTCGCGGGCCGACCCCGTACGGAGTGTTGACGATCAACTGGACGTCGCCGGCCATGATGGCGTCGACCGTGGTCGGCTCGTCGTCGGGACCACGACCCTCGTGGTGCTTGCGGATGACCTCCGCCTTCACGCCGTTGCGCCCGAGCACGGCCGCCGTCCCGGCCGTCGCCGTGATCCGGAAGCCGAGGTCGGCCAGTCGCTTGATCGGGAAGATGGCCGCGCGCTTGTCGCGGTTGGCAAGCGAGACGAAGGCGGTTCCCGACGTCGGCAGTCCACCGGCGTAGGCGGCCTCCTGCGACTTGGCGAAGGCGATTCCGAACGAGTCGTCGATCCCCATGACCTCCCCGGTCGAGCGCATCTCGGGGCCGAGCACGGTGTCGACGCCGTGGAAGCGGCCGAAGGGCAGCACCGCCTCCTTGACGGAGATTGCCGCTCCGTACGGCATGGTGCCGCCGTCGCCTTGCGATGGCAGGATCCCGGCGGCTCGTAGCGAGGCGATCGACTCGCCCACCATGACTCGCGCAGCCGCCTTGGCAATCGGCACGGCGGTCGCCTTGGACACGAACGGGACGGTCCGCGAGGCCCTCGGGTTCGCCTCGAGCACGTAGAGGACATCGCCCGCGAGTGCGTACTGCACGTTGAGCAGCCCGAGCACGCCGACACCGCGCGCGATGGCGAGCGTGGATTCACGGATGCGCCGGATGTCGTCGGCCCCGAGGGTGATCGGTGGCAGGGCGCAGGCCGAGTCGCCGGAGTGGATGCCGGCCTCCTCGATGTGCTCCATGACCCCGGCCAGGAAGAGCTCGGTCCCGTCGAACAACGCGTCGACGTCGATCTCGACGGCATCATCGAGGAACCTGTCGACGAGCACGGGGTGCTCCGTTGCGATCTCGGTCGAGCGCTCGAGGTAGTCGGCCAGCATCGCGTCGTCGTAGACGATCTCCATCCCTCGCCCGCCCAGCACGTAGCTCGGCCGCACCAGCACCGGATAGCCCACGTCGGCCGCGATGGCCTGCGCCTGGTCGAAGGACTGGGCGGTGCCGTGCTTGGGGGCGGGCAGGCCGGCCTCGGCCAGCACGCGGCCGAAGGCACCGCGCTCCTCCGCCAAGTGGATCGACTCGGGGCTGGTGCCGACGATCGGCACGCCCGCGTCCTTGAGCGACTGGGCAAGGCGCAGCGGGGTCTGCCCGCCGAGCTGCACGATGACCCCCACGAGCCGGCCCTCGGCCTGCTCCACGTGCACCACCTCGAGTACGTCCTCGAGGGTGAGCGGCTCGAAGTAGAGCCGATCAGAGGTGTCGTAGTCGGTGGACACGGTCTCGGGGTTGCAGTTGACCATGATGGTCTCGAAGCCGGCCTCCCGAAGGCTCAGCGCGGCATGGACGCACGAGTAGTCGAACTCGATTCCCTGGCCGATCCGGTTCGGGCCGGACCCGAGGATGATCACCTTGTCGCGGGCCGAGGGCACCACCTCGGTCTCCTCGTCGTACGTCGAGTAGTGGTAGGGCGTGAGGGCCGCGAACTCCGCAGCGCACGTGTCGACCGTCTTGTACACCGGTCGCACGCCCAGTGCGTGTCGAAGGCCGCGGATCTCCGCCTCGGCCAGTCCGCGAAGCGACGCGAGCTGGCGGTCGGAGAATCCGTGGCGCTTGGCCTGCACCAGCAGGTGGCGGTCCAGGGACTCCGCGGCCCGGATCGCGTCGGCCAGTTCGTTGACCTGCGCGATCTGGTCGAGGAACCACGGGTCGATGTTGGTGGCCTCGTGGACAGCGTCGATCCCCGCGCCTGCCCACAGCGCGAGCTGCACCTCGGAGAGCCGGCCTTCGCGCGGCTGGCGCATCGCGGTGAGCAGCGCCGGTACGTCCACGTCGGACGGCGTCGGGGGCCAGGCGAAGACCGCCTCGGGCCGCTCGAGGGACCGGAGCGCCTTCTGCAGCGCCTCGGGGAAGTTGCGGCCGATGGCCATCGCCTCGCCCACGCTCTTCATCGTCGTGGTGAGGGTCGGATCGGCCTGCGGGAACTTCTCGAAGGCGAACCGAGGGACCTTGACCACGACGTAGTCCAGCGTCGGCTCGAACGAGGCCGGGGTCTCGCGCGTGATGTCGTTGGGGATCTCGTCGAGGGTGTAGCCGATGGCCAGGCGCGCAGCGATCTTTGCGATCGGGAAGCCGGTGGCCTTGGAGGCCAAGGCGGAGGAGCGCGAGACGCGCGGATTCATCTCGATGACGATGAGCCGGCCATCGTCGGGGTTGACGGCGAACTGGATGTTGCAGCCGCCGGTATCGACCCCCACGGCGCGGATGATGGCGATCCCCACGTCGCGCATCCGCTGGTACTCGCGGTCGGTGAGGGTGAGCGCCGGTGCGACGGTGATGGAGTCGCCCGTGTGCACGCCCATGGGGTCGAGGTTCTCGATCGAGCAGATCACGACGACGTTGTCGCTGCGGTCCCGCATGAGCTCGAGCTCGTACTCCTTCCAGCCGATGATCGACTCCTCGAGGAGGATCTCCGACGTGGGGCTGGCCTGAATGCCGGACCCGGCGATGCGGCGCAGGTCGGTTTCGTCGTACGCGATGCCCGAGCCCGACCCCCCCATGGTGAAGGAGGGGCGCACGACCACCGGGTAGCCGAGTTCGCCCACCGCATCCAGGCAGTCCTCCAGCGTGTGGCACACGGCCGAGCGGGCGCTTTCCGCGCCGACATCGGCGACGATCTGCCGGAACAGCTCGCGGTTCTCGCCGCGCTCGATCGCGTCGACGTCGGCCCCGATGAGCTCGACGTCGTAGCGGGCGAGGGCGCCGTTGCGGTGCAGCGCCATCGCCGCGTTCAGCGCGGTCTGCCCGCCCAGCGTCGGCAGCAAGGCATCGGGGCGCTCCTTGGCGATGATGCGCTCGATGAACTCGGGCGTGATCGGCTCGATGTAGGTCGCGTCGGAGAACTCCGGGTCGGTCATGATCGTGGCAGGGTTGGAGTTGACGAGCACGACGCGCAGCCCCTCGTCGCGGAGCACGCGGCAGGCCTGCGTCCCGGAGTAGTCGAACTCGCAGGCCTGGCCGATGACGATGGGGCCGGACCCGATCACCATGACGGAGCGGATGTCCTCGCGTCGCGGCATCAGGCTGCCCCCGCCATCATCGCGGCGAACTCGTCGAACAGGTACGCGGCATCGTGCGGGCCGGCCGCGGCCTCCGGGTGATACTGGACGCTGAACGCGGGCACGTCGAGGCACCGCAGACCCTCGACCACGTCGTCGTTGAGGCACACGTGGCTGACGACGGCCGTCCCGAACGGGCTATCGAACGGGGCACCGCGCGGGGCGTCGACAGCGAAGCCGTGGTTGTGCGCCGTGACGGCCACCCGGCCGGTGGCGAGGTCCTGCACGGGCTGGTTGATGCCCCTGTGGCCGTATCGCAGCTTGTAGGTGCCCAGGCCCAGGGCCCGGCCGAGCACCTGGTTGCCGAAGCAGATGCCGAACACCGGGATCCGGTCGGCCAGCAGGCCGCTCATGAGGGCCACGGCGCGATCGGCCGTGGCCGGGTCGCCCGGCCCGTTCGAGAAGAAGACCCCGTCCGGGGCCACGGCGCGCACCTCGTCAGCCGTGGAGCCGGCCGGTAGCACGTGCACCCGCATCCCCCGCTCCGCCATGCGGCGGGGAGTCATCGACTTGATGCCTAGGTCGATGGCAGCGACGGTGAACCGGCGCTCTCCGAGCGCCTCGACGACGTACGGTACGGCTGTCGTGACGTCGGCCGTGAGGTCGGCACCCGCCATGGCCGGGCTGGCCTGGACCAGGGCGAGGAGGTCGGCGACAGGGCGGAGTGCGTCGTCGCCGCTGAAGACGCCCACCCGCATGGCCCCGCGTTCGCGCAGGTGCCGGGTCACGGCGCGCGTGTCGATGCCGCAGATGCCGACGATGCCCTGGGCCGCGAGCTGGTCCTCAAGCCCGCCCGTGGCGCGCCAGTTGGATGCGATCCGCGAGGGATCACGCACCACGTACCCGGACACCCAGATGCGCGAGGACTCGTCGTCCTCGCCGTTGATTCCCGTGTTCCCGATGTGCGGCGTGGTCATCACGACCACTTGGCGGTGATAGGACGGGTCAGTAAGGGTCTCCTGGTAGCCGCTCATGCCGGTGGAGAACACGGCCTCGCCGAACGAGTGCCCGACGGCCCCGTACTCCTCGCCGTGCCACACGCGCCCGTCCTCCAGCACGAAGACGGCCGGCTTGCGCCTCGCCGTCATGGCCGGCCCTCCGGCAAGTCGCTCGCGAAGGTGGCCATGAGCCCATCCAACACAGTGGCGTGCTCGTCGCTGTCGTCCGCCCTGAACCCGCTATCCAGCAGCGCTTCGCCGGCGCGCCAGGTCACGATGATGACGCTGTCGCGGGCACGCACGGTGCCGGCCACTCCCCTGTCGACGCGCACCGCCTCGATCGCCCCGGCCGGCACGAAGAGATCGCGGGCACCGTCGCGCTGCAGCCACACCCCGGCCCGCCCGTACGACAGCCGCGCCCGGCTGCGCACGCCGAGGTCGTGCACCGCGATGCGGTCCAGCCAGTCCCCCGCGGTCGAGGTGCCGAGGTACATTCCGCCCACGGGAGGGGTGAGGCTGGCCGGATCGAGCGGTGCCTGCGCCGGCGCCGGGATCTGGCCCTGCCGGTGCTGGCGGGCCAGCCAGCCCCGACGCATGCCCCACAGCGCCGCCGCGATGGCACCGGCGACGACCAGCACGAGGAGGATGCGCAGCGGCCAGTTGGTCACCTGCGCCTGTTCGGCGTAGTCGGCCGTCCCCGCAAGCCAGGCTGGACTCACGAGGCCAGCTCCCCGTCGCGAACGGTGATCCGCCCGGCCCGCAGGACATGGCGGACCTGTGCCGGCAGTTCCATGCCCCGATAGGGGCTGTTGCGGCTCTTCGAGGCCAGTCCCTCCGGGTCGACGACCCAGGTCGCCTCGGGGTCGACGAGCACGATGCTCGCCGTTGCGCCCCGCTGGACACCTGCGCCGTGCCCGTGCGCGCGGCCGATCCGGGCCGGGGCGACGCTCATGCGGTCAGCGACCCCCCGCCAGTCCAGCCGGCCGGTGAGCAGCATCGTCTGGACGACGACGCTGAGAGCCGTCTGCAGCCCGAGCATCCCGAAGGCGGCTGCGCCCCACTCGCAGTCCTTGTCCTCCAGGGCGTGCGGCGCATGGTCGGTCGCCACGACGTCGATGGTCCCGTCGGCGAGTCCCTCCCACAGGGCCTCGACATCGGCCGACGTGCGGAGCGGCGGGTTCACCTTGTAGACGGGGTCGTAACTGCGCACGAGGTCCTCGGTCAGCAGCAGATGGTGTGGCGTCACCTCCGCCGTGACCTCGATCCCGCGTGCCTTGGCCCACCGGATGATGTCGACGGAGCCGGCCGTCGAGACATGGCACACGTGCAGCCGTGAGCCGACGTGGTGGGCGAGCAGCACGTCGCGCGCGATGACCGACTCCTCGGCGACGGCCGGCCATCCGGTCAGCCCGAGCACTCCGGACAGCACGCCCTCGTTCATCTGCGCGTCCTCCGTGAGCCGGGGCTCCTGCGCGTGCTGGGCAATGACGCCGTCGAACGCCTTCACGTACTCGAGGGCACGCCGCATGAGGACGGCGTCGTGCACGCACTTGCCGTCGTCGCTGAACACGCGCACCCGGGCGGCAGACCCGGCCATGGCACCAAGCTCCGCGAGCTGCGTGCCCCCCAGCCCGACCGTCACAGCGCCGACGGGGAACACGTCGACGAGGCCGGCTTCCTGGCCCAGCCGCCATACCTGTTCCACGACCCCCGCGGTGTCAGCCACCGGGAGGGTATTGGCCATGGCGAAGACAGCGGTGTACCCGCCGAGGGCGGCCGCCCTCGAGCCGGTCTCCACCGTCTCGGCGTCCTCGCGTCCTGGCTCGCGCAGGTGGGTGTGCAGGTCGACGAGCCCGGGCAGCGCGACCAGGCCATCGGCGTCGACCACGACGGCGGCGGAGCCGGTGCCCGGCGGGGCCAGTTCGGCAATGACACCGTCACGCACGACGATGTCGACCTGGTCCTCACCGTATGGCCGGGCGCCGCGCAGGACCACCGTCTCCGGTGCGGTTGCTTCGTGGCTCATTTCTCCCCCGTGGATCCGCCGAGCAGCAGGTAGAGCACGGCCATCCGGACGCTGACGCCATTCGTGACCTGCTCGACCATCACCGCCCGGTCGCTGTCGGCTACCTCGGCACTGATCTCCATCCCCCGGTTCATCGGCCCGGGGTGCATGACGATGGCGTGGTCCGGCAAGGCGCCCAGGCGATCGCGGTCCAGGCCGTACGCACGGCTGTATTCGCGGGCCGAGGGGAAGTAGGCGTCATGCATGCGCTCCGCCTGCACGCGCAGCATCATCACCGCGTCGCTCGAAGGCAGTGCCTCATCGATGTCGTATGAGACGCGGCAGGGCCACTCGTGCACCCCGGTCGGCAGCAGGGTCGGCGGTGCGACGAGGGTCACGTCTGCCCCGAGCGTCGCCAGCAGCAGCACGTTGGAGCGCGCCACGCGGCTGTGCAGGACGTCGCCCACGATGGTCACGCGCAGCCCGTCGAGCCCGCCCGTGCCGCCGCGCAGGTGGCGGCGCAGCGTGAACGCATCGAGCAGCGCCTGGGTTGGGTGCTCATGCGTCCCGTCACCCGCGTTGACGACGGCACCGGCGATCCAGCCTGCCGTGGCAAGGCGGTGCGGGGCCCCGGACGCGTGGTGCCTGATGACGACGGCGTCGGCGCCCATCGCCTCCAGCGTCAGGGCCGTGTCCTTCAGGCTCTCGCCCTTGGAGACGCTGGACCCCTTGGCGGCGAAGTTGATGACGTCGGCCGACAGCCGCTTGGCGGCCATCTCGAAGGAGATGCGGGTGCGGGTGGAGTCCTCGAAGAACAGGTTCACGACCGTGCGGCCGCGCAGGGTCGGCAGCTTCTTGACGGACCGGTCGGTGACCGCGGCAAGTTCGGCAGCCGTGTCGAGGACAAGGATTGCCGCTTCGGCATCGAGGTCCGCCGCGGACAGCAGGTGCCTCAACGCGTGCCGCCGGAGATGGTGACCTCGTCAGTGCCGTCGACTTCCGAGACGGACACCCGCACCTGCTCGTCGACCGAGGTGGGCAGGTTCTTGCCCACGAAGTCCGGCCGGATCGGCAGTTCTCGGTGCCCGCGGTCGACCATGACCGCCAGCTGAACGGCACGAGGACGGCCGAGGTCGCTGATGGCGTCGAGGGCCGCCCGGATCGTGCGCCCGGAGAACAGCACGTCGTCGACGAGGATGACCACCCGGTCGTCGACGCCACCGGCCGGGATCGATGTCGGCTCCAATGCCCGGGCGGGGCGCATCCGCAGGTCGTCTCGGTACAACGTGACGTCGAGCGAGCCGGTGTCGGGGCGGGCTCCCTCGATGCGCTCGATCGCCGAGGCGATCCGCTCCGCGATCGGGAAGCCTCGGGTCGGGATGCCGAGAAGGACGACGTCTGCGGCGCCCTTGTTTCGCTCCACGATCTCGTGGGCGATGCGCGTGATCGCGCGGGTCATGTCCGAGCCATCCAGGATGACGTTCGTCAACCGGACCTCCTTCCCCGCCTCTCTGGACGGGTCTTAAAGGATGTCTGCCGAAGCAACTCTACTCACCCGTCGCGGCGACGGGTTGCTAGACCCCACCGCCGCGGCCGGCGCTGCCCATCTTGTGCACGCGCATGCCGTTGGTCGTGCCCGGAACGCCCGGCGGAACGCCGGCCACGATGACGACCCGGTCGCCGAACGTCGCGCGGCCGATGTCGAGCAGGGCCTTGTCGACCTGGACGACCATGTCGTCGGTGTGCTCGACCTGGGGGACGAGGAACGTCTCGACGCCCCACACCAGGGACAGCTGGCTGCGCACGCGCGGGTTGGGGGTGAAGGCCAGCAATGGGGTCGGGGAGCGCCAGCGCGAGATCAGCCGGGCCGACGAGCCGGTCTCGGTGAAGGCGATGAGGTGGCTGGCGTCCACCCCGTTGGCGACGTCGACCGCGGCGTGGGTGAGCGCGCGCGCCGTGGACCCGGTCCAAGGGTCGCTCAGCCGCGGAAGCTGCTGCAGGGCCTGGGTCTCGACGTGCTCGATGATGCGGCTCATCGTCTCGACGACGAGGTTGGGATGGTCGCCGACGCTTGTCTCGCCGGAGAGCATGAGGGCATCCGCGCCGTCGAGGACCGCGTTGGCGACGTCGCTGGCCTCGGCGCGCGTGGGCCGGTTCGAGACAGCCATGCTTTCCAGCATCTGCGTGGCCACGATGACCGGCTTGCCTGCCTCGCGGCACAGGTGGATGGCCCGCTTCTGCACCAGGGGAACTGCCTCTAGCGGGAGCTCGACGCCGAGGTCGCCGCGTGCCACCATCACGCCATCGAAGGCCGCGATGATCTCCTCGAGGTTGTCGACCGCTTGGGGCTTCTCGACTTTCGCCAGGACGGGCAGGCGCACGCCCTCCTCGTCCATGATGTCGTGCACGTCGGCAATGTCGGCGGCACTGCGCACGAACGACAGCGCGATGATGTCGGCCCCGGTGCGCAGCGCCCAGCGCAGGTCCCGGCGGTCCTTGTCCGACATCGCCGGCACGTTCACCGCGACACCCGGCAGGTTGAATCCCTTGTTGTCCGAGACCCGGCCGCCCTCAAGGACTCGCGTGTGGACGCGGGGCCCGTCGACGCGGATGACCTGCAGTTCGATACGGCCGTCGTCGACGAGGACCAGGTCCCCGGAGGTGACGTCTCCCGGCAGTCCCGCGTAGGTCGTTCCGACCATGTCCTTGTCGCCTGGCACGTCCTCGGTGGTGACGATGAACTCGGCGCCGTTCTCGAGCAGGACCGATCCCGCGGCGAACCTGCCGAGCCGGATCTTCGGACCTTGCAGGTCGACGAGGATTCCGACCCCTCGGCCCACCTCGTCGGCCGCCGCTCGGACGTTGTTGTAGACCTCAAGGTGCACCGAGTGGTCGCCATGGGAGAGGTTCAGGCGGGCCACGTCCATTCCGGCGGCGACCAGTCCCCGGATGGCCTCGAGGGAACTCGTGGCCGGGCCCAGGGTGGCGACGATCTTCGCGCGACGCATCCTCAAACCTTACCCGTAAGCGATTGCATGGGTGTCGTGGGTCACACCAGCAGCGGACGCGCGGTCGACGGGATCGGGGCAGGCAGGTTGGTCCCCCCCATGAGGTAGGCATCCACGGCCGCCGCGGCCGAACGACCCTCGGCGATCGCCCACACGATCAATGACTGCCCGCGGCCGGCGTCGCCGGCCACGAAGACACCGTCGACCCCGGAGCGGTACCCGGCATCGCGCACGATGGCGCCCCGGGGATCGAGGTCAAGCCCGAGCTGGTCGACCACGCCCCCCGGTTCCGGGCCGACGAAGCCCATGGCCAGGAAGACGAAGTCGGCGCGGATCTGCGTCTGGGTGCCGGCCTTGGGGCGCAGGCCGCCGTCGTGCGGCTCGACCTCGACGAGCTGAAGGCCAGCGACGCGTCCATGCCCGTCATCGACGAACCGCTCGGTCGAGACGGCGAAGAGCCGCTCGCCGCCCTCCTCGTGCGCGCTCGACACCCGGTACGTCATGGGATAGGTCGGCCATGGCTGGGCGTCCGGTCGGGTCGCCGGGGGCGTGGGCAGGATCTCCAGCTGGGTGACCGATGCCGCTCCCTGCCGGTGCGCCGTGCCGAGGCAGTCGGCTCCCGTGTCGCCGCCGCCGATGATGACGACATGTGCCCCCATGACATCGATCGGCGAGGCCTCGAGGTCGCCCTGCTGCACCCGGTTCGCCAGCGGCAGGTACTCCATCGCCTGGTGGATGCCGGCGAGCTCGCGACCAGGAACGGGCAGGTCCCGCCACGCCGTGGCGCCGATCGCGACGACCACGGCGTCGTACCTGCGGCGCAGGTCGCTGCCCGCCTCGTCGATCCCCACTTCGATCCCCGTGCGGAACTTGACTCCCTCCGCCTCCATCTGCGCGATGCGCCGGTCGAGGTGGCGCTTCTCCATCTTGAACTCGGGGATGCCGTAGCGCAGCAGTCCGCCGATGCGATCGGACCGCTCGAAGACGGCGACGGTGTGACCGGCCCTGGCCAACTGCTGGGCGGCAGCGAGGCCCGCGGGACCGGACCCGACGACGGCGACGGTCTTGCCGGTCAGGCGGTCCGGTACCTGCGGGCCGACCCAACCCTCATCCCAGGCACGGTCGATGATCGAGACCTCGACCTGCTTGATGGTGACGGGGTCGGCGTTGATGCCAAGGACGCAGGCGGTCTCGCAGGGAGCGGGGCACAGCCGCCCCGTGAACTCGGGGAAGTTGTTGGTCGCATGCAGCCGCTCGGCCGCTTCGTGCCAGTCCCCCTCCCAGACAAGGTCATTCCACTCGGGAATGAGGTTCCCGAGTGGGCACCCGTTGTGGCAGAACGGGATCCCGCAGTCCATGCAGCGCCCGGCCTGCTTGGCGAGCGACTCCTCGCCGAATGGCTCGTACACCTCCCGCCAGTCCATGATCCGCACTTCGACGGGGCGTCGGGAGGGCAGTTCGCGCTGGGTGGTCAGGAAGCCCTTCGGATCAGCCATTGATGCCTCCCATGACGGCGACCATCGGATCGAGTCCCTTCTCCTCCGCCTCGGCTCGCAGGCGCAGCACGCGCTTGAAGTCCTTCGGCATGACCTTGGTGAACCGGGCGGCGGCCTGCGGCCAGTCGCCGAGGAGGGCGGCAGCCCGCTCGGAGTCGGTCTCCTCCGCGTGCCGGGAGACCAGCTCGCGAAGCTCGTCCACGTCCTGCTGGTCCAGTGGGTCGAGGTCGACCATCTCCGGGTTCACCTTGGCCAGGTCGAGGTCGAGGACGTACGCGATGCCTCCCGACATGCCGGCGCCGAGGTTGCGCCCGGTAGTCCCGAGGACGGCCACGAGGCCGCCCGTCATGTACTCCAGGCCGTGGTCGCCGACCCCCTCCACGACGGCGGTGGCGCCGGAGTTGCGGACGCAGAAGCGTTCCCCCACCCGGCCCCTGATGAACAGCTCGCCCGACGTCGCGCCGTAGCCGATCACGTTGCCGGCGATGATGTTCTCGTGGGCCACGAGCCGCGCCCGGCGGTGCGGCCGGATGGTGATCCGGCCACCCGACAGGCCCTTGCCGACGTAGTCGTTGGCATCCCCCTCGAGGCGCAGCGTGATGCCCGGCGGCAGGAAGGCCCCGAACGACTGGCCAGCGGATCCCACGAAGGTCAGGTCGATGGTGCCGTCCGGGAGCCCGTCGCCGCCGTGGAGCCGGGTGACGTGGGAGCCGAGCATCGTCCCGACGGTGCGGTTGACGTTGCGGATCGGCAGGTTGGCCCGAACCGGCTCGCCCGACTCAAGCGCCGGTGAACACAGGGCGATGAGCTCCTGGTCGAGTGCTCGGTCGAGCCCGTGGTCCTGCTCGACCATGTGCCGCCGAGGGGCGTCGGCGCGCACGGACGGCACGTGCAGGATGGGGTCGAGGTCAAGGCCCGACGCCTTCCAGTGGTCCACGGCGCGCGTCGCGTCGATCAGCTCCGCATGGCCAATCGCCTCGTCGAGCGATCGGAGGCCCAGGGCCGCGAGGAGCTCGCGCACCTCGGTCGCGATGAACTCGAAGAAGGTCTCGACGAACTCCGGCTTGCCGGTGAAGCGCTCACGCAGGACCGGGTTCTGTGTCGCGACGCCGACGGGACAGGTATCGAGGTGGCAGACCCGCATCATCACGCAGCCCATGACGACGAGCGGGGCCGTCGCGAAGCCGAACTCCTCCGCACCGAGCAGCGCGGCGATGACGACGTCGCGGCCGGTCTTGAGCTGGCCGTCCGTCTGCACCACCACCCGGTCGCGCAGGCCGTTGAGGATGAGCGTCTGCTGTGTCTCGGCGAGCACCAGCTCCCACGGCGCACCGGCGTGCTTGAGCGATGTCAGCGGCGAGGCACCCGTGCCGCCGTCATGGCCGGAAATGAGGATCACGTCGGCATGGGCCTTGGCCACCCCCGCGGCGACCGTCCCTACGCCCACCTCGGAGACCAGCTTCACATGCACGCGGGCCTGCGGGTTGGCGTTCTTGAGGTCGTGGATGAGCTGGGCGAGGTCCTCGATCGAGTAGATGTCGTGATGCGGCGGCGGTGAGATCAGGCCCACACCGGGCGTCGAGTGCCGCGTCCGTGCGATCCACGGGTACACCTTGTGCCCGGGCAGCTGGCCGCCCTCACCGGGCTTGGCGCCCTGGGCCATCTTGATCTGGATGTCGTCGCTGTTGACGAGGTACTCGCTGGTGACCCCGAAGCGGCCGGACGCCACCTGCTTGATCGCCGACCGCCGCGAATCACCGTTGGGCAGGGGCACGAATCGCTCGGGGTCCTCGCCACCCTCGCCCGTGTTCGACTTGGCGCCGATGCGGTTCATCGCGATGGCCAGGGTCTCGTGGGCCTCCTGCGAGATGGATCCGTACGACATCGCCCCGGTCGAGAACCGGCGCACGATCGAGTCGACCGGCTCGACCTCGTCGAGGGCCACGGGCGGCCGCTCACCCGTCTTGAGCCGGAAGAGGCCGCGCAGCGTCATCAGCCGCTCGGACTGCTCGTCGATGCGCCCGGTGTACTCCCGGAAGATGTCGTACCGCTTGGTGCGCGTGGCGTGCTGGAGCCGGAAGACGGTCTCGGGGTCGAACAGGTGCGGCTCCCCCTCGCGACGCCACTGGTACTCCCCGCCGACATTCAGCCGCCGATGGGCGAGCGGGATGCCCGACAGCGGGTAGGCGACCCGGTGCCGGAGCGCGACCTCCTCCGCGATGACGTCGAGCCCGACGCCGCCGAGCTTGGAGGCGGTGCCGGTGAAGTACGCGTCGACGAGCCCTTGCGACAGGCCCACCGCCTCGAAGATCTGCGCGCCGCGGTACGAGGCGACCGTCGACACGCCCATCTTCGACATGACCTTCAGCACGCCCTTGCCCAGCGACTTGACGATGTTGCGCATCGCCTTCTCGGGCGTGACGTCAGCAATGACCCCGCGGCGGACGAGATCCTCCACCGACTCCAGCGCCAGGTACGGGTTGACCGCGGCCGCGCCGTACCCGATGAGCAGTGCCACGTGGTGCACCTCGCGCACGTCGCCCGCCTCGATCAGCAGGCCGACCATCGTGCGCGACTTGGTGCGGACCAGGTGATGGTGGACCGCCGCGCACAGCAGCAGCGACGGGATGGGCGCGTTCTGCGCGTCGCTGTCGCGGTCGGACAGGACGATGAAGCGCTTGCCCTGGCGGATGACGGCATCCACCTCGTGGAAGATCTCGTTGAGGCGGTGCTCCAGCGCATCCCCTCCCCCGGCCACCGGGTACAGCCCGCGGAGCCGAACCCCCGCGAAGCCCGGCTGGTCCCCGTCCTGGTTGATGTGCAGCACCTTCGAGAGCTCGTCGTTGTCGATGACCGGGAAGGGCAGCACGACCTGGCGGCAGTGCGCCGGCGTGGGCTCGAGGACGTTGCCCTCCGGGCCGATGATGCTCGACAGCGAGGTGACGATCTCCTCTCGGATCGCATCCAGCGGCGGGTTGGTCACCTGGGCGAACAGCTGGGAGAAGTAGTCGAAGATCATGCGTGGACGCGACGACAGGACGGCGATGGGCGTGTCGGTGCCCATCGATCCCAGCGGCTCGCCTCCCGTGCGGGCCATCGGCTCGAGGATGACGCGCAGTTCCTCCTCGGTGTACCCGAACGTCTGCTGGCGCCGGGCCACCGACTGCGGCGTGTGCACGATGTGCTCACGCTCCGGCAGCGAGTCGAGATGGATCAGGCCGGCGTGCAGCCAGTCGGCGTACGGCTCCTCGGCCGCGAGCTGGGCCTTGATCTCATCGTCCTCGATGATCCGGCCCGCCGCCGTGTCGACCAGGAACATGAGGCCCGGCTGCAGTCGCCCCTTGCGCACGATGGTCGCCGGGTCGATGTCAAGGACCCCCGCCTCGGAAGCGAGCACGACCAGTCCCTCATCCGTCACCCAGAACCGGCCAGGGCGCAGGCCGTTGCGGTCCAGCACGGCACCGATCTGCGTGCCGTCGCTGAAGCACACATTCGCCGGCCCGTCCCACGGCTCCATGAAGGTCGAGTGGTACTCGTAGAACTCGCGCCGGGCGTGGTCCATGCCCGGGTTGTTCTCCCACGCCTCCGGGATCATCATCAGCACCGAGTGCGGCAGCGACCGGCCGCCGAGGTGCAGCAGTTCCAGCACCTCGTCGAACGACGCGGAGTCGCTGCCGCCGGGGGTGCAGATCGGGAAGAGGCGGGTCACGTCGCCAGGGATGACATCGGACGTGATCATCGCCTCGCGGGCCTGCATCCAGTTGCGATTGCCGCGCACGGTGTTGATCTCGCCGTTGTGCGAGATATACCGGTAAGGATGAGCGAGCGGCCAGGACGGGAAGGTGTTCGTGGAGAAGCGCGAGTGCACCAGTGCCAGCGCCGAGGCCAGTCGGGGATCGGACAACTCGGGGTAGAACGGCTCCAGCTGACCGGTGGTCAGCATCCCCTTGTACACGAGGGTCCGCGACGACAGCGAGGCGAAGTAGACGCCGAGCTCGTGCTCGACGCGCTTGCGCATCGGGTAGACCCATCGATCGAGGTCGACGCCGGCGTCCTGTCCGTGCGCCACGAACAGCTGCCAGAAGGCCGGCATCACGCTCCGTGCCGTCGCGCCGACGAGCGAGGGGTCGACGGGGACCTCGCGCCAGCCCAGTACCTCGACGGCCTCGCTCGCCGCGATGGCCTCGATGGCCTCCTGCGCCGTCGCCCGCTCGTCATCGTCGATGGGCAGGAAGGCGATGCCCACGGCGTAATGGCCCGCCGGCGGCAGCGGGAAGCCGACCGCCTGCCTCAGGAAGGCGTCGGGGACCTGGACGAGGATGCCCGCCCCGTCGCCGCTGTCCGGCTCGGCACCGGAAGCACCGCGGTGCTCGAGGTTGCGCAACGCGGTGAGGGCCAGGTCGACGATGTCGTGCGTGGCCCGGCCGGTGAGGGTGGCGACGAAGGCGACGCCGCAGGCGTCGTGTTCGTGCCGGCCGTCGTACAGGCCTTGGGGTGCCGGCTGCACGGGAGAGGTGAGCATCGCGCGTCCTGTCGTCGTCTGGCTGCGGTCCCACCGGCCGGATGCTCGCGTGGGCGAGTTCCGGTTGGACAAGGATCGGGCCGGAGGGAACCGGCCTGCGGGACGACGTTGGCCCGTTGGCGCGGACTCTACCCGACCGGCGTGCCCGCGGGCGAGGACGGCTCTGCCGTGCGCGTGAGCACGGTCTCTCGGCCCGGGCGCAGCCGGGCCGAGACGACGAAGTACACGAGGGCGCCGATGCCCACGAGCAGCGAGGTCCACACGTTCAGGCGCAGCCCGAGGATGGTGTTGGCGGTATCGACCCGCAGGAGCTCGACCCACAATCGGCCGGCGCAGTAGATCAGGACGTAGAGGGCGAAGACCCGGCCATGCCCCAGCTGGAATCGCTTGTCTGCCCACAGGACGACCAGCACCAATCCGACCAGCCACAGGGACTCGTACAGGAAGGTGGGGTGGAAGGTGGCGAACTCCTCGTATCCGGATGGCCGGTTGGCGGGGTCGATCTCCAGGGCCCACGGCACGGTGGTCGGCGCACCGAACAGCTCCTGGTTGAAGTAGTTGCCCCACCGACCGAGAGCCTGCGCGATGGCGATGCCGGGGGCGATGGCGTCGGCCACCGGGGGCAGCAGGATCCCGGCTCGCCGCGCACCGATCCAGGCGCCGAGGGCGCCGAACGACACGGCTCCCCAGATGCCCAGGCCGCCATCCCAGATGCGCAGCGCAGCGACGAACCCCGCTCCGTCAGGGCCGAAATAGAGCTGGTTGTCGGTGATGACGTGGTACAGCCGGGCACCGACGATCCCGAAGGGGACCGCCCAGATGGCGATGTCCGTGATGACGCCCGGTGCGCCGCCGCGGGCGACGTAGCGCTTGCCTCCCCACCACACCGCGATGACGATCCCCACGACGATCAGCAGGGCGTATGCCCGCAACGGCAACGGCCCCAGGTTCCAGACCCCTTGGTCGGGGCTGGGGATCGAGGCGGGAAGCGACATGCCGGCAGCGATCACGGCGTCGCTAGGACGCTGACGGGGACGGGGACGGGGATCCGCCGGCCATGGCGGTGGTCGCCTCGGCCACCAGCGCCTCGAGCGTGGCCTGGTCGACGAGGACCTCGGTGGGGATGTCGACGCCGTTCAGGGTCGCGGACGGGGTACCGCCCACCCCGCTGGCGTAGAAGATCGCCGTGCTGTTCGCACCCCAGCCCAGGTACGTGCGGTCGGTGACGCAGGTCGTGAAGGTCTCGAGGCCGGCACCGCTGATGCCGGCCTGCTCGCCGAGGGCGATGAGCTGCTCATCGGTCCAGCCGTCACCCTCGACCTCGGGTTGGTTGGCAAAGACGAGATTGTGGAACTCCTTCGCCTTGCCAGCGTCGACCGCGCAGCCCCACGCCGACACGGCGCGAGCCGAGTGGTCGGTGGCCAGGTTGGCGTCGAGGAAGGTGGTCGGTCGCCAGACGAGGCGGACTTTCCCGTCCTCGGCCAGCTTCTCGATGCCGGCGCCGTTGGCCTGCTCGACCGCGCCGCACGCCGGGCACTGGAAGTCCTCCCAGATCGCCAGGACGGGGACCGCATCGGTGCCGGTGCCGTAGGGCACGCCGAAGGCGTACTCGTCGTCGATGGGCAGCGCGCCGGTAGGCAGGGGGGCGTTGGGATCGGCGCTGGCAGTGCTGGTCGGGGACGCGCTGGAGTCTCCCGACTGACTGCGGGCGAGCAGTGCCACGCCGATGATGCCCACCACCACGACGACGACCGTCACGGCACCCACGATGCGCACGATGCGCTCACGGCGCTTCTCCTGCGCGTTCGCCGCGTCGCGTGCCGCCGCTGCTCGGTCGCGTCGGTTCTTGCCGGACTCGCTCATGCTCTGTCTCCCGATCGCTCACCCCTGACCGCGGCGCGTTCCGCCGAGGCCTGCGTACACGTTACGTGCTCTGGTTGACGGCTCACCCGCAGGCCCGGTTCCCTCGCACGCCCGCGGCGAGGTCGGCCGCGAGGCGGCGCACGGCGTCGCGTGCGGCAGCCCGGTCGGACGCCTGCAGGATCAGTCGGACGAACGCCGATCCCACGATGACCCCGTCGGCGTAGGCCGCCACCTCTCGGGCCTGCTCGCCGGACGACACGCCGAGCCCCACGGCGACGGGCAGGCCGGTGAGGGCCTTCGTGCGGGCCACCAGCGCGGGCGCGGCCGAGCTGACTGCCGCTCGTGCACCGGTGACGCCCATCGTCGACGCGGCATAGACGAAGCCCGACGATGCCGCGACGACGGTTCGGATCCGCTCGTCGGTCGAGGACGGCGCCACCAGGAAGACCCGGTCGAGCCCCCGGCGCGTCGTGGCGGCGATCCACGGACCTGCCTCCTCGGGGGTGAGGTCGGGCGTGATGACGCCGTGGCCGCCCGCATCGGCCAGTCGGTCGGCGAACCGCTCGACTCCGTAGCGCTCGATCGGGTTCCAGTACGACATCACGACCGCGGTGGCTCCTGCGTCGGTCAGGGCACCGACCGTGTCGAGGACCGTCTCGGTCGTTGTCCCGGCTCGGAGTGCCTGGTCGACCGCGGCCTGGATGTCCGGCCCGTCCATCAGGGGATCCGAGTACGGCAGCCCCACCTCGACGATGTCGACCCCTGCGGCCACCATGTCGACGACGAGCTCGACGCACTGCTCGGGATCGGGGAAGCCGGCCGGTAGGTACCCGATGAGCGCGGCGCGGCCTTCGGACCGGGCATCCGCGAATGCCTCGGCCAGCCCGCGACTCACCGTGGATCCGTCCCGTCCGGCGAGGTCGACAGGTCGATGCCGAACCAGCGCGCCGCTGTCTCGACGTCCTTGTCGCCGCGTCCGCTCAGGCTGACCAGGATCAGGCCGGCGGGGCCCAGCTCGCGGCCCAGGCGAATCGCGCCGGCAAGGGCATGGGCGCTCTCGATGGCCGGGATGATGCCCTCGGTGCGGCACAGCGCCGCGAAGGCGTCCATCGCCTCGGCGTCATTGACCGGCTCGTAGGCCACCCGGCCGGTGTCGTGCAGCCAGGCGTGCTCGGGACCGACCCCGGGGTAGTCCAGCCCGGCGCTGATCGAGTGCGAGGGGACGGTCTGCCCCCACTCGTCCTGCATGACGTACGTGCGGGCACCATGCAGGACTCCGGGCGCACCGGTGCTGAAGCGCGAGGCATGGCGGCCCGTCTCGATGCCCTCGCCACCGGCCTCGTACCCGTGCAGTCGCACGGACGGGTCGTCGAGGAAACCGCTGAAGATGCCGATCGCGTTCGAGCCCCCGCCGACGCACGCCGCCACCGCGTCGGGCAGGCGGCCGGCGTCGGCAAGCATCTGCTCGCGGGCCTCCCGGCCGATGACGGAGTGGAAGTGGCGGACAAGCTCGGGGAACGGCGCCGGGCCCGTCACGGTGCCGAGCAGGTAGTGGGTCCGGTCGACGGTCGTGACCCAGTCGCGCATGGCCTCGTTGATGGCGTCCTTAAGCGTGCGGCTGCCAACCGTGACCGGGATGACCTCGGCCCCGAGCAGCCTCATCCGCGCGACGTTGAGCGCCTGGCGGCGGGTGTCCTCCTCGCCCATGTACACGGTGCATTCCAGCCCGAGGAGGGCTGCCGCCGTCGCCGCGGCGACGCCGTGCTGGCCGGCCCCGGTCTCCGCGATGACGCGGGACTTGCCCATCCGCCTGGTCAGCAGTGCCTGGCCGAGCACGTTGTTGATCTTGTGGCTGCCGGTGTGGTTCAAGTCCTCGCGCTTGAGGTACACGCGGGCGCCCCCGCAGAGCTCGCCGAAGCGCGCCGCCGGCGTGAGCGGGCTCGGGCGACCGGTGTAGGTGCGCTCGAGCTCAGCCAGTTCCGCGGCGAACGCCGGGTCCACGATCGCCGCGCGGAAGGCGGCGTCCAGCTCGTCCAGCGCCGAGGTGAGGGCCTCGGGCACGAACCGGCCGCCATACGGCCCGTAGTGCCCGGGCAGGTCCTCGTCGTGCTTCGCCGGGGTATGGGTCGTGGCCGCCACGTCAGGCCCGCCCGTGCCGGAGCGCCGGGTGGGCACCGGCGGTGACGAGGTCACGCACGGCCGAGCGCGGGTCCTTGCCCGTGACGAGGCTCTCCCCGACCAGGACTGCATCGGCCCCCGCCTCGGCGTACACGATCAGGTCGTGCGGGTCGCGCACCCCGGATTCGGCCACCTTGACGCACGAGTCGGGGATCAGGTGGGCCACCCGTCCGAAGACCCCGCGATCCACATCGAGGGTCTTGAGGTTACGGGCGTTCACCCCGATCACGTGGGCGCCCGCGTCGACGGCCCGGGCGATCTCCTCCTCGTCGTGGACCTCGACCAAGGCCGTCAGCCCCAGGCTCTGGGTCCGCTCGATGAGGCTCACGAGCGCGGACTGGTCGAGGGCGGCGACGATCAGCAGGATCATGTCGGCGCCGTATGCCTTCGCCTCCCACAACTGGTAGCTCGTCACGATGAAGTCCTTGCGCAGGACGGAGACATCGACCGCGCAACGCACGGCCGAGAGGTCGGCGAGGGATCCGCCGAATCTCCTCTGCTCCGTGAGCACGCTGATGCAGTGCGCGCCGCCGGCCTCGTACTCGCGGGCCAGGGCCGCGGGGTCGTCGATCTCGGCCAGGTGCCCCTTGCTGGGACTGGATCGCTTGACCTCGGCGATCACCGACACATCGTCACCGCCGAGGATCGCGGCAACGTCCCGGGCGGGCGGCACGTGCTGGGCCCGCGCCTTGAGGTGGTCCAGCGGGACCGTCGACATGCGCTCGGCGACGTCCTCGCGGACGCCGGCGACGATCTCGTCGAGCACGGTCACTCGTCAAGACTAACCACGGTGCGGGCGGACCGGTCCGGCACGGTGCCGGCCGGAGCCGAACGCGATCCCTAGCCGATCCCGGACCCCAAGTACGGCACCAGGTTGCGCACGACGCCGAACGCGAGGACGACGACCAGGGACACGATCAGGACGGCATTGCGACGACGGAACTGCTCATAGGTTACGGGTGGCGTCGTCCCCCGCCACGCTCGCATCGCCCACCGGATCCACAGCACCACGAGGACCGGGATCGCGGCCAGGACGAGCACGTTGTGGTCAAGCGCACCCCCGACATTGCCCGTCACCAGGTCGTGGGTGCCGCGAAGCAGGCCGCAGCCGGGGCAGTCGACGCCGAACAGCGCGCGCGTCGGGCAGAGCGGATAGTGACCAGGCTCATTCGGGTCGACCGCGGCAACGTAGCCCAGGGCCAGGGCGCCGCCTCCGAGGGCGAGCAGGGGTCCCGCCATCCGGCGCCGCCGAGGTCGCGTGTCGACACGCTCCTGCTCGACCACGTCCTCGTCAGTGAAGGTGGGCACGGGCCAACGATACGGCGAACGGGACCGTTGCGGGCGGCGTCACGCCGGTATGCGCACCGTGAAGCGCGCCCCTCCCTCGGCCGAGCGTCCCGCCTCGGCCGAGCCGCCCAGCCCCTCGGCGAGCTTGCCGACCAGGGCCAGCCCCAGGCCGGTACCGACCGGGCGCACCCCGCGGTACCGCTCATGCAGGACCCCGGGCTCGAAGGCCACCGGCACGTCGTCGTCGGTCAATCCGGGGCCGGAGTCGCGCACCTCGACGAGGCCCCACGGGCCCTCCTGGCGCACGGCCAGCACGATGACCGAGCCGGGCGGGGAGACGCGCAGCGCGTTCTCGGCCAGGTTGTCGATGACCTGGCGCACGCGGATCGGGTCCGTCAGGACGGTCACCGCCCGGTCCGGCACCTCGAGCACGAACAGCACGTCCTCGGGACCGGCCCGATCCCGCCAGACCTCGGCGGCCTCCTCGGCGAGGTCGACCAGGTCGACGTTGACTGGGGACACCCGGAAGTCGACCGCCCCCAGCCGGGCCAGGTCGAGCAGGTCGCTCACGAGGCGGTCCAGCCGGGCAGCTTCGGCCGCCACGGTGGCCCCGGTCCGCGCGACGTCCTCGGCCGGGATCACCCCGTCCGAGAGGGCCTCCGCGTATCCCTTCACCGCCGTCAGCGGGGTGCGCAGCTCATGCGAGACCGACAGCAGGAACTCGCGCTGGCGGCCCTCCGAGGTCACCAGGGCGGAGTTCAGCCGGTTGAGCGACAGGGCGATGTCGGCGACCTCGACCGGGCCTTCTGGATCGAGCGTGACCTGGCGGGAACCCTCGGCCATCTCGTTCGCGGCGTCTCGCGCGGCGCGGAGCGGCCGGGTGAGGCGGCGCGCGGCCCAGTAGCCGATCGGGACGGCGATGAGCAGGCCCAGGAGGAGGGCGAGGGCGATGCGGCGCACCGCGTCGCTGGCCTCGACGCCGACCACCGTGTAGGGCTGCTCGAGGATGACGGCGCCGCCTGACTCGAGCGGCCGGGTCTCGATCAGGACCGGCCCCTCGTCGGTGGTGCCCTCGGCGGAGACGCTGCGTCCCGAGAGCGCGTCGGCCAGGACCTGCTGGCTCACGCCCGGCGCCGCCGGGCTGCCATCGACGACGATGTACCCGGTGATCTGCTTGAACTGCAGCGCGTCGGTGAGCCGCCGAGGGAGCAGCTCGCCTCGCTCGCCGGTCGCGCCTCGGTCGATCGCCGTGGCGGTGAGGTCGGCCAGCGAGGTCAGCTCGGCCCTCGCCTGGCTCTCGGCGGCGGACCGCACCAGCGGGTAGGCCGCGATGCCGGCGACGAGGACGGCGATGGCCGCGATCGCCGCAGTCAGCAGCACCGTCGACGTGACGATGTTCATCCGGGAGCGCGCAGGAGGACGCGCACCCGGCGGCGATGTCGCGACCCCGGGATCCACGGACGTCACGGCGCCCCTGGCGCCTCGGCCGAGTAGCCGACCCCCCGCACGGTCCGGATGGGGTTGAGGTCGCCCAGCTTCCCGCGCACCTGGGCTACGTGGACGTCGACCGTGCGCGTGCCCACGACGGCCGCGTATCCCCACACCTCGGACAGCAGTTGCTCGCGGGAGTACACGCGCCCCGGGTGGGCCATGAGGTGCGCAAGCAGGTCGAACTCGGTAGCGGTCAGCGACACGGGCTCGGCGGCCACCGTGACGCGGCGGGTGACCGGGTCGAGCACGACGGCCCCGACCTCGAGCGGGCTGTCGTCGGCCGACGCGAGGGCTGCGCGACGTACGACGGACTTGACCCGTGCCACGACCTCGCGCGGGCTGAACGGCTTGGTGATGTAGTCGTCCGCGCCGAGCTCGAGGCCCAGCACGCGGTCGACCTCGTCGTCGCGGGCCGTGCAGAACAGGATCGGGACCCAGTTCCCTTCCGCCCGCAACTGGCGGCACACCTGAGTGCCGTCCATCACCGGCAGGCCCACGTCGAGAATGACGGCCGCCGGGTGCATGGTCCGCGCCGCAGTGAGTGCCGACCCGCCATCCGTCGCGACGTGCACCCCGAAGCCCTCCCTGGCCAGGTACATGCGCAGCAGGTCGGAGATGGCCCGCTCATCCTCGACGACGAGGACGAGCCCGCGGGAGGTGTCGCTCACGGGTCCAGCCTGTCAGACCCCAAGGGGCGTGCCGCCCGCATCCGGTCTGCCCCCGGTCAGGCTTGCGTCAATTCCCCGTTAAGGCCCGGCACGGGCGCAGCAGGCTAGGTGCGCGCCTTGCCGAGACCCATCATCGCGAGGACCTTGCCCGCCACGGCGCCGAGGACGAGCACCCCCACGGACACCCAGAACAGCGGCCAGTTGCCCATGATGATGGCGAGCGTGCCGAGCACGAAGGCGAGAGTGATGATCGCGACGGCCGTCCAGGCAGCGGGCGTCGAGCCGTGATCGTCGTGGTGGGCGGCTGAGGCCGGCTGCTGCGACATGGCGACATTGAACCATGCCGCGGGTCAACTGCCGGGTCGCCCCCGGTCCGGGTCCTCGGTGGGATCTCCCCCGTGGTCGAGCGTGTCCCACGCACTGGAGTCGGGGCGATTGGCCGGCGTCCGCTCGTACCTGCTGCCGAGGGACGGCCACCGCCTCCCACTGAGTGCCGCCCAGGCGCTGGCGTACGCGACCAGCGCTCCGCCGGCCGCGGCCGCTGCCCACCAACCGCTCGCGGCACCCGCTGTGTAGGCCTCGGTGTCGGTCACCCGCCGCACGGCGTCGTCCAGCGTCAGCCCGGGCGACGCGGCGAAGAGGACGGCGACGACCAATCCGCCGATACCCGCGAGCAGTCCCACGGCAGCGACGACGGCCCGGCCCCATGACCGGGTCGCGACGATCCCGCCGAGCGCGGCGAGGCTGACCCATCCCGTCATGGCGACGCCGGGGAACAGGTCGCGGCCGGCCAGGGTGATCTCCCGCGTAGCCGCGTCGGCGCCCGGCAGCACGGGCACGCTCACCGCTACCCACGGCATCGCGTAGGCGACGATGAGAAGCACCGAGCCCGCGGCAAGGCAGGCGAGTGCCGTCCGGTACGACCGCCTTGCGGCCGGGCTCGCCGCGCTGCGGTCAGCCATCGGCTGCGGCCGGGCCCTCGAGCTTCACGAGTGTCTGGGCCGCCGCCACCGCGCGCAGGACGGCAGCCGCCTTGTTGGCGCACTCATCCGCCTCGGATTCGGGGATCGAGTCGGCCACGATCCCCGCCCCGGCCTGGACGTACGCGGTGCCGTCCTTGATCAGCGCTGTCCGGATCGCGATGGCGGTGTCGAGGTCGCCGGCGAAGTCGATGTATCCGACGCACCCGCCATAGAGCCCTCGGCGAAGCGGCTCCAACTCGTCGATGATCTCCATGGCCCGTGGCTTGGGCGCACCGGAGAGAGTGCCTGCCGGGAACGTGGCAGCCAGCACGTCGTATGCCGTGCGACCGTCGGCAAGGTCCCCCGTGACGGTGGACACCAAGTGCATGACATGGGAGTAGCGCTCGACGCTCATGAAGTCGACGACGGACACCGACCCGGGGGCGCAGACCCGGCCGAGGTCGTTGCGCGCCAGGTCCACGAGCATGACATGCTCGGCCCGCTCCTTGACGTCCTTGCTCATCTCCTCTGCCAGGGCGATGTCCTCCTCGGCCGTCGATCCGCGCGGACGCGTTCCGGCGATGGGGTGGACGACGCAGTGGCTGTCGACGACCGTCACCAGTGCCTCTGGCGACGACCCGACGATGTCGAACGCGACGGCCTCGGGCAGGGCCCCCGCCGCCTCGTCGGGCCGGTGCCCGTCATCGACGGGCACGCGGATCAGATACATGTACGGACTCGGGTTCGTGGCGCGCAGGATCCGGTACACGTCGAGGGCGGAAGCCGCGCATGGCGCGCTGTAGCGCTGCGACACTACGACCTGGAATGCATCGCCGCCGCGGATGTACTCCTTGGCCCGCTCGACCTGTCGCAGATAGTCCTCGCGCTCGGTGTGCGCCGTCACGCTCGCCTGTGAGTCGCGGTCGTACGTCGCCACGCCGAGGGAATGCGGGGTGTCGAGGGCTGCCTGCATGCGGTCCAGCCGCGCGACGGCGTCGCGCCACGCATCGTCGACGTGCTCGTCGGAATCGTCGTAGTTGATGGCGTTCGCAACCAGGAGGACCGATCCGTCTGCGTGGTCGAGGACGGCGAGGTCCGTGGCGAGCAGGAAGCCGAGGTCGGGGATCCCCAGCTCGTCGGGGTTGCCATCGGGCACCCGCTCCCAGGCACGGACGGCGTCGTACGTGAGGTAACCGACGAGGCCGCCGGTAAGCGGGGGCAGTCCTGGAAGGGCGGTCGTGCGCAGGAGTGCAGCGGTGTCCCGCAGTGCCTCGACAGCCGTCCCGCCGGCAGGCACGCCGCGCGGTGCACGCCCCAGCCAGGCCGCCGCGCCGTCTCGCTCGGTCAGCATGGCCGCGCACCGCACGCCGATGAAGGAGTACTGCGACCACTTGCGCCCCTGCTCCGCGGACTCCAGCAGGAAGGTGCCGGCGCGGTCCTGGCACAGGGCCTGGAACAGGCCGACGGCGGTGGCGCCATCGGCGAGCAGCCTGCGGGTGACCGGGATGACCCGCCGATCGCGGGCCAGCTCACGGAAGTCCACCAACGAGGGCTGGCTCGTCCCGCTGAAGTCGTTCACTCCTGGCCGCCGGACACGACCGTGCGGTCGGCGTCGAAGCAGGTGCGGTCGCCGGTGTGGCAGGCGCCGCCGGCCTGTTCGACGAGCAGTAGCACGGTGTCGCCGTCGCAGTCCAGCCGTACCTCACGGACCGCCTGGACATGACCGGACGTGTCGCCCTTGACCCACCGGCCACCGCGGCTGCGCGAGTAGTAGACCCCGCGGCCGGTCGTCAGCGTCTCGCGGAGCGCGGCCTCGTCCATCCACGCCAGCATGAGGACCTCGCGGGTGTCCCACTGCTGGGCGACCGCGGGGACCAGGCCGTCGGCGCCGAACCGGGTCCGCGCAACAACCAGGTCCACCTCAGCGTCAGTCGCGTCGGAGGTCGCGTCGGAGGTCGCGAAGTCGGTCGCGTCGTCAGCGGGCATGCGCCCATTCTGCCGATACCGGCACCACCGTCGACGCCACCCATCCCCCTTCCGCCCACCTTGAGGTTGGCGTGGGTTCCCGCGCGACTTCAGCGCGCCAACCTCAAGGTGGGCGGAAGGGAGTGGGTGCGGCAGGATCGTGCAGGTGACCGACCCCAGCCTGCTTGCCGGGCTCCACCACGTGCAACTCGCCATCCCACCCGGCGGCGAGGACGCCTGCCGACACTTCTGGGGTGCACTGCTCGGGCTGAGCGAAGTGGATAAGCCTGCTGTGCTGGCCGCACGCGGCGGGTGCTGGTTCCGCGGTGGCGGGCTCGAGGTCCATCTGGGCGTCGAGCCTGGCTTCGGGCCGGCCAGGAAGGCGCATCCGGGAATTCTCGTCACGGACCTGGATGCCGTGGTCGCGCGCTTGGCCACCGGCGGGGTCCCGGTCAGCTGGGATGGGGACTTCCCGGGTCATCGCCGCTGCTACGCCGACGACCCCTTCGGCAACCGCCTGGAGTTCCTCCAGCCCCTGCCCTGACCCGCCGACCTTGACGTTGGCGTGGGTTCTCGCGCGACTTCAGCGCGCCAACCTCAAGGTCGACGAAGGGGGTGGGGTCAGCGGACGGGGAGGTCGGCCGCTGCCAGGGCCGCTTTGACCTCGCCGATCGTCAGCCGGCCGAAGTGGAAGACGCTGGCCGCGAGCACCGCATCGGCGCCGGCCCGGACCGCCGGGACGAAGTCGTCGAGTCGGCCGGCACCGCCGCTCGCGATGATCGGGACCGTCACCTCCGCGCGCACCCGCGAGATCAGCTCCACGTCATAGCCAGCCTCGGTCCCGTCGGCATCCATCGAGTTGAGCAGGATCTCCCCCGCGCCGAGCCGGGCGCCCTCGACCGCCCACCCGACCGCGTCGACGCCCGTGCCGCGGCGGCCGCCATGGGTGGTCACCTCGAAGCCGCTGTCGGTCTGCACCCCTGGCGGGCACCGCCGGGCATCGACGCTGAGCACGACGCACTGCGCCCCGAAGCGCCCGGCCGCCTCCTGCAGAAGGGCAGGACGGGCCAGCGCCGCCGTGTTGACGCTGACCTTGTCGGCACCGGCACGCAGGAGCCGGTCGAAGTCATCCGGCTCGCGCACTCCCCCGCCCACGGTCAGCGGGATGAAGACCGACTCGGCCGTCCGGCGGACTACGTCGTACGTGGTCTCGCGGTCTGCGCTGGACGCGGTGATGTCGAGGAACACGAGTTCGTCGGCTCCGGCCAGGTCGTACGCCGCGGCAAGCTCGACAGGGTCACCGGCGTCACGCAGGTCGACGAAGTTCACTCCCTTGACGACCCGGCCGTTGTCGACGTCCAGGCACGGGATGACGCGCACGGACACCGTCACGGGCGCGCGGGTCCCCACTCGTAGGGATCGAAGCGCGGCTCGACCGCCGCGAGCGCCTCGGGGAGGGTGAACGCCCCTTCATAGAGCGCCTTGCCGACGATGGCGCCCTCAATGCCCAGGTGCACCATGTCGGCCAGCTTGTGCAGGTCCTCCAGCCGGGAGATGCCGCCCGAGGCGATCACCGGGCGATCAGTCGACTCGCAGACCTGCTTGAGCAGGTGGAAGTTAGGCCCGTGCATCATCCCGTCCTTGGTGACGTCGGTGACCACGTAGCGCGCGCACCCGGCAGCATCGAGGCGCCCGATGGCCTCCCACAGGTCCCCGCCGTCCTTCGTCCAGCCACGCGCGGCCAGGGTCGTCCCGCGAACGTCCAGGCCCACCGCGATCCGCTCTCCGTGCTTGGCAATGGCCTGCGCGGTCCACTCCGGGCTCTCCATCGCCGCCGTGCCGAGGTTGACCCGCTCGCACCCCGTGGCGAGCGCACGTTCCAGCGACTCGTCGTCGCGGATGCCACCGGACAGCTCGACATGGACGCGTCCGCGGACCTCGCGGACGACCTCCTGGAGCAGGCCGGCGTTGCTGCCCTTGCCGAACGCGGCATCGAGATCCACCAGGTGGATCCACTCCGCCCCCTGATTGACCCAGGCGTGGGCCGCGTCCAGCGGGGACCCGTACTCCTTCTCGGTGCCCTCCTTGCCCTGGACGAGGCGCACGGCCTTGCCCTCGGACACGTCGACGGCGGGCAGCAGGACGAGGGTTCGCGCGGTCACCAACCCAGCCTACTGAGCGCGCGCGGGGAGCCCGCCCACCGTTCCAACCGGCGATCAACCCAGGGAGGACACCCAGTTGCGCAGCAGCGCGGCACCGGCGTCGCCGGACTTCTCGGGATGGAACTGCGTCGCGCAGAGCGGGCCGTTCTCGACCGCGGCCACGAAGTCCTGGCCGTGATGGCTCCAGGTCACCCCGGGTACCGGGATGTGCGGATCTGTGGCTGCCAATTGCCATGAGGTCACGGCATAGGAGTGGACGAAGTAGAAGCGCTCGTCCTCGACCCCGGCGAACAAGGCCGAGCCCTCGGGTGGGCGCACCGTGTTCCAGCCGATGTGCGGAAGGACGTCCGCCCTCAGTTCCTGCACCACGCCGGGCCACTCGCCGAGGCCCTCGGTCGCCAGCCCGTGCTCGACACCACTCTCGAAGAGGATCTGCATCCCCACGCAGATCCCCAGCACGGGCCGTCCGCCCGCGAGGCGCCGGTCCACGAGGCTGTCGCCGCGCACGGAACGGATCCCCTCCATGCACGCTGCGAAAGCGCCCACGCCGGGCACCACAAGGCCATCGGCCGACAGGGCCGCGTCGACGTCGCTCGTGACGACGACGTCGGCACCCACCCGCTCCAGTGCGCGCTGCGCAGAGCGGAGGTTGCCCGACCCGTAGTCGAGCACGACGACACCAGGGCGGGTCATGGATCGATCAAGCCCCTGTGAGAGTCCCCTTGGTCGACGGGACGCCGACGACGCGGGGATCGAGGGCGACGGCCTCACGCAGCGCCCGGGCAACCGACTTGAACTGGGCCTCCACGACGTGGTGCGCGTTGCGGCCCGACAGCACGCGCACGTGCAGCGTGATCTGCGAGGTCGCGACGATCGACTCCCAGATGTGACGCGTGAGCGTGGTGTCGTACGTGCCGATCAGCTCCACCAGTTCCGGCTCCTCGTGGACAAGGTACGGGCGCCCCGACAGGTCAACGGCCGACTGCACCAGGCACTCGTCGAGCGGCACCAACGCGTCGCCGTACCGGCACAGGCCTGCACGATCGCCGAGCGCCTCGTTGATCGCCTGGCCGACCGCAAGCGCGGTGTCCTCGACGGTGTGGTGGGCGTCCACGTGCAGGTCGCCCTGCGTGCTGACCGTGAGGTCGAGCCCGCCGTGCTTGGCGAGCTGCGCGAGCATGTGGTCGAAGAAGGGCACTCCCGTCTCGATGGTGCTCGCGCCGGAGCCATCGAGGTCGAGCTCGACCAGGACGCTGCTCTCCTTGGTCGTGCGATCGATCCGCGCCGTGCGCGCCATGAGCGTCCCTCCGCCGACTACACGCGTGCCATGGCCTTGGCGAGCGCGTCCCTAAACATAGCGTTCTCCGCGGGCGTGCCGACGCTGACGCGGAGCCACCCCGCTGGCCCTGTCTCGCGGATCAGGACGCCGTCGTCAAGCAGGTGCTGCCACAGGGCATGCCGGTCGTCGAACTGCCCGAACAGGATGAAGTTCGCGTCGCTGGGAGCCACCGAGAACCCCTTCTGCCGCAGCCATTCGGCCAGTGCGTCACGCTCGGACCGCAGCAGGTCCACCTGCGCCTGGAGGACGCCTGCGTGGGCCAGGGCCGCGATCGCCACTGCCTGCGTGACGGCCGACAGGTGGTATGGCAGCCGCACGACACGCAGTGCCTCGACGACGCGCGGGTCCGCGGCCGCCGCGTAGCCGAGCCGGGCGCCCGCCATGGCGAACGCCTTGCTCATCGTGCGCGTCACCACGAGGTTGGGCAGCTTGGCCAGCAACTCGAGCGCGCTGGGTACGCCCGCCCTGCGGAACTCCGCGTACGCCTCGTCGACGATCGCCATCGCACCGGATTCCAGCGCTGCCTCCGCGAGGGCCCGCACGTCCACGATCGGCAGGGACGTGCCGGTCGGGTTGTTGGGCGAGGTCAGCAGCACGAGCGAGGGCCGCCGCTCGGCGATCACCGATCGGGCCTGCGCGACGTCGACCGTGTGATCGGGGCGCCGGGCGAAGGACGCGTACTCCGTGAACGTGTCGCGCGCGTACTCCGGATACATCGAGTACGTCGGGTCGAACGACACGGCCAGCCGCCCGGGTCCCCCGAAGGCGAGGAACAGGTGGTGCATGACCTCGTTGGACCCGTTGGCCGCCCATACCTGGTCGACGCCGACACGGACCCCGGACTCCTGGTCGAGGTAGTCCGCCAGCGCCTGCCGCAACGCCACCGCCTCGCGGTCGGGGTACCGATTGAGGCCGGGGGCGACGGCTGCCACGGCCTCGGACATTGCGTGCACGACGGCATCCGGCAGGGGGAAGGGGTTCTCGTTCACGTTGAGCCGGGCGGCGACGTCGAGTTGCGGGGCGCCGTACGAGGCGACCCCGACCAGGTCCGCCCGGACGGGAGGGGTGAAGTCCATGTCAGCGGCCGGGATCCACCCGCGCGCTGATCGCGTCGCCGTGGCCGGGCAGGTCCTCGGCGTGCGCCAGCGCGATCACGTGCGGGGCAACGTCGCGCAACGCCCCCTCGTCGTACTCCACGACATGGATGCCCCGCAGGAAGGACTGCACCGACAGGCCCGAGGAGTGCCGGGCCGCACCCGCTGTGGGGAGCACGTGGTTCGAGCCAGCCGCATAGTCGCCCAACGACACCGGAGACCAGGTGCCGACGAAGATGGCGCCCGCGTTGCGCACCCGCATTGCTACCTCGCGGGCCTCACGGGTGTGGATCTCCAGGTGCTCCGCGGCGTAGGCGTTGACCACGCGCAGGCCGTCCTCCAGGTCGTCGACGAGCACGATCGCGCTCTGCGAGCCAGCAAGCGCCTCCGCGATCCGCTCCGCGTGCTTGGTCGTCGCCACCTGCGCGGCGAGCTCGGCCATGACGGCGTCTGCCAGCCACAGGGAATCCGTGACGAGAAGGGCCGCGGCCAGGACGTCGTGCTCGGCCTGGCTGATCAGGTCGGCCGCCACGTGCACCGGGTTTGCCGTGTCGTCGGCGAGGACGGCGACCTCGGTGGGCCCGGCCTCGGAGTCGATGCCGATGACGCCCTGGAGGGCACGCTTGGCCGCGGTCACGTAGATGTTGCCCGGCCCCGTGACGAGGTCAACGGGCGCGCAGCGGTCGCCGTCGGGCAGGTCCACCCCGTAGGCGAGCATCGCGACGGCTTGAGCCCCCCCGACTGCGTAGACCTCGTCGACGCCGAGCAAGGCGCAGGCGGCCAGGATCGTGGGATGCGGCCAGCCGTCGAAGTCGCGCTGGGGAGGCGAGACGACAGCGATGGACGCGACCCCCGCGACCTGTGCCGGCACGACGTTCATCACGACGCTGCTCGGGTACACGGCACGTCCTCCGGGCACGTACAGGCCGACCCGGTCGACCGGCAGCCACCGCTCCGTCACGGTGCCCCCCGGCACGACGACCGTGGCGACGTCGACGCGCCTCTGGTCGGCATGCACCATCCGTGCGCGCCGGATCGACTCGGCCAGCGCGTCTCGGACCGCTGGGTCCAGTGCGTCGAACGCACGGGCGAGCCGCTCGACCGGGACCCGGAGCGACGGGGGCCGGATCCCGTCCAGCCGCTCCGACCAGTCCAGGACGGCATCGGCGCCGCGGGAGCGGACATCGGCCAGGATCGGCCGGATCCGCTCGCCGGCATCGGCCACGTCCATGGCCGCACGGGGCAGGGCGGTGCGCGGATCGATGGTCGTACCGCGGAGGTCGATGCGCCGGATCACGGCCCTACTTTACGCTGCCACCGTGCCCACCACGCTGCCGCTGTTTCCGCTCAACGTGGTGCTGGTGCCCGGGTTGGTCCTGCCCCTGCACATCTTCGAGCCCCGGTACCGGGCGCTGGTCGAGGAGTTGCTCGCTGTCCCCGACGAGGACGCGCGGGAGTTCGGGGTCGTGGCGGTGCGCGAGGGCCGCACGGTCGAGGTCGACGGTCGGGACGCCCTCTTCCCGGTGGGCACGACGGCGATCGTGCGGCAGGCCGAGCGGCTGGACGACGGTCGGTTCGACATCGTCACCACGGGCGGCCGCAGGTTCAGCATCGCCTCGATCGACCTCGCCGAGCCACTGGTCCGCGGAGAGGTCGACTTCCTGCCCGACGTCGAGGATGCCGGAGACCTGGCCCTGGCCGGCCATGTGGCACGCGCTTTCCTTGCCTACCGGATCGCCCTGAGCGGCCAGGTCGTCGACGAGGCAGCCATCGACCCGAGCTCGGCCGAGGACCTGCCCGACGACCCGACGGTGCTCAGCTACCTGGTGACCGCGGCCATGGTGCTCGCCCCGGACGAGCGTCAGTCCCTCCTGGCGGCAGCCTCGACGGCATCGCGCCTGGTCCAGGCCCGCGCCCTGCTGGTGCGCGAGACCGGGCTCATCGCGGCCCTGGGCGCGGTACCAATGCTGGAGTCCCCGTCCTCGCCGTCGCCCAACTAGCCCGCTGATGGGGCGGCGCGAAGGGGGCACTCCAGCGACGGTGGCGCTGAATCGGGCCGGGATCGACTTCACCGGGCACGCCTACGAGCACGATCCGCGGGCCCCGTCGTTCGGGCTTGAGGCGGCCTCGTCGCTCGGCCTGGACGCCGGCCACGTGTTCAAGACGCTGGTCGCGACCGTCGACGGGGCCGCAGTGGTGGCCATCGTGCCGGTGAGCGGGAGCCTGGACCTCAAGCTCCTGGCCGGGGCGCACGGCGGTCGCCGGGCCGATCTCGCCGACCCGGCCACCGCCCAGCGGCTGACCGGGTATGTCGTCGGCGGGATCTCGCCCATCGGCCAGCGCAAGGCCCTGCCGACGTACCTCGACGGGCAGGCCGAGTCGCTGGCGACCATCTACGTCAGCGGCGGCCGCCGTGGCTTCGACATCGGGCTGGCACCGGCGGACCTGCTCGCCGTCACGTCAGGACGCTTCGCCGCCATCGCCCGCCCGTAGAGCGCGTTTGGCAGTGCGGGCCTCGCCGATCCAGTCACCGAGGGCCAGGACCGTGACGACGACGGCCGAGGCCAGCGCCCACATGAGGAACATGCTCGGCATGGAGACGCGCAGCGGCGCCTCGACAACAAGGTCAGCGGTCGTCGTCGCACTCAAGCCCTCGATGTCGACCGATCCAAGCCTCGTGCCCACGAACCACATGGCGGCCGTTCCGACAGCCCCGGAGAGCAGGGCGGCCACGAGGACGCTGAACAGGTGGTCGCGCCGCATGTTCGCCAGGCCGATCGTGATGGCGATGCCGGCGACCAGGCCGAGCAGGCCGAAGGCGGCATCGGCGGCGAGGTAGCCCTCCGGCTGGTACCCCTGGGGATAGCTCACCCCCGGCTGGACAATCAGCGGCACCCGCGGGGCCAGTTGCCACCAGACGACCCCCAACGCCACCCCGCTCACCAGGCCGACGATGAGCCCGGCGACGATCACCGCCGAGGCGTGGCGGGCGGTGGCCCGGCGAGCGGCCGGGCCCGTGGGCGGCGACTCAGCGCTCATGCCAGGCAACTCGGGCCGAGCAGCGCCTTCAGATCGCCGTACAGGGCCGGAGTCGGGGTAACCCGCAGCCGGTCGTCGAGCCGAAGCACGGTCGTGACCGCCCCGTCCATGATGTGAAGGTGGACCTCGGTCGTCCCCGGGTGGCCGGCCAGGACCTCCTTGAGCTTGTTGACCAAGGGCGGGATGCAGCGAGCGCTGGACATCGTCAGGCGTACCGGCCCGGTGCCCGCCTCGCTCAGGTCCGGCTGGCTGACCTCGAGGGCGGACACCCGGAGGCCATCGTCATCGCTGCGCTCGACCCGCGCCCGCACGACGATGACGGCGTCGTCGACGAGCAGAGTGCTGGCCCCGTCGTAGATCTTCGGCCACACCATGACGTCGACCGAGCCCTCGAAGTCCTCGACCGTGACGATGGCCCAGGGAGAGCCGTCACGCTTGGTGGTCTTGCGTTGGACGCTCGTGACCAGGCCGCCAATGGTGACGACCGTCCCGTCGATGCCGTCATCGGCGAAGAGGGACGCGATGGTGCGGTCAGTGAGGGTGGCCAGGAGCCGTTCGGCGCCGGTGAGCGGATGGTCAGACACGTACAGGCCGAGCATCTCCCGCTCATGGCTGAGCAGGACCGACTTCTCCCACTCGCCCATGGGAATGTCCTCGCGCGGGACGACGCTCCCCGAGCCCTCAGCCTCAAGGCCCCCGAACAGGTCGAACTGGCCGTGCGACTCGGCCCGCTTGATGTCGACGGCGGCATCGACCACCTGCTCGTGGACGGCCACGAGGCCCTTGCGGGTGTGCCCGAGCGAGTCGAAGGCGCCCCCCTTGATCAGGGAGTCCACCACGCGCTTGTTGCACACCGAGGCGTCGACCTTCGCGATGAAGTCGTGGAAGTCGCCGAACCGGCCCACCTGGCGGCGGGTGGCGATCACCGACGCGACGACATTGCCGCCCACGTTGCGGATCGCGGACAGGCCGAACCGGATGTCGGTGCCGCGAGGGGTGAAGTCAAAGTCGGAGTCGTTGACATCGGGCGTGAGCACCTTGATGCCCATCTTGCGGCACTCGTTGAGGTAGACGGCCGAGCGGTCCTTCTCGTCCTTGACCGACGTGAGCAGGGCGGACATGTACTCGGCGGGGTAGTTCGCCTTCAGATAGGCCGTCCAGTAGGACACGAGCCCATAGCCGGCGGTGTGGGCCTTGTTGAAGGCGTAATCGGAGAACGGGACGAGGATCTCCCACAGCGTCGCGATGGCGTCGTCGCTGAAGCCGTTGGCGATCATGCCATCACGGAACGGCACGTACTCCTTGTCGAGGATCTCCTTCTTCTTCTTGCCCATCGCACGACGAAGCAGGTCGGCCGCCCCGAGCGAGTAGCCGGCCAGCTTCTGGGCGATGGCCATGACCTGTTCCTGGTACACGATCAGGCCGTAGGTGTCGCCCAGGATGTCGGCCAGCGGCTCGGCCAGCTCGGGATGGATCGGGATCACCGGCTTGCGGCCGTTCTTGCGGTCCGCGTAGTCGTTGTGCGCGTTGGCCCCCATCGGGCCGGGCCGGTACAGGGCCAGCACCGCGGAGATGTCCTCGAAGTTGTCCGGCTGCATGGAGCGCAGCAGCGACCGCATCGGCCCTCCGTCGAGCTGGAAGACCCCGAGGGTGTCGCCGCGCGTCAGCAGGTCGTATGTCGGGCGGTCGTCGAGCTCGAGGGTCTCCAGGACGATGACCTCGCCGCGGTTGGCCTCGATGTGCTCGAGGCAGTCGTCGAGGACGGTGAGGTTGCGCAGGCCGAGGAAGTCCATCTTGAGCAACCCGAGGGATTCGCAGGCACCCATGTCGAACTGGGTGATGACGGCACCGTCCTGGTCACGGCGCCAGACCGGGATCACGTCGAGCAGGGGCTCGCGGCACAGGATGACGCCTGCGGCATGCACCCCGGGCTGCCGCTTGAGCCCCTCGAGCCCACGGGCGGTGTCGACGACCCGCTTCGCATCGGGGTCGGAGTCGTACAGGGCACGGAACTCGGATGCCTCGGCGTAGCGCGAGTTCGTCGGGTCGAAAGCGCCCGCAAGGGAGATGTCCTTGCCCATGACGGACGCCGGCATGGCCTTGGTGATCCGGTCGCCGAGTGCGTAGGGGTACCCGAGCACGCGTGCACTGTCCTTGACGGCGGCCTTTGCCTTGATCGACCCGTAGGTGATGATCTGGGCCACTCGCTCCTCGCCGTACTTCTCGGTCGCGTACCGGATCATGTCGCTGCGTCGGCGCTCGTCGAAGTCGATGTCGATGTCGGGCATCGAGATGCGCTCGGGGTTGAGGAAGCGCTCGAACAGCAGCCCGTGCCTGATCGGGTCGAGCTCGGTGATCCCGAGCGCGAAGGAGACCATCGACCCGGCCGCCGAGCCGCGGCCCGGCCCTACCCGGATGCCGTTGACCTTGGCGTGGCGCACGAGGTCCGCGACGACGAGGAAGTACCCGGGGAAGCCCATCTGGGCGATGACGCCGACCTCGTAGGCGGCCTGCTGCCGGACGGCGTCGGGCACGGCACCGGCGTACCGGGAGTCCAGCCCGCGCTCGACCTCCTTGACCAGCCACGAGTGCTCGCTCTCGCCCGCGGGGACGGGGAACTGCGGCATGAGGTCGGCGCCTTCGGTGAACTCCACATGGCAGCGCTCGGCGATGAGAAGGGTCGTGTCGCACGCCTCGGGCAGCTCCTGCCAGGTCTGCCGCATTTCCTGCGCGGTCTTGACGTAGAAATCACGCGCGTCGAACCGGAAGCGCTTGGGATCGTCCATGGTCGTGCGGGTGCCGATGCACAGCAGGACGTCGTGGGTGTCGGCGTCGGCAGCGCTGACGTAGTGCAGGTCATTGGTGGCGACAAGGGGCAGGTCGAGCGCCCGGGCGATGCGCAGGAGGTCCTCGCGGAATCGGCGCTCGATCGCGATGCCGTGGTCCATGAGCTCGCAGAAGTAGTTTCCCGCGCCCAGGATGTCGCGCATGTCGGCCGCCGTGGCCAGGGCCTGGTCGTACCTGCCGGCCTGCAGCCAGCGGTTGACCTCGCCACTGGGGCACCCGGTGGTCCCCATGAGGCCGGCTCCGTAGCGCTCGAGCAGCTCTCGGTCGAAGCGCGGCTTGTGGTAGTACCCCTCGAGGCTGGCCAGCGAGGAGAGCCGGAACAGGTTGTGCATGCCGGCGGTGTTCTCGGCCCACAAGGTCATGTGCGTGTAGCTCTGCTTGCCACGGCCGGCCCCGGTGTCCTCCGGGGTGCCCTCGTCGAATCCGCCACCGAAGTCGAACGGCCGGCGCTCGTAGCGGCCCTGGGGCGCGTAGTAGCCCTCCATCCCGATGATGGGGTTGATTCCGCGCGCCCGGGCTCCCTTGTAGAAGTCGTAGGCCCCGTACAGGTTGCCGTGGTCGGTCATTGCCATGGCCGTCATGCCCTGGCGCTCGGCCTCGTCGAAGAGGTCTCCTAGGCGCGCCGCGCCATCGAGCATCGAGTACTCGGTGTGCACGTGCAGATGCACGAATCCCTCACTCGACGACACGTCCCCCACCCTAACTTTGGCCGCCGACGTTGCCGCCGTCACACGCCCGTGCGGAGGCGATCGAGAGCAGTGCTCAGGTCCTTCGAGTAGGGGCTGGACACCAGCACCCGCTCCCCCGTGGCGGGATGGTCGAAGGCGAGGCCCACGGCATGCAGCCACTGCCGGGCCAGGCCCAGCCGGGCGGACAGGGCGGGGTCGGCTCCGTAGGTCAGGTCCCCCACGCATGGATGGCGGAGGGCCGCCATGTGGACGCGGATCTGGTGGGTTCGCCCGGTCTCCAGGTGGACCTCCAGCAGGGAGGCGTGCGGGAAGGCCTCGAGGGTGTCGTAGTGCGTGATGCTGGGCTTGCCGGTGGACACGACGGCCCACTTGTAGTCCGCCGTCGGATGGCGGTCGATGGGTGCGTCGACGGTCCCGCTCAGCGGATCGCAGTGCCCCTGCACGACAGCGTGGTACGTCTTGTCGACGGTGCGATCCCGGAACTGGTGCTTCAGGCTGGTGTACGCCGCCTCGCTCTTGGCGACGGCCATCACCCCGGTGGTGCCCACGTCCAGGCGGTGCACCACTCCCTGTCGCTCGGCCGCTCCTGATGTGCTGATCCGGTACCCCGCGGCCGCCAGGCCGCCGATGACGGTCGGCCCCGTCCAGCCCGGGCTCGGGTGGGCCGCGACGCCTACCGGCTTGTCGACGACCACGACGTCGTCGTCGTCGAACAGGACGGTCATGCCCGGAACCGGTTCGGCAACGGCCGCCACGACCGGGACGGGCTCCCTGAGATCGACCTGCAGCACGGAACCCGGGATGAGGCGGTCGGACTTGCCCGCTGGCCGGCCGTCGATGAGGACGTCCCCCGAGGCGACGAGGTCGGCCGCACGGGCGCGGGACAGGCCGAGCAGCCGGGACAGCCCCACGTCGAGCCGTTCCCCCGCCAGTCCCTCAGGGACCGGCAGCAGCCGCTCCGTCACGAAGCGTCGCCTCGAGGCCGGCCGGCTTTCATGGCCCGGCCTCTCCGGGGCTCGCTGCGCTCACTCCTCGCGGCCGGCCGGAGAACTCCACGCCCTTGAGGGAGAGCAGCACCATCAGGATGGCCGACCCGACGATGCACATGTCGGCGACGTTGAACACCGCGAAGTTCGGCAACTGGATGAAGTCCACGACGTAGCCCAGGCCAGGGCTCGGTTCGCGGGTCAGGCGGTCGATGAGGTTGCCCAGCGCCCCGCCGAGCAGGCCGCCGAGCGCGACCGCCCACCACAGGCTGCCGAGCTTCCGCGACGACCGCAGGACCACGATCGTCACGACCACCGCGATGATCGAGAAGATCCAGGTGTAGCCGGATCCAAGGGAGAAGGCGGCGCCGGTGTTCTCCACGTAGGTGAACTTGAGCAGGCCTCCCAGCATGACGATCGGCCCTTCGCCGGACTCGATCCTCGGCTGGATGGTCGAGACCACCCAGTACTTGGTGAGCCGGTCGAGGGCAATCACCCCGGCGGCCACGAGGAGCAGCACGAGCAGGCTTCGATGCCGGAGCCGGGGCTCGACCTCGGCAGCCCGGTCAGCGTCCACGCGAAGGGATGACGGTTCGGTCGACTCCTGCGGATCCGTCACGACGAGCACTCTACGTCGGGACTCCCGAAGACCCCATCGACCTTGAGGTTGGCGCCGGGAATCTCGCGTCGGAGCCCCGCCAACCTCAAGCTCGGCGGGGCTGGCTAGTAGCGCTCCTCGGCCTGCTTGCAGGCCAGGCAGAGAGTCGCCCGCGGGAAGGCCTGCAGTCGGTACTTGCCGACGGCCTTGCCGCACGACTCGCAGATGCCGTAGGTACCGGCGTCGATTCGGGCCAGGGCGTGGGCAACCTGGTCGAGCATGTCGCGGGCATTATTGGCCAGCGACATCTCGTGCTCGCGCTCGAATGTCTTGCTGCCGGCATCCGCCTGGTCGTCACCTGCCCCGTCGCCGGAATCCCGGATCAGGTCGGCCAGGCCGGCTTCGGCGTTGGTGATCTCGTCGAGCAGCATCCGGTGATCGGCGTTGAGCGCGGCGCGGACCTCGGCCAGCTCCTTGGCCGTCCAGGGGCTCTCGTCCTCACGGACCATGAGGGACTTCTTGGCTGCAGGCTTGCGCGCCGGTGCCGGCTTCTTTGCTGCCGGGGCGGCCTTCTTGGCCGGGGCGGCCACCTGCTTCACCAACGCAGGCTTCTTCGCGACCGGGCCGGCCTTCTTGGCCGGGGCCGCCTTCTTGGCCGGGGCCGCCTTCTTGGCCGGCGCGGCCTTCTTGGCCGGGGCCGCCTTCTTGGCCGGGGCGGCCTTCTTCGCGGGCGCGGCCTTCTTGGCCGGCGCAGCCTTCTTGGCCGGGGCAGCCTTCTTGGCCGGGGCAGCCTTCTTGGCCGGCGCCTTCTTGGCCGGCGCAGCCGCCCGCTTCGGCATGATCCTGGACACCGCGCCCCGGGCGACCGACGTCACTGAAGCAGCCATCTCGGCCTCCTGCCCGCCACGGGCGTGGATGCACTCCGTGGGCGCCAGCCGTGGCCACGGGCGCCCGATGTCCGTCGGATGCTAGGCCCGGCGGCCCACCGGGGCCGGGAGCCGCGCCGATGCCTGCGCGGTCGGATCGCTCGCTGTCGATATCCTGTGTGCCCGCCACCTCGCGCCCTCGGAGGATCCATGTATCGCGCCGTGCCCGCGCAGGTGGACCTGCCGGCCCTGGAGCACGAGGTCCTGCGCATGTGGGACGAGGAGGACGTGTTCGCGGCGTCCGTGGCGCAGAGCCAGGGGCGGCCCACGTGGGTCTTCTACGAGGGGCCCCCGACGGCCAACGGCGCCCCGGGAACCCACCACGTCGAGGCCCGCGTCTTCAAGGACGTCTTCCCGCGATACCGGACCATGAAGGGGTACTTCGTTCCCCGCCAGGCCGGGTGGGACTGCCACGGTCTCCCGGTCGAGCTGGCCGTGGAGAAGGAGCTCGGCTTCTCCGGCAAGGGTGACATCGAGGCCTACGGGGTGGCGGAGTTCAACGCCCGATGCCGGGCATCCGTCCTTAGGCATGTCGACGAGTTCGAGGCGATGACCCGGCGCATGGGCTACTGGGTCGACCTCGACCGTGCCTACTGGACGATGGACAAGGACTACGTCCAGAGCGTGTGGTGGTCCCTCAAGCAGATCTTCGACAAGGGCCTGCTCGTGCAGGACCACCGAGTTGCGCCGTACTGCCCGCGCTGCGGCACCGGCCTGTCTGACCACGAGCTGGCACAGGGCTACGAGACCGTGGTCGACCCGTCCGTGTACGTACGTTTCCCGGTGGACCCGGCGAGCGTGCTTGCCCAGGAGTTCCCCGGCCTGGCCCTGCTCGTGTGGACGACCACGCCATGGACCTTGGTGTCCAACACCGCGGTGGCGGTCAAGCCAGACGCCGAGTACGCCATCGTGCGCACGGCGGACGACGAGGCCCTCGTGGTCGCCGCTGAGCTGGTCGAGCCCCTCTTCGACGGCACCGCCACCGTCGTGCGAACCCTGGCGGGCGCGAACCTCGAGCGGCTGGGCTACGTCCGCCCGTTCGACTATGTCGAGATACCGGACGCGCACTACGTGATCCTCGCCGACTACGTGACCACCGATGACGGCACGGGCCTGGTGCACCAGGCGCCTGCATTCGGCGCGGACGACCTCGTGTCATGCCGCTCGTACGGGCTGCCGGTCATCAACCCCATCCGCCCCGACGGCCACTTCCTCGACGACGTGGCCGTGGTCGGGGGGATGTTCTTCAAGAAGGCCGACGAGACGCTTGTCGATGACCTGCAGCAGCGTGGGCTGCTGTTCCGCCACCAGGCGTACGAGCATGCCTACCCGCACTGCTGGCGCTGCCACACGCCGCTCATGTACTACGCGCAGCCGTCGTGGTACATCCGGACCACCGCGATCAAGGACCAGTTGCTGGAGCAGAACGAGCAGACCAACTGGTTCCCGGAGACGATCAAGTGGGGCCGATACGGCGACTGGCTCACCAACAACGTCGACTGGGCACTGTCCCGCAACCGCTACTGGGGCACCCCGCTGCCGATCTGGCGCTGCGACGCGGACCACCTCGTCGCGGTCGGCTCCCTCGAGGAACTCAGCGAGCGGGCCGGATCGGACGTCACCGCGCTCGACCCGCACCGCCCGTACGTGGACGACGTCACCTTCTCCTGCCCGGATTGCGGAGAGACGATGACTCGGGTGCCCGAGGTCATCGACGGCTGGTACGACTCTGGCGCGATGCCATTCGCGGCCCTGGGCTACCCACGGTCTAATGCCGACACCTTCGCGACGCAGTACCCCGCCGACTTCATCTGCGAGGCAATCGACCAGACCCGTGGCTGGTTCTACACGCTGATGGCAGTCGGCACCCTTGTCTTCGACCAGTCCTCGTACCGCAACGTCGTCTGCCTGGGCCACATCCTCGACGAGGACGGCCGCAAGATGAGCAAGCACCTTGGCAACATCCTCGCGCCGATACCGCTCATGGACGAGCATGGCGCCGATGCCCTGCGGTGGTTCATGCTGGCGAGCGGCTCGCCATGGCAGGCCCGCCGCGTCGGCCATTCCGCGATCGCCGACGTGGTCCGCAAGACCCTGCTCACCTACTGGAACACGGTGTCGTTCCAGTCCCTCTACGCGCGCACGGCCGGCTGGCAGCCCGCCGACGGTGCGCCGCCGCCCGCGGAACGCCCCGTCATCGACCGATGGGTGCTGTCCGAGGCGAATCGGCTGGCCCTCGAGGTCGACCGTTCCCTGGCGGCGTTCGACACGCAGCGGGCCGGGCGACTGCTGTCGGCCTTCGTCGACGACTTGTCGAACTGGTACGTGCGCAGGTCGCGACGGCGCTTCTGGGACGGCGATCCGTCGGCCCTGGCCACCCTGCATGAGTCGCTGCGGATCGTGACCCTGTGCCTTGCCCCCTTCACTCCCTTCATCACTGAGCGGGTCTGGCAGGACCTTTTCCGGCCCACCGATCCCCAGGCCCCGGTCTCCGTCCACCTCGCATCGTGGCCCGAGCCGGTGACCGAACTCCTGGATGAGGAACTGGGAGGGCAGATGGCGCTCGTGCGCCGCCTCGTCGAGCTGGGCCGGGCAGCGCGGGCCACGTCCGGCGTGCGCACGCGTCAGCCCCTGGGCCGCGCCCTAGTCTCGGCCGCGGGGTGGGGTGCACTGCCCGCCGACTTGCGCCAGCAGGTCGCTGACGAGATCAACGTCGCCAGCGTGGAGTCCCTCTCCGAGGATGCTGCGGCGCTGGTCGACGTCACGGTCAAGGCGAACTTCCGGTCACTCGGCGCGCGGTTCGGCAAGCAGACCCCGCTCGTCGCGGCTGCGATCGCCGCCGCCCCCGGCATCTCCCTCGTGTCCGAGTTGCGCTCGACCGGCGCGGCTGCGGTGACCGTCGCCGAGATCGGCGACGTCTCGCTTGGCGATGACGACGTCGTCATCACGGAGACCCCGCGCGAGGGGTGGGCCGTGGCGACGGACGGAGGCGAGAGCCTCGCGCTCGACTTGCATATCGACGAGGAACTTCGCCTGGCCGGCGTGGCCCGCGAGCTGGTCCGCACCCTGCAGGAGGGCCGCAAGGCCGCGGGCCTCGACGTCACCGACCGCATCGAGGTGCGCTGGTCGTCCGATGACCACGACGTCATCGCTGCCCTCGCGGCTCACGGTGCCATGATCGCGACGGAAGTCCTCGCCCTGCGACTGGAGCAGGGACAGGCGGCCGAGGGCGCATTCGAGCCCGCTAGCGACCTACCCGTCCGGCTGGCGCTGACGAGGGCATCGGGTCGCTAGCCGGCCTGCTCGCGGTCGACCATCGCCAGCTGCTCGGCCAGCATCCCGCGCACCGCGGCCCGGATCCGGTCGGCACGGACCTGGGCATAGTGCACGATCTCGTCTGCCGTGCGCTCGGCAATCGCGAGCACGGTCATGGCCTCCGGGTCGCCCGCGACCAGCGCCGAGATGTCGGCCGGGGGCTGCGGTTCGGATGCCTCAACCGGCGCGGCTGGGGAGGCAGGGAGGACCGCTGTTGCCGCCAGCCGCTCCTCCGCCGCGCTGAGTCGGGACTGGAGCTGGTCGACCTGCGTTCGCAGGAGGGCTTCGGCATCGCGCTTGCCCTGCAGCTCATCGGCCAGTTGGGCAAGCTCGGATTCGATCACGTCGAGGAAGGCGTCGACCTCGTCCATGTGGTAGCCCGAACGCATCCGGGTCGTGGAGAACTTCGTCGTGCGCACGTCCGCGGCAGTCAATGGCATGACGGCATCATCCTCCACCCGAGCCCCGTGGCCAGCGCATTCGAGGCTTCGCAGGCCTAGAGCATGAGGACGACGTTGATCAGGATCTGCAGGCCGACGAGGACGATCAGGAAGGCGAGGTCGAACTGGATCGACCCGATGCGCAACGGCGGGACAACCTTGCGGACGAGCCTGATCGGCGGGTCGGTGATCGTGTAGATGGCCTCGGCGATCAGCAGAAGCACGCCCGTCGGCTGCCACGAGCGCGCGAACACCTGCACGAAATCGAGGACCAGACGGCCGATCATGACCAGCCAGTACAGCCACAGGACCGTCGCCAGCACCTGCCCGACGGCAGCCATCCATCACTCCCCTGGTCGCGCGGCCGGTCGGCCGCGGTCGTCAGCTCTGGTTGAAGAAGCCGTCCTTGGCAATCTGGGCTCGTGCCTCGTCGCCGACATCGACATTGGCCGGTGAAAGCAGGAAGACCTTGTTCGTGATGCGCTCGATGGAGCCGCGCAACCCGAACACCAGGCCTGCCGCGAAGTCGATGATGCGCTTGGCGTCCTGGTCGTCCAGCTCGGACAGGTTCATGATCACCGGCACGCCATCGCGGTAGTCCTCGCCGATCCGACGGGCATCGTTGTAGCTGCGCGGGTGGATCGTCTCGATCCGACTCAGGTCCGGTGCCGGGCGCCGGTCCGCAAGGGGAGCCGAAGTGGGCCGGCTGGGTGCCGCAGTGTCGTTGCGGAAGGTGCGCACCGCACGGGTGTCCGGGATCGGCCTGACGCTGCGACTGGTGTAGCGGTCGTCACGGTCGTCACGGTCGTCGTACCCGCGAGCGCGAGAGTCGCGGGACGAGCGGCGAGCATTCTCGTACTCGTCGTGCTCGTCGTAGGCGTCCTCGTCATGGTCTTCGACGAGACCGAGATACACGGCCATCTTGCGCATCGCGCCAGCCATCGCCCCTCGTCTTCCTGTGTCGCGGTCAGCCTGCGTTGTGATCGGCCCATGCCGGGTGTGCGTCGGTCACAGGCACACGGGGATGCCCGATCCCACTGAGGTGACGTTACTGCACTGGGGGTCGCGGGCCGAGTACCGCGCCCCCCACGCGCACCTGTGTCGCCCCGTGGCGGACAGCCTGCTCGAGGTCCCCCGACATGCCCGCAGACACGGTCGTGGCTCCCGGCCAACGCTGCGCAACCGCGTCTGCCACCGCTCGCAAACGTGCGAACGCCTCGTCGGGATCACCTGGATACGGGGCCACGCCCATCACCCCGCGCAGGTGCAACGTGGGCTCTGCGGCGATGGCGTCGGCCAGGGCAAGGACGGTTCGGGGGTCGGCTCCCCCGCGACCGGGAGCGGGCTCAGGGTCCAGGCAGACCTGGATCAGGACATCGAGCCCGTGCTCGCGGGAGGAAGCGCCGCGGGCGAGCGGTGCGACGAGGTCCATGCGATCCACTGATTCCACGATGTCGGCCCAGCCGGCCACCCCGGCTGCCTTGTTGCGCTGAAGCTGACCGATCATGTGCCAGCGCAGCCCGGGCGCGTCTGCCGCAGCCTTCTTGGCCCGGCCCTCCTGGTCGCGGTTCTCGCCGACGTCAGCCACCCCCAGGCTGGCGAGCACGTCGACGTCGCTGGCGGGGAACGTCTTGGTGACGACGGTCAAGGCCACCTCGTCGCGCCGGCCAGCCGCCTGCCGCGCGGCATCGATGCGCTGGCGAACGGACGCCAGTCCGGCCACGACCTGATCGCGCCGGCTCTCGTTCATGTCCCCTCCCCGATGCAGGCCGCCATGCCCTGACGGCCCGTGACGCCGTCACGACGGTACGAGAACAGTGCCCGGTCCTCGACCGTGCAGCCGCCCACGAGCCGGATGGTCCTCGCCGGGACCCCGAGCTCGATGACCCGGGCTCGCGCTCCGGCGCGCACGTCGATGCCCGGCTGCCCGTCACGGGTCGTCATGATCGCGGCCGCGCAGACTCCCGGCGAGGCGGCGTCGCGCAGCGCCTCGACGCGCTCGGCGGGAACCGGATAGCACGCACCGCACACGGCGGGGCCAAGGACGACCTCATGGACGCTGCCAGCGAGGGCGGCGACCGCATTGACGGCCGCACCGATGACGTCACCGACCAGGCCACGCCAGCCGCAATGAGCCACCCCGATAGCCATCCCGTTGGTGCCGATGATCGCGAGCGGCACGCAATCCGCCCCGAGCGCCAGCAGCACCAGGCCGGCATTCGTCGTGACCAGTCCGTCGACGGCCTCGGTCTCGGACGGACCGTGGACACGGGCCATGGCGGCTCCGTGCACGCACCGCATCGTGGCCAGGTCGCTCGACCCCATCGCCCGTGCCACGCGGTCCCGGTTCTCGGTGACCGCGCCGGGGAGGTCACCGACGTACCCGGCCAGGTTGAGGGTGTCGTATGGCTCGGGGCTCACCCCGCCGGAACGACCGGTGGCCGCCCATCTTGCAGGGCGGCCACCGGGTGCCGAGGGCTCGGAGCGCCCGACGGCAAGGGGGAACACGAATCGCGACGAGCGCTGACGGCTACTTCAGGAAGTCCGGGACGTCGAGATCGTCGTCGCTGTCCTCGAACACGATCGTGCGGGGCTGCGTGAGAGGCGCCCGGGACGGGGCCACGATGGCAGGGATGTCGCCAGTCGACCCCTCCTCGCGCGGCCGTGAGGTAGTCGATGCGCTCCGGCGGGTCGGCGGCTCTCCGCCGTCGAACCCGGCCGCGATGACCGTCACGCGGACCTCGTCTCCAAGGGTGTCGTCGATGACCGCGCCGAAGATGATGTTGGCGTCGGGGTGCGCGGCATCACTGACGAGGCGCGCGGCCTCGTTGATCTCGAACAGCCCTAGGTCGCTGCCACCGGAGATAGACAGCAGTACCCCGTGGGCCCCGTCGATGCCGGCCTCGAGCAGCGGGCTCGAGATCGCCTTCTCTGCCGCCTCGACCGCTCGGTCCTCGCCGCGTGCTGAGCCGATGCCCATGAGCGCGGAGCCGGCCGCGTGCATCACGCTCTTGACGTCGGCGAAGTCGAGGTTGATCAAGCCCGGGGTGGTGATGAGGTCCGTGATGCCGGAGACACCCTGAAGCAGGACGTGGTCAGCCTGGCGGAACGCGTCGATGATGCTGATGTTGCGGTCGGCGAGCGACAGCAACCGGTCGTTGGGGATCACGATGAGCGTGTCGACCTCGGCCCTGAGGTTGTCGACGCCCGCCTCGGCCTGCGCCTGGCGGCGGCGGCCCTCGAAGCCGAACGGCCGGGTGACGACGCCGATGGTGAGTGCTCCGAGGGAGCGAGCGACCCGGGCTACGACCGGCGCGCCACCGGTACCGGTGCCACCGCCCTCACCCGCGGTCACGAAGACCATGTCGGCGCCCTTGAGCACCTCCTCGATCTCCTCGATGTGATCCTCCGCCGCCTTCTTCCCCACCTCGGGGTTGGCGCCGGCGCCGAGGCCACGGGTCAATTCGCGGCCGATGTCGAGCTTGACGTCCGCATCGCTCATGAGGAGCGCCTGCGCGTCCGTGTTGATGGCGATGAACTCGACGCCCTTCAGCCCGACCTCGATCATGCGGTTGACTGCGTTGACGCCGCCTCCGCCGATGCCGACGACCTTGATCACTGCCAGGTAGTTCTGCGGAGCCGCCACGGTGGCCCGTCCTCTCATTCGATGTCGCGGGCTGCCCCGGCGACGCTTCGCGGTCACAAACTCTCAACCTCAACGAGAGACTGAGAATCCGTCTGGTCCGTGACCGGCGGGAGGGTAGGGGTAGTGACCCGTGTTGCGCAAGCGAAGGATGGTGAAGGAGCAAGCGAACCTCACGCCAGCGTGACTCTCAAGTCCGACTTCAGAGTCAGGAGCGGAAGGTCGTGGGCAGTTCGGGGGCGCTCACGTCGTACATGTCGCGCTTCTCGCGCAGCAAGGCCCGCAGAACGTCGGCCTTGAAGTCGGCCTGCTCCTGACTGCCCCATCGCACGAGGGCTCCTGACCGCAAGGTCAGTTCGACGTTGTCCCGCGTCGTCGCGGCCACCGAGGCGACCCGCCCGGCCAGGTCGTCCGGCAGTCCCGAGAGAACGGCCATGGCGGTCGCCAGGCCGACGCCCGTCGCCCGCACCCGAGGCAATGCCGGATCCACCCGCCCCAGCGGGGTGAAGGCCGTGCCGGTCGCGTCGACCGCGTCGGCCGAGCCCTCGAGCGCGGCAATGGCCACGCGGGCCTCGACGGCGATCACGACCTCGCCCGGCCAGCCCCGACGTACTTCTGCCGTCGCGACCCACGGCAGCGCCAGGACTGCCGCCTGCGCGCGCCCGGTGTCGATCCGGGCCAGCGGCGCGCCCACCGGGATGGCCGCGACGGATCTCACCTGGTCAGCCGCCACCCCCTCGACGCCGATGACACGAACCTCCTTGGCGGCCAGTACCGTCGAGAAGCCGACCACCCACACCGCAGCGGCGGACAGGCTCGCGATCAGCACGATGACGAGTGCCCGAACCAGCCGACGCCGCCGGCCGGAGCGATCGCGGAAGTCGACGGTCGCGACAGGCTGGTCGATGGTCGGGGCCGACATCACGCGTCCCTCGCGCGAAGCAGGTCAAGCACCTCGGTGCCGATCATCGCGATGTCGCCGGCTCCGAGAGTCATGATGATGTCGCCCGGCGCGGACCGATCAACGAGCTGCGCGGCGACGGCAGACCATGACGGCTCGAACACCACCCGCTCGGGGGGGAGCGGAACGTTGGCTGCCATCGTCTGGCCGCTGGCGCCCGGGATCGGCTCCTCGCCCGGGGCGAATACCTCGAGCACGACGACTTCGTCAGCCAGGCCGAGGGCCGCCCCGAACTCCTTGGTGAACATCGCCGTCCGGTAGTAGTGGTGCGCCTGGAACGCCACGACGAGCCGGCCGCTGCCCACGACGTCACGAGCGGCGCGCAGGGTGGCGTCGATCTCCGTCGGGTGGTGCGCATAGTCGTCGAAGACCCGGACGCCCGCGACCTGCCCCTTGAAGTCGAAGCGACGCCGGGTGCCACTGAACGACTCCAGCCCCTCGCGCAGGTCAGCGGATGGGCAATCCAGGCCGAGCCCAGCGACGAACGCGGCAAGCGCATTCAAGGCATTGTGCTTGCCCGGCACGGCCAGCGAGATCTCCCCGAGCCGAACGCCGTTGTGCACCGTGTCGAAGGTCCAGCCCAGGCCTTCGAGGCGCGCGTCTGCGAGGCGGTAGTCGGCCTCGTGCGACTCGCCGTAGGTGCGAACGTCGACGCCGGCCTCGCGCGCCCTCTGCGCGAGGCGGGCCCCGCCGAGGTCGTCGATGCACACCACGACGAAGCCATCCCGGTCGCGCACTCCCGTCGCGAACTCGAGGAACCCTTGCTCGATGGCCTCGAACGTCCCCCAGTGGTCGAGGTGGTCGGCCTCGACATTCGTGACGATCGCCGCCACCGGGGCCAGGTGCAGGAAGGCACCGTCGCTCTCGTCGGCCTCGACCACGAACACGTCACCCGACCCCAGATGGGCGTTGGACCCGGACTCGTTGAGTTCGCTGCCGATGGCGAACGATGGGTCCAGCCCGCAGTGCTGCAGTGCGACCGTGAGCATCGAGGTGGTCGTCGTCTTGCCGTGGGTTCCCGAGACGGCTACCCCGCGCCGGCCGACCATGACCGCGGCGAGCGCCGCCGCCCTGCTCAGGACCGGGATGCCGCGCTCGCCGGCAGCCGCACGTTCCGGGTTGGATGCCGGGATCGCCGTGGACACGACCACCGCGTCGGCCCCGCTCACCATGGCGGCGTCGTGGCCGACGCGCGCGTCGACGCCGATGGCCCGGAGCGCCTGCAGCCGGCGGGAGTCCTTCGCGTCGCTGCCGGACACGCACAGCCCCTGGGCGACCATGATCCGGGCGATGCCGGACATGCCGGCCCCGCCGATGCCCACGATGTGGACCCGACCAAGTCCCTCGAGCACGCCGGTCACGGCATCCCTCCCGCCCGCAGGGTTATGCGGGCCAACTGCTCGGCGGCGTCCCGGACGCCATGCCGGTACGCGGCTGCCGACATCGCCGCCAGCCTGCTGCCATCGTGCAGCAGGTCGGCCGCCGTTCGGGTGAGCCACTCCGCAGTGAGCGCCGAGTCATCAATCAGCAGGCCGCCGCCCGCGTCGACGACGGGACGGGCGTTGAGGCTCTGCTCCCCGTTGCCGATCGGGAGCGGGACGTACACGGCGGGCAGTCCCACCGCGGCCAGTTCAGCGCACGTCATCGCCCCCGCCCGCGCGACCACGAGGTCGGCCGCGGCGTACGCCAGGTCCATCCGGTCGATGAAGGGCAGGCCCACGTATCCGGGCCTGGCCTCGGGCGGGTCGTTCCTCGCGCCGTAGGCGTGCAGGACCGCGATGCCGTCCGCCCAGAGCCGGGGAACGGACTGGGCCACGGTGTCGTTGAGCCGCCTGGCGCCCTGCGACCCGCCGAAGACCAGGAGGACCGGTCCATCAGCGTTCAGGCCGAAGTGCGCGCGAGCCTCCGCCCGGGTCGCCGCCCGGTCCAGGATCGCGATGTCCCGGCGGAGCGGTGACGCCATCGGCCGGGCGCCGCGGATCGTCCCCGGGTAGGCCTCGTAGGCCGCCCGGGCGAAACGTGCCCCCATGCGGTTGGCGATGCCGGGCCGGGCGTTGGCCTCGTGGATCACCAGCGGTACCTGGAGCCGTCGAGCCGCAAGATACGCGGGCACGGCCGCGTATCCCCCGAAGCCCAGCACGGCCGAGGCGTGCCGCTGCTGCATCGCGTCGGCCGCCTCGCGGACCGCTCGTCGTAAGCGTGGGCCCAGCCGGACGAGGTCGCCGCTGGGGCGACGCGGAAGCGGGATGCTGGGCAGCGCGATCAACTCGTAGCCACGAGCCGGGACGAGCACCTGCTCAAGTCCGCGGTCGCTGCCGATCACGGTGACGCCGACGGCAGGGTCGATGCGACGGATGGCGTCCGCCACATTCAGGGCCGGCTCGATGTGGCCACCCGTGCCGCCGGCGGCGAGGATGACGTGCATCCGTCAGCGCTTCCGCAACGCCTGCGCCGTGCTCTTGCGCCGCAAAGCCCGGCGGGCGCCGGGCTCGTTCTTGGCGAAGGCCATCAGCATGCCCAGCGCCACCAAAGTGGGGATGAGCGATGACCCGCCGTAGCTGACCAGCGGGAGCGGAACTCCGGTGATCGGCAGGACGCCGAGCACCGCGCCGATGTTGATGACGGCCTGCACTACGATCCACGACCCGACCCCTGCCGCTGCCAGGCGCACGAACGGGTCGTGGGTCGTGCGGGACAGGCGGAAGACGGCGAAGGCGAGGATGCCGAAGAGGGCGAGGACGGTAAGGGTCCCGACGAGCCCGAGTTCCTCGCCGATGACCGGGAAGATGAAGTCGGTGTGTGCTTCCGGGAGTGATCCCCACTTCTCCCGGCTTGCCCCGAGGCCGACGCCCCAGAATCCACCCGTGCCCAGCGCGTACTGGCCCTGGCTCACCTGCCAGCCCACTCCGAGGCGGTCCTCGGCCGGGTTGAGCCACGACGTGAAGCGCTCCATGCGATAGGGCGCGGCCACCGTCAGCAGGGCCACTCCCGTGACGAGCGCCCCACCGAGCAAGACGAACAGGCGGAGCGGTGCGCCGGCCGCGAAGAGGATCCCCATGGTGATCGCGGCCAGCATCAGGGTGTTGCCGAAGTCGCCCTCCATCAGGACGAGGACCATCATCAGCGCGGCCACCGGCAGCAGCGGCAAGAGCAGCCGCGACCACGTGTCCAGCGGGCGTCCCTTGCGGGTGAGGAGGGCGGCTCCCCAGACCACGAGGGCGAGCTTGGCAAACTCAGAGGGCTGCAGCCGGAACGGCCCGATGATCTCTATCCAGTTCCGCTGGCCGGCCACTTCGACACCGACGACGAGGACGGCGACGAGGAGGGCGAAGGCTCCGAGCAACAGGACCCAGGCGAAGCCGCGCCAGAACTGCACTGAGGTCCTCGCGGCGAACAGCATGGCGACCACCCCGATGATCGCGAACATCGCCTGCCGCTGCGCAAGGGTGTAGGCGGAGCCGAACACGCGGAAGCTCTCGATGCTCGATGCCGACATCACCATGATCAGGCCGAGCACGAGCAGGAGCAGCGTGGTGCCGAGCAGCAGGTAGTAGGTGCTGAGCGGGTGGCGCAGGAGCAGGGCGAGACGATGCTGCAGCCCATCGCCCGACACCGCCGCGGGCACGCGTTCCGACGTCTGGCTCATGGCCGTCCACCCGCAGCGCGGAAGGCGGGCAGCTGGCGAACCGCATCGGCGAACCGACGTCCACGGTCGGTGTAGTCGTCAAACATGTCCCATGACGCGCACCCTGGCGCGAGAAGGACGGTGTCGCCCGCGTGCGCCAAGGCGGCGGCCTGGCGCACGGCGTCGACCATGGCACCAGTGTCCGGGCTGGCCAGGTCGATCACCGGCACATCCGGTGCGTGTCGGGCCAGGGCGTCGGCGATCGCTGCTCGGTCCACGCCGATGAGCACCACTCCGCGGAGACGCTCACGCGCCACGCGCACGAGGTCGCCGAAGTCCTGTCCCTTGGCCATTCCGCCGGCGATCCACACGATGGACGGGTAGGCCATGAGGGAGGTCTGGGCCGCGTGCGCGTTGGTCGCCTTCGAATCGTCCACGTAGGACACGCCCTCGGCGGTACCGACGAGCGCGATGCGATGGTCTGCCGGGACGAACGTCCGCAAGCCGTCCCGCACGGCCGACGGGGGCACCCCGAAAGCACGCGCGAGCGCTGCGGCAGCGAGCGCGTTGGCGACGTTATGCGGCGCAGCCGGCTGGACATCGGCAACAACCGCGAGTTCCTGGGCATGGGAGTCGCGGTCGTCGATGAAGGCCCGGTCGACGAGGATCCCATCCACCACCCCGAGCATCGAGCGCGCCGGCACCCCGAGCGTGAAGCCGATCGCACGACATCCCTCGACGACGTCCGCCGCCTCCACCATCTGCAGGGTCGTGTCGTCCTGGACGTTGTATACGGCAGCATCCTGCGCCCGCTCGTAGACCCGGGCCTTGGCGGCGACATAGGCGTCCAGTGACCCGAAGTGATCGATGTGATCGTCGGCGATGTTGAGGCACACCGATGCCGTCGGGCTCACGGTGTGGACGAAGGGCAGTTGCGGTGCGCCCACCTCGACGGCGATGACGTCCAGCGCGTCGTGCATCACCACGTCGATGAGTGATGTCCCGATGTTCCCGGCCGCTGTTGTCCGGTACCCCGCAGCACGGAGGATCGACTCGAGCATCAGCGTGGTGGTCGTCTTGCCGTTGGTGCCGGTGATGCACAGCCAGGCGGCCGGCTCGTCGGCGTGGCGCAGCCGCCAGGCGAGTTCGAGTTCCCCCCACACGGGCGTTCCCGCCCGCAGGGCATCGACGATCAGGCCATCCGATGGCCGCAGGCCCGGCGACACGACGACGAGATCCGTGCCGATGGGCACGGAACCGTCGTGGCCGAGGTGCACGCGCGCTCCCAGGGCCTCGAGCACGCCCGCCCGCTCGCGCTGTCGCTCTCCGTCAGCCGAATCGACGATCGTCACCTGCGCGCCCAGTTGCATGAGGGCGTCGGCTGCGGCATACCCGGCAATACCGATGCCGGCAACGGTCACATGCCGGGCGGACCAGTCCGAACCGCGCTCGAGCCGGTCCACTGCCGCGGTCACGCGCGCACCCACTCGGCATAGAACAGCGCCAGCCCCGCGCCGATGCACAGTCCCTGGATGATCCAGAACCGCACGACGATCTGGATCTCTGGCCAGCCGAGCATCTCGAAGTGATGATGCAGGGGCGCCATGCGGAAGATGCGCCGGCCGGTGAGCTTGAACGAGCCCACCTGGGCGATGACCGACAGCGTCGTGATGAGGAAGAGTCCGGCCGTCAAGGGCAGCAGCAACTCCGTGCGGGTGAGGATTGCCAGCCCCGCGATGGTGCCGCCCAAGGCAAGGGACCCGGTGTCGCCCATGAAGATCCGCGCCGGCGCCGTGTTCCACCACAGGAAGCCGAACGTCGCACCGGCAGCGCAGGCGGAGATGAGTGCGAGGTCCAGCGGGTAGGCCGTCTCGTAGCAGAACGAGGTCTGCTCGAAGGCGCAGTTCTGCCCGTATTGCCAGATGCTGATCAGCACGTAGGCCAGGAACGACAGCACCGCGGCGCCGGTCGCCAGCCCGTCGAGACCGTCGGTCAGGTTGACGCCATTCGTCGTGGCCGTGATCAGGAACCAGACCCACAGGAGGAACAGCCCCATCGGCAGCACGATGGAGGTGTCGCGAAGGAAGGAGACTGCCATCGATGCCGGGGTGAGCCCGTCCGCATTCGGGAACTGCACCGACAGCCAGGCGAACGCGAATGCGACGACAGCCTGGCCGATCAGCTTCGTGCGCGCTCGCAGGCCGGTGCTCCGCTGCTTGAAGATCTTGAGGTAGTCGTCGGCCATTCCCACCAGGCCGAGCCCCACCATGAGGAAGAGGACGAGCAGGCCAGAAGGTGTCACCGGTCGCCACGTCAGCAGGTGGGTGATCAGGTAGCCGGCCAGCACCGCGACGATGATCGCGACGCCGCCCATCGACGGCGTGCCCCGCTTGCTCTCGTGATCGGGGTACTGCTCCCCCTCCGACGACACCCGGATTGCCTGGGCATAGCCATGCCGCGCCAGGATCCGGATGAGGATGGGCGTTCCGATGAGCGACACGATCGTGGCGATCGTCCCCGCGATGACGACGAGCCTCATGGCGCACTATCCGCGAGGAGGGCCTCGGCCACGCGCTCGAGCCCGATGCTTCGTGAGGCCTTGACCAGGACGACATCGCCCGGAGCCACCTCGGCCCGCAGCAGGGCCACGGCCGCGTCGGCATTGGCCACGTGGACGGACTCGTCGCCCCACGAGCCTTCGTTGCTTGCCCCCAGGTGCATGACCCGGGTTCCTTCGCCGACGCAGACCAGGCGTGAGATGTCCAGCCGCACGGCCAGCCGCCCGATCGCGTCGTGCTCGGACACGGCATCGTCACCGAGCTCGCGCATCTCCCCCAGGACTGCCCAGGTGCGCCGACCCCGTCCCATCGCGGCGAGTGTCTTCAGGGCCGCGCGCATGGATTCGGGATTGGCGTTGAACGCATCGTTGACGACCGTGAAGCCGCCCGGTGCGTGACTGACCTCCATGCGCCACTTGCTGGCCGGCGCAGCCTGCTCCAGGCCCTTCGCCACCAGCTCGATGGGCATGCCGAGCGCCAGACCGGTGGCCGCGGCAGCCAGCGCGTTCGAGACGAAGTGCTCGCCGCTCAACCGCAAGGACACCGGCGCGCTCACGACGGGGCCAGACAGTCCGTCGGAGTGGTGCAGGAGGGTGAACGATGGGCGGGCAAGGTCGTCGAGCTGCACATCGACCGCGCGGACGTCGGCATGCTCCGACTCCCCGAACGTCACGACGCGCGCTTCGGTCCGGGCTGCCATCGCTGCCACGGTCGCATCGTCGGCATTGAGGACAGCCAGCCCCTCCGCGGGAAGTGACTCGACCAGCTCTGCCTTCGCGCGCGCGATCGCCTCGCGGGAGCCGACCACGCCTAGATGTGCCGAGCCGACATTGATCACGACGCCGGCGTCGGGCCGGGCCACGCCGCACAGGTAGGCAAGGTGCCCGGGACCCCGCATCCCCATTTCCAGGACGAGGTACCTGGTCGTCTCGTCCGCCGACAGGATCGTGACCGGCAGGCCGACCTCGGTGTTGAACGACGCGTGGGCTCGCACCGTCGGCCCGGACTGGTCGAGCACCGTGCCGAGAAGGTCCTTGGTCGACGTCTTGCCACTCGACCCGGTGATGGCCACAACGGTGCAGGACAGCAACTCCCGCCTGACCCAGCCGGCCAGGGTGCCGAGTGCGACCACGGGGTCGGCGACGACCAGGCAGGGCAAGGGGGCCCCCGACGCGTCTTCGAGGGGGCGCGACACAAGGGCCAGCGTGGCTCCTGCAGCAAGCGCCGGGGCCACGTAGTCGTGTCCGTTCGATCGGGCCCCCTCGATGGCGACGAACAGGGAACCGGGGATCACTGCTCGAGAGTCGAAGCAGACGCCGGACACGACCGTTCCGGCGGCGGCGCCGGCAAGCCGGCCGTCGACCACCTCCGCGATACGGGCGGCTTCCAGAGGGATCACGCTTGTTCCCGCCTGCGCAGGGCCGACACCAGCACCGAGGCGTCGTCGAAAGGCGTGACCACCCCTGCGACCTCCTGCCCCTGCTCATGCCCCTTGCCGAGGACCACCACGAGGTCGCCCGGCTCGGCCATCCCGACGGCAACGCTAATCGCTCGACCGCGATCCCCTTCGTCGTGCACCTCGGCGCGCCGACGCCCGTCAGTCGTGTCGATGCCCGCCATGATCGCCGCACGGATCTCCCCGGGCTCCTCCGACCGCGGATTGTCGTCGGTGATCACGATCACATCGGCGAGTCCGGCGGCCACCGAGCCCATCAGCGGTCGCTTGCCCCGGTCGCGGTCACCTCCGGCGCCAAGCACGGCGATGACCCTCCCCAACGAGAGGTCGCGTGCAGCCAGGAGGACTCGCTCGATCGCGTCAGGCGAGTGCGCGTAGTCGACGATGCCCGTCACTCCGCCGACCGAGCCGACCACCTGCATGCGACCAGGCACGGCCACGGCGGCGATGCCCTCGCTGGCGACCAACGGATCCACCCCGGCGCGACGCAGGACGGCGAACGCGCAGAGGGCGTTGGCAACGTTGAACGCGCCCGGCAACGGCATCTCTATCGGCGTGCGCAGCCCGCCAGGCTCCGTGACCAGCCAGCCGGTGGCCGAGCGCTGCACGGTCCAGTCCGCCACCGGAGACGAAAGGGACCATGTCTCGAACGGGACGGGGCACCGATCGGCGAGGGCGCGGCCCCACTCGTCGTCGATTCCGATGATGCCCAGTCGCGTGCGGTCGGCGCGGAACAGCGAGGCCTTCGCCTCGAAGTAGTCAGCCATGGTGCGGTGGTAGTCCAGATGGTCCTGGGTCAGGTTGGTGAACGCGGCGATGTCGAACACCAGGCCATCGACGCGATGCTCCGCGATGGCGATGCTGCTGACCTCCATCACGACCGACGACACGCCCTCGTCCACCATGGCTGCGAGGATCGCGTGCAGGTCAGTGGCCTCGGGAGTCGTGCGCGTGCCGGCGTAGTCGGTGTCGCCGATCCTCACCCCCACGGTGCCGATGAGCCCGGACACCCGGCCGGCGGCCCGCAGCCCGGACGTCACCATCGATGCCACCGTGGTCTTGCCGTTCGTCCCGGTGATGCCGTAGGAGTGCAGGCGCTTGGCCGGATCGCCGTACACCCGGGAGGCCACAGGGCCGAGCAGTCCCCGAGGGTCCGCGACCACCAGGACCGGCACCCCGATCCCAGCGCAGGCGGCTGACCCGTCGACGTCCGTGATGACGGCGACGGCGCCAGCGGCCACCGCGGCAGCGGCGAAGGACGCCCCGTGGGCGGACCTGCCCGGAAGTGCCGCATACACGTCGCCGGGCAGGACGCTGCGCGAGTCCAGGGTGATCCCGGTTACCTGGACATCCACTCCGTCGCCGAGCAGGCCCAGGCGAGCGACGATGTCGGCGAGCCGGACGGGCGGGGTCCGCGGACGCGGCAACGACGCCATCGACGTCACCCGTAGGTGAGTGGCAGCGTGGGCCCCACGTTGCCGGTCGGGGGGACCTGGCGTGCCTGCAGGGCGTAGGTCATCACGCTCCGGAAGACCGGGGCACCGAGCTCGCCACCGTAACGGCCCTCCCGCGGGTTGAAGATGGAGACGGCCACGACCAGTTCAGGTGCGTCCGCTGGCGCCATGCCGATGAACGACGCGACGACGCCGTCGTCATAGCAGCCGCAGGCCTCGCTATACGCCTGCGCCGTGCCTGTCTTGCCGCCGACGCGGTACCCGGGGATGGCCGCCATGGGTGCCGTGCCACCCTCCCCGACGACGGTCTCCAGCATCGCGCGCACCTGCCTTGCCGTCTCCGCCGTGACCACCCTCGTGGTCTTCGGCGCGGCCAGTTCCTGCACCGAGCCGTCGGGAAGGATGACGGAGTCGATGATGGTCGGCTCGACCCTGACCCCGTCATTGGCGATGGTCGCGAAGACGGACGCGCTCTGCACGGCGTTGACGCTCAGGCCCTGGCCGAACGCGATGGTCGGGAAGGACGTCGGCGACCACTCGGAGTGCGGCGGCACGTATCCGGTCGACTCGCCAGGGAAGTCGAGGCCGGTGGGTTCGCCGATGCCGAACTTCTTGAGGTACTTGTAGAGCTTCTTCCCGCCGATGCGCTCCGAAGCGAGGATCGTCCCGAGGTTGCTCGACTTGGCCATGATCCCGGCCAGGGTCAGCTTCAACGTGCCGTGCGGGACGCTGTCGTGGAACTCCTTGTCGCCGCGGGTGAGCCCATTGGGCACGGCGAACGCCGAGTACGGGTTGGCCTTGCCCTCGTTGACGACCGCGGCGAGGGTCATGAGCTTCGACGTCGAACCGGGTTCGAAGACATCGCTGAGGGCGCGATTGCCCCGGTTGGCTTCCCGGTACGAAGCTGCTCTGTTGGGATCGAACGTCGGAGCCGTGGCCATCGCAAGGATCCGTCCGGTCCGCGCATCCATGACGATCAGCGTCCCGCTGTCGGCCCGCGACTCGGCAACCTTGTCGGCAATGGCCTGCTGCGCCATGTACTGGATGTCCCGGTCGATGGTCAGCATGATGGTGGCACCGTGCTGGGCGTCCGTGACGGTGTTCGCGCCGGTCGGGATGACGCGACCGCCGGGTCCGCGCTCGATGGTCTGCTGCCCCGGGGTCCCGGCCAGCAGGTCCTGGTAGGCGTACTCGATGCCGCCGAGGCCCTCGCCCTCGGCACCCACGAAGCCGACGAGGTTGGCGGCGAGATCACCAGCCGGATAGATCCTTCGCGCGGCAGGCTCGCTGAAGATGCCCGGGAGACGCAGCGCCGAGATGCGGTCCCACGTCTCAGGCGTGAGTCCCTTGGCGAGGTAGACGAAGCGGCGTTCACCGGTCAGCCGCGTTGCCAGCACGTCGATGTCGGCGCCCAGGATCGGACCCAGGGCGGCAGCGACCATGGCCGGGTCGGTCACCAGGGTCTGGTCAGCCGTGAGATTGCGGGCCTCGACGGTGACGGCCAGGGGCTCGCCGTTGACATCCAGAATGGCACCGCGACCCGCGGGGAGCTCGACCGTGCGCAGTCGCTGGTCGAGGGCAGCGCTCGCGAGGGCCTCCCCTTGGACGGCCTGCAGCTGGACCAGGCGCAGGCCGAACACGGCAAGCACCACCGCCGTGGCGACGAGCAGGGCCGACCCGCGCCGAGCCACGTCGCCCAGCCGGAACGACGATCGGCGCGGTGGCGGACGATCACCGCGCGAGGGCGCAGCAGCCGGCCGGTGTGGCGGGCGACGTGGGTCAAGGCGGGGCGGGGCGGTCCTCGTCACGCCGCCTCCCCCGTAGCCGAGCCCGGCGTCGGTGGCATCAGCGCACCGGCACCGCTAGGAGCCCGGCGTCCCCGCTCGAGACCTGCGAGGTCACGTCGATCACGGTCGAGTCGCTCCAAAGGGAGCTCTCCGAGGAGGCTGATGCCTGCACGATGCCCCTGGCCGACTCGACTATGGCGGTCATCGCCGGGTCGGCCGCGCCGGCCCGCGTGGGCGGAGCCGCATTGGCGGCGGCCGCCTGGGCGGCTGCGGCATCAACCGCAGCAGGGTCGTAATCCGAACCGGGCGCCACCGGGAGGTCCGTCCCGACCGAGGCGTTGTCGACAGCCTCGGTGACGGTGGCGTCTGCGGGCGTGTCGAGGATGGGGATGGCGGACGTCCCGCCCGGGGCGGCCTTGGGCTTGCCGACGACCTTGCCCCGCGGAAGGCTGAGGAACACCGGGGTCTGGCTGGGCACCATGCCCAGCTCCCTGGCCCGCTGCTCGAGCAGTTGGGGCGCACCGGCCGCGGCGACTGCCTCGGACAATGCCTGCTCCTCCTGCGACAGCGCCGCCTGCTGCGACTGCAGCTCGCTGATCGTGAAGGCACCCTGGGCGAGCGAGGTATTGATCACGAGGATGACGACCATCCCGGCGACAAGCAGCCCGGTGACGACCAGGGCGAAGACCCCGCGGCTGGCCCGCTCGGCGCGAAGCGGCGATGCGATGCGCAGATGCGGGCGGGACGTCCGGTGCCCCCAGGCGCCGCGCGTGGCGTACTCGTTGCTGACAGCGTCGATGCCCGGGCCCTCTGTAGGGGCACGGGTGGCATCCGCGGCTGCGTCGACGGGAGGCTCGACGGGAGAATGCTTGCGAGCGGCGGCGCTCATGCGGCCACCGCCAGTCGCTCGGCCGCGCGCACCCGGACGGACGCTGCCCGCGGATTGGCGGCGACCTCGTCCTCGGGTGCCAGCTCGGCCCCTCGGGTGAGCAGCCGCAGCCACGGCTGCAGGGCCGGCGGGATCACCGGAAGCCCCACGGGGACATCGGGATGGGCTCCCGCGTGGAGGGCATGCTTGACGATCCGGTCCTCCAGCGACTGGTAGGACATGACCACGATCCGTCCGCCGACGGCCAGGCAGTCGAGGGCGGCAGGGATGGCCCGTCGCAAGGCATCCAGCTCCCCGTTGACCTCGATCCGCAGGGCCTGGAAGGTGCGCTTGGCCGGGTTGCCGCCCGTGCGCCGAGCGGCGGCGGGAATGGACTCCCGGATGAGGTCGACGAGCCGCGCCGACGAAGTGAACGGTGCCGCCTGGCGCTCGGAGACCACTCTCGAGGAGATTCGGCCGGCGAACTTCTCCTCGCCGTACATTCGCAGGACCCGGGCGAGCTCGGCCGCCGAGTAGGTGTTGAGAACATCGGCCGCGGTCGGCCCCGTGGTCGCGTCCATCCGCATGTCCAGGGGTGCGTCCTGCGCATAGGCGAAGCCACGATCGCGCTCGTCTAGCTGCATGGACGACACGCCGAGGTCGAACAGGACCCCCTGGACACGGCGCAGCCCGAGCCGGGCGAGCACGTCCGGGAGCTCGTCGTAGACCGCGTGCACCAGCGTGACCCGCTCGCCGAAGGGGGCCAGTCGCTCAGCGGACAGACGTAGTGCCTCGTGGTCGCGATCCAGCCCGACCAGGCTCAGGCTCGGGAAGGTCTCCAGTGCGCACTCGGCGTGGCCGCCGAGGCCGAGCGTGGCATCGACCAGCACCGCACCGGGGACCTCGAGGGCCGGCGCGAGAAGCGCGATCACCCGGTCACGGAGGACCGGGAGATGGCGTGGGCTGGTCGACATGGTGGTGCCTACGCCCCGCTGTCCACGAAGGAGGACAGGGCGACCAGGACCCCGGTGGTCATCCCGAGGGCGACGACGAGCACCGATGCCGAGCGCACGGCGTGCCACGCCGGGTGCTGCAGCAGCGAGCCGTGCATGCCGCGGCCGGCGGCCGTGGCATTGATCATGGCGTTCATCTGTCCCCCTTCAAGGAAGGTCGCGGTGGGGCATCTGGCGTGGTCGTCTTCGGGCGATTGCGTGCTCGGCCGCGAGGCCAGGTCCCCGCCCGCTGTTTCCAGCGGGTCCTGGCGCGGGGGAAGTCGCGTCAGGTACGAGAGCGGGGAGCGGGAGGAGACCTCACCGCGCGGCTGAGGCTCTAGAAGCCGGGGAACACCTCCTCATCCAGTCCGGAGTAGGCGTCTTCCTGGGCAGCGAGGTACTGCTGCCATGCCTGCACGTCCCAGATCTCGGCCGTCTTGTTCTTGCCGACGACGACGACGTCGCGGTCAAGCCCGGCGTACTCGCGCAGCGCCGTGGGCACGGTGATCCGACCCTGGCGGTCGGGGATCTCGTCCGAGGCCGCCGAGAACAGCACCCGCTGGAAGGCCTGCGCCTTGGCGTTCGTGCGGGACAGCCCATCGAGGTAGCCGGCGTACGCAGTGAATTCCGCCGTGGGGAACACCGTGATCGACCGGTCCTGCCCCTTGGCGAGGACGAGTCCGCCGGCCAGGGCCTCGCGGAACTTGGCCGGGAGAACGAGGCGCCCCTTGTCGTCGAGGCGTGGGAAGTGGGTACCGAGGAACATTCCCCACCTGCCTCTCTGATCACGCCAGTCACGATGGCAACTCCAAGCGGCCCCACCTTACTCCACTTCCCTCCATCGTCAACCACCACGCTCATGGCGATTCCGGGCCGTCCTCCACCCGTGGCGCACGCGACACCCCGCCGGTGCGCGTCCTGCGCGGTCCGCCTGCGCGGCCGACCTAGCCTGACCGGGTGATCCGCGCCCTCCTGCTTGCCGCCGGCGCCGGGGGCCTCGGGCTCTGCGTCGCCTGCAGCAGCGGTCCGGTTGCGACGGCGCCGACGCCAGCGGCGTCCGGATCGGTCGCGGCACCCTCCCCCACGACCCCAAGCCCGACCCCGACCCCGACTCCCACGCCCACCCCGACTCCCCCGCCACCGACGAACCCCCTGACCGGGCTGGCGGCGGCAGCGGCCCGACCGGTCCTCGTCGTCAAGCTCGACAACACCGGCAACGCCCAGCCGCACGCTGGCCTGGCCAAGGCGGATGTCGTCTATCTCGAAGAGGTGGAATACGGCATCACGCGCATCGCGGCGGTGTTCTCCAGCCACGTCCCCACCCGGATCGGGCCGGTCAGGTCCGCCAGGATCACGGACGTCGACCTCATCTCCCAGTACGACCGCCCCGCCTTCGCCTACTCCGGCGCGCAGGGCAGGCTCTACCCAGTCCTGGACGCCGCCGACTTCCACGACGTCTCCCCGCGCCGCAGCGCCGAGGGGTACACCCGGGACTACAGCCGGCGTGCGCCATACAACTACTTCCTCGACGGCAAGGTCGCCCTCGACCGTGCCCCCCAGGCATCCCTGGCCCATGACATCGGGTTCCGGTTCGACGAGGCCGTCCCCGACGGTGGGCTGCTGGCGACTCGAGCACGAATGGCGTGGGACTACTCGACGGCTGCCTTCCGCTACGACCCCGACACCGGCACGTACGCGGTGGAGCTCAACGACCGGCCGGCGGAGGCCGAGGAGAACGGCCGCGGCCAGGACGCCGACACCGTCGTGATCCAGTACGTCAAGCAGCGGCCGTCGCCCTACTTCGACAGAGGCGGGGGCAACACCCCGCACGCCGACACCATCGGCACGGGCAAGGCGATCGTCCTGCGCGATGGCCAGGCGTGGAACGTCACGTGGAGCCGACCGCGTGCCCAGGATGGGACGGTGTTCACGCTGCCGGACGGGTCGGTGCTGCCCTTCAAGCCGGGACAGACGTGGGTGGTCCTGCTGGACAAGGAGCGGCCGGCCACGGTGAAGCCGATGACCGCTGCAACATCAGCGTCCCCAGGCAGCCAGTAGGTACTCGACCAGCGCGTGCGGGCTGTCGGCGTTGGGCGAGTGCCCCGCGCCCGGGATCTGCACCGCCGGCACGCCCAACTCGTCGGCCATCCGAACTTGGTCCTCAATGGGCCAGGCGTCGTCGCGCTCGCCCCACATCACCGTGACCGGGACGCCGTCGTCGACCACCGCCTGCAGGGCGAGCGTCATCGACGGCTGCTCCATGAGTGCGCGGCCCAGTTGGCGCAGGTGGACCGGGCTGGTTGCCAGCCACCGCCGCTCGAGGAACTCCTCGATGTGGTCGGGCGGGCGGGTCGCCCCTGCTGCCCGGTCGGCCGCCCGCATGACGGCCCAGATGGCGCCGAGGTCCGTGTGCGGCAGCGCATCGACGAGGTCGGGGAGGGCCTGCCATCGCGCCGGCGGCAGCGCTCCCGGTCCCGTGCACAGAGCAACGAAGGACGCCGGCCGGACATGGCCGTCGACGAGCGTCCGTTGGGCGACGAGGCCGCCGAACGAATGGCCGACGAGGTGCGGCCCGTCCGTGCGGTCGAACCGGGCCGACGCCTGGGCGATGACCTCACCGAGGTCGGCAGCCAGCAAGGCGAGGTCATAGTCCTCCTCGACGTGCGATGGGTGCGACTCGTGCTGGCCGAGGTGGTCGTAGGCCAGGGCTCCCACTCCTGCCTCCGCGAGCAAGGGCAGGACGGCGATGAAGTCCTCCTTGCTCCCGGTGAACCCCGGGACGAGGACGGCCCAGGCCTCCGCCGCGCCAATGTCGGTGCGCATGACCGCCCGCTCGCTGCCGCGGATGGACCAGCGCTCGACCGTCACGCCGTCGGGCAGGTCGACCCGGGGCGGGGTGCTCATCGGCAGCCTGTCGGCCCGTCCGGGATGTCAGCCCGTCCAGCGGATGGACGTCACTCGCTCGACCTGCTGAACCCCGGACTCGTCGGTGTAGGTCACCGTGGCACGGGTGAACACTCGATCGCCGGCCTGCGTCCGCGGACGGTCGAGGACGACCGTCGCCTTGGCGGTGTACTCCGTCCCGCCTGCGCAGTCCGGGTCGCAGTCGTTCCATCGGTACACGCCCGTGCCGACGGCGCGCTCATCGGTCCAGGAAGCCCAGCGCAGCCGGGTCAGCCCTGAGTTCGCATCCGCGCAGGACAGAAGGTGCGTCGTGGGCATGTACGTGAGGACCAGGTCGGGCCCGTCGTCGCACGAGGTCCAGCCGACGACACGCGAGGAGCCTCCGACGTCACCGGCAACGGCTGGGGTCGACGAGGCGAGTGCGCCCACGCCGAGCGCACCGGCGAGCATGAGAATGACGGCGGCTCGGCGGGTGGCTGACTTCCACGACATACGGGCTCCTTGGTCTTGGTGCGCTCAGGCTCTCACAGCCTCCGCAGCCGTGGCAGCATGGTTCCATGCCTGGCACCTCGCGTTGGAGCTACCGGTCCCGCAACTCGATGCTCAGCATCGGCTCGACGAACTCCCTGCTCAGCATCGGCTCGATTGGGTCGGTCTTGAGCATCGGGTCCGTCGGCTCGGCCGCCTCGATCCTGTCGGTGGGCTCCGTCGGCTCGGTGCTGTCCGCCATGTCCGGACTGTCGAGGCTGTCCGTCATGGCCTGGCGCTCCGACCGGGCGATCGGGATCAGCGGAGGGCAGCCGGATCAGACGTGCGCAGCGGTGCGTCGAGCGACTCCGGGGCCTCCAGTGATCGAGGGGACGTGACCCCGAGCTCGCTGAGCCTCCGGGCCTGCCGCATGGCCTGCGAATCGAAGCTGCCGACGAAGCCGTTGTAGCCGCGAACCGCCTGGTCGAGCCCCTTGCGCACGGTGGCCAGGTGCTCGACCAGGGTGGACAGCCGGGCGAGCATCTCCGCGGCGGCCCGCTTGATCTCCTCCGCGTTGTCGGCCATGAGCTGGCGCTGGTACCCGAAGCCGATTGTCCGCAGCAGGGCGAGCATGGTCGTTGGGGTGGCAAGCACCACGCGACGCTCGAAGGTGCGCTCGAGCAAGAGCCCATCGGACTCCAGGGCAGCCGACAGCAGGGACTCCAAAGGCAGGAACATCACCACGAAGTCCGGGCTTGCGTGCCCGTCGGAGTAACCCTTGGCCGAGAGCTCGCGGGCCCGCGCCAGGACGTCGGCCGCGTGCTTGGCCAGGAGCGCGTCGCGCTGGACCGGATCATCCGCGCCGGCCGCTGCCCAGTACGCATCGAAGGGGAACTTCGCATCGACGAGGACCTCGCCACCCCCGGGCAGCACGATGACCACGTCGGGTCGCACCACTCGCTCGCCTGCCGCGTCGGGCCGGCCTCCCCTGGTGTCCTGCCGGCGGAAGTGAACCCCTTCGAGCATGCCGGCGTGGGCCAGCAGGCCCTCCAGCTGCATCTCGCCCCACTGACCGCGCGTCTGGCCGCGGGCCAGCGCCGATGCAAGCTGGGTGGTCGCGGCCTCGAGCGACTGGTAGCGCTCCTGGACGGCCGAGATCTGCGTGGCCAGGATCGCGTCGGCCTGCGTCCGCTCCAGCCGCGCGGCATCGGTCGCCCTGCGCAGGCTGTCGAGCCCGTCGCGCACGGGCCGCAACAGGTCGTCCAGGCTCCTGGCGTCGCCGCCCTGCTGGCGGATCGCGTCGTTGTCGCGCCGCAAGGCCTCATTGAGCCCTTCGAGCGCCCCGGCCCGGATCCGCTCCCGGGCGACGATCCGACTGGCGAGCAGCATGGCGACGAGGGAGCCGATCACGATGCCGATGAGGAGTGCGGCGATCACGACAGCCGGGCTGGACGTTGTCATGCACCGAGGGTCCCACTGGCCCCTGACGCCATCCCCACGACGCGCCCACGAGCCGCGCGTGGCAGGATCGAGTGCCCAATTCAGGCGACCGGGGAGGGTACGTGGACGTCATCGCCGGCGAGCAGCGGCACGTCGACCGCTGCTATGCCCTGCTGGCCTCCACCACGGCGCACGTCGAGGGACGCCTGCGCGAGCTCGCGCAGGCGCAGGGCACCGGCACCGGGCAGGACCTGCTGGAGAAGCAGGCGCTGTACGACAACCTCGCCCAGCAGCTCATCGCGGCGCGGGCGGCCCGGACCCGCCTCGCCTTCGGACGCATAGACCTGCAGGACGGCCGGACCCACCACATCGGGCGCATCGGGCTTCGCGACGAGGTCGGCGACCCGGTCCTGCTGGACTGGCGGGCGCCCCACTCGGCTGGCTTCTACCAGGCCACCACCGTCGAGCCGATGGGCATCCTGCGCCGGCGACGGATCATCACCAAGGACACGACCGTCACCCACGTGGAGGACGAGGAGCTCGACAACCCCACGGCCATCGCCTCCGACGCGGCGGCCCGAGCCGTGGCCACGCCTCGCGAGGGTCGCATGGGCGACATCATCGCGACGATCGCGGCAGACCAGGACCGGATCGTGCGCAGCCCGCTGGGCCAGGTCACCGTCGTGCAGGGCGGCCCCGGGACCGGGAAGACCGTGGTCGCGCTGCATCGTGCCGCGTGGCTGCTGTACACGCACCGCGACCGACTGGCCCGCGACGGGGTGCTTGTGGTCGGGCCTTCCGCAGCCTTCCTGCGCTACATAGACCAGGTGCTTCCCAGCCTCGGAGAGACCGATGTCGTGCTGCTCACTCCGGGGCAGCTCTACCCGGCGGTGTCCACGAGCCTTCCCGACTCCCCGGAAGCCGCGGCGATCAAGGGCAACCTCGCCATGATCACGGTGATCGCGAACGCCGTCCGCCAGCGGATTCGGGTCCCGCAGCACGCCGTCCTCATCACCATGGAGGACGGCTCGCCCGCCCGCCTGACCGCCGAGCAGCTGGCCGACGCCCGCCGAGCCGGACCGCGGCATGGCAGCTTCCACGCCAATCGCGATCCCTTCCTGCGCCGTGCGTTGGACCACCTCAGCCGCGACCGGGCCGTGCGGCGCGGGGAGGACCCCAACGACCCCGATGTGCGGGCCGAGTTGCTGATGGACCTGGTCGACGATGCCAACGTGCGACGCACCCTCAACCTCATGTGGTTGCCGACGACGCCCGAACGCCTCGTGACCCGGCTGCTGTCGGACCCGCAGGTCCTCGCCACGGCCGCCGACGGGGTGCTGACGCGAGCCCAGCAGGAGGCGCTGCTACGGCCCGTCGATTCGCCGTGGACGGTGGATGACGTCCCTCTTCTTGACGAAGCGGCCGAGCAGCTCGGGGAGTTCGAGCCGGTGTCGCGTGGCTCCCGATCCGCCGAGTACTCCGACTATGCCGAGCTCGTGGCGGAGGACCCGCATGCCCGCGCCCGGCCCAGGTCGAGCGTGGCCGAACGGGCGCTGGACGACCGCACCTGGATCTACGGGCATGTGGTCGTCGACGAGGCGCAGGAACTATCGCGGATGGCCTGGCATGCCCTGTCCCGACGCTGCGTACGGCGATCGATGACGGTCGTCGGCGACTTGCAGCAGACCACGCATCCGGCCGGCGCGCGGGACTGGTCGGAGGCACTCGGCTGGGCCGGGGACTCAGTCGACCTCCACACCCTGACGATCACCTACCGCATCACGCGCCAGATCGCAGGCACCGCGACCGACCTGCTCCTCGCGGCGGGTGGTCACGCTCCGGACCTGCACCCCATCCGCGACGGGGAGGAGACCCAGAGCGTGTCCTGCGCGGCCGACGACCTCCCGGCCCTGGTCCTGGCCAGGGCCGCCTTGGCGGCCGGCCGGATCGGCGTCATCGTTCCCGACGCACGTGCCGACGAGCTCATGTCGCTGCTGTCCAAGGCCAGCCCCGATTTCGGGATCGGCGAGGACGCCCTCGACGCGCCCATCGCGGTGCTCACCGCGCGCGAGGCCAAGGGCCTGGAGTTCGACCAGGTGATCGTCGTCGATCCAGGGGACATCAGCGCCCAGGCAAGCAGGGGTTCGGACATCTACGTCGCGTGCACGCGCGCCACCCAGTCCCTCCACCTGGTGACGACCACCTGACCCCTCGTCACCGAATCGTTGCCCGAGCGGGGAACGCTGCGTCTTCGCGCCGCGTCAAGGGCAGTGAAGCAACGCCACCAGGAGGAGCCATGCGCACCAAGGTCATCCCATTCGCAGTCGCCCTCGCGGCGGCTGCCTTGCTCACTGCGTGCTCGGCGACAACGGCTTCGGATGCGTATGTCGAGCAGCCCATGTCCGATGTGGCCGTCGACGGCGCCATGGCCGAGGACGCCATGACAGGAGGCGCGCCTGCCGCTCCGACGACGTCCCAGGCACAGGACCGCGCCATCGTGAAGACCGCGTATGTCTCGATGCGCGTCGAGGACGTCGGCGCCTCCGCCGCACGCGTGCGGGACCTGGTCAGGGCCCGAAATGGGCTCATCGCGAACGAGGACTCCCAGACGACGAGCGAGTCCCCCTACGCAAATCTCACCGTGCAGGTGCCTGCGGCCGATCTCGACGCATTCCTCGACGACGTTGCCGGGCTGGGCACGGTCGACTCCGTGAGCGTGTCCGCATCGGACGTCACGGCGCAGGTCGTCGACCTGGACGCCCGCATCGGCGCGCTCCAGACAAGCATCGAGCGGATGACGCAACTGCTCGCCGAGGCCACGCGCATCGACGACCTGCTGGCCATCGAGACGCAGTTGTCCCAGCGCCAGGCCGAGCTCGACTCGCTCACGGCGCAGCGCACCTGGCTGGGCGAGCAGGTGGCCCTGTCGACCGTGACCATCTCGATCTCGCCGCAGACGGCGATCGCCAGCGTCGACGCACCTGGGTTCGTGTCCGGACTGCGCAGCGGCTGGTCGGCCTTCACCTCCGCCATCGCTGTCGCGGTCACCGGGGCCGGCTTCTTCCTGCCGTTCCTCCTCGTGCTCGTGCTGATCCTGGTTCCGGTCCTGATCGTGATCGCCCGCCGCAGCAAGCGGACTCCCGATGAGGCAACGGACGAGACGGCCCCGCCGACTGACGAGTTGACGCCCACAGGCGCATGACCGCAAGGGCACGTACAGTGCCAGCATGAGGAGGTGGCGGGCCGCGCCTGGTGCGGTGCTGCTCGCCCTCCCCCTGCTGGCACTGTCCGCGTGCTCGTCGGCGCCGGCGTCCGAGCAGGTCCAGGTCGACGGCGGTCCCGCGTCGGCAACCGACGCGGCCCCCGTCACCCTGGACGCGACGATCTACGTGCCGGACATGGTGCCGGCACCGGCCGTCGTTCTGGCGCACGGATTCGGCGGAAGCAAGGCCGACCTGGATGACCGGGCGACCCGTCTCAGCGAGAGCGGATACGTCGTGGTTGCGTACTCCGCGCGTGGTTTCGGCATGTCGACGGGCCAGATCTCCATGAATGCCCCGGACTTCGAGATCGCTGATGCGAGCGCGATCGTGGACTACCTGGCCACGCGCGACGACGTCACCCTCGACGGCCCGGGGGACCCGCGGGTGGGCTTTGCCGGAGGCTCATACGGCGGCGCCCTGGCCCTCATGGCGGCCGGCTACGACCCGCGAGTCGACGCCATCGCCGCCGACATCACCTGGAACGACCTCGAGTCGTCGCTGTTCGGGCAGTCCGCGCCTGATGCCCCGGCTGCCGCCGGGGTCTTCAAGGCCCTGTGGACCGGTAACTTCTTCGGCGTGGGGGTGGTGAACCGCGACGGCACCGTCACCGCGTGCGGCCGGTTCAGCGCGCAGTGGTGCACCGCCTACACGGATGCAGCCGCATTCGGCACCATCAGCGCCGCGTCCCGTGAACTCATGGCCGCGTCGTCACCAAGCAGCATTTCCAGCCGGATTGCGGTGCCCACCCTGATCTCGGCCGGCCAGTCCGACTCGCTCTTCCCGATCGGCCAGGCCAACGCCACCGCGGAGCAGATCATGGCCGCCCACCCGCAGGCCCCCGTCAAGGTCGTGTGGCACGGCGGCGGGCACGACGGGGGCATCGACGAGTCCGAGCGCCTCGATGACCTGGTCACCGGGTGGTTCGACACGCACCTGGCCGGGACCGCTGACATGTCCACGGCGTTCGAGGTCACGGACACGACCGGCACCATGTCGGTGCAGAACTCCGGCACGGCTCCGGTCGTGCTGCAGGCGGATGGCTATCCGGGTGTGGATGGTCAGCGCGTGATGGAGATCCCGCTTGCCGGTGGCGTGCAGCGCGTGCTGGCACCGGCCGGCGGGCTGCCGAGCCAGGTGACCAGCGTGCCCGGACTCGGGTCGACCGGCGGCCTCGTCGAGTTCCCGGTGCCTGGCCAGTCGGCGATCTTCCAGAGCGCGCCCCTCACCGAGCCCATGACGATCATCGGATCGAGCTCGGTGACCCTCACGGTTGCGTCGGTCGACGGCGCGCAGCCGGAGGAGACGGCGCTGTTCGCCTCGTTGCGCATCGTCTCTCCCAGTGGACGGGCGACCCTGCCGGCGGGGCTGGTCGCGCCGATCTCGCTGCGCGGCCTGGACGGCGAGCCGCGCCAGGTGTCCGTGACGCTTCCCGCCATCGTCACGACCGCGGGCGTGGGCGACAGCCTGCGGCTGGTCGTCTCGACAACGGACTTCGCCTACCGCCTGCCGCAGCAGCCGACGCTGTATGACATCGGCCTCGCTGCCCCCGGGGTGACGGTGCCGCTCGTCGACACCGAGCCTGTCTCCACTGGCGTCGCGCCCATCTGGTGGATCGTGGGCGCCGCTGTGATCGTGGCGCTGATAGTCGCCGTGGTGATCCGGCTCCGTCCGCGCCATGATCGCGTCGCCGTCCGGCCCGACGGCGACGCCCCGCTTGCCATCACCGGCCTGACCAAGCGCTACGGAGACGACTACCTCGCCGTCGACGACCTGACCTTCACCGTCCAGCCCGGCATGGTGCTGGGGCTGCTCGGGCCCAACGGGGCGGGCAAGACCACCACCATGCGCATGGCGATGGGCCTGATCATGCCGACCGCTGGCCACGTCGCAGCCTTCGGCCAGCCCGTCTACGCGGGGGCACCCGTCCTGGCCCGCATCGGGGCGCTCGTCGAAGGACCGGGCTTCCTCCCGCACCTGACCGGGCGGCAGAACCTCGACCTCTTCTGGCGGGCGGCCGGCCGTGGCGACGCCGACCCCTTCCTCGACGAGGTGCTCGACATCGCCGACCTCGGCTCCGCCGTGGAGAAGAAGGTGCGCACGTACAGCCAGGGCATGCGGCAGCGGCTGGGAATTGCGCAGGCGATGCTGGGCAAGCCCGACCTGCTCCTGCTCGACGAGCCGACCAACGGGCTCGACCCGCCGCAGATCAAGGCGATGCGCGACGTGCTGCACCGATACGCCGACTCCGGCCGCACGGTGATCATCTCGTCGCACCTGCTCGGCGAGGTCGAGCAGACCTGCACGGACGTGGTCGTGATGCACCGGGGACGGCTGGTGGGCGCGGGCCGGGTGGCGGACTTGCTGTCCGGCACGGCCGGCCGGCGGCTCGAGGACGTGTTCCTCGAGATCGTCGGCGATGACCTGACCGTGGGGCTGCCATGACGATCCGCGAGACGGGGTACCGGCCGGGGGCCACCATGCCCCTGCGCGTGGAATTCATCCGCCAGCTGAGGCGGCGGCGCACCCTGGTTGCCTACCTGCTGGTCGTGGCGCTGCCGGTGATGGTGTCGCTTGCCGTGAAGTTCGGGTCCAGCCCCGGCCCAGGTCGTCGGCTGGGCAGCGGGAGCGCCGACCTCGTCGGCCTGGCCACTGCCGGAGCAGCGAACTTCACCGTCACGATGTTCTTCTTCGCGTCGGGTTTCCTGCTGCTGGTCATCGTCGCCCTCTTCTGCGGCGATACCGTCGCGAGCGAAGCATCGTGGTCAAGCCTGCGATACCTCCTTGCCGCGCCCATCCCCCGCCGGCGACTGCTCAAGCAGAAGCTCGTCGTGGGGCTGTCGTTGGCCCTCGGCGCGATCGCGGTCCTGCCCATCGCGTCCTTCGCGATCGGCCTCATCGCCTTCGGGAACGGGCCATTGCAGTCCCCGCTCGGCACCACCTTCACGGCCGGCGAGGCCCTCGCCCGGATCTCCGCCATTGGCCTGTACATCTTCGTGTCGCTGCTGTTCGCTGCAGGCGTCGCATTCCTGATGTCCGTGCTGACCGACGCGCCGCTCGGAGCCGTCGGCGCGGCCGTCGTGCTCGTGATCATCAGCAACATCCTCAACGCGATCGAGGCTCTCGGCAGCCTGCGCGAGTGGCTGCCGACCCACTTCGCGTCGGCCTGGCTGGACCTGCTCGCCCCAACGGTCGGCTGGACCGACATGGCCCGCGGCGCCGCGTACTCGATCGTGGCGTGCGCGCTCTGCGTCGCGTTCGCCACCTACCTCTTCGACCGCAAGGACGTCGTGTCCTAGATGCTCGTGGCCTATCCGTAGGTGCACGACGCGACGATGCCGCGCGCCAACGCGAGGGTGAACCGATCGGGGCGATAGTCCTCGGTCACGGCCTGCGGCACCCCGTCGATGCTGCCGATCCGGGCCGAGTACCCATTCGATGCGGCGAAGGCCGCGGCACGTGCGAAATCCATCCGGGCGTTGGTCATCTGGCCGCACATGCCGATCATCTGCGCCGATCCGGCACCCTCGGCCGGCGCCCCGGCCACCTGCTCCAGCCCCGCAGCAACCGCCAGCAGTTCGCGGTAGGACAACCCGGTCGACCTGATGACGATCGAGGTCTCGCCGGGCGCGGCCCTCGTCGACGACGGCCGCGCGGTCATGGTCAGGTAACCGCCGGTCCGCTCGACGTCCGCCCGCGCGCACCGGAAGCCCTTGGGCACGTCCAGCGGCGGGGCGTCCGCGGGCTGCGGGAAGCAGTTGGCGTAGATGGTGACGGCGACACGGACCCGGGTTCCGGGCAGGCCGAGCATGACCGTGCTCGTGCCGACCTTCGCCGTGCTGGTCGTGAAGGCGGGCTCGGCGGCCCACCCCGTGGCGGCCCACTTCTCGGATATCCAGAACGCCCGGGCACCGCGCCCATACCGCGTTCCCGCGTAGGTGTCACCCGCCGTGACGCGTCCGCTGGCAACGGCCAGGCGGTCGCCGATGACCGAGACCCTCCGGGCGTGGTCGAGGCCGAGGTCGTGCACCGGTTCCCACAGGGACCCGGCCGTTCCCAGCCGCGCCGCGGCGGTGTCCCAGGTGGCGACCCGCTCCTGAAGGTCCACGCCGTCCGCCGCCGCCGCGGGCAGGGCAACGGCGAGCGACAGGAGTGCGGACGAGGCAGCAGCGGCGGCGAGGCGACGCGCGGCGCGCCTAACGGGCGGGGTCTTCCTGGACATACGGAACCCTCCCCAGCACGCGCTTGAGCGTAGGCAAGCCGATCACCCAGTCGTAGATCACGCTCGTGCGCTGGACGACGTCCTGAACGGACCTGTTGGCGCCGCTCACGATCACCCACAGCAGGCCGAACGGGAAGACGGCGCAGAACGCCGCGCGCACCGCGGCGGTGCCCCAGCCCAGTCGCTCCCCCCGGCGGTTCACGACCCGGACTCCCATGACCAGGTTTCCGATGGTCCGGCCGGACAGCGCCCAGCAGACCGTCCAGTACGCCCAGTTGAGGAAGTACCCGTACGCGACGAAGTAGACCAGCTCGGGCACCCGGTCATCGGACTCGATGGCCGCGGTCGTCGGGTCGATGATGAAGCTGAGCATCCACAGCGCGGCGGCCGTCGTCAGCACCGTGATGAAGATGAGGGTGACGTCGATGCCGGCGGCGATTGCCCGGCTGACGAAGCCAGCCCGTTGCCCCTGGAAGTCCTTGGCGCCCGCGGGCAGGACGTGGTTGGCGTGGATGACCTCGATCGGGTTGGCCTCAGGGCGTTCGCGGTATTCCCGGAAGGACGTCACGGTGCTTGCTCCTGCCCGCCGGAGCCGGCTGTCCCGACCGCTTCCTCGCGCGCGTCGCTGGCGAAGTCCTCGCGCAGGCGGCCCATGAGCGACTCCGGCTCGCCGGGAGCCTCGGTCTTGCGCTGCCGACGGCGCAGCAGGACCCGGTCGGCCAGGCGGGAGACCAGTTGATCCGCCCCGACGCCCTGGACCCTGATGGCGTTGACAGCGTCGGTGGCCACGCCGCCGGTCGACTCCCGGATGATCTGCGGCAGGTCGATCTCCTCGATGACGTAGTTCGCGAGCGGGATGACCGGCGCGCGGTCGATGATCCGCTCGATGTCCGCCTGGTCGACGATCGCGTTGACGTCGATCCGGTCGATGACGAGCTGGGTCAGGTCGAGGGAGTCGAGGGCCGAGTTGACGACCCGGTTGAGGTCGACCTGCTCGAGCACGAGTGAAGTGAGGTCGAGTCGCTCGACGATCGCATCCGCGATGGCCGGCACGAGCCGGTCAAGGGCGGACGTGACCGAGGACTCCACCGCCTGGCCCACGGTGTGCTCGATCACCGACGCCAGCGTCGACGCGCTCGTCGTCACCATGCCGACCGAGTTGGCCATGACGCCCAGGAGGACATCGAGCGGCCCGGGCGACGGGGCCGGCACGGCACGCGTAACGAGGACGACCTCCTGCCGTTCCCCGCCGACGTCGTCCATGCGCCCATCATGCTGCACGGCAGGCGCCCCGCAGCGGCTACTCCTGCGGACTCTGGAGGGGGCCGGTCTTGGCTGTGGGGAAGTAGTCCTGGCCGATGCCGCTTGACCTCTTGGGGACCATGACCGAGCGGAACCACGAGACGATCTCGTCGCCGTCCTGGTTCAGGCCCCGGGTCTTCATCCGGATGATCCCCATCTCCGGCCGCGAGGAGCTCTCCCGGGTCTCCAGGCAGATGCTCTCGGCGTAGATGGTGTCCCCGATGTAGACCGGGTGGGTCAGCTTGATGTCCGTCCAGCCCAGGTTCGCCACCGCGTTCTGGCTCATGTCGATCACGCTGAGCCCCAGCACCAGCGCCACCGTGAACCCGGAGTTGACGATGACCCGGCCGCCGGTGATCGGGTTCGACTGGGCCAGGTGGACGTTGAAGTGGTTCTGGTTGGTGTTGCACGTCAGCAGCGTGAACCAGGTCGAGTCCGCCTCGGAGATCGTCCGGCCGAACGGGTGCTGGTACACCGTGCCGACCTCGAAGTCCTCGAAGAACCGGCCCAACTGTGCCGGAACGACATTCGGCTGCGCGTCATTCGTCATGCTCGCATCCTGCCCCGCCTGCTGACAGGAAGCGCTCCCGGGGTGACAATGGGGCGTGCCCCCGACGCCGCCTACAGATCGATTCCCGTCCGCGGAGACCGCGGTTGACCCTGCCGTCGCGACCCTCGACCATGCCAGGTCGGTCATGGGTGAAGTCGCTGCCAGCATGGCGCGCGTGATCTCGGGCAAGCCGGAGGCCATCAGGCTGTCACTCGTGGCCCTCCTGGCCGAGGGTCACCTGCTCATCGAGGATGTCCCCGGCGTCGGCAAGACCATGCTGGCAAAGTCCCTCGCCCGGAGCCTGGACTGCTCGATGAACCGCATCCAGTTCACCCCCGACCTGCTGCCTGGCGATGTGACGGGCGTGAGCGTCTTCGACCAGCGATCGAGCACCTTCGAGTTCCGGGCCGGCGCGATCTTCGCCCATATCGTGCTCGGCGACGAGATCAACCGGGCATCCCCCAAGACCCAGTCGGCGCTCCTGGAGGCCATGGAGGAGCAGCAGGTCAGCGTCGACGGGCAGACCCATCGCCTGCCGCAGCCGTTCATGGTCATCGCGACGCAGAACCCGGTCGAGATGGAGGGGACCTACCCGTTGCCCGAGGCCCAGCGGGACCGGTTCATGCTTCAGATCAGCCTGGGCTACCCCGACGCATCGGCCGAGATCGCCATGATCAGCACGCATGAGCTCAGCGATCCGCTCGAGTCGCTGACTCCCGTCACGGACGCGGCCACCCTGCGCACCCTTCGGCTCGCCACTCGCTCGGTGTACACGTCGGACTCGATCAAGAAGTACGTGGTTTCCCTCGTCAGCGCAACGCGCGGCACACCGTTGCTGCGACTGGGGGCATCGCCACGGGCGAGCGTGCACCTCGTCCATGCCGCGAAGGCGATGGCCCTGCTGAGCGGGCGCGACCACGTGCTGCCCGACGATGTCCAGGCCCTTGCCGTGCCGGTGCTGTCGCACCGGGTGCTGCTGTCCACCGAGGCCCACCTCGACCGCCGCAATGCCCCGGGCATCATCGCTGACTTGGTCACGCGCGTCCCGGTCGCCTAGCGGGCCATGAACAGCTTCACCTCGCGCGGCAGAGGACTCCTCGCCCTGGCCGTGGTGGCCCTGGTGGCGGGATGGGCCTTCGGCCAGCCCGCCCTCCTCGCCGTCGGCTCCCTCCTCGCGCTGGTGCCGGTGATCGGTGCCGCGAGCGTGCGCCGGTCGCGATTCGTCCTCGGCTGCAGTCGGGTCGTCACGCCCAGCCAGTTCGCGGTGGGCGGCCAGGCCGAGGTGGTCCTCACCGTCGAGAACGGCTCGCGGCTGGCCAGCGGAGCGCTCCTGCTGGAGGACGTCGTGCCCGCGGCCCTCGGCGACGCTCCACGGCGGCTGCTTGACCGGGTGCCGCCGCACGCCCAGCGCGCCGTCCGCTACGCGATCACGGGCGGCGACCGTGGCCGGCACCGCGTAGGCCCACTCGCTGTCACCGTCACCGATCCGTTCGGGACCGCGTCGATCACCCGCGAATTCAGCGCCAAGAACCCGGTTCTGGTGACGCCGGAGATCGTGCCGCTAGGCCGGGCGGGCAGCTCCCTGGCCCCCGGGGGGCGTGGCGAGACGCTCTTCCGTTCCCTTGCCGCGCGGGGTGACGACGACGTGCTTCCGCGTGAGCACCGCCCGGGCGACGACATGCGCCGCATCCACTGGCGCGCAACCGCCCGACTCGGCGACCTGATGGTCCGCCGCGAGGAGCAGGCCTGGCACAGCTCGATGGTCGTGATCCTCGACAACCGGGCCAGTGCCCACTCCGGCATGGGCCCGGCATCGACCTTCGAGTGGGCGGTGTCGGCGGCAGCAAGCGTGGTCCTGCACTACCAGCATCTCGGCTGGCGGGTCACCGTCATCGACGCCAGCGGGCTCGTTCTCGTCGACGCGCCGGCGTCGGGCATCGCGGAGTCGGAACCGGCACTGCAGGCATTCGCCGAGGTGCGCACGACGCAGGCGGCGATGTCCCCCGGCCTCAGCGTCGACCTCGAGGGCGTCTCGGCGGTCATCGCCGTGCTCGGGCGGGTGAGCGATGACGCCGCACGCTCTCTGGTACGCCCCACCAGTGGCTTCGCCGGCTGCCTGCCCCTGGATCCCGCGCCCACTGATCACCTGCGCGCCCTGGGGTGGCGGGTCTCGCCATGGACCCGCGGCATGCCCGTTGCCGAGGCGTGGGCGCGGATCGCCCCGCAGCAGGCTGGAGCACTCCGGTGACCCAGCCGCCACCGGACGACATGCCCAGCAACGGCTGGCTGCTGGTGCGCGAGCGCGCCCGCCTCGCAGACACGGGCGTCGCAGCGGCCGCCACCCTCCTCGCGTTGCTCAGCCTCGTGCCGCTGTACGCCGACCTGCAATGGGTGGCCCCTGCCGTCGCGGCCGTGGCCGTGGTCGCCCTCCTCGGAGCGGGCGCCCGGGCCATCGCCCTGCCCGTACCGTTCGTCCCCATCATCGAGGCCATGGGCGTGATCGCCGTCCTCACCGCGGTCTACACCAGCGACCTGGCCTGGGCGAAGGTCGTACCCACCACGGAGTCCTGGGACGCCCTGCGTCCGCTCATCACCGAGGGCCTGCTCGATGCGCAGGCCTTCTCCGCGCCCGTGCCGACCCTGCCCGGCCTGGTCCTGCTCGCCGTCGCCGGCGCTGGGCTGGCCGCCTTGTGCCTGGACACCTTCCTCGCGTCGGTCCGCTCGCCGCTGCTCGCCGGCCTGCCGATCCTCGTGCTGTTCGCCGGCGCCGCGGTGCTGCAGTTCGGCCAGGCGCCCTGGTGGCCGTTCCTGGCGGCGAGCACGGCGTGGCTGCTCGTGCTGGCAGCCGACCAGCGCGAGCGCGTGCGCGCCTGGGCCGGACTGGCCGGTGTCACCCGCATCCGCGGCCTGTCCACCGGTGCCCGCCGGCTCGGCTCGGCCGCCATAGTCGTTGCCTTGGTGCTCGGCATCACGCTGCCGACCCGGCCGCCAGCCGCACCTGCGGGGTCAGGCGACGGAGCCGGCGGAGGCTCGGCGGCAGAGGGCGGGCCCGTGCTGCTCGACCCGCTGGTCTCCATGCGACGCAACCTCACCCTGGCAAGCGACACCGAGGTGCTGACCTACCGCACGGACGCGGTCGAGCCTTCCTACTTCCGGGTCAGCGTCCTCGAGGCATTCGACGGGCAGACCTGGCGACAGCGGCCCGGGCTCGAGAGCGGCCGGGACCCCGGGTGGGAACTGCCGGGCGTCGCCCAGGCGCCGGGGGGCACCGCCACCTCGGCCTACGACATCTCGGTGTCCAACCTCCAGAACGCCTTCCTGCCCTTGCCGTACCCGATGGCAGCACTGGAGAACGTGGCCGGGGTGGAGGGCGGCTGGCGGCTGGACTCCGGCACGGGCGTGGCCTTCTCCGGTGACCGGGCGGCCACCGGTGCGCGCTATCGCGTCACCGCCCTGCGGCCTGACGTCGCGGCGGGCGACCTGCGGGGCGCCACCCTCGCGCAGGGTTCGCTCTGGCCGCAACTGACCCTGCCCGGCGGGATGCCCGCCGTCGTCGAGCGCACCGCGCTTGAGGTGACTGCCGGTGCCGACAACCCGTATGACCGCGCCCTCGCCCTGCAGGACTTCTTCGCCCGGTCGGGCGGCTTCGAGTACAGCACCACGGTGCGCAGTGGCGCGGGCTCGGACTACCTCGCCGAGTTCCTGCAGGACCGGGTCGGCTACTGCGAGCAGTTCGCGGGGGCGATGGCCGTCATGGCCCGGCAGCTGGGGATCCCGTCCCGCATCGTCGTCGGGTTCACGCAGGGGGCACCCGTCGACGACGGCGTCTGGTCGGTCACCGTACGCGACGCGCACGCGTGGCCGGAACTGTGGTTCGAGGGCATCGGCTGGGTCCGATTCGAGCCGACACCGGCTGGCAGCGCCACCGTCCGCACCCCGGCCTATGCCCCTCTGTCGTCCGGCGGCCCCGGACTGAGCGGCGACGAGAGCCGTGGGGTGTTCGACTCCGAGGGCTTCGACGCCATCGCAGCGCCGGAGACGACAGACGTGCGTGGCCTGGTGAACCGGGCGACGCTCGTGGTCGCGATCCTCGCCGGGTTGCTGCTGCTCGGCTGGCCGATGGCCCGTCGCATCGTGCGGCGGCGCCGCCGCCTGCATGCCCGCGACTACCCGGCCGTCGTGGAGGGGGCGTGGGACGAGATCGGCGCGACCGCCGTCGACCTGGGCCAGCCCTGGTCGCCGTACGGCACCCCGCGCCAGGTGGCCGAGCGGCTGTCCCGCGGCATGCCCGAGCCGGCGGCGGCCGCGCTGCGACGGGTGCGGGTGCAGGTGGAGCAGGTGCGCTACGCCGCCCCGGTCGCCGACAGCACGACCGTCCGGACGGCCATCATGGAGAGGTCGGGGGCGGAACGGGCAGCAGCGGTGCGGGCGGACGTGAAGACGGTCGTGCGAGAACTACGTCGCCGGGTGCGCTGGCAGGCCCGGGTGGCCGGCTACTGCTGGCCGTCGTCCGAACGGCGGCGCCAGCGGTCTTCCATGCGGTCCATGAAGCCCGAGGACTTGCGCGAGCGAGGCGCCTCAGCGGGGGCCGGGGTGGCCTCGTCGGGGGCCCGGGTACCGAACGCGGAGTAGAGGACGACAGCGCCAACGAGCATCACGACGAAGCCGAGAACGCCCAGAGCGATGACGGTGGTGGCGACGCCGGCGAGCAGCAGGCCCATGCCGGCCAGGACGGCCAGGACACCGAGGGCAGCGCGACCGCGCGCGGCGCGGGCACCGGGGGTCGATCGCAGGCTGGTGGCGAACTTGGGGTCCTCGGCGTAGAGGGCCTTCTCCATCTGCTCAAGCAGTCGCTGCTCATGCTCGGAGAGCGGCATTGTTGCCCCCTTTCACCGGAGCCCGACCGCATGGCCGTTCTCGCCGGACACCCTCAGGCTGGCCCGCCCGAAGGCGGAGTTGCCTCAAGGATAGGCGTGATCGCGGGTAAGGGAAACCGGTACCCCGGATTAGGGCGAGTTGCGACCGCGACGGTCCGGGTCGACGAGCCGGGCCGGGCGGACCGCGGCGGATCCGTACCTGGCCCGCAAGCCGTCGATGGCCACCTCGGCGTCGCGCCGGCCATGATCGGGATCGCCCAGGACCAGCTGCTGCGGGGCATCGACGGCGTCGGCCAGACCCTCCATCCGGACGCCGACGAGGCGGATCCGTACGCGTTGCAGCCCGAGCGCGTCGTAGAGCGCGCGGGCGGTGTCATAGACCTCCTTGCCCACATCGGTCGGGCTGCGCAGGGTTCGCGATCGCGTGATCGTGCTGAAGTCCGCGAATCGCACCTTGATCGACACGGTGCGGCCGACGTGGCCCGCGGCCCGCAGCCGGGCGGCGACCTGGTCGGACAGGCGCAGGAGGTGGGCGTGGATGACCTCGGGATCGTCGATGTCGTGCGCGAATGTCTCCTCGTTGCCGACGGACTTGTCCGGCTCGTGCGGGCTGACCCGGCGCGGGTCGCGTCCCCACGAGAGCTCGTGCAGGTGCGTGCCGGCGGCCTGGCCGAGGGCGCGCTGCAAGGTGGCCTGCGGGGTGTTCGCGATGTCGCCGACGGTGCGCAGGCCGAGCCGGGTGAGCTGCTCCTCGGTCTTCTCCCCCACGCCCCACAGCGCCCCGACGGGCAGGGGGTGCAGGAAGTCGATGACCTTGGCGGCGGGAACGACGAGCAGCCCGTCGGGCTTGACCCGGGTGGAGGCGAGCTTGGCGACGAACTTCGTGCTGGCCACGCCGACCGAGCAGGTGATCTGCTGCTCGTCGTGCACCCGCGCCCGGATCAGCTCCGCGATCGCGGTAGGACTGCCGAGCCGGCGCAGGGCGCCCGACACGTCGAGGAAGGCCTCGTCGAGGCTGAGCGGCTCGACCATCGGCGTGATCGACTCGAATAAGGCCATCACGTTGCGGCTGACCTGCGCGTACAGGCGGTGGTCCGGCTCGATGATGACGGCCTGCGGCGCGACGCGGCGGGCCCGCGACATCGGCATCGCCGAGTGCACGCCCAGGGCGCGGGCCTCGTAGGTAGCCGAGAGGACGACGCTCCGGCCGCCCCCGCCGCCGACGATGACCGGCTGCCCCTGCAGCTCGGGCCGGGTGCGCAGCGACGCCGATGCGTAGAACGCATCCATGTCGACGTGCAGGATCGTGCAGCCGGTGTCGTCGGTGCCGAACCCGATGCGACCGGTCGGTCGGCGCACCTGGCTACGGCTCATGTGGGCATCATCCCCCTCGTCACCACCCGCTGCTGCCGGGGCTGCTGTGCCACAGCTTCGACGGGGGCCGGCCCGGATCCGTGCCGGCCGGCTTGATGTCGGCGTACGGGGACTGGCGGAATCCACTGGCATGCACGAGCACCCGGCGGCGTGCCGGGATCGCGTCGTCGGCTCCCTCGGGCAGGGCGGAGACCATCGCCTCGACCGCGCCGACCCCTCCGGCCAGCCAGGCCGCGCGAGCCGAGCCGAGCTCCCAGCAGCCGGTGGCGCGCAGCGAGATGCCCCGAGGACCCGTGCGCCGCACCTCGCCGCGCACGAGCAGCAGCCAGGAGGCGAACACCGTGCCCGCGAAGGGGCCTTGGGCATCGTCGAAGAAGGTGCAGTCCGCCGGGCCGGTCGCATCGTCGAGGGTGAGGAAGATGACCCGCCGACCGCTGCGCACCGGCGGGGTCTGGGTGGCCACCTTGACCCCGGCGACGAACACCTCGCTGCGCGAGCGCTGGGCGAGCAGGTCGCGGGCCCGCACGACGGCCATGCCCCGTGCGGCCAAGCCGGCCAGCATCGGCTCGTAGAACTCCATGACGTGGTGGCTGACGTCCAGGCCCAGCACGTCGAGCTCGGCATGGACCCGCTCGGCCGGGTTCATCTCCGGCAGTCCGGACGCCACCTGCACAGCCGGATCGTCGGACAGCGCGTCGTACAGCCCGAGGGTCAGCTGCGCGTGCGCCGCGCCTACCCGGGCCGAGCCGCGCGTGGTGCCGCGGGCATAGCGGTCAAGATCGGCTACCTGCAGCAGCAGGTCGCGCCGGGTCATGCTCCCGCGATGTCGCATGCGCGGGGCGATGTCGAGGGAGTACATCGCGTCGAACCCGCCCGCGACGACGACCCGCTCGGCGGTGGGCCGCGACATCCCGCTGCGATGCCACGCATCGGATAGCGAACCGTAGGGCTGGCCGGCGACGATCGAGTCGACCTCGGCCTCGCTGATGCCCTTGACGTCGGTGAGCGGCACCCGGATGCCCTCCCGCCCATCGGGCATCGGCGCCACCCGGTAGCAGCCGCCGGAGGCGTTGATGTCCAGGCCGAGGACGCCGACGCCCCGGTTGCGGGCGTCGTCGAGGATCAGCCGCTTGGGGTACATGCCGGGGTCGTGGGTGAGGATCCCGGCGTAGAACGCGGCCGGATGGTGCGCCTTCAGCCAGGCCGACTGGTAGGTGGGCAGCGCGAACGCCGCGGCATGGGCCTTGCAGAAGCCGAAGGACGCGAACGCCCGCAGCACGTCCCACACCCGCTCGACGGTGGCCAGGTCGTAGCCCCTGCGCAGGGCGGCGGGGTAGAACCACGCCCGGATGTCGTCCTGCCCTTCCGGGGAGCCCAGGGTGCGCCGGGTCTCGTCGGCCTCGGCCAGGGAGCAGCCGGTCATCGTCGCCACGATGCGCAGCACCTGCTCGTGGAAGACGACGACGCCACAGGTCTCCTCGAGCGCCGGGCGCAGGTCGTCATGCAGGTAGACCGGCTCGTTCCAGCCCTGCCGCGCGCGCAGGAAGGGCGTGACCATGTCGGACTTGACCGGGCCGGGACGGAACAGCGAGATGTCGATGATGAGGTCACCGAAGGTCGCCGGCGCGAACTTGCCGATGAGCTCGCGCTGGCCGGGGGACTCGATCTGGAAGCAGCCGAGGGTCTGGGCCGAGGCGATGAGGGCGAAGGTCTGCGGGTCGTCGAGGCCATGGTCGTCGAGCTCGATGCGCTCCCCCGTCGTGCGCTCGATCTCGTCGATCGCGTGCGCCATCGACGACTGCATGCGGATGCCGAGCACGTCGAGCTTGAGCAGGCCCATCTCCTCGACGTCGTCCTTGTCGAAGTGGCTCATCGCGAACCCGGCCGCGCTGCGCTCCACCGGGGTGCGGTCGAGCAACGTGGCGTCGGACAGCACGATCCCGCAGGGGTGCAGCGCGACGTGGCGCGGCAGGCCGTCGAGCCGCTCGACGAGGTCGAGGAAGGAGTCCAGCTCACCGGTAGCCGCGAGCCGGCCGAACGCGGACGTGCGCAGCTCGGGCAGGTCGGCGAGCGCGTTGCGCGCGTCGCGGGCGCGGATGTGCGGGAAGGACTTGGCGAAGGCGTCGATGTCGCCGGCCGGCATGCCGAGGGCGGCACCGACGTCGCGCACGGCGTGGCGCACGCGGTAGGTCTCCATCATCGACACGCAGGCCGTGCGCTCGGGCCCGAAGCGGTCGAAGATCCACTGGTAGATCTCCGGCCGGCGGGCGGATTCCACGTCGATGTCGATGTCGGGCAGCGCCCGGCGCAGCGGGGACAAGAAGCGCTCCATGAGCAGGTCGTGCCGGATCGGGTCAACCCCGGAGATGCCGAGCAGGTGGTTGACGAGGCTGCCGGCACCGGAGCCACGGGCGGCCACCCGGACCCCGCGGTCCTTGATCAGCTCGACCACCTCGGCGACGGTGAGGAAGTAGCCGGAGAAGCCGAGGTAGGCGATGGTGGCGAGCTCCTCGGCCAGCCGGTCGGCGGCGCCGCGGCGCTCGGCGGCCCGGGCGTAGCGGCGCGGGATGGCCTCCTCGCACCGCTGCCGCAGCAGGGCGTCGGCCCGCGCGTTCGCCTCGCCGGGCGGGACCGGCTCGCCCAGGAGCACGTCGAGCTCCGGCACGAACACCTCGCCGATGCCGAGGTCGGCCTCGGGGTCGAGCACGCAGTGCTCGGCCAGGCGCATCGTGTCGGCGAGCAGCCGGCGTCCGTCGCGCTCCCCCGCCGCGCGGGCCACCTCGTCGGCCACCTGCGCCATCTGCCCGGCGTCCTTGACGAAGGCCTCGCCGTTCCCCGGCCGCAGGTGCCGGGAGCCGAGCGGCACCAGCCGGCGGGCCGAGTCGAGCACGTCGGCCACCCGCGCGTCGTCGGGATGCAGGTAGCGCACGGCATTGGTGAGCACCACGGGCAGCCGCTGCTCGCGGGCCCAGCCCAGCATCGCGGCGGCCGTGGCGGTGGCATGGCGGTACTCGGGGTCGGCCCGGCGGCCGGGGTCGGTCCGGTGAGACGCGACCGCCACTCCGACCCGTGGGCCGAAGATGGCCCGCCAGGGCCGGGCCGCCCCCTCGGCCCGGTGGGTCCGCTGGGTGGCGATGAGCCGGCCGACCTCGGAGTCGGCGGTGAGCAGCGCCACCACGCCGTCGCTGTGCTCGCGCAGGGCCGCCCAGGTCAGCCATGGCGCACCCCGCTCGGCATGCTCCCCGGTGTGCGCGGCACTCACCAGCCGGCACAGGGAGGCCCAGCCGGCGGCGTTCGCCGCCAGCAGCAGCACCCGCGGCCG